>CAMPHF010000001.1 GCA_946885915.1 uncultured Idiomarina sp.
AGCTCGTCGGGCTCATAACCCGAAGGTCGTAGGTTCAAATCCTGCCCCCGCAACCAACTTCCTGAATAATGCTTGTTTGTTATTCAGAGGACAAAGGGTCCAGTGTTTATGAAGCCCCGCCAAAGCGTTCGGGGCTTTTTACTATGTGACCTCTGCTGCACCGCTAGTCGGCTTGGCAGTCAACAACACTGGGCGTTTCGCCCTTTTTTTGTTTTAGGAGATAGGTTTTTGGCGCGTATTGAAGATCGCATTGCAGAGCTATTAGAGCCAGCTGTGGCGGCGTTAGAGTTTGAATTATGGGGCGTGGAATTCGTCCGTGCCGGTAAGCACTCAACCTTGCGGGTATACATTGATTCGCCGGACGGCATCAGCGTAGATGATTGTGCCGATGTGAGTCACCAAGCCAGTGCGATTTTGGACGTCGAAGATCCCATCAATAACGAATATTTCTTGGAAGTTTCATCACCAGGCATGGAGCGCCCGTTCTTTAAGGCGCACCAGTATGCTGCCTACGTTGGCGAGCAAGCGGCGGTTGAATTGACCGCTCCGTTGCAAGGTAAGCGCAAATTTAAGGGCGTGATTAGCAAGGTTGAAGATAATGACATTGCCTTCGTCCTGCTTGGTTCCGATGAAAGTTTCACCGTGAGTGTGCGCAATATTAAGAAAGCACACCTGATCCCACAAATTTAAAAAGTTGACAGTGTTGACGAGGCAACAAACATGAATAAAGAAATACTATTAGTTGCAGAAGCGGTTTCGAACGAAAAAGACGTACCGCGTGAGAAAATTTTTGAAGCTCTCGAGTCAGCGCTTGCGCATGCAACCAAGAAAAAATACGAAGGTGATATCGATGTTCGGGTGAGCATTGATCGCAGTACTGGCGATTTTAAAACCTATCGTCGTTGGTTAGTCGTCGAAGATACCGGCGCGGCGCTTGAGCATCCATTTCGTGAAATCGGCGTAGAAGCCGCCCAATATGAAGACGACAGCGTTCAGCTTGGCGACTTTATTGAGGAAGAAATCGATTCTATCGAATTTGATCGCATCACCACCCAAACTGCGAAGCAAGTGATCGTGCAAAAAGTACGTGAGGCTGAGCGTGCTAAAGTGGTTGAAGAGTATCAAGATCAAGTTGGAAGCTTGGTGAGTGGTACGGTAAAACGTGCGAATCGCGAGCATGTCATTTTAGACTTGGGTAATAACGCCGAAGCGATTATTTATCGGGAAGAGATGTTACCACGCGAATCAGTGCGTGCCGGCGACCGAGTTCGTGGTTTGTTATATGACGTTCGCCCAGAAGCGCGCGGCGCACAATTATTTGTCAGTCGGACTCATCCTGATTTCTTAGTCGAATTGTTCCGTATCGAAGTGCCGGAAATTGGCGAAGAGATGATCGAAATCCGTGGCGCTGCTCGCGATCCTGGTTCACGCGCTAAAATCGCCGTGAAGAGTAACGATCGTCGCATCGACCCAGTCGGCGCTTGCGTCGGTATGCGTGGTGCTCGGGTGCAGGCCGTATCTGGTGAGATCGGTGGTGAGCGCGTTGATATCGTGTTGTGGGATGATAATCCTGCGCAGTTCGTGATTAACGCCATGGCGCCTGCTGAAGTAGCTTCAATTGTTGTGGATGAAGATTCACACACCATGGAAGTAGCTGTGGAAGAAGGTAATTTAGCGCAAGCCATTGGTAAAAGCGGCCAGAACGTGCGGTTAGCGTCGCAATTGACCGGTTGGCAATTGAATGTCATGTCAGTTGATGACTTTAACGAGCGTAACCAAGCTGAAGCACAACGAGTGATGAATTTATTCATGGATGCGTTGGAGCTAGACGAAGACTTTGCCTCGGTGTTAGTAGATGAGGGCTTCTCAAGTCTTGAAGAAGTGGCTTACGTGCCAATGGAAGAATTACTTGAAATCGACGGTATGGACGAAGATATCGTTGAAGAATTGCGCAATCGTGCGAAGGCAGTGTTAACGACCAAGGCATTGGCGTCTGAAGAGTCTTTAGAAGATTCTGAGCCAGATGAAACCTTGCTGAACCTACCAGGTTTAGATCGTCATCTCGCGTTTGTGTTGGCTAGCCATGGCGTTCGTACGCTGGAAGAGCTGGCAGAGCAAGGTATTGATGACCTTGCCGAAATCGAAGAGTTATCAGAACAGCGAGCGGGCGAGCTAATCATGCAAGCACGTAATATTTGCTGGTTTGGTGAAACAGAATAATAGCGGTCGACGGGGGTACAACAGACTATGGAAGAAGTAACGCTAGATAAGCTAGCCAAAGATGTCGGTACGACAGTAGATCGTTTGGTGCAACAGTTTGCGGAAGCAGGAATTACCAAGCAGCCGGGTGATCAAGTCACCGAGACTGAAAAGCAAACTTTGCTGACGCATTTAAACCGTTCTCATGGCGGCGGCGGTTCTGCGGAACCGAGCAAAATGACGCTGAAGCGTAAAACTAAAAGCACCCTGAGTATTGGCGGTGGTTCACGTGCCAAGTCGGTGCAAGTTGAAGTGCGTAAGAAGCGAACTTATGTGAAGCGTTCAGCGCTTGAAGAGCAGCAGCGAGAAGACCAAGAGCGGTTAGAGAAAGAACAAGCTGAAGCCGAAGCTAAACGTCAGGAAGAAGCTGCCAAGGCGGCCGCGGAAGCGAAGGCGAAAGCCGACGCGCAAGCTGCTGAAGAGCGTGCCAAAGCCGAGAAGGCGAAGAAAGAAAAAGAAAAAGCACGAGCCAAAGCCGAAGCGGAAAAACGTGCAGCAATGACGCCAGAAGAGCGCGCTGCTGCTGACGAAGCTAAAGCCGAAGCTGAGAAAATCCGCAAGGCGCAAGAAGAAGAAGCGCGTAAGAAAGCGGAAGCTGAAGCGGCTCGTCAAGCTGAGGAAGCACGCAAATTAGCAGAAGAGAACTCCGCTCGTTGGCAAGAAGAAGAAGCCAAGCGTAAGCAAGCCGAAGAAGAGGACGTGCATTTCACGACTTCACAATATGCACAAGCTGCAGAAGATGAGCAAGATGCCGACGAAGATCGGCGCACTCGGCGCAAGAAAAAGCGCCGTCGTGAAGACGATGATAAAGAAGAAGCGCCGCGTCGTGAAAAACGTCGCAAGGGCGGCAAACGTCCATCAACCTTGCAGCAAGGCTTTAATAAGCCGAGCGCGCCCGTTGAACGTGAAGTTCGCATTGGCGAAACCATCACTGTAGGTGAACTGGCAAGTCGAATGGCGATTAAAGCCGGTGAAGTCATCAAGACCATGATGAAAATGGGCGAGATGGTCACTATCAACCAAGTGTTGGACCAAGAGACTGCGAGTTTAGTGGTTGAAGAAATGGGCCATAAAGTTGTAGTGGTGAACGATAACGCACTGGAAGAGTCGGTGTTAGCTGACCGCGATAAAGGTGAAGAATCACCACGGGCACCAGTGGTCACGGTTATGGGTCACGTTGACCATGGTAAAACTTCATTACTCGACTACATTCGAAAAGCCAAAGTAGCAGCCGGCGAAGCTGGTGGTATTACGCAGCATATCGGTGCTTATCACGTTGAGACCGGTCATGGCATGATCACTTTCCTCGATACCCCAGGTCACGCCGCCTTTACTTCAATGCGGGCACGTGGTGCAAGTGCAACGGATATCGTCATTTTGGTGGTTGCTGCAGACGATGGGGTAATGCCTCAGACTTTAGAAGCGATCCAGCATGCGAAAGCTGCGGGTGTGCCTATTGTGGTAGCAGTGAACAAGATTGATAAGCCAGAAGCCGATCCGGATCGGGTCAAAAATGAATTAGCACAGCGTGATGTAATCCCTGAAGAATGGGGTGGTGAAGTGCAATTTGTAAATGTTTCTGCGCATTCAGGCGAAGGCATCGACCAGTTACTGGAAGCCTTGTTGCTGCAAGCCGAAGTATTGGACTTGAAAGCAGTTGCTGAGGGTATGGCTCGCGGTATCGTGATTGAATCTCGTCTCGACCGTGGCCGTGGACCGGTAGCGTCTGTCTTGGTTCAAGAAGGTACGTTGAAGCAAGGTGACATCGTCTTGTGTGGCGTTGAGTACGGCCGAATTCGGGCTATGCGTGACGAAAATGGTCAAGACGTGACTGAAGCTGGGCCGTCGATTCCAGTTGAAATTCTGGGTCTGTCTGGCGTACCACAAGCGGGTGACGAAGCGACCGTGGTGCGGGATGAGCGCAAAGCGCGTGAAGTGGCGAACTATCGCCATGGTAAATACCGTGATATTAAATTAGCGCGTCAGCAGAAAGCGAAGCTGGAGAACATGTTTGCGAACATGACTGATGGCGAAGTATCTGAGCTGAATGTGGTCCTGAAATCAGACGTTCAAGGTAGTTTGGAAGCGATTGCAGATTCATTGCAGAAGCTCTCTACCGACGAAGTGAAAGTAAACATTATCGGTAGTGGTGTGGGTGGTATTACCGAAACGGACGTGACCTTAGCAAGCGCCTCAAACGCGATTGTGGTTGGTTTTAACGTACGTGCCGAAGCCGCTGCGAAACGTTTAGTTGAACAGGAAAGCGTTGATTTACGCTACTACAGTGTTATTTACGACCTTATCGATGAAGTGAAACAAGCGATGAGCGGTATGCTTGCGCCTGAATTCAAACAACAAATCATCGGTCTTGCTGAAGTTCGTGACGTATTTAAGTCTCCGAAAATAGGTGCGATTGCAGGTTGTATGGTGACCGAGGGTATCGTGAAACGCTCTGCGCCAATTCGCGTGCTGCGCGACAACGTGGTGATTTACGAAGGCGAATTAGAGTCACTCCGTCGCTTCAAAGACGATGTGCAGGAAGTGCGTAATGGCATGGAATGTGGTATCGGCGTGAAGAACTACAACGACGTGAAAGTGGGTGACCAAATCGAAGTCTTCGAAACCGTACAAGTTGAGCGGAGCTTATAAGCCGATATGGGTAAAGACTTTAGTCGTACCGATCGGGTCGGGCAGCAGTATCAACGTGAAATCGCGGTGATACTGCAGCAAGAAATTAAAGACCCACGGGTGAGCATGATCACGGTGTCGGAAGTGGAAGTGTCGAAAGACTTGGCCTATGCAAAAGTCTTCGTCACCTTCTTTCACGATGATCAAGCTAAAATCGATATGGGTGTAAAAGTATTGAATGAAGCCGCCGGCTTTATTCGTTCATTGCTTGGTAAACGGATTCGAGCTCGAATCGTGCCAGCCTTGAAATTCGTTTACGATCCATCGCTGAATGAAGGCCTGCGGATGTCGCGTCTGGTTGATGAAGCAGTGAGCCGTGACCGTGCGAAAGGCACGGATAACGACGACGCAACGGAAACTGACGAGGACTAAATGGGGCGCCGCAAAACAGGTCGCCTCGTTAACGGGGTCCTGTTACTTGATAAACCGATAGGCATGTCATCGAATGCCGCACTTCAACAAGTGCGGCGTTTTTTTGATGCCCGCAAGGCAGGTCACACTGGGGCGCTAGATCCATTAGCCACAGGCTTATTACCCGTGTGTTTGGGGGAGGCCACTAAGTTTTCTCACTTCTTACTAGATGCTGATAAAACCTACGAAGTGGTTGCCCAGCTTGGGGTTCGCACGACCACCAGTGATGCCGATGGTGAAGTCGTGAGCACGTCGACGGTTACTCAAACGGCAGCTGATGTTAGCGCTTTGATCCCTGCTTTTGTCGGCGAGCAAATGCAGCAGCCATCCTTGTATTCAGCACTTAAATACGAAGGTCGGCCACTTTATTACTACGCCCGTAATGGTATCGAAGTGCCGCGCAAACAGCGGCAGATCAATATTTATTCGATTGAATTGCTGGACTTTAACCCACAACTTGCGCAAGCAACGATGCGTGTTCGTTGTAGTAAAGGTACCTATATTCGCACCTTAGTCGATGATATAGGCGAGCGTTTAGGTTGTGGTGCTCATGTTGCTCAATTGCGACGTACTGAGGTCAGTGGCATTGAAGGAAACATGATCACGCTTGATGCGCTGGCCGAATTGGCACAACAGGCGCCGACGGTAGCAGAGCTTGATCAGTTATTGCTGCCGATGGATGCGACCATAGCAACGCTGCCTGAAGTGTTAATAGATGCCGCTGCAGCACTGCTATTCCAACACGGCCACGCCGTGACGCCGACGACCCCAGTGAATACATCCAACAGCGTGGTGCGGGTGCGGGATGAACTCGGCCAGTTTCATGGTATTGCGACGTGGGAAGGTGAGTTATTGCAACCGAAACGAGTCGTGAATTTGGATTGCAAACCTAGTGTCTAAGGCCTATAATACTGGCCTTTCGTGTTCGCTGAATTAGTGATTGGCGGCACGTTTTATAAACCCTAACCCTTTTAAGGAGTTGTCATGTCACTAACAGCAGAGCATAAAGCACAGATTTTGAAAGATTTTGGCCAAGGCGAGAACGATACAGGTTCACCTGAAGTTCAAGTCGCACTATTGAGTGCCAACATCAACGCTCTTCAAGGTCACTTTAAAGCGCACGCGAAAGACCACCACTCACGTCGTGGTTTGTTACGCATGGTAAGCCAGCGCCGCAAATTATTAGACTACTTGAAGCGCAAAGATAATCAGCGCTACGCTAGCTTAATCGAGCGTTTGGGCTTACGCCGCTAAACGCACGCATAAAAGGGGCCTCGGCCCCTTTTTTGTTGGTCGTTTTAAGGTGTTTTGGCGCAGCAAATAATTCGTTATACTGTCAGTAGAATAAAGTAAAAGAGAAAAGGCCATGTGGCCACGCAAATAGTAGGAAAGGAAAAGTAAAGTGACTCCAATTACCAAGAAATTTCAGTACGGCCAACACACCGTAACTCTAGAAACTGGCGCCATGGCGCGTCAAGCAACCGGTGCCGTATTAGCAAGCATGGACGACACCACAGTATTAGTAACAGTCGTCGCTAAAAAAGAAGCGAAGGAAGGCCAAGACTTCTTCCCATTGACCGTGAACTATCAAGAACGTACCTATGCAGCTGGTAAAATTCCCGGCGGATTCTTCAAGCGCGAAGGTCGTCCATCAGAAAACGAAACTTTAACCTCACGCTTAATCGACCGTCCAATTCGGCCATTATTCCCAGAAGGCTTCAACAACGAAGTACAAGTCATCGCTACTGTGGTTTCAGTCAATCCACAAGTATCGCCAGATATCGTGGCATTAATTGGTACTTCTGCTGCACTCGCTATTTCGGGTGTGCCGTTTAGTGGCCCATTAGGCGCTGCGCGCGTTGGTGTGTTAAACGACGAATATGTTTTAAACCCAACCTTAGATGAGCTGGCTGAGTCAAAACTTGATTTGGTGGTTGCGGGTACTGAGCAAGCGGTATTAATGGTTGAATCAGAAGCGCAATTATTGAGCGAAGCACAAATGCTAGGCGCCGTGATCTATGGCCATGAGCAATTACAAACTGTGATCAAAGCTATTGGTGAGTTCGCTGCTGAAGCGGGTAAACCGAAGTGGGAATGGACCGCACCTGCGACCAACGAAGCCTTGTTAGAGAAAGTAAAAGCCTTGGCTGAAGCTGGCATTGGTGATGCTTATCGGATCACTGAAAAAGCAGCGCGTTACGAGCAAATCGGCGCTCTGAAAGCAGACATCACTGCGAAGTTGGTGGCTGAAGATGAAACCCTTGATCCAAAAGAGATTGGCGACTTATTCCACTCGCTCGAGAGTAAAGTGGTGCGGACTCGCATTACCTCTGGTGAAAAGCGTATTGATGGTCGTGACCCAGACATGGTGCGTGCATTGCACATCGCCACTGGCGTATTGCCGCGTACTCACGGTTCAGCCGTGTTCACCCGTGGTGAAACTCAAGCACTCGTCACTGCTACCTTAGGGACAGAACGCGATGCGCAGATGATTGATGACCTGACCGGCACTATCAATAGCCGCTTCATGTTGCACTACAATTTCCCGCCGTTCTGTGTCGGTGAAACTGGCATGGTAGGCTCGCCGAAGCGTCGTGAAATTGGCCATGGTCGGTTAGCGAAGCGTGGCGTACTGGCTGTTATGCCGAGCCAAGACGAATTCCCGTACACCATTCGGGTAGTATCGGAAATTACTGAATCGAACGGTTCAAGTTCAATGGCATCAGTTTGTGGTGCATCATTGGCGCTTATGGATGCCGGCGTACCGATTAAAGCAGCAGTTGCCGGTATTGCAATGGGCTTGGTGAAAGAAGGTGACAACTATGTGGTCTTGTCTGACATCTTAGGTGATGAAGACCATTTAGGTGACATGGACTTTAAAGTTGCAGGTACCGAGCAAGGCGTTACCGCCCTGCAAATGGACATTAAAATCGATGGTATCACCCGTGAAATCATGGAAGCGGCGTTGGCCCAAGCTAAAGCTGCACGCTTGCATATTTTGAAAGTAATGGATGAGGCTATTTCAGGCGCTCGTACTGAGCTTTCTAACTATGCACCGCGTTACCACACCATGAAAATCAATCCGGATAAAATCCGTGACGTGATTGGTAAAGGTGGTGCGGTTATTCGTGAACTGACAGAAAGCACCAATACCAACATTGAAATCAATGACGACGGAACGGTTCGCATTGCGGCCACCGATCAAGCGTCTGCAGATAAAGCCATTGCCCGCATTGAAGAAATTACGGCTGACATCGAAGTAGGTCGTATTTATCAGGGTAAAGTAGCGCGGATCGTCGATTTCGGTGCGTTTGTGACTGTATTACCAGGTAAAGATGGCTTAGTACACATTTCACAAATCGCTGAAGAGCGTGTCAACGATGTGAACGAATACCTGAAAGTGGGTGATACGGTTGCGGTGAAAGTGCTAGAAATCGATCGCCAAGGCCGCGTTCGTTTGAGCATGAAAGAAGTTGCAGACAAGCCAGCAGCTGAAGCGGCTCCTGCTGCAGCAGAAAGCGAGCAAGAAGACGACGCATAAGCCTGCGGCTGAATCTTGTGTTGCTGAAAAGGAGCCCTCGGGCTCCTTTTTTATTACGCACTTTTCAGCGCAACTTTTAGCCTGAACTTTTCAGTTGAATATGATGTAATGAAAAGACTAGAACAACAGGTGATACAAATGAATTTAAGTGTCTTGTCCGCACGTCGATTAGCGATTGGTTTTACGCTGTTCAGCGCGCTTATTATGGGCGGTTGCAGTAGCACTGCAAATTATCCAACGGGCAGCCTCAATGGTTTACCAGTGGCAGAACCTCATCCAACCCGGTTTGCTTACGAGTTTGAATTAGCCAAGCTGAACGAAGTGTTAGGCCAGGAGCTAGATGCCGAGCAGCGTGGACAGTTATTGTATCGGCGGGGAGCATTATACGATTTGATGGGACTGCGTACTTTAGCGCGAATTGATTTGAACCATGCCTTGGAATATCAGCCTCGGAATGCCGATGCCTACAATATTTTGGGTATTCATTACACCGTGTTAGGTGAGACGCAGTATGCCTTCGATGCCTTAGATGCCGCAATAGAATTAGCGCCTAATCATGAGTTTGCTTATTTAAATCGAGGTATCGCTGCTTACTACGGTGGCCGAATCGATCTTGCTACGCAAGATATGCAGCGCTTTCTTGCTGCGGATGCCAGCGACCCATACCGAATTTTGTGGCTGTATTTTGCCGAGGCAGCCACCGACCCGAAAGCTGCATTGACAGCCTTACGCCAGCGGGCACAACAAGTAAACCGTGCCGAATGGGCACATACCATTGTACTGGCCTTGGCTGAGCAAGGTTCGGAAGTCGCTTTTTTACAAGAAATTCCGCGTCATGCCGGGCTAGATCCGGAAAGTCTGGATGAGCGTGAGCTACGCGAGCGAATCGCGGAGCGCTTGTGTGAGGCCTATTTCTATTTCGGCAAAGCAGCCCAGCTTCGTGGCGATGATGCGCGCGCCGAGCTCTATTTTAAACTCGCGTTAAGTACCAATGTGGTGGAATTTGTTGAACATCGCTATGCTGCGGTCGAATTGGCCCGACAGTAGCTTGAATTAGTCGCGGTCATGGTATGAAAACAGCGTCTAACGGGGCTAGCACAGGAGCAACTAGGGTCTCACTACCATGGTTGCTTGCCGGGCTCCAAAGCGTCGGCATGTTGCTGGTGTTGGCGGGTATTCCAACTGCGACGGCTCCGGTGGTTGCGCCAACTGAGGTCAGAGCTGCAACGCTTACTTGGGAAGACGTGAATAGCGATACCACCCTCGCCAATTATGTCGCGGCGTTTCGCGAGCGGTTCGCACAACAGCCGTCTACCCTCGAATTCCCTAACGCTACGCCTGATTGGCTCAGTGGAGCAGAAGTGCTATTTCCCCAGCACTTGCGAAAAGCAGCATCAGCAAGCACTGCGGAGACTCGCTTTGACTGCGTGCAAGTTGAGTTACCGCCAGAGCCAAGCGCAAAGCGCAAAGTGTTCAGCTTATTTGGGCAGTTCAATCAACATCCGCTTAAGCACTTAAATTGGTGCTTTACTGGCCATTGGGATGGAACAACGCTGGCTTCCAGTAAGCGTCCAACCATTCGGTTTACCCCCATTCCAAGAGCTTATGCAAAAGCCGGCGATATTTACTTGCCAGCGGCTGCTTCGGTTGATTTGTTGGCCCATGAATTGGCTCATATTGCGGGCTTGGCGGACGAGTATGCAATGCGTACAGAGTTGGCTACGCCATTCTGTGAGGGGCGTTATCGCCATCCAAGCCTTAATGTAGTGGTGACCCAGCGCCAAATTATGACATCGGTGGAGTTGCAGCAGCTTTGGCAACGCTTACCCTGGCGTTCAGCAGTTGCCGATTGGCGTTTGCTGGGCACACGGGTGTCACAACAAGGCGAGAGTTACTGGCGGCTTGGCAGTTCGGCAGCGACCTCAGTTGGGTTATTTGCGGTCGCAACCTGCACTGAAGTGGGTAAGTTTGCTTGGCGTCCAGTGCCACAGACAACGGCCATGCAGCACTTTGATGTGCCCCATTGGCCGGCACTTTATTTGCAGTTAATGCAGCGCTACTTGGCCGAGCAGTCTAGCCGCTAACAAATCGCCACGCTATTGCTAACGAGCTATTGTTAACCAGCTATGACTAATCAGTTATTGAGCCGCAAAATGGGTAGCGGTTTGAGCAATCATCATCACCGGGCACAGGATAGCGAAGAACCATACCAGCGAGCGCAACTTGTCCCAGTTCGCTAAGTACAAAATGTGGTAGCTGATGCGAAGCGCAACAAAACCAATCGCTAAGTATTGGCTTTGGGCGCTCACTGTATCTGTCGCGATAACAACAAGCACCGCTGCCGCAAATAACGGAAAGGCTTCAAAGGCATTATAGTGACCAGCTACGGCGCGGGCGCCAGCGCCAGTTAAGCGGCTTTGTTGCGCACGCGGATGGCGATTATCGTAGCCATTGTCACGATTTTGGAAGTAAACCACTGGGGCTTTGGCCGCAATTGGCAGTAATCCTGCAATCAATAAACACCAAATCATAATCGCCATGCAACTGACTCCGTTACTTAACCTCTTTACCTGCTGCCTGCAAATCAGCGTGGTAAGAAGAACGCACTAGCGGACCGCTAGCAATGTGAGAAAAGCCCATTTTCTCGCCTTCAATGCGGAACATTTCAAAATCCGCCGGATCCACGTAACGCGTAACCGGAATATGATGACGACTTGGCTGTAAATACTGGCCAATCGTTAACATATCGACGTCATGCGCACGCAAATCACGCATCACCGCTAAAATCTCGTCATTGGTTTCACCCAAGCCAACCATTAGCCCAGACTTCGTGCGTACATCAGGCCGAGCCGCTTTGTAGCGCTGCAACAGGTCGAGCGACCATTGATAGTTAGCACCAGGGCGCGCGGCTTTGTACAAGCGCGGCACGGTTTCTAGGTTGTGGTTGAACACATCCGGTGCTTCCGCCGTCAGAATATCTAATGCAACGTCCATGCGCCCACGGAAATCCGGCACTAAGATTTCGACCTGGATGCCCGGGCTATGCGCACGAATTTCGCGGACACAATCGGCAAAGTGTTGGGCTCCACCATCACGCAAGTCATCACGGTCGACAGAGGTAATCACCACATATTTTACTTTCATGTCCGCAATGGTCACGCCAAGCTTCACTGCTTCATCAGGATCTGGTGCGAGCGGGCGGCCATGGGCCACATCGCAAAACGGGCAGCGACGGGTACAGATAGCGCCTAAAATCATAAAGGTGGCGGTGCCATGATTAAAGCATTCAGGCAAATTGGGGCAGGAGGCCTCTTCACAGACCGAATGCAAACCATGCTTGCGCATGGCTTGTTTGATCTCATCGATACGTTGGGTTGAAGCAGGCAATTTCACCTTCAGCCATGACGGTTTGCGGAGCATTTGATCACGTTCGGTCGGTACAATTTTGACCGGAATTAATGCCATTTTGTCGGCATCACGGAGTTTTACACCGGGCTCTACTCTAACTGGCTTTGACATAATACGGGTCGAGTCCTGTTTGTTGAATGAGTTGCTGATAACCGAGTTGTCGCGCGAACTCAGTAGTAATTTTTTCGGCGGCGCTAGCGACTGAAGCGGGGCCATTTAAGGCTTTAGTTTGCACCATTTGTAAGCCTGCATAGCCGCATGGATTGATCCGCAGAAAAGGACTTAAATCCATGTCGACATTGAGCGCCAAACCATGGAACGAACAGCCCCGTCGAATTCTTAATCCTAATGAGCAGACTTTATCATCGTTAACATATACACCGGGCGCATCGGATTTTGCGGCGGCTTCAATGTTGTAGCTGGCAAGTACCGCAATCACGGTATTTTCAATGGCATTTACGAGCTGACGTACGCCTAGCTTACGGCGCCGCAGATCAATTAAAAAGTATGCCACCAACTGGCCAGGGCCGTGATAAGTGACTTGGCCACCGCGATCGACTTGCACCACGGGAATATCACCTGCCGCAAGAATATGCTCGGCTTTGCCCGCTTGCCCTTGGGTAAATACGGGGTCGTGCTCTAGTAACCACAATTCATCAGCAGCATCTGCGTCACGCGCATCGGTAAATTGCTGCATGGCTTTCCAGATAGGCTCATAGGCTTGCCGGCCAAGCTCACGTACGACCAAAATATCGGCAGTGCTGGTTGCAGGTTCTGTTGTTGCTGTCATCATGGGTGCAATTATAACCTATTGCTTAGAGTACGTAACGCACGTCTTCAAGATCAGCCAAGCTCCGATAAAGGGTTTCGATGTGGGTTTGGCTTTCTACCTTTACACTAATCGACACCGAGTGATAGTTGCCTTTGCTGCTTGGCTTTACGGTTGGACTGTAGTCACCGGGTGCATGTTGCTGGCAAACGGCAACTACTTGATCAGGCAAACTGGGTGAGGCAACGCCCATCACTTTAAAGGTAAAATGGCAGGGAAACTCTACTAACTCATCGAATTTAGTTTTTTGCATCCGGTCGGTCTCCCTTGATTGGATCAGCATGAATTTGTGCAGCTGCATACTCGCATAAACGTTGGGTCAGCGGACCCACCGTGCCTGTGCCTATAAGTTTATCATCAATTTGGTACACGGGCTGAATGACGCGACTTGAACTGGTGAGGAAACACTCATCAGCTTGATAGGCAGCGCTGAGCGAAATACTCGTCTCCTGCACTGATATATGGTTTGCGCGGGCTAATTCAATGATCCAGTCACGGGTTATTCCCGCCAGGATCTGTTGGTCAGCAGGTGGGGTGAATAACACGCCGTCGCGCACAAAAAAATAATTGCAGGCCGAACCTTCGGTCACCTGTTGTTCCCGATGCAACAGCGCTTCGCCGACGCCTTGGTGTTGCGCTGCCTGTTTAATGAGCGTTGCGCCGAGTAAACTGATGCCTTTAATATCGCCACGTTGCCACCGAAAATCGCTCATGCTCACCACCCGAATCGGGGCGGGCACCACTATTGGCGGAGGAGAGGCTTGCGCGCACATAAATAGGGTCGGTCGCAGTGGCTGAGTTGGCAAATGACTGCGCTGCACATCGCTACCGCGGGTGACTTGCAAGTACACCAGGCCCCACTGCAGTTGCTGCTGGGCAATTAATTGGTTCAGCAGGGTAGGTAGCTGCGCGTACTCTGGTAACTCAATGGCAACGGCGGCTAGCGACCGCGCCAGGCGTTCTAAGTGAGCTACGGCTAGGAATAACTTTCCGGCATATACCGGAATCACTTCGTATACGCCATCGCCAAATAAAAAACCTCGGTCAAATACTGAGACCGAGGCTTCTGCTGCCGCTATCCAGCGGCCATTGAGATATACCATATTCATGTTATGGACTGGTTACTCTGACGGTTTAGTTGTCCGCGAATTTCTTTTTCACGTAATCAGTGAAACGTTTAAAAATGCTGCCTTGCTCTACCGCATGTAAAGTCACCAGCGGAAAGCTTTGAATATCTTCGCCATCAAGTTGTAAATAAACACTACCGACCACAGTGCCTTTCTCAATTGGTGCCTGCAAGGCTTCGTTTAATTCAAAGTTGGCTTGCAAATTATCACGCTGGCCCCGCGGTAAAGTAATGACGACATCTTCCATCACACCAAGCTCAACGTTATCTAAGTTACCGCCCCAAATGCGGTGTGAAACAAAACTATCGCCAGCATTATAGGCTGTGACGGTTTCATAGTAACGGAAGCCGTAGTTGAGTAACTTTTTACTTTCAACTTTTCGTGCTTGTTCACTGCTAGTGCCCATCACCACGGCGATAAATCGTGTCTCACCCTCTATCGCAGAGGACACAAGGCTGTATCCCGCCTCGCTGGTATGGCCGGTTTTAATTCCATCAACATTTAAACTACGGTCCCACAATAAGCTATTGCGGTTGTACTGTTTGATGTTGTTAAAAGTGAATGAGCGTTCGGAATAAAGTTTGTATTCCTCGGGCGTATCTTTGATTAACGCCGACGCTAAAATCGCCATATCACGCGCCGTAGTGTATTGCTCTGGATCTGGTAAGCCGTGGCTGTTCGCAAAGTGGGTACCGGTCATACCCAACTCGCGGGCATAGGCGTTCATCAGGTCAGCAAAGGCTTCTTCACTGCCGGCAATATGCTCGGCCATTGCGACACAGGCGTCATTACCAGATGACACTATAATGCCTAAGTTCAGGTCAGCTACTGACACTTGTTTACCCACTTCAATGAACATTTTTGATGATTCAGGGAAGTTTTTTGCCCACGCACGTTCGCTTACTGTGACTAAATCTGTGGGTTGAATACGGCCTGCCAACATTTCACGACCGACAATGTAGCTGGTCATCATTTTAGTTAAACTTGCAGGTGCTAAGCGTTCATCAGGATTAGATTCTGAAATCACCTTGCCGGTAGTGTAGTCAATTAAAATGTGACCGTTGGCGTTAATGCTTGGTGGCTCAGGTACAACCGCTGCCGCCAATGCCTGAGAGGAGGCAAACGCGAAAATAAATACGGTAACGAAAAAACGAAATTGACTTAACATGATTACTGTCTCTGTCGGTTAGTAGTTGCAAAAATAGGGCAAATTGGCGGCGCCGATTATAACACCATCACCGCTAATGATAACCCGTTCTATGGCGCAATGACGCGAAAAACACCGTTATAGCCATAGGCTTTCAGTTGTTCGATTAAGCCATTAGTTGCTGAACTGGCAACGGGGCCAAGCATCAGTCGATATAGACCATCATTTGGCGCAGTGGTTGCGGGTAGTTGCAGGAGTTGCGATAAAGCGTCGGCTTCTTGCTGCAAGCGGTTAAGATCTGAGCTTGCCATGACTTGTAGATAAAAAAGTTCGCCAGCTTCTGGCGGCACGGTATTTTCGGTCTCATTCACTACCACATTCTCTGCTGCTATCGCCGCCACGCTGCTGGTTGTGGAGGGTGCCGCAGAAGCGTTCGGCGCCGGCGCGGCTGCGTTAGCTAAGGCGAGTGGCGTTAACGTAGGTTCGACCGTTTCAATTTTAACTTGAGCCGTGCCCGTATCTACCACCCCAATTTTGAAGGCGGCAGCATAAGAAAGATCTAAGACCCGATCACCGTGAAATGGACCACGGTCATTCACCCGCACAATCACCGATTTTTGGTTACTTAAATTAGTCACGCGAACGTAGCTGGGTAACGGCAACGTTTTATGGGCGGCCGACATGCTAAACATATCGTAAAACTCACCATTCGCGGTTAAATGACCATGAAATTTGCGACCATACCAAGAGGCTACGCCGACTTCTTCATAATGATGATCGGGGTCTAGAATATCGTAGGTCTGGCCAAACAATTCATAAGTGCGATTGCCTTGGCGACTGACAGGCTCTGCGCGCGGAACGGCATCACGCAGCTCAGTCACTGTCGGTGTGCGCAACGGCGGCGCATCGTTACGCATTTTGTAGCGCCCGGCGTTAGGCCCAGTGGCGCTGCTACAGCCGACCATGCTAATCAGCAGCAGCGTGACCATAGCGGGGCGCATGCTTTGGCAGTGCGAAAGCAACCGTGACATGACCAATTATTCCGCGGTTGTTAGCGTGGCTTGTTGGGTAAACGCCGACGCAATAGACTGACTTAACTCATATACTGCCATGGCATATAGCGGGCTATGATTATAGCGTGTAATAACATAAAAGTTAGGCAGTGTGAGCCAATATTGACGACCATCGGCCGCTTCCATGTTCAACACTCGCACCGGTGTGTCAGCACTAACTTGCGCTGGAATATCCTTAACTCCGGCTGCTGCTAGATCCGTTACCCGTTGGCTTGGTTTGAGCGGGGTTTCCAATACAGCTTCAGGCGCTGAGGAGAGCTTAAAACTAACAGGTTCGCCGGGTTGCCAGCCATGTTCGCGGAAGTAATTGGCGACGCTACCAATGGCGTCAATCGGATTGTTAAGCAAATCACGCACACCATCACCATCAAAATCCACGGCGTAGTGGCGATAGCTTGAGGAAATAAATTGGCCCCAGCCCATCGCACCTGCGTAGGAACCTTTAATCGCGAGGGGGTCTAACGACTCTTCGGCCGTGAGTAACATGAACTGTTCAAGTTCGCTGCGGAAAAAGGTTTGGCGTGGTGGATAGTGAAAGCCAAGGGTATACAGCGCATCCAGTACTTTATAGTTACCGGTATAGTTACCGTAGAAGGTTTCAACGCCGATAATAGCGACGATCATTTCTGCAGGTACGCCATATTCAGCTTCCGCGCGCGCTAGTTCAGCTTGATAGGTTTGCCAAAATTTTACGCCCGCGTTAATCCGCTTTTCGGTAAGAAAGATTGGATAGTATTGGTGCCATGGTTTGGCTTCCCATGGGCGCTGAATGGCGGCTAGTACGTCTTCGTTGAGTTTGGCTTGGCCCAGTAGTTGTTCGACTTTTTTTGCATCAATACCGTGCTCGGTCACCATTTTTTGCGTAAATGCATCAACCTCAGCAGGGGGGCTGGCTTGTGCACCAACTGTCATTAAACTCAAGCAAAGTAAGGCGGCAACAGAGCCTTGTTGTAAGCGCATAGTAAAATCCTTGTTATTATTCACCGCGCATGACTAAGCGGCGGTGGGTAGCGATACTCATGAGCATGCCAAAACCGGCCATCAGCGTGACCATGGAAGTACCACCATAGCTAATGAGGGGTAAGGGTACCCCGACCACTGGCAAGAGTCCCGACACCATACCAATATTTACAAATACATAGACAAAGAAGGTGAGGGTTAGTGCGCCTGCTAAAAGTTTTTCAAAGGCGCTTTGCGCGCGCAACGCGAAACTAAAGCAACGTAAAACCACAAAACCATACAAGGCCAGGAGTAAGACCACGCCGATTAAACCAAATTCCTCACTGAATACCGAAAAAATAAAATCGGTATGGCGCTCGGGTAGAAATTCCAGCTGCGACTGGGTGCCATGCAGCCAACCTTTACCCTCGATGCCGCCCGAGCCAATCGCTATTTTAGATTGAATAATGTGGTAACCAGAGCCGAGCGGATCGCTCTCAGGATTCAAAAAAGTGAGGACGCGCTGGCGTTGGTAATCACGCATCAGAAATAGCCAAAGGATCGGCAAGAAAGCCGCCAAACCAATACAACACACAGTAATTAAGCGCCAACTCATACCGGCTAGGAAAATGACGAAAAGTCCGGCGCTTGCGATCAGGATAGAGGTGCCCAAATCGGGTTGTTTCGCGATCATCAAGGTTGGGACTAGAACCAACATCACGGCGACCAGTAAACGAGTAAACGACGGGGGGATACCGTGTTCAGAAATGAACCATGCAATCATCATCGGTACCGCAAGTTTCATAATTTCTGAGGGCTGAATCGTCATCACACCAATATCTAGCCATCGTTGTGCGCCTTTCGCACTTTCACCGAACAACAGTACGCCCAGCAATAAGGCAACGCCGAGCGTAAACAGCGGCAGAGCAAAGCGTTGTAGCGTTGGCGGGGGAATTTGTGCGACGACAAATAACACCACCATAGATAGAGCAATGCGTAGCGCCTGTCGTTCAACGAGCGCAATATCTTGGCCACCCGCACTATAAATGACGATTAAACTGAGTGCTGCGAGAGTCAACAAGGCCAACAGTAATGGACCATCTAGGTGCAATTTCTGTAATAAGGGGTGGCGCTGACGTTCTTGGCTAGTTTGCATGAGCGACCTCTAATTCTGGCCTCGCTGCCGCGTCTTGGGCCTGCAACTCGAAATAATAATCCATTAACCGCCGAGCCATCGGTGCCGCATGACTGCCGCCACCGCCCGCATTTTCGAGTGCTATGGTAACGACTAATTCAGGATTATCGATAGGCGCGTAACCGACATACATAGCGTTGTCGCGATACCGCTCTTCAATTTCGTCGGCATTATATTCTTCGTCTTGACCAATCGAGCGCACCTGCGCAGTACCGGTTTTACCTCCAGAACTGTAACTAGCGCCGCGGAAGGCGGTGTGTGCTGTACCGCGAGGCTTTTCAACCACGTCCACCAACGCGGTTAAAATTGTATCCCAGTGGGCTTGTTGTGACACCGTCACCGGTGGGCGCTCCTCAATTGGTGCTGGGGTATGCACGTCACCTTGGGCAATAGAGCGCAACAATCTAGGTACGCGATGAATACCCTTATTCACCAAAATGGCGGTGGCTGCTGTTAGTTGCACCGGGGTTGCCGTCCAGTAGCTTTGGCCGATACCAACGGAGACGGTTTCTCCGGCATACCAGGGTAGGCGAAAGCGCTGACGCTTCCACTCACGGGTCGGCATCACTGCCGCTGACTCCTCTGCAATATCAATACCGGTATAATCGCCAAAGCCAAACTCAAACATAAAGTTCGACATACTATCAATACCGAGCTTTAAGGCGAGGTCGTAAAAAAATGTATCACAGCTTTCGACGATGGCACTTTTCACGTCGACCCAACCATGACCCCACTCCAGCCAATCGCGATAGCGATGGTCAACACCACGAATTTCAAACCAACCTGGATCCCAAATCCGCGTGGTCGGGGTAATTAAGCCTTCCTCTAAACCCAGCAAGGCGATTTGCGGTTTAATAGTTGATGCTGGTGGATAACCACCTTGGGTGGCACGGTTTAATAAAGGGCTAGCGGTTGAACTGAGCAAACCTTGATAACGGGCATAGGAAATACCATTAACGAACCAATTTGGGTCATAGCTTGGTGCTGATACCATGGCGAGAACACCACCAGTACGGGGGTCCATCACCACTATCGAGCCGCGGAATTTTGTCATTAATTCGACCGCTTTACGCTGTAAGCGAATATCTAGTTCAAGGTAAATGTCACTGCCGGGAACGGGTGGCTCAACCTCAAGCGCACGCACCGTGCGGCCTAAGTTATTCACTTCTATTTGCTGATAGCCAACAGTGCCGTGCAAAATGTTTTCATAGAAGCGTTCAACCCCTAATTTACCAATCGTGCGAGTGGCAGCATAGTTCGCGGTTTGGCCTCTCTCATCCAAACGTTGTAGGTCATTTCGGTTAATCTTCGCGACATAACCCACCGCATGCGTGAGCAAATCGCCGTAGGGGTAGTGGCGGATCAGCCGCGCTTCAATGCTCACGCCCGGGAATCGGTGTTGGTGACTCGCAAATAAGGCGAGTTGTGCCTCGTTTAAATTATCAAGTAGTGTTACTTGGGCAAAGCGTCGCTCGCGTTTGCGCGCGGCTTCAAATTCAGTCACGGTGGTGTCATCAAAAGCCAGCAACTGCTGTAAGCGGGCGATGGTGTCTGGCAGATCTTCGACTTCTTCGGGGGTGACCTCTAAACTAAACACGGGCTGATTTTCGGCCAGAATTTCACCGTTACGGTCATAAATAATGCCGCGATTAGGTGCTAGGGGCACAATCTTGATGCGATTGTCGTTAGAGCGGGTTTGATAGCCTTGAAACTGCACCACTTGCAGTTTGTACATGTTGTAAATCAGTAGGGCAAAAACGGCAAATACGATGATGGTCGCCAGCGCGAGGCGGCGACTAAATAGTTGAGCTTCAGCAGTATGGTCTCTTATCGTCGCGCGTTTTCTTAGCATTATTATTCGCGGTGGTATGGGTGATTATGATTAAGGCTCCAAGCCCGATATAAGCTTTCAGCCACCACTATTCTGACCAATGGATGGGGCAGCGTCAATGCAGATAAACTCCAGCGTTCTTCCGCTGCTTGTTGAACTCCTGGCGCAAGCCCCTCGGGTCCGCCAATCATGAGACTTACATCGCGACCATCCATTTGCCAAGCTTGTAAGCGCGTCGCCAAATCTGGGGTGGTATGGGCCTTACCATGCACTTCGAGGGTGACAATTTTATCGCGCTTACCGGCTGCGGCTAACATGGCATCGCCTTCTTGCTTTAAAATGCGAGCAATGTCAGCGTTCTTCCCGCGCTTACCTGCGGCAATCTCAACTAGCTGTAAACTACAGTCGGCTGGGAAACGCTTCTGATAGGTCACAAATCCCTCGCTGACCCAGTCGGGCATTTTGGTGCCCACTGCTATCAGCGATATTTTCATTAGGGATGACCCCAAAGCTTCTCAAGCTGGTAAAAATCGCGTGTTGCTTCTTGCATCACATGCAAAATGACATCGCCTAAATCGACCAAAACCCATTCGGAAAGTTCACTTCCTTCGACGCCGAGTGGCGGCACGCCAGCGTGCTTAGATTCGGTGGCCACATGGTTAGCAATACTGCGCACGTGGGTTTTCGAACTACCGGAACACACCACCATATACTCAGCGATATCGGTTTTTTCCTGTACATCGAGTACTTGTACGTCTCGACCTTTTAACTCAGCTACTTTATCGATCACAAAATCGCGCAATGCTTCAGCCTGCAAAATCTACACTCCAATCCAATGAATAGGGCACCTGCCTCGGCGTAAGTTTACCACGGTTGTGATGCTAAAAGCAGCTATTGGTAAAGTTGTTGCGCGACAATAAAGTCGGCAACCGGTTGCGGTAACCAGTGTTGCCAAGCTGTGCCACGACTAATGGCTTCACGAATTTGAGTCGCCGCAATTGGGTAAAGTTCAGTTTTGGCAAAATAAAGCTTACCCAGTGCGCGTGCCGAAGGCATTTGTTGGAGTGAGTGTAGCGCTGCGGTTTGATGTTGCTGCTGAAATAGTTGCAGCGACTGCGCCAGTGGCGGTGGTGAGTTTAGCTGGGGGCGCGGCAGCACTATTAAGTGTGCATGGTGGAGCAGTTGCTGCCAATTAAACCATTGATGTAGTTGCTGCCAGGAATCATAGCCGAGCACAAATGCCAGCGGGGCGCGGTAGTGTGCTTGCAATTCGGCTAGAGTTTGTTGGGTGTATGACGGCCGTGCTTGTTCGAGTTCCCACGGCTGAGGACACAATCGAGCATCTACCTGACACGCCAACTCAACCATTTTTAGCCGTTGTGCTGCGGTCGCACCGGGTTGGTCGCGATGGGGGGGCTGTGCACTTGGCATCAGCTGTAACTGGGTAGCATTAAGTTGGTCACCAAGTTTCAATAGTGGGCGTAAGTGGCCCCAATGAATCGGATCGAAGGTACCGCCCAGAATAATATGGAGCATAGTTAACGCCTAGTCGACCGCGTGAGGACGCAAAGCGGGTACGCGCGCACCAAGCAACGCAAGGGTAATATGTACCGCAAGGGTGCGCAAATCCTCTCCGGAGTCACGTTTGAAGGCCAGTTCATAGCGCACCAGCAAGCCATGGATCATGCTTAACTGGCTTGCTCCGACGCGTTTTAACCAGCCGCTATAAGCACTTTGCTGGCTTTCCCACACCCGAGTTTGGCGCACAACTTCGGCAAACGATAAGCCTTGGGCAAGTAACCACAGCACTTGCCATTCGCGTTGCCAAACCCAAGCCAAAATCGCGGGTTCAGCTTCCGCATCTAATAACCGTTCTAACCGATGTAAGGCTTGCTCTTGCTGGCCAGCGAGCAAACTTTCTTGCAGGGCAAAAATCTGAAACCGACTATTATCTTCCGTGTGTTCGCGAACGACCTGGTCATCAAGCGGTTGTGGCAAATCCAGTAGCGCCAGCTTCATGAACTGCTGATCAAGCGCCAGCAAGTTACCTTCATACCAATCCGCAAGTAGTTCTAACGCAGCTGGATTAAATTGTAAGCCATGTTGGCGCGCTCGCTGTTGAATAAAACTAGGTAAGCGACTGCGATCTGGGCTCTGAATATTAACATTCGGCCCAAGCTTATCAAGGCTACTAAACCATTTAGCCTTTAACTGCTCGCGCTTTAATTTTGGCCCCAACAACACTAAACATTGTTGGGCGGCCAACTCCGCGGGCGCTTGCGTGGCTAAGTCGCGAAAATAGTCGCTACCCTCACGTCCAGGCTTCGCTTCGGGTAACTCCAGCTCAATTAACCGAGTTTGGCTAAAGAGCCCCAAACTTTGGCCAGCGGTGGCGAGCTCTTGCCAATTAAACTGACTGTCTTGGATATAACTTAAGCGTTCATCTACCCCTTGCTGCTTGGCAAATTGCCGAATGATAGCAACGCAATCATTGCGCAGCAGCGGTTCATCGCCGAACAACCGAATGACTGCCGGCAATCCTTGTCGGTGGAGGTAGTCATGTAGTTGTTCGGGACGTAGCATCATGGTTGAGAGGGGGTTTCGGTCAGTTCATTTATGAGCTGTAAAAGCGCCCGACGGGCCGCTTCTACTCGCATTTCTTGCACCAAAATTTCACGTTCACGAGATTTAGCCAGCGCGAAATTTGGATCGTCTTGGTAATCGCGAAATACTTCTAACTGAAACACTTGTGGGGTGCCATCACGCTGCCGTAGTTGGTATTGCACTTGGTAAATCAGCTCATATTCAGCCACCTGACCACTGGCTGATAGCGACAGTGTGCGCCGATCCAGCTGGTCACTAAGCACTTCAATGCGCGTGTCACTGGCGGGGTCAATGACCACCCCAGCTAGTTCTAAACGCTGCGCCAAAGCTTCACCAAAGGCACTAAATTGCGGATAATCAAGCGCAAGTTGCTGCATCGGCGGCGGAATTTGGTACGCATCGCGTAGTTGAAATCCACACGCCGTAAGCAGTAAACAGGTACTTAAGAGCAACCAGCGCTTGAGCATTAAGCCACCACTAAGTTGAAAATTTTGCCGGGCACATAAATCTTTTTACGCACGGTTTTACCATCGGTAAATTTGCTCACATTCTCGTCTGCAAGTGCAATAGCTTCAATTTGCTCAGCACTTGCATCAGCCGGAACCTGAATTTTACCGCGTACTTTGCCGTTAACTTGCACCACTACTAATACTTCGGTTTCCACCAAGGCACTTTCATCTACCGCTGGCCAACTAGCGAACACGATGTCACTCTGATGACCAAGTGCAGCCCATAAAGCTTCGGCAAGGTGCGGGGTAATAGGCGCTAACATACGCACCACCGCATCTATAGCTTCAACCATAAACTGGTGGGCAGGTTGACTATTAATTTCTACTTTTTGTAAACGATTGAGTAACTCCATAATCGCCGCAATGGCGGTATTGAAGTTCTGGCGTCGGCCCATGTCATCGGTGACCTTGGCAATGGTCCGATGGAGTTCACGGCGAACATCGCTCAAATCTACTTGGCTGCTTGGCGCGAGCGCAGTGGTATCGGTTTGGGCGACATCGTAGGCCAGGCGCCAAACGCGGCGCAAGAAGCGTTGCGCACCCTCAACGCCAGAATCTGACCACTCTAAAGTAGCCTCAGGTGGCGCGGCAAACATCATAAATAAACGGACGGTATCAGCGCCGTAGCGATCAACCATCACTTGCGGGTCAATGCCGTTATTTTTCGACTTTGACATTTTGGTCATGCCGCCGTGCTGCACGGGTTGGCCATCAGTGGTTAAAATTGCTTGGGTAATTTCACCTTTTTCATTGCGGGTGATAGCAACATCTAACGGTGAAAACCAAGTGCGGCCACCATGTTCATCTTCCCGATAGTAGCTATCAGCTAATACCATGCCTTGGCACAATAAGCGCTTGAACGGCTCATCCGACGCAACTAATCCGGTATCACGCAACAATTTGTGGAAAAAGCGCGCATACAGTAAGTGTAAAATAGCGTGCTCGATGCCACCGATATATTGATCTACCGGTAACCAGTAGTTTGCTTGTTCAGGATTGAGCATGCCTTGATCGTATTGTGCTGAACAATAGCGAGCGTAATACCATGACGACTCCATAAAAGTATCGAAGGTATCGGTTTCATGCTCGGCGGGTTGCCCCGCATAGGTGGTTTTCCGCCAGTTCGGATCTTGTTTAATCGGCGAACTATTGCCGTTCATTTTGACATCTTCGGGTAAGCGCACTGGCAGTTGATCAGCCGGTACCGGCACTGAATCGCCATTGGCAAGATTCAACATTGGAATCGGTGTGCCCCAATAACGCTGGCGCGATACACCCCAATCGCGCAGGCGATAGTTAACCTGCCGCCGGCCAATACCTTGCGCGCTCAACCAATCGGCAATTTGCGCAAAAGCTTCGGCGCTTGAAAGGCCGTTGTAATCACCAGAGTTAATGAGCACGCCGCGTTCGGTAATAGCGGCTTGTTGCAAGTCACCCTCTGCGTCAATTACTTGTTGAATAGGGAGACCGTAGGCGGTCGCAAATTCCCAATCACGCTGATCGTGAGCGGGTACAGCCATCACCGCGCCCGAACCATAATGCATTAACACGAAGTTGGCGACGTAAATTGGGATAGCCTGCCCAGTGAGCGGATGAATGGCGCGAATGCCTGTATCCATGCCCTTCTTTTCAATAGTGGCAATATCAGCTTCAGCGGTTTTGGTGTTCTTACAACTCTCAATAAAAGCCGCTAATTCTGGCTTATTGGCTGCAGCTTCAGTGGCCAATGGATGTTGCGCAGCGACCGCCATGTAGGTTACCCCGAATAGGGTATCCGGGCGCGTGGTGTAAACGGTTAACCGATCGTTGTGGTCGGCAACCTCAAAATCAATTTCAACGCCTTCGGAGCGGCCAATCCAATTGCGCTGCATGGTTTTCACCTGCTCCGGCCACTCTTCTAGTTGGTCTAAGTCACGCAACAATTCTTCGGCATAATCAGTAATTTTGATAAACCACTGCGGAATTTCTTTTTGTTCTACTTTGGCGCCCGAGCGCCAACCGCGGCCATCAATTACTTGTTCATTGGCCAGCACCGTTTGATCAACTGGGTCCCAGTTGACGGTGGCGTTCTTCTTATAAACTAAGCCTTTTTCATAAAGCTTAGTGAAGAACCATTGTTCCCAGCGGTAATAATCCGGTTTGCAGGTTGCGACTTCGCGTGACCAATCATAGCCAAAACCTAACGTCTTCAGCTGGTTGCGCATGTAATCTATGTTTTTGTAAGTCCATGCCGCAGGTGCAGTATCGTTTTGAATGGCGGCATTTTCGGCGGGTAAGCCAAACGCATCCCAGCCCATTGGTTGCAGCACATTTTTGCCTTGCATGCGCTGAAACCGAGCGATGACATCGCCCAATGTATAATTGCGCACGTGCCCCATATGTAGCTTGCCGCTGGGGTAGGGGAACATCGACAAACAGTAAAATTTCTCTTGGTCTTCGCGCTCGGTTGCACGAAATACTTGGTCTTGCTCCCACCGGCTCTGTACTTTGGCTTCGATGGCGGCGGGATCGTATTGATCAGAAAAAGCAACTGGCTTGGACATGGAGTTTGGTTACATCCGTTTTAACTTGGGTTTATCTTACAGCTTGCGATCAGGGCAAGCGCATGACACGACGCTAGCTTGCGCCTGATTAACTTAGGGCGTACCACATCAAAAACATGACTACGATGCCAGCGACGCCGAAAAATGCATATTCCACGCGCGTTTGTTGTTGCGCCTCAGGATTTTCTGGATCGCTGTGCAGCACAAACATCAGCAAACTACTGAAGCCAATGACGCCTGCGGCCGTCAAAATAGCGAAAATGAGTGCATCGATGATGTTAGTCATGGTGAAATCTACCTGTTACTTATTGGGTTAGAGAGTCGGTGTTTTGGGCCACCCGTAAGTTCGATAGTTTACGAGTTTTTATGCCGTTTGAATAGGTTGAAAGTCGGTTTCAAGCTCGGGCGCTGCGCCGTGCACGATAATGACTGGCAATGCCAATGGACAGCCAAATAATGCCTAACAGCCAAGCGCCCAAGTTGCCCCAATCGCTATACAGGGTCTCGCCGCGCACTTGTGCCACGGCAGTGACCAACACATCCCGTTCAAACTGTGGCAGCTGTTGCTGAATTTCGCCGTATTCATTAATGACCGCGGTAATACCACTATTGGTGCCACGCAACACCGGACGGCCGTACTCTAAGGCGCGCATTTGCGCTATTTGCAAATGCTGCCAGGGGCCGTGGGAGCGACCGAACCAGGTGTCATTACTAATCGTCAGAATGTAATCAGTCTGGCTTTGTAATTGTGCGCCCACCTGCGCTGAAAATAAAATTTCGTAGCAAATAGCAGCGGCTAATGCCACGCCGTTGGCTTGTAGGTTGGGCTGTTGATAATCACCACGGCTGAATGATGACATCGGCAGGTTGAACAATGGCGCTAACGGCCGCAACCACTCCTCAAACGGCACAAATTCTCCAATGGGGAGTAATTGGTGCTTTTGATAACGATTGTCGCCACGGTACTGGTAACTGCCAAGCTGATCTTCGCCCTGGGGGCCGACCACCACAATCGAGTTATAAAATGCATCAGATTCACGCCGGTAATCGATAATTCCGGTCACTATTGCGGTATCTTGGGCTTGGGTAGCGGCTTCAATGTTGGCCAGAATATCGCCCGCGAAGGGTTCCAAAATCGTCACCGCGGATTCAGGCCAAATGATCACATCGCTGTTGCCATATTCGGGGCGGCTTAAATCTAGGTAACGCAATACTGTCGGCCACTGCTGGGCGGCGTCCCACTTGGTACTTTGTTGCACGTTACCCTGCACCAATGCCACCTGATGCTCAATACCAGTGCGGCTAAGCGAACTAAAGTGCGGTAATATGCTCGCAATAATGAGGATTAGTGCAGCCGGAATCAGGGCTTGCCAACTGCGGCTAAACCATGCCCAAAGCAAGGTGCTGGCGAGCAGCATGAGAAGGACACTCACCCCTATTTCACCAACCCAAGGTGCCCACTGACCGAGCATCGTTGTGGTTTGTGTATAGCCCAGGCTTAACCAGGGGAAGCCAGTAAATAACCAGCCGCGAAGCAGCTCGGTGCACAACCATAAAATAGGGATCAGATAAATAGCACGTTGCCGTGCTTGATGCTGTTGCGGATCACGCTGCCACCATGCGGCGTAACGCCAAAGCATGAAGGCAAGGGCTGGGAATAGGGCTAAATAGCAATATAGCAGCGCCAGAATGAATAAGGTCGCGAGCAGCGGCAAACCACCAAACTGATCAATACTGACGAAGATCCAGCTTAGCCCAGTGCTAAACCAGCCGAGGCCGAAACTAAAACCAAGTTTGAAACCCTCAGCTGCGGTGGCGTCCCAGCCCAAAGCAAGCACGCCAATAAGCACCGGCAAGGTGAGCCAGTAATAGCCGAAAGGCGCGTAAGCAAGGGTAAGGCTAGCGCCCAGCAATAGGGCTAGAACCAGTCTTAATCCAGCATAGGGCCACCATTTAGCAGTGCGGGCAGCGCTTTCCATTAACCATCGTCTTCAGCAGTCGCCGGCGGCGTAATCGTCACATGTACTTGCTGAATGCGACGTTTGTCGGCGCTGGTTACTTTAAACACTACGCCAGCTAAGCTAATTTCTTCGCCCACTTGCGGAAGGTGGCCAAAGCCATGGGCGACCATACCACCAATAGTATCGTATTCGTCATCACCAAAGTGGGTATTAAAATGGTCGTTAAAATCTTCGATGGTGGTGAGCGCGTTTACCGCGTAGCGAGTGTTGTTAATGCGGCGAATATTAGCTTTGGCATTTTCTTCATGATCGGTTTCATCTTCAATTTCACCGACGATTTCTTCCAAAATATCTTCAATGGTGACCAACCCCGACACACCACCGTACTCATCAACCACAATCGCCATGTGGTAGCGCTGTGAGCGGAATTCTTTCAGTAATACATCGACGCGCTTACTTTCAGGCACAATCACGGCCGGGCGCATCACTTTATCAATAGAAAATGGCTCATCAGCCATGTTAAATCCGTAGGGGAGCAAATCTTTGGCAAGTAAAATACCTTCGATGTGGTCTTTGTTTTCACTTACCACTGGATAGCGACTGTGCTGGCTATCAATCACAATAGGTAGAAAGGCTTCAACACTTTGATTGATATCTAAAGTGACCATCTGCGAGCGCGGTATCATAATGTCTCGAACCTTCAGTTCGGCAACATCAAGCACGCCCTCAATCATCTCTTTAGTGTCATTGTCGATGAGATCTCGTTCTTCGGCATCTTGAATAAGATCGACAAGCTCTTCGCGGCTTTTCGGCTCTCCGGTAAATACTTGTAGCAGTTTGGCCGCCCAAGACTTACTCGAAGTGCCGTTGCTAGAGTGTGGATTGTCATCGCTCATGCGCGTTTATTGCTCCGTTTTATTAAAAAATTGGGGCCACAATGGCCAACCGTTGACGAGCTGTGCTTAGAGGGCTTCGTCATCGGTATATGGATCGGCAATACCTAGCGCTGCGAGCACCTGTACTTCAAGTGCTTCCATGGCATCTGCAGCTTCTGGTTCAATATGGTCATAACCTAGCAAATGCAAGGTGCCGTGTACAACCAAATGCGCCCAATGTGCGCTGATGGTTTTGCCTTGCTCTGCTGCTTCGCGCGCTAACACCGGCGCACAGATCACTAAGTCACCAAGCAACTGTACTGGCAGGGAAACGCCAGCTGGTAAATCATCAGCAAATGGGAATGACAGCACGTTAGTTGCATAGTCGCGGTCGCGGTAGTCGCGATTAAGCTCTCGCCCTTCGGCTTCGTCGACAATGCGAATGGTAAGTTCGCAGCTATCCGCAGCGCCTAATAGCGCGGTGTTAGCGGCTGTTAAAGCGGCTTCAATCCAGGTTTGGAGGTCGGCTGAGGTGGGTATTTGGTCAGCATCAGTGGCTATTTGAACATCAACAAAGGCGTTCATGGACGGTCTTGTTCATGTTGCTCGTAAGCTTGTACGATGCGCTGCACCACAGGATGACGAACCACATCCCCGGCTTGGAAGAAGGTAAAGCTCACGGCTTCAACGTCGTGTAACACTTCAATCGCATGACGCAAGCCGGATTTAGCGCCGCGCGGTAAGTCGATTTGGGTAATGTCACCGGTAATGACCGCACGCGAATTAAACCCAATCCGGGTCAGGAACATTTTCATTTGCTCCGGCGTGGTGTTTTGGCTTTCATCAAGAATAATAAAGGCGTCATTCAAGGTACGCCCACGCATATAAGCTAGTGGTGCGACTTCAATAACATTGCGCTCGATTAGTTTTTCGACGCGCTCAAAGCCCAGCATTTCAAACAATGCGTCGTAAAGAGGACGCAAATAGGGGTCCACTTTTTGAGCCAGATCGCCAGGTAAGAAGCCGAGCTTTTCACCGGCTTCAACCGCCGGGCGCGTGAGCAAAATTCGGCGGATTTCTTGGCGTTCAAGTGCATCAACGGCGCACGCCACGGCCAGATAGGTTTTCCCGGTACCTGCCGGACCAATTCCAAAGCTTACATCGTGGCTGATGACAGCACGCATGTACGCCGCTTGGTTTGGATTGCGGGGCTTGATCAAACCACGTTTGGTCTTAATCTGAACCACTTTCGCGTCTTGTGTATCAACTTTGCTAGGTTGCTGTTCAAGCACTTTCGCGCTTTGTATAGCTAGATGCACATGTTGGGGTTCTATCGCTTGGGTTTGGCCGCGCACAGGCGCCGTTTCAACATATAGCTCGCGTAAAATTTGCTCGGTAGCGGTGACGGTATGTGCTTCACCTATCACCTTGAAACTATTCGCCCGGTGGCTAATTTCTACCCCAAGGCGGCGTTCAAGGTGTTTGATATTTTCATCAAATGGGCCACATAAATCAGCCAATCGACGGCTATCTGCGGGCTCTAAATCCAGTTCTACGGTGGTTAGCGTTGCGCTCAAAGGATCCTCGTTACAACTCTGAAACTGATGGCGTAAAGGTAGCAACGCCAAGCTCGTTAGGGACGTTTTGTGGCTGCCGAGCCAAGATTTTCTGCGGCGCAGTATCAACTCGCAGACCCATCTCGGCTTCCGTCCGAATCACATCGCCCCGCAATGAATTTGCGAACACATCGGTAATTTTGACGTCAACAAAGCGGCCAATCATGTCGGGTTGTCCAATAAAGTTCACGACCCGGTTGTTTTCGGTACGGCCACTTAATTCCATCGGATCTTTCTTTGACGGGCCAATCACTAAAATTCGCTGCTCAGTACCTAACATGCGGCGCGCGTGATTCAGCGCCTGTTGATTAATGCGCTGCTGCAGCAATTGTAAACGCTGCTTTTTCGTCGCTTCGCTCACGTCATCAGGCAAATCAGCGGCTGGTGTGCCCGGACGCGCGCTATAAATAAAACTGAAACTTAAATCAAAATCAACGGCTCGAATTAAATCCATGGTCGCTTCAAAGTCAGCGTCGGTCTCGCCAGGGAAACCAATGATAAAATCTGAGGACATGGCGATGTTAGGCCGGATTTTACGCAACTTACGGATTTGCGACTTGTATTCCAATGCGGTGTGACCACGCTTCATCAGCGTTAACACCCGATCCGAGCCGCTTTGCACAGGTAAATGCAAATGATCCACCAGCTCAGGAATATTGGCATAGGCCTCAATAATATCATCGGTAAATTCTACCGGGTGCGATGTGGTGTAGCGGATGCGATCGATACCATCAATCGCCGCGACTAAATGCAGCAACTCAGCAAAGCGACAGACGCTGCCATCGAAATGTTCACCACGGAACGCATTCACGTTTTGACCAAGCAAGTTCACTTCACGCACGCCTTGCTCTGCCAACTGTGCAATTTCAAATAGCACGTCATCTACCGGGCGACTGACTTCTTCGCCGCGGGTATAAGGCACAACGCAGAAGGTACAATACTTGCTGCAACCTTCCATAATGGATACGAACGCACTGGGACCATCGGCTCTAGGTTCAGGGAGGCGATCGAACTTCTCGATTTCTGGGAAAGAAATATCGACCATTGGCGTGTGCTCGGTTTGTACTTGTTTCACCATTTCTGGCAAACGATGCAAAGTTTGCGGACCAAATACGATATCTACGTATGGCGCACGCGCACGGATATGCTCGCCTTCTTGGGAGGCAACACAACCACCCACACCAATCACCAGGTCTGGGTTTTTGTCTTTCAGCGTTTTCCAGCGGCCCAACTGATGAAACACCTTTTCTTGGGCTTTTTCACGAATTGAGCAGGTATTTAATAAGATAAGGTCAGCCTGTTCAGGCTCCTCTGCGACATCATAACCATGAGTCGCCTTCAGCAGATCCGCCATTTTGGCCGAATCGTACTCGTTCATCTGGCAGCCCCAGGTTTTGATATACAGCTTCTTACTCATGAGTATCTTACCTTTGCATCAATGTCGCATTGAATAATGTGAACCAAGCGGCGCTTTGCGGCGGCTCGGTAAAACAGGGCGGTTATTTTATCGTGGAATAGGGATAAAGGCCAATGCTTACGGATCAGAATTTGGCGCCTGCGGATCGGGTGCGACAGAACGCGGGCGGCGGTGGGACCGTAACGCAAAATAACCAGCAACCATAATAATAAGCGTGCCTATCGCCATGTGCCAAAACACTGGCTCATCCCAAAACACATAACCAAAGATAGCCGCAAAAATAACCGAGCTATAAGTAAACACGCCAACGCTAGCTGCTGGCGCGAGGGAAAAGGCTTTGGTCATGCCAAGCTGGCCGGCGGTGGCTAATGCGCCCATCCCAATCAGAGCCGACCAATGCTCGGGGGCAATAGCGCGCCAATGCCAAAATAGCGGTAGGGCCGAAATAAGCGTCGCAAGACAGGCAAAATAGAATACAATTTTCGAAGTTGATTCAGTGGCGGACATGCGTCGGATGAGCGTTTTGGTGTAAGCAGCCAGAACCGCAGCGGTGAAAGCGAGTAATAACGCAGGCGATAATGTCATGTGTACGGGGTTGAGAAACACAAAAACACCGACAAAACCTATGGCTATGGCCACCCAGGTTTGCCGTCCGGCCTGTTCACCTAGCCAAAAGTGACCAATAATGGGAATTAAAAATGGCGTGAGTAGCAGTACCAAGGTAGCCTGCGCCAGTGGTAGCGCGGCAATCGCATAAAAGAATAAATACATCGCCGCTAATCCCGCGATGCCACGGGTTAAATGAAATTTGAGCGCGACGGTTTTAAAAGCACTTGGGCCTTTGCGCCATAACCATGGCAGCAATACCAGAAATGCCATAATGTTGCGAAAGAACACCAGCTGTTCAGAGGCCAACTCAACGCTTAAATATTTCACTAAGGCACTGACACTGGCAAAGCATAATTCTGCGCTAAGTAGCATGACAGCGGCAAGAATAACACGGGGTGGCGGGAGTTGAGGCGTGCTCGCTAACATAGTGACAATGATCACAACGAAGGTAAATGAATGAGTCCATATCTTATCACAATCGGGTTACTCACCTTGGCAAATATTTTTATGACCTTTGCCTGGTATGCGCACTTAAAAAACCTAGCCGAGAAACCTTGGATTATTGCTGCTTTGGTGAGCTGGGGCATTGCTTTCGTTGAATATATGCTGCAAGTGCCGGCCAATCGGATTGGTTATACGGTGATGAATGTTGGTCAGCTGAAGATTTTGCAAGAGGTGATTACCTTACTGGTATTCGTTCCTTTTGCGATTTTTTATCTGAAAGAAAGGCTAACGTGGGATTATTTATGGGCGGGTTTATGTATTTTAGGCGCTGTATTTTTTATCATGCGGCCTAAGTTAATGGCGTAATCGTTAGCCAAAAACCGGAGTTAGTTCATGCACGTGGTAGTGGTTGGAGCAGGTTTAGTGGGCGCAGCAGCAGCATTGCAGCTGGCCATCGAAGGGCATCAGGTGACGGTACTCGAGCGCACCGCACCTGCGCCCAGCGCCGCGCACTGGGATCTGCGTATCTCTTCGGTGCATCAGCGCAACGTGGAGTGGTTGCAAAAGCTCGGCGTGTGGACCCCAGCCGTTGCTGCCAAAGCCTTTCCATTTATTGGCTTATCGGTGCAGGGGCAGGATGGTCAGCGGGTAGAGTTTGCGGCCCCAGCTGCCAGTTCGATGGGCTACATGGTAGAAAATCAGGCTTTGCAATACGCTTTATGGGAAGCACTCGCCGCACAGCCAAGAGTGACATTGCGAACTGATTTTCAGCTGCAACAACTTGAGCTGGAAGCGTCGACTATTTATTCGTTTAGCGGTGAAGCTTTGGCCTTTGATTTACTGTTGGGCGCCGATGGCGCGCAATCCAAACTTGCCAGTTTAGCTGGCATCGGACGGCGGGGGTGGGATTATGGTCAGCGCTGCATGCTGGCGAATGTCACCACCGTTGCGCCCATACTTCAGGCAACCTGGGAAATTTTTCGGCGTGGCGGGTTGGGGCCGATGGCGTTGTTGCCGTTAGGCACGCAGCAAGCCTGTCTGATTGATTATCGCCCCAGCGCACAGTGGCAAAATATCAGCGCACAAGGTGCCGAGGCAGTGGCGCGTGAGCTAAAGCAGACCTTCGCCCCGCATATTGGTGCGTTTGAGCTGCTGGAGCTGGCGCCAGCCGTGCCGGCCTATGCTAGTTTTCCGATTCAGCGCCAGCATGCATTAACTTATACCCGCGCAGCGGCCGCAGGAACTGGTCTGGCACTTATTGGCGATGCCGCGCATAGCATTCACCCACTGGCGGGACAGGGCGTCAATTTAGGCTTTGCCGATGTCCAGTGTTTAGTCGCACAAGTGTCACAGTCAGCCCTGGCGAGCGCATTAACCCAATATGAGCGTGAACGCCTTGCGGCGAATCAGCAGATGATGCGGGCGATGGATGCGATTCACTTCGGTTTTGGCAGCCATCATTGGTTGCCTCGAGTTGGAGTGGCGGGGCTACTTGGGTTACTGAGTAAAATGCCGGGTATTCAGCGTCAAGTGGTCCGCATGGCCATGGGCGAGACGTTTTAGTTGGGCTTAAGGTTGCGGTTTTTGTTGGCGTAAGCGTTTAACATCGCCGCGTGCTTTTTTCTGCTCAACTCGTTTGCGCTGACTAGCTTTGGTTGGTTTGGTGGCAATGCGGGTGCGCTGAACGCGAGTGGCAGTTTGGATGAGTTCAATAAATTGCGCGAGCGCCAATTCACGGTTGTGTGCCTGACTGCGAGTGGCTTGCACCTTAATAATAATTTTACCGCTGGCGGTAATTCGATGATCCCGCAAATTTAATAAGCGCTGTTGATAAAACTCGGGCAGCGATGAGTCCGCAATGGAAAAAATCAGTTGCGCGGCGGTCGATACTTTATTGACGTGTTGCCCACCCGCACCGCTGGCACGAATAAATTGCCATTCAAGTTCATGTTCGGGAATGCTAACGCGTTGGGATATCTGAATCATAATGCCTAGTATGCATGACTGTATCGGGATAACAAAGTAGGTGAAGCGCTGAGTATGGCTACGGTCACAAAAAAACCGCTCTATGGCGGCTTTTTGTAAGGCATTGCACTGTTTGTGTCACCAACGATATGACTTTAAAGTTGGTGCGGAGGGGGGGACTTGAACCCCCACGAGCTTGCGCTCACTAGCACCTGAAGCTAGCGCGTCTACCAATTCCGCCACCCCCGCAAACAGGGAGGTTGTGGCTGGGGTAGCTGGATTCGAACCAACGAATGGCGGGATCAAAACCCGCTGCCTTACCACTTGGCTATACCCCATCCGGAACCTAGCAAACGCATGCAACACGAGGGGATGGCTGGGGTAGCTGGATTCGAACCAACGAATGGCGGGATCAAAACCCGCTGCCTTACCACTTGGCTATACCCCATCAGCCTAAAGAGTTTGGTGCGGACGGAGAGACTTGAACTCTCACGCCGTGAGGCACTGGAACCTAAATCCAGCGTGTCTACCAATTCCACCACGTCCGCGATTTTTGGTGGCTACGGCGGGATTCGAACCTGCGACCCCAGCATTATGAGTGCTGTGCTCTAACCAACTGAGCTACGTAGCCTTACCGAAAATTTACTCTTGTGCGCTCTGCGAGTGCGGCGCGTATTATGCAAATCGACATGGTTAGCGTCAACCTATTTTTCGCAAAAAAACGGGTCGAAACGACCCGTTTGCTCAAAAAAAGATTGGTTTGTTGTTTATTTGACCGACTTGGTGGTTTTGACGTCAATAATTAGTGGTCATCCGCTACTAATCACCAAGGTAAATCGTCGCCGTTACTGTGGCGGAAGCTACCGGTCTTGGCGAGGCTCAATTCGTCGATACGATTAATGATCCGCTCTGCGGCTTCATCGGCACTGATATCGCCGGCGTTGTTCACCATTTCAGTTTGTACAAAGCCTGGGTGAATCAAGCCTACGGCAATGCCCGCGTCTTTTAAATCAAGGGCTAGCGACTTACTACCGGCGTTGAGCGCTGCTTTTGACATCCGATAACCATAATAAGCGCCAGAACCATTATCTGCCACTGAACCCATGCGTGAGGTGATCATGATGACTTTACTGCCACGGCGTAATTGCGAACGTAACTGTTCGGTTAGCAAAATGGGGGCCAACGCATTCACCTCAAACTGAGCGCGCATGGTGGCACCATCAAGTTCACCGAGCGCTTCTCGATGCAACAAGCCTGCGTTGTTAATCAGAATGTCGATATTGACGTCGGTGAGCTGATCGCGCAACCGCAGTAAATCACTTTCGCGGGTTACGTCGATGCCTTCTATTACTTCTGCGCCGGTTTCATGCAGTGCGCTAGATGCGTGACGGCAGATAGCAATAACCCGGGCGCCTGCCGCGCGATACTGTTGGGTAAGTGCTAAGCCAATACCACGATTGGCACCTGTAATGACCACCGTTTGGGTACTCATGAATTCTCCTTAGTTGGGTCTGAATCAAGGCCGCCTTTGGTCAGACGGCGCGGATCTAATAGCCGTTCAAGTTCGGCTCGGGATAAATCGGTATGCTCAGCAGCCACCTCTATAATAGGCCGTTGTTGCTGATAAGCTTGTTTGGCAATTTTTGCGGCTTGGTTATAGCCAATCACCGGATTCAACGCTGTGACTAAAATGGGGTTACGGGCCAAGGCTGCAGACAAGTGCTCATGGTTTACCTTAAATGAGCTAATCGCTTGACCAAGGCCGGCACAGGCTGTGCTGCAAAGTGCCAGCATTTGATGCAGGTTATAAGTAATCACCGGCAGCATCACATTTAATTGAAAGTTGCCCGCCTGCGCAGCAATATTGATGGTGTTGTAGTGGCCACTTAATTGCGCCGCAATCATCGCCACCGCTTCCGGAATCACAGGGTTCACCTTCCCGGGCATGATTGAGCTACCGGGCTGCAACGCTTCAAGCTCAATTTCACCAAGCCCAGCTAACGGACCGCTATTCATCCAGCGTAGGTCGTTACTTATTTTCATCAGGGTGCTGGCGAGGCCGTTCAGTACGCCAGCCAGTTGCAGGCTGAGTTCTTGTCCGGCAAGACCCGCGAACTTATTCGTGCTCGGGGTAAAGTGTAACTCTGAGGTTTCGCTCAGAATGCGACAAAAGTGCTCGGCAAACTGGGCTGGTGCATTAATACCAGTACCGACAGCCGTACCGCCTTGCGGGAGTGTTTGGAGCCGTGGCCGCAGTTCATTCAAGGCCGCAATACTATGGTGCAATTGCGCGGCCCACGCACTCAGCTCCTGGGCCATGGTCATTGGCATCGCATCCATAAGATGGGTGCGACCAGTTTTAACGGTATCGGCAAGCCCCTGCGCTTTGTTATCAATGGCGTTCACTAAGTCCTGCAACGCTGGTTGCAATTGGTCCTGCAAGACAATCGCGGTGCTTACCAATAAGGTGGTTGGGATTACATCATTACTACTCTGACTGGCGTTCACATGATCGTTAGGGTGCACGCTGACTTGCTCGCGACTGGCAAGCCGGGCAAGCACCTCGTTCATATTCATGTTGGTGCTGGTGCCCGAGCCAGTCTGAAATACGTCAAGCGGGAATTGATCAAGATGTTTACCTTGCCAGATCTCGCTTGCGGCAGCTTGAATCGCCTGTGCCACAGCTTCAGGAATAACGCCCAACTGCTGATTTGCTTGTGCTGCCGCACTTTTAAGCAAAGCTAAGCTGCGAATGAACGGCTCGGGCATCGTGAGTTGGCTAAATTGAAAATTGGTTAAAGCGCGCTGGGTTTGCGCGCCATAAAGTGCATGCTCTGGCACCTCAACCTCGCCCATACTGTCTGACTCAGTTCGTGTCTTGGCGTTGCTCATGAAATCGCAGACTCCTGTCTCGGTGAGTGTGATTGTGCGCTAGATAGGCATTGGTATTTCAACCTATTCGTAATAAGTTATGGGGATAATCTGAAAAAGATCAAATGCAAAGATTGCGCGGTCGCTATTGTTTCGCCTATTTTGTTGGCATACTGAGTTGTAGCGCTGACAGCGACGATGCGTATAGCCTTGGAGAATATGTATGGGACGACCTATGGGACTGCGGCAATTACTGCTGAGTGTTATCACGACTTTTAGTTTGGTTGGCACAAGTGTCGCGCAAGCGGATATAGTGTTTGTTACCGTAGTGGATAACGACGGCAACCCACTACCCAATGCGGTGATTAGCATTCCAGGGGAACCTAAGCGGCCCCTGAAAAATGCCATTATGGACCAAGTGAACTCGCAGTTCTTACCGCATGTGTTGGCGATTCCGGTTGGCTCCGAAGTGCTATTCCCGAATAGTGATAATATTCGCCATCACGTTTACTCCTTTTCGCCAGCTAAAACATTCGAAACTAAACTTTATGCCAATGAAGCACGCCCGCGGATTGAGTTTGGCACTGCCGGAATTGTCGCGCTTGGCTGTAACATTCATGACCAAATGCGCGGCTACATCTACGTGAGCCCGCATCAGGTGAGCGTAGTGACGGATGCCAAGGGGCAAGCGCAATTAGAATTGAAACGTGACACTGAAGTGCTGTTGTGGCACCCATGGCTCGAAACACAAACTGGTAACAATGCGGTGCCGACTGAGATAAAGGCAACCATTAGTGTTGCCACCCGCACACCGCAATTGCAGTTAGCGGTGACGGCGCCGGCCGAGCCAAAGTCGGAACCGTCGAAGTTACGGCAACGCTTCCAGCGCCGGAGCACCGATGGTACGTAGTTTTCGTACACGCCTCATCATACTCTTTGCGGGACTCGCTGGTGGGGTACTACTGATATCGCTATTAACCGTTTGGTTGGCGACCAATAACCAATTGAATCGCACCGTAGCGCGAGAATTAGCGGTGAGTGAGCGGGTCTTAAGCGAATTGCTAGATCAGCGTGCCCAGCAATTGCGTCAATCGGCGCAAGTGTTAGCCGACGATTTCGGCTTCCGCCAGGCCGTGGCGAGCGGCGATGAAGACACGATTATTTCTGCGTTAATTAATCAGGGCGAACGCATTGGTACTGATCTCATGGTGTTGCAGAATACCGCCGGGGAGACCCTGGCCGCGACCCATGACTTATCCACCATGACTTCATTACAAAGCTTACTGCAAAATAATGGCGGTGAGAGTTTTGCCAAGGCCGAAGGCCAGCTGTTTCAGTTGATAGCTGTGCCAGTACGCGCCCCAGATCTCATCGCTTGGGTTATTTTGGGTTTCCAAATTGATGATGCGCTGGTGCAGCAATTGCAAGGTCTTGCGAATGCGGATGTGACCTTTTACGAGGCCAATAGCCAAACGGTCCTGGCTTCCAGCATGTCAGCAAGTCTCATTGACAGCTTTTCCCAAATCATGCTGACGGCGAATGATGCAGCAATGCAGGAAAGCTTTGCCAACTGGCTTGCTAAAGCACAACAAGCCGGCCAATCACTGCCGTTACAAACTCTAGGCGAGACTCAATTATTAGCGGTATTAAGCACTGATTTAGAGTCGGCTGGGGCTGAATTTGCGCAGTTACGGATGCAGTACTTACTGATTGCAATCTTAACCTTACTGGTTGCATTGGTATTGGCGGTATTTACGGCACGGCGCATCAATCAACCCTTGCAACGTCTAATAGGCGCGGCAGAAAAGCTCAGGTCAGGTGACTATAACGAACCTATTGCCGCTGCGTCACGGGATGAGTTTGGGCAGTTGGCCCGAACTTTTGATGACATGCGTACGGCCGTTGCGGAGCGTGAGCAGCGCATTCGCTATCAAGCTGAACACGATATGCTCACTGAGCTTCCCAATCGTCGGGCGTTTCAGCAGCAACTAAATGAACTACTGAAAACACAAACCGCGGGCGCAGTTGCATTATTAAATATCAACCGATTCCGTGAGCTTAACGATAGCTTAGGGCAGCAAATTTGCGATCAACTGTTACAGCTGCTAGCGCGTCGGTTAAAAAATTGGCGCCAAGCTAGCTGGTACTTGGCCCGCTTAGCGGGTGATGAGTTCGTGTTGTTACACCAACGCTCAGAACCAGCTGCTGATGAGCCCGATTATGGGCTAACCATTGAAACCGAAATTGCCGAGCTCATTCAAGTGTTACAACAACCTTGGGCGCTCGATGGCACTCAATATTTATTGCGTTTCAGTGCTGGCGTGGTGTACTTCCCTGAGCATGGTGATGAGGTCGATAGCCTAGTGCGTCGCGCGCAAATTAGTCGCGGCCATGCCAAACAAACGAAACAGTTATTAAAGCGCTATGAACTGGGCATGGATGAGCACCACATGCAGCAGTTGCGAATTTTACGGTATCTGCCAGAAGCAGTCGAAAAGCAACAGCTGGCGCTGCACTTTCAGCCTAAAGTGAACTGTCAAACCGGTGCGGTGGTTGGCGCCGAAGCGCTGTTACGCTGGCACCATCCCGAACTTGGTTTTGTGCGGCCAGATATCTTTATTAGCCTCGCGGAGCAGGCTGGTGAAATTACCCGGATTACCCGTTGGGTTTGTTTAGAGGTGATTAAGCAAGTATTAGTATGGCAACAACAGGGCGTGCGCCTGCAAATCGCCATTAATATTTCAGCGGTTGATTTAATGAGCGACGGCTTAGCTGACTTTTTGGGTCATGCCATTACCGGCAGCGGCGTAGATCCTCAGTTACTGACCTTGGAAGTGACCGAAAGTGCGTTAATGCAAGACCCAGACGCAGCAATTGCGCGCTTGGAACGCTTACGTGGCTTGGGTTTGAAGATCTCGATTGATGATTACGGCACCGGCTATTCCTCATTGGCACAATTAAAGAGGTTACCGGTTGATGAACTGAAAATTGACCGATCATTTATTCAATTCCTTGAGCAAAATGAGCATGATCGCTTGATCGTGAAATCAACCTTGGCGTTGGCGCATGACTTCGGTCTAAAGGCGGTGGCCGAGGGCGTTGAGCAAGAGGCTACCTGGCAGATGTTAAAACAGTTTGGCTGTGATTCCTTGCAAGGCTACTATTTTAGTAAACCCTTGGCGCTGGAATCATTTACCCAGTGGTTAAGCGAGCACGACGCAAGAGCAGAAGGATAGCGCATGATAAATAGAATAACGAACTTGAACGGCTGGCTGCTGGCGGCCAGTTTGGTGCTAGTACCGACGCTTGCCCAAGCACAACAGGGCAAACTTTTGGCCACTGGTGCGGCAACCACCATTGAAGGCAGTGCGGGCGGCGGAATTGTGCCGTGGGCGACACTAGGAAGTTATGCCGCAGAAGGGCAGTGGGGCGGTACGGTCGCGCTCAGCCAAGTAAGCGTGGATGACTTCACCTTAAATGTGCAGGCAGCAAGCGTGAGTTATGGCAACCGGATTGAGGTGTCCTTAGCGGATCAAGACTTTAATTTGGATACGATAGGCGGTGAACTCAAACAACGAGTTGTCGGCGCCAAAGTACGCCTTTATGGCGATTTAGTGTTTGGTGATTGGCCGCAAATTAGTGCGGGTATTCAGCACAAATCGAATCGCACTTTTACCTTGCCGAGTGCAGTGGGCGCCCGTGATGATGACGGCACTGATTATTATATAAGTGCGGCTAAAGCTTGGTTAGATGGACCGTTTCACCGCACTTGGTTGGCGAACGTGACGGTGCGGGCGACCAAAGCTAATCAATTGGGCTTGCTCGGTTTTGGCGGTGACTTAAACGACGACTACGAGCTGCAAACCGAGTTAGCGCTTGGCATGTTTGTCAATCGTCAGTGGGCGGTCGGCATGGAATATCGGCAAAAGCCCAATAATTTAAGTTTCGCCAAAGAAGAGGATTGGGCGGATATGTTTGTCGCCTATTTCCCGACCAAATCCTTAGCTTTAGTGGCCGCTTATACCGATTTGCAAAGCATCGCGGGATTAGATAACCAGCGCGGCTTTTATCTGTCGCTGCAAGGGAGTTTTTAAAATGAGAGCATGGTTGTTAAGCGGGTTGTTAGCGCTCATGACGACGTTACCAGTACAGGCTGATGATAGTTTATATCGAGCGCTGGGCGAGCGGGAAGGCATCAGTAATTTGATGGCAGAAATGTTGTACGAAGTAGCGGGTGATGAGCGCATTGCCGATCAGTTTGCCGAGAGCGATATTGATCGGGTGCATGAAATGTTAACTGAGCAGGTGTGTGAAATTAGTGGCGGACCTTGTACCTACAGTGGCGATGACATGGTGAAGGTGCACACTGGTTTAAATATTACCGACGCCGATTTTAACGCCCTGGTAGAGTGCTTATATACCGCTATGGAGCGCCAGGAAGTGCCGGTGAGTGCACAAAACCGGTTGTTGGCGTTGTTGGCCGATATGCATCACGAAGTGGTTGGGTTGTAAGCATGGCAAAGTTTCGTGTACCGCACACCTTAGTGTTGATGTTGGGGTTAATGGTACTGGCATGGGGGCTCACGTGGGTGATCCCCGCCGGACAATTTGAGCGCAACCAGAATGCTGCCGGTCAGACGGTGGTCATGCCTGACACCTATGCAAGCATTGCCGCCCCGGATCGAGTAGGGGTGACCGACTTTTTTATGGTGATACCGCGCGCGCTTGCGGACGCTCAAGCCGTGATATTCTTCGTGTTACTGATTGGCGGTGTGATGGGCCTATTGCGCCATAGTGGTGTGTTAGATGCGGTCATTGGTCGACTGTTAGAAGTGCTTGGTGGGCGTACCGCTTGGCTCATCGCCGGTGGGATGCTGACTTTCGGTATTTTCTCGGCTTTTATTGGCGTTGCTGAAGAATATCTGATTTTTGTGGCGATGCTGGTGGCCTTGTGTAAAGCGTTAAAACTAGATGCTATTACCGCCATGGGTATTCTAATTGTGGGCTATGGCATCGGTTACGGACTGTCATTATTTAACCCGTTTACCCTGTTAATCGCGCAATCGGTGGCGGAGTTACCCCCAGCTTCCGGGCTTGGTTATCGATTGCTGTTGTGGTTGCCCCTATTCGCGATTGGTTTTCATCATGTATATCGGTATGCGCAGCGCGTCAGTGCCGATCCGCAGGCATCATTGTTGTGGGATATAAATGCCAGCAGCACAGCTGGTGGTGACGCTAGCTCAACAGAGGCCAGCGCTTATCCTGCGCTTACTAGCCGCCACAAATTAGTATTAGCGTTATTTGTCCTGGTGTTGGGCTTGTTGGTGTGGGGTATTCAAACCCATGGCTGGTATTTAACTGAGCTTAGTGGGTTATTTTTAGGATTTGGTTTAGTCACTATTGTCATTGCCCAGATCCCCAGCGAAACCGCCGCGAATAAATTTATTGAGGGGGCGGCGGAGCTTACGGGCACGGCGTTGCTGATTGGTTTTGCGCGCTCTATTGCGCTAATTCTAGAAGATGGCCAAGTGCTCGACACCCTCATTTACTACTTGTCTATGCCGGTGGAGGCCGTAGGAGCACACGCAGGTGCCGTGCTGATGCTATTTATTCAAGCGCTGCTCAACTTCTTTATTCCATCAGGTAGTGGGCAAGCGTTTGTCACCATGCCGATTATGGTGCCGATTGCTGATTCTGCCGGCATCGGCCGCCAAGTGGCGGTACTAGCTTTCCAAATGGGCGACGGTTTAATGAATATGATAGTGCCAACCAACCCTGTGCTAATGGGTATTTTAGGCTTGGCAGGCATACCCTATGAGCGCTGGTTTAAGTTTATTGCACCGCTCATGCTGAAGTTGTTGCTGGCTTGTGCCGTCGCGATGGCCGTTGCCGTCATGATTGGTTACTAAGTTGAATTCGGCCACAAAAAAAGCAAGCCTAAGTGCTTGCTTTTTTTATGGCTCGAGACGAACCGCCTCGTTACACGTTAAAGCGGAACAAGATCACGTCGCCATCTTTCACAATGTATTCTTTACCTTCTTCGCGGCGTTTGCCTGCGTCTTTCGCGCCTTGTTCGCCGCGATACTGAATGTAGTCATCAAAGCCAACGACTACCGCGCGAATAAAGCCTTTTTCAAAGTCAGTGTGGATTTTACCAGCTGCTTGCGGTGCAGTAGCGCCCACAGGGATTGTCCAAGCGCGAACTTCTTTTTCACCCGCGGTGAAATAGGTTTGCAGATTCAATAATTCGTAACCACCACGGATAACTCGGTTTAGGCCTGGTTCAGTCAACCCCATTTCTGCCATAAACTCAGCTCTTTCATCATCTTCAAGCTCAGCGATTTCTGATTCAATAGCAGCACAAACCGGAACTACAATGGCGTTCTCTTTGGCAGCAATAGCGCGCACTTGATCAAGGAACGGATTGTTTTCAAAGCCATCGTCATTCACGTTAGCAATGTACATGGTGGGCTTTAAGGTCAGTAAGTTGTACGAACGAATAGTGGCGCGTTCATCTTTGCTTAATTCAACCGAGCGAGCCATGTCGCCATTGGCAAGTGCGGGTTGAATTTTTTCCAGCACCTTAATTTCTGCTGCGGCTTGCTTATCACCACCTTTGGCCTTCTTCGCCAAGCGTAGTAGGGATTTCTCAACCGCATCTAAATCGGCCAATGCCAATTCAGTATTAATGGTGTCGATATCTTCTTGCGGATCAACTTTACCTGCCACATGCACAATATTGTCGTTTTCAAAGCAACGTACCACGTGACCAATCGCATCGGTTTCACGAATATTAGCCAGGAACTGGTTACCTAAGCCTTCACCTTTAGAGGCGCCTTTCACTAAGCCCGCGATGTCGACAAATTCCATACTAGTAGGCACCACGCGTTGCGGATTCACAATTTCCGCTAGCTGTTGCAGACGCTCATCGGGAACTGGAACTACGCCGGTATTTGGCTCGATGGTACAAAACGGGAAGTTGGCCGCTTCAATACCTGCTTTGGTGAGCGCATTGAACAAAGTCGATTTGCCCACGTTGGGTAACCCGACGATTCCACATTTAAATCCCATGATGATCTCTCTTATTAAGTCAACCGCATGCGTTGCTATGGCAACGTGGCTTTAAAACTATGTAAATGTTGTTGTGCTGCAAGCAGGCCGTCGCGGCGCAGAATATCAACGGCACGACAGGCTTCGATGACCGTGTCGTCCATTAATCGCTGCTGATCGCTAGGTGCTTTGCCAAGTACCCATCCGGTTACTTGCGCTTTGTGACCAGGGTGCCCAATACCAATGCGTAAGCGCAGGAAATCAGGTGAGCCCAGGCGACTGATAATATCTTTAATACCGTTATGCCCACCAGCGCCACCACCTTGTTTAAACCTTGCTACACCCGGGGGTAAGTCTAGCTCGTCGTATACCACCAGAATCTCGGTCGGCGCAATTTTGTAGAACTGCGCTAAGGCTGCAACCGCTTGGCCGCTGCGATTCATAAAGGTGGTAGGTATTAACAGACGAAGGTCTTCCGTGCCTTGCTGTAAGCGCGCGGTAAAGCCGTGAAACTTGGTTTCGGGGGAAAGCGTAAGCTGGTGTTGACGCGCATAGGTTTCAACCAACCATGCGCCGGCATTATGCCGTGTTTGAGCATATTCGGGGCCTGGGTTAGCCAGGCCCACGATTAAGCGAGGTGTTGTCATGTCGACAATTATTCGCCGTCTTTCTCTTCTTTCTTCTTGTCTGCAGCTGAAGGCACTGCGTCCGCAGCTACTTCATCAGTGGTTTCTTCTTTCACCGTTTTCGGCTTCACGATAGAAACTACTGCTTGGTCGTGGTCAGCGCCTTTTGCTAATTCAAGCAAGGTAACGCCTTTAGGAACGACTAAGTCAGACAAGTGCAAGGTTTCACCAAGCTTCAAGTTTGCCACGTCAACTTCAATGAACTCAGGCAAATCTTTTGGTAAACACTCAATTTCCAAGTCAGCCAACAAGTGGTTGATCACGCCGCCTTCTTCCTTCACGCCGAAAGCTTTAGCTTCGTTAATGAAGTGAACTGGAACATGCGTATGCAACTTCTGACCTTTCTCAACGCGTTGGAAATCTAAGTGCGTTAACTTTGGCTTGAACGGGTGGCGTTGCACGTCTTTCAAAATGGCTTGTTGCTTCTTGCCATCAATCACTAACGTGAGGATGTGCGAATAGAAAGCTTCGCTGTCAGCCATGTTGTTTACTTTGTTGAAATCCAAAGTAAGGGCAACGGCTTCTTTGTTTCCACCGTAAAGGATAGCAGGCACACGGTCCGCACGACGCAGGCGGCGGCTCGCACCTTTCCCTGAATCCGTACGTAGTTCTGCTTCAATTGTAAAATCGATATCAGACATAATGACGTCTCTATATAAAAGTTGAATTGGAGGTAGGGATTCGCGACCAAACCCTACCAAGTACCCTGTTTTTAGGGGCGCGAAATAGTAGCACTCGGTTGCGCGTGACGCAAGCTAAACGTCACTGTGGGAGCTTATTTTTATGCGGAATTCCGGCTAAGGAATAAGACAGTTAATTGATTAGGATTTGCTGCCGCCGCCGACAATTTTATCGACGATGGCAGCAATTAATGCGAAAACGGTCGAGCTTAGTACTCGAACATCGCTGAAATAGACTCTTCGTTGCTCACGCGGCGCAGCGCTTCAGATAGCATGCCACTTAAGGTTAACTGATGAACTTTAGTGCAGGCTTTCATGGCTGGTGTGAGCGGAATACTGTCAGTGACCACCACTAAATCGATGTCGGAATTAGTGATATTGTCGACCGCATTACCAGAAAATACTGGGTGGGTCGCATAAGCAAATACCCGCTTGGCGCCGTGTTGCTTCAACGCTGCCGCAGCTTTGCACAAGGTACCGCCGGTATCGATCATGTCGTCCACGATAATACAGTCGCGATCTCTCACATCACCAATAATGTGCATCACTTGCGACTCGTTGGCTTGCGGCCGACGTTTGTCGATAATCGCTAAATCAATATCGTTTAATAACTTAGCGATGGCGCGAGCGCGCACCACACCACCAATATCGGGCGATACGACCACCGGATTAGAAAAATCTTGCTGGCGCATGTGTTCGAGCAATACCGGGCTACCGAATACGTTATCTACCGGGACATCAAAGAAGCCTTGAATCTGTTCGGCGTGTAAGTCAACGGTAAGAACTCGGTCAACACCAACGCTAGATAAGAAGTCAGCCACTACTTTGGCAGTAATAGGTACCCGAGCAGAACGCACCCGACGATCTTGGCGCGCGTAACCGAAATAAGGCATAACCGCGGTAATCCGGCCAGCAGAAGCGCGGCGTAGCGCATCTACCATCACGATTAATTCCATTAGATTGTCGTTGGTTGGCGCGCAGGTGGATTGGATAATGAAGACATCAGAACCGCGGACGTTTTCGTTAATCATGACGCTGATTTCACCATCACTGAAGCGACCGACAGCGGCCTCTCCAAGTTTGATATACAGGCGATCAGCAATTTTACTGGCAAGTTCTGGCGTGGCATTGCCAGCGAAAAGCTTCATGTCGGGCACACTAAACCTCGGCTCTGATTATGATTTTGCGGTGGTGGCACGCTGCAATGCAGCATGAACCGGAGACTGATTGAGGCCTTTCACAACGACGCCGCGCCAAGGTTGAGGCAGGTGTCGTAACACGTGTTGGGCATCAGTTTGACTGGTAAACCAAGCAAATACGCAAGCGCCGGTGCCGGTTAACCGAGCCGGCGCGTATTCTAGCAACCAGCGCAGGGCCTTGGCAACTTCCGGATAGGCTTGGCAGACCAGTTGTTGGCAATCGTTGTGAGTGGTTTCTAGTTGCCATTGGGTGGGGTCAATAGCTGCGGTTGCGCGCGGTAGCTCGGGATGCTGAAAAATAGCCGCAGTGCTGACGTGCACCTGCGGATGCACCACTAAATACCACAAGGGCTCAGGTTCAACCGGATGGAGCTGTTCGCCAATGCCGCGTGCGAACGCGGCATGACCAAACAAAAAAATTGGCACATCGGCACCCAGGCTCAGACCAATTCGCGCCAGTTCGATATCGCTAATGGGCACTTGCCATAGCTGCCGCAGCGCTAACAAAGTAGTGGCTGCGTTGCTCGAACCACCGCCAAGCCCCCCGCCCATCGGCAGCTGTTTATTCACGTTGATGTTTACTGGCGCTGACCGCCTCTTGGCCGCGGGATGTGCGGCAAGTGCATGGGCTGCTTTTGCGATTAAATTAGTGGCGCCGTTTAAGGCTGGTTCGGCAAACCCGGATAAATGAACCAAGTTAGCGCCGTTACTGGGAACAAAACTTAGCTCATCACACCAATCAATGAACTGAAATACACTCTCGAGATTATGATAACCGTCGGGGCGGCGCCCAGTAATGTGCAAAAACAAATTCAACTTAGCTGGGGCAGGTAAAGTCAGACTCATCATGATTATTGGGCTACTGATTCGAGTGACGCGAGCGCCGGTAACTGCCAGTTTGAGACCGCTAGTTTTAACCGATAGGCTTCGCTTTCTAAGCTAATGGCGTTCGGCAATTGAAACGCCGTTGGCGCGGCTGAGTCGCCGTTGGTGAGCTTGCTATGAGTACGATTAACCGCTTGGTAACGACTCAGGTTCACTTGCCACAGCTGGCGCGTAGCAGGCACTGCATAAGTAGCAACCGTGCCATCTTGATAGTATTCAATCATGCCCGCGCGCTCGGGCAGCTTACCAATCACCACGGCTTGCAGCAGCCGCAGTGGAATATTTAAGCCTAATTGTTGGCGTAGTAAGGTTTCTGCGCTCAGCGCGCGGCGCTCATTGCCGTCGGCATCAATGAGCACAGCTTCGGTGGGACTGACATTGAGTTCCGCCAGGGTGCCGCGTAATGGGTGATAAAAGCGCAAAAAACTGCGGTTCGGTTGCTGTCGCCATTCAATGTAGGCGGCGTGGCGATCGTCGGCCACTAGATCAAACACTGCAATTTGGGCGCTAAACGACCATTGTTGTTGCTGCCACAATAAGCTGGCCCGTTGTTGTTGTGCTAGCGCCTCTGGTGGCGCAGTGACCTGGGTGGGGAGCGGTGGTGGGGCTGCGCAGGCCGTCACCAACCCGGCTATGAGCACTAGTAAGAGCGAACGCCATGCAAAGCCAGCAAACATGCATCGATTCCTTCGATTCGGTTAATCTGAAATATATTCTCAGGCAACTAAGACAACGGCGACTGGCTGCCGTTCAGCTACTGCTTGAAGCCGTCAAGATTACCGTTTTTTGTGGGTTTGGTAAACGTTGCACTGGACTTTAGGTAAACGCCAGTGATGCGCCTGTGTGCTTTGCTGTGGCGCCGTTTGCCAGCGTCTGTGGCTTTCCTTAACCCCCTGATTCACGTACAATCTAGCCCATTTTGCGACATTCGATAAGCGAACATCACACAGACTATGGCGATATATGCGATTGGCGTCAATCACACGACAGCTCCAGTGGAGTTGCGCGAGCGCGTGGCGTTCTCGCCAGAGCAGCTCGAGGCCGCCTTACCGGCATTACGAGGGGTAGGTGGCATCGATGAGGCAGTTATTGTGTCTACCTGCAATCGCACTGAAATATATTACAGTGGTGAGGCGAGTAGCGATCTGGTGACCGGCTGGTTGGCGGGCTTTCACCAACTGAGCGTGGCGCAGATCCAACAACATGTTTATGCCCACACCGATACGGCGGCGGTACAGCATTTAATGAAAGTGGCCAGTGGGCTTGATTCGCTGGTGCTGGGTGAACCGCAAATTTTGGGACAAGTAAAGCAGGCCTATCAGTATGCCCGCCAGCACGCCACCGTGGGTAGCGTGTTGGAGCGTCTGTTCCAACGCAGTTTTGGCGTGGCCAAAACGGTTAGAACGGAAACGGGAGTGGGGCAGAATGCGGTATCCGTTGCCTACGCGGCGGTGAACTTGGCGCGCCATATTTTCGGTGAGCTGAATGGCTCTAATGTATTGCTAGTCGGGGCCGGCGATACCGCGGAACTTGCGGCACAGCATTTGAAAGAGCAGGGCGTTCGGCAACTCATGGTCGCCAACCGCACCTTATCGCGCGCCGAAGAATTAATTAATCGAATTGGCGGCAGTGCGCATACCCTGGCGGATCTGCCAAGTTTATTGCAACGCGCTGATATTGTCGTGAGCTCTACCGCAAGTACCCTGCCTATTATCGGCAAAGGTATGGTCGAGAAAGCCCTAAAGCAGCGCCGCCATCAGCCTATTTTGTTTATTGATTTGGCCGTGCCGCGCGATATTGAAGAACAAGTGAATGAGCTTGATGATGCGTACCTTTATACGGTCGATGATTTGCAAGGCATCATTACTGAGAACATTCGCAATCGCGAACAGGCGGCGGCCGAGGGTGCCGCCATCATTTCCTCTCATGCGCTACAATTTCACGAGTGGTTGCGGACTCAAGCCCAAGTTGATTTGATCCGTGATTACCGCGAAGCTACTCAGGCCATGATTGACGAGCAATTAGGGCGAGCCCTCGCGCAATTACAAACCGGGAAAGCGGCAGAAGAAGTGTTACAACAGTTTGCCCAAAAGCTGGGGCAACAGCTGATGCATCAGCCCACCCAAGCAATGAAAGCGGCATTGGCAGCCAATGATGTGGCGGCTATGTTAGCCTATCAACAACTTTATCAATCGAATAAGGATCTTGATTCAAAATGAATCCATCCATTGTGCGCAAGCTTGAAGGCTTGATGGAACGTTACGAGGAAGTGCAACAGTTATTGGGACAGGCAGATATTATCGCCGACCAAAACAAGTTCCGAGCGCTATCAAAAGAATATTCTCAATTAGAAGAAGTCGTGGCGTGTTTCCGTCGTTATCAAGCGGCGGTATCGAATCAAGCCGCAGCAGAAGAGATGCTGCAAGAAAGCGACCCAGAAATGCGGGAAATGGGGCAAGAGGAATTGCAAAGCGCAAAAGCTGAGCAAGAGACACTCGCCCAAGAGCTACAAATTTTATTATTACCGCGCGATCCAGCCGATGATCGTAGCTGTTACTTGGAAATCCGTGCCGGCGCAGGTGGTGATGAAGCAGCAATTTTTGCTGGCGATTTATTCCGGATGTACAGCCGTTATGCGGAGCAGCAAGGCTGGCGCGTCGAGATTATTAGTGCCAACGAAGGCGAGCATGGCGGGTACAAAGAAATCATCGCCTATATGAGCGGTGATGGCGTGTACGGCAAAATGAAATTTGAATCGGGCGGACATCGCGTACAACGAGTACCTGAAACCGAGTCTCAAGGCCGCGTTCATACTTCAGCTTGTACCGTCGCGGTGTTGCCAGAAGTTCCAGAAGCCGAAGCGATTGAGATTAACCCGGCTGATTTGCGGGTTGATACCTTCCGCGCCTCAGGCGCCGGTGGTCAGCACGTCAACCGGACGGACTCAGCCATTCGTCTTACCCACATTCCATCAGGGTTAGTGGTGGAGTGTCAGGAAGAACGTTCGCAGCATAAGAACCGCGCCAAAGCGATGTCGGTACTACAAGCTAGGTTGCAACAGCAACAAGATGAGCAACGCCGCCAAGAAGAGCAGAGCACGCGGCGTAATTTGGTGGGGAGCGGCGATCGTTCAGAGCGCATTCGCACCTATAATTATCCGCAAGGCCGCGTGAGTGAACATCGTATTAACCTTACTTTATACCGGCTAGACGAAGTGCTAGAGGGCCGGGTTGAGCTGCTGTTAGAGCCTATTATTCAAGAGCATCAGGCTGACCAACTTGCCGCTTTAGCAGGGCAGTAATGACGGCGTCGACTCCCATGACGCTAGCAGATTGTCAGGTACAAGCGGTAAACCGCCTGTTGGCTGCAGGGCAAACTGACAGCGCGTCGTTAGATGTGCAGTTGCTGCTGATGCAGGTGTTAGGCTGCTCGCGCACGCACCTGCTCACCTGGCCTGAGCAAATCTTAAACGCCGCTCAGCTAACTGAATTTAATGCCTTGTTAGCGCGTCGCTGTGGCGGTGAGCCGATGGCTCATATATTGGGCCGCCGTGAATTTTGGTCATTGTCGCTACAGGTGAATGACAGCACTTTGATCCCGCGCCCCGACACCGAACGGCTGATTGAGCTTTCGTTAACGCTACCGGTGCCAGCAGCGGCTGCGGTGTTAGATTTAGGTACCGGCACTGGCGCTATTGCATTGGCGCTTAAACATGAGCGGCCGCATTGGCAAGTGCAGGGCGTGGATGCCAATCCCGAAGCCGTAGAATTGGCGAGCTCCAATGCCGCAGCGCTAGGGCTAGACGTGTCATTTCAAGTGAGCGATTGGTTCTCGGTGTTTGCGCCGCAACAGCCGCGCCCACAGTTTGACCTGATAGTGAGTAACCCTCCCTATATTGCCGCCGATGACCCACATTTAAGCCAAGGCGACGTGCGCTTTGAACCGCGCTCGGCGTTGGTGGCTGCCGCCGCCGGCTTGGCGGATATTGAGCAGATTATTGAGCAAGCGCCGGAATACCTAAACGCTAGAGGATGGCTGGTGCTTGAGCATGGCTGGAAGCAGGCTGCCGCGGTGCGTGCGCTATTGAGCGAAAAAGGTTACAAAAAGGTTAGCACTTTGCAAGATTATGGTAATGTAGACCGAGTAACTTATGGTTGTTGGGGCTGACACAAGGTGTGTCGACGTGTCGCAGTAATGAGATGGGCTTACGCTCATTGTTACGGGGCGTGATGGCCGCTGAGGAGTTGAGGTAACGATGAATAATCCTTACATGTTTGCTGATGAACCAAGCAAGGAATCCAAGCAACTTCCGCAAGATTTCTGGAAAGTGTTAATTGTGGATGATGAGCCTGAGGTGCACGCGGTCACCAAACTCGCGTTAAGTGAATTCAGCTTTTTAGGGCGTGGGTTAAAATTTTTCAGCGCCTATTCTGGCGCGGAAGCTAAAGACTTAATTGATCAGCACCCAGATGCCGCCATCGTGTTACTTGATGTGGTCATGGAAACTGACGATGCGGGCTTAAAAGTTGCGCAATACATTCGCGAAGAAGCGAACAACCGATTCCCGCGCATTATTTTACGCACTGGCCAACCCGGGCAGGCGCCTGAGCGCACCGTTATCATTAACTATGATATTAACGACTACAAATCTAAAACCGAATTAACCGCGCAAAAACTCTTTACCGCAGTGATGTCATCGTTGCGCTCTTATCGCGACATCATGTCGATTGATCAATCACGCCAAGGCTTAGAAAAAGTCATTACCGCTGCCACCAACCTGTATGCCTTACAAAGTATGGAAAGCTTTGTTGATGGCTTAGTGCAACAGCTCAGTTGGGTATTAGGTGGGGCGCGCGAAACTTTGTATGCGGTAGCGGATGCCAGTGGCAAGGGCGATCGTTATTTAGTAAAAGCTGCTTATGGCAACGATGCTGAAGCTTCTCGTGGTCAAGCGCTGCGTTCAGTATTACCGCGTGATGCCCTCGCCGAAGTTGACCATGTCGCCCGCACGGGTGGGGTTCATTATGGTGATGATTTTGCGCTGGCTTATTGTCGGAGTAACTGCCAACCGCAGGGCGCATTATTATTTTTAAGAGGGTTTTCTCGCGCTTTAACAGACGATGATAAGCACCTCCTTGAGTTGTTTGCTGAGAATGTGCAAGTGGCCCACGATAACGTCATTTGTTGGCAAGATGGCGACAAGTTTCTTGCTCAGTTGGCGGATAAGTGGCTGCAACAACTGCGTGACAACAACACCGAACCATCGATTATTGCGGGGCTTGCGACTGAAATTGCGGCAGGCATGAAACTTGAAGAAGCGGCCGATATTGCGGCGGCGGCGCGTTTGTATGCGGTGGCCGAAGGCATGTTTCGTTTAGTAGAAACAGGCCAAACCGCAGCCACTATTGCGATATGTCAGCAGCGGATCAATCGTTCGTTACGGGCCTTATCACAAAGTAGTTTTGGTCCCACCCAATTGGCTCACCGGGCGTTGTATGAGCGCTCTGAGCGTTGGGATGGATTGGGTTTACCAAATGGCAAATATGGTGAGCAAATTGCCAGCTCTAGCCAAGTTATTCAACTGTCAGGCTTGTTGCGCGACTGGTTTGAACAGGCGCTTGACGATACCGCGATTAGTGCGCGCTTAGCCGCTGAAAGTGGTCGTTATTTTGCGCCAGATTTATTGGCATATGTAAACGATACCTTACCCACCTTACGAAAACTGGCCGCGTCGTGATTGACGCGTAGCTCAACGGAGACCTGTTCATGTACATGATGTTCAAACACTTGCATCTGACCTTTATTGCCATAAGTGTGGTATTATTCGTGGTTCGATTTGGTTGGCGCTTGGCAAATTCCGCCAAGTTACAGCAGAAGTGGGTGAAAATAGTTCCCCACGTGAACGACACCTTGCTATTGGCAAGTGCGGTAGGCTTGATGGTCGTCACCGGACAGTATCCGGGACAAGTTGAGTGGTTGAACGATAAGGTGATTGGCCTTATTGGTTACATTCTTGCTGGTTTAATCGCCCTCAAAGCTACGCGCAAGCAATGGCAAATTGGTGGATTTTTGTTAGCGGTCGGTTGGCTACTGTTTTTATTCCATACCGCCTTTAGCAAGCAGAGTCTTATTTTTTCGTAGCGAGTACGCAGGAGTAGAATGAAGTTTTCGTATTTACAGCAGGTCGACCTTGAAGTGCTGCCCACGGTCGAGATTTTGTGGGAAATTAGTCGTACTTTTCACACCGATAGCGACAAATACGTAGCCGATTTTTACCGTCTGCTCGGCGAACTGTCAGAGCGTTGTATGGCCGAAGAGCCGATGACGCGTCTGCACACCATATGTGATGCCTTTTACTTAGAATTTGGCTTTACCGATGCGCCGGAGCCAACCCCCGGCAGCAAGCGAATTTTGGCTGATCGTGTGATTTCATTACGTACCGGGTTACCGGTTACCTTAGCGTTATTGTTGCAAGAAACCGCTAGCTATTGCGGTTTGCAACTAGAACTCGTCGATTTTCCGGGCTATCCATTGCTGCGCTTTGATGCCGATGCACAAAGCATATTTATCGATCCTATTAATGGCGAGTTGCTAGAAGACGATCAGGTGCAAGTGCGGTTCGAAGATATGATGGAAGATGAACAACCCTTTACTTGGGATGTGGTGGAACCGGCTTCGCAAAAAGCAATGTTGGTGCGCTATTTAACCGAAGTAAAGCACGCCATGATCCACGAACAAAATTTCACCCAAGCCTTAACTGTGGTGGAAATGCTGCTTACCGTGCTACCAGACGACCCTTACGAAATTCGTGATCGCGGTTATGTGTTTGAGGAACTTGATTGCCAACACATTGCCGTGGATGACTATCAATATTTTGTCGAACAGTGTCCTGACGATCCAAGCGCGCAATTGCTGCGCTTACAATTAGAGGGCTGGTCGGCACCCCAACGAGTATTGCACTAATGGCTTGCTCGATATCCATACTTTACCAAAACTAACCATAACTAAAGTGAGCCACCATGGAATCGACAGCTCTCATTCAAAATGACGGTATCATTTTTGGCTTGTTAGCCATTATTCTGGGCGCGGTATTTTACACTCAGACCAGCCAGCATTCATTTTGGCAAAAATTTTATAAAGTCGTCCCTGCGTTGTTGCTGTGTTACTTCATACCTTCCTTACTCAACACCTTCGGTATTGTTGATGGCAATAATACTGCGGTGTATCCGCTGGCGATGGATTACTTATTGCCGGCGTGCTTGGTGCTATTGACGCTAAGTTTGGACTTAAAAGCCATTTTCCGGCTGGGACCAAAAGCGCTGGTGTTATTTCTGACTGGTACTTTAGGTATCGTCATTGGTGGGCCGCTTGCCTTATTGTTGGTATCCGCCATTTTCCCTGAACTGTTAAATGGTGCGGGACCGGATGCGGTTTGGCGCGGTATGACGACTATCGCCGGTAGCTGGATTGGTGGCGGCGCTAACCAAGCCGCAATGAAAGAAGTATATGAAGTGGGTGGCGGTATTTTCTCGGCCATGGTGACCGTTGATATTATTATGGCGAGTTTGTGGATGGCGGTGCTGCTGTACATGGCCGGCGCGAGCAAAGCGATTGATCAACGCACTGGTGCCGACGTAAGCGCGATTGAAGCCATTAAGCAGCGCATGATTGACTATGAGGCTGAGCACAAACGTGACGCGAGCTTGCGCGACGTGGTGCTGATTATGGCGGTTGGCTTCGGCGTTGCGGCACTTGGTCATTGGGGCGCAGCGGTAATTGCCCCATGGATTGGTGAGCATGCGCCGGTGTTAAAAGACTTTAGTTTAGATAAAGGCTTCTTTTGGTTAATTGTCATTGCTACGACGGGTGGTGTGCTGCTGTCGTTTACTCCGGTACGAAAGCTCGAGGGCGTAGGTGCGTCTAAGTTTGGTTCGTTACTCGTGTATATTTTAGTGGCCGCAATTGGTTTGCATATGGATGTGACCAAAATTCTCGACGTGCCGTTATATTTCCTCATTGGCCTTATCTGGATGCTGATCCACGCAAGCTTAATGTTGATTGTGGCCAAGCTCATGAAAGCGCCAGTGTTTTACATGGCGGTTGGCAGCCAAGCCAATGTCGGCGGTGCGGCTTCAGCGCCGGTGGTTGCGTCAGCATTCCACCCAAGTTTAGCACCCGTTGGCGTATTATTGGCGGTGCTTGGTTATGCATTAGGTACCTATGCTGCCTATATTTGTGGTCAATTATTAAGAATCGTAGCGGGAGCCTAAACGCGTGATTAATACAGAAGCGGTAAAAGTAGGAGCAATTTCAGTTGCCAACAACCTGCCCTTTGCATTATTTGGTGGCATGAACGTATTGGAATCTCGTGATCTTGCAATGCAAGTGGCTGAGCACTACGTAAAAGTGACTGAAAAGCTTGGTATTCCTTATGTGTTTAAAGCGTCTTTTGATAAAGCCAATCGCTCGTCGATTCACTCTTACCGTGGTCCGGGTTTAGATGCCGGGCTAGAAATATTTGCGGAAATTAAACGCACCTTCAACGTGCCCATTATTACTGATGTGCATGAGCCGGCGCAGGCGGCACCCGTGGCTGAAGTTGCCGACATTATTCAGTTACCGGCATTTTTGGCCCGTCAAACTGATTTAGTGGTGGCTATGGCAAAAACTGGCGCGGTGATTAACGTTAAGAAGCCACAATTTTTAGCGCCCCACGAAATGCGTCACATTCTGAAAAAGTTTGAAGAAGCGGGCAATCGCAAAGTTATTTTGTGTGAGCGCGGTTCTTGTTTTGGTTATAACAACCTAGTGGTCGATATGCTGGGTATGGACGATATGAAGCGAATGGCGCCAGTCATGTTTGATGCCACCCATGCACTGCAACGGCCTGGTGGTCGGGCGGACTCTGCCGATGGTCGTCGAGCACAGGCGGCGGAACTAGCGCGGGCTGGGATGGCGCTAGGTATTGCTGGGTTATTTATTGAAGCACACCCAGACCCTGATAACGCCAAATGCGATGGCCCTTGCGCCTTGCCGTTGAGCAAACTTGAGCCTTATTTGGCGCAAATGAAAGCCGTGGATGATTTGGTGAAGAATTTTTCCCCGTTAGACACCAGTACTATCTAAATCCAGCAGCAAGTTTCGCCGTACGCTTGTGAGCAGAAACTTGCTTCCCACCGCGCGCTAGGATAAATTAAACACGTGTTTAAAATTGGTGTTTAATATGAGCGCTCGACCTGCTGTGAAAGTTTCAACCAAAGATAAAATTCTAAACGCCGCAGAGGCGTTGTTTGCTGAGCATGGTTTTGAGCAAACTTCACTGCGGCAAATTACCGCTGAGGCCGATGTTAATCTGGCCTCAGTTAATTACCACTTCGGTTCCAAAAAAGCCCTTATTCAAGCGGTGATTGCCCGTTACGCCAGCGTTTTTATGCCCGCCCTCGACGCCAAACTTACGCCGTTCGAGCAACAAACATCAATCTCTAGTTTGGCGATTTTTAATTGCTTTCGGGAGCCGCTGGCGCGCTTAAATGAGGTGCGCAAAGATGGTGCTGCCATTTATTTGAGCCTATTGGGCTATGCCTATGCCGAAATTCAGGGCCACTTACGCAAGTTTATGCTGCATGAATACGGTGCCGTGGTGCTGAAGTTGGTGACCTTACTACATCGTGCCAACCCGCAATTGAGTGATGAAGAGATTTTCTGGCGGTTGCATTTTGTGCTCGGTTCAACGGTGTTTTCACAGGTGTCTAGTCAAGCCTTACAGGAAATTGCCGCTGCCGATTTTCACAGCCAAGTGAGCGCCGAAGACATTATTGAGAAGCTCATTCCTTTTATTGCTGGCGGCATGGATGCGCCTGCAGCAAGCTAATTTGTCGACTACTCTAGAAGGTAGTGACGAGGAGATATGATCATGGACATTATTTTACTTCTACTGGTGGTCGCGGTAATTGTCGTGTTCGCCGTGGCAGATATCCGCCGCAGTTTAATCACGCGCCCGGTATTTGCTATTTTTAAGCGAATTTTACCACCGATGTCAGCCACTGAGCGTGAGGCCATGGAAGCTGGTGATGTGTGGTGGGATGGTGAGCTATTTAGTGGCCGTCCGAACTGGCAAACCCTGCACGATATTCCAAATCCAACTTTTAGTGCCGATGAACAAGCCTTTATCGATAACCAGTTGGAGCAACTACTGGGGATGTTGGATGATTTTGACGTGGTGCAAAAGCAACACGATCTTCCTAAGCCGGTGTGGGATTTTATTCGTAAAGAGAAGTTTTTTGCCATGATCATTGGCAAAGAATATGGCGGCTTAGCATTTAGTCCAGCGGCAAACTCGCACATTGTTTCGCGCATTGCGAGCCGCTCGATTAGTGCGGCGGTCACTGTGATGGTGCCTAACTCTTTGGGGCCGGGCGAATTACTGACCCATTACGGTACCGACGAGCAGAAACAACATTGGTTACCGCGGTTAGCCGACGGTACCGACATTCCCTGTTTTGCGCTCACAGGCCCTGAAGCGGGTTCCGATGCAGGCTCGATTCCCGATACCGGTGTGGTCTGCAAAGACAAGCACGATGGTAAAGAAGTGATTGGTATTCGGCTCAATTGGGATAAGCGTTACATTACTCTAGCGCCGGTTGCCACCGTGTTGGGTCTGGCCTTTAAACTGTACGACCCTGAAGGTTTGATGGGTAAGCAAAAGGATATCGGTATTACTTGCGCGTTGATCCCAACGGATCATCCTGGCGTGGTCACTGGCGATCGTCATTTTCCCTTAAATCAAGCGTTTATGAATGGTACGACCCGCGGCGAGAATGTATTTATTCCGCTGGATTGGATTATTGGTGGGCCTGACTATGCCGGCAAGGGCTGGCGTATGTTGGTGGAGTGTTTATCCGCTGGACGTGGTATTTCATTGCCAGCGCTCGCCACAGCGACGGGGCATTTAGCGCAACGCATGACCGGTGCCTACGCTTACGTACGGCAGCAGTTTGGTTTGCCGATTGGTAAATTCGAGGGTGTCGCCGCGGCGATGGGCTTTATCGGTGGGCACAACTACAAGCTAGAGTCGATGCGCCGGTTAACGGTAGCGGGTTTGTGTGAAGGGAAGAGCCCATCGGTGGTCACCGCCATGACCAAATATCATATGACAGAAATGGGCCGTAAAGTAATGGATGCGGCGATGGACGTACATGCGGGTAAAGGCATTCAATTGGGTCCAAAAAATTATCTTGGCCATGGTTTTATGGCCACGCCCGTGTCGATTACGGTTGAGGGTGCGAACATCCTCACCCGTAATCTGATGATTTTCGGGCAAGGTGCAACCCGTTGTCATCCTTATGTGCTGCAAGAAATGGCTGCTGCAGCCAACCCCGACGAAGAGCAGGGCTTACTGGCATTTGACCAATTGCTGCTGAAGCACATTGGCTTTGCCACCGGCAACTTCTTCAGCTCATTGTTTATGGGGGTAACTGGCGCGCGCTTTAACCAAGCGCCGGTGAGTGGCCCCACGGCGCGTTACTATCAGCAGCTCACGCGGTTAAGTCGCAATTTAGCGCTGGCTGCCGACGTGTCGATGCTCATGATGGGTGGTGATTTGAAGCGCAAAGAAATGATTTCGGCGCGGCTCGGTGACGTGTTGAGCCATTTGTATATTGCTTCCGCGGTGCTAAAACGCTACGAGGACGACGGTCGTCAAGCCGCTGATTTACCTTATGTGAAATACGCCATTGAGCATGAATTGCACTTAATTGGCGAGGCATTCCGTGGCTTTTTTGCCAACTTCCCGAACCGCTTAGTGGCTTGGAAGATGCGCGTAGTGTGCTTCCCATTTGGGATGCATTTTGCGCCACCAACCGACGCGGTGTTGGTGCAAATTGCCGATAGCATGATGGTACCTGGCGTAGCGCGCGATCGGCATACTTTCCTCTGCTATTGGAAAGATGATGCGAACGATGGCACCGGGCACATGGAGCTAGCGTTTCGGCATATGTTGAAGCATGCAGACACTTACAAACTGCTACGTAAAGCAGAAAAGCGTGGCGATATCCCACCTGATTTGAGTGGTGATGCCCTGGTAGACGCAGCGCTTGAGGCTAAACTTATTGATGCTAAGTTAGCCGATACTTTGCGCGAAACCGAAGTGTTGCGGATGGGTGCCATTGCGGTGGATGCCTTTAAAGGCGATAGCTTAGTCAATGGTAAGTTTGAGATTGCGCCTTCGCGGGTTGAGCGAGCTGCAGAGGCGAAAGCAAAGCCTAATGCGGCGGCCAAACCAGCGACTAAAGCGGTGGCCAAGCCAGCCGCAACCAAAAAGCCGGCGGCTAAGTCAACGACTGCGAAGTCAACGGCTAAAACAGCCTCGAAAACCAGCGCTAAAGACAAAAAAACCGACGCTTAAGGTCGGTTTTCTTGCGCAAAGTAGTTTGCCCAATGGCGCACTGAGTTTAATGCTCACTGCGCCATTTTTCTAATAGCACTGGCAGTGCGGTACGAGTTTCAGCTCTTGCTGCTGCTGGCGTTTGGCTGGGTATATCCGCCACCGCTGGACAAGCGCCGTTGGCAACATAGTCAAGTGCCGCACCGGTTAATGGGTCCGCCGGATCAGCCCAATCGGCAACAATGCGGTCGGCAATTGGGCAATCAGGTTGTAAACCATTAAAGTACTGCCCGTTACCGTTGGCATTGACGGTTTCAAAGTTCACCACAAAGGTATATTTGTCGCACAACTGCTGTACCGACTGGCCTACTGGTTTCCCGCAGGTTGGCTCGCCAATTACCACCACCTCTACAAATGGCTCTAGTGAATTAATAATAATTTCAGAAGATGAACAACTTGCACCTGTAGTCAGCACAAATACGCGCGCCAAATCCAACTGTTCAATACCTTCACCTAAGTTAAATAACTCGGTTTCGTTGCGGTTCTGATTCTGTTCGTTGAAGTTGTAGGTAATGAATACTTCGCCGAGCACGTTGTTACCCGCCGCTTGTGAGCTAATTTGATTCGCATAGCGAATGAGACCGCCACCGTTGTAGCGCACATCAATCACGAGTTCATCTACGCCCTCGGCAGCTAATAAGTTGTAGGCATCATTCAAATCAGCACCGGTGCGGTTAATAAAGCTATCGAGTACAAAATAGCCAACCCGTTGGCCGTTGGTCTCAAGCACAGTTGGGGCGAATACGGTGTTGGTATCGACGTTATCCTTGGTGACCAACGCGGTGAGCTCATCGCCATTCGGTTTGCGCCAGGTTAATTCGCGCTGAATGCCGACCTGGCCAGGGCCAAGCGCATCGTTGTAAGCGCCACTGGCCAACAAACTCGCCACGCTCTCGCCATCAATGGCAAGCAGTTCATCAGCACGACCTAAGCCGGCTTGCGCTGCGGGCGAATCGTCATACACATAACGCAGAAACACACGATTGCCATCGACCAGCTCCGAGGAAAAGCCAAAACCTGCAAACGAGGCGTTCACGTAGCGCGACTCGTATTCTTCCTCAGTCAATAAGAAACTAAACCTATCTTCTGGCACCCGCAGGGCCTCTAGTACCTCATACACATCTTCGTAGTCGGCAGCATCAACACTGCTCGGTAAGTCGCTGGCCCAGAAATAGTCATCGTACATGTAATCGATGAATTGTTGTTTCTCGCCAGTGGCAGAACATTGACTCACCGGCGGCTCAATAATGTTGCCACCGCTCGAGTCGCTGCCACTTCCGCCACAACCGATAAGGGCTGTGATGGCGAGCGCGACCGCGCTGAGTTGTAACATGCCATGTTTTAGTTTGGGTACTGCATTTTGCATAACGACCTCGACCATAAAATACGCATCTGTTAATAGCTTGTTAGTAGAATAGTAGCAGAAGCATGATGACGCGTGGAATGATTTTTGGCACACTGCATGCCAGCGTTTTGCCGCCGCTTGTACGGTTTGAATGACACCTTATTCAAGCCCTTGTGTACGCGGCCAACCAGAGGAAAAGGCGCAGATGACAGCAGTAATGGTTGATTTAATCGGCCCAGAATTAAGCGCCGAAGAGCGTGAGATGCTTGAGCATCCAGCCGTCGGCGGGGTGATTTATTTCACTCGCAATTTTCATGATGTAGAGCAAATGGCAGAGCTGGTTCGACAAACTCGAGCCGCAGCACGGAACCCACTAATTTTGGCAGTTGATCACGAAGGTGGGCGGGTGCAAAGGTTTCGGGAAGGCTTTTCTGCCATTCCGGCAATGGGTCGCATTGGTGAATTGGCCCCCGATCAGAGTACCGCCGAGCAATGGGCAACCGATTTAGCATGGCTAATGGCGAGCGAAGTACAAGCGCTCGACATCGATATTAGTTTTGCGCCGGTATTAGATATCAATGGGGTGAGTGAAGTGATTGGCGACCGTGCGTTTGGTGAGCATGCCAACGCCATTGTGCCATTAGCCCAAGCCTTCATTAAAGGTATGCATCAGGCGGGCATGAAAGCCACGGGGAAACATTTTCCGGGACATGGCTCGGTGCAGGCCGACTCGCATTTTGCGGTACCTATTGATGAGCGTGAGTGGGATAGCATTGCTGCAATTGATTTACCGCCGTTTGCTGAGCTAGCAGCACTTATGGATGCGGTCATGCCAGCCCATGTGATTTATCCTAAAATGTGCCCGCACCCAGCTGGTTTCTCACCCTTTTGGCTCCAACAAGTGCTGCGTGAGCAACTACAATTCCGCGGCATTATTTTCAGCGATGACTTAGCCATGGCGGGTGCCCATGTGGCTGGCACCATGCCTGAGCGGGCCTTTGCAGCCTTGCATGCCGGTTGCGATATGGTGTTGTGTTGTAACGACCCAAGCGGCGCCCACAGCGTGTTAAGCGCGGTACAAAAACAAGTAGAGCAGGGCACTTGGGGTGGCGACAAAGTGTATCGCCAGCTCGCCAAGGCGGCATCTCTGCCGCTAAGTACCCTGCGCAATCATCCGCGTTGGCATCAAGCACAGCGAGTGCTGGCGGAATTTAATTAACTAGTCGTTGTAGGCTTATCAGGCAACCGATTCGTACGCTAACGGATCGGTTACGCCGTTCGCGGCAAAAGCTTCAAGCCGTTCGACACAAGCCCCGCATTTGCCGCACGCGCGTTCGCGGCCGTTATAGCAAGTCCAGGTTTGGCTATAGTCTAATCCCAGTGCCAAGCCATCTGCCAAAATTGCACCTTTATCTACCTCTAAGTAGGGGGAGTACACGGCGACTGGGTCGTAATTGGCCAGTTCGCTGACCACATTCATTTGGCGCACGAATTCGGGCCGACAATCGGGGTAAATAGCGTGATCGCCGGAGTGCGCGCCGTAATACACCGCCTGAGCTTGCAGCGATACCGCATAGCCAATCGCCAAGCTTAATAAAATCATGTTGCGGTTCGGTACCACGGTGGATTTCATGGAGGCCTCTTCGTAATGCCCCTCTGGAATATCAATGTTATCGGTTAACGAGCTGCCTGCTAATAGTTGATTGATTGCGGTAATATCTACAACTTTGTGCGGTATTCCAAGTTTTTCGCAGACGTTCGCCGCATATGTCAGCTCTTTTTTGTGGCGCTGGCCATAATCAAAAGACAGCGCATACACCTCATGGCCATCCGCAATGGCGCGATTTAACACGGTAAATGAATCCATGCCGCCAGAGTAAATAACGACCACCTTACTGCCAGTTGTTGGGGCTTGTGCCATTGCTTTTGATCCTTTCTTTTGCGCCTACTGCGTTAGCTCTTTATACTAGGTGTTTTATACAATGTAGCTAAACGTAAGTGGCTAGAACGCTCGAACACGCATTTTACCCAAGCTGGCCACCGATTACACGCACAAACACCACGAGTACCCGCATGAGCGCAAGCACCACCTTGTACCCCGTAAATGAAATATTTGAAACCATTCAAGGCGAAGGGGTATATACCGGCGTGCCTGCTATTTTTGTGCGCTTACAAGGCTGCCCGGTGGGCTGCCCTTGGTGCGACACCCAACACACTTGGGAGCAAAACCCCGAGCACCAAGTAGCCGCCGCTGCCGTGGTTAATAAAGGCGCCGCTGCCCCGACATGGGCGAATTTCAGCGCGGCCGAACTGCTGGCCACCTTAAAAGCACAAGGCTATACAGCAAAACACATTGTGCTTACCGGCGGCGAGCCGGCGATGTTCGATTTAATACCTTTAGGCGAGGCGCTAGAGGCGGCTGGGTATCAGTTGCAAATAGAAACCAGCGGCACTTTTGCGCTGCAGGTAACGGCCCAAACTTGGGTGACCGTTTCGCCTAAAATAGATATGCCCGGTGGTTATTTAGTACGCCCTGATTGCATGGCGCGAGCGAATGAAATCAAGCACCCCATTGCCATGCAAAAGCATGTCGATGCGCTTGATGCGCTCTTAAAAGCCTGTCCGCCAAAGCCGACTGCGGTTATTTCGCTGCAGCCCATTAGCCAGAAGCCACGCGCGACTGAATTGGCCATAGAAACCGCGATAAAGCGCAACTGGCGCTTGAGTGTGCAGTTGCATAAGTATTTAAACATCGAATAAGCCTAGCAGTAATACCCTATAACCTACCCAGCGGCTTGCGCTCAAGTGGCTGACATTGTTGTCAGCCATTAACAGTTCCGTACTCGTTACCCCCGCTTTATTCACTAGACTCCTTATCGTTATCTGTAGCTCGTCATTATCAGCTTGGAGTCACTCGCATGTCCCAAATTCTTGAGGTTCGTCAGTCAGGTTCGCGTCAGGCCGGTCAGGGAATGACCGAGTACATTATTATCGTCGCGCTCATTGCCGTTGCGGCGATTGGTGTTTATTCGCTATTTGGTAAAACGGTACGCAATCAAGTGGCTGGTGTTGCGCAAGAAATTTCCGGGCAGAGCAGTTCGCAAAGCCTTAACAATGCGCGTCAATCTGCGCGCCGTGCTGGAACCGTCGCACGGCAGGACATCACCCTTGGTAACTATGATGAAGCAACCGAGGGCAATAACTAGTGCGTGGGCAGGCAACGCTGTTGTTACTGGGTGTCATGCTTTTATCTGCGGCTCTGATAGTAGGGCTCGCAACACTCGCATGGCAGCGCTCTGAGCACTGGCGGCTGCAGCATGTTGCCGATTCTGCGGCACGGGCTGGCAGCATGGTGTTGGCTCGAAATTTGAATTTCCAAGCGCTCACCAACCGTGCCCTCATTGCAAATCAAGTGGTTATCGCGCAACTAGTTGGTATTCAAAGTTGGTTTGCCATGCTCAAAGACGGTAGCGAGCGTACCGCAATAGTGACCAGTTGGGTGCCTTACCTGAACGCGCTAATGCTTAAATTGATGAAGATAACGGTGCAGTTTGAGCAATTACTTAGCCATGGGTTGCGCGCCTTGATTGCGTTGCAACAGAGCATTATTCAAGCGCTTAGTTTAGCCCAGCGTGCCGCACACTTGGCTTTTGTGGGGGCTGCGAATCGCACCATGGGCGATATTATTGAGCAGCAGGTTAGTGGCCTGACATGGGAGGCTTGGCACGTAGAGCATGGCTTGCCAGTGCCTTATGGCATTCTGTGGTGGCCCAATTTAACCACGGTTTCAACGCGCCAGGCGCGGGCTAAAGAATTGGTGACCTTAACTCAGCAAAGTCGTGATGGATTCTCGAAAGCGCGCAGTTACGATTGGCTCAAAGTGGCGGGTATAACGCTAAGCAAGGCTGGTGGTACCGAGCTACAGGTGCTCGATAACGGGCGTTGGAATTGGCAAGGGCTAGACACCACCTCATTACATTTACGCTGGTTGTTCTTGCGCACTGAACTCAGTTGGGCACGTGGCGCCAAGCAATTGTTAGCAGGATCATTGCAGCAAGCCGCAAGCGCTTATGGCGAAAGTGGTAAGCGCAATCCGAAAGCGACACGAGATGCACGCCGCCTGGCGACCTCGATGCGCGCTTTAACACTACCGTTTTCTTATACCGCAGTTGCGGGTGATCTGTTAAAACCACCCAAAGTGTTGGTTAGATTGCAGCAGCAGGGCTCGGCTAAGACCGTCGAGACGATTGTCGTGGCAGGCGCTGAAGTTTTTTATTCACGACCTAGCGCACTTTTTCGGCGCGCTGATGGGCGTTTTGAACGCGGTAATTTATTTAATCCGCTATGGCAATCGAGGCTCATGCCCCTTACTCACGTCGAGCGCCTATTACTCGGCTTAACTTGGCCTTCTGTCTCATGACACAGCATGGCCAAGCATTGGTGGAAGTGCTCATCATTACCACCGTTATCATTGCCATCTTGTTTGTCTCGCTGCGCGATTTTGTGACGGCGCATGAGCAATCACTAGCGTCTACCAATGCAGCGCGGCAACAGCTCTGGCAACCTATACATCTGCACGACAAGCAGCGTGAGACGAACCCTTTGGTTACGCTGAGCGATGACTATGCATTTGCAAACGTGACCCGCGCTAGTTTAGGTGCGTTGGAACGACTGACGTCGCTTGATTTGCCCACGACTAACTTGCTGAGTATTCGCGCTCATAAAAACGCCCGACCTTTATCGGTGTTACTTAATGATTGGTCGGTGGCAACCACAACAGGTTTAGTCACCCAGCCGCAGCAACTCGTGAGCAGCCGAGTTTTGCAGCACCACAGCATACAAAAGTTACAGGATATATTGGGTTGGTTGCCCAACGCGCGGGAATTCCGTTCATCGTCATTACGATTCGGCCATATTAATGCGGACGCCGTGCCCGCACATAGCTTATGTGAGCTGCGCTCGTGTTGAAACAATGGCTCTCAATCGTTTTGCTGTTGGCAATTAGCGCCTGCTCTGCGCGAGCAGCGGTACCAGCTTGGTTGACGCAGACCTTGACCAAACCGATCAGCACGACGCCCATGGTGTGGGGCACTTTGCATCGCAGTGAATTGCCGCCTGGCATCTCCCTATCACAATGGCAACAAGGCTTACCCTGTGACCAGCGCTTTGAGGTGATAGCCGACAACTTTTGGCTCTGTCAGTATCAGCAACAATGGTGGGGTTTCCAATTTACCCATGGAGCGCTCTGGCTAACAGCATTTCATGGCTCCATGCTTGGCAAGACAACGGAATCGGGGCATCTGAGTGAACTTAGCAAGGCGCAAGTAGGGCCAGCGGGATTAGTGATCTCGATGCGGCAGCAGAGCCTCAAGTTAACTGAAAAGTTTCTACGGTTTCGCTACGCAGCAAGACTAGAACTGGTTGAGCGTATCTCAAGTGACCATGTAATGCTTTGGTTAAGTCGGCCTCAACAACTGCTGATACTGACCAGCATGCAGCAACAAACACTGATATTGGCACTGAATCATGACACCTAACTTAATCCGCGGGCAGGCATCCATTGAAGTGCTGATAGTCGGTACCGCACTGCTGGCCATTTGGCTAATTCCGATACCGCCGCTTGAACGGAGTTTAGTGCATAGCGCGATAGATTTTTATCAGCGCTGGCACGGGTTTTATCAATGGGTGTGGGGTCACTACGCGCTAATACCGGGAATGCAGTTATGAAACTGAAATCTAAGCTGATGCTATGGCTAGCCTGCTGCATTGCCAGTGGTGCGATTGCTTACCTCAGCCTCAATCAATATTTATCGCAACAGTCGAGCTTGTGGGTTGAGCAACATGCCGAGCCAACGGAGGCATTTTTGGTGGTGAATCGTGATAAGCCACAGGGATCGATCATTCTGGTGGAAGATCTGAGTAGTCGCTCGTTGCCGTTGCGCTTTGCTCAGCCAGATTGGTTACGCCCCGAGGATGCCGCCAATGTCTTAGATGCGGTGGTGAAAATTCCATTAATAAGTGGTGAGCCGCTGCAAATGAAGCAACTAGAGCCGCGCCGGCTTGCGGCGTTGCGTGGACAGCTTGGGCCGAATGAGCGAGCGGTCACTTTATCGGTGAATCATGAACAAGCAATCGCGGGCATGTTGCAACCAGGGGATTTTGTCGATATTGCAGTATTAAAGCACTCCGATAACAGAACTATGGAAACCCTTTATGGGATTGAAGTGCTTGCGATTGACCAACAGTTGTATGCCAGCTCAGAACCTCAAGCCGATGCGTTTATTGCGACCGTAACTTTAAAGTTAACGGTTGCTGAAGCACAACAGTTTGAGCAAATGAAGCAATCCTCAATGAGCTTTTGGCTACATGGTCTGAATCGCCAACAGGGCGCTACTCAACAAGCAATAAATGAGCGGCCAACGGCTCCTACTATTCACTTAGGATCACCATTTTGAAGCGGGTTTATTTTCTTATCTGGATAATCAGCATGCTGGTTAGCTTGAGTGGAGCGACAGTATCGGCGAGCGCCGCCGAGATGACGTTACCAGCGCCCGCCAAATATAGGTTAGAGGAGGGCGCTTTAACGACCGTCGAACTGTCGCAGGTGGATAAAGTACAAGATATTGTCGTTGGCGATGCAGCGGTGGTTGATGCGCAATGGATTAATCAACGCTTAGTGTTGCGGGGGCTGAGTGCAGGAGCCACTGATATTTTGCTGTTGTTTGATAAGCAGCCGACGCAGAGCTTTGAAGTTGCAGTCACGCCGCGCACGAATAATGCTTTGGCTTTGCAATTACAGGAGTTACAAGCCCAGGATGAACGCCTAGAGGTGACGGTGAGTCCCCCATTCTCGCTAGTCTCCGGCGAGGTGAGTGCGCGCACCGACGAGCAGTTACAGCGGTTGGCAGCAAATAACCCTGAACTGTTGCTGATGCAGCAAGTTGCGCTCACCGAAGCGCCCATGATCACACTCTCAGTTGAGTTGGTAGAGGTAAAAAGGCAATGGTTAGAGCGACTTGGAGTTGATTGGGACCGTTCCATTTCAGGCCCACAATATTTGCATCAGGCAGCTGATGCTTGGCAGCTTCCGCTGAGCATTCAAGCGCATATTAATTTGCTACAACAGCAAGGGCACGCTCGAATTCTCGCCAAACCACGGTTAGTTACCCAAAGTGGCACTGCCGCAAGTTTTCTTGCTGGTGGAGAAATTCCAATCCCGCAAGTTCTCGCGCAAGGCCAACAAGATGTCACCTTTCGTGAGTACGGTATTCGGTTGACGATGACCCCAGAGTTGTTAGCGACGGGTAAGATTGCAACTGAGTTTAGCGCCGAAGTGAGTACCTTAGACAGTGCCGTGAGTGTGAACGGTATTCCGGGCATCTTAACCCGACGCACCAGCTCTCGAGCCATAGCAGAAAATCTCGAAACCATTTTAGTGTCGGGGCTCATTAGTGACGATCAGGCGCATGCGCAAGCACAGGTGCCTTGGCTTGGGAGCCTCCCGATTCTCGGGAGTTTATTTACATCTGAGGATTATCAACGGCAGCGCACCGAGCTAGTTATTATGGTGACCTCTAGTGTTGAAGATCCGGCGCAGCGCGCAACCGCAAAGCGATTACAACGCCAGCTCACGGCATTTCAAACCAATCAGCAATGTGTTGGGCTACGTCATGATTGATTTTGCGGCGCTGCAGTCAGTGCTTAAAGCGAAGCTAGAGCAGCGCGAACACAGTCTTGAGCAATTTTCTCCTACCGAACTTCGTGCTTACGCAAAGCGTTACTTGGTTGACTATTGCGCGGCGGATAGCAAGACACCATCAAGCGCAGCTCAACAAAGTATGATTGACGTAGCGGTTAGCGAGGCGCTCGGGCTTGGTGTGCTTGAGTCCTTATTGGAGGACGAGCAGGTGACCGAGATAATGGTCAACAACGCGCGGGAAATCTTTGTCGAGATAAATGGCCGCATCGAAAAGTCAGCCGCGGCGTTTAGTTCAACAGATTCCTTATTACGTATTATTGAGCGCATTGTGATGCCGTTAGGCCGCCGCATTGATCTGAATTCGCCGATGGTCGACGCCCGGCTGGCCGACGGTTCCCGCGTCAATGCCATTATTCCACCATTAGCCATTAGTGGCCCATGTTTAACCATCCGAAAGTTTTCTACCCGTAAACTGCAGCTGCAAGATTTGGTAGAAAATAGGGCGCTTACCCAAGGCGCGATGACCTACTTAGTTCATGCGGTTGCCCAACGCACCAATATTCTGATTGCCGGTGGTACGGGTTCTGGCAAAACCACGTTACTTAATGCATTAGCCACACAGATACCAACTGAGCAACGGGTCATTACCATAGAAGATGCTGCGGAGCTGCAGCTTGGGCATCCGCATACGGTGATATTAGAGGCGCGGCCAGATAATCAAGAGGGACAAGGAAGTGTCAGTATTCGTGAGTTACTGAGGAATGCACTCAGAATGCGTCCGGATCGGATCATTGTGGGAGAGTGTCGAGGCGTTGAAACCTTAGATATGTTGCAGGCCATGAGTACAGGTCATCATGGGTCGTTTAGTACGGTGCATGCCAACAATGCGCGAGAGGCCTTAAAGCGCCTTGAAATGATGGTGTTGATGAGTGGTATTGAGTTACCAACCTTAGCTATACGGCAACAGATCGCGAGTGCGATACAGGTTATTGTGCACGTTGAGCGAGCCCCATCAGGGCAACGTCGAGTTGCGAGCATTAGCGAGGTTGTTGGCCTAGAAGGCGATGTCGTGCAAGTGGTTGAGCTGTTTAAATTAACCAATCAGCAGCTCACGTTTAGCGGAATGTTTCCCCTGTTTTTCGATGCTTTGGCCGTTGAGTTACGGAGCAATTTAGCTCGTGAGCTGAGCCAATGAGCGGCGGTTTAGCGATTGCCATAGGCTCAGCAGCACTATGCTTGCTGATCTTGATTGAACTGCTGAGTCGACTCTCAAAGCGGCTGATCATGGGCGTGAAAGATAATTTAGAGGGGCAGGCGCAACGCTCACTCGAGCAACTGTTCTTATTTGTCCCAGTACGTCAGTTACTACCCATTTGGGGGACGATCAGTCTGCTACTTATTTCCGTGTCGGGTTGGTTGCTGGGTATCGAAACCATGGTTGTGGTGGCCTTGTTATGTTTGATGCTACCGCGTTGGTGGTATCGGCGCGCACATGCTCGTCGGCGGGAAAGAATTGATCAGCAACTTGTTGATGTACTGCTGGCGCTATCCGCAAGTTTGAGCGCAGGCTTGGGCTTCGTGGCAGCGCTTGAACAGGTGTCGCAATCCACCGCTAAGCCCATAAGTGATGAGTTACGGTTACTGGTGCGGCAGATGAAATTTGGGCGGTCAGTACCCGAGTCACTGGCGTTACTGGCAGAGCGGGTTCCCACTCAAGCGGTTCGCTTTGCTGTGCAAATATTGCAGTTGGGTTTTACCCAAGGTGGCCAGCAGGCGGTATTTCTAAAATCGCTCGCAACCAATTTGCAAGCTCAACGGCAGATGGAGAGCAAGTTACTAAGCTTAACGGCGCAAGCGCGAATGCAAGGACGCATTATGGCAATGCTGCCAGTAGGCTTGTTTGTATTGCTGAGCATTGTAGAGCCCGCTAATACCGAGATTTTATTTGCCACCGACAGCGGCAAAATTATGGTGGTAGTGGGCTTAGTGTTGCTATTTCTAGGCCACCGTCTAAGTCGGTTAATCTTACTCGGGAGCGAAAAATGAGTATTTTGTTGGTGAGCATACTCCCGCTCGTTGGCTTGTCATGCTGGTTGTTGCTGCAGTTGATTTTATGGTGGGGCAGAAGTAAACACATGCGGCGCCTCGCTGTTGCATTAATGGCTAAGTTGCCGCTGCAGTTGCAAGCAGGGTTAGACTTTTTGGTAGGTCAGCAACAGCAGGAACCCGCAACGCATTGGCTTGCACGCCAACTGGTTTATCTAGCGCTCACACTACTTTTCATCAGCTTGCCACCATTGCACTGGATAGGCCTGACGATGTTGCTGTTTGCAGGTGTCGCGCTACTCAGATTACGCAGTGCTGTGCGTGAGCTGTACCGCGAAGCGCTGACTGATTTGCCGCCACTACTCGATGTGATTGCCATGTTACTAAAGTCGGGCTCATCACTGTCTTCTGCCTGGTTTCATCTGGCCGCCTCCGCTCAACCTGGCGTGTTGGCACGTGAAGCTCGGCGGGTACAACAAGCTTTAGTGCATGGCGAATCCCAATTAGATGCACTGCAGGCGTTTGCGCAGCGCTTACCATTACGTGAAGTAGAACAGTTTGTTCAAGTTTGCCAACACTCCCTCGCAACCGGGGGGAACTTAGCAGAAACACTTATGTTTCAAGCGCAGCAACGCCGCGAAGAGCGCTTGATTCGACTCGAAAAGCAAGCGCAAGAGGCACCGGTAAAACTGCTGTTGCCGCTGGTTGCTTGTTTCTTTCCAGTGTCATTTTTAATTTTGCTCGGGCCTATTTTTCTTAGGTTCAGTACGAGCTAACGACTAAAGGGTTAAATCATGCAAGGTATGGTAACTAATGCCGTTGGTAATACCCCGTGGACCAAAGCAGTACTAATGCGCAGTTTTTGGCAACGGTTGGTTGGCCTTATTCCCCGCCGCGGTATCTCACATTATGAGGCATATTGGTTTCCGCAGTGCCAACACATTCATACCTATGGCATGCGATTTCCACTCGATGTGATTGCCCTAGATGAACATGATCGTATTTGCGCCGTTGTCAGAAATTTGCAGCCTAATCAACGGCTTCATATAGCCTCAGCCAGCTCACTTATCGAGATTGCAGCGGGATGCCGTTATCCGTTGGAGCAGTGGCGCGGCGAACCTTTGTATTTTAAATCCCAATCATAACAGGAGAGTGATGAATGCGAGTCTGGCAGTGGTTATACCTCGGATTGCTAATCTTGAGTTTATCAGCATGTGCAGTGAAACCGCCGACGCCAGCCTATGAAGCGCTGTTGAGGCAAGCAAAAATAAGCTATGAACAAGGTGACATGCATAAATCTGAAAGCTTATGGCGGCAGTTAGTAAGCGCCCATACAGAGTTAGCGATTGTGCATCAATACCTTGGCCATATTAGCTTTAGATTTGGTCGCTGGCAGGAAGCGTATTCGCATTATCAGAGTAGCCTTGCGCTAGAACCACAACAGCCTCATTTATGGCACAACTTAGCTGTTATCCGGCTGCGCCAAGCGACCGAGACCTTGATCAGAGCACAGCAATATCAGCCGCTGGCCGACGATGAAAAGCTACTAGCGCAATTGTTGAGAATGCAACGGATGGAGCATTTGTTACATGAGTCGACAGCCGCCAAAACGACCGAGTAATGGTTTTGCGTTACCCTTAATTTTATTAGTATTCGTGGGACTAAGCCTATGGCTGGTGACAGTTCAATATGAACTTCAGAAGCAACAGCGGCGTGCCGCTATTGAGCAAATTGGACTGGCATTTTTATGGATAGCGGAACAGGCGCAGCTTTATTACCAGCGAACTGATGAATGGCCAGGACAAATAAATGAGTTAGTTGAGCCGTCGGAATTTGCCGTAGATATCACCCATTTGGCAACGCAATTTCAGCTGATAGCGATCGATGAGCAGCTACGAATTGACTATGCTTCAAGCGATAGTTTAACCCTCGCAACGCTTTCAGCAGCTTTTACATGGCTAGAGGTTGATTCGTTGGGAGCTTGGTTAACACTGGCGCCAACCCCCATCGTGCAAACCGGGCAGTTAATTCATCTGCAGAACGAGGGGCAACCGCTGCTCACCAATATTGACATGGCGGGACATAATACCGTGAACATCGAGCGGTTGCATGTTGCAGAACTTGCGACCGAACAAGCCGTTGTACAAACCACACAAAGTACGCAAACGACGACTGCGCAACTGGGTATTGGGGCGATGAAATTATCGGCCACTCAATGGCAAGGTAGCTTGCTGGTGGATGCGTTATCAAGCTCTAGTCAAGTAACCGTAGATCAGGTTAATAGCCCACAAGTTTTTGCACAATTGGCGCAATTTGAAGGCGTTTCAGTCACTGATGTAGTGGCCGACACCGTAGTGATTACAGCCGCCCAAGCAGATTTCTCAAACGTCGTGAGCGTACAGAGCCAGCGCTTGGCGAGCGAGCAGGCTGTTGGTCAGCAAGTTGAGGTAACGAGTTTGAATGTTGATGAGCTCGTGGCTGATACAAGTCATGTCGATAGCCTCAAGGTTAACGCTGCGTTCGCTACCGACGATGTATTAGTTGCCACAACTCGTGGTTTGCGTGGGTTATACAATCAGACTGTGCAGCTTTACGACCGCTTATATGAGTGTATGTATATAACTGAGGCCTGCTTTCCAGCGCAAGAGCCGGTGTTAATGGTTACTTGCTTATCATGTTACGGCCTCGGTTCGATGAACTATTACGTCACGACTTTGGTTATCTCTATTACCGGTTGTCGAGACACTTGTGATCTGCGGGTTGAGGCGGCTCCGCGCTTTGAAAACCGCTGTGAAAGCCTGGTTGAAGGTCCACAAGCGGATAAATCGTTTACTTGTAATATAAGGGGGAGTGTGGCGGTCGGCGAGCAGCTCAATCACCCGGTCACAGTGTATGCGATGCAGTCTGGCGATCCTCGCACCGAGGTTAGCCAAACAATTGTACTCACGTGGACAGGAATATAAGCGCTTTTACCGCGCGTTATGCTTCATCATCCGCTCTTTCTGGCGCTGCCAGTCGCGGTCTTTAATGGTATCGCGCTTGTCATGAGTTTTCTTACCTTTGGCAAGGTAAATTTCCACTTTCACGAGGTGGCGCTTCCAGTACATGGCGGTGGCTACCACTGAGTAGCCTTCACGCTCGGTCGCGCCAATCAATTTATCTATTTCACGACGCTTCAACAGCAAACGGCGAGTGCGATCTGGGTCGCAAATAACGTGGGATGACGCAGAAATAAGCGGCTGTATTTGTGAGCCCAGCAGATATGCTTCCCCGTTTTTGAGAATCACATAGCTGTCGCGAATGTTTACCTTTCCTTCCCGAATACTTTTTACTTCCCAGCCTTGCAGTTCTAAACCTGCTTCAAACTTGGTTTCAAGGAAGTACTCATGCCGCGCCTTTTTGTTTAGCGCGATGGTGCCGGAGGCATTTTTGGTCTTATCTTTGCTCATGGCGCGTATTATACGCATAGCAACGTAAAATGAAATTGCTGAATTAACAATTGTGAGCAGGTGCGTTATCATGCGCACACTTTGTAGCTAAGGAGTGGTCATGGCCCGTATCGAACGCAGTGCGCTGGTGGAATATAGCCCCCAGCAAATGTTTGATTTAGTCAATGACATTGAGTCTTACCCGCAGTTTGTGCCCGGTTGTGTCGGTGCGCAAACGCTTGAGCGTAGCGACACCCATAAGGTGGCACGGCTAAACATTAGCAAAGCAGGTATTACTAAATCCTTTACCACGCGCAATAGTTTGCAGCCCCCTGAAGTAATGGGCATGGAGCTAGTCGATGGTCCGTTTAAGCGCTTGGGCGGCGGTTGGCGATTTATGCCTTTGGGTGAACATGCCTGCAAAGTGGTGTTTGAGCTAGAATTTGAATTCTCTAATCGGTTACTGGCCATGGCGTTTGGGAAGATTTTCGAGGAAGTCACCTCACGTATGGTAGACGCCTTTGTGACCCGCGCGGAGCAGGTTTATGGTACATCGAATGCCCAAGGCCAAGGTGCATAACTAGAATGAGCGATTCTCGCATGCTGCAAATTGAAGTGGCCTATGCAACCCCAGCCAAGCAAAAGATTATTCCGATCCGAGTGCCCGTTGGTACCTCGGTGGCGCAGTGTATTGAAAAGTCGCATATTCGTGAGCACTTTCCGGAAATTAATCTAGATGAGCAAAAAGTAGGTATTTGGAGCAAGGCCGTTAAGCTTGACGCCGAACCGCGAGATGGCGACCGTATTGAAATTTATCGCCCACTGATTGCTGATCCAAAAGAAGTACGCCGGCGCCGTGCCGAGCAAGCGAAAGAAGATGGTCGTGCTGATAAAGTAACCGGTGGCCGTGCGCGGCGCCGCGATGAAGCCGCGACCGACAGCCAGCAAGATGAGGAAACGTCGTCATGAAAATCTTCATCATGCGTCATGGTGACGCAGTAGCTACTGCCAAAGGTGAAACTGATGCCGAGCGCCGGTTAAGCCGCGAGGGCGAGTTAGAAGTTGCCACCAATGCCAATTGGCTTGCTGAACAATTAGCGGGCGATGCGCTTTCACTTGCACTAGTTAGTCCGTATACACGCGCTCAGCAAACCGCCACCATCGTGCATTCCTTGGTAAAAAGTAATGTTCAAGAAACCTGCAAAGACATTACCCCAGATAGCAGCGCTGAGCAGTTTTTGGATTATTTAACCGCCCGGTTAGCACTCGCTGCCGAGCAGAAACATGAAATAGCCTCGGTATTAATTGTCTCCCACATGCCGTTTGTGAGCTATTTGGTGTCTGAATTTGATCCGCGCATTCAACCGCCTATTTTCCCCACCGCCGGCATTGCTGAAATCGACTACGATGTTGATTCCGCAAAAGGCAAACTAGCCAACCTCATTATTGCTGATCGCTGCGTTTAGTGGCGGTTGTTGTAACTTCAATCTCAATACCCAATTCAGCAGTTATAGCTTTTAGCGAAGTAGTGGATAGGTGTATGGCAAACCATGGATCAACCTGTTTAATATGTTTAATATGTTTAATAACAATAAATGGTTTGTTATCATAATGTTTATTGGTGCATCCTTATGGAGCATATATTTAGGTTCTCTAATCCTAGAAGGGATGGAGACAAAAGAATGGCCTGTGATAACAGGGGTTGTGATCTCGTCTAAGGGACAACGAATCGATCACAACAAAGAACGGTATATTTTAGAAATTAAATACGAATACACCGTTGATGGGAAAAATTATTCCAGCCGAAGAGTTTCTTTGTCGAACAAAATGCTAACCCTATCCGAGAAAGATGAGTTACTTGAAAAGTATAGACCTCAAAGTGAAGTTAATGTTTATTATGATCCTGTTAATCCGAGAGATTCATATTTAGTCAATGGATTAGATAAAGGAATTTTAATATTGTTTATCGGCTGTATTAGTCTAGTGCTTTTCGCAGGTTTTAACTTAAGGCGACTAAGCAGAAATACTAATACTTAACCTTGAATCCAAAGCCCCGACTTCGTGGGCTTCGTTTTCTGCTCAGATCAAGACTAGTCGTCGTTGCTTAATATTCAGATGTGACGGTGCAAGGTTTCGTCTCAATGCCATGCTTGGTGGCAAAAGCCATCAATTTCTTATCGTAAAAGTTCATATCCCGTTGGTAGCGGGGGCAACTACAGGTCGATAACAGCAGTTGATGTTATTGATATAGTAAAGGGGCTTTATCGCAAGCGTGCCGCTCAAGAAGTAAAGTCAAAAATCGGAGATCTAACTAGGTGATACCATGGCAAGACACGATCAATTTAAAGCGACTTTGATAGCTTTAATAATCTGTATTATTGGCTTTAATTTTGTAAAAACCGGCGGGGAGTTCTATTTCAATCCCTTCTATATATTGAGCTTTGTATTTGCAATAACACTGGTCGTTAAGTCAATTAATTATGCTTGTCCTAGCTGTCAGAAAAACCAAGTTACTCGCTCATTTCTTAGTTATCGACTTCCGAAGGCGGAATGCTATTCTTGCAACTGTAAATTAGAAAAGGAAAATTAATTCTAGCGTAGTCAATTCACCCAGAGTTTCGCACTCGTGGAGTTTTTTGCCCACGTAACCACAGCACCGCGAACAGGGTAAAGGAAGGCGTTTAGTCTTCCACCTGCAGCAACACCAAAATCGCGGCATCGCCGCCAAACTCTTTGGGCGCTTGATGAAACGCTAACACCCGTGGGTGTTGCACCAACCAATGTGGAATTCTCTGCTTTAATACGCCTTCGCCATGCCCATGCATAAGTCCAACACAGGCTACCCGTTCTTGCTCCGCAGCTAGCAATAAGGCCGCAATTTCGCGCTTTGCCTGGCGCTGCGTGTAGCCGTGCAGATCTAGCAGTAATTCTGGCGCAAAATCGCCACGTCGAAGCTGTTTTAACAAATAGGCATCTACGTTCGGCGCAAGGTATTTTAGCGGGGTGTACGAGAGTACCGCTTCAAAGTCATCAGAAAAAAAGAACTCATGATTGCGCTGTTCTGATGCTGCTCGCTTATGCTGCGTCAATGCGCCCGTGGCGGTTATGCCGCGCTTTGCGCCGGTAACACTATGGCGTGGTTGGGGTGGGGCAACAGTATCGGCGTGAATACGCTTTTCTACCTTTACGCTTTGTCGAAACAGGGCCATATCGTCGGCTGTGTCAGCGTTGGTAGTAGGTTCAACTTTGGGCTTGGCAGCTTGCTGTCGAAGTTGTTGCTTGGCGTTCGGGGGAAATTTATCTCGCATTATGTTGTTACTGTCGTCACCATTTTCTGCGGAATCTGCCCAAGGTCAGATGACCGCTGCGGTCATTTCAGGTATCTTATACAGCTTATTCAAAAGCGTCTACCAAGTGGAGTTTGCTGTGTCGCGCGAGACTAATTTTGAGACTAGTTCTGCAGCTATTGCTGAGTCGTTAACAGCCGCCGCGGCTGAGCTTACTACAATTCACGATATGCAGCGGTTAGCGGTAAGCGCCATGCAGCGTGCAGAGTTGTTTTTTGGTCATGGTACCGATAACGCGCAAACCGAGGTGTTGGTGCTAATGAGCCATGTGCTGCAATTAACTTTTGCTCAACTCACGCAGTTTAGTCAGGCGGCGCTAAGCGCCAACGAACGCGCGCAAATTGCCGCGTTGGTGGCGGAACGTATAGAAACTCGCAAGCCAGCGGCTTATTTAACCCAGCAAGCGTGGTTTTGTGGCTTACCTTTTTATGTGGACGAGCGCGTGTTAGTGCCGCGCTCACCTATTGGCGAGTTAATTGAGCAACAGCTTGCGCCCTGGCTTACCGTGCAGCCGCAAAAGCTATTAGACTTGTGTACCGGTAGTGGTTGTATCGCCATTGCACTAGCCTACGCGTTTGAAGATGCCGAGGTAGACGCCTTAGATATTTCGCCGGAAGCCTTGGCGGTAGCAGAGTACAATATTGCCGAGCACGATTTGGCGCATCGTGTGTTTCCCATGCAGTCGGATTTATACAGCGCGGTGTCGGGCGTGAAGTACGACGCGATTATCACGAATCCACCTTATGTTGATGCTGAGGATATGGCGAGTTTGCCCGATGAGTTTCGGCATGAGCCTGAGCTAGGTTTGGCTGCGGGTGATGATGGCTTAGATTTAGTCGCCACCATTTTGCGCGAAGCGCCAGAGCACTTAGCTGAGCACGGAATACTAATTTGTGAAGTCGGTAATTCAATGCTGGCATTGGCCGAGAAGTATCCCCAAGTGCCGTTCGTTTGGTTAGAGTTTGAGCGCGGTGGCGATGGCGTGTTTTTACTAACCTATCGTGATTTAGTGAAATATCAAGCCGAGTTTTAATACAGGAGCGCTGCGTCATGGCAGGTAATAGTTTTGGTGATTTATTCCGCGTGACCACCTTTGGCGAAAGCCATGGTGCGGCGCTAGGCGCTATTGTAGATGGCTGCCCACCGGGTTTACCGCTTACCGAAGCCGATTTACAGGTGGAGTTGGACAAACGCAAACCTGGGCAGAGTCGTTATACGACGGCGCGGCGCGAAGCCGATCAGGTGCGTATTTTGTCGGGGGTGTTTGAGGGGGTTACCACAGGTACACCTATTGGTTTACTGATTGAAAACACTGATCAGCGCAGTAAAGACTACGGCGACATAAAAGACTTATTTCGCCCAGGCCACGCCGATTACACTTATGCGCACAAATATGGTGTACGAGATTATCGCGGTGGTGGTCGCTCCTCAGCTCGCGAAACAGCCATGCGAGTTGCTGCGGGCGCGATTGCGCGTAAATTTTTACAACAACAAGGCATCGAAATTCGTGCCGGGCTCACCCAAATGGGTTCCGTTGAAGTTACTCAATTGGATTGGGCTGAAGTTGGTAATAACGCATTTTTCGCACCAGATAGCAGCGTAATTGACGATTTTGACCAATTGATTCGCGATTTATTAAAAGCGGGTAACTCGGTAGGTGCGAAAATTCGCGTTGAAGCTGTTGGTGTGCCGGTTGGTTTGGGTGAACCTGTGTTCGACCGGTTGGAAGCGGATTGGGCCAAAGCGTTGATGAGTATTAATGCGGTGAAGGCAGTTGGTATTGGCGATGGCTTTGCGGTGGTTGAGCAAACCGGCAGTGCGCATCGTGATGCGCTTACTCCAACGGGCTTTGCGAGTAATCGTAGTGGTGGGGTATTAGGCGGCATTAGCACCGGCCAGCCCTTGGTTGCCGAAATCGCGCTTAAGCCAACGTCGAGCATTACCATACCGGGCAACACTATAAATGCTCACGGTGAAGCGGTTGAAATTAGTACGCGGGGTCGCCATGATCCTTGCGTAGGTATTCGCGCTGTGCCCATTGCCGAAGCCATGACTGCCTTGGTGGTGATAGACCATTGGTTGAAGCATCAGGCGCAATGCGGCCTAGTACAACATTCTTTTCCTAATATTGAAGCTTAACTGAAAGATGTCGAAGTCTGGTGCCTTTCATTATCAAGATTTGATCGATATTTTTGCGCGCTGCTTTGCGAAGCGTTACAACACCCGTTTAGTCGCGGGCCGTAACGAGCCCTTCTATTTGCCTGCGCAAGTGCCAATGCCGGCTGAATACGATGCTACCCAACCGGTATTTGATTACCATCAAGTGGTATTTGCTCACGGCTTTTATGCTTCAGCGCTGCATGAAATTGCGCATTGGTGTATTGCCGGTGAGCGGCGTCGGCAGTATTTTGATTATGGTTACTGGTATGCCCCAGATGGCCGCGATGAGGTTCAGCAACAAGCATTTGAGCAAGTAGAACAAAAGCCCCAAGCGTTGGAGTGGTTATTTGCCGACGCGGCTGGGTTTGGCTTTCAGGTGAGCGTTGATAACTTATCGGGCATTGAGGTTGACCGAGCAGCCTTTACCCAGCGGGTTGCGGCACAAAAGGCCGCTTATTTGAGCCAAGGGTTGCCGACGCGCGCTGCCATGTTCCGAGCCGCGCTGAGCGAGTTTTATGGCACCCATCTTCCAACACTCGAGCGCAATAGATGCTCACTTGAACAACAGCCGGCGGTAGTATGACGTACGCAGTGCGACTTGGTTTAGTGATTAATGCTTACGCGGGATTAGGCGGTAGTGTTGGCCTTAAAGGTAGTGATGGCGCCGCCACTGTGCAAGAGGCGTTAGCGCGTGGCGCTATGCCTAAAGCGCCAGAGCGAGCGGCAGCGGCGCTACAATTGTTGCAGGGCCGCGAGGATATTTTGGTGATAACGGGGGCTGGCAGCATGGGCGCTGCCATTTGCGAACAGCTGCAGTTGCCCTATGAAGTAGTGTATGAACCTGCGGCGCAAGCCGAGGTGAGTGGGCCTGCGACCACCGCTGCCGATACACAAGCTGCGGTGCGCGCCATTACCGCCGCGGGTGTGGATATTTTAGTCTTTGCCGGCGGTGATGGCACTGCGCGTGATATTTGCCAAGTGGTGCCCGAGCAATTACCGGTGTTGGGTATTCCGGCTGGGGTGAAGATTCATTCGGGTGTTTACGCGATTAGCCCGAAAGCGGCTGGGCGGGTGCTTGAGAAATTGCTCAATGGTGAATTAACCACGGTACGCAGCGCCGACGTGATGGATATTGATGAAACCTTGTTTCGCAGCGGGCAAGTGCGAGCGATGCGCTACGGCGACATGCTGGTGCCAAGCGAGTTGGAATATATTCAAGCCGTGAAAATGGGTGGTAAAGAGTCAGACGAATTGGTGCTGGCTGATATTGCCGATGATATTCGCGAGCAAATTGTGGATAGCGACGCGCACACCCTTTGGATCATGGGCTCTGGCTCTACGGTAGCAGCCATTATGGAGTCGGGCGGCTGGCCAAATACCTTGTTAGGGGTGGATGTGATCCGGGCGGGCGAAGTGATTGCCAGTGATGTTACCGCCAGTCAGTTAGAGCAGTTGCTGGCGGATGCCGAAGAAGCGCGTTTGGTGATCACGCTGATTGGTGGGCAAGGGCATATCTTTGGTCGTGGAAATCAGCAATTAAGCCCTGCGGTTATTCGAGCCGTGGGTAAAGATAATATTCAGGTGGTGGCGACTAAGCGCAAGCTGCAGGCCCTCGGGGACAAGCCGTTGCGAGTGGATACCGGTGATGATGAGCTAGATACCGCGCTGAGCGGTTTTATTCGCGTAGTGACTGGCTACCACGACGCTGTGTTAAAAAGCGTCGTGGCCGTGGAATAAGAGCGCCACCGCGCACTACAACGGCGAATTAAAACGCTTAGTACTGACGCTCGGGCAAGTGTACGACTAAACCATCGAGTTCGTCGGTCATTGCTATTTGGCAACTTAAGCGGCTGTTATCTTGCGGGTCAATCGCCATATCGAGCATATCTTCTTCATGCTCACTGGCGGCTGGTAATTTTGCAACCCAGGCTTTATCGACGTAGCAATGACAGGTGGCACACGACATTACGCCACCACATTCGCCAAGAATGCCATCAATCATGTTGTCGACTGCGGCTTCCATGACGCTGGTTCCAACCGGTACGTCGGCCTCAAATTGGTTACCTTGATGATCAATAAAAATAACTTGTGGCATAAATACGACTCTTTTTGCAATAGCTAACGTAGGTAATAAGGGTGAGCAACGGCTTATTGCCCTTGTTACGATTCGAGCCGCATATTAACACGGTGCGCTAGGCGCACTCCAGCGATTCGGCTACACTGTTTGGCTACAACATTTGGCTAGCGTAATTAGTATTCAAAATAAAACAAAGAGGTTATGAACCGTGGGATATCACACCAACCGAGAATTTTTTGTGTCTTGGGAAGAGCTTCATCGAGCGACTAAAGAGCTTGCGCGACGTCAGTTACCGGCGGAGCAGTGGCAGGGTATTATTGCGGTTAGTCGCGGTGGTTTAGTGCCTGCGGCTATTGTGGCGCGTGAATTAAACATTCGCGTGGTCGATAGCGTGTGCGTCAGTTCTTACGATCACACATCGCAACGCGCCGATGTAAGTTTATTGAAAGATGCCAATGCCACTCACGATGGTGAGGGGTTTCTGGTGATTGACGATTTAGTGGATACCGGCAATACGCTTAAATTTTTGCGTGAACGGTTTCCGAAAGCGAAGTTTATTACTGTGTATGCCAAACCCAGTGGCATGCCATTAGTCGATGACTTCGTGGCGGATTTAGAGCAAGAAACTTGGATTCATTTTCCGTGGGATATGCATCTTCATTATGTTGAGCCACTTGCTGGCCAAGAAATGTAGGAGTTTGATTGAATATGAGCATTAACATTTTAAAAAGCATGGCATTTGCGGTGTTGGCAACTATGCTGGCGAGTTCAGCAGCGCTTGCCGCCGAAGGTGAGCGTCAGTACCAACATTTTCAGCCGCAGCCTGCTGAAACGCTAAGCCAGGCGATTATGAATCTGAATAAATATAACGCTGAATTACAAGCATTAGTGCAGGGCGAATTAAGCGCTAATGACATGGCAAAGGTGCATGAGCTTACTTACACTTTAGAAGTGGCGTTGGCCAAACTGAATAAGGAATTAGACACCGCGGCCAATGCATTAGAGGCTGTCCATTTGGGCTCAGAAAGTATGAACCAAGCGCGGGTAAAAAGCTTTGGTGAGGCGTACTTAGAGCGGGTAAATCATGTGTTGGGTGAACATAAAAAGCACCACTAAGGCTTTTGTTGAGTACGAAAAGTGATTAAAAACAAAAAGCGCGGCAATCAGGCCGCGCTTTTTTATTGGTTAGCTATTAATAGGTGCTTAAACACCTTGCTGTTGCAAGGTCGCTAACACATCGCTAATTGCCACTTTTTGCTTCTCGCCTGAACGACGGTTTTTATATTCAACCGCGTGTTCATCAAGATTCCGTTCACCGATCACGATTTGATGTGGTACCCCGATCAGTTCCATATCAGCAAACATCACGCCCGGACGTTCTTTACGGTCATCAAACAGCACCTCAATACCGGCTGCGGTAAGTTCAGCGTAAAGTTTTTCTGCGGTTTCTTGCACCCGCACTGATTTGTGCATATTCATCGGAATAAGCACAACTTGGAACGGCGCTAACGCGGTTGGCCAAGTAATGCCGTACTCATCATGATTTTGTTCAATAGCGGCGGCAACAATACGCGATACGCCAATGCCATAACAACCCATGTATAAAGTATCGTGCTTGCCTGATTCGGTTAATACACCCACTTTCATGGCATCTGAGTATTTTTTACCAAGTTGGAAAATGTGACCAACCTCAATGCCTCGTTTTATCTGCAAAGTACCCTGACCGCATGGGCTTGGATCGCCTTCAACCACATTGCGCAAATCAGCCACTTGGCCAAGCGCGACGTCACGCTCCCAATTAATACCGAAGTAGTGTTTGCCATCTTCATTGGCACCAGCGGCGAAGTCGCTTAACACCGCCACACTGCGATCGGCAATGACTGGCAGCGGCAAGTTTACCGGGCCTAATGAACCTGGACCGGCACCAACCGCAGCACGAATTTCTGCTTCTGTGGCAAAGCTTAATGGGCTCAATACTTCCGGTAATTTTGCCGCTTTAATTTCGTTTAATTCGTGATCGCCACGCACTAATAGCGCGACAAATTTCGCTTCCGTGTGCTCGCTATCGGCATGCACGATCAAGGTTTTTACGGTGCGCTCAATAGGGAGTGAAAATTGCTCAACTAAGGCGGCAATGGTTTTGGCATTTGGCGTGTCGACCTGTTGCATCGCTTCGCTGGGTGCCGAACGCTCAGTCGCTGGCGCCACGGCTTCGGCTAGTTCCACGTTGGCGGCGTAATCGGATTGATCAGAAAACGCAATATCGTCCTCGCCAGAGGCGGCGAGAACATGAAACTCATGCGAGCTGTTGCCACCAATTGAACCAGTATCAGCAATGACCGGACGGTAATCTAAACCTAAGCGTTCAAAAATCTTACAGTAGGCGGCATGCATAACGTCATAAGTGGTTTGCAAACTATCCGCATCAAGGTGGAACGAGTAGGCGTCCTTCATGATGAATTCACGCGCTCGCATTACCCCAAAGCGTGGTCGAATTTCGTCACGGAACTTGGTCTGAATTTGGAATAAGTTAAGCGGCAGCTGTTTGTAGCTATTCACTTCTTTGCGAACCAGTTCACTGATCACTTCTTCATGGGTTGGGCCCAACACAAAGTCGCGTTGGTTGCGGTCTTTTAAGCGCAATAACTCTGGGCCGTAATCTTCCCAGCGACCAGACTCTTCCCACAGATCAGCTGGCTGTACCATTGGCATGAGCACCTCAAGGGCACCGGCACGTGTCATTTCCTCGCGCACTACTTGCTCAACTTTGCGTAATACTCTTAACCCGGTTGGTGTCCACGTGTACAAACCCGCTGCGACTTTGCGAACCATACCGGCGCGCAACATAAGTTGATGACTAATGACTTCGGCATCAGCTGGGGTTTCTTTTAAGGTTGACAGTAAGTACTGACTCGTACGCATGGTTTCTCCACCACAAGGTTCAATCCGAGGTTTAAGTAAGGGGCAAATTCTAGCAGCCTATTGCGGCTCGACAAAGCCTTGCTCGACACTAATCACGATATTTTGCTGGTTTTCTACGCGCCAACGAATGTTCAAATCCCATAACGCCATCCCATATTCTCGCTCCGGCGCGGATTGGCGATGGTAAGCTGGCCGCGGATCTTGGGCGAGCACTTGGCGAATGAGGTCGGTTAGCTGCGGGTAGCGGGTGGGGAAAGCGGCCGTCAGTTGCTGGATTTGCTGCACCGCAGTGGCGCTAAATTCGGTGTCCAACAGCGTTGGTGCGGCGGCCGCAAAACCACCGGTGGCACCACTGATTTGGTCGCTATAGGGCAAATAGGGCTTTATATCTATAACAGGCGTGCCATGCACCCAGTCAGCGCCAGAAACCCTAATGCTGCAAGTGTCTGCGTTTGCTTCGATGGCTTCGATTTTTACCGCGGACAAGCCAATATGATTCGGGCGAAAACTAGATCGAGTCGCATAGACGCCGAGTTTTTCGTTGCCACCCAAACGTGGTGGGCGTACTAAGGGTTGCCAACCTTGAGCAATATTTTGATGGAATAAAAAGCTCACCCACAAGTGGGAAAATTCCGACAAACCACGCAGCATATCCGGTTGGGCATAGGGCGGGTTGAGGATTATGGTTGCCTCAGCAGCGGTTACTAAGCCGGGCTGGCGTGGCACCGCAAACTTTTGCGTGAAAGGCGATGATATCCAGCCAATGGCGTCGATAGTGTATTTGGCCATATTTTAGTGAAATTCCCTAAAGCTTATGACAATCAAGTCTTTTCTAACCGTAAGTGTTTAGCTAACACACTGAAATATAACAGTTAAAAAGTTGGCATCTGGTTTGCAACGTCACACTGGTAAATAACCTTAATGAAATTATAACTCGTGAAACTCGAGCCTTGGTGGCAAACACCACACAGTTTCACATCGTGACTAGTGAAAGACGCTGCTTCATAACAAGCGTCATCTTACATGAAAAAGGAATGACATCATGATGAATACCCAAAGCAAAACCGCGACAGCCCGTTCAGCGCGTAAATTTGTTTGGCCTTTGGCGGTTACCTTAGTAGCCGGTGCCACTTTAGCATCATGGGCGGTGCGGGCGGCAGAGGAAGAGAAAATCCTGTCGGGCGAATATCAGGTCTCTAGCGCGACTGAGCTGAGTATTGAATCTGGCGTGGGTACCATTGAGTTCGTCCGTGGCGATACCGATGTCATTACGGTGCGCATTGTGGCGAGCCGTGATGAAGATTCAAGCTGGAAAGATGGTGATTTAAGTAAAGTAGAACTGATTGCTAAGCAAAGTGGTGATGAATTAACACTGTCTGTCGATGAGCAAGATAATATTGAATTAAACTGGACGGTGACGATGCCGCGTGTTTCAACCACGGTAATTGAACTGGGCGTTGGTCAATTAAGTGGTGAACTTTGGACGCAAGATCTCGACGTTGAATTAGGCGTGGGTGAATTCGACATGACATTGTTTGGTAACAATTATGCGTTTATTAATGCCGAGGTTGGCATTGGTGAAACCCGTATTCGTGGCACGGATAAAATTACCAACGAACGGATGTTTATTGCCTCTGAAAGCTACGCTGAAGGCGAGGGCGATGCGCGTATTAAGGTAGAAGTTGGGATTGGTGAAATTGATATCGAAGTTGATGCGCGCTAACGATAGCGCGCTGCTTTACCCGAACACACCATGCGGCTGTAGCAGTAGTTGTTTTCATCGGCGGGTAGCGAAAAACACGCGGTATCAATAATAGTATCGGCATTGAACAAGCTTGCTTCGGTGCGCAGCATGGCTAAGGTTTGAGCCTCAGTAACGGGCGGTTCCAAGCGTGAACGCTGACAGCTTTCGCTGGTGACAACACTGATTACATTGAGCGCAGATGAATTGCTTGAACTCGGTTGGGGACTGGTCACCGGCATGACTTGGGTCGAGCCGGTAAACCAAGGCAGGCTGCTGCAGCCGCCTAACCATGCAACACTCAATAGGACAGACAGGAGTCGAGCTGACGAGCGCGTAAATGGTATAGACGGCATAAGTAAGCGAACCTTTTATTTAATCAGATACTTATCTAGATTATGCCCTTTAGTGGTTGCTTCTTTCAATGCATTTGGCATCCGACCTTGACCGGTCCAAGTAACGCGCACGCCATTGGCGTCTACAATGGCATATTTAGGTGGCTTAGGTGCACGCTTCTTACGAGCTGGTTTAGCAGCTGTTGGTGCTAATTCATCAACGATATCAGAGGCATCTAATCCTGCTGCCGCCATTGCCTTTTTAATTTCAGCAATCTTCTGCGCTTTTTCTGCTTCTAAGCGACGCTGCTCTGCTTCTTCTTCAGCACGGTCTGCGATTACTTTGTCTAATTTAGCTTGCACATCTTTTAGCTCAGCAACAGATAGCTCTTTAACTGCCGCTTTTAAACGACGGCCATGGGTTAAAATAGAAATAAACTCGCTCATTTATGTTTCCTTTTGAGTAAGCGGATTGAAACCAAGAGAAATAAAAACGGATAAACCCTATAAATATTTAATTTGCGCTTTAAACGTAGAATTAAAAAATAAGCCGCGCAAATCATAATTTTAAATTAGATAAATAACAAGATGACTTTGCTGTGAGCAAATGACTAATCCATATATTGATTTTATGTATAAAAAAGCCACGTTGAACGTGGCTTTTGGTGTGGATTAAAAATGAATTACATATTCGGGTAGTTGGGTCCGCCCGTACCTTCCGGCATCACCCAGGTGATATTTTGCTGTGGATCTTTAATGTCACAAGTTTTGCAGTGAATACAGTTTTGCGCGTTAATTTGAAAAACTTTATCGCCTTGATCGTTTTCAATAACTTCATAGACGCCAGCAGGGCAGTAGCGCTGTGCCGGCTCGTTGAATTTCGGCAGATTCACCTGAATGGGTATATTTGGATCAGCAAGCTTTAAATGACACGGCTGGTCTTCTTCATGGTTGGTATTGGATAAATATACCGACGATGAACGATCAAACATAAGCTGATTATCTGGTTTTGGATATTCAATATTAGGACAATCGGCTGCAGGTTTTAGCATCGCGTGATCAGGCGTTTCATCTTTAAAGGTGAATGGTAATTTACCGGCAAAGAAATTCTGATCAATGGTGTTATAAACACCGCCCCAGAAAGTACCGAACTTATGAATAACCGGACCAAAATTACGCGAACGGTAAAGTTCATCGTAGGCCCAAGATTGCTCAAAAGCTTGTTTATATTGCGTCAGTTCAGCCGGTTGAGACTCACTAGTGAGGGCTTCAAATATCACTTCCGCTGCAATCATGCCTGACTTCATGGCGGTATGGTTGCCTTTAATTTTGGCAAAGTTTAGCGTGCCTGCTTCACAGCCCACTAATAATCCGCCTGGAAAGCTCATTTTAGGTAACGAATGGTAGCCGCCCTTAGTAATCACTCGCGCGCCATAACTTACGCGCTTGCCACCTTGTAACACCTGTTGAATACGCGGATGAGTTTTAAAGCGCTGGAATTCAGCAAAAGGGTTCACATGTGGATTGCTGTAATTCAAATCGATGATTAAACCCACGAATACTTGGCCATCTTCTGCATGATATAAATAGCCACCGCCGGTGGTATCGTCAACTAATGGCCAGCCGGCGCTGTGTAGTACTTTACCGGGTTGATGCTGGTCAGCTGGAATATCCCAGATTTCTTTAAAACCAATAGCGTAGTGCTGTGGCGAGGCACCTTTATCGAGTTCAAACTGTTGAATGAGTTGTTTGCCTAAATGGCCGCGCGCACCTTCTGCAAAAATGGTGTATTTCGCCCGTAATTCCATGCCCGGTTCAAAACTTGATTTTTGCTCGCCGTTGGCGGCAATCCCCATATCACCAGTAATAACCCCGGCAACTCGACCATCTTCATAAATAATGTCGCTGGCCGGAAAGCCCGGAAAAATCTCAACGCCCAACTGTTCGGCTTGAGCAGCGAGCCAGCGGCATACATTGCCCATGCTCACAATGTAGTTGCCATCATTATGGAAGGTTTTAGGTACTGCAAAACCGGGTAGCTGCGTGGCTGTTTCGGCGTCTTTTAGCAGTAAAATGTCATCGCCGGTAACGGGGGTATTGAGCGGTGCACCGCGGCTTTCCCAATCGGGAAAGAGTTCGTTTAGTGCACGCGGTTCAAATACTGCACCTGATAGAATATGGGCGCCGACTTCAGAACCTTTCTCAACCACACAGATCATTAATTCTTGTTGTTGCGCTTGCGCTAACTGTCCGAGGCGACAGGCGGTCGCAAGACCAGCAGGGCCTGCACCGACAATAACGACATCAAATTCCATACTTTCGCGTTGCATAGCGATACTCCTGCTGCTTTGTTATGCGATTTGGATTGGGATCAGGCCCTGATATTGCTCTAATAAGCGTGTTACTTCATCGGCGGGGAGTGGACGACTGAATAAAAAGCCTTGGCCAATGGTGCAATCACGCTCCAATAGAAAATCAACCTGTTCCTCGGTTTCGATTCCCTCGGCGACTACATTAATATCCAAGTTTTTCGCCAAACTAATAATCGTTTGGGTAATGGTGGCGTCATCTTTGTCGTTGGGTAAATCTTGAATAAATGAACGATCAATTTTTAATGAGGTAACGGGGAAGTTCTTCAAATAGGACAACGACGAGTAGCCTACGCCAAAATCGTCAATGGCTAGTGCAATGCCGTGCTCACGAATAGAATGCATAAAATTGGTATGGGACTGAATGTTTTCGATAAATACCTGTTCCGTTAATTCAAGTTCCAGTTTTTGGGCTGGAATTTGCGCACGACGAATAGCATCTAATACATTATCGACTAAGTCAGGCTGATGTAATTGCTTACCTGACACGTTAATCGCCATTGTTAAATCAGTAAAACCAAGTTCACGCCATTCATGTAATTGGGCCAACGCAGTGCGCATGACGAAATCTGAAATTGGCATAATTAAACCGGTGTCTTCCGCAATAGGAATAAACTGATCAGGTCCAATTAAGGTGCCGTCGTCTTCAATCCAACGCACCAGTGCTTCCATACCAATAATGCGGCGGCTGTTAAAATCAATTTTTGGTTGGTAATACACGGTGAGCTTTTCATGCTCAATGGCGTGGCGTAAGCGTTTTAATAATTCGAGCTTCTCAGTCAGGTCTTGGTGCAAATCGGTGCTGTAAATACGATAAGTATTACGACCATTTTCTTTGGCTCGATATAACGCGGTATCCGCGTTTCGGATTAGGGTTTCTGCGCTGTAATTAGCATCATCTGCAAACGCAATACCAATAGAACCAGAAATAAATATTTCATAGGCATCGACGAAGAAGTGGGTGTCGAGCGCAATCAGCAGTTGATTCGCTAAGCTCTCGACTTCTTCACGGCTACTCAAGTTTGGAATGGCGAGCACGAACTCGTCACCGCCAGTGCGCGACAAATAACCTTGCTCAGGAATAATTTTACTTAACCGGCGTGCGACTCGTTTCAACAGATCATCACCAACCGTATGGCCAAGCGCGTCGTTGACTTCTTTAAAACGGTCTAAATCAATAAAGCACACCGCTAAAATACCGTTGTTCTGCTGGGCATACTGGCAATGCTTTTCTAAAAAGCGCATGAGCGCGTTGCGGTTCGCCAAATCGGTAAGGTTATCGTGTTCGGCAAGATAAGCCATTTTCTTCTCGACCCGTTCACGCTCCTCAATTTCCGCATATAAATCGAGGTTAGTATCAGCGAGTTCTTGCGCCCGTTGACGACTCGTACCGAGCACATAAAACACAAATGTAATCAGGCCCGTGGTGATCAGTCCAGCCAGCAACGCAATCACTGGTACCCCAGAACGCAGTTCTGCTAATTGTTGCGAGGTGGGCCATAACTCTAATCGCCAAGCATTACCAAGTACTTGTAGTGAGGTCGAGGTGCCCCATTGCTCACGTTGGGTGTCCTCACCCTGGAATTCATATAGCACCGTACCGTTATCCGCAATAATGAGCTGGTAGCCCTCGGTAATATTGGTTCGCACGATGTTATTGAATAATCGTTGTAGGCTAATCACGATGCCAAAAAAGCCCGGTTGTTCAGGATGATTCACCCGTACAAACATGGCGATGTCAGTATCAGCTTCCGCCAATGAGCCGGCGGGGCCGACCATGGCATGACGGTTCTCAGCAGAATCCAGTAGGGTAGCGACGAGTGGGGTGTCATTAAAGGTGGTATTGAGCTTGGAATAGTTGCCTTGCTCGGGGGCGATTAATTTAACAGTGAGTTGCGGATCGAACCAGACCATAGTGCGCACGCTCTGATAATAGAGCGCAATAGTATCTGATTCTTGTTTCCAGCGGGTTTCAATCGGTTGCTCGGAAGTACTCCAATCGCGAGCCACCCATTCCGCCATGAACACATGCGAAATAAGGTTTTGCCTTACTTCGCGTTGAATATTAAAAGCCTCCGCCGCTAAGTTTTGGCGGATTTGCTGATCTTCTTGGAATTTCAACAAAAAGAAAAAGGCAAAGGTGGCAAGGGTGCCGACCAAAGCTGCAATTATGGCTTGTTTTGAACCCGATAAGTTTCGCATCGTTATGATTTTAATTAGCTTTCGTTAAGGTTCTTTTATTAGAGAAAATACATCATTACTCATAACCTACAGTGGTGCAAGCATTTCACGCCGGTAACGGCCCGCAAAGCGAGCAAATACCGGCGTATGAATGCTAGTTAGCGGCACCTCGCCTATGCCAACTCTGAACGATTCTTAAAATAATCGAGGGCCTCAGGATTCGCGAGCGCATCGGTATTTTTAACGGTTTCACCATGAATCACTTGTCGAACCGCCAATTCCACAATTTTTCCACTGATGGTTCTCGGAATATCAGTCACTTGCGCTATTACAGCGGGTACATGGCGTGGGGTGGCATGGGTTCTAATAACGCTGCGGATTTGCTGCTCAAGATCAGCGCTTAAGCTGTGACCCTCGCGTAACTTCACAAACAACACCACGCGTTCGTCATCCTCGTAACGCTGGCCGACAGCGATGCTTTCTAGTACGGCATCAATTTTTTCGACTTGGCGATAAATTTCCGCGGTGCCAATGCGCACCCCGCCCGGATTTAATACGGCATCGGAGCGGCCATAAATAATCACGCCGTGATGCGCGGTTAATTCAGCATAGTCGCCATGTGCCCAAGTTTGCTCGAAGCGCTCGAAGTAGGCGCTATGGTAGCGTTTACCGTCAGGGTCGTTCCAAAATCCAATAGGCATACAAGGGAAACTTTGGCGACATACGAGTTCGCCTTTTTCAGCTTGTACCGGTTCGCCTTGGTCGTTGAAAATCTGCACATCTAGGCCTAACCCGCGACACTGTAACTCACCTCGATAGACCGGAATAATGGGGCAACCTAAGGCAAAGCACGAGATGATATCGGTGCCGCCGGAAATCGAAGATAAACAAACATCAGCTTTTATATCGCGATAGACGTAGTCGAAACTTTCGGGCGCTAACACTGACCCAGTGGTCAGTACACTGCGCAAAGCACTTAAATCGTGGCTTTCGCGTGGTTTCACATCGGCTTTTTCAAGCGCAGCAAGATATTTCGCTGAAGTACCGAATACGCTAATACCTTCTTGCTCGGCAATATCCCACAACACCTCAGGTTTAGGAGCAAATGGGCTACCATCAAACAGCACTAAAGTAGCGCCGAGTGCAAGTCCAGACACTAACCAATTCCACATCATCCAGCCGCAGGTGGTGAAGTAGAACAAAGTGTCGTCGCGATCAAGATCGGTGTGTAAGCCATGCTCTTTCAAATGCTGCAGTAAGGTTCCACCAATACCATGCACAATACATTTGGGTACGCCAGTGGTGCCCGACGAGTACATAATGTAAAGCGGATCGTTGAACTGGCGTGGCGTAAACTGCAACTCAGTGCTGTTTTGATCAAGAAACTGCTGCCACGGGCTAAGTTTTCGCGCACCTAACTTTGCGATTAGCTCACGCGCTAGGTTGGCGCCGGTGAAATTAATCACGATAGAGTGCTCGATGCTAGGAATTTCAGCCAAAATAGCGCTGGTTTTAGCACTTAGGTCGAGTTGCTTACCGTTATAAAAATAGCCATCCACGGTAAAGAATAATTTGGGTTCTACTTGGCCAAACCGGTCTAGCACACCTTGCACACCAAAATCTGGCGAACAAGAGGTCCACACTGCGCCAATAGAAGTGGTGGCCAGCATTGCGACTATGGTTTCGATACAGTTAGGTAGCATGCCCGCGACCCGATCGCCTGCGGTTACGCCATGTTGACGCATCGCGCCGGCCAGAGCGGCAACTTCACCGTATAACTCGGCATAAGTCAGTTGTTGGCGTACGCCATTTTCGCCCCGAAAAATAAGCGCAATATGATCATCACGATAACGCAGTAAATTCTCGGCAAAATTAAGTTTTGCATCGGGGAACCAGCGCGCACCAGGCATTTGCTGTTTCTCAACCACCACCCGTTCGCCACGCTCACCGAGCACATCAAAGTACTGCCATATATGTGACCAAAAGGCTTCCGAGTGCGTCACTGACCATTGATAGAGTTCTTCATAATTGGTCAGCGAAACATTTTCGGTGGCCGTAAGCTCCTGCATGAAATTAGTCATGCGGGCTTCGGCAATGGCACTTGGGCTTGGTTGCCACATCATGGTTGGCTTCATGTGCTATCTGGTCCTCTTGTTATTCTGCTTGATTGGCGAGTAGCGCGAGTGCAACGTTGCTGCGCGGTGGATGTTGTAGGTGGCGACAAATATCGGCTCCGGCGGCCACAATTTTGGCCAAATCCACACCGGTTTCAATGCCCATACCGGTCAGCATGTACACCACATCCTCAGTCGCCACATTACCACTGGCACCTTTTGCATAAGGGCAGCCGCCGAGGCCAGCCACCGCGGAATCGAGCGTGGCAACGCCGAGTGGTAAGCAGGCCGCTATATTTGCCAGCGCTTGGCCATAGGTATTGTGAAAATGTAAGGCAAGTTGTGCCATTGGCACTTGCTCCGCGACTGCACTCAACATGCGCATGGCATGGAGCGGCGTGCCAACGCCAATGGTGTCGCCCAAGGAAATTTCGTAACAGCCCATCGCGTAGAGCGCCTTGGCAACCTTGACCACGTCCGCAATAGGAACTTCACCCTGATAAGGGCAACCCAGAACACAGCTCACATAACCACGCACCGGAACGCCATCGGCGCGAGCTTGTTCAATGACTGGTGCAAAGCGTTCAAGGCTCTCCGCAATACTGCAGTTAATGTTCTTCTGACTAAACGCTTCTGATGCCGCGCCAAAAATGGCCACTTCATTCGCACCCGCCGCACGGGCTGCAGCATAGCCTTTTAGATTCGGCGTGAGTGCCGCGTAGGTTATGCCATCGCGCCGGCTGATACCGGCAAATACGGCGTCGCTATCGGCCATCTGTGGCACCCATTTCGGGCTGACAAAGGCGCCGGTTTCAATATAATTTAAGCCACTGTTGCTGAGCGCGTTAACGAGCGCGATTTTAGCTTCGGTTGGCACCGCCGTTTCGTTTTGCAGACCATCACGAGGGCCTACCTCAACAATTTTGACGCGCTGCGGGTAGTCACTCATGCTTCCTCCGTCGGCTCTATTTGAACCAGCTCAGCGCCATCACTGACTAAGTCACCCTTGGCATAATAAGTGGCTGTAACGGTACCTGCTTGGGGCGCGCGAATGGTGTATTCCATTTTCATCGCTTCCATAATCACGACTGCTTGGCCTTCGCTCACGCTATCGCCTTTGCTCACCAAAAGCTCAACCACAGTGCCATTCATAGGCGCGGTTAGGCTGCCTGCGGGTGCTGTTTCAATTAAGCTATCCGCGACTTGGTGCAAGCCAAAGGTTTGCGTATGTTCAGGATGAAATAACGTCACGCCGTCGGCATCGACATACACATGAACTTGCTGGTAGCTATCGTTGTAGGCATAGCGTAGCAGGCCTTCAGAACTGTCGTAGCTACGAATTTGCCAGCGCTGTTCGCCTTGTTGCCATGTGTTGCCCTGGGCCACAAAGCGCTGCTCCGCGAGCTCACCGTTTATCGTTAGCGGTACGGCAAAGCTGGCGGCCGCATTTAAGCGAAATGCCGAGGCCTGCGACCATGGGTTAGCAGTGGTTTGCGCTTGCTGTTGCGCAATCACCGCCAACCCCGCTAATCCGGCATAGAACTCAGCTTGCGCATGGTCCGCAAACAAACTTGCCTCATGCTCTTCGATGAACTGGGTGCTGAGCTTAGCGGCCTGAAAATCATGGTGGCGCGCAATGCGTTTTAAGAAATCAATGTTGGTGACTAACCCTGCAATGCGGTATTCATTTAGGCATTGCTCAAGTTTGCGCAGGGCAGTGGTGCGATCATCTGCCCACACGATCAATTTTGCGATCATCGGATCGTAATAAGCGCTTACTTCATCGCCTTCAATAACCCCGGTATCAACGCGCACGTCGGCGCCGGTAACAGGCGGCCGCAAGTGTTTGAGTACACCAGTACATGGCAAGAAGTTGTGATCAGGGTCTTCCGCGTAAATGCGCGCTTCGAAGGCGTGACCTGTGGTCGTAATTTGCGCTTGGTTTAGCGGTAACGGCTCGCCCGAAGCTACCCGTAACTGCCACTCCACTAAATCTTGGCCAGTGATCATTTCCGTCACCGGATGCTCTACTTGTAAGCGAGTGTTCATTTCCATGAAGTAAAAGCGCTGGTCTTTATCGAGCAAAAACTCAACCGTACCGGCGCCTACATAATCAATGGCTTGGGCGGCACGAATGGCTGCTTCGCCCATAGCTTTGCGGGTCGCTTCGGTTAAACCTGGCGCTGGTGCTTCTTCAATTACTTTTTGATGGCGACGCTGCACGGAACAGTCACGTTCGGCTAAATACACACCATTGCCATGTTGATCGGCAAACACTTGGATTTCGACATGACGAGGCTGCTGGATAAACTTTTCGACCAGCATTTTATCGTTGTTAAAGGAGGCTTTTGCTTCACGCTTGGCGGCGGCAAGCGCTTCATTAAACTCGGCCGCATCGTGCACCGCGCGCATGCCTTTCCCGCCGCCGCCGTAAGCCGCTTTTAATAATACCGGGTAGCCAATTTTTTCGGCTTCAGCGGCCAGCTTGGCGCTACTTTGCTCATCACCATGGTAACCCGGTACCAAAGGCACTTCGGCTTCGCTCATAATGGCCTTGGCGGCACTTTTTGAGCCCATGGCTGCAATTGCCGAAGTTGGCGGACCCACAAAAATAATGTTGTGCTCAGCACAGGCTTCGGCAAACACTTCATTTTCCGACAAGAAGCCATAGCCTGGGTGGATGGCGTCAGCCCCAGTTTGTTTTGCGGCGGCAATAATACGTTCGACCACTAAGTAGCTTTCACTACTGGGGGCCGCACCAATATAAACCGCTTCATCGGCTGCCAGCACATGCTGAGCTTGCCGATCAGCATCAGAGAAAACTGCTATTGTGCGAATACCTAAGCGTTTTGCCGTGGCGATAACTCGACAAGCAATTTCACCACGATTGGCAATTAATAATGTACGAATCATTTAGTTACCTTGAGTCCAGTTAGCCGGGCGTTTTTCTAAAAACGCGGTCAGTCCTTCTTGCCCTTCGGGCGATACCCGAATGTCGGCGATGCGAGCTATGGTGAGCTCTCGAACGGCTGTAGTTAAGGGCTGCGCGCTTACATCAGCAACCAGCTGCTTGGCGGCTTGCACGGCAGCCGGACCATTTTGTAGTAAAGTTCCACTTAACGCCTCTGCTCGTTGTTGGAGCGCGTCCCTATCGCTAACCACCTCATGCACTAATTGGCAGGCAAGTGCAGTGTGGGCGTCAAAGCGCTCAGCAGTGAGCATGTAACGGCGTGCCTGCCGATTGCCCATAGCGCGAATGACGTAAGGACTAATTACCGCGGGGATCAGGCCAATTTTTACTTCGCTTAAACAAAAGCTTGCGCGTTCAGTGGCGATGGCGATGTCACAACAGGCAACCAAGCCGACTGCGCCGCCGAAAGCCGCGCCTTGCACTAGGGCTAGGGTAGGTTTAGTTAAGCTGTCAAGCCGCTCCATTAATAATGAAAGTTGGCCAGCATCTGCTAAATTTTCGGCACGATCCTTTTGCGCCATACTGCGCATCCAATTCAAATCCGCGCCCGCCGAGAAACTTTTACCTGCAGCCTGCAGGATCAATAGCCGCACCCGAGGGTGCTGTTCGACTTGCGCTAAGGCCTGCAGCAGTTCGGCAATCATCGCATCGTTAAAGGCGTTATGAACGTCTGGACGATTCAACGTTAAGGTTGCGATGCCGTTATCAGCAATCTTTAGTTCGGTCATGGGTTCAGTCATGGCTGAGTTCATGCTTACTCCTACATGCGGAACACGCCAAAGCGCGTGTCTTCAATGGGGGCATTTAATGCAGCCGCTAAACTTAACCCCAACACCGTGCGTGTTTGTGCTGGATCGATAATGCCATCGTCCCAAAGCCGGGCGGATGCATAATAAGGGTGACCTTGCTGCTCATATTGATTAATGATCGGTTGCTTTAAGGCTTGTTCGTCGCTTGCACTCAGGGTTTCGCCGCTACGCGCCAAATTATCCTTGGTGACTTGCGCCATGACCCCGGCCGCTTGCTCGCCACCCATCACCGAAATACGTGCATTGGGCCACATAAACATGAGCGTAGGGTCATACGCGCGGCCACACATGCCGTAGTTACCGGCACCGTATGAGCCGCCAATAAGCACCGTAAATTTAGGTACTTTGGCACAGCTTACGGCGGTCACCATTTTCGCACCGTGTTTCGCAATACCTTCGGCCTCGTATTTTTTACCCACCATAAACCCGGTGATGTTTTGTAAAAATACCAAAGGAATTTTGCGCTGGGCACAGAGTTCAATAAAGTGGGCGCCTTTTTGCGCCGACTCCGAGAACAAAATGCCATTGTTGGCGATAATACCCACTGGGTAGCCATGAATCCGGGCAAACCCGGTGACCAGGGTGTTACCGTAATTCTGTTTGAATTCGTCAAAATCCGAACCATCAACCACGCGGGCGATGACTTCGCGAACATCGTAAGGCTTACGCAAGTCAGTCCCGACAATGCCGTAAATTTCTTCGGCCGGATAGCAGGGAGGGGTGACCTCATGCTGCGCAATCGGGGTTGCCGGGGTATGGTTGAGGCGAGCTACGGCACGCCGCGCAAGGGCCAGAGCGTGCTCATCGTTTTGTGCAAAGTGGTCGGCAACACCTGAAACACGGGTATGTACATCGGCACCACCGAGCTCCTCGGCGCTAACTTCTTCACCGGTCGCGGCTTTTACTAACGGCGGGCCGGCTAAGAAAATAGTGCCTTGTTCTTTAACGATAATACTTTCATCAGCCATCGCCGGCACATAAGCGCCTCCGGCGGTACACAAACCCATCACCACCGCAATTTGTGGGATGCCTTGGGCTGACATATTGGCCTGATTGAAGAAGATACGGCCAAAATGGTCGCGATCAGGGAATACTTCGTCTTGGCGAGGTAAATTAGCGCCACCGGAATCCACCAAATAAATGCAGGGCAGTCGGCACCGTGCGGCAATATCTTGCGCGCGCAAATGCTTTTTTACAGTCAGCGGGTAATAAGTGCCGCCTTTTACCGTGGCATCGTTGGCAACAATCATGCATTGCACGCCTTCAACGCTGCCAATCCCGGCGACAACACCCGCCGCCGGCACGTAATCTTCGTAACAATCCCAAGCGGCAAACTGGCCGATTTCTAAAAACGGCGAGCCGGCATCAAGTAATTTCTCAATGCGCTGCCGCGGCAACAACTTACCGCGCGCCAAATGTCGTTCCTGATATTTGGGACCGCCACCTTCGGCAATTTTAGCAGCCTTATCCCATAAGTCCGCCAACACCTCACGCATGGCCTTATCATTGGCCAAAAAGGTGTCGTCTTTACTATTAACTTTGCTGGTTAGCCGTGCCACAGGCAACTCCTCACCTTGGTGATTACTTTGATTCCGTGAATAATTCGCGCCCGATCAACATCCGGCGAATTTCCGATGTGCCAGCGCCAATTTCATATAGCTTAGCATCACGTAATAAACGGCCAGTGGGATATTCATTGATATAACCATTACCGCCGAGCAACTGAATGGCATCCAGGGCTAATTGGGTAGCTAATTCGGCTGCATACAAAATGGCACCAGCAGCGTCTTTACGGGTGGTTTCACCACGGTCACAAGACTGGGCAACGGCATATACGTAAGCACGCGCAGCGTTAGTGCGGGTGTACATATCGGCTAATTTACCTTGCACCAATTGGAATTCACCAATGGCTTTACCAAATTGTTGACGATCGTGAACATAAGGCACACACACATCTAAACAGGCTTGCATAATACCTAATGGGCCAGAGGCGAGTACTGCGCGTTCGTAATCGAGGCCGCTCATCAGAACTTCAACGCCACTATCGAGTTCACCCAAAATGTTGGCAGCTGGAACTCGGCAATTATCGAATACGAGTTCACAGGTGTTCGAGCCTCGCATACCTAATTTGTCGAGCTTCTGCGCGGTGCTGAAGCCGGCGAAATCACGCTCAATAATAAATGCAGTAATACCACGTGAATGTTTGTCTGGGTTGGTTTTCGCGTACACCACCAGCACATTGGCATCAGGCCCATTAGTGATCCACATTTTGTTGCCGTTTAAGATGTAGTCATCACCATCTTTTACTGCCCGCAGTTTCATGCTCACCACGTCCGAGCCCGCATTAGGCTCGCTCATGGCTAGTGCGCCAACATGTTCACCAGAGCATAGTTTAGGTAGATATTTTTCTTTTTGTGCTTGAGTACCGTTACGCGCGATTTGATTGACGCACAAGTTAGAATGAGCACCATAGCTCAAGCCAACTGATGCTGAAGCGCGGCTGATTTCTTCCATCGCAATCACGTGCTCAAGATAACCTAAGCCTGAACCACCAAATTCCTCAGGAACGGTCATGCCGAGCAAACCTAAATCACCCATTTTGCGCCACAAATCAGCGGGGAACTCATTACGCTCGTCAATTTCGGCGGCACGTGGGGCAATTTCGTCGCGGGCAAAAGCATTGACGCTTTCGCGGATCATATCGGCGGTCTCGCCAAGCCCAAAATTGAGCGATGAGAATGATTGAATCATAACAACTCCTACAGCATTCAAGACGATGAAAGGGGGGCGGTCGTGGACGAAGTTTGCACCTCGGCAAGTTCGTCACGACAACGATCTTCTAAATTGGTCAGTTCAACGAGTAATACTTTGATGTCCTCTAACTGCTGTTTCAGCGAGGCTTTCTTGGCATCGATCAATTCTAGTACGGTGAGCAATTGGCTCTCGCTACTATTGTCGGCGTCATATAAGTCGAATAGGCGTTTGGTTTCGGCCAGTGAAAAACCCAAGCGTTTGCCGCGTAAAATCAGTTTTAGCCGCACTTTATCGCGATTGGTATAAAGCCGAGTTTGGCCGTGTCGCGCTGGCGTTAGCAATCCTTGGTCTTCATAAAAGCGGATGCTGCGGGTGGTAATGTCAAATTCCCGTGCCAATTCGCCGATTGAGAAAGTCGTGATATTCGTCATTTTTACTTGCATCTCGCCGGTTTTGAACGCTAAGCTTAGAACAAGTTGACGTGGGCGTAAAGTGGTTTACGTTTACGTAAAGGTGTATCTAAAAATTTACGCAGCATATTATCGCTGTAAGCTTATCTTCACACGGTGTTAAGGAAGTGGTTATGTCTGATGCAATTGTGATTGTCAGTGCAGCTCGAACCCCAATGGGTGGTTTTCAAGGTAGCTTGGCCGCCGTCACCGCGCCGCAACTTGGCGCAACAGCTATTCGCGCGGCATTAGCTCGTAGTGGACTAGCAGCGGCTGATATCCAAGAAGTCATCATGGGCTGTGTGCTGCCCGCTGGCTTAGGTCAAGCGCCTGCGCGGCAGGCTATGTTACACGCCGGGTTGCCGCGTAGTGCTGGCGCGACCACTATTAATAAAGTGTGTGGTTCTGGTTTAAAAGCCGCCATGTTGGCACATGACTTAATTAAAGCGGATAGTATTGATGTGGCGGTTGCCGGCGGCATGGAAAGTATGTCTAACGCGCCTTACATGTTGCCGACGGCGCGTGCCGGGCAACGCATGGGGCATGGCAAAATGCTCGATCACATGATGCTCGACGGCTTAGAGGATGCCTACGAGCAGTTAGCCATGGGGTGTTACGCGCAAGCGACCGCGGACGAATACGGCATTGACCGTGAGGCAATGGATAACTTTGCGATTGAGTCGTTAAAACGCGCCCAGCGTGCGATTGCTGATGGACGCTTTACAGCTGAAATTGAACCGGTCACGGTGAAGACTCGCAAAGGAGAGGTGACGGTGAGCGAAGATGAGCAACCGGGTAAAGCGCAACTAGACAAAATCCCGGGGTTGCGGCCGGCCTTTAAGAAAGATGGCACCATTACCGCGGCCAACTCAAGTTCAATTTCTGATGGCGCGGCCGCGTTAGTGTTAATGCGTGAGGCCGATGCGCAGGCCCGTGGCTTGAAACCATTGGCACGAATTGTGGGGCATGCCACTCATTCGCAAGCACCTGCCGAATTCACCATTGCGCCAGTCGGTGCCATGACCACCTTGTTGAAACAGCTTAACTGGCAGGTAAGCGATGTCGACGTGTGGGAAATCAATGAAGCTTTTGCCATGGTGACCATGTTGGCCATGCAGGAAATGCAAATTCCCCACGAGCGGGTCAATATTAATGGCGGCGCTTGTGCATTAGGCCACCCGATTGGGGCTAGCGGTGCGCGCTTGCTGGTAACCTTGCTGCATGCGCTACAGCAACAAGGCAAAACCCGCGGCGTAACCTCACTTTGTATTGGTGGTGGTGAAGCCGTAGCAATGGCAGTGGAGTTGTTGGCTTAAGTGGTAGCGGCTTAGCCGCTTAACGGGGGGCGGGGTTGGCGCGAGGCAACCCACACCGAGAGCAGCAAAATGGCGCTACCAAGCGCAAGTCGGAACCAGTCAACGGTTTGTCCCCAAAAGCTGAAGTTGATCAGTAACCCGGCGGGGATCAACATATTGTTCATGGTGGCTAGCTGGCCGGTGTTGACGAGTTTAGTGCCTAAGTTCCAAGCTAAGTAACCGAGCCCTGAAGCGCCGCAGCCAAGCCAGATTAAAATACCCCACTGCAAGGTGGTGGTGGGCCAACGACTATGGTCGGCAAAGCCAAGTATGGCCAAGCCTGAGACGAGGGTGGCGCCGGCAAAAAATAATGCAAAGCTTTGACTTTGCTGGCGCGAGTTACCAAGCGGCAAGCGTTTATAAAACACTTGGCCAGCTGCGAAACATAAGTTAGCAGCTTGAATATAGGCAAAACCGATGAGGAAGTTAGTGCTTAAGCTTCCTTCGGCGCGAATGATGGCGGCACCGAGCACCGCCAAAACTGCGGCAAGCCACCAGCGCCAGGGTAACCGGCGGCGGGCAAAGCCCACTTCATCTATTAAGGTAATATAAAGTGGCGTAAAAATGGTGAACAACAACACTTCTGCCACAGTGAGATAGAGAAAAGCTTGATATAGCATGATGTACATCAGGCCGATTTGAATGGCGCCAATAGCCATTAAGCGCAACTGAATAGACCAAGGTTGTTGCCGCGGCCGGTACCACGGCAACAGCACCAGCAAGGCTAATATCATGCGGATAAAAACGGCAATGTAGCCGTCAACGTGGCCGGCTAGGAATTCGCCGATGAGGGAAAAACTTGCTGCCCAAACGGCAGTGACGAGCCACAGAATCCACATGTTAGGTGCCTAGTTGTTGAATGCCATGGCGACTGTCGCGATAGAGCTGGGGAGCGACGCCCATGGTTTTTTTGAATAAACGAGAAAAGTAGTAGGCATCGTCGATGCCGACCGCTTGCGCAATATGCCGAATAGACAAGGTGGTGTTGTCGAGCAAGCGACACGCATGTTGCACCTTCAATTCGTTAAAAAATTTAGTTGGGCTGGTGCCGGTGTGGGCCCGAAATTTTTTACTGAAATGATAAGTCGAAAGACCGGTCACTGCAGCCATATCGGCTAAGCTTAAGCTCCGATGTAAGTTATCGGTCAAAAAACGTAGTAACTGGGCCGGGTCAAACGCACTGGCAGCCTTAGATTGCTTGGTCAGTAATGGCAATTGTACGCAAATTTTGCGCAGTAGCGCTGCGGCTTGCAACATGTTCGCTAAGGTTAATCGGTGTTGTTGCAAATTAAGTAAAGCAGTGACGTCGGGCAATAGTGCTTGCCAGCGCTGTAACGACAGCGTGAGTTGCTGCGGTTGTAGGCCTAAAAAGTCCATGAGTGCAGGCGCCGCGGCGCCATTAAAATGGCACCAATAAATGCTCCATGGTTGCTGTGTATCGGCTTGGTAAGTGTGTGCAATACCACGCGGCAACAACAACAGATCGCCGGTTTGCAAGCGGCCATGGTAGGACGCGGTGACCACATCACCGGCGCCCTCGTGGCAAAAGATCAGCAAATAGTCGGTATGGTGCGGACGGGTAATATGATGCCCCTTTGCCTGCACATAGTGGCCAAAGGCGATTGGGTACAAATCGCGACTAAGTGGATGCTGGGCAAGTTGTTGGGTGAGTTCGGCGGGCAGCACCACTCGCGAGCTACCGGCGGGTAGTGGCCAACTAGACGGCTGACTCATGCATGTAAATCCGCTGGAATAAAACAAGATTGTCCATTATAGCGGCGATTTTATGAATGTTAAAGCGACGCGTTTACTGCTTAAATGAGCGCGTGATTAATTAATAATTCTGGCAGCCAATGATGCTGCGAGACAGACAACCGAGGTCGTTATGAGTGATGTAAAACGCGTACCCCTTTTTATTGATGGTGAATTTGTTCAATCTAAGTCGGATCGTTGGATTCCGGTTACCAACCCAGCCACCCAAGAAGTGATTGCTGAGGTGCCTTGTGCCACCCAAGCCGAAATGGCAGCGGCAGTTGCGAGTGCCAAAGCGGCTTTCAAAACTTGGAAAGAAGTACCTGTTTCTGAACGCGCGCGGGTAATGCTGCGCTATCAGGCGCTGTTGAAAGAGCATCATGATGAAATTGCCGAAATCCTTGCCAGTGAAACCGGTAAGACGTTTGATGATGCCAAAGGCGACGTGTGGCGCGGTATTGAAGTAGTTGAGCACGCCTGTAACATCCCTTCATTGTTAATGGGTGAAACCGTTGAAAACGTTGCGCGTAGTATTGATAGTTACAGCTATACCCAGCCGTTGGGTGTTTGCGCCGGTATTACCCCGTTTAACTTCCCGGCGATGATCCCGTTATGGATGTTTCCGCTGGCGATTGCCTGTGGTAACACCTTTATTTTGAAACCTTCTGAGCAAGATCCGCTTACCCCAACGCGACTCGTGGAGTTATTTGAGCAAGCTGGCGCCCCGAAAGGCGTGTTGCAAGTGCTGCATGGTGGTAAAGATCAAGTCGACTTTATTCTGGATGAGCCAGCCATTCGTGCGATTTCGTTCGTAGGCTCAGTGCCAGTCGGACAATACATCTACCGTCGTGGTACCGAGAACATGAAGCGGGTGCAAGCGTTCGCCGGTGCGAAGAACCACTCGGTTATTATGCCAGATGCCAATAAGAGCCAAGTGATCAGTAATATGGTTGGCGCCTCTGTCGGTGCTGCGGGCCAGCGTTGTATGGCAATTTCGGTGGCAGTGTTTGTTGGTAAAGCGCAGGAGTGGATTCCTGAAATTGCGGCTGAACTCGCCAAAGTGAAACCGGGTGCATGGAACGACAAGAACGCCGGTTATGGCCCCTTGATTAGCCCGCAAGCGAAACAGCGCGTTGAAAACTTCATTACCCAAGGTGAGAAAGAGGGTGCGAAGCTATTGGTCGATGGGCGCAACTGCCAAGTGGAAGGTTTCCCGAATGGCAACTGGGTAGGCCCAACCATGTTCAGCGACGTCACCACCGATATGGAAATTTACAAGCAAGAAATTTTTGGCCCGGTGTTATGTGCAATGGGCACAGATACGTTGGAACAGGCAATTGAATTAGTGAACGCTAATCCGTATGGCAATGGTACCTCTATCTTCACCGCAAGCGGTGCCGCGGCACGTAAATATCAGCATGAAATTGAAGTGGGACAAGTCGGTATCAATATTCCGATTCCGGTGCCGTTACCGTTTTTCTCATTCACGGGTTGGAAGGGTTCATTCTTCGGTGATTTGCATGCCTATGGTAAGCAAGCCGTGCGCTTTTATAGCGAGACCAAAACAGTAACAGCACGCTGGTTTGAAAGCGATATTGCCGATGCTAACGGTCCGAATATGACGATCCATCTGAAATAAGCCGTTCACAGACGAAGTAGGTACTGTCATGAATTATAACCTTACTGAAGATCAACAAGCCTTTGTCGACACCGCGCGAGCGTTCGCGGAGAAGGAAATGGCACCGTTTGCCGCAGAGTGGGATGAAACTGCACATTTTCCGCTGGAAGTGTTCCGTAAAGCCGGTGAAATGGGCTTTATGGGTATGTACACCCCAGAGGAAGCTGGCGGCTTTGGCATGAGCCGATTAGATTCAGCGCTTATTTTCGAGCAGCTGGCGATGGGCTGTACGGCGACCACAGCCATGATGACCATCCATAACATGGTGAGCTGGATGATTGGCTCGTTTGCCACGCCAGAGGTGATTGAGCAATGGGTACCTGAGCTGGTCACTGGCGAAAAACTGGGTTCCTATTGTTTAACCGAACCAGGCGCCGGCTCTGACGCCGCAAATTTACGCACCAGTGCCAAGCGTGATGGCGATGAGTACGTCTTGAACGGTTCTAAAATGTTCATCTCTGGCGCGGGTAGCACGGATGTATTGGTGGTGATGGCACGTACCGGTGGCCCAGGTCCAAAAGGCATTTCGGCCTTTGTGGTACCGGCTGACGCCGCAGGTATTCACTATGGCAAAAAAGAAGCCAAAATGGGCTGGAACGCGCAGCCAACTCGGTTAGTCACCTTTGAAGACGTGCGTATTCCTGCGGCTAATTTATTAGGTGCCGAAGGCGAAGGCTTCAAGTTCGCGATGATGGGGCTTGATGGCGGCCGCATCAATATTGCTGTGTGCTCAATCGGTACTGCGCAAGCGGCGCTGAACACCGCCAAAGCATACATGCAGGAGCGCGAGCAATTTGGTCAAGCGATTGGTCAGTTTCAGGCGTTGCAGTTCAAATTAGCGGATATGGCGACGGAATTAGTGGCGGCGCGGCAGATGGTGCGCCTGGCGGCCTTTAAAGTCGACAGCAACGATGCCGACAAGACCACGTATTGCGCAATGGCGAAACGCTTCGCCACCGATGTTGGCTTTGAGGTGTGTAACCAAGCACTACAAATTCACGGTGGTTACGGTTACATCAAAGAGTATCCATTAGAGCGTCATGTTCGTGATGTGCGGGTTCATCAAATTCTAGAAGGCACGAATGAAATCATGCGGGTGATCATTGGTCGCCGCTTGCTGGCAGACTTAGACCGCGACATCCTCTAACCGAGTGTGGAGAGAACGATGACAGAAGTAGTGCTATTTGAGGAATTATCGACCAGCTCTGGCCACCGGATTGGGGTGGCCACGTTAAATTCAGAAAAGTCGTTGAATGCGCTTAGCTTAGCGATGATTCAACAGCTACAACCGCAGCTACGCGCCTGGCAGCAAGACGACGGTATTGTTGCAGTATGGCTACAGGGCGCGGGTGAGAAAGCCTTTTGTGCCGGTGGCGACATTGTGGCTATGTACAATGCGATGCGGGCACAACCGGGCGAATTAGTGGCGGAAGTCGCCGACTTTTTTAGTCAGGAATATCGCTTAGATTATCTGATTCATACCTTCAAGAAACCATTGCTGGTATGGGGTCATGGCATCGTGATGGGCGGTGGTATGGGGCTCATGAATGGCGGCAGCCATCGGATTGTCACGGAACGCTCATTGTTGGCAATGCCAGAAGTCACCATCGGCCTCTATCCTGATGTCGGTGCGACACGATTCCTGAACGATATGCCGGCCGGTTGTGGCTTATTTTTAGGGTTGACGGGGGCGCATTTAAACGCCGCTGACGCCCAGTTTTTAAATCTTGCTGATCACTTTTTACACTCGTCGCAGCGTGGTGAAGCATTGGCCGCATTAACGGTGCTTGAGTGGCAAGGTGGTGAGCATGGTGCAGCCAATTGTCAACGCGTGACCGAGGCGTTAAAACAACTTGGCGCAAGCACTACTGAGCAACCACAAAGTCAGGTGCAAGCGCAGTTAGCGACCATACAGCAGTGGACTGATGCCACTGACGTAGAACAAGTGGTCGCCAGTATCCTCAGTTATGACGGCGACGATAAGTGGCTGACTAGAGCTCGCGCTAATCTTGCTCACGGCTGTCCGTTGACTGCCCATATTGTCTGGAATCAGCTCGCTCATGGCAGCGACTTGAGTTTGGCCGATTGTTTTAGATTAGAACTGACGCTCTCGACCAACTGCGCGGTGCGCGGTGATTTTGCTGAGGGTATTCGGGCGTTGTTAATCGACAAAGATAAGCAACCTAAGTGGCAACATGAGAGTGTCGCCGCGGTAACCGCAGCGGAACTCGATAATTACTTCAAATCACCATGGCAATCGGGTGAGCACCCGCTCGCCGATTTAGCTTAAACGGAGCATTATCATGGCACGTATCGCATTTATTGGACTTGGTAATATGGGCGGCCCAATGGCCGCTAATCTGGTCAAAGGCGGGCATGTTGTTCATGTTTTTGATTTATCGCCAGCCGCGCTTGAGGCAGCTCAGGCAGCAGGTTGTCATACCGCCAGTTCGCCTGAATTAGCGGCCGCCGATGCGGAATTTGTGATCACCATGCTGCCGGCGGGGCATCATGTTGAAGCCGTTTATTTGGGCGGCCCAGATGGTAAGTCTGGGTTAGTGCAAAGCTTGAACAAATCAACCTTAGTGATTGATTGCAGCACGATTGCCGCTGAAACCGCGCAGCATGTTGCCGCCGAGCTTGCTAAACATGGCTTAGCCTTTATTGATGCGCCAGTGTCAGGTGGGGTTGGTGGTGCCAAGGCAGGTACGTTAACCTTTATCTGTGGTGGTGCTGAAGCCGATGTAGAGCGGGCTCGCCCCATCCTCGATTGCATGGGCAAAAACGTGTTTCGAGCAGGCGCGGTGGGCGCCGGGCAAATTGCAAAAATCTGCAATAACATGTTGTTGTCGGTATTAATGGCGGGTACTGCCGAAGCCTTGCAATTAGGCATTGCCAACGGCCTAGATCCGAAAGTGTTGTCGGCTATTATGCTGCAAAGCTCCGGTCGGAACTGGACTTTAGAAGTATATAATCCGTGTCCGGGGGTGATGGATAATGTGCCATCGTCGAACGACTACCAGGGCGGATTCATGGTTGATTTGATGAGTAAGGATTTGGGCTTAGCGCAGCAAACCGCGCTGCAATCCGGGGCGGCAACGCCGATGGGCGCCTTAACTCACAATCTTTACCACAGCTGGTCGCAGCAGGGCCATGGGCGAGAGGATTTCTCGAGTATCTTCAAACTAGTGCAACCAAAAGCCAAAAAATAATTAGGGTTTAGGTACTGCACAGGCAAGGAATTCATGATGCAAGTAGAACAAAGCACAATTGTTATCACCGGTGGCGCGCAGGGCTTAGGCTTGTCAATGGCGCTCGATTTCGCCAAGCAAGGGGCCCAGCTAGCGCTGATTGATATGAATGATGAGACGCTCGCGAGCGCCGTTGAAGCCTGTCAGCAGGCGGGTGCTAAGCTGGTCAAAGGTTACAACATCAACATCACTGATGAAGCTGCAGTGGAGCAAGTGTTCAGCGCCATTAATGACGATTTTACCGGCATTGATGTGTTGGTGAATAACGCCGGTATTTTACGCGACGGTTTGTTAGTGAAATACAAAGATGGTGAAATCACCCATAAAATGCCGTTACAACAATTTCAGTCAGTGTTAGACGTGAATTTGACTGGCACCTTTTTGTGTGGCCGTGAAGCAGCGGCGCACATGATCAAGGCGGGCAAGAAAGGCGTGATCATCAATATTTCTTCGGTCGCCCGTGCCGGTAACATTGGCCAAACCAATTATGCTGCAACTAAGGCTGGCGTGGTCGCGATGACCGTTACCTGGGCGCGTGAGTTAGGCCGCTACGGCATTCGTTGTGGTGCCATTGCGCCGGGCTTTATTGAAACGCCAATGACGGCACAAATGAAACCAGAGGCGATTGAACGTGCGTTAAGTATGGTGCCGTTACGCCGCTGGGGACAGCCTGAGGAAATTGCACACTCAGCACGCTACATTATTGAAAATGACTTCTTTAGTGGCCGGGTGATTGAAATCGACGGCGGCGTGCGGCTGTAAGTGCGCTAATTGACAGGGTATTGCTATGCAACTGCGTTATCAAGGCATCGTTAAACTTATCCCACTGTGTGCGTGGGTAAGCTTGTTAGCACTTGGTAGCGCGGTGGCATGGATGCCGCCAACGACGGCGCTGCAATGGTTTATTTTCAGCCTGATGATGTTGCTGCTCGCCACCCTTACTGTATGGCTAACGGCGGAGGTATTTCGTAGCCAAATTGGGGTTAATGAACGCCAGTTGGTGATCCGCAAGCAGTTGCGGCGCACTCGCCGAGTGTCATGGGAAGCCGTCGCGCGGATTGAATATCACCGATTATGGTCAGCGTTTGTGATTGTGACCGACACCGGTGAGCGGTTTTATGTATCAACAATGATGAATAATTTGTCCCATTTTATTACTATGATGGCAGCCGCGTTACCACGCGACAAATACATCGAGAGTTTGGATAGCTTTGCACAAGCGTTGCGAGGTGGTTCCAAACCTTAATGGACGACCCGCCGACGAGGATGAGGCAGCCATCACATGCGTAAACTACCACCGCTCAATGCTTTGAAAGCTTTTGAAGCTGCCGCTCGGCATCTTAGTTTTACCAAAGCAGCGGATGAACTATTCGTGACTCAAGCCGCGGTAAGCCATCAAGTGAAAGGCTTGGAAGAATATTTGGCGGCAAAATTATTTGTCCGGAAAAATCGCTCATTATTGCTCACGGCGGAAGGCCAAAGTTACTATCTTGATTTAAAGCAAATCTTTGATGATATAGCCACTGCAACTGCCCGTTTAAAACAATCCACGGAAGTGGGGGCGCTGACCATTTCGTTGCCGCCTAGTTTCGCTATCTTGTGGTTTGTGCCGCGGTTAAGCCAATTTCGCGAAGCCTATCCCGATATTGATGTACGTATTCGTGCCGTCGATGAAGTGGACTCCTCGTTAACTGATGATGTCGATGTTGCGATTTATTACGGCGCTGGGCAGTGGCCGGGATTAACGGCTTATAAGCTGCATAAAGAGTTTTTGATCCCAGTGTGCTCACCATTATTACTCAATGGCAATAAACCGCTCAGAGAACCGCGTGATTTGCTGAACCATACCTTGCTGCATGATGAGACGCGCAACGCTTGGCGCGATTGGTTTAGGCTAGTGGGTATCGATAAAGACAAAAGTGACCACGGGCCGGTATTTAGCCATTCCAACCTCGCCTTAAAAGCAGCGGTGCATGGTCAAGGCATTGCGCTTGCAAACAATGTGTTGGTCAAACCCGAAATTGACGCTGGCCATTTAATTAAAGTATTTCCGCAAGCGTTGCCGCGCACTAAGTCGTTTTATCTGGTGTGCCGAGATTCTCAGTCAGAAATTGGTAAAATTGCGACCTTTCGCTCGTGGTTGTTGTCTTTAGTGGCCGTTGAGGAAAAAGAAGGGTTTGGCATGTGAATAGAGTTGATATTCAGATTGATAATCCACAGGGCGAAGTACGCATCGTATTTGCCCATGGTGCAGGCGCCGGCTTGCGTAGTGATTTTATGCAGTTTGTTGCCTTAGGGCTAGCAATGCACGGGTTTGAGGTGGTGCGCTTTAATTTCCCTTATTGGCAGCAATTTGTGGATACTGGCACCCGTCGCCCGCCGAATCCTATGCCTCAGCTATGTCATGCCATGCAACACGTGGTTGAAGAAGTCACCCAGAGCACCAATAAACCACTCATATTAATGGGGAAATCGATGGGCGCGCGGGTGGCTTTTCAAACCGCTATCGCAACCCAGCCGCTCACTTGTGTGGGCCTTGGTTTTCCGTTTCATCCGCCAGGTAAACCGGATAAAACACGGCTGAGTGATTTGGCCAACCCGTGTCGCAACAACTTGGTGCTGCAAGGCGACCGAGATAGTTTCGGCAAGCCGGCCGAGGTGGCCAGTTATCCACTGCCGACCAATGTTACACTGCATTGGTTGTTAGGTGGTGACCACAGCTTTACCCCGACTAAACGTAGTGGTTTAAATCGTGACCAGTTATGGCAGCAGGCGATCGACTTAAGTGCTGCTCATATTCAACAACAACTCACGTAACAATCACTGCCACAATAACCATCAGCACAGGAGCAACCGCAGCTGTGAATAGCGCTAAATTATTATGGGCGGTGATTGCCATTTATGGTGCCACTGCCGTTGGTCTGGGCGCCTGGCGGGCGCATGGACTTGCCAATCTACTCGATCCCAGCGAGCTGGCCACCATTGGTACTGCGGTGACTTATCAGTTTTATCATACGTTAGCGCTGTGCATATGCGGGCTCGCCGGCACTTGCTTGGCTGAACCGCAGCTACGCCGAGCTTGGGGTTTGGCAGCCATCTTATTGGCGCTTGGTACTTTGTTGTTTAGCGGTAGTTTATATGCGCTGGTTTGGCTAGAATGGCGCTGGCTTGGTCCGGTTACACCACTCGGTGGATTGAGCATGATCATAGGGTGGTTAGGATTAGGTCGGGCTGGTTGGTTAACCGCTACGATATACAGGAAAGCATAAATGCATGGATTAGTGGCGTATTGTCGCCCCGGTTTCGAAAATGATTGTGCCGCAGAGTTACAAGCCAAAACAGCTGTGTTAGGCGTGTATGGCTACTGCCAAACCCAGCCTGACCGCGGTTATGTGATTTATCGCTGTCAGCCGGAAGAGGCGGACCACTTGGGCCGTAAGCTGGCGTTGAAGGATTTAGTCTTTACCCGGCAGTTCATCGTGATCGTGGCGGAAATAATGGCCTTACAAGAGACCGATCGGGTCGGTCAAATCGCCATGGCGCTGTTGAGCGCTGCCGAACAACATGCGGAACTAGCTTTTAAGCCTGCTGGTGATTTGCGCTTAGAAACTCCGGATACCAATAGCGCCAAAGAGTTATCTAAATTTTGCCGTAAGCTCACAGTGCCGTTGCGGCAGGGCTTGCGCAAAGCGGATATTCTGACCACCAGTGAAAGTAATAAACGCCCCACTTTGCACGCGTTTTTCCTATCCGGGCAAGCGGTCATTATTGGTTATTCTTATAGTTATAATCAGTCGCGTTGGCATATGGGTATTCCGCGGTTGCGGATGCCGTCGGGCGCACCCAGCCGCTCTACCTTGAAGCTAGAAGAAGCCTTTGCGGTATTTATTCCGGCTAACGAACATGAAACCCGATTGCACGCGGGCATGAACGCTGTTGATATTGGTGCGGCGCCGGGCGGTTGGACTTATCAGTTGGTACAGCGTGGCATGATGGTTCAGGCCGTAGATAATGGCCCGATGAGCCCAGCACTGATGGATACCGGGCAAGTAAAGCATTTTCAAGAAGACGGTTTTAAGTTCCGCCCGAAAAAGCGCAACGTGCAATGGCTGGTGTGTGACATGGTAGAGAAACCAGCACGGGTCGGTGAACTGATGACCAGTTGGTTGTTAGAGGGCTACTGCCAAGAGGCGATATTTAATCTGAAGTTGCCGATGAAAAAGCGTTACGCACTAGTTGCTGAGTATTTAGAAAAAATGCAGGCAGCTCTGCAAGAAGAGGGACGTGGCCGGTTTGAAATTCAAGCTAAACAGCTTTACCACGACCGCGAAGAAATTACGGTACACATTCGCTGGTTACCTCGCCCAAGCAACTAATTTGCGGGCGGTGATGAAAAAAAAGGTGCTCATGAGCACCTTTTTTAGTGTCTGCGCAACAAGTATTAAGTTGCGATTATTAAAGACGGTCGATAATAGCTTGGGTAAAGTCTGTGGTGCCGGAAGTACCGCCTAAATCTGGCGTAGTGCGATCGCCGGCAGAAATGGTCGCTGCTAATGCCTCACGAATTTGCTGTGCTTTGTCTTGCTCGCCCAAATATTCAAGCATTTGAATAGAAGCTAAAATGACTGAGCTTGGGTTCGCGATATTCATGCCCGCGATGTCAGGCGCTGAGCCGTGTACAGCCTCGAAAATAGCGGCTTTTTCGCCAATATTAGCACCCGGCGCCATGCCTAACCCACCCACTAAGCCGGCGCACAAATCACTTAAGATATCGCCAAATAAGTTGGTGGTAACAATGACATCAAATTGCTCAGGATTCATGACCAGTTTCATACACACTGCATCAACAATCATTTCGTTGCTTTCAATGTCAGGGTATTCAGCAGCAATTTCACGCGCCACTTTCAAAAACAACCCTGAGGTTGATTTTAAAATATTAGCTTTGTGTACCGCGGTTACTTTTTTGCGTCCTTCACGACGAGCTAATTCGTAAGCGAAACGAACGATTCGTTCTGCTCCTTTGCGGGTAATACGGCTAGTTGCGACTGCTGCGCTGCCATCGGCTTCGGTGCTTTGCCCAAGACCTGAGTACATGCCCTCGGTGTTTTCCCGCACCGTGATCAAATCAATATTGTCATAGCGTGCTTTGGTGCCAGCAAATGATTTAACGGGGCGTACATTGGCATACAAATCAAATTGCTTACGCAGACCCACGTTAATTGAGGTGAAGCCTTCGCCCACTGGGGTTGTTAGAGGGCCTTTCAAGGTTACCCCATTGCGCTCGATAGCTGCTAGGGTGGCGGCCGGTAATAATTCACCGGTTTTTTCTAAGGCGACTAAGCCGGCATCGACATACTCGTATTGAAAGTCACAACCCACATGGTCGAGAATTTGTACGGCAGCTTTAATAATATCAGGACCAATCCCATCACCTGGGATCACAGTAATTGTGCGTGTCATTCCGACTTCCTTCTTAACCTACAGAGATTACGCGAACTGGCGCTAATTTTAGCAGCGCACTTCAAGCTTGGGTAGGTTTGCATAGCCCCGTAAAAAAGTAGAGTTAAAGCTGATGCTGGGTGTGGAGATTAGTTTGGGGTTGTTGGTGATGCCGGGCAGGCGCGTGGATAACAACTTAACTGTACCGTTTGTGCCGCTCTTAAACTCAAGTTTTTAATAATATTTTTATTTATATTCAATGTTTTAAGGCACTTTTCGACGGGCTCATGAAAACCTTGGGGAAGGGCATTTGGCCAATGTTCTGCCTGCCACACAGCCACGCTAGCGATCACTAACACCGCAGTTGTTGGGGTGTGGTAATCTTCAATATTCACCGCCGAAATAGCAGCGCTCGGTAGCTGCCAGCGTTTTGCAAGTTCAAGCGTTAGCTGCCGATAATGCTCGGGTTGTTCGTCAAGCCCGCCGCCAAACCAATGTGCGCAATGCCAGCTCACTGGATGTTGCTGTATTTGTAGTTGGGGAAGTAAGCTAAGACTACGACTACGGAACCATCCGGCACACCAAAGAAGGCCAAATAACTGACTGGGCATACCCAAATCAAGCTTGGTGCCTTTTTGCTGCAAATATTGCTGAAGGCCTTGTAAACAGGCGAGCCACAATTCCCGATATTGGCTTAATGCGGTTTGATATGGGCCGGGGTAGCTATCTAATTGGGCGCGCACTGCGTGCCCAGCAATTAACTCGGCGGCGCGAGCCGGCCCGAGTTGTAGTAGTGCGGTAGCGAGATTGTTGCGCTCGGCTTGCCTACAAATGACCGCCGCAATTTGGGGTTGCTGTTCCAGCTCCTGAACCAGCGGCTTTAAGGAGCCATTACCATGCACAAATTCACGCAGTAGCTTTAATAAATGGTGGGGAGCTCGTTGACTTCGTGCCGCTTGGTAAAATGCAATAGCGCCACTGATGAGTGGCTCCGTGGTGGTCTGTTGCGTTGTAGCTTGTTGCTGTGATTGTTGTAGTTCCGCAAGCGGTGGGAGCCAGAGTTGATATTGTTGCAGTGGCTCGCAGAGTTGTTGTAACAGTGCTGGGGTAAGCCTAGTGGTTGCGGGTAACCAGGCTGGTTGGTGTAACACCTGTAACCACGCCGTGCGCTCATTGTCGCCAGCCTCAAAACGCTGTGCGACTGCGCGGGCAAAGCGCAATAGTAACTCGCTATCATCAAGATAGGGCATCATTTGTGCCTGCTCTGTACGGACGAGCCGGTTTGCTAAACGACGTGGTGTGCCTGGTGACGGGAGCGACTGTTCGGCTTTGGCGCTTGCCAGCTCATGATTTGCGCGCAGTAGTTCTGCTTGTAAAGCCGGCCGCCAGCGCATGAGTAGCGCATAGCGCAGAACAAAATAGGCACTTATTGGCAGTTCATTAGGCGCGTCTGACTGAAACCACAGCGCAGGGTTGCGCAACAGCCAGTCACGTTGAGCAAGAATTGGGTCTACCGGTTTATTGGTCTTGGTAGTCTTGGTAGGCATCAATGCCCCAAGCAATTAATTGATTATCGCGGAATAATAATGGTGTGCATTCATCACGTGTCGTAATGCCGTCCGATTTCACATGGTGGGTACGGTAAAATAAAATTTGTAGCTCACCATCGGCAATCATTTTGGCTTCGCTAATATCGGGCGAACCTAAAAGTCGGATCACATCATCTTTGGGCGCGCCAAGGTTGAGGAGCCCAATTTGTTTGAGGTTAAAAGTTTCACGCTCCTGCCAGTTCATACTCTCAGGATCGGCTTGGTAGAGGGTTAAAATGGCTGCCGCTGCAGCCACGTATACCACAAACCCAAGCGCTACGATTTTGAATACTTTACTCGACATCGACTCACTCAGTTTCCACAGTTGGTTAATCGGTGATCACACGGTAACAAGGATGATAGACCGAACCTGGTAGTTTCATCCTGCCCTGTGCGACGAACGCCGCCAGTAACTCGTCCAAGCGGCGCATGAGATCTTTTTCGCCATGAATACTAAATGGACCGTTTTGCTTAATAATCTTAATCCCTTCATCTTTCACATTACCAGCGACAATAGCGGAAAACGCGCGGCGAAGATCCGCCGCCAGTTTAGCTGGCGCTTGGTCGCGGTGCAGATTGAGGCTCGCGACATTGTCATGGGTCGGGCTAAACGGCCGCTGGAATTCCTCATCAATGTGCAGGCTCCAGTTAAAGTGGTAGGCATCGCCAGAGGCCTGCCGATATTCACGTACTTGCCGCGCGCCTTGTTGCATTAAGCGTGCAACTTGTGCCGGATCATCAACCACTATGGTGTAGAGTTGCTGGGCTTGTGCACCTAGGGTTGCGCCAACAAATTCATCCAATGATTCGAAATAGGCTTTTGCACTTGCTGGGCCGGTAAGCACTAGCGGGAAGCGCTGAGCGGCATTCTTTTCATGCATCAAAATACCGAGAATATAGAGTAGTTCCTCGGCAGTACCTGCGCCACCTGGGAAAATAACAATGCCGTGAGCGACTCGAACAAACGCCTCTAAGCGCTTCTCGATATCTGGCAAAATGACCAATTCGTTGACAATTGGATTTGGTGGCTCGGCGGCGATAATGCCCGGTTCGGTTAAGCCTAAGTAGCGACCATCATGAATGCGTTGTTTAGCATGGCCAATCGTGGCGCCTTTCATCGGGCCTTTCATCGCGCCCGGGCCACAACCCGTACAAATATTCATGGCACGTAAACCAAGCTGATAACCAACATCTTTGGTGTATTGATATTCGATGTCACTGATAGAGTGACCACCCCAACACACCACCATATTGGGCTCGGTCATGGGGCGCACGGTACGGGCATTACGTAAAATATCGAACACCACATGAGTCAGGGTGTGAGTGTCAGCCTGCTCCAGCATTTGCTTAGAATAGCGCTCGCCAGTGTATAAAATGTCACGCAATACAGCTTCCACCAATTCCTGCATCCCGACAATTAAATCGTCGTCGACAAAGGCATCTGCTGGTGGGTTTATAAGCTCTAATTTGACGCCGCGCTCACGGCGGATGAGGTTCACTTGGAAGTCTGTGAAGCGCTCGTATATTTCAGCACTACTGTCGGTTTTACTGCCGGCGTTTAAAACGGCAAGACAGCAGTTACGGAATAACTGATATAGATCCTTGTCACTCGATGCTTGTAGGCGTTCGATTTCAAGTTGTGACAGCAGCGACATGCTGCCTTGTGGGTAAATAGCTGTTCTCATTTGCACTCTCCATGCTCGCAAATAAGCAATAACTAGCTCGGGTCATCCAATACCACAATATCGCGTCCCTGTTCTTTCGCCTTGTATAGCGCTCGATCGGCCCGCTCAAACACACTGAGCGGCGTATCGTTGCTATCGTGAAAACCAGCCGCACCGATTGAAATAGAAATACTGATATCTTCATTTCTAAATTTGAACGGTATCTGTTTTATTTTCTTACGTGCCGTTTCAAGGGATTCGTGCACCTGGCTAACATGGGTTTGCGGGAAAATGATGACGAACTCTTCGCCACCAAAGCGACACACAAAGTCGGTTTCCCGCAACGCTTTTTGCAACATATTGGCAATCACTTGCAGGGTTTTGTCGCCTGCAATATGGCCGTAGTTATCATTTATTCGCTTAAAGTGATCAATATCGGCAACGGCGACCGTTAAGGCCGTACCATAGCGTTGCCAGCGTTTATATTCTAATTCTAAACGTTCCTCAAAAGCGGTGCGGTTAGGCAGCCGCGTTAAAGCGTCTTGCAAACTTTTGAACTTTTGCTCGGCTAGTTTCTTTTTGTAGTTCGCTGCGTCTTTTTCGACGTCTTTTAAACGTGATTGCAGTTCCTTCAAATGCTTTTCTAACTTGGCATGTTCGTCTTTGTCGAGTTGCTGACGTTTTTGAATCGCGGTGACAATATCACCAATATGAAGTTTCACATCTTTTTTTAACTGCTCTAAATGCGATGCTTCTTGTACCGATTGAGTGAGTTTAGACACACTTGATTGCAAACTGGCAGTGACCTTATCTTTCGCTAAGTTTGCAACATCATTGTCGTGAATTGACGCCGTTAGTACCGCATGCACGGAACTTAACGCATCATTCAACTCGGTTAAAAAGCTTTGTGCTGATTTGCGCTCTTCACTAATGCTTTTGACGATTAAACGAATCACTTGCATACAGTGACTCAGTAATTCTTTTTGGTTAGCGCCGTTAATAAGTTGCTGCCGCACCATTTGAATGGCGTTAGCGGCCGACCCGCTGAAATCAACCACACTTAATAAGTTGATGAGTTCTTCGCGAGTGGCATCTAAATCATCATTAGCAGCCGCTGCAGGTGCTGTGCTAGCGTTCAGTAACCCAGTCGTTGAATTAGTGCTCTCTTGAGTGAGTAGCTTCTGGTGCAGCGCCAACAGTTCCAGTAATAACGGCAGGTATTTTGCCAACGACGCACTGGGCCCGTCGGCGCTTGACATTAACTCGCGCAATTCGTCACGTTGGGCTTTACTTAAGCCTTTTAGCTTTTGAATGCTTTTACCCGCGCTTAGCACCGCATCTTGAGTGGTTCGTAGCTGTTGTTGCAACTTAAACCCTTGTTGTTGCAGCAATACACTAATGTCATCAAGCAACGGGATGAGCAAGTCAATGTCGGGATTTTTTTGCAGTTCAGCGCGTAACTTGTTAAGCCGATGATCTAATTCATCGTCTAAACCGCGACATGCGCCGCTCAGTCGACCAATGAAATGAGATAAGGTCGCGACGTCTCGCTCATACGACTTTTCAAGCACCTTGCGAGACTCAATGGTTTCTTGCAGGCGTTTGCCAAGTAAATCGAGTTGTTCAGCGGCGCTGAGACTATTATTCACGCGTTATCCTATCTGTTTCCTAGCTCCACAATTAACGGATTGCAGCAAGGGAGTCAATCATCAACTACAAGCAGCTGTGGTGTTTGCTCAAAAAAAAATCAATTCACAAAATATTTTACGCAAATAGCGGCATAAAGACCATTTTCTATTTGCACTAGTTGGGTCATTGGGCTGGCTAATTTTTAACCTTTTATATGAATTTGAGGTCAGGTTTGGCGCGATGAACGGCTTCCCAAGTCGGATTAAGCGTCGGCACATCTTGCATTCTTCATGCTATGCTGCGCGCTTGAAAAGTTGAATCCCCAAGAGCAAGGATGTCCCATGCAAATGCTATTCGCGCGACTGTTAAAGCCTCTTCTACCGTTACTGTTTCTTGCCGGTGCGGGGCTGGTTAGCCCTCCGAGTCAGGCTCAAAACGCTGCCGCAAGTGTTCAGTATGCTATTGATTTAACAGACAATGAGCATCATTTAGCGCAGGTTGAGAATCGCTTTCCTGCAACTGACCTAAACTACTTAGACGTTAAAATGCCGGTCTGGCGGGCCGGTTTGTATCGCATTCTTGACCTACCGAACGCGGTACGCTCGGTCCGCGCAGTGAGCTCGAGCGGCCGTGAGTTGCCGGTTGAAAAACTAGACAAAGCGACTTGGCGCATTGCTGATGTCAATGGTGAAGCCGTTACTTTTAGCTATGAGCTTTATCTTAATCAGCTGGGGCGGCGTGCACGCCATCTGGATAACACCCACGCCTATTTGAACCCATCAGCCGTGTTTGTTTATGCAGACCAATGGCGCGCTGAGCCGCTGCAGGTGACGTTGCAGGTACCATCGGAGTGGCGCAGCGTCTCGGGCATGGAAAAGAGTGCTGAGCATACCTTTGTGGCACCGAATTGGGATGTATTTATTGACTCGCCGATTGAAACGGGCATTCACGATTACTACCAATTTGAGGAACAAGGGCGTGAGTACGAGGTAGTGTTTTGGGGGCACGGTAATTATGACGCCGAACAGACGGTTGCAGACTTGCGCAAGTTAGTGCAAACAGGTTCCGTTATTTGGTCAGACTATCCATTTGAACGCTACGTATTCATCATGCACGCAACTGATGGCGCAGGCGGTGCGACTGAACATTTGAATTCAACCGTTATTCAGCGTCCGCGCTATCGGTTTGGCTCGCGTGACGACTATGTATCTTTCATTGCCACCGCTGCCCACGAATTTGTCCACACGTGGAATGTGAAAGCTTATCGCCCAGCCGGCTTAGTGCCTTACGACTATCAACAAGAAAACTATAGTGATTTGTTGTGGTTAGCCGAGGGCTCGACCAGCTACTTTGAAGCCCATTTGTTATTAGCGGCGGACATTATTACTTATGCTGAATACTTTAAAATGTTGTCGCGTACTGCGAACAGCCATTTAAACAAGCCGGGTGCGGGGGTCATGTCGATTGCTGAAGCTTCATTTGATGCATGGATTGCGGAAGGTGGTTCGCGTGCGCACAACGCCTCGGTCAATATCTATGGAGAGGGTGAGTTAACCTCGTTGTGGCTCGATATGGCCTTGTTAGAAGCGAGTGATGGTGAAGTGAATTATCGCGATGTACATGAAGCTTTGTATCAGAAATTCAATGCCTTCACGAATGGGTTTACGGCCGCAGACGTGCAGCAAATATTAACCGAGTTAACCGCCGCTTATGGTCCTCAGGATTGGCAAGCTTGGTGGCAACAATATATTGAGAAACCGCATCAAATTGATGTGGAGCAAGCATTAGCAGTCGTAGGCTTGGAGTTTGCGCCGCGCGAGGACACCGAAGTGTGGGTGGGGTGGTCAACTACCAGTGCCACCGATGGCGTGCAATTGACTCGCGTCGATCTGAATAGCCCCGCGTGGGACGCCGGCTTTACTGAGGGCGATTATATTGTTGCGATTAATGGCAAACGGGTCACGCAAGCTCGGTTGCAAGAACAATTACAGGAACTCGCGACCGCCGAGCAAGTGACGGTGAGCTACTTCCGTCACGATGTGTTGGCGCAAAAACCGCTCAAGTTAACCGAGCGCCCAAGCGAGCCAGTACAAGTTCGGCCGGTTGCAGAGCCAACTGAGACTCAGCAACTACGATTCCTGCAATGGCTGGGAGTACCTCACCCCAGCAAGGTTGCCGAGTAACGCTAACTGCTCAGCTTACTGTCGTACCAGCCGTTGTTGCGCCGGAGCCGCCTCGAAATTTGACCGAAAGGGGTTGATATCGAGGCCACCGCGGCGGGTATAACGTGCGTACACAGTAAGCTTAGCTATGCCTAGCCGCTGTATATCTGCAAAAATCCGCTCCACGCACTGCTCATGAAATTCATTATGGCGACGAAACGATACAATGTAGGCCAGTAACGCCGCATGATCGAGCGCCGGTCCCTCATACTTAACTACCACCGAGCCCCAATCAGGTTGATTGGTGATCAAGCAATTAGACTTCAGCACATGGCTGTGCAAGGTTTCACTCACCGTTATGGTGGGCTGGCGCAATTGCAGTAGGCTGGGGTCGTAATCATATTGGCTCAGTTGCACCGCTTGGTGGTCGATACAAGTACCTGGCAGCTGGTTATCAAGCTGATGCGTGGTGCTATCTAACCCATGTAATTCAACCGTTACCGGGGCACCGGCACAGGCGCTTAGATCTTGTGTCATGAGCTGTTGTACTTGGCTCCAACTGCTAAACTTGTCTTCATTAAAACTATTCAAATAAAGTTTAAAGCTCTTCGATTCAACTAGGTTTGGGCTGGTAATTGGCACCGCGAAAGTGGCGGTGGCAACTTGTGGTACTCCATTCTCATTCAGCCATGACAACTCATAACCATTCCAATAATCAACACCCTGAAAGGGCAGTGATGCGGTAATGCCGATAGGTTCACGGTTGCGCGCTCGTGGCACTCCCTGCAATAAACCAGGGGTATAACGGCTGGGATAACTTGTCGCTTGGCCCAAATTTAAGTGGGCAAGATCGGCATCAGTCGGGGTAGTCATAGATTTTCCTTACAACAAATTTAGGCGTAGCTGCGCTGTTGTTCAGGTGGGGCACAAAGATTGCCCCCAAAGCGTGCATTGCACCGTAGCAAGTGAAATTGTATGCTGCCGCTCCCGCTGATGAAAGAGGAAATAGCATGGCAACCGAGTTTGCGATCGATGCACTGATGCAACGGCTGAGCGCAGCAGCGCCTGAGGGCCTGCTAACGGATTATCATGAGGCCTTTGCAAGCCCGATTTGGCGCAGCGAACCTGATGCTGACGAACAGGCACGCTGGCTACCAGTTGCGCAAACCCAAAGTTGGGATTGGGCGAGTTTGGAAAACGCCTTAGAACAGCCTGTTCCAGAGCCGTTGCAGCGATACTACGAGCGCTGGTTTAGCGCTGATATTGAGGCAGTCTGGGGGGCGCATGGGGTGATTTTGCTGCAAGTCATGGGGCCTGAGGATATCGAGCGCTTACAGACTAATTTAGTCGGCCATATATTAATGAAACGCCGGCTGCGCCAACCTATTACGTTTTTTATTGGATTAGCTGCCGATACCGATGATTTACTTATTACCCTCGACAGTGAGACCCATGCCATTGGGTTAGAGTGGGTCGGTCAGCCGCAGCATGAGCAGCTGGCACTCTCGATGGACGCCTTCTTAGCTGGGTTGCAGCTACCGACTGCTTAAAATACGGACAAAAATAGGCGATTTGGCTAACTTTCTGTGAAATTAACTAACTCGCGGTAAAAAGCACTGAGCGATATTGCATTGGAATATCTTAAATAATTGAAATGTACGTGTTTTTATGGTTGGCATTGTCTTTGCTTAGGTAGGTTGTAGCACGATTTTGCTCAACCCTAGTAGGCTAGCTGTACAACGCGCAACTTTTCGGTTTGCCGCAGTATTGGCCGGTCCACATATCTAAATGAAAGTATCGAAATTAAAGGAATAACCAATGAATCGCTTCCAACGTGGAATTTGTGTGTTAGGTCTGCCGCTGTTATTAACCTTACCCGGCTGCATTGTCGTGACTGACAAGGGTGATTGGGATCATGACGGCGATTACCAAGTCGATTGGGAACACCTTGAACGGAAGAATCGAGCGGCGATTTCGGCACTTAGCCAAACCACCACACCAACGACACTGCAGGCGCAACTGGGTGAGCCGGCGTTTGTCGACACTATGCGCAAAGGTGAGCACCACTATCAGGTTTTGTACTACCGTACTCATCGGGTAAAAAGCGATGGCGAGACCACCCGTGACGAGTGTACGGCCGTGGTGTTTATGGATGAGGTGCTCATGGGAACTGGTGAGCTAGCGCTTGCTAACTTAGCTCAGTAAGCGGTTGTTAACCTTTGCTTAAATAGCCCGCCGCGCCAACCAAGGTTTGGTTGGCGCTACACCTATGTTGTTATACTCATGTTGGTATACAAGCGCGAGCGCATTCGTTACTCTAATTCTCTCCTACTTCTAACCGAGGGTGATAAGAGTGAGTGAGCTGGTGAACCATCAACGACATGCGCATGACACGGCCGCACAACGCGTTGCTTATTTAGCTGCAGAAGATCTAAAACTCGCCGCCTCGTTGCTCTATCAGGCGTACCATGATGATGCTTTATTTATGCAACTATTTGGTGCCCATGAACAATCCGTTGAAACTTATGAAAAGCGTTTGCGCGCAACTATTCGCGAAGACCTAAACGCATTTTGGCAGGCCGGGCAAGCGATGATCGGTGTGTTCGCCGGTGAGCAGTTACTTGGTGTTGCCTGTGTCACTCAACCTGGTGAAAGTTTTGGTCCCGGTCGTTATTGGCATTGGCGCCTAAAAATGCTGCTGACGGCAGGGTATGTGTCAACGAAGCAGTTAGTTGATAAAGAAGCGCAAATTCAAGCGGCTATTCCACATCAGAGTTATCACATGCTGACCTTTATTGCGGTGCATCCCCAGCATCAGCATCAAGGATTGGGCGATTTATTAGTACAAGCAGTGAATACTTTAATGCTAGAGAGTGAAACTTCAGCTGGCGTTGGGGTGTACATCACGCGAGATTTTTATAAGTCACTATTTGGTCGACACGGATTTACCGAGTTAGCCCAATTAGAAGTGGCTAAAGTACCGGGTGCTATTTGGTTTTGTGATCGTCAGCATGCTGAACAAGATTTGAGTTAGTAGGAGATAGATATGCAATTTAACAGTTTCCGTGAATTTTACCCTTACTACTTGGCTGAGCATGCAAACCCGACGTGTCGCCGCTTGCATTATATTGGCAGTACTTTGGTATTGCTCATTATTGCGCAGGCGATTGTGACCCAGTCGTGGTGGAATTTGTTGTGGGTGCCGGTGGCTGGTTATGGCTTTGCCTGGGTCGGGCACTTCTTTTTTGAACACAACAAGCCGGCAACGTTTAAACACCCTTGGTATAGCCTACTCGGTGACTGGGTGATGTACAAAGATGCATGGGTTAGCTTATTGCAAGGGAAGCCACGCGGCTAAAACTTCATCCGATGATAACTGAGATCGTCGGGCGCTTGCTCGGTAGTAGTTGGCTCTGCCTCATCATAGCGATGGGGCGGCAAATCAAAGCGCTCTAAACTCATGTTCAACAGCGTTAGTGAACCTGTGTAGCGGTGCTCGTATTGGCTACAAAAATCGAATTTAAAATTAGCTCGCCAGCGCGGGCCGCGCTGCCAAGTGAGCCGTCCTCCGGCGCGATGCAGCTCTAATAACTGTAAATTTAATTGTTGTAGTTTGATGGTGGCAACATGGCGCGCCCACTCTGCTTGTTTACGCCATTGCCAAAATAACCCTGCGCTTATCACCAGTCCGACAATCGTCGTTAATTCTAACAACACATTCATGGCATACCCTTAAGTGTGGCGAGCGCGGTTTGCAAAGGCGTTGGCAAACTGGCGCGATGGTCCGCTTGACTGAGCCAGGTTAATACACTTGCACGCACTTGTGGTTGGCGAACTAAATCTTCAAATAAACCGAGTGCTAGGGCTTCTGGCTGTGCCGCAATCTGGGCCAGCAGCGGTGCCAGTAATTGTTGCTGAGCAATGAGTGCCGCGTGCCGCGTGACCAGCACAATGAGCTCATTTTGATTGAGCGTTAGCTCGCTTTGTAAGCGTTGCTGTAGGGGTGGAATAAGCGCTGGATCGACATTATTTGCGAGCGCGCGTAATGCAAGCGCAGCGGTATCGGTGGCAGGATCTGCCTGTTGCCACAACCCAATAAAATACTGGCTGAGTGAGGGCGGTAACTGATACGGCTCTAGCGCCACCACCAGTGCTTGTTGAACGCTGGCCGGATAATTTGCAAAGCCCTTCATCATAGCGCCGGTCAGGCGTTCCGCAGCGCTATCTGCAAGCGTTAAACGCGCGGCTACGTCGTGTAAGCCTTGCAGGCCCAGTTGCTCCCAGTCGAGTGTTTGGGGGGCTTGGAGATAAGCTTGGGCATACTCGAAATGAATCGAGGGCGGTTGTTCAAGTACCAGCTTTAAGGTCGCATTGAGCGCAGCTTGTTGAGTTTGCGTTGGGGTAAACAGTGCTGGATGCTGATTCAGTTGTTGCTGTTGGGTTTCCCCAAGATCGGTGGTTAACTGCTCACCGAGTGCGTTCACACCGAGTGCGTTCAGTAATGCCTCACAAAAGTTATCTCGCAGGGCATTATCGAGCAGACCTTGTTCATCGAGCGGGAGCTGCAAAAACCAGATAAATGGTTGGTTGGCCTGTGCGTAAAAACAAATCGCCAGTTGGGCATTACCCTGCTGCGGATAGGGGTAGGGCAGCTGTTGGGCTTCCACCGCAGCAAATAGGGTCGGGCTAAGGCGATTAAGACCGCGGCCAACATCATAAATAAGGGCGTGGGCACCGCTATGTTCAAGAATTTCAGAGATAGTCATGCTGGAACTTCACTTGCAATTCAACTTAGGTTGGGCAAAGATCGCGGCCATTATAGGGGTTGTCAGGGGAAGTTTCGAGTGTTGTCATTCACGCATAAAGTGTCGCAAACCAAAGTATTGTTACTGCAGCTAGAAACTCAGCTACGGGAAGGTGAGTTTTGGCAAAATCATTACCCGCCGGCTGCCGCGCTGGCAAGTCAACAACCGTTTGCGGTGGATACTCTGACTTTCGTGCAGTGGCTGCAGTTTATTTTTATTCCGCGATTACAGGCGCTGATTGACGCCGAGCAGCCATTACCGACCAATATTGCGGTGTCCCCCATGGCCGAGCAGGCACTGAACTCAACGCCTCCGGAGTTAGAGATTGTGAGTACTATACAGCAGCTTGATATTCTGCTGAGTGGGCAAGACCCACTGGCACCAGCTGAACCTACCGATAACTCATGAGTATTCTCGATATTGTCTATGCCGATGAGCATTATGTAGTCATCGATAAACCCGCAGGGCTATTGGTTCATCGCAGCTGGATTGCCAGTGAAGCCCGAGAATTTGCGCTACAAATGCTGCGTGACCAACTCGGACAACGGGTTTATCCCGTGCATCGACTCGATCGGCCAACCTCTGGGTTGTTGGTTTTTGCACTTTCAGCGCCAGCGGCGCAACGCTTAGCCGAAGCTTTTGCAGAGCGTCGAGTGGCTAAGATTTACCACGCGGTCGTGCGTGGCTATACCGCCGCCGAGGGCGAGATAGACTACGCGTTGAAAGAAGAACTCGACAAAATTGCCGATGCCCAAGCCAATCAAGATAAACCGGCGCAGCCTGCATTTACGCAGTTTCGTTGTCTGGCACAAATAGAATTGCCTGTTGCGGTCGGTAAGCGTTATGCAACCAGCCGTTATTCATTGCTGGAGTTGCGCCCAAGGACCGGGCGCAAGCACCAGTTGCGGCGCCATCTTGCTCATATTCGACACCCGATTATTGGCGATGCTAATCACGGCGACAATCGCCACAATAGATTCTTTCGTGATGAACTTCAGATCCGACGCTTGTTGCTGGCAGCTACCGGCTTGTCATTTACCCAGCCGTATAGTGGTGAATTGATTGAATTGCGCTTAGCGCCGCCGCGCGAATTGGAATGGTTGTTTAGTGAAGAGGCGCGCACAACGACGCGCCCCTGTGGGATCAATCCGCTCCTCGAAGTAGAGCGTTAATACCGACTTTTTCACGGGTTTTTTGATCGACGCGCTTGACGATAATGGCGGCATACAAACTATGGGTACCATCTTTCGCTGGCAGTGAACCTGGCACGACCACGGCGCCGGCTGGCACCCGACCATATAAGACTTTGCCGTTTTCGCGGTCATAAATCCGGGTGCTTTGACCGATGTAAACCCCCATCGAAATCACTGCGCCTTCTTCAACAATCACACCCTCAACAATTTCCGAGCGGGCGCCAATAAAACAATTGTCTTCGATAATGGTTGGATTCGCTTGCAACGGCTCGAGCACACCGCCAATACCGACGCCGCCAGATAGATGTACGTTTTTACCAATTTGGGCACAAGAGCCGACGGTGGCCCAGGTATCCACCATGGTGCCAGAGTCGACGTAAGCGCCAATATTCACGTAGCTTGGCATCAGCACGACGTTACGCCCAATGAAGGCACCTTTGCGGACCATGGCTGGGGGTACTACCCGCATGCCCTCGGCTCGAAAGCGGGCGTCGTCATAGGCACTAAACTTACTGTCTACTTTGTCAAAGAAGCGCGTTTCACCGCCGTGCATGAGATGGTTGTCATGTAATTTAAAGGAGAGTAACACGGCTTTTTTCGCCCACTGATGAACTACCCATTCACCGGCTGTTTTCTCCGCAACGCGCAATTCGCCTTTGTCGATCAGATTAATGGTATGGTCGATGGCATCACGCACCTCACCAGGGGCGGATTGGGGCGTTAGTTCCGCCCGGTTATCAAAGGCAGTCTCAATAATTTGCTTTAATTCGTTCATGCTGTGGGGTACTCCGCATTCCTTGGTCAGCCGCGTGGTGGACGACCGCTTTCAGTTGAGCTTCATTAAGGTGAATGAATCCTGCCATTAGCGGCTCAGTTTCGCAACGATTGCTGCGCGTAATTGTGCTTTTTCTGTGTCACTGAGTGACTGTTGGTCTGGTTTGCTGACAATAAACAAATCCTCTGCCTGCTCGCCAACCGTCGATATTTTTGCCGCTAAAATATTCAGCGCCAGACTTTGCAAAACGCGTGCAACTTTCGCCAACAATCCGGGTTGGTCGAGCGCGATGAGTTCAAAGGTGGTTTTGCGCGTACTTTTACTGGGTAAAAAATTGACCTGCGTCGCCACCTCAAAATGGCGCAGCCGACGTGGCAAGCGGCGGTGGTTTTCCGGCACGGGTTGGCGCTGATGCAAGACATCATAAAGTTGCTGTTTAAGCTCCTCAATGCGCGCCGGTTCGGTCAGTGGATCGCCATTATCTTGTAATACGACAAAGCTATCCATGACATAACCATCTTTGGTGGCCATGATTTGGGCATCATGAATATTTAGCCGTTGGCTATCTATCACTGCGGCAACAGCCGCAAATAGGTGATTTTGTTCAATATGATAGATGAACAGATCGGTGGTGCCATATTGATTGGCGTCACCCACCAAAATAAGCGGCAGTTTGTGCTGACTCGAGAGCGCCAAGATATGTTGGCTATGCCAAGCGATTTGCTCGGCGTGATGACGCGCAAAATAATCGGCGGTAAAGCGCGACCATAATCGGCGAATATCAGTTTCGGCATAGCCTGCACTGAGCAGCAACGCCATTGCATGCTGTTTATGCTGTAGTACTTGTTGGCGCATGGTCGCAACGGCGGAGTGTGCTTCCGGCTGCTGCTGCAGCGCTTCAAGCTGAGCGTGTGCAGCCTGATACAAGGTATCGAGTAAGGTCGCTTTCCAATTGTTCCACAAACTACTGTTGGTCGCGCGGATATCCGCCACGGTGAGGCAGTACAGATAGTCTAAGCGCTCAATAGAACCGACCTGTTGGGCAAACTTAAGCACCACTTCTGGATCATGAATATCGCGCTTTTGTGCGGTAATCGACATTAACAAGTGCTGCTCAACCAGCCAGGCGACAAGGGCGGTTTCATTGTTATCTAATCCATGCTGAGCACCAAAATGGGTTGCATCAATCGCACCTAGTTCTGAATGATCACCACCGCGACCTTTGGCTATATCGTGAAAGATACCCGCCACATAAAGCAATTCAGGTTTGCGCATGGCTTTCACAATCCGATGCGCCAACGGAAATTCGCTTTCACCCTCGGGCAACTGGTAGCGGTATAAATTGCGGACTAACCGATAGGTGTGTTCGTCAACCGTATAGGCATGGAACAAATCGAACTGCATTTGACCGACAATGCGCTGCCACTGTGGTAAATAGTGCGCCAAGATTCGACTTTTATGCAGCCAGCTGAATGCTTTGCCTGCGCCATGGGGATGTCGCAATAATTGCATAAAGAGTTTGCGACACTCGCTATCGTCACTCAGTGGTTGTTGTAAGTGCTGCCGCGCATTGCGCAATAACCGTATAGTTTGTGCTTGAATGCCCTGCAGTTGGGGGTAGTCAGCAATGGTTAAAAACAACTGGAGTAGCTGTTTTGGCCGGGCAAATACCTGGTCATGGCGAGCTCGCAGATAGCCCTGATGCAAAGCGAAATCGGCATTAATGTACTCATCATCGGCTAATTCAACCTCGCCAAGAATAGCTTCCGAGAAAAACTGTAATAACATCTGGTTGAGCTCGGTTACCCCGGCGACCGCGTTATAATAATCTTTCATCATGGCTTCGACGGCGGCTTTGTCAGCTCGACCTGGCGGTGTCTGCGGGGGAGCTTGATAGCCTAACCGCGCCGCAACCGCGGGCTGAAATTCAAATAATAATCGGTCTTCACGCCGGATAGTGCCTTGTTGGGCCTGTACGACTAAATGCAAGGCATAGCGAATGCGCCAGAGAAAATGGCAGTACTGTTGCAGCTCGAGCCGCTCAGATGCGGTGATGTACCCATATTGCACCAAGCTTTCTTCGGTTTGCGTTTGAAAGTGTCGTTTGGCAATCCAGTTGATGGTTTGGATATCGCGCAGGCCACCGGGGTTGGCTTTTAAGTTGGGTTCAAGATTATAACTGGTGCCATGAAACTGTTGATGGCGCTGCTGTTGCTCAGCCCGTTTTGCGGCATAAAAGTCGTGGCTTGACCACGGGAATTCGTGACTCAGCAACTGTTCAAACTGCTGAAATAGTACCGCGTTACCGGTTAACCCGCGATATTCCAGCAAACTAGTGGCAACGCTTATATCATCGGCGGCCCAACTGGCACATTCGTCGAGCGTACGCACGCTGTGGCCGACATCAATGCGCAAATCCCATAACCAAGCGACAAATTGCCCTAGTTGTTGTTGACCGCGCTCATCAAGTGCAGCTGGCTGGGGTAATAAAATCAGCAAATCAACATCAGAGCCCGGGTGTAATTGTGCCCGGCCAAAGCCGCCAATCGCGATCAGAGTTAGTTGGTATTGGTCGAGCTTAAGTGCGCGCCAGAGCGTAACCAGTAAGTGATCGAAAAAGGCGGCACGGTCATTAAGTAACTGTTCAATATCAGCGCTAATGAATTGTTCGGCAGCCCATTCGTTATAGCGCTCTACCGCAACTCGCCAGGCATTTAATTCGGCTGGCTCGAAGTTAGCTGGGGGCACTAGCTTGGGCCAGTGTGCAGGTGCCGCTGGCAAGGCTGCAAGCGTGGCCTGAACGGATGCTTGAGCGCGTTGCAGCGGCGGCTTAGGCATCGCTAGTTACGCCACTTGATGCTTAATAACACGGCCGAGCGTTTCATCTGAGCGTAAGGTGAGTACTTCGCAACCATCGTCGGTGACCAGTAAGGTGTGCTCCCACTGGGCACTCAAGCTGCGATCTTTGGTCAGCACGGTCCAGCCATCTTTCATTAATTTAGTGTGCCGTTTGCCAGCATTCACCATAGGTTCAATGGTAAAACACATGCCGGCTTCGAGCAGATCGCCAGTGCCTGCCGTACCATAGTGCAAAATTTGTGGGTCTTCATGGAACACCGCGCCAATGCCGTGGCCACAGTATTCGCGCACAATCGAATAACCGTGCTGCTCAGCATGCTGCTGAATCACTGCGGCAAAATCCCCAGTCCGAATGCCCGGGCGCACCATTTCGATGGCTTTGTATAGACACTCTTGGGTTACCCGGATCAGCCGCTCGGCCATGATGCTTGGTTTGCCAACCACGAACATTTTCGAGGTGTCGCCGTGGTAGCCATCAAGTTTCACTGTCACGTCAATATTGACGATATCACCATCTTTAAGCGGTTTTTCGTTAGGGATGCCGTGACACACCACATGGTTAATTGAGGTGCAGACAGATTTCGGGAAACCATTGTAATTAAGGGGGGCAGGATAAGCGCCTTTCGCCACAATATAGTCATGGCAGCGTTGATCGAGTGCTTCAGTGGTCACCCCAGCTTGAACATGCGGGCCAATCATTTCGAGCACTTCAGCGGCAAGAGCGCCGGCGGCGCGCATTTTTTCTATCTCTGCAGTGGTTTTAATTGAAATGGTCATAACCGAAATTAGCTTTCCTTTTGTATAAGCGCAGAATACGAGTACAGACTGGCCGTAGCGGCCATACCTATGAATAGCTATTAGTTTATCAGCACCGAGAGCGCAGGCAAAGTAGCAAGGGCGTTTATTGCGGCAGAAGTTGCAGTACAAGGTTGCTTCACGGCGCTATTTTATGGTATAAAGCGCCCCGAATTCGCAAGCTGTGAATTCCTTGCTCTGTAGTTAAGGCAAGAATGTAACTTAAACCACACACATATACCGACACATGGTCCGGGGTGCTGTTAGCGAGCGTTTGCCAACTTTCGCTAAGAGTCGGCGCATGGGGTATATGGAGGCCCAACCCCCTAAAAAGGAAAATAATTATGGCAAACGTGTCAATGCGTGACATGCTGAAAGCTGGTGTTCACTTCGGTCACCAAACTCGCTTCTGGAATCCAAAAATGAAGCCTTTCATTTTTGGTGCTCGTAACAAGATCCACATCATTAACTTAGAAAAGACTGTACCTATGTTCAACGATGCGTTGAATTTCTTAGGTCATGTTGCTTCTAACAAAGGTAAAATCTTGTTCGTTGGTACTAAGCGTGCAGCAGCAGAGCCAGTACAACAAGCAGCTAAAGATTGTAAGCAGTTCTTCGTGAATCACCGCTGGTTAGGCGGTATGTTGACGAACTGGAAAACAGTCCGTCAGTCAATCAAGCGCTTGAAAGATTTAGAAACTCAAAGCCAAGACGGTACCTTTGACAAGTTAACCAAGAAAGAAGCCTTGGTGAATACTCGTGAAATGGAAAAACTTGAGAAAAGCTTAGGCGGTATTAAAGATATGGCTGGCTTGCCAGACGTATTATTTGTTATCGACGCTGATCATGAACACATCGCGATTAAAGAAGCCAACAACCTTGGTATTCCTGTTATTGCTGTCGTTGACACCAACTCAGATCCTGACGGTGTTGATTATGTGATCCCAGGTAACGACGATGCGATTCGTGCCGTTCAGTTGTACTTGAACGCAGCAGCTACCGCGGTCAACGAAGCGCGTGGCGCAGCAGTTGAAACCAAAGAAGCAGACGGCTTTGTAGAAGCTGAGTAAGACAAAACTTAGAGGACAGAACGAATGGCTATTACAGCAGCTCTGGTAAAAGAATTACGTGAGCGTACTGGCGCCGGCATGATGGACTGCAAAAACGCATTGCAGGAAACCAACGGTGATATCGAAGCAGCGATTGAATTGATGCGTAAAAACGGTCAAGCGAAAGCAGCTAAGAAAGCAGGTCGTATCGCCGCTGAAGGTGTGATCTTAACGAAAGCTGAAGGTAACGTCGGTACTTTGGTTGAATTGAACTGCGAAACTGATTTCGTTGCGCGTGACGACAGCTTCCTAGGTTTTGGTGACAAAGTGATTAACGTAGCCTTCGCAACTCGCGAAAATGACGTTGAAGCTTTAAAAGCAGCCGCACTCGACAACGGTACTGTTGAAGAAACGCGGGAAGCTTTGGTTGCTAAAATCGGCGAAAATATGAACCTACGCCGCGTCACCACTATTACTGGTGGCGATTTGGTTGAAACTTATGTTCACGGCGGTCGTATTGGTGTAGCCGTTGCTATCACTGGTGGCGATGCTGAGTTGGCGAAAGACATTTGTATGCACGTAGCAGCAAGTGCACCACAATTCACTAAGCCTGAAGATGTATCAGCTGAAGTGGTTGAAAGTGAGCGTCAGATTCAAATCGATATCGCGATGCAATCAGGCAAGCCGAAAGAAATCGCTGAGAAAATGGTTGAAGGTCGGATGCGTAAGTTCACTGGCGAGATCAGCTTAACTGGTCAAGCATTCGTGAAGGATCCGTCAATTACCGTTGCTGATTTATTGAAGCAGAAAGGTGCTGATGTCGTTACTTTTGTTCGCTTTGAAGTGGGCGAAGGTATCGAGAAGAAGAGCGAAGATTTCGCTGCTGAAGTACAAGCTCAAATGGCAGCAGCCAAGAAGGCTTAAGGCGAATGTCGCGACAGCTACATGCTCGCAATTAAAAAAACCGCGTCTTGCTTGGCAAGATGCGGTTTTTTTTCAGCAAAATTAAAGTTAAAGTTTAATCCGCCAATCCAAACAGGAGCTAGTCAATGAGCGTAACTGCCAAACCCACCTACCGTAGACTTCTATTAAAACTAAGTGGTGAAGCCCTGATGGGAGATGAAGCATTTGGCATCGACGCCAAGGTGCTTGATCGGATGGCACAGGAAATAAAAGAGTTGGTCGAGCTTGGCATTCAAGTGGGCTTGGTCATTGGTGGCGGTAACTTATTTCGTGGCGAAGGGCTGGCGAAAGCCGGTATGAACCGGGTGGTAGGCGACCACATGGGGATGTTGGCGACGGTAATGAACGGTCTAGCAATGCGCGATGCGCTGCACCGTGCGTTTGTGAACGCCCGGCTAATGTCTGCGATTGAGTTAAATGGCGTATGTGATAGCTATAACTGGGCAGAGGCGATTAGTTTGCTGAAGTCTGGGCGGGTTGTGATTTTTTGTGCGGGCACCGGTAATCCGTTTTTTACCACCGACTCAGCGGCGTGTTTACGCGGTATCGAAATTGAAGCCGACGTGGTGCTAAAGGGAACCAAAGTGGATGGGGTGTTCTCAGCCGACCCAAATAAAGATCCGAATGCACAATTATACCGTCACATCAGTTATAATGACGTGTTGCAGCAGCAATTAAAGGTCATGGACCTTGCTGCCTTTACCCTAGCGCGCGACCATGGCTTGCCGATTCGGGTATTCAATATGAACAAACCTGGCGCGCTTAAAGCGGTCATTATGGGTGCCGATGAAGGCACATTGATAGATTTTGGTCCGGAAGACGCAGCCGAGTAAGCTGAGAATAGAGGAATTACAACTGTGATTAATGAGATTAAAAGCGACGCCAAAAGTCGCATGGAAAAAAGTGTAGAGTCGCTGCGCTCGCAAGTATCAAAAATTCGGACGGGTCGCGCCCACCCAAGTTTACTTGACGGCATTATGGTGCCTTATTACGGGGTCGACACGCCATTAAAACAGCTGGCAAATATTACCACCGAAGATTCGCGCACCTTGGCCTTAACCGTATTTGACAAGTCTGCAAGTGGTGCTGTTGAGAAGGCTATTTTAACCTCTGACTTGGGTTTAAACCCAGCCGCGGCAGGTACTGTGATTCGGGTTCCACTACCGGCATTGACGGAAGAACGTCGGCGCGACTTGGTGAAGGTGGTTCGCCAAGAGGCCGAGCAAGGCCGGGTGGCAGTACGTAATATTCGCCGTGATGCGAACAGCGACTTGAAAGAGTTGCTGAAAGAAAGAGAAATTACGGAAGATGACGAACGCAAGGCGACTGATGAAATTCAGAAGCTGACTGATGCATTTATCGCCCAAGTCGACAAGATTCTAGAAGATAAAGAAAAAGAGTTGATGGAAGTTTAACCGAATCAGCGTCATGCTGATTGGTGTAGAACGCCGTGTCAGTTATACTCGCACGGCGTTTTTATTTGGCTGTTGGTTTTGGGGCGATACTAGGTATGCCAACATCAGGTATGCCACATTGGGTTCGCCAGCAGGAAAGGCAAAAGGTTGATGACATTTCAGTTAGCTGATTCGCAATTAGCAGCGCTTATTCCCGCTCATGTCGCCATCATCATGGATGGCAATGGGCGCTGGGCACAGCAGCGCGGCAAGTTGCGAACCTTTGGACACAAAGCGGGGGCCGAATCGGTCCGCAGCGCTGTAGCCTTTGCTCGTAAAACAGGGATTAGTAGCCTTACCTTGTTTGCTTTCAGTAGTGAGAATTGGAAGCGGCCTGAAGCAGAAGTATCTTTGTTAATGGAGTTGTTCATGACCGTGTTAAAGCGGGAAGTGAAAAAGCTTCATCAGCATGGGGTGCGGTTGCGAATTATTGGTGACATCAGTGCTTTTTCGACCCGACTACAACAACGTATTCAAGCCGCCGAGGCGCTTACCGCAGATAACACCGAGCTGAACCTTAATATTGCGGCGAACTACGGCGGTCAATGGGATATTTTACAAGCGACCAAGCAGCTGGCTGAAGCGGTACAGCGGGGTGAACTCGCAGTAAGCGATATCGATGAATCGAAGTTTGGCCGCTTTTTGCAACTCGCAGATCAGCCAACCCCAGACTTGTTGATTAGAACCGGTGGTGAGCAACGCATTAGCAATTTTCTGTTATGGCAGTTGGCTTACGCTGAATTGTATTTTACGGACGTATTGTGGCCAGACTTCGATGCCACTGAATTTGCTCGAGCGGTGGCAGATTTTGCCTCGCGAGAACGGCGCTTTGGCTTAACGGGCGAGCAGATTCAAAGTATGATGATGCAGTTGCATCAGACACCAGAGGACTGATTTTTGCTGAAACAACGAATCATCACCGCACTCGTTTTAATACCAATCGCATTGTACTGTGTGTTTTGGTTGCCATTAACTGGATTTGCGGTGTTTGCCCAAGTGGTGCTGATGGCTGGTGCGTGGGAATGGACGCCACTAATGGGCGTCCATCGTAAGGCAGGGCGTATTGCCTATACGCTGTTAGTTGGTGCCATCATTAGTGGGTTAACTTATGTGGCGCCACTGGACCAGTTATGGGCAGAGGGCACCTTAGTGGATGCCATGTATTATCCCATCGCCCTCGGCGGGTTATGGTGGGTAGCGGCTTTGGCGTTAATCGTCAACTATCCCAACTCACGCCGGATGTGGTCTCGCTCGCGCGGGATTGTCGGTGTGTTTGGCTTACTCACCCTCATTCCTGCTTGGGCCGCATTAGTTGCAGTCCGCGCGATTAATTACCACACAGAAGCCTTTTACGGCGGCTTTGTGGTGTTGTTTATTCTACTACTGGTTTGGGCTGCTGATGTCGGGGCATTCTTCGCCGGTGTCCGGTATGGACGCAACAAAATGATGCCCGCGGTCAGTCCGGGTAAAACCATGGAAGGCTTATGTGGCGGTGTCACCTTAGCGTTTGTGGTGATGATGGTGGTGGCGCATTGGGCCAAAATTCCAGCCGATGATTTCACCGGTTACTATCTCACTGGTATTTTAACCGTGGTTGCATCGGTATTTGGTGATTTAAATGAAAGTATGTTTAAACGTTGTGCTGGCGTTAAAGACAGTGGTTCGCTGTTGCCGGGGCATGGCGGTATTTTGGACCGAATCGATAGCTTAACGGCTGCGGTTCCGGTGTTTACCCTCGCTTACTTGTGGTTCCTCGGTGCATGATTGACGCCATCACTAACCCACAGCAACCGCAACAGCTAACGATTCTTGGTGCCACAGGGTCGATTGGGCAAAGCACCTTGGCGGTTGTAAAAGCGCATCCTGAACGTTTTCAATTGTATGCTCTGACTGCACATCAACAGGTTGATGCGATGGCCTTGTTGTGTCTGGAGTATCAACCTCAATATGCGGTGATGGTTGACGCCAAAGCAGCTGCTGAACTGCAGCGGTACTGTCAGCAACATCGGTTGTCGACCCAGGTATTGGCTGGGGCTGAAAGCTTGTTAGAAGTGGCGCAAGCGGCGGCGGTTGAGGTGGTGATGGCCGCTATTGTTGGTGCCGCTGGGTTGGCGCCGACGCTGGCAGCGGTAAATGCGGGTAAGCGGGTATTGCTGGCCAATAAAGAGGCCTTGGTGATGAGTGGTCAGTTGTTTATGGACGCGGTGGCACGCTCAGGTGCCCAGTTGCTTCCCGTCGACAGTGAACACAACGCTATCTTTCAATGTTTACCGCCAACTCACCAACAAGCATTAGGCCAACATGCGTTGGCAAGTGCGGGTATTGACCACATTATTTTAACCGGATCTGGTGGCCCTTTTCGTGAACTCGAGCTTGCGCAATTAGCGGTCCAAACGCCGGCGGCTGCATGCGCGCACCCGAATTGGTCGATGGGCCAGAAGATCTCCGTCGATTCCGCAACCATGCTAAATAAAGGCCTAGAGTATATTGAGGCGCGCTGGTTATTTAATTGTCGCGAGTCTGAGCTGCAGGTGGTTATTCATCCACAATCCGTGATTCATTCCATGGTGCAATACAACGATGGTTCAGTGTTAGCACAGTTGGGGCAACCTGATATGCGCACGCCGATTGCATCATGCTTAGCTTATCCGCAGCGCTTGAGTAGCGGTGTGGAACCGTTGAATTTCACCCAAATCAGCGCCTTAACTTTTGCTGAGCCTTGTGCTGAACGCTATCCATGTTTGTGGCTGGCACAGCAAGCCTGTTGGGAAGGGCAGTGGGCGACGACCAGCTTAAATGCCGCCAATGAGGTTGCGGTTGCTGCATTTTTAGCTGGAAAAATTAGCTTTACTGAAATTGCGGCGACCTGTGCAGAGGTATTAGCAAAAATGCCGGGCCAAGCGGTGAACGAGATTGCCGATGTGTTGTCCTTAGATGAGCACGCCCGCGCGCTCGCGCATGAATGGATAGGTAGGCATTAAGTATGTTTGAGGTCATTTGGTCGCTCGCGGCATTTATCGTTACCCTTGGGGTGTTAGTGACCTTTCATGAATTTGGTCACTTTTGGGTTGCGCGCCGCTGTGGTGTTCAGGTGCAGACCTTCTCGGTTGGTTTTGGTAAACCTTTATGGCAGCGTCAAGGCCGTGATGGCACGGTATATCAAGTAGCGCTCATTCCGCTCGGTGGCTATGTCAAAATGCTTGATGCGCGGATGGAAGACGTAGCCCCAGAGGATTATCCGCGGAGCTTCAATGCGCAATCAGTCGGTAAGCGCATGGCGATCGTGGCGGCGGGTCCGGCAGCTAATTTTGTTTTAGCGATAGCGGTACTTTGGCTCATGTTGATGCTCGGTGTGCCTTCAGTGAAGCCGATTATTGGTGAGGTTCGTGAGGGGAGTATTGCGACCGCGGCAGAGGTGCCTACCGGGCACGAAATTATTAAAGTAGGTGAGCAGCGCACGCTAGACTGGAGCCAAGTGAACATGGCGCTGGTCAGTTATATTGGTGATAGCTCGGTAACGCTCACGCTGAAAGATGTTGAGACCGAGCAGCAGCTCACTCGCAAGCTAGATTTATCAGCCTGGCAGTTTAGTGAGCAAGAAGCGACTTTTGTGAGTTTGGGAGTATTGCCATATCGGCCCCAAGTTCTATCTGAAGTTGCCTATCTTGTGCCTGATTCGCCTGCCGCCCAAGCTGGGTTGCAAATTGGTGACAAAATTGTCGGCTTTAATGGAACTCTCACGTCAGATTGGAGCCGAATAAGAACTTTTATCGGTGCCAACGCAGGCCAGCAGGTGAGCTTTTTGCTCGAGCGCGACGGTGAGCAGCTCAGTCGCGAAGTCACGCTTGGAAGTCGCGATGTGGGCGCAGAAAGCCTTGGGTTTTTAGGTATTGAAACCCGTGCAGAACCCTATCCCGAAGCTTATCGGTTTAACCAACAATATGGGGTGTTGGAAGCAGCTTGGGAAGGCACGGTGCGTACTTGGGACCTCATGGTACTAAGTGTGAAAATGATTGGGAAATTGCTCACGGGTGATGTCTCGGTTAAGAATTTAAGTGGTCCAGTAAGTATTGCTGAGGGGGCTGGCACATCGGCAAGTTATGGTGTGGTGTACTTTCTCGGATTTTTAGCGTTGATCAGTGTTAATCTCGGCATCATAAATCTGTTACCATTGCCGGTCTTAGATGGTGGTCATCTCGTATTTTTTGCCATTGAGTGGATGCGCGGCAAGCCAGTTTCAGAACGGATTCAAGACGTCAGCTATCGAGTTGGCGGCGCGCTGGTGTTTGCCCTGATGATTATTGCGATAAGTAATGATATTTCGCGTTTCTTACTCTAAATACATGCATAAATAAACATAAAGTAGAACAGAATGACGTTTAAAAAGCTGTTAATTAGTTCCTTAATTGCTGGTGTTGCGCTACCTAGTCTGCCAGCTGTCGCTCAAACTACCGAAGCATCCGTTGTTGAACCTTTCGTTGTTGAAGACATTCGTGTACGTGGTTTGCAGCGTGTCGCGTTAGGTGCCGTTCTAACTTACATTCCGGTGCGGGTTGGTGATGAAGTTGATGCGTTCGAAATCCGCGAAAGCATTCGGCAGCTGTATTCCTCCACTCATTTTGAAGATATTCAAGTGCGCCGTGATGGCAATGCGCTGGTGTTTGAAGTGCGTGAACGGCCGACAATTTCAGACATCACCTTCGATGGTAACTCCGACATTAAAGACGAACAGCTTGAGCAAAGCCTTGATGAGCAGGGTATTGTGGCAGGCGAGCCACTCGATCTCACGCGTATTTCTGATATTGAAAAGGGGTTGGAAGATTTCTATCACAGTGTGGGTAAATACAACGCCCAGGTTGATATTGAAATCACCAATTTACCGCGGAATCGAGTGAGCATTGCGATAAATTTTGAAGAAGGCGATGCGGCTGAGATTCAGCAGATTAATATCGTCGGTAACGAGGTCTTTTCAGATGCCGAGTTACTTGCCAACCTTGAATTAAAAGATGATTTGCCGTGGTACAACGTGATTGGCGTGCGCCAATACCAAAAGCAACAACTCGGTGGTGATTTAGAAACCCTCGAATCGTTTTATAAAGACCGTGGTTACCTCACGTTTGAAATTGAATCGGTACAAGTGTCAATGACACCGAATCGCGATGGTATTTATATCACCATCAACGTCAATGAAGGTGAGTTGTTCAAGGTTCGGGAAACTTCGGTTATAGGCGAGCTTGCGGGTAAAACTGAAATTGTCGAGCGGATGATAGAAATCGCGCCGGATACGCTTTATAACGCTGCCCAAATTACTTTTATTGAAGACAGTATTAAGCAGTTCTATTCAAGTTTTGGTTACGCCTATCCAGAAGTTCGCGCCATTCCGGATGTTGATCAAGAAAATAGTTTGGTCGACATCACCTTCTCCGTAAATCCGGGTAAACGCGTGTACGTTAATCGAATTAATTTCGAAGGCAACAGCACCACCATGGATGAAGTATTGCGTCGTGAGATGGTGCAGTTAGAAGGTTCTTGGCTGTCTGAACAACGGGTGGAAGCCTCGAAACTAGAATTGGAGCGCTTAGGCTTTTTCGAGACGGTCGAGACCAGTACCGACCGCGTCCCGGGTCGGGACGACCAAGTTGATGTGACTTTTAAAGTGACTGAGCAGCCCTCCGGTTCGTTCAACGCTGGAATTGGTTACGGCGATTATTCGGGCTTGCAATTAAATGCAGGGGTCTCGCAGAATAACTTTCTTGGTACTGGTAACCGGGCGGCGATTAACGTCAGTACCAACCGTTTCAACCGCAACCTAAATCTGCAATATACGGATTCGTTCTTCACTAAGGACGGCGTATCTTTGTCCGGGAATATATTTTTAAGTGAGTTTGATGCGGGTCGAGCCGAAAATCTTATTCGGTATAATCAAAGTACCTATGGCATTGGCGCTTCAGTCAGCTTTCCGATTAGTCGGGTGAGCCGGATTAGCTTTGGGGCTAACTATAAGAACCAAGAAGTAACCAACGTTGATGGTTACGAGCAGGTACGTAATTTTTATGCGCCTTATGTTGATCAAAACAATCCTGATGCTGGGGTTGCTTTCAACATGTATGAGTTGACGGCTGGTTGGCAACGGGTGACCTTGAACCGGGGCTTGTTCCCAACCGCCGGTACGTCGAATTCCATCGGCGTTGAAGTGAGTACGCCGAATAGTGACTTAAATTACTTCCGAGCCAGTTACGATTTCAAATATTATCAGCCACTTGATCAAGACCACAAATGGGTGTTCTTAACCCGCTTAACTTTGGGTTATGGTAATGGCTACGGTGAAGACGATAACGGCAACGACTATTTGTATCCATTCTGGGAATATTTCCGGGTGGGGGGCTCACAGAATTTGCGTGGATTCGAAGCTAATACCGTTGGTCCACGTGCCGTTTACCGGTTTGCCGACGCTATTGGTGGACCACCTGATGTGACCGGTTTGCCAAGTAATATTCCAGCAGGTCCGGGGGCTGATTCACTCACTGTGAGCCAGTTTTCGATTGGTGGCAACGCCATGGCAACCGGTGGTTTAGAGCTTATTGTACCGACGCCGTTCCTAGACGAAGGTTATGAAACTAGTGTGCGGACGAGTATTTACCTAGACGTGGGTACCGTGTGGGATACCGAGTTCAATTATGATTTCTATCGTAATTTAGAATTAAACCCGGGTAGTTTTCCGTTAACGGATTACAGTCGCCCGGGTGATTTCCGCGCGTCAGCGGGAATCGCGGTGCAGTGGATTTCGCCCATGGGGCCACTGACCTTCTCGTTCGGTCGTGCATTGCGTGAGTTCGAGGGGGATGAGACGCAAGTCTTTAGCTTTAACATTGGCACGACGTTCTAATCGTGTTTACAATTCGCAGTGAAAAAGTTTTACAATAACAACGTTAAATTATAGGTCTGCCCATCGCAGCAAGGAGTATGTTTTGAAAAGCTTAGTTAAATTATCTATTGTCGCTGTATTTTTGGCCGCTACCATGGTCACTGGTGTTGCTCAAGCCCAACAAAAAATTGGCGTAGTTGACGTGGCGCGAGTATTCCAGCAATTACCACAGCGCGAAGCGATTTCTCAAACGTTACAAGCTGAGTTTGAAGATCGTATGGAAGAGATGCGCCAAATTGAAACGCGTATGCAAGAACTGCAAGACAAGAGCCAGCGTGATGCATCAATCCTGTCGCAAGACCAACTGGTGAAAATGCAGCGCGAAATGGAATCATTACAAGCTGAAGCGCAGTTGAAGGGCAAAGCGTTGAATGAAGACATGCGTAATCGTCAAAACGAAGAACGCAATAAATTATTGGCGCAAATGGAATCAGTGATTCAAAAAATCGCCCAAGACGGCGGTTATGACATCATCCTGCAAAGCAACGCAGTGGCCTTCATTAATGAAGCCAGTGATGTATCGGATGAAGTTGTCGCAGCCATGGCTGGAAACTAATTCCCATGCAAACATGGACGTTGTTGCAATTAGCTGCGCACATTAATGCTGACGTGGTTGGCGATAGTGCGCAGACGATTGAGTCTGTCGCGACTTTAGCCTCAGCTAAAGCTGGTCAGCTGGCGTTTTTAGCGAATGACAAGTACCGCGCACAACTTGAGCAAACTCAGGCTAGTGCGGTCATTATTGCGCCGGGTATTGAGCTGCCAGCGGGTATGAGTGCATTAGTCACAAAAAACCCGTACGTGGGCTTCGCTAAAATTGCACAACTACTAGACACCACGCCAAGTCCGGCGACTGGTATTGCCGCGAGTGCCAAAATTGATCCCTCGGCAAGCTTAGGCGAGGGAGTTCAAATTGGTGAATATGCGGTAGTAAGCGCTGGTGTTACGCTAGGCGACAACGTCGTGATCGGGGCTGGTTGTTATATTGGCCCGAATGTCAGTATTGGCGCTAATACCAAGCTCTGGCAGAACGTTACGCTATACCATAACTGTGTGCTTGGCGCGAACTGCTTAGTGCATGCAGGTACAGTAATAGGTGCAGATGGTTTTGGTTGGGCCAGTGAAAACGGAAAATGGGTTAAAATACCGCAGTTAGGACGCGTTGTGATTGGTGACCGAGTGGATATTGGTGCCAGCACAACCATTGACCGTGGCGCTTTGGACGACACGATCATCTCTGCTGGCTGTATTATTGATAACCAATGCCAAATTGCCCACAACGTCTTTATTGATGAGGACACGGCCATTGCGGGGTGTACCGTATTGGCTGGTAGCTGTCGGATCGGTAAGCGTTGCTTAATTGGTGGTGCAACAGCTATCAACGGCCACATCGAAATTTGCGACGATGTGCAGATAAGTGGCTTCTCAATGGTCATTAAAGCCATTACCGAGCCAGGTGTGTATGCGTCGGGTATCCCGGCCGCACCGCATCGAGAATGGCGTCGCAATGGCGCCCGCTATCGGCAGTTAGATGATCTGTTTACACGAGTAAAAGCGCTCGAAAAACAACTGCAACAAACAGCAGGAGAGTGAGCAGTGACACAAACGACTGATACCGGCTTCAACATTCATGAAATTATGGCGTTGTTGCCACATCGCTATCCATTTCTTTTGGTTGATAAAGTGCTTGAAGTTGATACTTCGGGCCGTATTCATGCGCTGAAAAACATCAGCGTCAATGAAGATTTATTCAATGGACACTTTCCCGGGAACCCTATTTTCCCTGGGGTGCTAATTCTTGAAGCCCTAGCTCAAGCCGCAGGTTTGTTGGGTTTTAAAATGACCGCCAGCAAGCCGGGTTCAAATGACCTATATTTATTTGCAGGTATCGATAACGCGCGCTTTAAACGTCAAGTGTTACCAGGCGATAGCCTGCATTTGCATGTCACCTTTGAAAAGGAACGGCGGGGCATTTGGGTGTTTAAAGGGCGTGCTGAAGTGGCTGGCGAGTTGGCGGCAAGTGCCGATATTATTTGTGCTAGAAGAGAGATTTAAATGATTCACGAGACGGCGATCATTGATCCACGTGCACGCTTAGGGGCTAACGTTGAAGTTGGCCCTTACACCATTATCGGGCCAGATGTTTACATTGGTGACGATACCATTATTGGTCCGCATGTGGTGATCAAAGGCCCGACGCAAATCGGCCGTCAGAATCGTATTTTCCAATTCGCTTCGATTGGAGAGGATTGCCAAGATAAAAAGTACGCCGGAGAGCCGACGGAACTTATTATTGGCGATCACAATGTGTTTCGTGAGTGCGTCACCATTCATCGGGGTACTATTCAAGACAACAGTTTAACGAGCATTGGTAGCCATAATTTATTTATGGCTTACGTGCACGTCGCTCATGATTGCGTCATTGGTGATCATAATATTTTTGCCAACGCGGTGACCTTAGCCGGCCATGTGGTCGTGGGCAATTGGGTTATTCTGGGTGGCTTTACCGGTGTTCATCAGTTTTGTCATATCGGCTCTCACGCGTTTACCGCGGTAAGCTCAGTAGTTGTTCAGGATGTACCGCCATACATTATGGCTCAAGGGCATAACGCGATTCCGCGCACTATTAATAGTGAAGGGTTGAAACGCCGAGGATTCTCGGCTGATCAGATCATGAATTTACGCCGTGCCTATAAAACCTTATATCGCTCTGGCCTGACGGTTGCAGAAGCTTCCGCTCAGCTACGTGCCATGAATGCCGAAGAAGTTGAACCCCTCGTTGAGTTCATTGAGAGCAGTTCTCGCGGCATTATCCGGCCATAACAGACAGATTTCATGGCTTCTACACCATTACTTATAGCCTTGCTTGCCGGCGAGCACTCGGGTGACTTACTCGGTGCCGGGCTTATGCGTGCCCTGCGCGAACAGCATCCCGAGGTGACTTTTATCGGGGTTGGTGGACCGCTGATGAGCGCTGAAGGACTAGAAAGCTTGGTGCCAATGGAAGATTTGGCGGTAATGGGTATCGCCGAGGTCGTCAAACATCTGCCGCGATTATTGCGCCACCGCCGATTGATTGTTGATACCTTATCCGGTCGCAGCGGGCAACCACGCCCTGACGTTTTTATTGGTATCGATGCTCCCGACTTTAACCTTCCAATTGCCAAAAAGTTAAAAGCCGTTGGCATTAAAACCGTGCATTACGTAAGCCCGTCGGTTTGGGCTTGGCGTCAAGGGCGGGTGAAAGGTATGAAAACCGCGCTCGACCATGTGTTGTGTTTATTGCCATTCGAGCAAGCTTTTTATCAGCGGCATGAATTACCCGCGACTTTCGTAGGTCATCCGTTGGCAGATGAACTCCCGATCCAAACTGATAAAAGCGCGCATCGGCAGGCATTGAAGATTCCGTTAGACGCAACCTTGCTAGGTATTCTACCGGGCTCGCGCGCTGGCGAAGTAGAGCGACTTGGGCCAGTCTTTTTAAGAACCGCACAGCAGTTACATCAACAGCAACCGCAGTTAGCGTTTATCGCGCCGATGATCAGTGCGGCGCGAGCGGAACAGTTTACCGAGCTACAGCAACAGTTGGCGCCTGAGTTAGCTATCCGAATTGTGGTGGGTGGCGCGCGCGAGGTGATGGCTGCTTGCGATGCGCTATTGTTAACCTCAGGCACTGTTACTTTAGAAGCCTTGTTAGTGAAGCAGCCGATGGTCGTGGCCTATCGTTTTTCCTGGCTGAGTTATCAGCTCATTAAGCGTTTGTTCAAAGCAAAATTCTTTAGTTTACCGAATTTGCTTGCGGATGAAGCTCTTGTTGCAGAGCGAGTGCAAAGCGCAGCAAACCCCACCCAACTGGCCACCGATCTCACTCACTTATTGGTACAGCCCCAAACTGCATTACTCAACCGTTATGCGGATATTCATCAACAGCTGCAGCAAGATGCTTCTAAGCGTAGTGCTGAGGTGGTGTTGCAATTGGCGTTACAAGCTCACTAAACAGTCTGTTGTTTCTAATTTTTAGAATTAAATCCCGCATTTTTAGCGCTAATCATTTCGTTTTATTAAAACTATACTATCTCCTACATGATAAAAAGCGGAGGTAGCATGGGACTTTTAGTCGATGGCAAATGGCAGGATAAGTGGTATGACACGGATTCGACGGGCGGTCGATTCGAACGCAGTGCTGCGCAATTTCGTAATTTCGTAGAGAACCGCGCAGGTGCACGGTTTGCGCCTGAGAGCGGGCGCTATCACTTGTATGTGTCTTTTGCTTGCCCCTGGGCGCATCGAACTCTTATATTCCGTCGCTTGAAAGGGCTTGAATCTCATATTACGACATCGGCGGTACATCCGTTGATGCTGGAAAATGGCTGGGAATTTAAAGCTGATGGGTTAGCTGATCCCTTATATCAGCATGATTTTTTATACCAATTGTACTTACAAGCCAACCCTAACTATAGTGGGCGAGTGACAGTGCCCGTGTTGTGGGATAAGCAAGAACAAACCATTGTCAGTAACGAATCAGCAGACATTATTCGGATGTTTAACAGTGAATTTAACGAGCTGACTGGTAATCAGGATGACTATTATCCCGAGTCACTTCGTCGCGAAATAGATGAACTCAACGACGAAATTTATGATCGCGTTAACAACGGCGTCTACAAATGTGGTTTTGCTACCGCGGCAGAACCTTACGAGGCAGCCTTTAGTGAGCTATTTGACACCTTAGCGAAGCTCGAGCAGCGGCTCGCAACGCGGCGCTATTTGTGCGGCGACCGCCTAACTGAAGCGGATTGGCGGTTATTTACCACTTTAGTGCGGTTTGATGCGGTGTACTACAGCCACTTCAAAACCAATTTAAAGCGTATTCAAGATTATCCGAATTTATGGGGCTATGTGCGTGACCTTTACCAACATCCAGGGGTTGCGGAGACGGTGGTGATGGATCATATCAAAACCCATTATTATGCAAGTCACACCATGATTAATCCCACGGGTATTGTGCCGGTGGGGCCGGAATTAGACTTTATGGCACCGCCGCAACGGGCGGCGAAGGAGTAGTTTATGGCATTGGCGAACGTAATGGGTCGGCATCGTGGGATGCCAGCGCAAGATGGTGCAGGGGTAAAGTTGACACGGGTCATTAATCAACCGAGCCTAAAGCACCAAGATCCGTTTTTGATGTTGGACGAATTTCGCTCTGATAATCCCAATGACTATATTGCCGGCTTTCCGCCGCATCCTCATCGCGGCTTCTGTACCCTAACCTACATGCTGGCCGGTCGGATGGAGCATAAAGATTCAGTAGGTAATACCGGTGTGGTTGAGGCTGGTGGTGCGCAATGGATGAAAGCGGCGCGGGGTATTATTCACGCAGAGATGCCCAAACAGGAATCGGGGTTAATGTGGGGCTTCCAGTTATGGCTGAATTTGCCGGCGAAAGACAAAATGACTGACGCCGCCTGGGCCGACCATCCTGCGCACGCGATTCCACAAGCAGTTGAGCCCGGTTATACACTGAAATTAGTGGCCGGTGACTGGCAAACGACCACGGGCAAACAGCTGAGCGGTCCGATCCAACAGCCGGAGCGACGCTTTTTGATGGCCGACGTGATAGTCGATGCGGAGCAGACGATTAACCTCGCGAGCCAAGCGCAAGCCCAACGGTTGCTGTACGTATATCAAGGTGAGGGTGAAGTGAATGGCGCCAGCGCCAGTCGGGGCGAGTTATTACGGCTGTCTGCAGACGGTGAGCTCGCGGTCACAACCGCAACTGGTATCGGCTTTATATTGCTAGCCGCGGAGCCGATTGGCGAGCCTATCGTACAGTACGGGCCTTTTGTGATGAACAAACCAGAGGAAATTGAGCAAGCAATTCGCGATTATCAGGCGGGGCGCTTGACGGCCTAATCTTCGGCTGCTGATTGCGCAGCCGCTTGTTGCTGCGCAATATCTTTGAGTATTTTGCGGGCTTTTTTGACAAACTCTGGCTCGAAAAGCTCACTATCGACACATTCCTCAAGCAGCCGCTGATAACGTTGATGATGCGCTAAACTGAGCTGCATCCCTTCTAGAATTCGGAAGCAACGCTTGCATTCATTGAGCATGTCGCGGTTCGGTTTTTCGGAAGCACCCAACACTTTTATGGCCGCTTGAATATAGTTTAATGCCGCACCACTGTTCATGGGTGCATGCTTTAAAGCAACCGCGAAACTTTGTACCGCAGCACCATAGTCCCCACGTTTATACTCTTCAATGCCAGCTTTGTTGATGGTAAAAAATTCTTGCTGGGATTGGGCTGAGCGTTCGACTCGTTGGTTCACCAAGCGGCGCGTATAATCATCGAGTTGATGCTCGTTTTGTAAGGTCTCATTGAGTTGGTTGGCTTTCTCAAATTCACCCAAATCTAACAACACCGTTAACACGTCAGGTGCTAACTCGGGCACGATAGCTTGATTAGCGGCTAGCGATTGACCGACCACCTCATTCAAATGAGTTTGCGCTTCACGGTAGCGACCATTAAACGCATCGATGCGGGCCAACACAACATGCTCGAGTTGCTCATAATCAAGATCAGAGTACACCAAATTATCGTCAAACCTTGAGCGCTGTAATGCGAGCGTCGCTTCGGTTTGATATTTGGCAACTTGGCGCTGATCTTCACCGTGTTCGGCGGCATCTAAAATACTGCGAATGTAGGCACAAAGGTGGCGCGGATCCCGAAACACCGACTTGCGACTAATTTCCAACACATGAAACATGGCTTGCCGCGCCAACTCGAATTCGCTGTTGTCGCGTGCAATGCGGGCAAAAGTTGCTTGACGGTCGAGCGAAAAAGGCGCCATTTGCACGGCCTTGCGAGCCGCATCTAGGGCTTCTGGCGAGCGCTTAGCACTCAGGTGAGCAGCCGCAACTATATCTTGTGCATCAACCGCGTTGGCATTGTTTTTTAACACTTCTTGGGCTAATTCTATCGCTTCATCGGCGTTGCCTTGAGCGAGTTTGACCCGCGCCAAGGTCATCACGGCCCAGGTAAAACGTTGTTCTTTAAGCAGTTCGGCTAAACGGCGTTCGGCCTCACCCAAATTCTGTAGTTTTAAGCACAGTTCGGCCGCCAATTTTCGACAGTAATTGGCGTAGCGACCATTCGCTTGCACATGCTCATCACAGTGGGCAATACAAGCTTCATACTGTTGCTGATAAAGGCTTTTATATACTTGCTTTAGGGTTTTCCGTTTGCCGTAAGCGCGCAGTAAACGCGTGCGCAATACGCCCTGCGAAAACGGCTTCATTAAATAGTCATCGGGTTGCAACTCAAGCGCACTCAGTACCATGGGCTTGGAGTTATCACCGGTGATCAGAAAGAAAATGGTTTGTTCTTTTAACAACCGCCGAACTTGCAACTCTTCTAATACTTGACGACCATTTTTGCCATGTCCCAAGTTATAGTCGACTAACAAAATATCAAAGGGTTGATTGTAGTGCGCCGCCACCCCAGCTTCGCCAGTTGACTTGGCGACAACTTGACGCGCCCCCATGGCATGTAACAACCCTTTCAGCATGACTTGAAAGGGCTTCTGATCATCAATGATGAGTATTTTGGCCTGACTCAGATCGAGCACTTGAGACATAGGTTTGCTAACATCCTTGCGAAGCCGGTTTACCCCCATCAGCTGCAGGGGGGACAAACTAGATAATAATTGGTAGACAGTATGCTTAGAGGATAATCTAGTGCAGCCAGTTTGCATAGGCTGAACGAGTGTAAATCGCAACGGGAGACCAAAATGCAGAACATCGATCAACAACACCAACAGCCCCCGGCTGCCACCGAAGTGCAACTTGATGTTCATTACGCGGGCGTTAATCGCGCTGATCTGATGCAGCGTGCTGGGCATTATCCGCCGCCGGCTGGAGTTACCGAGATATTAGGGCTCGAAGTGAGTGGCGTGGTACGGGCCTGTGGTGCTGAGGTCTCTCATGTTCAGGTGGGTGATAAAGTTTGTGCGTTATTGGCCGGCGGTGGTTATGCCCGTTCGGTGACGGTAAGCGCAGGCCAAGTACAGCGAATTCCCAGCGGTATTGAGTTGGTGGCCGCGGCTGCCTTGCCGGAAGCTTTTGCCACCGCATGGTTTAATCTGATTGATCTTGCTCAGCTGCAACCGCAAGAGCGGGTACTGTTGCACGCTGGGGCTAGTGGGGTTGGGGTGGCGGCAATACAGATCGCGCGCTGGCGCCAAGCTGATGTGTTTGTAACCGTGGGTAGTCAAGCCAAGCTTGATTTCTGTCAGCAGCTTGGGGCTGATGCGGGTTGGGTTCGCGGCCATGGTGATTTTACTGAGGTAGTGACTGAGTGGGGGGGCGCCGATGTCATTCTTGACCCAGTTGGCGCTGATTATATCGCCGCTAATCAAGCGGTGTTGAAACAAGACGGACGGTGGATACTGATTGGTTTGTTAAGCGGCCGCTATGGTCAACTTGATTGCGGGCGGTTACTTATGAAGTGCCAGCGTATCCAAGGTTCCACCTTGCGGAATCAAACCACGGCGGTGAAAAGTCATCTTATGCATGCCTTGGCAACGCATATTTGGCCACAACTTAGCAATGGCGCTATTAAGATGCCCGTTGATCGGATGTTTTCAATGCAAGACGTAGATGCAGCGCATCAGTATTTACAGGACAATCAAAACGCTGGGAAGGTTGTTTTAGCAATGCAGGAGTAAGTGGTGGAGGGGGCAGGATTCGAACCTGCGAAGGCTGAGCCGTCAGATTTACAGTCTGATCCCTTTGACCGCTCGGGAACCCCTCCACAACCGAGCGCGAATAATACCAGAATGCAGCAGGCTGTAAACCCCGGGCACTGAATAAGTGGCAATTGTGCGCGTTTTTTTCTTCATTTCTCGCTACTGCCGCCGATAACCAACCTAATGACAGAGGTAAACCTGCATGGGTTGGTAATGCATGACGCGCATCAATAGTACTAGCGATCTTGATCCTATTGCGAGCTCGGCTGAGCTGCAGCGAGCGCTCAGTGCAGCCCTACAACAATCTGCATTCGCAACCTTTAAGTGGTGTTTAGCGCAATGCTCGGCGGATGTGACCGAGGCGCCTGAATTTCACCTGACAGCTCCCGCTTATGAGATCGACCCGCCTGATTGGCGCCGCTTCGGGGCAGCGCCACAACGGCCGCTATTCGCCGACGACCATGCCACTTCGAGAATGTCTGCAGCAGCAAGCTTGCTCGATCAGCAATGGTTAGATGCGCTGCAGCCGCAGCCACTCCTTGCTGCGGAGGCCGCCTTGCCGATTCCGCTGCAGGTTTGGCAAAACTTAGATGTGCACACTCGCCGACAGTGGTCGGCACGGCAGTTTGCTAAATCGCCCCAGCACGGTCGCGCACCTGAATCGACAGCACAAGCAGCGATGGGTTGGCAGGCGGCCGACCTAGGTGAGTTAGCGGCTGCCGCGGACACAATTCTGAACTAGCTTAGATTCCCTTTTTCGCACTATCTCGCTATGCTAGGCGCTATGCAAAAAGCGCGGCGTCAAACACTAACAAGCACTATTCACCTAGCGGTAGCGGAACAAATTGATCGTTTCGTCGAGCGCTTGTGGCTGCGTGACGGTGTGTCTGATCATACTAGCGCCGCTTATCGAAGTGATTTGTGTCAGTTGCAGCTATTCTTGCAGGCGCAGCAGCGCCCATCCTTATCTGAATCCCAGGTTGAAGATTTAGAAGCCTACTTGCTGCATCGCCGCCAACAAGGTTTTTCACCGCGCAGCACCAGTCGCGCGCTGAGTGCGGTAAAAAAGTTTTTCCGATTTGCGCGGCAAGAGCTGGGAGTCACGCATGATCCCACCCAACACCTGCAGCGACCCAAGCAACCTCAGGCATTACCGCATTCGTTAAGTGAAGTTGAGGTAGAAGCTTTGCTGGCTGCGCCAGATGTCCAATTGCCATTGGAACTTCGCGACCGTGCCATGCTCGAAGTGCTGTATGCCACTGGCTTACGAGTGACCGAGCTGGTGCAGTTGCGCTTATCGCAGCTCAGTATTAGTCAGGAGCTGGTGAGGGTGATCGGCAAGGGCAATAAAGAGCGCTTAGTTCCCCTTGGCGAGGAAGCGTTGACCTGGGTGAGTGAGTATCTTGGCAGTGCTCGCAGCGCATTGCATCAACATGATAGTGACTGGGTGTTTATTACCCAGCGGGGTGGGCCGTTAACGCGCCAAGCGTTTTGGTATCGGTTGAAACATTATGCGCAACGCGCTGGTATTGATAGTCACTTATCGCCGCATACTTTACGTCATGCATTTGCGACGCACTTATTAAACCATGGCGCCGATTTACGAGTATTGCAAATGTTGCTAGGCCATAGCGATTTATCGACAACCCAAATTTACACTCATGTTGCGCGTGAGCGATTACAACAGTTACATCAACAATTTCATCCGCGTGCCTAAGCACGCTTGCTGTAGGAAGGTAGTATGTTTAAAGCGAAGTTAGCTAGTTCAACTCCATTTGTTCGTCGTCAATTGTGCGCATTGATGGCATTGTTACCGCTTACGCTAGTAAGCCAGGTAAGCGCCCAAGAAAATGTTGAGGTTGCAACAAAAAACCTCGAGCGGATGGGGTTGCAGGTAGAAAAGGCCCGAGCCACATCGATAGATGGCTTGCTCGAAATCACCACCAATCAAGGCGTGTTTTACGTATCACCAGATGGCAAAAAGTTACTCAGTGGACGTATTTTCGATATTACCGGTGATGCACCCGTCGACGAGACTGCGATGAGTCTTGCGACCATGCGTAAACAAGATTTAGCGCAGGTAGAAAATTCAGTGATTGAATTTAAGGCACCGAACGAAAAGCATGTGGTGACTGTATTTACCGACACCTCTTGTGGTTATTGTCGCCAACTTCAAGAAAACATTGAGGCTTATTTGGACGCAGGTATTACCGTGCGGTATTTAGCGTATCCACGCAATGGCTTAAGTAGTCCAGCAGCCGATACCTTAGCCCGCGTTTGGTGTGCCGATGACCCACAAGCAGCGTTGGCGACAGCAAAGCAAGATCGCTTTGTGAAAAGTACAGCCTGTAACGCGCCGATTGCACAACACTATGCTTTGGGACAGAAATTTGGCGTGCGCGGGACGCCGGCATTTATCACCGAGACTGGAGATTTACTACCAGGTCTGCGGCTACCCCCTGATCTGATTACTGAAATCGAGCGGCTTGCGGCACAGCGATAAACGCATGACCAGCTCAGCTAACACCATGCAGGTGCGCCGCTATCCAAATACAGATGTCTCGCAGCTGCCGGCCGAGATACCTGCTCGACTGCGCCAAATTCTTGCTCGGCGCGGCGTCAAATCGGCAGCGCAATTACAGTTGGCGGCGCAGCAGTTACCGCACTTTCGCGAACTGCATCAGGTACAAGACGCGGCGCGTTGCATTGTTGACGCACTGCAAGCGCAACGGCGCTTCTGTGTGTGCGGTGATTTCGATGCTGATGGCGCAACCAGTACCGCGTTGCTAGTGAGCGCATTGCAGGCCTTTGGCGCAACACAAGTGCAATATTTGGTTCCTAATCGTTTTGCGGACGGGTATGGGTTATCGCCAGCAGTGGTTGCGGCCGCGGTAGAGCAGGGCGCTGAAATCCTCATTACTGTCGATAGCGGTATTGCCTGTCATGCCGGTGTCGACGCTGCCAAACAAGCGGGTATGACGGTCATTGTTACCGACCATCACTTGCCCGGCGAACAGCTACCGAATGCTGATTTTATTGTGAATCCCAATCAACCAGACTGTCGATTCCCAAGCCCTAACATTGCTGGTGTAGGCGTGGCATTTTATTTACTGCTCGCTATCCGTGACGAGTGCCGCCAACGGCAGTTAGCGCAGGCTCAAGTAAATGTCGCGCAATGGTTGGATTTAGTGGCTTTAGGTACCGTTGCCGATGTGGTGAAGCTAGATCATGTCAATCGTATTTTGGTGCAACAAGGATTGGCGCGGATTAAAGCCGGTGCCTGTCGGCCGGGGATTAAAGCGCTGTTGCAACTAGCCGGGCGCGAGTTACCCAGTTTAACCGCCAGCGATTTAGGCTTTGCCGTGGGACCACGAATAAATGCTGCGGGCCGGTTAGATGATATGGCGTTAGGTATTGAATGTTTACTCGCACAAACCGATAGCAGTGCCTATGCGATGGCGCAGCAGCTCGATCATTTGAATCGAGAGCGGCGGGCGATTGAGACTGAGATGCGTGAGCAAGCTGCTGATTATGTCGTGCAAATAAGTCGGGAAGGCGAACTTCCGCCGATTTTGGCGTTATACGAACCACAATGGCATCAGGGTGTCATTGGTATTGTCGCTGGGCGCGTGAAAGAACAATATCAGCGGCCCGTGATTGCGTTTGCAAAAGCGGATAATGGTGAATTGAAAGGTTCTGCGCGCTCTATTCCCGGGCTTCATATTCGGGATTTGCTCGATCGGGTGAATACCACAGCGCCGGGATTGATCACGCGGTTTGGCGGGCATGCGATGGCCGCTGGCTTAAGCTTACCCGAAGCCAATTTTGCGCAGTTTCAACAGCAGTTATTGGCGGTCAGCGAGCGCTTTATTGGGGCCGCAGATTTAGCACAAGTGGTGTGGTCCGATGGCGAGCTCGATAGTGTTGAGTTGAGTGAGCCTTTTGTGCGGCAAATTGCACAGTATGGGCCTTGGGGGCAGGGTTTTGCTGAGCCGATGTTTGATGGTGAATTTCAGCTGTTAAGCCATCGGATTGTGGGCGAGCGGCACTTAAAACTGGTGCTGGCAAATGCGGACCAAGTAGCCCTCGATGCTATTTATTTCAATATCGACACGGCACAGTGGCCGCAAGCTGATTGTCAGCGTGTGCATTGTGTATACAAGTTACAACTTAACCATTTTCGCGGCCGGACTTCGGTGCAGTTGTTGGTGGAGCATTTGGCGGCAATAGGCTAGAATAGCGCCCTTTTTTAGGGGTTAACTTTAGGCGTTAACTGAACCGGACAGGATTGTCATCATGTTTGAAACCAACGCGACATTTGTAGCCATCAAAGAAATGCGGCAGCGCAGCGAAGCGCTTCGGGGGTATCTTTGACTACGCCCAGAAGGTGGAACGCTTAGAAGAGGTTAGCCGCGAACTTGAACAACCGAGTGTGTGGAACGACCAAGCACGGGCGCAGGCTTTAGGTAAAGAACGTGCGGCGCTAGAGCAAGTGGTAGAGACGCTACAAACCCTACAGCAAGGTCTTGAGGACGTGGAAGGCCTAGTTGATCTCGCGGTTGAAGCAGACGATGAAGCTACTTATCAAGAAGCCGTGGCAGAATTAGAGCAGCTTGAACAGCGTTTAGCGACGCTCGAGTTTCGGCGGATGTTTAGCGGCGATCAGGATGAATCTGATTGTTATCTCGATATTCAGTCAGGCTCGGGCGGTACCGAGGCGCAAGATTGGGCCAACATGTTGTTGCGCATGTATTTGCGCTGGGCAGAGGCCCACGATTTCAAGGTTGAAATCACTGAGTTATCAGAAGGTGAAGTAGCCGGCATAAAATCAGCCACAGTGCATGTTCAAGGCGATTACGCCTACGGTTGGTTACGTACCGAAACTGGTGTGCATCGATTAGTTCGAAAATCACCATTCGACTCGGGTAATCGTCGCCATACTTCCTTTGCTTCGGTGTTTGTTTATCCTGAAATCGATGAAGATATCGAAGTGGATATTAATCCTGCCGATTTGCGGATTGATACCTACCGGGCATCTGGGGCAGGCGGTCAGCACGTAAACCGTACTGACTCCGCTATTCGTATTACCCACGTACCGACGAATATTGTGGTGCAGTGCCAAAGCGATCGGTCACAACACAAAAACCGCGATGCGGCGATGAAGCAATTACGCGCCAAGTTATACGAGTTAGAATTGCAAAAGCAAGCGGCCGAAAAGCAAGCCTTGGAAGATTCCAAAGCAGATATTGGCTGGGGCAGTCAAATTCGCTCGTATGTGCTGGACGACGCAAGGATTAAAGATTTACGGACCGGCGTGGAAAACCGTAATACCCAAGCGGTACTTGATGGGGCTCTCGACCCGTTTATTGAAGCAAGTTTAAAATCTGGATTGTAACGTGTGATGCGTACCGCTGGTGCGCCTAAACCATAGGAAAAATTTCATGAGCGAACAAAAGCAAGCCGCAGAGTTGGACGTTAACGAACAAATCGCCCAACGCAAAGCTAAGCTTGCCGCCTTGCGTGAGCAAGGTGTGGCATTTCCGAATGATTTTCGGCGCGACGCGGTGGCCGCTGACTTACATAAAGCCTATGACCAATTCGAAAAAGCCGAGTTAGAAACCAAACAAATTCGCGTGAAAGTGGCGGGTCGGATGATGATGCGCCGGATCATGGGGAAAGCGAGTTTTGCCACGTTGCAAGATAGTTCTGGGCAAATTCAGGTTTATGCCGCGCGTGATAATTTACCCGAGGGTGTGTACAACGAACAGTTCAAGAAATGGGATTTAGGTGACATTTTAGGCGGCTCTGGCGTCTTATTTAAGACCAATACCGGTGAGCTGAGTGTGCAGTTGGATGAGGTTCGTTTGCTTACCAAAGCATTACGCCCGTTACCGGACAAGTTTCACGGTTTGGCTGATCAAGAAACCCGCTATCGTCAGCGCTATCTTGATTTGATCAGTAATGAAGAGAGTCGTAAGACGTTCCTGGTTCGCTCTAAAGTAGTTGATTATATTCGTCGCTTCTTAATGGACAAGCAGTTCCTTGAAGTTGAAACGCCGATGATGCAAACCATTCCCGGCGGTGCTTCTGCGCGTCCCTTCGTGACTCACCATAACGCGCTGGATATGGATTTGTATTTGCGGATTGCCCCAGAACTCTACCTCAAGCGGTTGGTAGTGGGCGGTTTTGAGCGAGTGTTTGAAATCAACCGTAATTTCCGCAACGAAGGGCTGTCGACGCGGCATAATCCAGAATTCACCATGTTGGAGTTCTATTGGGCTTACGCTGATTACCGCGACCTTATGGATATGACGGAAGAGATGTTGCGTGGCCTTGCCGAGCATGTGCTCGGTAGTGCTACCTTTAGCAGCCAAGGCGTTGACTATGACTTTAGCCAACCTTTCACGCGGATGACGGTACTTGAGGCGATCATGAAGTATCTACCGAGTGCCAGCATGGCGCAATTACAGGATCTTGAGCAAGCCAAGGCATTAGCGGCTGAGCTAGAGATTAAAGTGATGCCGAGTTGGGGCTTAGGTAAGATTCAGATTGAGATTTTTGAGGCCGTGGCCGAGCATCAGTTGCTGCAGCCAACTTTCATTACTGCCTATCCGGCGGAAGTCTCGCCGTTGGCGCGGCGTAACGATGATGACCCGTTCATTACTGACCGCTTCGAGTTCTTTGCCGGTGGCCGTGAGTTAGCGAACGGCTTCTCTGAGCTCAACGATGCAGAGGATCAAGCACAACGCTTCCGTGACCAAGTGGAGCAAAAAGAAGCGGGTGATGCCGAAGCGATGTTCTACGATGAGGATTATGTGACTGCGTTAGAGCATGGCATGCCGCCAACAGCTGGAGAAGGTATTGGGATTGACCGTTTGGTCATGCTCTTAACCGACTCTCCGTCGATTCGCGATGTGTTGTTATTCCCGCACATGCGCCCGCGCGGTTAACCTAATAATCGATAACCAACCCCAGGCTCGGTGATGAGTAATTTGGGCTTCTGCCCATCATCACCGAGTTTGCGGCGTAACTGACTCACTACAATCCGCAAGTAATGGGTGTTTTCCACATGAGTGGGACCCCATAATAACTGCAGCAGACGTTGCTGCGTGACCAGCCCGCCATGAGCCTTTACTAGCATACTGAGCACCCCGAACTCTTTCTTTGACAGTGGTACTTGTTGTTCACGCAGATACAATCTATGCGTGGCAAAATCGATTTCAAGGTGCGGTTCTGCACAGATCAGCACGCGTTCAGCCGGCGGCGCCAAATCGCGATGAAGCACCCGTAACCGAGCAATGAATTCAGCGACGCCAAAAGGTTTGGTGAGGTAGTCGTTAGCACCATAATTGAGGCAAGCGACTTTATCTGACTCATGGTCGCGGGCGCTGAGAATCAATATGGGACTGCTAGTTAAACTGCGGAGTTGTCTTACTAATTGTGGGCTATCATTATCCGGTAAGCCTAAATCTAACACGACCAGATCGGGTTGATGATGGCAGGCGTTAATCGCCTCTGCCGCGGTATAGGCAGCTAAAGGCGCAAATCCCTCGGCAATTAATGTAGCTTGTAAAAAAGTTTGAATGTCTCGATCATCATCAACGACTAAAACTGTGACTAGCTCACTCATAGCGAGGCTCCGCTGTCGGGTTGGTGACAACCGGAAGGCGCAGTTCGATGGTCGTTACGAATTCAGGCGCGGACTCTGCCACCGAGATCTGGCCATGATGAAGTTCTACGATGGCACGGCTAACACTGAGCCCCAGACCTGCACCAGAACTATCCGCAGCGCCTGGCCGAGTGGTGAAAAAGTCGGCAAAAATCTTGTCTCGTAATCCCACTGAGATGCCTTCGCCTTTGTCGGATATGGCGAGCGTGAGCTGTGCTGAGTTGACACCTATCCGAATGTGAATTGCCTCATGGTGTGGTGAAAATCGCAATGCATTATCAATCACATTAAAGATGGCTTGTTCGAGTAGCAGTGGTTGTCCGTGCACGAGGACCAGCTCGGCGGTCGGCACAAAGTCAATCCGGTCAGTGGTGTCGGTACGTGCAATCGCGCTATGTACAATGTCATTCATATCGTTGACGGAAAATTGATGATGGAGCTCGGTCTGTTGTAGGCGTACCGCATGCAATAGATTTTCCACATAATGATGCAAGCGCCGACAGCCATTCATGGCGCCATTGAGAAGGTCTTGTTTGGTGGCCTGATCGAGCTTGTCAGGATAACTTGCTAAGGTAGACAGCGCGCCATAGATGCCAGCCAAAGGGGTGCGCAAATCATGGGATACCGAGAGCAGTAAACTGGCCTTAATTTCAGCTTTGGCGGTTTGCGAGCGCTGCTTTTGTAAAGCAGCTGCAACAATGGCAGTGATACTCCCGACTAAGATGAAGACGAAAAATGTGGTGAGGTCGTCGAGCGCAGTCATGTGCAATGAAAAGCGCGGTTCGGTGAACATGACATTGAAGATAAAGGCACAGATAAAAACTGAGCTCAACGCAACGGCAAGACGCATCAGTAAAGCTAAACATAATACACAGAGTAAAAATATCAGTACTAAACCAGCGTTCGGAATATGAGCTTGTGCAAGCAGCCACGCGATAAGCGATGTTACGATAATAGCGCCACTGCTGATCAATATTTGTATACCTAAACTTGCTGTGGGTGTGCTGCGCGTCATGCTCGCTTCCCTAATAGCGCCAAAACTTCGGAATAAGTAATGCTAACAGGGTGAAATACTCTAAGCGACCTAGAATCATCGCTAAATTAAGTAACCAAATACCGGCATCAGTTACGGGAATGAAATTACTGGATAGGCTGCCAAAGGCAGGACCTAGCACATTAATGCAAGCCGATACCGCACTAAATGATTCTAAAAATGGTAGCCCTGTAAGCATGAGTAAAAACGTAAAAATTATGGTTGTCATTGCCACTAATACCATAAAAGTCAGTACCGTCGTTAATAGCGATTCTGGCACCGCACGCCCTTGCAACTTCACGTTCACAATCGCGCGCGGATGAATCGCTTTAACTAATTGCTGGCGAATAATTTTAAAGGTGAGGACGTTACGGATGACTTTATTACCGCCAGCGGTTGAACCGGCGCAACCACCAAGGTAACTAGCGATGATCAGCAGGGCGATAGTGGCCGATGGCCACGCACTTAAATCAGTGGCGCCATAACCAGTACTCGTCATAAACGAAATTGTATGAAATACCGCTTGGGAGAGGGTTGTCAGGTTATCCGCATAGCTCACTTGATGAAAAATAATGGCGAACATGAGTAATGAGAAAACCACAATGCTAAGTATGAACGCTCGCGTTTCCTCATCGCGCAAATAATCTAACGCGCGTTTACCGTGAACCAAATGAAAGTGCAGTGCAAAACTTATAGAGCCGAGTAGCATAAAGAGATTCGCTAACCAGAGCAGCGTATTACTATTAAAATATCCCATGCTGGCGTCATGAGTCGAAAATCCACCTGTTGACACTGTGGTGAAGGCGTGGCCGAAAGCATCGAAAACACTCATCCCAGCGGCCCAGTATGCGGCTGCACACATAAGGGTAATGGCGCAATAAATTCCCCACAGGTAACGCGAGGTACTGGTAATTCGTGGCGCAATTTTATCATCTTTAATGGGGCCGGGGGTTTCGGCTCGCAACAAGCGCATACCACCTACATTAAGCATAGGTAGAATAGCGACCACAAAGATCACCACGCCAAGCCCACCCACCCATTGCAGAAATTGGCGATAAAGCAGCAATGTAGGCGGTAGGTCGTCAAGCCCAACGATAACCGTCGCGCCGGTGGTAGTTAACGCGCTGATGGCCTCAAATACCGCATCGGTATAACTTAAATCTACAATAAAATAGAGCGGTAACGCGGCAACTAAGCCGGCGAGACTCCAAGTAGATACGGCAAAGGCTAAGGCGTCACGCATGTTGATATGGGCAAGTCTTAACGAGCTGGAGCGAATTTGAAAGATAATGGCGACCAACAGTAAACAAAAGGCTGGCCAGAAGAATGGACTAGCGACGCGATCATTAAATACGAATAGCGAAAGCACACTGAAAAAAATTTGGATACCGCATAACCAGTAAAGCGGCAATAAAATAAGTTTTAATTGCAGACTGAGATTCAGCATAGCAAGACCGATCCGGGAATTTGCTGCAGAACCTCAAGTGTCCCCGATTATGTTTCTGGCTGCCGTAAAATCAGCGTAAAAAACGCGAGCTTTAGGCTCGCGCTTGCTGCAGGGCTTGGCGTAAATCTGCGAGCAAATCAGCAGCTGTTTCAATACCAGTTGATAAGCGCAGCAAATCATCAGGGCAAGGCGTACCTTGGCCTTCGACGCTGGCGCGATGCTCAATGAGACTCTCGACCCCACCAAGTGATGTTGCTCGTTGCCATAATTGGGTATGTGCAGCCACACCGATGGCGACTTGTTCGCCAGTTTTGCTGGCGGTACCGTTAAATCTTACCGACAGCATGCCACCGAAACCGCCTTGCATTTGGCGTTTTGCCACGGCGTGTTGTGGATGAGAGGGTAAGCCTGGATAGAGAACTTCGGCAATTTCCGGCCAACTACTCAGTTGCTCGGCAAGAAACATGGCCGATTCGCAGCTTTCGCGAACTCTTAATGCCATGGTGCGCATCCCGCGTAATAACTGGCTGGCATCGTGAGGGCTTGGTACCGCGCCGCCTTGCGCGCGCACTTTGCGAACCCGTTGCCAATAGCTATCCGTCCTTGGTTTCGCGCGATATACCAGCGCCCCGGCAATGACATCGCTATGACCATTCAGATACTTGGTGGCGGAGTGCATGACCACATCAGCGCCTAAATTAAGCGGCTGAGTTAACAATGGCGTAGCACAGGTAGAGTCAACCGCTAGCAAGGTTGACGGTGAATGCTGCTCGATTAATGCGGCTATAGCCGCAATGTCGGTGACGTTCCACATTGGATTCCCTGGTGTTTCAAGCCACACTAACTGGGTAGGAGCAGCCTTGAGTGCTTGTTCAACCGCGCCAACGTCAGTCATGTCTACGCTGACCACTAACAAACCTGCATCCTGACCAAAACCCAATAGCCAGTTTCTGAGCGCCCAGTACATCACTGTTGGAATTAATACCCGGTCACCGGGTTTTAAGGCCTGAAAGACACTGACTGCGGCCGCCATGCCGGAACTAAATAATAAGGCGTCTTGGCCTTGTTCTAAGGTGCAAAGTAGCTGTTCAACGAGTTCATAATTAGGGTTGTCGGCGCGTGAATAAATACGGCCGTTAGGGTAGCTGTTATCCTCACCGCGCAAATAGGTCGTCGCCACATGAATAGCAGGAACCACACCTCGACTATCGTTATCTTTTGCACCGATAGCTTGAGCAAGTTGAGTTTGAGCAGATGTTTGCAGGTAGTGCTTGGCTGGTTTGGCGGGCATAGCGAGTCGAAGCCTCAAAAAATATGATAGCGCCCAGGTTGGGCGCTATCTAACCCTAGGGTAATAACTATCAATTAATGATCTTCACCATTGTGGTGAACGTGACCGTGGTCAAGTTCAGATTCAGTTGCGACGCGAACTTCCATCACTTCAACGTCAAAGTTCAAAGCGATGCCGGCCAGTGGGTGATTACCATCAACGGTGACTTCATCATCGTTTACTTCCACCACCATGACTGACTGTTCGCCGTGGTCGGTGCTGGCGCGGAATTGCATGCCTGGCTGCACATCGGCTTCGCCAAACAGATTCCGTGGAACGGTTTGAATTAACCCGTCATGACGCTCACCGTAAGCATCTTTGGCGTCGATTTCAGCACTAAAGCTGTCACCAACTTGTTTGCCTTCAAGGGCGTTTTCTAAGCCTTTGATCAACATCCCGCGGCCAAAAATAAAGCTCAACGGCTCGCCATCTTTGGATTCGTCTAACAGTTGACCTTCGCTAGTTTTCACAACGTAGTTGATTGCGACAACTTTATCTTGGCTAATAATTTCGCTCATGATGTTTCCAATTCATAGGGCAGTGAGTGAATTTCCAACAGACTTGCATCGTCGCCTTGAATACGAAAAGTCGCTTGCGCATCGATATCTGATGGCAACACAGCTAACACATCCAATTGCGATTGAGTACGGCTCACTGCATTAATAACCGTACCGCTACGACGCCAATTGTCGCCTAATTTCAACTCAACAGTAGTACCAGCCGTGCATGGCTGACCCTGACCTGTTAAGCGAAACAATGCGCGCTTTTGCTTGCCCAAATACTTCATGCGGGCAATTGTCTCTTGGCCGATATAACATCCTTTGCTAAAGCTAATGCCTTGCAATAATTGCACATTAAGCATTTGCGGGACAAATTCTAACATGGTTGGAGCGCTTAACGTAGGGCGTCCACGCTCTATTTCTAGTGCTTGCCAAAACTGTTGGCCATCGCTGTCCGAATGGGTCGGTTGCAACGGGGTTGGCAGGTCGCTAGTGCTCATCAGCAAATATTGAGCAGGGTGCTCGTCAAGTTGCAGGAGTAGGTGATTTTGATCCTGCGCTACCTGTCCAGTCCGACTCGGAACCGCCACTTCTAACACTTCGGCTAACTGCCGCCCGGCCTGCTCGCCGACGATGCCATACAGCTGCAAGCTATCGCTGACATCGCTGATCTCAACCTGACTAAATACCGAGAATTTTTTCAACGCCGCAAGGGACTCTGGAATACTCGACTTTGGCTGGATCAGGAGTAGCTGATCAACCCATTGGCACAGCCGAAAAACACTCATTGTTTTGCCTTTATTGTCGCAATGTGCGCCGTAAAGCCAGTTATCCTTGGACAGTTCACGCAAGTCACAGGTGAGCTGGCCTTGTAAAAATTCAACGGCCTGTTTGCCGTGTGCGGCGATTGCGCCATAATCGGTCAACGAAAGCGATACGAATTCCAGCCCAGCTTTGCTAATATCTGCGGGAATAGCATCATTCGAAGCGGTGTTCACGTTGTGACTCCTGTATCGCGTCAGCGAGGGGTTAATCGTCTTGTTATTAAAGTAATGGGGATGAATCTCCATAATACAAGGTGAGCTGAGTCGCGTAAATCGGCGTAATCACAAGTCGACATCATGAGAGGTAGAGGTAGCACATGCACGTATTACAACAATCCGCTGAATTATTGAAAGACAAAAAGCGTCTACGTTGGGCTTGTCGACGGGGAATGGTGGAGTTAGATGTGCTCTTTATGCCGTTCGTAGAAACCGAATATGACTTGCTGACGGAAGCACAACAAGCGGCGTTCCGAAAACTCATTATCTGTGACGATCCAGATTTGTTCGCTTGGATCATGGGACATCAAGCGTGTCCAGATCCAGAACTAAGCGAGATGATTAAAGTGATGTTGGAACGGGTAAAATTAGCCCCCCACATGGGCTAATAGATGCTAACTTTGCACTACCACTTGCCGTGGCTACAGCAGCCACAATGGCTAGTGTTTGATGCGCAAGGTGTTGTTCTCAACCGCGAGGCACCGCGGCATATCGACACCCTGGCGGTCATGTCGCCAGTGGTGATTGTGTTGCGAACCAGCATGTTGCAACCTGCAGTGAAGCAGCAGAGCCAAGTGCCAGCCAGCGCGGCCTTGCCGCAGTTGGAATTTCTATGGCTATGGCGGATTGGCTTTCAGCCGGCGCATTGGTCAGCATTACGGCAGTGGTTATTCCACTCGGGGCGATAGCACTGTCGGCCGCGGCGTATCGAGTAATTCTGGATAATCTAAATTGTAGTGTAAGCCGCGACTTTCTTTGCGAGTCATCGCACTGCGAACGATAAGTTCGGCCACCAGCAACAAATTACGCAGCTCAAGCAGATTATTGCTCACCCGAAAATTCGCATAATAATCGTGTACTTCGTGTTGCAGCAGCTCAATCCGTCGCAAGGCGCGCTCCAAACGCTTATTAGTACGCACAATCCCCACGTAGTCCCACATTAACAAGCGTAACTCGTGCCAATTGTGTTGAATAATGACTTCCTCATCGGAATCGTTCACTTTGCTTTCATCCCAGCTAGGTAGGGTGCTGGGTAGCTGCCAGCTTGGCAGTTTCGCGTTGATGTCGGTTGCCGCGGCTTGCGCAAACACCACGCACTCGAGCAATGAGTTACTCGCCATCCGGTTGGCACCGTGCAAACCTGTGTAGGCAACCTCGCCGATCGCGTATAAATTAGCTAAATCGGTTTGCGCCGCCAAGTTGGTCATCACCCCGCCACAGGTGTAATGCGCGGCAGGAACCACGGGCAGGGCTTGGGTGGTCATGTCTAAGCCCAAACTCAAGCAACGCTCGTAAATCGTCGGAAAATGTTCCTGAATAAAAGCCGGCGACTGATGAGAGATATCTAAAAACATACAATCGGCACCGAGCCGTTTCATTTCATAATCAATCGCCCGCGCTACGACGTCACGCGGGGCAAGTTCAGCATCAGGGTGAAACTGTGGCATAAAGCGAGTGCCATCGGGACGTTTGAGCAACGCGCCTTCGCCTCTTAATGCTTCGGTGAGCAAGAAGGTTTGCGCACCTGGGTGATACAAGCAGGTGGGATGAAATTGATTGAATTCCATATTGGCGACCCGGCAGCCCGCGCGCCAGGCCATCGCGATACCATCACCACTCGCAACATCAGGGTTACTGGTATATTGATACACTTTACTCGCGCCACCGGTCGCTAAAGCTACCGCTTTGGCAGCAATGGTTTCCACGCGCTCTTGTGCCCGATTCCAAACGTAAGCGCCATAAACGCGGTTGGGGTCAGCTTGCTCCCCAAGTTGCTTACTACCGATTAAGTCCACTGCGTTATAGCGCTCGAGTAAACGAATGCGAGGGTGTTGACGCACTTGATCAACTAAGGTGGTTTGCACCGCTTTGCCGGTGGCGTCGGCAGCATGCAGAATACGTCTATGACTATGGCCACCCTCACGATTTAAATGATACCGGCGTTGGCCACTATCATCGTCAACTTGGTCAAATCCCACCCCTAAACTGATGAGCCACTGCAGGCTATTCCGGGCATTGGCTGCGGTAAAAGCCACCGCGTCTCGGTCGCATAAACCTGCGCCCGCTTGCAGAGTGTCTTCAATGTGGCTTTCAATGCTATCATTCTCGTCGAACACGGCCGCAATGCCACCTTGTGCATAGTAGGTAGAGCCTTCGGTGAGCGGACCTTTGCTAAGGACAATGACGTGCGCGTGCTGGGCCAGCTGTAACGCCAGGGTTAAACCGGCGGCACCGCTACCGATAATAAGTACATCACATTGATAATCGGGTGTTTGTTGCATAAAGTGTGGGACCTAAGGCATGCCCATAATAGTAGCGAAGTTGCTAGCATTACGGCATATTTCTGATTTTGTATTGCAAAGATTTTACCGCGTTGCATATTTATTGCGAACTTTTTAGTTAGCGCGGCGGTCAGACCGGAAAGAATAATAAGTTGCCCGTCTGAGTAAGCACATGAAGTTGGGGAGAGTAAGCTCGGATGAGCGAACAGGAAACGGATAAGGTGCTGGTGGAACGGGTCCAACAGGGCGACATGAAAGCGTTCGACTTGTTGGTGAAGAAATACCAGCACAAAGTGATGAGTTTGGTATCTCGTTATGTGAAACAGCAAGGCGACGTGCCGGATGTTGCGCAAGAAGCGTTTATCAAGGCTTATCGAGCTTTGCCGCGATTTCGTGGCGAGAGTGCGTTTTATACGTGGTTGTACCGGATTGCCGTGAATACAGCCAAAAATTATTTGGTAGCCCAAGGGCGTAAACCTCCGGCTGCTGATATTGACGCCGAAGAAGCTGAATATTATGAAGGTAGTGGGGCATTAAAAGATGCCGCGTCACCCGAAAGTTTACTATTGACGGACGAGATCCGCGATGTGGTGATGCGCACCATTGATAACCTGCCGGAAGACTTGCGTCGCGCGATCACTTTGCGCGAGCTGGATGGCATGGGTTATGAAGAAATTGCGATTGAGATGGACTGTCCAATTGGCACCGTGAGATCGCGAATCTTTCGGGCGCGGGAAGCTATCGATCAACAATTACGGCCTTTGCTAGAAAGAAGCTAAAGCCACAGTGAACTCTCGGGTAAGCCGGTTGTCTACCCACAGGATATGCAATGCACGACTCGGTTGGGGAAACCATATATGCAAGAAACGACACAATCACGCACATCAGCGTGGCTTGATAACGAAGTAGATGTTGAGTTAGATAACGACTTAACGATGCTGCTACGTGATAGCGATGAACAAGCTCGGCTGCAGCGTTATGCGCTTTATGGCAGCATCATGCGGCAAGATGTTCCGCTCGGTCAGCCGCTGGATATCAGCCAACGCGTTGCCGCGGCAGTTGCGCAAGAACAAGCGCATACCGCAAATAATGTGGTGGCGCCGAACTTGAGTTCGGGCGGTGCCCGGAGCAAGGCGGCCTTACGCTGGTTGAAGCCAGTTGCCAGTGTGGCGGTAGCCGCAAGTGTTGCTGTGGTTGCTGTGTTGTCAGTACAAACTTGGCAAGTTGGCCCGCTGGGAACGACTGAAGCCGGCATGGAACCTGCACTTATCACCAATCCTTTGGGTGGGCGTAATCCAGTGAGCTTCAATGTGGCTGAAGGTGCCGCAGGCTCCAGTTCACAAGCCGGATTGCGGATGGGCGTTCCCATGCAAGAAGCGCCAGCAGTGAGTCAGCAGGAAGAAATAATGTGGCAACGTCGCCAATTACAATCTTATTTGATTGATCATCAACAACAGTTGCAGTTACGGCAGCAGGCAGAAACTGCTGCTGAAACACAACAACCCCAGCCGCAAGACCCGCAGCAATGATGAGATGTCCTGAGGTAGTTGGTATTGTGACCGCGGTGGTGTGGAGCTGTTTTTCCCCTTTCGGCATTGCGCAGCAAACCACACCAACGCCCGCTGCCTACCAGGACGCCCAACCTACTGCCTCTGAACAAGAACAATTAGGTGCGCAATGGTTTGACCGGATGGTACAAGCGCTGCGGACCGCCAACTTCGACGCCACTTTAGTGCAAGTGCAGGGCGACCGCATTGAGCCATTGCGGTGGTTGCATGGTTTAGATGAAGAAAATGCCGAAGTTGAGTTAATGATGCGGCTAAATGGCCCCGACTTCCGGGTACTGCGATTTGGCCAGCAAACTGCTTATTATCAGCCCGCCGCTAATTCATACAGCCTGCGCTCAGATGTCGTGCATGGTTTACTGCCGACAGGGTTTTATCGCCCTTTTACACGCCTAGCCGATTATTATCGAGCGATTCCAGCGGGTGGCGCACGAATAGTGGACCGCGATAGTCAGCATATTCGGTTAGTGAGCCGGGACAACCTGCGCTACGGCTATTCGCTTTGGATTGACCGGGAAACCGGGTTACTGCTAAAAAGTGCGGTGGTGACGCCGCAGGGCGAAGTTGTTGAGCAGTTGCAGCTAACAAGTGTTGAGTTTTACGATAGATTTCCGGCCAATTTAGCCGATTTACGCGGCGTGCCGCGGCCACCGATGTTGGTTGATTCACAAGCGATACAAGCAATGCAATATCGGCTTGAGCCACAATGGTTGCCACAGGGCTTCGAATTGCGCCGAATGAATCACCATCAGTTACCTGTCACCGGCACGGCGGCTGACTACTTTATGTTTTCTGATGGTCTGACCCAGTTTTCGGTTTATGTGGCCAAACGCGAGCTTGAATATCAAGAGCCGCTTGCGCTTGAAGGCGCTGAATCCTTGTATTCGCGAGCGATTGGCGATGAAGTCGTCACTGTTGTTGGAGCGTTACCCTTGCCAACCCTCAAGCAAATCACCGACAATATCGTTATTATGAAGGTCGCGCCTTAATACAAGCGCACATGTATAGCAGAACTCCTTCAGTAAGACTCGGAATGATAAGGTTACCAATTCGCTATGATGACTGAACGCGCGCAAGTAGTGGCAGTAGACAATGGCTGGGTGACGCTGTCCACCACGCTGAAGTCCGGGTGCCAGTCGTGCCAGCAAGTGAGTCATTGTGGTGCTGGCATCTTGAGCAAGATCCAGCAACAACGGCGGCGTGAGTTCGTGGTTTTTTCATCTCAGTCAGTGCAGCCGGGCGAATGGGTAGATTTACGCATTCCGGATGCTGTGATCACCAAATTCTCGTTGCTGGTGTTTGGCGTGCCGCTTATTTTGCTGATGTTGAGCGCGACTTTGCTGCAGCTTGCAGGAATCGCTGAAGGTATCGTCATCGCCCTGGCTAGTGCAGTATTTGCTGGCAGTTTCTGGGGGCTGCGGCGTTATTTACGTGGGCGCGATATGCAACTGCGGCAAGGAATCGAAATTCTCCAGCTTGATGCCAGTGTCAAACCCAGCCAGCCATAGCGCAAATACCGTCCAAATTCACGAAATCCCTTTGTTTTACGCCCCAATCTAAGTATGATCGTGACCAGTAAAAAACCATGCTGAAAGTGCGTATTGGGCTCGACCACGCAGGCTTTCACCACATTAATTCACGTGCAGTATTGAGGTAAGCAATGCCCGAACAGGCGTTTAAGCAAAGTAATATCCGCAATTTTTCCATTATTGCGCACATTGACCACGGCAAATCGACGCTTTCTGATCGCCTGATCCAATATTGCGGCGGCTTAACCGACCGTGAAATGGCAGAGCAAGTGCTTGATTCCATGGACTTGGAGCGTGAGCGCGGCATTACTATTAAAGCTCAGAGCGTGACCTTACATTACACCGCACAAAATGGTGAAACCTATCAGCTTAACTTCATTGACACGCCAGGCCACGTTGACTTCTCTTATGAAGTATCGCGCAGCTTAGCTGGCTGTGAAGGTGCGCTGTTAGTGGTGGATGCTGCGCAAGGTGTGGAAGCGCAGACGCTCGCTAACTGTTACACCGCCATCGAAATGGACTTGGAAGTGGTGCCGGTATTAAACAAAATTGACTTACCGCAAGCGGAACCGCTGCGAGTGGCTGAAGAAATTGAAGATATCGTTGGTATCGAAGCGATTGACGCGGTGCAATGCTCAGCGAAAACCGGTATCGGTATTGGTGAGGTGCTGGAGCGTATTGTTAAGCAAATCCCACCGCCGCAAGGGAATGCAGAAGCGCCGCTACAAGCATTGATCATTGATTCGTGGTTCGACAACTATCAAGGTGTGGTGTCGTTAGTACGGGTTAAAAACGGTGTGCTGCGCGCTGGCGACAAAATGAAAGTGATGTCGACTGGGCAAAGCTATCAAGTCGATAAAGTTGGATTTTTCTCACCCAAAGCCACTGAGACTGGTATTTTGCGGACCGGTGAAGTGGGTTTTGTTATCTCAGGGATTAAAGAAATTACCGGTGCGCCGGTGGGCGATACGTTGACCCTAGCCAAGCAACCGGCGGATAAGCCATTACCTGGGTTTAAGAAAGTAAAGCCGCAGGTTTATGCGGGCATGTTCCCAATCTCATCAGATGATTATGAAAACTTCCGCGATGCGCTCGGCAAGCTGTCGCTAAATGATGCGTCACTGTTTTACGAACCAGAAAATTCAACCGCGCTAGGGTTTGGTTTCCGTTGTGGCTTTTTAGGTATGCTGCACATGGAAATTATTCAAGAGCGGCTGGAGCGGGAGTACGACATTGATCTGATCACCACGGCGCCGACGGTGGTCTATAAAGTATTACGCAAAGACGGCAAAGAGGTCATGGTAGAAAACCCGGTGAATTTACCGCCGGTGAATGACATCGATACCATTTACGAACCTATTGTTGAAGCCAATATTTTAGTGCCGCAGGAATACTTGGGTAATGTGATTACCTTGTGTGTGGAAAAACGCGGTATGCAAACCGCTATGACCTATCACGGTAAACAAGTGGCGGTTACTTATGAATTGCCAATGGCGGAAGTGGTGATGGACTTCTTCGACCGCTTAAAGTCGACGAGTCGTGGCTATGCGTCACTCGATTATCAATTCAAACGTTTCCAAGAAGCGGATATGGTTCGAGTAGACATCATGATTAACGGCGATCGAGTTGATGCGCTGGCGCTTATTACGCACCGCGATAATTCAGAATATCGTGGTCGCGAAGTGGTCGACAAAATGCGTGAACTGATCCCACGCCAGATGTTTGATATTGCGATTCAAGCATCGATCGGAAATCACATTATTGCGCGCTCGACCGTGAAGCAATTACGGAAAAACGTAACGGCGAAATGTTATGGCGGTGACGTAAGCCGGAAGAAGAAACTGTTACAGAAGCAAAAAGAAGGTAAGAAGCGGATGAAGCAGTTGGGTAATGTGGAAGTCCCGCAAGAGGCCTTCTTGGCCGTGTTGAAAGTAGGGAAATAATCAATCATGGCGAATTACTTTTCAGTATTACTGACGGTGGTCACTATTTTGACCGGTCTGTTGTGGGCGCTCGATAGTTGGAAGTTTAAGCCGGCACGAGCGGCCCGTTTGCGTGAAGAAGAGCGGCGTTTAAACACCACCTTATCGACAGCTGCGCAACAGGATCTTGTGCCACAACCTTGGTGGGCTGAGTATTCCCAATCGATTTTCCCGGTTATTGCTGCCGTGCTGATTTTACGCTCTTTTTTATATGAACCGTTTCAGATCCCCTCGGGTTCCATGATGCCGACCTTGCTGCGGGGGGATTTTATTCTGGTCGAGAAGTTTGCCTACAGCGTGCGCGATCCATTATTTCGCAGCGAGTTAATCGCCGTGAATAAACCTGAACGTGGCGACGTTGCGGTATTTAAGTTCCCCCCTGATCCGCGCCAAGACTTTATTAAGCGGGTGGTTGGTTTACCTGGCGATAGAATTATTTATCGCGATAAAACCCTATACATTCAACCTGCATGTGAGAGCGACGCTGCACAGTGCCCATCACCGCAGCAAGTGACAACCACCTTAATGGATCGGGCTGAATATTTCCGCGGCCCGTATCCACTGGATCGCATGCGCGAGCAGTTAGGTGAAGTGACCCACGATATTTTGGTGGATAGTCAGGATGCAGCTAATCCGCTGCGTTATTATCAACAAGATGGCACAGCGTTTGACGAATGGGTAGTTCCTGCTGATCATTATTTCATGATGGGGGATAACCGGGATAATTCAGAAGATAGCCGCTATTGGGGTTTTGTTCATCAAGATCTACTAGTGGGTGAGGCGGTGTTCATCTGGATGAGTTTTGAAATGGATCGTCCAGCAAGTAGCTGGTTGCCGCAATGGGTGCCGACCGGTGTTCGCTGGGCGCGTTTAGGCCCAATTGGTATTGATGAAACAGCCGAATAAAAGCGAAACGACCATGAGTTTGCCACAACCGCCGTTGGCGGTATTGGAGCGCGCGCTGGGTTATACCTACCGGCATCCAGAGCGATTACAACAAGCGTTAACCCATCGCAGTGCTGCCCACAAACACAACGAACGCCTAGAGTTTCTTGGTGATTCCGTGTTGGGCATCGTGATTAGTGAAGCCTTATTTCAACAGTTCCCTCATCAAGACGAGGGCGATTTGAGTCGTATGCGTGCCACCATAGTGTGTGGCAAGTCATTGGCGAAACTGGCGCGGCATTTTAATTTAGGTGCTCATCTCGTGTTAGGCCCAGGCGAGCTGAAAAGTGGTGGGCATCGGCGCGAATCTATTCTTGCTGACACGATGGAAGCATTAATTGGTGCGATGTACCTTGAGAGTGATTTACCTACTTGTCGTGAGCGCATCTTAGCGTGGTTTCAGCAGACTTTAGCCAGTATCCAACCCGGTCAACAGCAAAAAGATGCGAAAACACGCTTGCAAGAATATCTCCAAGCTCGCCAGTTCGCGACGCCAGACTACGACGTCGTGGCAACCGCTGGCCAAGCCCATAACCAACAAATTACGGTAAGCTGTCAAACCGCAATGTTTGCGGAAACTACAGTCGCTACCAGCACTAGCCGCCGCAAAGCTGAGCAAGCGGCAGCAGCTATGATGATTGCAAAAATTCAAACCGAACGAGGCGAAAATGTCTGATCACCTTTCATCCAGCACGGATGAGCAAACGCCACAACAAAGCGCATTCATCGCTATCGTAGGTCGCCCTAATGTGGGTAAATCGACGTTATTGAACCGCATTCTTGGGCAGAAAATAAGTATTACCTCGAATAAGCCACAAACCACCCGACATCGTATTTTAGGTATTGAAACTGAAGGCGATCGGCAACTGGTGTATGTGGATACGCCGGGACTGCATCGCGATGAGAAAAAAGCCATTAATCGCTTAATGAACCGTGCCGCTGCCAGTTCAATTGGCGGCGTTGAAGCGATTTTGTTTGTGGTGGAAGGTACCCGCTGGCAGAGCGATGATGAGCTGGTGCTGGAAAAATTGAAACACAACAAAGCACCGGTGTTGTTAGTGGTAAATAAGATCGATCAAATCCCCGATAAAAGCCAAATGTTGCCGCATTTACAGCAATTAGCGACAAAGTATAACTTCGCGGAGATGCTGCCAATTTCGGCGAAAACCGGCGATAATGTTGATAATTTACGTAAAATTGTGCACAAGTACGCACGTCCTGGGCATCACCATTTCCCTGAAGATTATGTGACTGATCGCTCGGTTCGTTTTATGACGGCCGAAATTATTCGCGAAAAGCTGATGCGCTTTATGGGCGAAGAACTACCTTATGCGACGACCGTTGAAATCGAACAGTTTAGCCTAGCCCCCTCAGGGACGACCCACATTCATGCGTTGATTTTAGTAGAGCGCGAAGGGCAAAAGCGGATCGTCATCGGTCAGGGTGGTAGCAAGCTGAAAACCATAGGTACTGAAGCGCGGAAAGACCTAGAAAAGCTGATTGACGGCAAAGTACATTTGCAACTGTGGGTAAAAGTGAAATCCGGCTGGGCAGATGACGAGCGAGCGCTGCGTAGCTTGGGTTACCAAGAGGACTAACGCGCATGCTGGCGGCCTATGTATTGCACCGGTGGCCGTATCAAGAGAGCGGCCTGATGTGTGATGTGGTCACAGCAGAGCATGGCCGAGTGCGGGTTGTGGCAAGGGGCGCGAGGCGTCCCAAAAGTCCTTGGCGTGGAATATTACAGCCATTTGTGCCGCTGCAGGTGCAGTGGCGCGGGCGCGGCGATATGCCGACCTTAGTGAGTGCGGAAGGGCAAGCGCCGGCCTTAACGCTGCAGAGCGAGCGGCTGTACAGCGGCTTTTATGTGAATGAATTAATGCAACGGGTAACCACGCCCTGGCATGCCTTAGAGCAGCTGTTTGAGGGCTACGCTCACACACTCCAGCAATTAGTTGCCGGGCCATTAGAGCCAACTTTGCGGTCATTTGAATGGCAATTGCTGCAGTTTCTCGGCCAAGGCATTGATTTTTACCACGACTGTCTGAGTGGTGAACCATTACCCACCATAGGTTGGGTACAGTTTACGCCAGGTGCGGGATTCAGCACCCGCGATGCTGAGCAAGTTCCGCCAGTGCGGCGCTTCGCCGCCGCGGAGATTGTCGCGTTACAATCGCTGGAAATCCAACATCCGGCGCAATTATCGACCTTAAAGCGGTTGTTACGACTCGCTTTACAGCCTTACGTTGGCGAGCAGCCATTACGCAGCCGCGAACTATTTGCTAGTTTTACCCAGAGGGGATCCTGATGTTACGAGCACCACAAGATATTTTACTGGGCGTGAATATTGATCACATTGCCACACTGCGTAATGCCCGTGGTGTGCAGTACCCCGATCCGGTCGCGGCTGCTGCGCTGGCTGAGCAAGCGGGTGCAGATGGGATCACCGTGCACTTGCGCGAAGACCGTCGCCACATCACGGATCGCGATGTACGGTTACTGGCGGAAACGCTGCAAACTCGGATGAATTTAGAAATGGCGGTGACCGACGAAATGCTTAGCATTGCCGAGCAAACGCGGCCTGCCTATTGCTGTATGGTGCCGGAAAAACGTGAGGAGCTGACCACTGAAGGTGGGCTGAATGTGGCAGGACAGCTTGCCAAAATCACCGATGCGGTAAGTCGTATGCAAGCGGCTGGGATTATAACGTCGCTATTTATTGATGCCGATGAAAAGCAAATTGAGGCGGCGCATGAGTCGGGCGCTGCGGTGATTGAGCTGCACACCGGCCATTACGCTGAACAACGTACTGTGGCTGGGCAGCAAGCGGCACTGGCACAATTACAACACGCCGCAACCTATGCGCAACGCTTGGGATTACAAGTGAATGCCGGCCATGGTTTGCATTATCACAACAGTGCGCCAATTGCCGCTATTACTGAGCTGGTGGAACTTAACATTGGCCATGCCATTATCGCGCATGCCGCGCTCGTAGGCCTACCTACAGCGGTGCGAGAAATGAAGCAAATACTGCAACAAGCTCGGCAACAAAGCCTGTTAGCACAAGCCAGCGCGGGTTAATCCACCAAGATGGAGCGCGATTTATGATCCTTGGTATTGGTACCGACATTTTAGCACTGCAGCGGCTGCGGGATATGCCGCCCGCACGTTTACAAGCACTTGCTAAACGGGTGTTAATGCCGGCCGAGCTCATTGATTGGCAGGCGTTGGCCGAGGCGCAACAAGCGCCAGTACTCGGGAAGCGATTTGCCGCCAAAGAAGCTATTGCTAAGGCTTATGGAACCGGTATCGGCGCTCAACTGAGCTTTCAAGACATTCAGTTACTGCATGATAAGTTAGGTAAACCCCACTTCGAATTGAGTGAGTCGGCGGCTCGCGCGCTGTGCCAACTGCATGGTGTGGCGCGCTTAAGCTGCCATTTAAGCGTCAGCGATGAGGTGGATTACGCCCAAGCCCATGCGCTTATTGAAGGGCATGTGGATGCTGCGGTGTTACCAATTGCCTCGAGCGAGTGCTGATATGGCCCAGTTTTATCAACAAAAGCGGACTCCGCCAAGCACTAAAACAACCCTCCAAAATGGTGAAGTGGTTGCCCTTGATCATCAGGGCCGAGGCGTGATCCGCGCGGGTCAAAAAACCTATTTCGTGGCGGGCGCTTTGCCCGGCGAACGTGTCGATGTGCAATTATTGAAACCACCGCAAGCCCAGCTGCTCAAGCGGCACAATAGTGTTAGCAGCCGAGTTGAGCCGCCCTGTGCATTCGCCCAACAATGCGGCGGTTGCGATTTGCAGCACTTGGCTTTGGCGGAGCAACGCGCGCACAAACAGGCTACCGTAACCGCTTTACTTGCCAAATTCGCAGGCTTAACTGAACTCCCTTGGCAAGCTATGCTAACGGGCGCTGCAAGCGGCATTCGGGCGCGCACACGGCTAGCGGTGCGTTGGTTACCTCGGCAACAGCGACTAGCAATTGGCTTTCGGGCAGCGCAAAGCAAAGACATCGTCGAAATCACGCAGTGCATGTTGATGACCCCTGAGTTGCAACGGGCATTTACTTATTTGCCACAGTTAAGTCGCTTTGAATTGGCCAAATCCTTGGGCCATATTGAGCTTTTGCATGGTGCCCCTGTGGTGGTCATGCTGCGTTTGACGCAACCGCTCAGTCAGGCTGATCATCAAGGCCTGACCGAGTGGCTGGCACAGTTACCGGCCAACACCTTGCAATTGTGGTTGCACGATCACGATCAACAGCGTCAGGCGCTTCATTCAGGCCCTGCGCAGGCTGGTACGGTTAGCTACCCGAGCGCCAGCTGGCAGGCGCAGGGCTGGCAACCCCAGACCATACCCTACCGGCCGGGCGATTTTTATCAGGCCAATGTAAGCTTAAATCCGGCTTTAGTGCAGCAAGCCTGCGAATGGCTAGCGCCGAGCGCTGGCGAACAAGTATTGGAATTATTTGCCGGTACTGGCAATTTTACCCAAGCATTGTTAGCGCTGGGGGCGCGAGTGACCGCAGTGGAGGGTGATGCACAAATGACGCGGCAGTTACAGGCGAACAATAGCCAAGCTGGGACGCAGTTAACCACACTTACCGCCGATTTGAGTCAGACTGATGGGCTCGCGCAATTAATTGCGGATAGCGCGGCATCGGCGCTGCTACTCGATCCAGCTCGGGCGGGCGCGCGTGAAGTGGCATTAGCGCTACAAGCAAGGGTCGAGCGGGCCCGCAAAACCAAAAGAGCGCCAGCCATTGCGCGTATTTTATATGTTTCTTGTGCGCCTGATACCTTCGCCCGAGATGCACAAATATTAGCCTCTGCAGGCTACCAAATCGTGAAACTGGGGCTGGTCGATATGTTTCCTCATACCCATCATATTGAGACCATGGCGTTATTCGAATTTACCCCGGCAAACCGCTAATTTGAGGTAGTCGAAGCCCTCTGGCTGCGGTATCGTAGATGCTTCAGGAAGGAGGCGCGTTGTGGTTCATATTCGAAGTACTCATGTTGATAAACCCGATACTCAATCAGGCGACTGGCTTGCGCATGCGCCAGCGGCAAAGGCTGAGCGGTTACAACATGAAGCCACTCAACTTGCGCAAATGTTGCGGCACGCGCGGCAGCAGCAATCTAGCCGCAGCGAGGCCGATGAATTAGCGACACAATTGGCGGCGCAACATGCCGAGCAGTTGTTGAAGGGCCAAGAAATGGTCGAAATTCTGCTCGGCCTTAACCTTGACCAAGAGTCACTCACCACCGCCTTATTAACGCCTGCGGTAGAAGCGGGTTCGTTAACGCCAGCCCAAGTAGAAACCTTTGGTGGTCAAGCGCTGCAGAATTTACTCGCAGCGGTACAGCAAATGCAAAGTATCAGCCAGCTGCAACACTTTCGTCATGGCCAACCTGCGCCCGCGCAAATCGACAATGTACGGCGGATGTTGTTGGCGATGGTGGCTGATGTGCGAGCAGTACTCATTAAACTGGCTGAGCGGATTTGTTTTTTACGTCAAGTAAAGCAGGCTGATGAAGAAACCCGCGTGTTGGCCGCCAAAGAATGTGCTGATATTTATGCTCCGCTCGCCAATCGACTTGGAATTGGCCAATTAAAATGGGAGCTAGAAGACCTCTCATTTCGTTATCTACACCCGAAAACCTATAAAGAAATTGCGAGTCAGTTACATGAGCGGCGGATTGATCGCGAGCAGTTTATTGAGGCGTTTGTAACTGATCTTAAGCAACAGTTGCAGGCGCAGGAAATTGATGCCGAAGTGTACGGAAGGCCGAAGCACATCTATTCGATTTGGCGCAAAATGCAGAAAAAACATCTGGATTTTGATCAACTTTACGATATTCGTGCGGTGCGCATTATTGCGGCCTCATTAAAGGATTGTTATGCCGCCTTAGGCGTCGTACACACCCGCTGGCGCCACATTGCCTCTGAGTTCGACGATTATATCGCAACGCCCAAGGCCAACGGTTATCAATCTATTCATACGGTGGTCAGTGGTCCGGGCGGTAATAATGTAGAAATCCAAATCCGCAGTCATGATATGCATGAAGATGCGGAGCTAGGCGTGGCCGCTCACTGGCTCTATAAAGAGGGCGCGCCTGCGAGCAAAGCCTCTGGTTTTGAAGAGAAAATCGCATGGTTGCGTAAACTGTTAGCCTGGCAAGACGACATGGCTGAAAGTGATGAGCTGGTGGCTGAAATTCGCTCCCAGGTGTTTGAGGACCGCGTCTACGTATTCACTCCGAAAGGCGAAGTGATTGATATGCCAGCCGGTTCAACCCCATTAGATTTTGCTTATTATATTCATAGTCAAATTGGCCACCAGTGTGTCGGTGCCAAAATTGATGGTCGTATTGTGCCGTTCACTTACCATTTACAAAATGGTGATCGGGTTGAAATTTTGACCCAAAAGAATGCGCAACCACGGCGTGATTGGCTAAACCCGCAGCTGGGTTACCTGCAAACGGCGCGTGCTCGGGCGAAGGTACAAACCTATTTCAAAAAACTCGACCGAGATAAAAATATTGCCGCGGGCAAAGAGTTACTGGAACACGAGTTACACAAGTATCAATTGCAGTTGAGTGATGCTGAGCAGCAATTGCATAAATTTAACGTACAACAGCTAGATGATTTGCTGGCTGGCGTTGGTGCGGGTGATTTGCGGCTGCACCATATCGTCAATCAAATCCGTCCTGAAACCGATGCGACCCAAGAGCGGTTGGAGCGGTTGACGCAGCGCAAACCAAGCCGCACCAATAGTGCCAGTAGTGATATCTCGGTCGATGGCATCGGCCATTTAATGACCAGTTTCGCCAAGTGTTGCCAACCTTTGCCGGGCGAGGCCATTTACGGCTTTATTACTCAGGGCCGCGGGGTGTCGGTGCACCGTGACGATTGCGAACAACTGCAGCATTTATTGGTGCAGCATCCCGAGCGTGGCATTCAAGTGGCATGGAGTGCGCGCAAACGGGGCCAGTATCGTGCGGATTTGCAGGTGGCAGCCCTAGATCGCAGTGGCCTGTTGCACGACATTACAAGTGTACTTGCGAACGAAAAAGCCAATGTCGTGCAACTTGACAGCCAGACCGAAGCTGACGAGCAATTGGCGCGCATTAGTTTAGGCGTGATGCTGCAAGATCATAGTGACTTACGCCGGATCATCTCACGCATAAAACAAATTCAAGGAGTGCAGTATGTCCGTCGCCGCCAAGCCTGAAGCGCTCGCGCTTGAACAGTTACAACCCGCACAATTAACACCTGCGGAGCGGGTGGTTGCGGTACAAACCCAAGCACGTGGCATCGATAAATTATTGGCCGTGATGAAATGCTTACGGGACCCGGACAGTGGCTGCCCTTGGGATTTACAACAAACACTCACAAGCCTCATTCCCTATACCATTGAAGAAGCCTATGAAGTAGCGGCAGCGTTACATGGTGGGAAGGCCGATGAGATCATGGATGAATTGGGTGATTTGCTATTTCAGGTGGTGTTTTACGCCGATTTAACTGAAGCTCAAGCGTGGGGCGATTTTGATCACATTGCGGCTGGAATGGCGCATAAGTTAATTCGGCGTCATCCGCATATTTTTGCCGACCAAACGGGTTTGTCAGAAGCAGAAATAAAAGCCCAATGGGAGCAAATCAAGCTGCAAGAGCGCCAGCAACGCGGGCAATCCGCGTCAGTGTTTGATGGTATTCCCCAGCAACTGCCAGCGTTGCTAATGGCAAATAAATTACAAAAGCGTGCCGCGACCGTTGGGTTCGATTGGGACGAGCTGGCTCCGGTGCTTGGCAAAGTGCACGAAGAGTTAGCTGAAGTAGAAGCGGAGTTATTTGCCGAGCAGGTAAATAAAGACGCGCTCACTGGTGAGCTTGGCGACTTGTTGTTTGCGGTGACTAATTTGGCGCGGCATGTGAAAGTGAATCCTGAAGCTGCACTGACGAGTACCAACGCCAAGTTCAAACGCCGATTTCAAGCGATAGAGGCACGCTTGCGTGCGGCCCAACTTGATCCCCAGCAACTCTCGCTGGCGGAACTTGATGCACACTGGCAAGCGGTCAAAGCCGATGAAACCTAAGCATGCTGGCCGACGATAAATAATTGTCGGCTTTGCGACCTTCGGGTATACTGTTTTCCCGTCTTGAAAAGCAATTCCCCATTCACCCTGACGACTTAGGTTTCGCATGACAACTCATTATATTTTCGTCACCGGCGGTGTTGTATCTTCGCTGGGCAAAGGCATTGCGGCAGCTTCATTGGCGGCGATTCTTGAAGCACGTGGGCTCAAGGTAACCATCTTGAAGCTCGACCCATACATTAACGTTGACCCAGGCACGATGAGCCCTATCCAGCACGGTGAAGTATTCGTGACGGATGATGGCGCGGAAACCGATCTGGACTTGGGTCATTACGAGCGTTTTATCCGTACGCGGATGACCAAAAAGAACAATTTTACCACTGGCCGGGTGTACGAAGACATTATTCGTCGCGAACGCAAAGGCGAGTTCTTAGGGGCCACCATTCAGGTGATCCCACATATTACCAATGAAATAAAACGCCGTATCGTAGCTGGTGGCGAAGGTTTTGATATCGCGATTATTGAAATTGGCGGTACTGTTGGTGATATCGAATCACAACCATTCTTAGAAGCGATTCGGCAGTTGGCGACCGAAGTTGGCCGCGACCGCACCTTATTCATGCATCTAACTTTGGTGCCGTTTTTAGGCGCCGCGGGCGAAGTAAAAACCAAACCAACTCAGCATTCGGTGAAAGAACTGCGCTCGATTGGTATTCAACCCGACGTTCTCGTTTGCCGCTCTGATCGTTCATTACCTGCTACTGAGCGCGCCAAGATTGCATTGTTTACCAATGTTGAAGAGCGCGCGGTGATTGGGCTGAAAGACGTCGATAGCATTTACAAAATACCAGCTATTTTGAAGTCTCAAGGGCTTGATGAAATCGTGGTACATAGATTCCGGATGGATTGTAAACCAGCAGATTTGTCTGAGTGGGAACAAGTCCTGTATCAAGAGTCTAATCCGAGCGGTGAAGTCACTGTCGGCTTTGTGGGTAAATACATTGAATTGCCAGATGCTTATAAATCGGTGAATGAGGCATTGGCACATGCCGGCTTGAAGAACCGTTTAACCGTAAATCTGCGTTACATCGATGCGCAGGATGTTGAAACGAAAGGCGTTGCTAAGCTAGCCGACGTCGATGCGATTTTGGTGCCGGGCGGTTTTGGTGAGCGCGGTATTAAAGGCAAAATTATGGCGGCGCAGTACGCCCGCGAAAACAATATTCCTTATTTGGGGATTTGTTTAGGCATGCAGATTGCGTTAATTGAATACGCGCGCAATGTTGCTGGCTTAAAAGCCGCAGATAGCACTGAGTTTAACGAAAAAACTGAGCAACCCGTCGTCGGTTTGATTACCGAATGGATGGATGCTGCTGGACAAAAAGAACTGCGCAGTAAACATTCCGACTTAGGCGGCACCATGCGCTTAGGCGCGCAACCTTGTAACTTAGTAGCGGGTAGTAAAGCTCGCGAATTGTATGGCAAGGATGTGATTGTCGAGCGCCATCGTCATCGCTACGAGGTAAACAACAACTACTTGCCGCAATTAGAGCAAGCAGGGTTGAAGATATCTGGGTTCTCCCATGACAATAGTTTGGTCGAAATCATTGAGATCCCAAGCCATCGCTGGTTTGTGGCGGCGCAATTCCATCCGGAATTCACTTCGACCCCACGTGATGGGCACCCGTTGTTTAGTGGTTTTATTGCTGCCGCGCGCAGCTATCAGCAAGAACGCCGCAGTTAAGCGGCGCTTAGATGGAGTTTGAGTAAATATGGCTGCTATTGAAAAAATTGTCGCGCGCGAGATTATGGATTCGCGCGGAAATCCAACCATTGAAGCGGACGTTTTTGTTGCCGGCGGTTTTATGGGCCGAGCAGCAGCGCCAAGCGGTGCATCGACGGGCTCGCGGGAAGCACTCGAATTGCGCGACGGTGATAGCTCTCGCTATCTGGGCAAAGGCGTGCAGCAGGCAGTGCGAAATGTGCAGCAGTTGATTGCGCCGGCATTGCTGGGCCAGGATGCGACCCAGCAAGCTGACATCGATGCCATTATGTTGCAGCTCGATGGTACTGAGAATAAAGCGAAGTTGGGTGCCAATGCGATTTTAGCGGTGTCATTAGCGACTGCTAAAGCAGCGGCTGCCGCCAAAGGCGTGCCGTTGTACGCACATATTGCCGAGTTAAATGGCACCGCAGGCAAGTACAGTATGCCATTGCCGATGATGAACATTTTGAATGGCGGCGAGCATGCGGACAACAACGTAGATATTCAAGAGTTTATGGTACAGCCGGTGGGCGCGAAATCGTTCGCTGAAGGCCTGCGAGTGGGTGCTGAAATCTTCCACGCGTTGAAAAAAGTGTTACAACAACGTGGTTTAAGCACTGCGGTGGGTGATGAGGGCGGCTTTGCCCCGAATTTGGCATCTAACGAAGAAGCACTGGCGGTGATTGTAGAAGCGGTGAGCAATGCCGGCTACCAAATGGGCCGCGATGTGACTTTGGCGCTGGATTGTGCTGCATCTGAGTTCTACCGTGACGGTCGTTATCACCTAAGTGGCGAAGGTAAATCTTTTACCGCCGCTGAATTCGCTGAATATTTAGCTGGTTTGTGCAGCCGCTATCCAATCATCTCGATTGAAGATGGATTAGATGAAAGCGACTGGGCAGGTTGGAAGATACTCACTGAACGCTTGGGGGATCGGGTGCAATTGGTTGGCGACGATTTATTCGTCACCAATACCAAAATCCTTTCCCGTGGCATTGACGAAGGTATCGGTAATTCAATTTTGATTAAATTTAATCAAATTGGTAGTTTAACCGAGACTTTAGCGGCAATCCGTATGGCACAAGCAGCAGGCTTTACCGCGGTTATTTCGCATCGCTCAGGTGAAACTGAAGATGCGACTATTGCTGACTTAGCGGTAGGCACCGCGGCTGGACAAATTAAAACCGGTTCCTTATGTCGTTCGGATCGGGTCGCGAAATACAATCAATTGCTTCGCATTGAAGCGGAGTTGAGTGGGCAAGCGCCTTACTTAGGTAAACAAGAAGTGCGCGCAGCAAAAGGCTAAGCATGCATGGCTCCCGAACGTGGTAGCGGTCAGTTGTTGACCGCCGCACACCAAACTGACATTTTCTCACCAATAGCTGGGCAACCAGACTTTGCTGAGTTATGTACGGTCTTGTACGAACGGGAGCTACATCAGTTAGCAAGTTGGGAACCGACAGCAGCTGGCGCCGCGCAGTTGAAAGGCTTGCAAGCACGCTTGCGAAGCATGCCGCATTACGTTCGTAAAGCTGCGCGAGGCATGCTCCAGAGCGAATCGCCGCTGGCGTTGGATATCCAAAATGGCAGTTGGTATGCCAAGCAAGTCGCACAGTTTGCACCCACCTCTACACAGCAACAGAAACTGGAAAAATTAATACCTAAAGTAAAATTAGGGTTAGTCCTTCCGGTATGGGTGAGTCGGCCAGGTCTCACTCAAGTGCGCCTCGATTCTATTGATCGAGTCGATGGGTTGAATCAACCATCTCAAGCACGAGTGCGCTTGAATGAGTTTGGTTGGTTTAATGCCAAAGGTGAGGCTTTAGAGGCTCAGCCAGCATCAGTTCGGGTGCAACTTTTGGCACCAGATAAAAAATCCTTAACCGCTGCCTGCTGCGGTCATCAATGGAATCATAAGGGCCGGATGGACCCGCGTACGCTCAGTTTACGTGAAATTTTACTGGCGGCGACCTTGTGTTGGGCACAACCTCTCCAAGTCGTGCGTATTCCCTCATAATACAGGTCTTTTCAGCGGCCGCTGAACGCGCCATAATGGCAAACATTATGAGTAAACTCTGGCGTCGACGCCTTGATGGATAATGAATCATGCGGATAGTCATGCTGATCCTAATTTTATTGCTTGGAGCCCTGCAATACAGGCTGTGGTTCGGCAATAATAGTCTGCCTGACTATTGGCGTTTACAGCAGGATGTGGCTCGCCAGCAAGAAGCGAATGAGCGACTGGTGCAGCGCAATGGCATTTTGGCCGCCGATATTAAGGACCTGCGTGACGGCGAAGAGGCCTTAGAAGAGCGCGCTCGTAATGAACTTGGCTTGATCAAACGCCAAGAGACCTTCTTCCGGTTGGTGCCCATCAGTGAATGACCGCTTGGTAACCTCTGCCTCCTCCGCAACTACTATTGCCGCGATTGTGCCGGCCGCAGGTGTCGGCTCGCGGATGCAAAGCGAAAAACCCAAACAGTATCTGCGCATTGCCGGGCAAACTATTTTGCAGCATAGCTTGCAGGCATTGCTGGCAGACGCCCGCATTAAACATATATTTTTAGCCCTGGCCGCCGATGATGCCTATTTCGAACGGCTGGAATTGCCCGAACATTGGCCAATTACCACGGTAGTGGGCGGAGATTGCAGGGCAGCGTCGGTTGCGGCCGGCATAGCCGCGGCAGCCGCGGCTGGTTACCAATATGTGGCAGTGCATGATGCGGCACGGCCGTGTTTGGCGGTGGCCGAGTTAAGTGCCGTGCTGGATGCGGGGATCGCGCATCCACATGGTGCTATTTTGGCCGTGCCTGTTGTGGATACGTTGAAGCGCAGTCAAACCTCTTCAGCAAGCTCCAGCAGGCCAGCCGAGATTGCCCAAACGGTCGCGCGCAATGGTTTATGGCAGGCGCAAACCCCGCAGGTGTTTCGCACCGACGTGCTACAGCAGGCATTGCAACGCCTAGGGGTTGACCATCCTAGTTTAACTGACGAAGCCTCCGCACTCGAACAAAATGGGATGACGCCGCAGTTGGTCGCTGGCTCACCCCGCAATTTGAAAGTCACCTCGCCGGCAGATTTGGCCTTGGCAGAATTGTTTCTCATGCATGCTGGCACGACGCTAGCATCGCAACATAGTAAGGGTAATGGGTAATGCGCATTGGGCATGGTTTTGATGTACATAAATTTGCGCCAGCCGAGCAGGATCCTGCGCGGCCATTGTTATTAGGTGGTGTGGTGGTTAAGCATCATGCGCATTTAGTCGCGCATTCAGATGGTGATGTGGTGCTGCATGCGATTGCGGACGCTTTGTTAGGCGCGGCGGCGTTGGGCGACATTGGCCAACACTTCCCAGATACTGATGCGCAATATGCCGGCGCAGATAGCGCTAAATTACTACAGCATGTCGTTGATTTGGTTCATCAGCAAGGTTGGAAGGTTGCTAACTTAGATGTGACCGTGGTTGCCCAGGCACCGAAATTGGCGCCTCATATTGCCGCAATGCGAGCGCGAATTGCGGCGTTATTGGCGGTTAGCGTGGGGCAAGTAAATGTGAAAGCGACCACCACCGAAAAGTTGGGTTATGTTGGCCGTGAAGAGGGTATCGCCTGCCATTCAGTCGTCCTGTTAGAAGCGCGCCAGCATGATTGATCCAGCCGCGACCGAATATCTCCATGGTGCATCGCCAATCACGGCGCTGGTGAAGCAGCAGCCCGAAGATTTTGTGGTGATTGAAGATTTTGAACCAGAGCCTGAAAGCGCGGGTGAGCACCAGTGGTTATGGGTTGAAAAGCGCGGTGCCAATACGCACTTTGTGATCGAATGCTTGGCCAAATTTGCCAAAGTACGACCACAAGACGTTGGCTATGCGGGTTTAAAAGATCGGCACGCAGTCACGCGCCAGTGGTTTTCTATTCAATTACCGGGGCAAGCATTGCTTGATTGGCAACAATTGGAGCATCCAGAGTTTACGGTTTTGCAGGTACGGCAGCAGTCGCGCAAATTAAAAACCGGTAGCCACAAAGGCAATTGGTTTCAAATCCGTTTGCGTGAGGTGTCGGATGTTGCTGCGCTACAGGCGCGCTGGCAAGCTGTGGTTACCACTGGGGTGCCGAATTATTTTGGCCTGCAACGGTTTGGCCGCAATGGCCGCAACTTGCAGCAAGTACAAGCGTGGTTTAGCGGACGTATTCGCAAGCCGAAGCGGAATGAGCAGAGTATCTGGCTATCCTCAGCGCGGAGTTATTTGTTCAATCAGATTGTCAGTGAACGGATTAGCCAGCATGGGCAAACCCTGCTGGCTGGTGATGTGATGCAGTTAGCGGGCTCTAACTCCTATTTTGTCGCACCAAGCTTGGATGCAGAATTGCACGCTCGGGTCGCAACTGGCGACATTATGGCAACGGCTGCACTCTGGGGGGCAGGGGAATTACCGGCAACGGGCGTTGTGGCGGAGCTTGAACGGCAGGTAGCGGCAAGGTATCCAGAGTTTACCGAGGGGCTCCTAAAACATGGTTTGCAACAACAGCGCCGGCGCTTGTGGTTACGCCCAGAACAACCGCAACTTAAGCTAGATGAACAAGATCCAGCCAGTGTCTGGCTGCATTTTTATTTAACCAAGGGGAGCTTTGCAACGAGCGTGTTGCGGGAGCTCGTCAGCCAAGGACAAAGTAGTCATGATGAAGATACTATTGAGTAATGATGATGGTGTTCATGCACCGGGTATCGAGGCCTTGTATGATGCGCTGATCGAAGTTGCAGAGGTAAAGGTGATTGCGCCTGACCGCAACTGCAGCGGGGCAAGTAACTCACTCACTTTGCATAATCCGTTGCGGCTACAGCGCTTGCCTAATGGCTTTTATTCACTCAACGGTACGCCAACCGATTGCGTGCATTTGGGTACCAACTCGCCGCTAGCTGACCATGTCGATTTAGTGGTGTCGGGAATTAACGATGGGCCGAACATGGGCGATGATGTGCTTTATTCAGGCACGGTAGCAGCGGCGATGGAAGGGCGCTACATGGGCTTGCCTGCCATCGCGGTATCTATGGGGTCTCGTGGGCATGATTACTATGCCGCCGCAGCTAAAGTGGTGGCTGATATCGTTAAGCGCATGGCAGATGAGCCATTGCGGCTCGATACTATCTTAAATATCAATGTGCCTGCGGTGGAGTTTGAAGCTTTAAAAGGTACCAAAGTGACGCGCTTGGGGCGGCGCCATCGCGCTGATACTATGGTGCGTGACTATGATCCATTTGGTCGGGAAATATTCTGGTATGGCCCAATTGGCAGTCATCAAGATGATGCTGAAGATACGGATTTTCACGCGGTGCGTGAAGGTTATGTCTCCATTACCCCGCTGAGTTTAGATATGACCGCTAAGTCGCACCAAGAACGTTTGCAAGGATGGCTCGATAAACACTTATGATGATGACTAATTTTCAAGGAATGGCGCGTAAACTTTGCCAACAATTAGCGCAATTAGGGGTGACTGATGAGCGTGTACTAGCGGTCATTGAGCGCACTCCACGGCAACAGTTTATGCCCGAGTCATTAGCGCATAAAGCTTATGAAAATACCGCGCTACCGATTGGTAGCGGGCAAACTATTTCGCAACCCTTGGTGGTTGCAACCATGACTCAACTGCTGCTGCAGCAGCAGTGTCAACGGGTGTTAGAGATTGGCACTGGCTCGGGCTATCAAACGGCCATTTTAGCTCAGCTGTTCGCCCAGGTATTCTCGGTAGAACGTATTAGTACCTTGCAGTATCAAGCTAAGCGGCGCTTGAAGCAGCTGGATTTGCACAACGTCAACACCCGCCATGGCGATGGCTGGGAGGGCTGGTCTAGCAAAGCACCGTTTGACGGTATTTTGGTCACTGCCGCCGCCAGTGAAGTACCCCAGCAATTACTTAATCAGTTAGCCGATGGTGGCGTAATGGTTATTCCGGTCGGCACTCAGAGCCAAGTGCTGTACGTTATTCGTCGGTTTGGCGAGGACTTCGAACAACAACGAGTAGGTGATGTGAAATTTGTACCCTTAGTGCAAGGAGCGTTGTTGTGAAGCTCTTTAGTGCGTTGTACGACAAGGTTTTAGGTTGGAGTCAGCATCCCCGTGCACCGCGAATTTTGTGTGTGGTGAGTGCGGCTGAATCGGTGGTGTTTCCAATACCGCCTGACGTGATGTTGGCGCCAATGGCGATGATGCAACCGGCGCGGGCTTGGTATTTTGCATGGCTTACGACCATTAGTTCCGTGCTGGGAGCGCTAGTGGGTTACGCCTTGGGATATTTAGCATTTGATAGCATAGTTTTACCCTGGGTGGAGTGGGCAGGCTATGAAATGAAGCTTGCGACCATTCAATCATGGTTTACCCAGTGGGGCTTTTGGATCGTATTTATCGCGGGATTTTCACCCATTCCGTACAAGTTGTTTACGGTTACCGCTGGCATGATGAACGTGGCGCTTCTGCCCTTTGTGTTGGCCTCGGTGATTAGTCGTGGCTTGCGCTTTTTTATGGTGGCGGCGTTAATGCGATTTGGCGGTCCTGGCATGGCCGGTCATTTACGCCGCTACGTTGATACCATTGGCTGGTTGGTGGTAATTGCGCTGGTACTTGCTTATGTTTGGTTTCAGTATCGTTAGGCAGCGGCGGTATAGTCGCTCCGTGGTTCGGCGTGGGACGCTGGTGCTGTGCTTACTATCCTTAGTTGGCTGTAGCAGCCGAACGACGCCAGCCCCGGTCACCCAGGTATACACCGGCAACACCATCTATGACTATGAAGCAGCCAGCTTAAGTGCCGCTAGTTATCAAGTGCAGGCGGGCGAGACGCTCTATTCGATTGCGTTTCGGGCCAATATTGACGTACGAGAGCTCGCACAGATGAATCAGCTATCCGCGCCTTTCACGATTTATCCGGGGCAAATACTGCGCCTACAAGGGGCATCTGAAACCCTAGCGCAAAGCTTCCCAGCAGCTGCCAAGCCCGCAGCTACAACAACTTCAACACGCCCGACTACGGCGCCCAAGCCGACCAACAATCGCACTCAAACGGTTGAAACTAAAACCGTTGCGTCCACCCAACAGAAGGAGTATGTTGGTGTTGAAGCGACTGATTCAACATCAAAGCAACAATCTGTGTCGGTGCGGCCGCCGACACCAGAGCCACAAGTTCGTAATCAAGATGTCGTGTGGCAATGGCCGGTTGATGGTGAAGTGACTCGGGATTTTTCACTTCAACAAGCGGGCAATAAGGGTTTGGATTTTGGTGGCCAACGCGGTGCTCCGGTACGCGCGGCGGCAGCGGGAAAAGTGGTTTATGTGGGTAGTGCTTTACGAGGTTATGGTCGTTTAATCATATTGAAACATAATGATGATTTCATAACCGCCTACGCACATAACGATGAGCTTTTAGTGTCTGAACAGCAATGGGTCGAAGCGGGTCAAACCATTGCAAGAATGGGAAGTTCAGACAGTGACCGCGTGAAATTGCATTTTGAAGTGCGGTTTCGTGGTAAGTCAGTAAATCCGCGGAATTACTTACCCAGGCGTTAGCTTAACTGTTGTCGTTAAGCAGGGAAGTATCCTCGCTGTGACTTGAGATCGTGATCAGTCAGTAACGGAGGTATGCTATGGGACGCAAACAGGACGCTAACGAAGACGGCTTTGACGACAAAGAGTCATTCGAGGCTTTCGCACAAAGCAGTGATGCGTTGAACGAAGACACTGACGTTGAACTCGAAGAGGCTATCGCTTCTCGCCAAACCATCCAAAAGAAAATGGATGCGACACAACTTTACCTCAGCGAAATTGGTTTTTCGCCGTTACTCTCAGCGGAAGAAGAAGTGTTTTTTTCCCGGTTAGCGCTTAAAGGTGATGCAGCCGCGCGGCGCCGAATGATTGAAAGTAATTTGCGCTTGGTGGTGAAAATCGCCCGCCGTTATACCAATCGAGGTCTTGCACTATTAGATTTGGTGGAAGAGGGTAACTTAGGCCTCATCCGCGCGGTTGAGAAATTCGATCCTGAACGTGGTTTCCGCTTCTCTACCTATGCGACCTGGTGGATTCGGCAGACTATTGAACGTGCCATTATGAATCAAACCCGAACCATTAGGTTGCCGATTCATGTCGTCAAAGAGTTAAATACCTATTTACGTGCTGCCCGTGAACTCGCACACAAGCTCGATCATGAACCAACCGCTGAAGACATTGCCGCGAGTTTAGATAAATCGGTAGCCGACGTGAATCGCATGTTACGGCTAAATGAGCGGGTCTCCTCAGTGGATACGCCACTTGGTGGAGATCATGATAAAGCATTGCTAGATGTGATTGCGGATGACAAGGACGCCGGGCCTGAGGGCATTTTGCAAGATGACGATATGAAGGAAAATATCGTCAACTGGTTGGCGGCGCTCAACACTAAGCAACGTGAAGTACTAGCACGCCGCTTTGGCTTGTTGGGGCACGAACCGGCAACGCTCGAGGATGTTGGCCGTGAAATTGGCCTAACCCGCGAGCGAGTTCGACAGATCCAAGTTGAAGCGCTGCGCAAACTACGTGATACCTTACGCCAGCAAGGTTTGAGTTTAGACTCGTTGTTTACGCCGAATTAAGCCGTCGCTAGGCGCGGCTTTGTTGCTGTAATTGGTAAAGTATATCAAGCGCCTGTTTTGGCGTGAGTTCATCCACACTCAGTTGTTGCACTTGCTGCAGCAGCGCTTGCGCCCGCTTATTTTTCTCTATGTCGGCAGCTGTTGTTGCGGTTATGTTCGACTGAACGGCTGCTTGAGTGCGGTTGTTAGGTGCGGCCGTGGACTCATTGGTACTGGTTTCAAGCCGCGCGAGTTGGGCTTGTGCCAATGCTAATACTGGTTTTGGCAGCCCCGCTAAGCGCGCCACTTGTAAGCCAAATGAGCGACTAGCCGGTCCCGGCGCCAGTTGGTGCAAAAAGGTAATATGCTCACCATGTTCAGTTGCCGTTACGTGTAGGTTGCGTACCCCCGGTAGTAACTCCGCCAATTCTGTTAATTCAAAGTAATGGGTCGCAAATAATGTTAGTGCCCGGTTGTGCTCAGCGAGTGCATGGGCACAAGCCCAAGCAATGGACATGCCATCGAAAGTTGAGGTGCCGCGGCCAATTTCATCCATTAATACCAGCGAATGCGCAGTGGCGTTATGCAGAATATTCGCCGCTTCGGTCATTTCCACCATAAAGGTTGAGCGACCCGAGGCCAGATCATCTGCGGCGCCAATCCGCGTGAAGATCCTATCGATGGGGCCAAACACAGCTCGTTGCGCCGGCACAAAACAACCAATGTGGGCCAAAATAGCCAATAACGCGGTTTGCCGCATGTAGGTTGATTTACCGCCCATGTTAGGGCCAGTGATCAGCACCAAATGCTGACTAGGATCTAGTTGCAAATCATTCGGAATAAAAGGAACTTGCTGCAATTGCTCTAACACCGGGTGACGCGCTTGAAGCAATTCAATTCCGGGCGCCTCAACCAGTTCGGGTTCGCAATATTGGTGGTTCGAAGCAAGCATGGCGAAGGCTTGTAAAACGTCAATTTCAGCGATTGCACTGGCGCAACTTTGCAGGTCACCAACATATTCTTGCAGCGCTTGTAACAACTGCTCATAGAGCCATTTTTCGCGAGCCAATGCGCGGCTCTGACTACTTAGTACTTTTTCTTCATGCTCTTTTAATTCAGCAATCACGTAACGCTCAACATTTTTTAGCGTCTGGCGGCGCTGATAGTCCGCTGGTATTTGTCCGGCGGCGTTGCGACTTGCCTCAATGTAAAAGCCATGAACCTTGTTGTAGCCCACTTTTAAGCTGGTAATGCCGGTGCGTTCCCGTTCGCGTTGCTCTAGTTGTTGCAAATACGCCTGTGCCCCGTTGGCCAAGTCACGCCATTCATCAAGCTCGGTATCATAGCCACTAGCGATCACACCGCCGTCGCGAATAAGTACGGGTGGTTGGCTAATAATGGCGCGCTCAAGTAAGGTGACCACCGCGCTCAAATCGGGACAGCGTTGTGCCCACGGCTGCAGCGCTTCGTCGCTAAGTTGATCAAGGAGTTCGGGTAATATGGCTAAGCTATCGCGCAGGCGCGCGAGATCGCGAGGACGAGCGCTGCCAAGTGCAATTCGAGCGCTTATTCGTTCAAGATCGGCAATGTGTCTTAAGCTTTGTTGCAGCTGCTCGTAGCGTGTGTCTATTTGACAGGCAGCCACTGCTCGATAGCGGGCTCGCAGTTGTTCAACGGCGCGGATTGGTCGTTGTAGCCAGCGCTTAAATTGGCGTCCTCCCATGCTTGATACGGTTTGATCAAGTACCTCCAACAGTGAGGTCGGCGCGCCACTTAAACTCTCGGTTAACTCCAGATTGCGGCGGGTGGTTGCGTCTAAAATTAAGGCGTCTTGCGGGCGCAGTAATTGTGGCGGTTGTAAATGCGGTAAGGCACTGCGCTGGGTCGTTTTAAGGTAGGCCAATACTGCACCAGCGGCACAAATTGCGGCGCTTAGATGACCAACCCCAAAGCCATCAAGATGATCGACCGCAAATTGTTGGGTCAGTTGCTGATTGGCTGTTGCGCGATCAAATTCCCATTCTGGTCGGCGCCTACAAGCTTTGCTATGTGCTTCAATTAATTCAATGAAAGCACTTGCTGCACCCTCGGCGTAAAGCAATTCTGCTGGTTGTAACCGCGCTAATTCAGCACGGAGCGCGGCTTCATCACTCACTTCTATTAATTGAAAGCTGCCTTGGCCTAATTCAACCGCGGCGATACCATAGCTCGGCTGCGTCGCGCTGCCGGCTGACCTCACAGCGGCGAGGATATTATCGCGTTGAGCGGGCACTAAGGCTTCGTCGGTCACCGTGCCGGGGGTGACAATTCTGACAACTTCGCGCTCAACCGGACCTTTACTGGTGGCCGGATCGCCAATCTGCTCGCAGATGGCGACTGACTCGCCTAATTGAACCAGGCGAGCAAGATAATTCTCGACGGCGTGATAGGGCACGCCCGCCATCGGGATAGGTTCGCCGGCGCTGGCGCCGCGTTTGGTCAGCGAAATATCTAGTAAGCTGGCCGCGCGTTTGGCGTCATCGTAGAATAACTCGTAAAAATCCCCCATCCGATAGAACAATAAAATGTCGGGATGTTGCGCTTTAATGCGTAAGTATTGTTGCATCATTGGCGTATGATGGGACAGAGATTGAGGGCTTGTCATCGCATCCGACATGTTCTTTTTGTATCCTAATTCGTGTCGAGGAGATCCTAATAATGCTAGATTCTACCGCACTTAAAGCGGCAGCTGAACTCGGTATTTGGTGTCAGCAGAAAAACTATTCCATTGCGGTTGCGGAATCCTGCACTGGTGGTGGCTTGGGTTACGCGATCAGCGCGATAGCCGGCAGTTCGACGTGGTTTCAAGGTGGCATCATTTGCTACAGTAATGAAGCCAAGCAACACTTGTTGCAAGTACCCGAGCAGATGCTGAGCGAGCATGGTGCGGTGTCGGCAGCCGTGGCTGCACAGTTGGCCCAACAAGCTCGGCTGGCGTTAGCGGCTGATATCGGGGTGAGCGTTACGGGTATTGCCGGGCCGTCTGGCGGCAGTGCAACTAAGCCGGTTGGCTTGGTATGGTTTGGACTGGCAACCGCGAACGGAGTCACGACTTTCCAGCGACGATTCGAGGGGAATCGGCATCAGGTTCGCCAACAAGCGATCATGACTGGATTACAACAGCCGCTGATAAAAGTCCCAGAGTTACTAAAAAAAGATTAATGATTTCATTGGTATATGAGTTTATTTAGAAAAAACCTCAATTCAAACTTGATACTGTACATATACACAGTATACTGAATTCAACTTTACGACATCTCGTCACGAATAGGTTTAACGGAGTTCGACATGAGCAATGACAAGAAAAAAGCACTCGACGCTGCGCTGAGTCAAATTGAGCGGCAATTTGGTAAAGGCTCAATTATGCGCCTAGGCGATAACCAAACCATGGATATAGATTCGGTGTCGACCGGCTCATTAGGGTTAGATATCGCGTTAGGTATAGGCGGCTTGCCATTTGGTCGTGTGGTGGAAATTTATGGACCTGAATCAAGTGGTAAAACCACGCTTACTTTGCAAGTGATTGCGGAAGCGCAAAAGCAAGGTAAAACCTGTGCCTTCGTTGATGCTGAACATGCTCTTGATCCGATCTATGCGGAAAAACTGGGTGTAAATGTCGATGACTTATTAGTGTCGCAGCCCGACACCGGTGAGCAAGCTCTAGAAATTTGCGACATGCTCGTTCGCTCGGCGGCAGTTGATGTGGTGATTGTTGACTCCGTAGCCGCACTCACACCAAAAGCTGAAATTGAAGGCGAGATGGGTGATAGCCATGTAGGTTTGCAAGCCCGATTGATGTCACAAGCACTGCGGAAATTAACGGCGAACATTAAAAAATCAAATAGCCTGTGTATTTTCATCAACCAAATTCGGATGAAAATTGGCGTGATGTTTGGTAACCCAGAAACCACCACTGGTGGTAACGCATTGAAGTTTTATTCTTCAGTACGCTTAGACATTCGCCGCACAGGGGCAGTGAAAGAGGGTGATGAGGTTGTCGGTAACGAAACCCGTGTGAAAGTGGTGAAGAATAAGGTGGCACCACCATTCAAAGAAGCCAACTTCCAAATTATGTATGGCGCAGGTATTTCTAAAGAAGGCGAGCTCATCGACCTTGGTGTGAAATACAAATTGGTTGATAAAGCTGGTGCTTGGTATAGCTACAACGGCGATAAAATCGGTCAGGGTAAAGCAAACTCAATGAAGTTTTTGCAAGACAACCCAGAAATATCTAACGATATTGAGAAGCGTCTGCGTGACATGTTATTAGCAAAACCGGTGAAAGCAGATAAGAAAGCAGCGCAAGCGGCTGCAGCAGCTCAAGCCGATGTCCAAGATGAGCTTGATGAAGATCTGATTTAACTGGTAGATGGCGATGTAGTTACATCGCCAGCTCCAACCAGCCTAGACAAAATTAAATGACCCGCGTTCAATAACACATGTGAACGCGGGTCATTTATTATAAGTCGTCGGAATTAGCGTAGGCGTTAGCCCAAGTGGTGGCATCATAATATAACGATGGTAGCTTACGCTCATCTATTTTGAGTTTTTCGCAATAGCTGGTCACGCGGCCCCAATCTGCGTTTTCATAGGCGGTAGAAAGCGCCAACATATAGGCTAAAAAGCCTTTTTTATCGAGTAGTGCGTTTCTAATTTCGTCGCTTAGTGGGATGCGCTCGAGCACATGTTCAAGGGTGTCATCCATAATCGCATCCATAAGCGACAATAAGCCAGTAAGAAAGGCTTTTGAGGCCTCTTCTTTGCGCCCATATAATTCAGCGATTAATTGGCAAAAGCGCGCGCGCGTGATGGATAAACGCATTAATTCGGTGGGTTTATCATCACTTAGTTGCGCCGCAGCAATAACGGCGACTAACTTTTGTAGTTCGGCTTGGCCAAGAAATACCACCGCTTGTTTTAAGTTTTCGATTCGGCGTGAGCGCTTGAATGCTGCTGAATTCACAAATCGCAATAATTTGTAGGTGAGGCCCACGTCGCGCTCAATCGAACCACAAACTTTGTCGATATCCATATCGCTTTTGCTGGTTTCAAACAGAAGTTCAGCAAACGCCAGTTGAGAAGGATTTAATGCGCGTTTTTGAATAATTTCGGGTTTCGAAAAAAAGTAACCTTGAAAGAATTCAAATCCCATTTTTAATGCGACTTGGAATTCTTCATAGGTTTCGACTTTTTCAGCTAAATATTTAACCGCGCTGTCACGTAAGCTTAGGCGCATTTCATTTATGTCGGCAGGGCTACTGATTTGAATATCAACCTTAATAATATCAACCAGTGGAATGACCGCACGCCAAGCATCGTCATAAACAAAATCGTCGAGGGCAATGGTGTACCCTTTAGCTTTAATAAGTTTTAATGCAGCAAGAAGTTGATTGTTTGGGGTCGCGGTTTCAAGAACCTCAATGACCGCAGTTTCATGCGGTAGTAGCGTCGGTAGTTGATTAATAATGGCTTCTTCGGCAAAGTTAATAAACGCTGGTTTGCCACCTGTGATATCTTCAATACCACTAGAGAATTGGCTACTTTCTACTAATTTTGAGGTAGCGACTTGTGCGCTAATTTTAGGGAAGGCATTATTCATTCCGTCACGGAAAAGTAGCTCGTAAGCAAACAGTTCCTTGTTTCGATCAAGAATAGGTTGTCGAGCCACGTAAAAAAACATATCCGTTGTTACCTTATAATCGCAACCATCTGGTCATCATCTTAGCACTAACTTTGTAAGGAAAGGAATATCATGCGAGACGTTCATATCGCACTAGCGCTTGGCTCAGGCGCGGCGCGGGGTTGGGCTCACATTGGAGTGATTAAAGCGCTGCAAGAAATGAATTTGAAGGTCAATATTGTTGGTGGTACATCCATCGGCTCTCTGGTGGGCGCTGGCTTTGCTTGCGGACGCATGGACGAATTAGAGACTTGGGTGCGCTCAATGGGGCGTTGGCAAGTATGGAATTTGCTCGATTTTGGTCTGAGCTCAGGCGGGTTAGTGGTTGGCGAACGAGTGTTTAATCATGCCCGAGAACAGTTCGGCGCCACTAATATTGAAGACCTAGAGATGACCTACGGCGCGGTTAGTACTGATTTGTATACCGGTCGTGAAATTTGGTTACGGCATGGTGATATTTTCGATGCCTCACGCGCTTCTTGTGCCATGCCTGGACTATTGTCTCCAGCACGCCATGATGACCGTTGGTTAGTTGATGGTGGGCTCGTGAATCCGGTGCCGATTTCACTTACCCGTGCGCTTGGCGCTGATTTTGTAATAGCCGTACATTTGAACTCGCAACTGAACACCCGGGTAGGAAAAAACTCGACGCCCCGAAACATGGCACCGCAGGCTGAGAGTGAAAAAGTTGCGACTGAAGTGCAAGCTGAACAAGAGCAGAAAGTAGCCGATGAGCATGGTTTTTTTCAGAATATTATGAGTCAAAGTGCGCATTACTGGGATGAAGTAAAGCAGAAGCTGTCTGGTCCCGAGCATAAATCGCCTGGCGTATTTGGGGTGATGGCGGGGGCGATTGATATTATGCAAGAACGTATCACTAAAGCTCGAATGGCAGGGGACCCGCCAGATGTTTTGATTCAACCTAAACTCGGCCATATCGGTATTCTAGAGTTTGACCGTGGTAACGAAGCCATAGATATTGGTTACGAAACAACAATTCGTATGCGCGACCTGATTGAATCGGAAATCGAACTCTTTAACGATCGTGTAAGTTAAGTATTAACGGTGAATAAAAAGCCCCAGTAAGGTTTTCCTTACTGGGGCTTTTTATTCAGTCACGCGTTAAGTTTCGCGTTTTAACTCAGCTTCCATTTCATCGAAAGTGGCTTGTAGCTCTGCTGATGGTGGTGCTGTGAGTTTACTCACGACGACCACTGCAATGGTACACAGAATAAAGCCTGGAATAATTTCGTAGACATAGCTGCTTAAGGCTTCGCCACCAAAGGTCGGTCCATAAATCCAGAATAGTACGGTGGCGGCACCCACTAACATGCCAGCCAATGCACCATTACGGTTCATGCGTTTCCAGAACAAGCTCAGAATGATGACCGGACCAAAAGCTGCGCCGAAACCAGCCCAGGCGTTAGACACCAGATTAAGTACTGAACTGTTGGGATCAAGTGCCAGTATAATGGCGACAACACTCACCACTAACACTGAAATCCGGCCCACCAGTACTAGTTCTTTTTGACTTGCGTCACGGCGGACAAAGGCTTTATAGAAATCTTCCGTAAGTGAGCTAGAAGTCACCAATAACTGTGATGAAATAGTACTCATGATGGCTGCTAAAATAGCCGCGAGTAAAAAGCCACTAATTAACGGGTGGAATAAAAACTCGGAAAATATAATAAAAATGGTTTCTGCATCGGGCAATGTCATTTTGGTTTCAGACACATAAGCAATGCCGACGTAACCTGTTGCCATGGCACCAATAATAGAAACAACCATCCAGGTAATGCCTATCCGTCGAGCTTTAGCAATGTCACGAATAGAGCGAATTGCCATAAACCGCACGATGATATGGGGCTGACCGAAGTAGCCCAAACCCCAAGCTAGCAATGAGATAAGTCCCAATGCAGTGATGGCTTCACCGGTTTGACCATTGGTAAAGAAGGACAAAAAGTCTGGGTTAATGTCGCGTACCGTGGCGTTTACCTGGTTAAACCCGCCTAAGTCCATAAAGGCCACGATTGGCACTAAGACTAGGGCGACAAACATGATACAGCCCTGCACAAAGTCGGTCATGCTGACCGCCAGGAAGCCACCAAATAAGGTATAGGCACACACCACGCCCGCGGTTACCCATAGCCCGGTGGTGTAATCCATACCAAAGGAGCTATCAAATAGTTTGCCGCCGGCCACAAGGCTGGCTGAGGTATACAAAGTGAAAAATATAATAATGACTAACGATGAAAATATTCTAAGCCGCCGGCCCTTGTCGTCGAACCGGTTGGCAAAATAATCAGGAATAGTAATGGAGTCATTAGCCACCGCGGTGTAGGTGCGCAATCGCGGTGCAACAATCAGATAATTGAGATAAGCACCAATGACCAGCCCGACTGCAATCCACAACTGCGATACGCCGGCTAAATAGATAGCGCCGGGTAGACCCATGAGCATCCAACCGCTCATATCTGATGCGCCTGCAGAGAGGGCGGTAACCGCCGGACCTAACTGGCGTCCCCCCAGCATATAGCCCGACACATCATCAGTTGATGTTTTATAGGCATATAAACCAATACCGAGCATGGCAACGAAATACAAGGCCAACGAAATCAGGGTACCTGTTTCCAAAATATTACTCCTCGTCCACTTGTTCATGATGCAACAAAAGTTTCGTCATTTGCTGCTGTGGGTTTTCTAATAGTTCTGATGTTTTCCCGAATTCGATCATTTTACCACGATGCATTATTAATATCTTGTCTGCGATATGCTTCACAATTTCAGGTGAATGAGAATTGAAAATAAAGGAAATTTTCATTTCTTCCTGTAAATCTAATAGTAAATTAATGATTTGAGCTCTAATTGATGGATCCAGCGCAACCAGTGCTTCGTCGGCGACAATAATCTGTGGTTCAACCACAATTGCACGGGCGATGCACACTCGTTGTTGTTGGCCGGTAGACAGCATATGCGGGTAGAAAAAGTAGTGATCGGGTAACATGCCTACCTTTAACAGGGTTTCCATCACCCGCTGTTGCCGCTCGGCCGGGGCAAGATCGCAGGCAAATCGTAAGGCTTCATCCAGCTGTTGGCCGACCATGGTTTGTGGGTTAAGTGAGCCAAGACTATCCTGAAAAATCATTCGAATCGTACGGCAGCGCTGTCGATAGTTGCCGCTTTCCAGTGGTTCTCCGTTTAAATAAATAGCACCCGTGGTTGGCTTTTCGGCGCCAGCAATTAACTTAGCTAGGGTGGTTTTGCCAGATCCCGTTTCACCCATTACAGCCAAGGATTCGCCAGCTTCGAGGCTAAAGCTAATCGGCTCCAACGCCAAAATCTTCCGACCCGGTAGCCAGCCCCCTTTATGGGTATATGATTTAGATAGATTTTTGACTTCTAGCAATGGGCTCATGAGGATGACTCATCGTCGTAGCTATATTCGAACGGAAAATGACAGGCGACTGCTTGGTCATGATGACGTTTTTCTAATCTCGGTTGTTGTACGCACTGACGTTGCGCACGCGGGCAACGCGGCCCCAAACGACAACCGATAGGTAAATGCTGCAGCGTTGGAACGGCGCCAGATAAACTTTGCAAGCGGGTTTTTGGGTCCAACTTGTTGGTATCGCGGAGCGACATATTCAACATGGCTTGAGTGTATGGATGTAGCGGCCGTTCAAGCACATCAGCAGTCTCGCCCACTTCCATCAGCTGGCCGCAGTAAATGACACTCATTTTTTTACTGGCTGGCATCACGCTACTCATATCTTGAGTGATCATCAAAATAGACATGTCTTGACTCACGCTTAGGCGCTCCAGCAAACGATAAATTTGGGCGCGGGTATTGGGTTCCATGGCGGTGGTCGGTTCATCGGCGATGAGTAATTTAGGTTGGTGAGCAATCGCCATGGCAATGGTGACTTTTTGTGCCATTCCTTCAGAAAGTTCAAATGGGTAAGCTTGCATGATTTGGCGTTGGTCTTTTACCCCAACGCGCACCAATAGACGCTCGGCGCGGTCGCGGCGGGTCGAGCGCCGGCGTAAATAAATACCCTTAAGATCGCCGCGAGGAATGGCTTCTTCGAGTTGTTCACCCACGGTGGAATTGGGATCTAGATAGCTGCGTGGATTTTGGAAAATCATGGCCATATCTTGACCGGTTAGGGCTCGCCGTTGGGCAGGTGACATCGACAGCAAGTCTTGGCCATTCCACCACAACCGATCCGCGATTATCCGCCAGCGTGGATTGATGAAACCCAAAATTGCTTTAGCGAGCAGACTTTTGCCTGAACCCGATTCGCCAATTAAGGTATGAATTTCGCCAGCGGCTAATTGCAAACTCATTCGATCCAGCACCCGCACTGGTCCGCGTGCGGTGTCGAGTTCAATCGTGAGGTTACGCACATCGAGTAAATTCATGAGCTACCCACCCGCTCTTTGATCGCCGCGCGTAAGCTATCGCCGATAACATTAATTGAGAATACGGTTAAAAACAGCGCTAAACCTGGCAGCGCCATCACCCAAGGGGAGACATAAACTTGGTCAAGACTGCGCGCGAGCATGGTGCCCCATTCCGGCAGTGGGGCCTGCACCCCAAGCCCCAAGAATCCCAGCGCCGCAATGTCTAGAATAGCGGTAGAGAGTGCGAGGGTAATTTGCATCACAATCACTGTGGTGATGTTGGGTAAGATCACCCGCGTCAATAAGTACCATTGTGAGCAGCCATTTAAGCGAGCCGCAATCACATAGTCTTTATAAAGTTCGTCGTGTACCGCATTCCGCACGCTGTGAATGAATTGGGGGATCAACACGAGGCTAATAGCAAACACCACGTTGCCAAGATCAGGTCCCAAGATCGCAATAATGATGAGCGCGAGCAATAAACTAGGAATAGACAGTACGACATCGAGTAAGTGGTTTAAGCTTGATGATTTAATGCCTTTACTTAAACCTGCCGCCGCACCAATCGCACAACCTATAACCCCTGCAATAACGACGATGAGTAGTGGATAGCCAAGACTATAGCGGGCGCCGTACAGAATGCGTGAAAGCACATCGCGGCCCAAATCATCGGTGCCGAAAAAGAAGTTAATTTGGCCTTGCTCATCCCATGACGGCGGCACTAACACGCGTTCGCTAAACTGCTGCATAGCATCGTGGGGTGCCAGCCAAGGGGCTAATATCATCAGTAGTAAAATAAGTACAAACACATAAAGTGCGGCGAGCGCGAAAGGGTTGTCACGAAAGTGAATCCACACCTGTTGTAACGGCGAGGGTTCGCGATACTGTACGTAAATACTAGTGGTCGGCATAGAGTTCTTTCCGTACTTGAGGGTAGCGCCAGGCGTGATACAACTCCACAATCACATTCACCAGTAGAATAAAGCTGGCAAGGCAAAGCAGAACCCCATGAATCACTGGATAATCGCGTTCATAAATACTTTTCACCAGCCAGCCACCAACGCCAGGCCAATTGAAAATAACTTCGGTCACAATCACGTTGGTGATCAAAATATTAAACTGTAGGCCTAATTGCAGCACTAATGGCTGCATGGCATTGGGCAGGGCGTGCTTCCACAGCATGCGCGGCTCAGATAAGCCGCGCGCCCGTGCGGCTCGAATATAGTTTTGTTGCAACACGTCCAGCATCGCGGCGCGCATGATCCGGATCAGCATGGTCAGCGGCATAATAGCCAAAATCACAACCGGCAGAATAAGATGCTGTAGCGCATTGGTTAAAGCGCTATCACGGTATGGGCTATCACTTAGAAAGATATCCAGCAAAATCGAACCGGTAACGGGTTCAATATCATATAACGGGTTGATTTGACCGGTAATGGGTAGCCAACTTACTTGCAGCGCGAGCACTAAAATAAACAATTGCGCCAACCAAAATACCGGAATTGAATAGCTACCCAAACTGAGCGCCATAATGAGCCGATCGACGACGCCACGTTGATTAATGGCGGCGATCACCCCAAGCGGTACGCCAACCAATAAAGCGAGGGCCATGGCGAGTAAGCAGAGCTCTAATGTCGCACCAAAATAGCTATGCATGGTATCAAACACAGGGCGTTCGGTGACTAACGAGCGGCCCCAGTCACCATGTAAAATGTGGGCTAAATAATTACCATATTGCGCCAGTAGGTGTTCATCAAGGGCACGGCTTTGCTCGAGTTGTTGGTAAAACAACGGATCGGTGGTGCGAATACCGGTCAGATTGGTCAGTAAATCCCCTGGGAACCAAAAGTTCAGGGCAAATCCTACCACCGTGAGCAACCATAGGGTGAAGAGTAATAAAAAAATGCGCCGCAGCGTATATCGGATCATGGCTGCTCCTGCGGGCTTTGGGCACGGGAATCGGGTGCTAGGCGGCGCGCATGACGGAAATTAATACCTCCGTATGGCGGCAGTTCTACCCCCACAATATCTTGTTGATGGGCTTGAAAGCGTAATGAATGTGCAATTGGCAATAGCGGCACTTCGGCTCGAATAACCCCTTGAATTTGCTTGTAAATTATCCGACGTTCGGCTTGCTCTGTTTCGCTAATCGCGGCGCGTAGTAAACTGTCTAGCTCAGCTGAACAATAGTTGCTGCGATTGGCAATGCCGCGTGCCGCGCAACTTAACAGCGGCCGATAAAAATTATCGGGATCGGCATGGTCGGCCACCCAGCCAATCAGCACTGAGTCATGTTCTCCCAAGGCCAGTCGTTGACGAAAAGTGTTCCATTCGTAACTGACAATTTGCGCGGTCACGCCCACCGCCGCTAAATCAGCTTGCATAAGCTCCGCCATCCGCTGGGCATTGGGATTGTAGGCGCGCTGTACCGGCATCGCCCAAATGGTCATCGTAAAGCCATTGGCATAACCGGCATCGGCGAGCAGGTCTCGCGCTCGATCCGGATCGTAACTATAGCTTTGGTCCGGTTCGTGATAGGCCCAAGAGGTAGGGGGGACTAAGGTTTGCGCGACCTCGGCATTGGCACCATAAATAGTGTCAACAAGGGCTTGGCGATTAATTGCATGCGCCAGTGCTTGGCGCACAAGGGGCTGATCAAAGGGTTCGCGTTCGGTATTAAACGCCCAGTAACCAACATTCGGGCTTACTTCTGCTGACACTTCAATAGCAGCTTCAGAATCCAGTAGCTGCAACTCATTCACGAGTGGATAGGGAATGACATCACATTCGCCAGTTAATAATTTCAGCATCCGTTTATTGGCGTTAGTGGTAATGGCATACACCAATTGATCAAGCGCTGCAGGTGTGCGCCAGTAATCAGGATTACGCTGATAGCGGATCAAGACATCTTTACGAAAGCCATCAAAAATAAAGGGCCCGGTGCCTATGGGACGCGAGTCGATCAAGTTTTTAGTACCAGCGGCGGCCAATTGTTGGCCATATTCGGCTGATAAAATAACTGCGTAATCGGTCGCTAAATTCGCCAGGAATGAGCTGTCTGGCCGGCGTAAATAAAAGTCGACGGTCGTTGAATCGACTTGCTCCACGTGGGAGATCAGATTGGCTAAACCACTTGAGTTGAAATAGGGGTACTGGCCGCCCCCGACCTCATGAAACGGATGCTCGCTTTGTAACCAACGGCGGAAACTAAATATCACGTCCTCCGCATTAAAGGTGCGGGTTGGGCTAAACCACTCAGTCGTATGAAAAGCAACGCCCGAACGCAATTTGAAGCGATATCGAGTGCCCTCATCGAGTACTTGCCAGCTGGTGGCCAACGCGGGCACAAAAGTTTGTTGAGTGTGCTCATAATCGAGTAACCGGTCGTATAGCTGAGCTGCGGTTGCATCGACTGTGGTACCCGAGGTGTCGAGTTGTGGATTAAAGGTTTCCGGGTTGCCCTCAGCACAGTAAATGAGGCCATTGGCAAGCGGATCGGCAGGCGGTGTTTGGCCGTTTGCAGCGGCTGGTTTGGCTGGTTCGCACGCCGCTAGGGCACTGGCCAACAATGCACTACAGCAGGTGTAATGTAACCCTTTAAGACGGCTCATCTTAGCTCTCATCAGTGCTGCCATCCGGATTGCTGTCGGCATCTAATAATTGGTATTTTTTGAGATAACCACGGAGTTGATGATAGGTCAAGCCGAGTAGTTCAGCGGTACGCTTTTGATTAAATTGTGCGTGTTTGAGTGCTTGTTGCAGGATCGTAATTTCGAACTGGGCGCTAAGCTCCTTGAATTCAATCGGTGCGTGCAACGACGGCAGCGGGAATTGTGGTGTCTGAGTTGCTTTGCCATTGGCAACCGGTTGCTGATTGATTGGTTTGACGGACTCAGCGAACTGCGGTTCAGCGCCGTCAGGGTCATGGCCGTTGGTATGCACAGCCACAGGCTTTGCGGATAAACGTTGGGGACTAATACTTGGCCGGTAAGGGCTAGTAAATGGGTCGAGAACAATGTCATTGACGGGTACATGACCGGAAGCCACCCGGTATACACTGCGCTCTACGACGTTTTTTAACTCCCTAATATTGCCGGGCCAATGATAATCGAGCAAAGTCCGTTTTGCTTTTTCGGTGAACCCACTAAATAGTTCGAATTCGAGTTCGCGGGCCATATTAATGGCAAACTCCTCGGCCAGTAGCAATATGTCTTCACGCCGCTCCCGCAGTGGGGGCAGGGTGATGACATCAAAGGCCAAACGGTCGAGTAAGTCGGCACGAAACTCGCCGCGCTCAGCTAAGGTTGGCAAATCTTCGTTAGTAGCTGCCACTAGCCGCGTATTGACCTTAATAGTTCGCGCCCCACCAACGCGTTCAAATTCGCCGTATTCAATCACCCGCAATAGTTTTTCCTGGACCAAAGCCGAGGTATTGGCTAACTCGTCGAGGAATAAGCTGCCTTGGTCAGCGCGCTCGAAACGCCCTTCGTGTTTTTTTGCTGCGCCGGTAAAGGCACCAGCCTCATGGCCAAATAGTTCGCTTTCGAGCAGGTTTTCATTCAAGGCGGCGCAGTTGAGGGTGACATAGGTTTGCTGCCAACGACTTGAAAGATAGTGTAAGCGCGCCGCTATGAGTTCTTTACCGGTACCGCGTTCGCCAATAATAAGCACTGGTTTATCGAGCGGTGCCACTTGTGAAACTTGCTCGAGTACCGCTAAAAAGCTATTCGATTGGCCGATGAGATTGTCAGTTTGGCGGAAACGGGTCATGTTTAGCTCATTTTTTTAATTATTGGTATTTTTGACTAATAGTTAGTCTATTTCATTAAGCGTAAACAGCAAGTTAAACTTCTAATTAATTAGTAAATACTTTAAAAACAATAGCTTGAAATTATTTTTTGAGTTGGCCTGATTCCTGAATAGTTTTGGCATAGCTGACCAAGATTCTTGGCGTGGATACCAACTGCGGTATGTTCGCCGATACAATTCACCCAAATCGGGTTTTTGAGAGGAAGTAATTATGGGTATTTTTTCACGTTTCAGCGATATCGTAAATTCGAATATCAATGCATTGTTGGATAAGGCGGAAGACCCAGAAAAAATGGTTCGTCTGATCATCCAAGAAATGGAAGATACATTAGTAGAGGTTCGTTCAACCTCAGCCCGCCTGCTCGCTGAGAAAAAAGACCTCGCACGTCAGGTCGAACGCCTCAACACCGAAGCAACGGATTGGCAAAGTAAAGCGGAACTTGCGCTTAGTAAAGACCGCGAAGATTTAGCTCGCTCTGCGCTGGCTGAGAAGAAAAAGGCGGTTGAGCACGTGGCTCAGTTGGAAAGCGAAATCGCTAAAGTGGATGAGCATTTACAGCGCTTAACTGACGAAATTGGTCAATTACAAGAGAAGCTAGCCGATGCCAAAGCACGGCAGAAATCAATCTTGATGCGTCAGCGTGCTGCGAGTACGCGTTTAGAAGTGAAAAAGCGCATCGATAGCAGCAAAATTGATGATGCGATGTATCGCTTTGAACGCTACGAATCACGTATTGACGACATTGAAGCGCAGGTAGATGCTTATGACCTAGGCAAACGTACCTTACGTGATGAATTTGCTGAGCTTGAGAGTTCAGAGCAGATTGAAGACGAGTTGGCTGCATTAAAAGCGAAGGTAAAGCAGAAGTAAATTCTGCTTTTTCACCGCCCACTCATGGTTACTCATTGTTAAACAGGAAGTTGAGAAATGGACGTAGATGCAATTGTCGGAATTTTGGTAACGCCACTTATATTGTTCATGATTTTTGTGGCGCCGATCTGGGTTATCTTGCATTACCGCAGTAAGCGTAAAATCGGCCAAGGTTTGAGTGCCGAAGAAACAGCGGAACTACAAAACCTGGCCCAACAAGCGGAGAAAATGCGGGAACGGATCCTTTCTTTGGAATCTATTCTGGATGCAGAATCACCACAATGGCGGAACAAAGTATGAACGCTTCAACGGAAACCAAACGCAAGTTATATCGCAATAAAGCGCAGGGCAAGGTAGCCGGCGTTTGTGCAGGGCTCGCCGACTACCTGAAAATTGAAACTTGGGTGGTTCGGGTGGCGATGGTGACGGGCCTAGTGTTTTCAACTGGCTTCTTCTTTATCGTTTACATTGCGGCTTGGTTGATTTTAGATGAGGACCCAGCTGCAAAGAGCGCCAGCGGTGGCTTACATCATCCGATTGAGGTGAAAACCAAGATTTATCAAGCGGGCCAGCCACCGCGCCAAGCCTTTAGCGAAATTCGCGCTGAATTTAATCAGCTAGAAGGGCAACTACAGCAAATGGAGCGCTATGTGACTTCTACTGAATTCCAATTAAATCGCGAGATTAGTCGGCTGTAGTTTACAGCCGACGCTTGCATTCAGTTGCCGATGTCATCTTCTTTTCGTAAACGCCTTCAGCGTGCTACGCACAGCTTAGCCAACCACAGCCGCGACGCGGTCGATAAAGGCCTAGATCGGCATGTGAATATTGCCGTGACTGGCTTGAGTGGTGCCGGTAAAACGGCTTTTATCACAGGTGTGTTAGAACAATTACAACAGCCAACAGCGCAGCGCTTGGCATTTTTCCGGGCGGCGCGCGAGGGTCGTTTAAGAGGTGCTCGGTTAGCCGCACAGCCGCGGCAAACCGTGGCACGTTTTGCCTATGAGCGCGGGTATCAGTGCATCACCGCCGAAACTGACGCCAGTTGGCCACCCTCTACGACTAATTTCAGCGAAATTCGCAGTGTGTTGCGAGTTGCAAGGGGCAATAGCTGGCGTGACAAACTGCGGCAACAACTGCCGTTACAACGCGATTACAGCGAACTCACCATCGATATTGCCGATTATCCCGGTGAGTGGTTGCTTGATTTACCCTTGCTTGGATTAAGTTTTGAACAATGGTCGGCGCAGCAACGCGAGCGTCTGCAACAAACTGCTTGGGCCGCGCAACTCTCCCCATTTATGGATGTGTTGCTGGCCGAGCTTAACGCCCTTGAAACGACTGCAGAGCTGAGCGAAGCGGCGTTAGAGTTAATCACGACGCGGTTGGCGCAGGCCTATGCGCAAAACTTGCAACAGGCCCGGCTGCAGGGGTTTAGTTGGCTGCAACCGGGACGCGCATTATTACCGGGTGATTTAGCCGATGCCCCGGTGGTGACATGGTTTCCCTGGTTAGTTGCCCAACCACCAGCGGGGACTGCGCAACAGGCGCTTTGGGCGCTCCTCGAAAAGCGCTATCAGGCTTATCGCGAGCAAGTAGTAAAACCCTTTTTTGCTCGGCAAGTAGCGCGCTGCAACCGACAGGTGCTGTTAATTGATGTGCTAGGCGCACTGCGCGCCGGTAAACCACAATTAGACGATTTGCAGCAATGCTTGCAGCAATTATTGCCGAGTTTCGATTATGGCCGGAATTCCTGGTGGCGGCGGTTGTGGAAACCACGCATTGAGCGCGTCAGTGTGGTGGCAACCAAAGCCGACACTTTGTTACCAGAGCAACACCCGCAGTTACAGCGGTTATTGCAAGAGTTGGTGCAGCCTATTACGCAACAGTTAGCGTACGAGGGTATTGCGGTGCAAACCGAAGTGGTAGCCGCAGTGCAAGCCACGGTGGTTGGCGCCGATAGCGTGCTCGGTAGAGTAGCCTGTGCAGCAACCGGCAGCCGGTGGTTAAACGTGCGTCCACCAGCCTTACCTGAACGCATACAACAGTTTAGTGCAGCGCTACAATATACAGATTTTCTGCCACTTGGCAGCAGCGGTGAATATGGCTATGCACTAGATGCGGCATTACCCCACATTCGGTTGGATAAAGTGCTGCAATTTTTACTCGATGATTTGCTGTAACTGATGCCGATGAGCGCCCGCGACCTGATGCTTAAATCGCTCTCGCAATGGGCGCAGTATTCGCGCACGAACGCACAATGAGGTGGTGATGAAACCTGAACTAGACGAACAGCCATTAGCTGCGTTTAAACCACGCCAAACCATGCCAGCGCCCGTTGATGAAGTGGTGGCGGATGCTGACATCGACCCGCCGCGCCGCAGCTGGCGCTTTTTGAAGCTGGTGCTCGGCTGTTTAGCGATTGCCCTCAGCGTAGAGGCCGGTCTTAGCATTTATGCCGCGTGGCAAGCAAGTTGGTGGCAAGGCCTCTTGTGGAGCATTGGCTTGGGCGGGGTGGTGCTGTTTGCGGTGGCGATACTGGTGCGTGAGTGGTGGCTATTACGTGGTTTGCGGCGGCGAGAAGTGCAACAACGGCAACTTGCCCAAAGTCCGCAGCAATTTGATGCGGACCAGCTCCTTGCCCAGTTACAGCGCGACGATCTGAGTGCGCTCTGGTATCAGCAACGACAACACTATCAGCATTTGCAGCCCGTGGAGCAGCTGCAACGCTTTGAAGAGGATGTGTTGGGCGTGGTTGATCAGCAAGTACAGCGCTTGATTTTCAGCCAAGCCGGAACCACCGCATTGTTGGTGGCGGCAAGCCCCAATGCCATTTTAGATATGGTGGTGGTGCTGTGGCGAAGCCAACGTCTACTCAGCCAAATTGCCAAGGTTTATGGCATTAAATTGGGTTATATGAGTCGGATTAGAATGTGGCAACAGGTGTTCCGCGCCATGCTCTTTGCTGGCGTGACAGAGCTTGCTGCCGATGTTGGCACCAGTGCATTAGGCGCGGAGTTAGCGGGTAAGCTGTCGGCTCGGGCCGGTCAGGGTTTGGCGCTCGGCTTGTTGAGTGCGCGGATTGGTGTACAGGCGCAGCGCCAATGTCGCCCTTTACCATTCAAGCATATACCCGCGCCGAGTGTGTGGCAGTTGAAGCGCCAGCTTGGTGAGCAATTGTTACGCCAACTTACGCGCGCGAAGACCACGACAAAAGTGGAAAAATAACCTTACAGCCCGTACAGGTCTGAGTTGTAAACCTTAGTTGCCTTCTGATTCGTCGCCATGCAAGCTGATCCTAACAACAAAGGATAAGCTACATGCGTCATAATCATAAACATAACTCGCAGTGGCACCCGGCGACGCTCGCGATTCACGCGGGCAAGGGTGATGATCAACACGGGTCACTGGTGTCCCCATTGTACCAAACCGCAACCTTTGCGTTTGCGAATACCGAACAAGGCTCGCAACGCTTTGCTGGCGACGCTGAGGGCTACATTTATTCGCGTTTGGGTAACCCGACCATTACCGAACTGGAACAGCGGGTTGCAGCATTAGAGCAAACCGAGGCCGCGGCCGCCTGCGCAACGGGCATGGGTGCGGTATCCGCAGCCATGTTGGCGTTTTTGCGTCAGGGTGATCATGTGCTGGTTTCGGACGCTATCTATGGTTGTAGTTTTGCGTTATTCACCGAACTGTTTAGTCGCTTTGGGATTGCGGTTGATTTCGTCGATATGGCTGATCTGGCAGCAACCAAGGCTGCACTGCGTGATAACACCCGGTTGGTGTTTTTAGAAACACCGGCGAATCCGCATTTGAAAGTGGTCGATATTGCCGCGGTGAGTAAACTTGCGCATGAAATTGGCGCTCGGGTTGTGGTCGATAACACCTTTATGACGCCGCTGCTGCAACAACCCATTAAGCAAGGTGCAGACATTATTTTGCACAGTGCGACTAAATATTTGAATGGCCATGGCGATGTCGTGGCGGGCGTTATTTGTGGTACGGCTGATGATATTCAGTTGATTAAAATGACCACCTTAAAAGATATGGGGGCGACCATGAGCCCTCACGATGCTTGGCTTATATTACGCGGATTGAAAACCTTAGATGTGCGCATGGAACGGCATCAGCGCAACGCGGTGCAAGTAGCACAAATGCTGGCGCAACATCCACATGTGCGCCAAGTTTACTTTCCTGGCTTGGCTGATCATCCTGCGCAAGCATTGCTGGCGACAGCAGCCGGCGGTCAAGCAGGCACCGAGGCGCAAATGCAAGGGCCGGGTGCGGTGATTGCGTTCGAACTACAAGGTGACCTTGGCGCTGCACGGATGCTGCTGGATAGTTTAGAACTTATTACCATTGCGGTGAGTTTGGGAGATGCGGAAACCTTGATCCAGCATCCAGCGTCTATGACCCATTCACCTTATACCCCGGAAGCGCGTGCCAAGGCGGGCATTAGCGATACCTTAGTGCGGATTTCGGTGGGCTTAGAAGCGGTCGAAGATATTATGGCCGATCTAGAACAAGGCTTGGCACGTAGCCAAGAACATCACGCAAAATTATTAGCGGCTGCGGGTTAAATAGCCAGCCGCAACAGGGCAACAGGAGTACGAGTATGGGTAAGCAGAGCAAGTACGTCTCCAGAATCCCCGATGCCAATGGCATCATCGATTGGAGCGACGAAGAAAACGCAGTATGGCACGACTTGGTCGAGCGCCAACTGAAGCATATTCCGGGCAAAGCCTGCGACGAGTATATGCACGGTTTAGAGTTGCTCAATCTTCCGCAAGATCGCATCCCGCAGTTACATGAAATTAATGCTGTGTTGATGCGTGAAACAGGCTGGCAAGTTGCGCAAGTTCCTGCACTTATTCCATTCGATGAGTTTTTCCGACTGTTAGCGAACAAGCAATTTCCAGTTGCTACTTTTATTCGTACCCGAGAAGAATTCGACTATTTACAAGAGCCGGATATCTTTCACGAAATTTTCGGCCACTGTCCGTTATTGACTAATCCTGCCTTTGCTCATTTCACTCACAAGTACGGTGAGCTTGGCTTAGCGGCGAGCCCTAAAGAGCGAGTTTATTTAGCCCGCTTGTATTGGTTTACCGTTGAATTTGGCTTATTAAAAACGCCCAACGGCTTGCGGATCTACGGTGGTGGCATTTTATCCTCGCCGGGTGAAACAGAATATGCGGTAAATAGCGACAAGCCAGAGCGCTTGCCACTGAAGCCTGTCGATGCGCTGCGCACGCCTTATCGAATCGATATTATGCAGCCGTTGTACTACACCATTGAAAGTACCGATGAGTTATTCGAAATTGCCGACTTGGATATTATGGCTCTGGTGGAAGAAGCCATGGAACTTGGCTTGTTTGAGCCTAAGTTTCCGCCCAAGCCTAAAGTAGATGCTGCATAGCTTATCGTTCGTAATGAATTGTATACCAACAACTTAAAATGCCAGATGTAGGAGTAACCATGGCCCAATTAGATCAACAAAAATGCGAAGCTTGTAACGCTAACGCCCCCAAAGTAAGTGATGACGAGCTGAAAACGCTGATCCGTGAAATTCCGGATTGGGCAGCAGTGGTTCGTGACGGTGTGATGCAGCTGGAGCGTGAATTCAAATTCAAAAATTTCAAGCAAGCCCTAGCGTTCACTAATCGCGTCGGTGAAATTGCAGAAGCTGAATTCCATCACCCAACCTTGGTAACTGAGTGGGGCAAAGTCACTGTCACTTGGTGGACACATGCGATTCACGGCTTGCATAAGAACGACTTTATTATGGCCGCTCGGACTGACAAAGTTCTCGCTGACTGAGTCCTGATCCGTAAAATTTGCGACCAAAAGTCACACTTTAATGACAAAAGCCGCGCCGGAGAGATCCGTTGCGGCTTTTTTCATGTATAATTTACTTTACATTTCAGCAGTTGTTAGAGCGGCTTATATGCGTCTTGAAATCACGTGTGATGATCGACTTGGTATCGCGCAGGATGTGTTGCAGATTTTGCGAGATCATGAAATTGATTTACGGGGTATTGAGGCTGATCCTCGCGGTAAAATTTTCCTAAATTTTCCGGATTTAGCCTTCTCGGATTTTCAACATTTAATGCCCGAAATTCGTCGCATTCCAAATGTGAAAGATGTCAAAACCGTTCCTTTTATGCCATCTGAGCGAGAGCACTTAGAGTTTAGTTTGCTGCTTAGCAAGCTGCCCGATCCGGTGCTGTCGATGGACGTGAAAGGGCTGATAGACATCGCCAACCACGCCGCCCAACAGTTATTCACCGAAGACAATGCACCGATTCAAAATACCCTCATTAGCGATTATGTGACGGGATTTAATGTGGTGCGTTGGCTTGAGAAACAGCCGCGCGAACCGGTGGTTGAACAAGTTTCAATTGGTGGCGCTAAGTTCTATGCCGATATTCTGCCCATTTGGATGAGCGCAGAAGGTGATAAAGAGAGTTTTGCGGGCGCGGTGATGACCTGTAAATCACAACCGGTGACCGGCTATTGGGCACGCGGCGGTAACCATGAAGCTTTTTCGCATATTTTAGGCGACCATCCGAATATGAAACGCGTATTGCGGGACGCGGCGAGAATGGCCGAGTTAAATGTACCCTTGCTGATCCAAGGCGAAACTGGAGTGGGTAAAGAGCTATTGGCTCGCGCTTGTCATCAGGCCAGTGGTCGCTCGCAGCAGCCATTCTTGGCAGTGAATTGTGCAGCACTGCCAGATAACGTCGCGGAAAGTGAGCTATTTGGCCACGGCAAAGGCGCACTCAGCCCGCACAGTGAAGCTAAAAAAGGAATTTTTGAGCAAGCCAATGGCGGTACCGTGTTACTTGATTCGGTGAGTGAAATGTCCAATGGCTTGCAAGCCAAGCTGCTGCGTTTTATTCAAGATGGTAAGTTCCGCCGGATAGGTGAAGAGCAAGAGGTAACTGTCGACGTTCGGGTGATCTGCTCGGCGCAGGACGATTTGTTGGAGCGAGTTGAACAAGGCACGTTCCGCGAAGACTTGTATTACCGCTTGAACGTGTTGACGCTGGCTATCCCACCCTTGCGGGAACGCAAATCAGATATTCCATTGCTAGCTGATCATTTTGTGGTGCAAGCCTGTCAGCGCCTTGGGCGGTCTTTAGTCACGCTCAGTAAGCATTGTCGGGAGGCGCTACAACGCTACCAATGGCCCGGTAATGTGCGGCAACTGGAAAACACCTTATTTCGCTCTATTTCAATGCTTGAAGGTGAGCGTTTGGAACCGGAGCATATTCAATTACCACAGTGGGCCAGTGGGCAAGAGAACGTGGCCGTAGATTTAGAAGAGGGTACCTTAGAAGAAGCGGTGAAAAAGTTTGAATCGACCATTCTAAGACGGCTTTATCCCAGCTACCCGAGCACGCGCCAATTAGCCCGCAAATTAGGTTTGTCGCATACCGCAGTCGCTAATAAATTGCGCGAATATGGTATCGGCAAACAGCGACGCCGGGGTAAAGCGACCTCCGCTACTGAAACCAGTGATAGTGACGCTTAGCCGCCCGGATAAGCGCAAGCTATGACTGTCAAGATTTCGCAACAGTAAAATAGATGCTGTTGCGAAATCTGTACACTCTCGAATAACAGATGTCCGATTATTGGCATCTTTAGCCCTTTCGTAAACTAAGCTATACAAATAGCCACCTGCCATACCTTGCACTTATCTTTTGCCTCCCCCTTTGCAAGGGCGCTGCGATGGCGCTTAATGACAGCATAATCATAACGACTTGGAAGAGGTGTACCCCATGACTGATATTAATTACAACCCATTAAATACCAACGGTTTTGAATTTGTCGAATACAGTGCGCCGGATCAAAACGGTATTGCGGCACTGAAAGATTTGTTTACTAAATTAGGTTTTACCGAAGTTGCCAAGCACAAAACCAAGGAAGCTTGGTTGTTCAAGCAGAACGACATTAATTTCATCATTAATGCTAATCCAGGTGGTCAAGCTGAGCACTTTGCTAAAGACCATGGCCCCAGCGTTTGTGGTATGGCGTGGCGGGTAAAAGACGCCAAACAGGCGCAGCAGCACTCAATTGAAAACGGTGCCAAAGCATTCCCAACCGAGCAAGGTGCGGTTGAAGGCGTGCCAGCGGTGTACGGTATTGGTGAAAGCGTGTTGTATTTCGTCGATAACTACGACAACCAAGGCATTTACAACCAACATTTTGATTTTTATCAAGGTTGGGAAGCGAAGATGAAAGATCACGCGGCGGGCTTGTATGAGGTTGACCACCTTACCCACAACGTATTCCGCGGTAACATGGATACCTGGGCTGGGTTCTACGAGCGCATCGGTAACTTCCGTGAGATCCGCTATTTTGATATTGAAGGCAAGCTCACCGGTTTGTTAAGCCGCGCAATGACGGCGCCATGTGGCAAAATTCGTATTCCAATTAATGAATCACACGATGACAAATCGCAAATTGAAGAATATTTGCGTGAGTATAAAGGCGAGGGGATTCAGCATATTGCGCTCACCTCAGACAATATCTATAAAACCGTCCGCGACTTGCGCGCGATTGGGATGGATTTCATGCCAACCCCAGACACTTACTACGCGAAAATCGATGAGCGTGTAGAGGGTCATGAAGAGAGCGTTGATGAGTTGCAAGAACTTCAAATTTTGATTGACGGCGCGCCAATGAAAGACGGTATTTTGTTACAGATTTTCACCAAAACTGTGATTGGCCCGGTGTTCTTTGAGATCATCCAGCGCAAAGGTAACGAAGGCTTTGGTGAGGGTAACTTCAAAGCGTTATTCGAGTCGATTGAAGAAGATCAAATTCGTCGTGGAGTATTAACCGATGCGTAAATGGGTAAGCTTTCCGAAACAAGTTGGCACGGTCTCTAAGCAGGCCCATGCTGACTTTCCGGAGCAGGCGATCTATGAGCGTGAAGTCGGCCGCAGTGGCTTTTTTGGGCCGGCGACACATTTTCACCACACCCACGCACCGACCGGTTGGTCGGCTTGGGAAGGTGAGTTGCGGCCGCGTAATTTCGATTTTAATAAGTTACCTGAGGTTACTGCCGGGCAAACCGCCAGCGTGGCGGCAGAGTCACCCTGGCAAGTGCCGATGTTGCTGCATAATGCGCACTGTAAGTTTCGCTTATGGCATTGTCAGCAGGCGATGAAGTTCTTGGCCCGCAATGCCGATGGTGACGAGCTATTGTTTGTGCATGAGGGGCGTGGTGAATTGTTTTGTGACTATGGTCACATTACCCTCGAGCAGGGCGATTATTTTGTGTTACCGCGCTCGACCATGTGGCGCTTAGAGCCTACTGAGCCGATGCAATTACTGATGATCGAAGCCACTAATGGCACTTATCAGTTGCCGGAGAAAGGGCTGGTCGGTAATCACGCGATTTTTGATCCAGCGTGCTTAGCTACGCCGGACATCGATGATGCCTTTAAAGCGCAGTACAGTGACACTGAATGGCAAGTGCAGGTGAAACGGCACGGCCGAGTATCGGTGATTACCTATCCATACAATCCGCTAGATGCGATTGGTTGGCATGGTGATTTGGCGCCGGTGCGGATCAATTGGCGTGATATTCGGCCGTTGATGTCGCATCGCTATCATTTGCCGCCCTCTGCGCACACTACCTTTGTCGCCGATCGCTTCGTGGTGTGTACCTTCGTACCGCGCCCTATTGAGTCTGATCCGGGCGCACTCAAAGTGCCTTTCTATCACAACAATGATGATTACGATGAGGTACTGTTTTACCACGCCGGCGACTTCTTTAGTCGTGACAATATTGATCGCGGTATGGTGACCTTCCATCCGGCTGGATTTACGCACGGGCCGCACCCGAAAGCGTTCCAGGCTGGTCGTGAGCACAAGAAGAAGTTTACCGATGAAGTCGCGGTAATGTTGGATACTCGCGATGCACTCACCATGGGTGAGATTTGCGCCGCCGTTGAGAATCCAGATTATGTGAACAGTTGGAAACCGAAAAAGGATTAAGGAATGAAATTTGCCAGCTATAGAAATGGCACGCGTGACGGGCAATTAATGCTGGTCAGCCGTGATTTGAAAACTTGTGTCGCAGTGCCGGCACTTGCTGCTACCTTGCAGGAAGTGTTGGACGACTGGGATGGTGTTGCGCCAAAACTTGAGCAAGTTTACGCCGAGCTTAATGCAGGCGGCCTGAGCGATGCGCAAGCCTTTGATGAGAGCTTGTGCGAATCACCATTACCGCGCGCCTATCAGTGGGCGGACGGCAGTGCTTATGTGAATCATGTTGAGTTAGTGCGTAGGGCTCGCAACGCCGAAATGCCGCCTAGCTTTTGGACTGATCCACTCATGTATCAAGGTGGCTCGGACGACTTTTTGGGTCCGCGTGACGACATTGAAATGGGCTCAACCGAGTGGGGCATTGATTTTGAAGGTGAAGTCGCCGTCATTACTGACGACGTGCCGATGGGGACACAAGCCAAGGATGCGGGTCAGTATATTCGGTTATTAATGCTGGTGAACGACGTGTCGTTACGGGGACTTATTCCGAATGAACTTGGTAAAGGCTTTGGCTTTTTCCAATCTAAACCATCGTCGGCTTTTTCGCCAGTGGCGGTGACCCCAGATGAATTAGGCAATGCTTGGCGCGACAATAAAGTACATTTACCCTTGTTATCGACCTACAACGGCCAACCTTTTGGCAAGCCGAATGCGGGCGAGGATATGACCTTTGATTTCGCTCAGTTGGTCGCCCATGCGGCCAAAACTCGGCATTTAGGTGCAGGTGCCATTATTGGCTCAGGTACCGTGTCTAACAAACAAGGTACCGATCACGGCAGCGCAATTGCAGAAGGTGGGGTTGGCTACAGCTGTATTGCGGAAGTGCGAATGATTGAAACCATTCGTGATGGTAAACCTAGCACCGGTTTCATGCAGTTTGGCGATACGATTCGGATTGAAATGACGGATGCTAACGGGCAATCGATTTTTGGTGCCATTGACCAAAACGTGATTGAGTACACCGGCCCAGAGCACGACGCATAACAGCAAGTAGCAGGAGTCGCGATGAAGTTATACGGATATTGGCGTTCGAGCGCGAGCTATCGAGTTCGCATTGCGCTCAACATCAAGGGCATTGAGTATGACTACGTGCCCGTGCATTTGCTTAAAGATGGTGGCCAGCAGCATCAGCAGGCATACCGTTCGCTGAATCCGGCTGGGCTTGTGCCGACCCTCGTCGACCATGAGGGTAGCGCGGAGCAAGTGGTGTTGAATCAATCATTAGCGATTATTGAGTATCTTGAGGAATGCTACCCAAGCCCAAGTCTACTGCCTGGTAACCCTGGTCAACGGGCGCAAATTCGCGCCTTCGCGCTAGACTTGGCGGCGGATTTGCAACCCTTGATCAATTTGCGCACGCAGCAGTATTTAAAGAATACGCTGCAAGTAGGTGATGAGGCCAACGCGGCTTGGTTAGCGCACTGGTTTAAAACCTCGTTCACAGCGTTAGAAGCGCGGTTACAGAAGCATGCGGGGCGCTATTGTTTTGGCGATACGCTGAGCTTGGCCGATGTCTGCCTAGTGCCGCAAGTGTTCAGTGCGTTACGGTTTGCACCTGATTTATCGCCCTATCCGATGTTGCAACGGGTTTACGATAGGTTACAAGCCTTGCCAGCATTTCAGCAGGCAGCGCCGGCACAGCAGCCTGACGCTGAATAAAGGTTGATTCACCGCAACGCCGCTCGCTTCTGAGCGGCGTTTTTGTTTTAATCGAAGACAATATTTTTTCACATAAGGACGTTATTCATGCGAGCCAAACTAGCTATCGCCATTGCTGCCGCGCTGATGACCTCAGCCTGCGCATCGAATTCACCAGCGACACCAATGCAGGATGCCGCCAAGCCGGCTGCCCCGCAAGTGCAAATGGCAGCGCCAGCTGCACAAGCTGAAGCCACGGGTGAGATCACGCTTGAACAAATCATGGCGGATCAAGATTGGGTCGCACGTAGCCCGGAAGGCGCTTATTGGAGTCTTGATGGTGAGAGCGTTTTCTACGCCCAGAAACAATTGGGCACACCGTTGCGTGATTGGTTCCACGCGCCAGTAGGCGAGGGTGAGTTGCATCAGGTGCCGCTGGCGAAAATGCACCACTATGCGTATGAAGACGCGGTCCAAATTGCCGGTACCACGTGGTTTGCCTACACCTATGAAGGTAATATTTTTGCCCGCGAAATGGCCTCTGGCGAAGTACAACAACTCACCCGTGACGATGCCCAGCAAACCAGTCTGGTGGCGCTAAACGATGGCCGGATTGGTTATCGCGAAGGCAACGCCTTTTTTGCGTTGGACATGGCCACCGGTTTGAGTGAGCAGCTCGCTTCATTGGCGTTGTCGGACGCGCCCAAAGCAAATACTGAACCTAAAGATTTCATTGCCCGGGAGCAAATTGAACTTACCGAATTTGTACAAATACAGCGGCAGCAGAAGCAACAACGGTTCGATCGCCAGCAACAGCTTCAGGCAGAAAACCCTTCGTTAGCACCAGCGCCATTCTATTTAGGTGACAACCAAGAGATCGTGGCTGCAAGCTTGTCGCCAGCAGGAAATAAGATAATCGTGGCGATTACCGAACCACAGGCATGGCGAGCTGATGGCGACATTATGCCTAATTACATTGCCGAAGATGGCCGGGTGAAAGCAGAGCCGGTGCGTGCTCGAGTGCAAGATGCGAAGCCGGTGAATCACCAGTTGCTGGTGCTCGACCTGAGCACAGGTGAAAAAACCGCATTAACCTATAACACGCTGCCTGGTTGGAACGAGGACGTGTTAGCGGCGGTGAAGCGTGAAAACTATGCTGCACAGGGTAAAACCTACAAATCTGAGAGCAAACCGCGACCGATCACGCTGATGCAAGATTGGGGCTGGCAGCAAGGTGCGATTCGTTGGAGTGACGACGGCCAAGACGTCGCGGTGATGTTAGAGGCGTGGGATAATAAAGATCGGTGGATTGCGACGGTTAATTTTGCTGGTAAAGCGCTGGTTCCTCAGCACCGCTTACATGACGATGCGTGGATCAATTACACCTATAACGAATTTGGCTTTTTACCCGACAGCAAAACCTTATGGTTTATGTCGGAGGAGTCAGGTTATTCGCATTTGTATGTGAAACCGTTGACGGGTAAACAGCGAGCGTTAACTCAGGGCAAATTTGTCGTGGATACGCCGCAAGTAAGCGAACGCGGTGATTTCATTTACTTTAAAGCTAATCGCAAACACCCTGGTAATTTCGAGGTGTTCCGAGTGCCAACCGCAGGTGGCGCGATGGAGCAACTGACTGAACTAGGTGGGTTTAATGATTTTCAGTTAAACCGCCAAGAAGATAAGTTGTTGATCACCCATAGCACGGCATTGCAGCCACCCGAACTATATGTGGCGCCAGTCACTGGTGAGCGCAGCGCACAACGTCTGACCAATACTATTACGCCTGAATTTAATGCGAAGCCTTGGACTGCACCGAGTATCGTCGCCATTGATAGTTCACACGTTGACGATCCAATTTATACCCGGGTTTATTTACCGGACGATTTTGATCCGACGCGCGCCGAGAAATACCCTGCTGTGGTCTTTATTCACGGCGCCGGCTATTTACATAACGCGCACATGGGGTGGTCGGGCTATCAACGCGAGTTTATGTTCCATAGTTTGCTGAATCAGCATGGTTATGTGGTGCTTGATTTAGATTACCGTGGCTCAAAAGGCTATGGCCGTGATTGGCGCACAGCGATTTATCGGCAAATGGGCACACCGGAAGTTGAAGACCTGGTGGATGTGGTGAAGTGGGCAGGTCAGAATGTCCATGTAGATACCGATCGGGTGGGAACCTATGGTGGTTCTTATGGCGGTTTCTTAACCTTTATGGCGCTGTTTAAAGAGCCTGGTTTATTCCAAGCGGGCGCAGCATTACGGCCGGTTAGTGACTGGGCACATTATAATATTCCTTACACTTCGAATATTCTTAATTTGCCAGAAGACGATCCCATCGCCTATCGTCGCAGCTCGCCCATTTACTTTACTGAAGGGTTAGAGGATGCGTTGCTAATCAATTCACCTATGGTCGACGATAACGTGTTCTTCCAAGACTCAGTGCGGGTCGTACAGCGTCTGATTGAGCATGAAAAAGAGGACTTTGAGATTGCGCTGTTCCCCGTTGAGCCCCATGGTTTTGTCCAGCCGTCGAGCTGGTTGGATGAATACCGCCGAATCTTCAAGCTATTTGAAGAAGAGCTAAAATAAGCGGCGTTAAGGTCAAGCAACAAGCCGCACTGAATGATTCATTCAGTGCGGCTTTTTTGTGGGTCAAGATTAGGCTGTTGGCGGATTAGGATCTTGCTTGGTGGATTTAGGTAGTATGGCGCGTCGATGGAGAATAAATGCGACCACCCCGCCAATGAGCCCGGCCAGATGGATACGCCATACCTCGGCACCAACATCGATCATGCCACCACTAAATTGCCACCCAAATGATTCGGCTAATATTTTTAGACATAACACGGCGATTGCGGCGTAAATCAGCCAATCGGGATGTCCTTGTTGTTGGCGCCGCTCGAGCAGCAAGCTGGTGAGGAAGAGTCCGTGTACGACCCCTGACAGGCCGACAAAGCGTGCCGGTGCGCCAAGTATGACGACGCCAATAGCACATATCACCGCGATGACGAGCACCGCATTAAAGAGGCTGCGAGCGTTGAAGTGGGTGCCAAAAATGAGCGTGATAAATAACCATGCGACCAAGTTTAATGCCGCGTGCAGATAGTCGAGATGCACGAAGTGGGCGCTTAATAGGCGCCAAGGTTGTTGCCACACCAGTGCCGCATTAAATTCAAACCAGGGGTGCCAAGCCGGGTTACTTTGTAGGGTGAGCACCAAGATAACTACGCTGGCGAGGGCGAACACATACCAACTTGCCCGCTGATTTACAAACTGGAATCCCAACATAGTCACGCCTTAAGCTGTGGATGATATATGTTATGATAGCAATTAAAAACGACCAGAGGACAGTATCAATGTCGGATAGTTCTTCATCAAAGTTAGTTGTACAAGGACTAAAATGGCCTTTACTCGCGCTATTCATGAGTTTTACTTTGGCGAGCTGCGCGAGTTGGCAGGCTAATCAAGACGCTGATCGAGCTGCGCCAGAAGCTGCGACAGGTTTTACTGAACAACAGGGGGCAACAGCGACCCGTTATATGGTGGCGGCAGCTACTGAAGCGGCGACTGATGCCGGCGTCGAGATGCTCGCTAAAGGCGGGACAGCGATCGACGCAGCCATAGCGGTACAGGCTATGCTGACCTTAACCGAGCCGCAATCGTCGGGTATCGGTGGTGGTGCTTTTATTCTATATTGGGATAATCAGGCGAAGCGGTTGTATACCATTGATGCCCGCGAAAAAGCCCCGTTCAACGCCACGCCAGAATTATTTTTACGCGAAGATGGTACGCCAGAGCGTTGGATTGACGCTGTTGTGGGAGGCCGTTCGGTTGGCGTCCCCGGGGTATTGGCCGGACTTAAATTGGCGCACGACAAGTGGGGGCAGCGGCCGTGGTCAGAAGCGTTCCAAACCACTATCGCTAAGGCCGAGCAAGGGTTTGAGGTGTCACCGAGATTGGCCAAATTAGTGGCGCTGGAGATTAATCCCGGGCTACGCAAAATGCCGGTGGCGAGCGACTACTTTTTTCCCAATGGTGAACCGCTCAAGGCCGGCACGGTAAAGCGTAATCCAGCCTTGGCTGAGACTTTGCGAACCATTGCGGCAGAGGGGATCGACCCTTTCTATCAAGGTGAGTTAGCGCGCTCAATGGTTGCGGCGGTTCAGAATAGCCCGATTGCGCCGGGCCTACTTAGCATGAAAGATTTAGCCGAATATCAACCGCAGTTACGCGAACCTGTGTGTACGCCATATCGGGAAATGTCGGTCTGCGGAATGGGACCACCAAGTTCGGGTGGCATCGCGGTCAATCAAATTCTCGGTATTTTGAATCAATTTGAGCTTGCCGACTTACCGGTTAATTCGCCTGCGGCGATCCATTTGTTTGCGCAAGCCTCACGGTTAGCCTTTGCTGACCGTAACCAGTACGTGGCCGACAGTGATTTTGTTGACGTGCCGGTGGCTGAATTACTGGCTGCTGATTACCTCGCCGCTCGCGCCAAACTTATTCAGCCGACCGATATGGGGCAGGCTCAGCCGGGTAATATGCCGGTCGCACGTGTGGCCAGTCAGTCACTAGAGCAACCTAATACTAGCCATATGGCAATTGTCGATAGCTATGGTAATGCTATTTCAATGACGACCAGTATTGAAATGGGCTTTGGCTCGACAGTTATGGTGAACGGTTACTTGTTGAATAATCAGCTGACTGATTTTTCACTGTCGCCCACAGTCAATGGGCAGTTGGTCGCGAATCGCGTGCAACCGGGTAAGCGACCGCGAAGCTCAATGGCGCCGGCGATGGTCTTTGCGCCAAATGGTGACCTGCGCCATGTGGTGGGGTCACCAGGTGGTACTAGAATCATCAACTACGTGGCGCAAACCATTGTTGGCCTGATTGATTGGGACTTATCTATGCAGGCGGCCATTGACTTGCCGCGGATTGCCAATCTCAATGGTGCAACTTTCATTGAAAATTTAGAAACTAGTGAGTTTGATCCAGAAGCGGTCGCTGCTGCGCTCCGTGAACGTGGGCATGAGGTTCGTGTCACAGACTTGAATAGTGGCTTACATGGGATTACGCTAGGCGAGGACGGTCAGTTGCATGGTGGTGCTGATCCACGCCGTGAAGGTCGCGCAAAAGGCCGCTAAATCTCAATACAGGAAAGTGCATAATGACAAAATTTCGGGCGTTGCTGTTGGTATTCATAGCGAGTTTTGGCAGCGTAGCCTGCATGGATGATGGCCAGCCAATCATGAAAGGGCGTGAGCCAGAAATTGTCAGCAAAGACTTTTTTGAGGCTATTTACAATCAACGTGATTTGGATGCCGCGATTGCCTTATCAACCGAGCAACTTGGCGATTTATTGGCATCCTACGGAACGGTAAATGGCGTCCAGCGCCATTTGCTTAATCGCTATTACGATGAGGTGGAAATTGTGGTTGATACCACCAATTTCCGCCCCTTCATGGATCGCCAAGATAGTATGCGTATCAATGTTCTCTTTACCGGTACTTATAACGGTGAAATGTTTGATGAGCTGCGCAGCATTGTGATCGTGCAAGTGAACGAACGTTGGTACGTTGATAAAATCCTCGACGATAAATACAAAACGGGCTATTAGCCCGTTTTTTTATATTGCTAAACCTTTAGCTTGTCACTGAACGGCGGCCATCCCATACGGCGGCCGGCAAGCATGTGCAAATGAATGTGGTAGACGGTCTGGCCGCCATATTCGTTGCAATTCATGACTAACCGATAGCCATCCTCAGCGTAGCCTTCGCTAGCTGCTATCTGCGCGGCTGCTTCGTATAGTTTACCAACTAAATGACTATTCTCTGCGTTAATGTCATTGGCCGTGGCAATCGCTTGCTTGGGAATGATGAGAATATGAAAGGGGGCTTGCGGGTTAATATCTTTAAAGGCGAGTACGTGGTCTGTTTCGAACACAATATCAGCCGGAATTTCGCGTTGAATAATTTTGGTGAAAATAGTTTCTTGCGCCATGTACGCCTCGTTCAGCAGTCACTAAAACTTCAGCCTACCGAAAAGTGCGCGGACGGACAAGCGCGACAGCGGTGATCAAGAGTGCCTAGTTGAGCGTTTCTAATAATACGTAAGCACCGCGCTTAAAGCCGTGGAAGAAGTTGTCAACGAGTGGATGCTGAATCCGTGAGTCACTGACATCGGGCATCAGATTATGTTCGGCCACATAGGTTTGAATTGATGAGTTATTCACTAACACATGGTACCAAGGCTGCAACTTCGCGGGGCGGGTAGTTGCCATGCGATCATACCAATTATCGGACAGACTAAACTCAGGATCTGCATCGATGATGACGCCGCGATATCCATATAAACTGTGCGTCACGAGCTGTCCGATAGCAAATTTTGCGGTGACCATGCGTTTCTCCCAAATTGAACTTCTTTTTTATCGACCGTGAACGGCTGGGCTTTAACAAAATTTTACCCGTTAGGAGCCAAGTAAGGGATGTTTTGACAGGGTTTCGCGCATAGGATACAAGTGGTTAAATCATAAACCCAAAATAGGGGAATGTGCATGCTAACGCAAAATGAACAACGAGACTTTATTCGGATGGCGGTTGATGCGCCGGTACAAGTGCGAGTCGCTCAAGCTGCTGGGGTGGTCACCCTGGCGGGACGTTGTCGTGATCTGTCGGCAACGGGTTTAAGTTTGTGGCTTGCAGAAGAGCTAGCGGTGGGCACCACCGTACAGGTTCACATGGAAAGTGGTGGGCCAGCCGCTGCACTTAACGCCACCTGTGAAGTCATGCGGGTGCAGCAGCACGATGATGGTATCGAACATGGCTGCACCATTGTAAGCTTTGACTAAAGCTTAGCTCTCTGCTTGCAATACTAAGCCTTTCAGATAGAGGCTTTCTGGGTAACTTAGCAACACAGGATGATCGGGCGCCTGATACAAATGCTGAATCAAACGCAACGGGCGTTTGGCATCCAGCGCGGCGTCCGCCACCACTTTTTGAAATAATTCGCCTGACAACAAGCCCGAGCAGGAGAAGGTTATCAAAGTACCGCCCGGTTTTAATAACAGCGCTGCCATTCGATTAATATCTTTATAGCCACGACAGGCGCTCATCAGATTGGCTTTGCTATCGACAAACTTGGGTGGATCAAGCACGATCACATCAAATTTACGTCCGTGTTGATGATATTCCCGCAATAATTGAAATACATCCTGCTGTACGTGCGTTACGGCGGCATCAGCAAGTCCGTTCAGCGCTAATTGTTGTTGAGAGCGGGCAAGTGCCGGTTCAGATACATCGACATTCACCACCAGCTTCGCACCCGCGGCCGCAGCATATAACCCAAAGCCGCCAGTGTAGCTGAACGCATTCAACACCTCACGATCTTTGACATAGGCTTGGCTTGCGAGGCGCGCATCGCGTTGGTCTAAGTAGTAACCAGTTTTGTGACCATGCTCAATATCAACTTGTAGTTGTAGCCCATTTTCGACAATGCTAACCGCTTGCAAAGGGCTGCTCGCCGGTGCTTGGTAACGTAATCCTTGGACTAAAGGTAAGCCTTCTTTGCGGCGTACATCGACGTCAGAACGCTCATAAATACTAGATTCTGGCATGAGTGCCCGCACCGCAGCGATGATTTCATCGCGCCAGCGTTCAGCACCTGCACTTAATAACTGCAACACCACCCAGTCACGGTAAACATCAATAGTCACGCCAGGTAAGCCATCGGCTTCGGCGGCACACCAACGATAGGCATCGCTGCTTAACTGACCAAATTGACGTAACTGCTGACGCCGCTGAAGTGCAGCGGCTAGAGTGTTTTGAAAAAACTCAGCATCAATGGTTTGGGCTTGGTTAAAGCTCCAAATTCGCGCCCGAATTTGCGACTGCGGCGAAAAAGCGGCCCAGCCAAGAAAATTACCTTCTTTGCTATGCACAGCCACGGTAGCACCGGATTCGATAGCGCTGACACTGGTGCGCTCAATCGCTCCGCTAAATATCCACGGGTGTTTACGATTGAGTGACTTGTCTTTCCCGGCGGCCAGATGAAGTGTTGGAAATTTTGCCACTATTTAACTCGCATTCCCGGTTTAGCACCGGCATGAGGGGTTAAAATATATAAGTCGCTACCACCAGGTCCGGCGGCCAATACCATGCCTTCAGAGACGCCAAATCGCATTTTCCGCGGTGCCAAATTCGCCACCATCACGGTTTGCTGACCTATTAACGTGGCTGGGTCGTAGGCGGATTTAATACCGGCAAACACTTGGCGAGTCTCACCGCCTAAATCAAGGGTGAGTTTAATCAGTTTATCGGCGCCTTCGACATGTTCAGCGTTGGCTATGCGGACAATCCGCAAATCAATTTTAGCGAAGTCCTCATAAGCGATGGTGTCGCTAATGGGATCTTTGCTCAACTCGTCATTGTGATTAACTTCAACCGCAGCCTCAACCGGCGCTGCCGCTATTTTAGAGGCTTCAAGCATGGCCTCAATGGCACTCATGTCGACCCGCTGTAACAGTGCTTTAAAAGGTGCAATCTCGTGATTAGTCAGCAACTGTTGATGGCTATCCCAGTGGAACTCTTCTTGTAAGAATTCTTGTACTCGAGTAGCGAGGCTTGGCACGATTGGGGTGAGGTAAATCATCAACAAACGGAACAGGTTTAAGCCGGTCGAGCAAATTTGATGAACGTCATCAGCGCGGGCTGGATCTTTAATTAACTGCCATGGCTCTTGCTCCGCAATATAAGCATTCGCCTTGTCGGCAAGCGCCATAATGTCACGCATGGCACGGGAAAACTCGCGCTTCTCATAAGCTTCAGCCAAGCCTTGGCCGGCTTGTTGGAATTCAGCTAATAACGCCGGTTCGGCGAGTGTCGCGGAAAGCTTGCCGGCAAACTTTTTACTAATAAAGCTGGCACAGCGGCTGGCAATATTGACCACTTTACCGACCAGGTCAGCGTTCACCCGCTGGGCGAAGTCGGTGAGATTCAAATCTAAATCGTCAATCCGATTGGTAAGTTTGGCGGCAAAGTAATAGCGCAGATAATCCGGATCTAAGTGATCAAGATAGGTACGCGCCATAATGAAGGTGCCTTTGGATTTCGACATTTTGGTGCCGTTCACGGTAATAAAACCGTGCGCCCACACATTCGTCGGTTGGCGGAACTGCGCGCCTTTAAGCATGGCTGGCCAGAATAACGAATGGAAGTAAATAATATCCTTGCCGATAAAATGATATAGCTCGGCGTCGCTATCTTGCTGCCAATAGCTATCCCAATCTGCATTGCCAGTGGTGTCGCAGTAATTTTTAAAGCTACTCATGTAGCCAATTGGCGCGTCTAGCCAGACGTAAAAGTATTTGCCCGGTGCATCTGGAATTTCAAAGCCGAAATAGGGCGCATCACGGCTAATATCCCATTGCTGTAAACCTTGCTCAAACCACTCGTTCAGTTTATTGGCCATTTCATCTTGCAACGAACCCGAGCGAGTCCATGCCTTGAGCATATCGGCAAAGGCCGGTAAGTCGAAGAAGTAGTGTTCCGAACTACGCAGTTCAGGCGTTGCACCGCTCACTACAGATTGTGGGTTTTTCAGTTCAGTCGGAGCATAAGTGGCGCCGCAAACATCACAGTTGTCGCCGTACTGTTCGGTCGCGCCGCATTTAGGGCAGTCGCCTTTGACGAACCGATCTGGCAAGAACATTTCTTGTTGCGGATCATATAACTGTTCAATCGTGCGAGTTTTGATATGACCTTGGTCGCGCAAACGAGTGTAAATTAGGTTGGCGAGCTCACGGTTTTCAGGACTATGGGTAGAATAGTAATGATCAAAGGCCACCTGAAAATCAGCAAAGTCGCGTTGATGGGCGGTATTCATTTCGGCAATCATGGCTTCGGGTTCAACGCCTAATTGCTGGGCTTTTAGCATGATAGGGGTGCCATGGGCATCGTCGGCGCACATGTAATGGCACTCATGGCCACGAAACTTTTGAAAACGCACCCAAATATCTGCCTGAATGTAGCCTAGCAAATGACCAATATGTATAGGGCCATTGGCATAAGGCAGGGCGTTGGTGACCAAAATTTTACGTTGCTTCTCGCTCATGGCGTTTTCACTACCTTCATCGTCGATATCTGAATATGACTGCGTCATCAAATCCGCGCAGTGTAACGGATCTGAGCCTAGCAATCTAGCGCCAGAGTGCTTATGATCAGGCCTCATGCAGAGGAGCGGGAGGCGTTATGGGGTGGTCTGATTGGCGTCATGTATTGGGGAAGTCGAAGTCGGCAACGACCACGCAGCAGCTGCCTGACAATGTGCGGCTAGCCTTGTTGTCATTTCGCCATACGTGGCTACCGTATGGGGTGCCGCCGGCATGGGTTGGGCTGGCTGAGGATACGCTGACGCTTAGCTTACCTTTTATGGTCGTACCTGAAGTGCTGAACCATGCGCTGCGGCAGTTGCCAGACCTTGAACCTTATAAGCTGCAGATAATTTGCCAGCCAGAGGTGATGAGCAACACCAAACCTGACTGGCCGCAGTTATACGGCAACGTGATTTTAGTCGCGTCGGGCAAAGGCGGAGTAGGTAAATCGTCGGTCACCGTGAGCTTAGCCTTGGCTCTTGCGCAATTGGGCGCGCGCGTGGGTGTATTTGACGCCGACATTTATGGGCCGTCGTTGCCAACCATGATGGGTGGCGAACGGCCGGAAGTTATTCAACAAGGTGGTAAAGATAAATTACAAACGGTGTCTCGACACGGAGTGAGCGTCAGTTCACTAGGTTATTTAATTGAACCTGAAGATGCGGCGATTTGGCGTGGGCCGATGGCCGCGGCAACCTTGCAAAAGTTATTTAAGGACAGCCAATGGCCACGGCTAGATTATTTGCTGGTTGATATGCCGCCGGGAACCGGCGATATTCAGTTAACCTTCGCTGAACACTTACCAGTTACCGCGGCGGTGGTGGTGACCACACCGCAAACTGTGGCCCTTGCCGATGCAGAAAAAGGCATTCGATTTTTTCATAAATTAGAATTGCCAATCGTAGGGTTAGTGGAAAATATGAGTTACTATGCGTGCGAGGCATGTGGGCATGAGGCGCCGATTTTTGGCGCTGATGGCGGGGCGCACACGGCCTTAAAACATGAGGTGCCGTTGTTAGGGCAGTGGCCCTTGCTCAGACAACAACGCGACAGTCTTGATCGCGGCAGCCCCCTGCAAGTGAGTGAGCCGCAACATCCGTTTACAGATATTGTGCGTGATAGCGCAGCGAGCCTGAGCGCACAACTTTATTGGCAGAAAACGATGCCGGGCAACCAGCCGGATGCCAAATCAGCACCGACGCCGGATACAAAAACCGGCTGACGTAGGTAACAGGGAATCATCATGCGTTTAACCGATCGTCAAATTGAAGCCGCACTTGCTGCTGGCAAAATTAACTTAGAACCGACGCCGCAGCGCCAAGATATTAGCGGTGTTACTGTCGATATTCATTTGGGCAACGAGTTTCGGGTGCTGCAGGACCATGCAGCAGCCTACATTGATATCAGTGGTCCGCGGGAAGATATTGAACGCGCGATTGCACAAGTGATGAGCGATCCAATTGTACTCACCGAGGAGCAGGCGTTTTTTATTCATCCTGGTGAATTTGCCCTTGCGGTAACTCATGAGTCAGTCACCTTGCCAGATGACATGGTCGGCTGGCTAGACGGTCGTTCTTCGTTAGCTCGGCTGGGATTGATGGTACACGTGACGGCGCATCGCATCGATCCAGGTTGGTCCGGGCAGGTGGTACTCGAGTTTTACAATAGCGGGAAATTACCGTTGGCGTTGCGGCCATTAATGAAAATTGGTGCCTTGAGTTTCGAGCAATTGAATGAACCTTGTGAGCGACCGTATAGTAAGCGCTTGGATGCCAAATATAAGGACCAGCGAGGCGCAGTAGCATCGCGGATTTCAGCCGACGGTCACGAAAATTAATTTGCGCGTCATAAAAAGCCCGCTGCACAAGTTTGTGCAGCGGGCTTTTTGTTTGAGTTTAGCGCAGTAACTAGCGCAACTTATCAGCGTGCGCTGGGGCTTTAAAGATGCTGTTAAGTAACAGTAAATTCAAGCCATCCATGTAGGCGCGGTAGGCGGGTTCTTGGGTATAACTAATCACCATGCCACGTTGCTGCGGTTGCCACATTAAGAATGGCTTATACGCTAGCTGGTCGATGTTTTCTTGCCATAAATAACCGCTCGCCATCAGCTCATCAGCTGCCGCAAAATAGCCAATATTACGGCCGTCATCAATGGTCAATGGCGTGTAGATGTCATTGCCCGCAATCAGGCTATAGACAGTATCTGGCACCCCAGCACTAAGCCAATGATTTTGATCGATGGTGGTGGTGGCGATAACGCCTGATACCCAGTAAGGATCCACATCGACAGGGCTAATGGCGTGTTGTAAATCAGCGGCTGAATCGAGGGTATAGCCCTCAGTGCGCTGCTGATCATCAATTTCTAGACCCTGTTTAGCCGATTTAGCTAATTCACGGCTACTATCGAGTAAACCATTGTCCACCGCAAAGCGGGTCGCATTACCAATAGTGAGCAGCACGCCGCCGCGTTGCACCCATAGTTTCAGATTCTGCGCGCCTCGCTGGCCAAGTGCTTGTTCGTAATTACCATAGCCACTGGGCAAAATCAGCACTTCATAGTGGCTTAAATCGGCGCTTGCTAGACGCTCAGGGCGGATAGCCGTCACCGGATAATTGAACTGACGCTCAATCACAAAGCGAGTATTGCCAGCACTTAAAACACTTGCAGGCTCATCCCATAACATGGCGACATCTGGGGCATGTAATTGTTGGACGTTCATTGATCCAAAATTCGGGCCGTCCGTCACCCAACTTGAGTCGACACCAATGACAGTTGCGCCTGTTTGCTGTGCCAAGGTGGTCACTTGTTGGGTTAAGTCGGGGCCATTGTCGGCACGGGTAAGAATTAATGAACCGGCGTTAAACTGTGCGCCGGAATCTAGCGTGAAAGCAAGATCGCTACTTTTCACGGCTAAGCCTTCGCGTAACGCTGCGGTCATAAAGCGTCCGGCATTCATATCCCCCCAGTTCACAATAAAGGCAACCTCGGCGTCGGCATTGCTCACCACCCCCGGTTCAATATACTCAGGATCGACAAGGGTTCGAGCCACCCGCGGATTATCCTCACAAGCAATCGGCGGTACGTTAAATAGTAATGGCAATGACCAACCTGTGACGTCGTAAATTTGGTCCGGCAAGTTGTTACTGCGGCGTTGTTCTTGAATGGCGATAAAGTCGTCTGCCATGTCGATTTGTTGATCGAGCAAGGTGCCGATCATGCGATAGGCAGGTTGGGCTTTATCGATAATAAAACTGCCGGCCGGGAACTCAGTGCGGCAAACACTGAAGGATTCTTGTGCTTGCTCCACGTCAATCCCATGGTCATCCAGCAAGGCCATCAGTTTCTGGGTGGCAGCCGCATCGCGGTTTGCTGGGAACAGCAAGTAACGTTCATCGTGATTACGGCCCTCGCGAATCGCGCTAGTGCGGTAATTCCAAAAGTCTTGCAGCAAGCGTTGGCGTTCGCGAGATACCGTCTCAATGGTGCTAATGGACGCAATAAAGTGCCGATAAACGCCATCACCATAGGTCAGAATATCGCCATTTTTAGTGCGGAATTTGTGCCCGCGAGCTGACGCCATTTCATAGGTCATCGAAAGCGCGCCGTGATAGGCCGGCCAACTTGCGCCATAGCCTGGGTAAAAGGCATCAAAAATCTCGCGGGTAAAGTAATCAAAGCCTTCGCTATCAAACCATTTGGCATTATTGCGGCCAATGGCATCAAGTCCTGCCCGCTGAGATTCAGTAATATAAGGATTGTACGGCTCGGCCTCGGGGGTGAAGTAGTAACTCATGTCGCCACCCATTTCATGTAAATCAACGAATGCCAATGGGTAGTACTTTTGGAGTTCAGCCACTTGGCCGGCAATTTCAGGCTGAGTTAAAGCAAGCCAGTCACGGTTCATGTCGAACAAATAGTGGTTGGTGCGACCATTCGGCCAAGGTTCATTGTGCTCAGCTGATAGACGGTCGCTGGAATGTTCAAGCCCGACTGTCGCGTAGTAGCGGCTGACAAAGCGCGCGCGTCCATCTGGATTTTGCAGCGGATCAATAAACACCATGGTGTTATCGAGCCAGGCTGCCGTGCTTGCATCATTCGCCGCGAGCAAATGATAGGCAGTCAATAACGCTGCTTCAGGGGACGAAATTTCATTGCCATGTACCCCGTAAGATAGCCAAATGCTGCTTGGCATATCTGCCATCAAAGATTTCGCATCGGCTTCGCTGGTAAGGCGCGGGTCGGCTAGCGCTTGCATGTTGTTAGCAAAAGTATCGAGCTGAGCGATATTCTCGGCACTTGAAATAACCGCATAAATGAGCGGGCGACCTTCCCAAGTTCGGCCGTAATCAAATAATTTCACACGATCGGGATGAGCTTTCGCCAGTGCTTGTAAATAGTCATTAATGGCCGTAGGCGATGAAATACGTTCGCCAAAATCGTAGCCAAGTACTGCAGCTAGCGTTGGAGTTTGCGGATCATACTCAACTTGTTCAAGCGTGAGTGCGGGTGCTGCGGTTGGCGTTGGAACTTGGGCGCTGGTGATCGTTGCGTAACTACAACCAAGCGCAACCAGCGACAGGGCGAACAACTTCGCTTTCATGGAACCTTCCTTTTGCGATTATTTTAATAAGAGTTTTATCAGCGCTTGCCAATTGCCGCGCGAGCTTCAACTTGCGGAATGTACTCGGCAACAGCGCTACGCAATGCTTGTAATAAAGACGCAGCATCATGGCGATGACGAACTTGTGGATCGGCATTGACCGCACCAATCACCGGCAGTTGTAAATCGGCATCGGGCTGATTGCTGATCACCACATCCACCAGTTGATGGCCAAGCTGATGAGCAAGCCAGTCGAGTTTCGCCGATACCGTTAATTGACCGGCTGGACTGCGTTCATTCACGAGATTATCAATGAACACGACTAAGGCATGGCTGTCTGCGATGGCCTGACTGATATCGTCGACCAAGAGCGGCGGTAACACCGAGGTGAGGAAACTACCAGGGCCTAGAATGATTAAATCGCTGTATTGAATGTGACTGATGGCCTCGGGTGTGGCATGCACATGACCACTCAAACCAATCGCATGGGGCATTTGTTGGAGTTGGTCGACATGAATTTCGCCATAACATTTGATGCCGTCAGTGGTAGTGGCGACGAGGTCAGTGGGGCACTCAGACATCGGCAAAATACTGGTATGAATATCTAGCAGACGGCTCATGAGCTGAATGCCATCTAATGGCCGTGCGCTTAATTGGTCAAGCGCATAAAGCAATAAATTGCCAAGGTTATGGCCATTTAAGCCGGAGTTGCCATTGAAACGGTAGTTAAGAACTTCCGCGGCCAGCGGCGTTGTGGTCAGTTGTGACAGACAGTTGCGGATGTCGCCCCAGGCGATGCATTGTTGCGATTGCCGCAATAAGCCGGTTGCCCCGCCATTATCGGTGGTGGCAACAATACCAACTAAACGCCGGCGCATGAATTGTAAAGTTGAGAGCAGCCGTCCTAAGCCATGGCCGCCGCCGATGGCTGTGATCCGCTTAAGTTGTTCTAATTCCACCGTGGTTCTCGTTGTTGTTCTTCGGGTTGGTTATCCGTGCGAGCTATGGGTTACTCACCATAATGCACGCTAGCGAAATTTCTCAGACACTGCAACGCTGTTCAACTTCCACCCGTGGTTATGCATGTTACAATACGCCCTACAACCTCATGATGCGACCGCGAGTTTAATTGTGTTTGACCATGCCTACGCGCGACAGTTCCCCAGTTTAGTGCATCCGCAACAGCCACAAGCTATCGCTGCGCCGCAACTAGTATTGTTCAACCATTCATTACACCAACAGCTGGGCTTGCCGGATTGGCTGGTGGCGAATGCCGCCACTTACTTTGCTGGCGCGGCGCCGCTAACTGCGCTGTGCCCAGTCGCACAAAAATATGCGGGGCATCAGTTTGGTCACTACAACCCCTATTTGGGTGATGGTCGCGGACTCTTGCTCAGCGAGTGGTTGTTGCCAAACCCGCCAGCGCCAGCAACTTTGTGGAGCGGTCGGCGGCTCGATATTCATTTAAAAGGCGCCGGACCGACGCCTTATAGTCGCGGTGGTGATGGACGCGCGGTGTTGCGTTCCTGTATTCGTGAATTTCTTGGCAGTGAGGCCTTATTTCAGCTTGGCATTCCGACTACGCGAGCGCTAGCGCTAGTTGCGGGTGCTACCCCGGTACAGCGGGAACGGGTTGAACCGGCGGCGATGTTAACGCGGGTCGCGCAAACCCATATTAGGTTTGGTCAATTTGAACATTGTTATCATCGTGGCTTAGCCAAGGAATTAGAGCAACTCATCGCATTTTGCGTCGCCGAGTATTTTCCCGAGTGTCAGCAGGCATCGCAACCCTATGTGGCGTGGTTTGCCGAAGTGGTTCGACGAACCGCAGAGCTGGTTGCTGGCTGGCAAGCTTATGGTTTTGCGCATGGGGTGATGAATACCGATAATATGAGTATTGTCGGTGAAACTTTTGACTTTGGTCCATTTCAGTTTATGGATAGTTATAAGCCTGGATTGCGCTCTAATCACAGCGATCACAGTGGTCGTTATGCGTTTTTCCAACAACCTTCAGTCGCATTGTGGAATTTGAACTGCTTGGCGATGGCGGTAAGTCCAGTGATTGCGAGCGAGCGCCTAACGCAGTGTTTACAAGGTTTTAGCGCGCAGTTAGAACACAGTTACTGGAGTCGGATGAGCAAGCGTCTTGGGGTTGATTATGAAGCGCTGACGCCAGCGCAACGCAGCGCTATAGAAACATGGCTTAGCGGCTGGCTGGAGCTGCTTGCTGAGCATGGTTGGGATTACAGCTTAAGTTGGTATTGGTTAGCACATGAGGTGTTGCCCGCCTACCGCCAAGCCGGCGCGCAGCCAACGCTCACCACTACGCAACTGGAAGCTTGTCCACATCCGCTTACGGCCGAAGCAAGGACTAAGTTACAAACCTGGTGGCAGCAAATTCCCCCATCTATGGCACTTGATCTTGATTTGGCAGGCTCCACCAATCCGCGTTATATCCTTCGTAATTACTTAGCACAAAACGCTATTGAGGCTGCCGAGCAGGGCGATTTAACGCCGTTACAGACTTTATATGCGGCTGTGCAGCAACCTTATGTGAAACGCGCTGAGTTTGAGCATTTGGCGCAGTTACCACCGACTTGGGCTCAGAGTTTACAAGTTAGCTGCTCTAGTTAATTGAAATTACCCTACCAGCATTATTTTTCCAGTGACGACAGGAGCGACTTGTTTGTATAGTTAGGCTTCACTGGAAGCACATACCAAAGGATCAATATCATGAAAAACTTCGCTGTGGCAGCTGTTGCATTGGCGGCTAGTGCTATGAGCACCGCTAGCCTTGCGCAAGCGCTACCAACGACAAAAGTTTGTGTAGGTGATGCCGCAACGCCGATTACCGTAGAAATTGCCGCTACCAATGACGCACGAGCGAAAGGCTTAATGCAGCGCGCATTTTTACCGCAACATGAGGGCATGTGGTTTCAATATCCGAGTGAAAGACCCGGTTACAATGGGTTTTGGATGTTTCGCACCTTGATCCCCTTAGATATCGCGTTCATCGATAGCAACAATCAAATCGTCCGAATTCTGCAGATGCAGCCTTGTGAAAGCATGAACCCAAGCGAGTGTCCGAGTTATCGGCCGGGAGTGAATTATTACTCGGCATTGGAGGTGCCATTGGATTATTTCGCGGAACAAGGTATAAAAGTGGGCGATAAAATTCGTGAGACCAACGTAGATTGCAACAAGGAATCATCATGACCAAGTCTTATTTATGGCTAGCGGCTGGCGCGACGTTAACGCTCGCAGCCTGTTCGGGCGAGCCACCTGCCGCAGAAGATACCAGCCAGGCAGCTCAACCAACGCTAGCGGCGAGTCCGGGCGAACAGCTTGAAGTACCAACTTTTAGTGAAGATTATCGCGATTATTTACGAACCCTTGCCTCGGATGAATTTGAGGGGCGGGCGCCGGCAAGTAAAGGTGAACAGTTAACCGCTGAGTTTATCAGTGAGAAATTTGCACAGTGGGGGTTAAAACCTTACAACGCGGAAACTGGTAGCTACTTGCAGGGTGTGCCTTTGGTAAAAATGATCCCCTATAAAGTCAGTGAAATGAGCTTTAGCGGTGCTGAATTAGCGGCCTTTGACTACCGCACTGAAATGATGGCTTGGAGTCCGCGCGTGCAGGAGCAAGTCAGTATTGAAAATAGTGACGTGGTATTCGTTGGCTATGGCATTGTCGCACCTGAATACAACTGGAACGATTACGAAGGCTTAGATGTGGCGGGTAAGACGGTCGTCATATTGGTGAACGATCCTGGTTTTGATACCCAAAATCCAGAGCTCTTTAATGGTTCGGCAATGACCTATTATGGTCGTTGGACCTATAAATTCGAAGAAGCCGCCCGGCAAGGTGCGGAAGCGGCAATCGTGATCCACGAAACCGCGCCGGCAGGTTACGGCTGGGGCGTGGTTGCTGGTGGTTCTCCGGTGCGATTTGATTTAGCGCGGGAAAACAACAACATGGATCGGGTGAAAGTTGAGGGTTGGGTCACGCAAGTGAGCGCCGACGCCTTATTTGCCACCGCCGGCAGCAGTTATGCCGAGATGCGTAAAGCGGCGCAGGCCGCTGATTTTGAACCTATTGCGTTGCCAGTCGCACTGTCGATGCAGGTTGATAGTAAGTTTGAGTATCTCGAGTCACCCAATATTATTGGCTATATCGAAGGTAGCGAGCGGCCCGAAGAGCACGTTATTTATATGGCGCACTGGGACCATCTTGGGGTCGACCCGATTAATGAAACTGATCCGATTTACAATGGTGCGCAAGATAATGCCAGCGGTACTGCAGGGTTAATGGCCATGGCCCAAAAATTTGCCAGCTTATCGGAACCACCAGAGCGAACTATTATTTTTGCCGCAGTGGGTGCCGAGGAGCGTGGGTTACTTGGTTCCGATTGGTATGCTAATCATCCAGTATTACCATTAAGCCAGGCTGTTGCTGGTATTAATATGGATGTGATGAATGTGTATGGTCCGATGCGCGACATGGTGGTCGTCGGCTACGGTAATTCCGAGCTTGAAGAATTATTGGCAAAATATGTTGAGCCACAGGGCCGCTACCTTGCGCCAGAGCCAACGCCTGAGGCTGGTTCGTTTTATCGCTCAGATCACTTCAATTTGGCCAAGCGCGGGGTGCCGATGCTGTATGCCAAAGGTGGTAACGATCATTTCGAACTAGGGCGCGAGGCGATTGAATTGGCGCGTGCTGAATATATTCGCGATGCCTACCACAAACCGGCTGATGAATTTGATGAAAACTGGGATTTACGCGGTGTTCAGCAAGATTTGGCAGTTTATTTTAATATTGGCAATGAGCTAGCAAACTCAAACGCTTGGCCCAATTGGTATGAGGGTAACGAGTTCAAAGCGGTACGTGACGAAACCGCTGCTGAGCGCGAATAGTTTGATATACTAGCGGTTCGCATAAGCAACGGCAGCTTCGGCTGCCGTTTTTGTTGGTGGCAGAACTGTGAGTGACCGAGAATAGTATGAGCATAGAATGGATAGCCAATGGGTTTGGCATCATGGCGTTGATTGTCAATTTTATCGGCTACCAACAAAATGATGCACAGCGTTATCGGCTGGTCGCCGCTATCGCGCTTGGCTGCCTGGGCTTGCACTTTTACCTGCTTGGGCAGTTAGCTGGCGCGATTGTGCTCGCCATTGCGGTGGTGCGTAATATTGTGGCGCTACGCTATCAAGGTCAGCTGGTACTAGGGCTATTTATTTCGGTTAATTTGGCATTTTGGGCGTGGGAGTGGTTTTGGTTGCAAAACCATTGGGCTGAACTGTTTGCGGCCTATGTGTCGTCTCTGATTTTTACGGTGGGCTCGATTCGGCTGAATGATGCGAACCAAATTCGGCGCTGGTTTATTGCCGCCGAGGGACTTGGATTAGTTTATGCCTGCTTGGTCGTGAGCATTCCCGGCGCATTGTTTAATATTGTCAATTTAACCAGTATCATCAGTAAACTTTGGCGCGAGAAAAGTCGTCTACAACAGGCAGACAGCGCACCTAAAAGTTAGTCAATTAAGTAGGTAGAGATGCAACAAGGTCCATTTAAAGTGAAGTTTGAGCAGCTGCATGCCCGTATGCGGCCGCGAGCAGGCACTAATTTTCTGACCCGAATACTCAGTTGGATGATTTTTGTATTAGTGCTTGGCGTTGGACTCATCCTTGGCCTGTTTGTGATTTTGCTAGGCTGGATCTTGCTGTTACCTATGTTGTGGCGACGGCGCCAAGCGGTGAAGCAAGCATGGCGATTTGCGCAAGCCAATCAACAAGCACAACAACGTGAACGTAGTGCCACCGGCGATACCCATGAGCGTCAACAAGCTCGTGGCGGGAGTACTATTGAAGGTGAATACGTGGTGAAGGATGAGGACAAACCTCAGCGCTAACGGCTCACCACACTGCGCCAGTGACTGACCTTATTGTCAAAGACGATACTCAGCGCGGGCGCTATGTCGGCGGCGTCCTGTCGCGACGTATTTCAATAAATGCCAAATAAGATCAAATATCAACAAACTTAGTAGTGCTGTTGCGAGCCCGGTGATTAGCGCGCGCTGGCTTAGCGGAATGGCGCTCGCATAATTTTCCCAAGTGGCAGTGCGTACTTCTTTATCCGCTTGGGTGAGAAGGAACCAGAGCTGCCCCACATAATGAGTTTGCAAGCTTTGTTGTTGCGCGCTGAAGCGTTGTTGGCGGGTAACCATTTGGGCGAGGGGAGCGGCGGATTCCACCACGATACTGTCAGGATTAGCCCGATAGTGCTCAACTAAGGCATTCAAATCGCCAGCGAAGTATTCATCGGCTATCGCTTGGTAACCCTGCAAATTAATACTGACTTCATCTAATTGAGCTTGTAAGCGTTGTTCAAATTGCGAGAGGAAGTTAGGCGCTTGCATGCCAATGACCATAGCGACACAAGCCCAAATCACGAATAAGTAGCGATAGATCATAAAAAACACCTTTAGCAGTCCTGCGTTACAGCTTGTGCTAAAGGTGTTGATTTGACAAGTCAGTTAACCAAACCCTTACTTGAAAGGGCTTGGTTAAGACCGAAAATTAATCTTCTTCGCGTACTTTGGGCGGGAATTTCTTGCGTACTATGTAGAACAATAGTGGCACGAAGAAAATCGCGAGCACGGTACCGCCTATCATCCCGCCAATCACACCAGTACCAATCGCTTGGCGACTGACCGCACCAGCACCGGTTGATAAGGCCAACGGCAGGACGCCAAAGGTGAAGGCTAATGAGGTCATGAGGATAGGTCGTAAGCGCAACCTTACTGCCTCCAACGTTGCCTCGAATAACTCTTTACCTTGGGCTTGTAAGTCTTTCGCGAATTCCACGATCAAAATGGCGTTCCGAGCAGACACCCCAACTGTGGTTAATAGGCCGACTTGGAAATAAACGTCGTTTTCAAGACCGCGTAGCGTTGCCGCTATAACCGCACCTAAAATACCCAGCGGCACCACCAACATCACCGCAAATGGAATCGACCAGCTTTCATAAAGTGCCGCTAAACAAAGGAACACGATGAGTAGCGATAAGGCATAGAGTAACGGTGCCTGATTGCCAGATGCTTTCTCTTCTAGCGAAATACCGGACCACTCAAAGCCAATGCCAGTTGGCAGTTGGGCGACCAAATTCTCCATGGTCATCATGGCGTCACCGGAGGAAAACCCAGGTGCCGCTTGGCCCTGAATGTTCATGGCGGGCACCCCGTTGTAACGCTCTAGCCGTTGCGGGCCAAAGGTCCATTCACCGCTGGTAAATTCCGCCAACGACACCATGTTACCATTCGCGTTGCGAACATACCATTTGCCGATATCCTCAGGTACCATGCGGCTTTCAGGTATACCTTGCAAGTACACCTTTTTGACCCGACCGCGGTCGACGAAATCGTTCACGTAGGTTTGGCCGAAAGCGTTGCTGAGGGTGGTATTGATCTCGCTAATACTCACGCCTAACGCGCGGGCCTTATTGAAATCGACATCTAGTTTAAACTGGGCAGTATCTTCAAGACCATTGGGGCGAACCCCAACCACGCTAGTTTCCTGAGCAGCCATACCGAGCAGCTGATTACGTGCTTGCAGCAAGGCGTCGTGGCCAAGTCCCGCACGGTCTTGTAAGTACATATTAAAACCGCTGGCAGTGCCTAGCTCAGGAATAGACGGCAAATTGAAGGCAAAAATCATGGCTTCGCGAATTTGGCTTAAATATCCCATCGCAGAGCCTATCACCGCATCAATTTGTAGCTGTGGTTCAGTCCGCTCAGACCAGTCAGTTAAGCGCACAAAGGCTAGACCGGCATTTTGTCCTTGCCCCGAAAAGCTGAAACCGACCACTGAAAACACCGACCGAATACCTTCGGCTTCATCGAGATAGTAGTTCTCAATTTTTGCCATGGTATTCAACGACATTTCTTGGGTCGCACCAGCAGGCAATTGCATTTGGGTCAAGAATACGCCGCGGTCTTCGTTGGGGATGAACGAGCTTGGCATCCGCGCAAATAAGAAGCCGAGCACCAGCAATAGGCCACCATAAATCAGCACAAAGCGGCCGGTACGTTGCAAGATATGCTGCACCGACTGACTGTACCCGTCGGTAAACCGTGCCAAGCCGCGGTTGAACATGCCGAGCAAACCCCGCGGTTGGTGGTCATGGTTAAGTGGTTTTAAGATAGTTGCACACAACGCTGGCGAGAAGATAATCGCGACCAACACTGACAACGCCATGGCTGAAATAATAGTAATCGAGAACTGGCGATAGACAGCACCGGTGGCGCCACCAAAGAATGCCATTGGCACGAATACCGCCGCCATGACCAAACCTATAGCGACCAATGCGCCGGTAATTTGGGTCATTGATTTAATCGTGGCTTGGCGCGGCGTAAGCTTCTCTTCGCTCATTAAGCGCTCAACGTTCTCGACCACCACAATGGCATCGTCGACCAATAGACCAATGGCGAGTACCAAGCCGAACATGGTGAGGGTATTAATCGAAAAGCCTAACGCCGACATAATACCGAAAGTACCAAGCAATACGACTGGAATAGCCAGCGCAGGAATAATGGTTGCCCGCAAATTCTGTAAGAAGATGAACATGAGGATAAAGACCAACACGACCGCTTCGAACAGAATTTTCACTACTTCAGTAATTGAGATTTCGATAAATGGCGTGGTGTCATATGGAATTTCGAGTTCAACCCCTTCAGGAAAGAAGGCTTCGAGCTCTGCCACTCGCTCTTTGACTGCTTTAGCGGTTGCCAGGGCATTAGCACCAGTGGCTAAGTTCACCGCTAGACCGCTGGCAGCCTGCCGATTATAGCGAGCTACGGTGGCGTAATTCTCACCGCCGAGTTCAACGTGGGCCACATCAGCAACGGTCACTTTCGAGCCGTCCTGATTCACACGCAGTAGAATTTGCTCAAACTGCTCAATCGTTTCCAACCGAGTTTGAGCAATGATTGATGCAGTTAATCGCTGATTTTCAACTGCTGGCGTGCCACCTAGCTGCCCCGCGGCGACTTGGTTATTTTGTTCGCGTAGCGCTAACACCACATCCGTGGTCGTCATGTTGTATTGATTCAAGCGCGCCGGGTCGAGCCAGATCCGCATCGAGTAGGGCGCACCAAAAACGCGAACACTACCAACGCCCGGAGTTCGAGCAATGGGATCTTGAATGGTTGACGAGAGAAAATCGCTCAAATCCATTTGGGTAATATTCGGATTTTTCGAGATAAGCGCCAATACCATCAAAAACGAGTTATTCGCTTTGGCGACTACTAGTCCTTGCTCTTGCACTGCTTGGGGTAGCAAAGGCAGCGCGAGTTGCAGCTTATTCTGTACTTGTACCTGAGCGATATCAGGGTCAGTACCGGCCGCAAACGTAATGGTAATACTAGCATTGCCCGCTGAGTCAGAGGTTGACGAGAAATATTGCAAACCATCGATACCATTGAGGTTTTGCTCAATAATTTGAGTCACACTCTCTTCTAGGGTTTCCGCGGTAGCACCAGGGTAGGTCGCACTAATTTGCACCGATGGCGGCGCAATTTGCGGGTATTGCTCAACCGGAAGCTGGGTAACAGCAAGGCTACCACCGAGCATGATCAGAATCGCAATTACCCACGCAAAAATGGGTCGATCGATAAAAAACTTAGCCATGAATTAGTTCACTTCTTCAGTGTTGACAGACATTCCGGGCTGAACTTTCTGGAGACCTTCTACGATGAGTTGATCGCCGGCGGCTAAACCGCTGGTAACCACCCAGTTGGCACCTTGGGTACCGGAGACACTTAGTTCACGCGGTTCCACTTTACCCTCCGCATTGACCACGAGGGCAGTGGCACGCCCGCGTGGATCGCGAGAAACCCCGGTTTGTGGCGCTAAAATGGTATTGGGACGCTCGCCCAACGCGAGTTCTGCGCGGACAAACATACCAGGGAGTAAGGTGCGGCTGTCATTGGCAACGCGGGCGCGTAGCGTAATGCTGCTGGTTTGTGGGTCGACGGTCACTTCATTGAATAACAATTCACCCTGCGCCTTGAGACCACCTTGCTCACCAATATGAATGGTCACTGGAATCACATTGTTCGCATTAGACGTCATGACGCCTTGCTCGAGCGCTGTTTTCAACTGCAAATACTGCTCACTATTTTGCACGATATCAATGTAGATAGGGCTAAGTTGAGTGATAGTGGTTAGCGGCTGCGCCTGACCTGCGCTCACCAATGCACCAGGAGTAATGTAAGAACGCCCGATCACGCCGCTAATCGGTGCTTCAACTCGGGTGTATTGCAGATTTAATTTGGCGCGCGTGAGATTTGCTTGAGCAACTTTTAAATCGGCCTCCGCTTGCAAGAATGCCGCCTCTGCTTCATCAAAATCCTGCTGACTCACACTGTTCTCGGCTAACAGTGTGCGAATCCGCTCAAAGCGCTTTTTAGTGGTACGTTGATTGGCTTCGGCGCGCGCTAACGAGGCTTCAGTGCTTTCAACTTCTGCTTGAAATAACGCGGGGTCAATTTGATAAAGCTGTTGCCCAGCTTGAACTTGCGACCCACCTTCAAATAGCTCGGCTTGCACAATGCCCGTCACTTGTGGACGAACTTCGGCGACTTTTGCTGCTTGAGCACGGCCAGGTAAGGTCGTTGTGACTGGTATATTTTGCGCCCGAAGCGTCACCACCCCTACGGTTGGAGTAGGCTGTGCTCCGCCAGGACCTGCTTGAGTTTGCTCGGTGTCACTACAGCCAGCAACAAATAGACTGCCTGCAACCAGCGGCAATAACAACGAACGAATGACGCGTTGCTGCATGAAAAAACCTCTTCTTTAAATGATAAGAAAACTATTCGGCAATTATACATACATACATGAATGTTTGTAAGTACGATCATCGATGTTTTTAGCAAGTCGTGGTGGTGGCTGCCACGACTTTTCGAACGCCAAACCCTCATGGTATGGTGACTAGAATACTGCTAGTACGCATTTTTAGAGGGTTTGGATTGTATGAAAGGTGCAGCAAAAACGACTATGACTACCCTTGTAATCATGTTGGTCGGCGGTTTTTTACTCTGGTCAATGAGCGATAATTGGCAAGCGTCACGTGAACAAGTATCGGTACAACAGGAGTTAACTGAGCGCGCGGCCGTTTATAATCGCCGTCCTGAACGTTTGCTTACTGAGCAATTGAAGTTTGAGCGGGTAGCGGTGGCTGAACGCCAGTTAACTTTTTTCTATTCACTGCCAACGGTAGACCGCAATCGAATCGCGCAAGCCGAATTAATTGACTCGTTGACCGAGCAAATGCGCACGACCGTATGTCAGGACCCAGAGTTTGCCTTTATGCGGCAACACAATGTCACCATTAAGTTTGACTATGTGGATCAAAATCAGCGGCGAATTGTGCAGTTGAGCTTGCCCGCGGGGACAAGCTGCAACTGAGCGATTGAAATTTACTACTCCCAACCGGCGAGGACAATTTTGCCCATCACGTGTTGTTGTTCTAATTGCTGGTGGGCATGACGCAGGTTGGTTGCATTAATACTCCCTAGCGTGGTTTGCACCGTTGAGCGAACCTTACCCTGGTCAACTAGTTGCGCGACTTGATTAAGAATATCGCCCTGAGTTTGCATGTCAGCGGTCTTAAATAAAGATTTGGTGTACATAAACTCCCAATGCAGTGACACACTTTTTTGCTTCAGTAGCTTAATATCTAGTGGTTGTTCCGGATCGTCGATGAGGGCAATTTTACCTTGCGGAGCGACCAGTTGCGCGAGTGCCTCAAAATGTTGATCGGTGTGCGTTAAGCTGGCGATATGACTGACATTTTCGATGTTATGTGCAGCTAATTGGGGGGCCAGCGGTTGGTTGTGGTCAAGTACTACATCGGCGCCTAATTCAGTGACCCATGCTTGGCTAGCAGCGCGTCCGGCAGTGGCGATGACAGTGGCGTTGGTGAGTTGTTTTGCTAATTGGATCATGATTGAGCCCACACCACCACCAGCACCGATAATGAGCAGTCGAGTATCACCCTGTGCCGGCACGGCTAAACGCTCGAACAACAGCTCCCACGCAGTTAAGCTCGTTAGCGGAAGTGCCGCCGCAGCCGCGCTATCAATACTGGTGGGCGCGCGGCCAACTAAGCGCGCATCGACGAGTTGTTGGGCGGCATTGCACCCGCTACGCTCTAATTCCCCCGCGTAAAAAACACGATCACCCGGTTTAAATTGGCTCACTTGACTGCCACATTGCAACACCGTACCACAGGCGTCCCAGCCTAAAATTTTATAGCTGCCGGCTGCGGGTTGAACTCGTTTGCGAATTTTGGTGTCAACCGGATTCACGGCAATTGCTTCAACTTGAATTAATAAGTCGTTGGCTTGTGGGATTGGTTCTGGAACTTCAATGTCGACTAATGCGGCAGCATCGTTTGCGGGTAAAGATTGTTGATAGCCAATAGCCTTCATGACTAAACTCCTGTGGAATCAAAAGCGGATTAAGGTAACATCGACAGCATAAGAAAAACTGCTGAGACGCATCGAGTTATCTGATCATACGATGAAAGGACGATAAATGGGCATCCGACTTTGGCATCATTTTTGTTGGTTTTGTTTAGCGGTACTGACAGCAGCTGCGGCAGCGTCAATCATGCAAACCCAATTTAATTTAGCGGCATTAACTGAGCTTGGATTGGCAATTGCCTGGCAAGACTGGTTAGCGACAACTTGGTTTGATCTCACCTCATTTGGACCCGTTGTAGCGGGGCTTTTTGCCGGCTTATTGGCCATTACTTTAACGCTAGGCCACTGGGTTCAGCGTTGGTTGATAGGGCGTTGGCACCTGTCGCGGCCGCTGTGGCTGATGCTGAGCAGCGCGATTGGCTGCTGGGTCATGTTATGGCTGATAAATAGCGTGGCTCCCATGCCGACATTAATCGCCGCTACGCGCAGTGGTTTAGGCGTATTAACCTTCATGTTATGCGCTGCGCTTGGCGCTTGGGTGTACAGTCGCGAGCAAACAGGGGGCGAAGCGCATGAATAAGCAGATGATGCAGTGGCTGGTGGGGCTCGGCTGGTTGGCGGCAAGTGGCACCGTGCAGGCGACATCGGTGCCGCTACCGACACCATTGGTAACAGATCTAGCAAAACCATGGGCGGTGGTTGCCGCACCAACTGGCATATTAATTACCGAGCGCAGTGGCCAAGTAAAATTTATTCCGCGTGATGCCGCGAACGGCAATCAATTACAGCCGGCAGCCATGACAACTCATGACTTGCGCCCGGCTGACTTACTAGAGCTTGGACAAGGTGGATTGTTAGATTTAGAAGCCATACGTACAACCCCAGAAGGCATTGATTACTGGCTAAGCTACAGCTGTGGAACGGCAGCGGCCAATCATACTTGTGTGGCACAGACGCATTGGAATGGCACTAGCTTCAGTAACCCAGAACCACTTTTTAAAAGTATGCCTGCCAAGGCGGGCGGTGCACATTTTTCCGGACGGCTGTTAGCGCTGCCCGATGGCCGTGTGCTGTTGAGTGTCGGTGATGGCTTTGATTATCGTGAACAAGCGCAGCAACTGGATAGTCAGCTAGGCAAAGTTTTGCAGTTACTCCCAACTGAGCCTGTGCAAGCCAGTATTTTTACGCGCGGGCACCGAAATGTGCAGGGCTTGGTGTTTGATCCTGAGCGCCAGCGGGTATTAGCCCATGAGCATGGTCCGCGCGGTGGTGATGAGATCAATATTTTATTAGAGGGTGAAAATTACGGCTGGCCGTTGGCCACTCATGGGTTGGATTATACGGGGGCGAAAGTGACGCCTTATGAGAGCGTAGCCGGCACTGCGGCGCCCCTTTATCACTGGACCCCTAGCATTGCGCCAAGCGGGATGGCGCTGTGGCGTGATCAAATTATCGTGACCAGTTTAGCGGCACGCGCCATTCATGTGCTTGATGCGAATCGACTCGCTGATGGTGACCAAGTCTTATTGCAAGCAGCAAATACCCGCTGGCGTGATGTGCTCGTGACCGATGATCAGCGTATTTTGCTATTAAGCGATGGCACCGATGCTGCACTTTACGATGTGACGGAAATGTTCGAGAGCCTATTAGTGACGCAAACCCAAAACCAGCTAACAACTGAGTGATTGTTAAATGGACAAGCCTAACTCAGCAACGGCAGTAAAATGGCTCGAACGCTTACTTGAATCGCGCCATGCATTATTGTTGCTGTTTCTCTTATCCTTGCTGGAATCAATCATTCTGCCAATACCACTTGAACTGATCCTGATTCCCTTTATGTTCGCGCAACGTGAGCGGATCTGGCTGGTGGCGACCGTGACTTTAGCGGGCTGTTTGGTCGGTGCTAGTATCGGCTACAGCGTAGGATTGTGGCTATTTGACTCAGCCGGGCAGTGGTTGATTGATCATTTTGGTATTCAAGGCGCTTATCAAGACTACGATGCATTTTTTGCCGAGTACGGATTTTGGGCAGTCGTTGCAGCTGGTGTAACACCGATTCCGTTTCAGGTGGGGATGTTGACGGCCGGCGCAGCAGGATACCCGTTTCTGCTCTACATGCTGGCCTCAATTATCGCCCGAGGGATTCGCTATTATGGCTTGGCAGCACTGGTGTTATGGTGTGGTGAGCCGGCCCTGAAACTATGGCAACAACATTCGCGGCAAGTGGGCTTGGCGCTCACCGTGCTGATCGTGGCGATTGTGAGCGCGTTGGTGATTATGTAAGGCGTGTTAAGCAGTCATGCCACCATCTAAGGTAAGGCATTGGCCGGTCATGAAGCTACTTTCATCGGTTGCGAGCCAGGCGACCGCATTGGCTACCTCACTTGGTTGACCAAAGCGCCGCATGGGATTGGCGTGGAGCAGGGCAGTTTGCGTTTTCTCTGGCATGTGGGTAAACGCGCGTTGCATCATTTCTGTTTCAATCAGCCCGGGACAAACGGCATTCACACGAATGTTATGGCGTGCATATTCCATCGCTACACTGCGAGTTAAGCCAACCACGCCATGCTTACTTGCGGCGTAGGGTGTTAAGTTTGGTGCCGCTCGTAAACCGGCCACTGAAGCTACGTTAATAATATGTCCGCCTGCGTTCAGCATGTGTTGCACTTGTTGCTGCATCGCAAAAAACACCCCTTTTAAATTCACATTAAGGGTGTGGTCCCAATCCGCCTCAGTACAGGCAAGTAAAGGCTTTGGCGGATGCTCAACACCGGCATTATTAATGGCAACGTGCAACACCTGTTGGTGTTCTTTAAGCCAGTCAAAAACCGCTTGTAATGCATCTGCTTTGCGCATGTCGGCACCAAAAAAATGCAGGCGCTCAGGTTTACTCTGGGCTAACTCGTGCCCTTTATCCTGTTGAATATCGGTCACTAATAAGGTTGCGCCGGCAGCGTATAAACGCTCGACAATCGCTCGCCCTATGCCTTGTACTCCGCCGGTGACGAGAATATTTTTGCCGGATAATGAATTGCTTGCTGGTGCCGTTGCCATATTGCTCTTGCCCTATCTTCTATAAGAATGAGTAGCTTGCCGTTATAGGCCGCGTTGTTCAAGTCGCGCAGCCATTTCTGTGAGTGCATCGAGCCCTTGGACATCGGTTGCAAGTAACGGAATGTACCAGCGTTGGAGCGGTTTGAATAGGGTCTCAATATCAGCCAGATAATGTTGTTCTTGAGCTCGACGCTTGGCCATAAATTCACCATCGGCTTCTTCCGGCAACACCCGGTTGACGAGTAAACCAGCCAAGGGTAATTGCTCTTTTTGCAGCGCAGCGACTGCGCGCTCGGTTTCTAGTATCGGCAGTTTTTCGGGGGTTAGGACAAACATCAGCGCGCTCACTTGTTTATCCATCAGAATTCGACGTGTGCGTTGAAATAGTTGTTGGCGTTGGCGGAGTGATTCGGCAATGAGTTTGGTTTTATCAGACAAACCCACTGTTTCGTGTTGATTAGGGTCCGCCATCGGATTATTCACATCGCGTCCGCGCTTTGGTGCAAGATGACCTAGCACTTCGTCTAACTGATTGGCTTTATCGGTTTGCTTGAGCATTCCCTGAGTCCAAGCTGCCATCGCCTCGGGTAAACTCAATAAGCGCAAGGTATGACCGGTTGGTGCGGTATCAAAGACAATTAAATCATAGTCGTTAAGGCCCTGGTCAATGAGCTTAGCAATGCGCTCCAATAATGCTGCCTCTTGAGCTCCCGGGGATTGTTGGGTGAGGCGCATTTGCCGCTCAATCTCTGGATACATGTCGGGCTTAGTAAAACGCTTCATTTGCGCCATCACGCGTTCGACGTGAGCATTAACCTCTTTATCGGGATCAATTTCAAGGCCGTCTAAATTGGGGGCCAGTCGGGTGATATCATCACCAATTGGTCGGCCAAACGCATCCGCAAGACTATGGGCCGGATCGGTACTGACAATTAATACACGCTTATCGCGTTGCGCGGCGAGCAGGGCGAGTGATGAGGATAAAGTGGTTTTACCCACGCCACCTTTACCACCAACTAGCAATACTCGTTTATTAGCAAGCACAGAATCAATGGGGCGACTAACGTTCACAGTGAACACCTTGGTCGTAGGAAAATTGCGGGCATAAACCCGTTTAACAACATCTGAAGTTGTCGAGTGGGGAATGTTCCATCCCCATTCGTAAATGCCATTCGTGGAAGCGCTCGAGCAACAATGGCTGTAACTCTAGGGTATAATAAGTGGCTGGATTAGGCACACCCATCATGTCCGAAAACACCAGCAGCATAAACAAATCGTCCTGTTCGCGCTTGGCGCGAGCAATCGCGGACCGATATGGTGCGTTGTAGACCTCCTCCGCGAAGGAGGAGGCCGTTTGCAACCATTGTTTAATTTGCTGGATTTTCATAGGTTATGACTGATTCGCGGCTTTGCGTTCTTTCAACATGCGAGTCAAGGTTGACCCAGCTTCTAACGCAATCCAAATCGCAGCGACTAAGATTAGCAAATCAAGTCCGAACAAGAACCAATCTGATTTCTCATAGAAGCTCTTGAGCTGAATGATCAGCGCGAAAATCGTCATAAATAACAAGAAGATGAGCGGCAACAGGGTAACCAACATCGGCCGTCCACGCTGCACTAACATCACCGTGATCACTAGCAAAGTTAAGCCGGCTAACAATTGGTTGGTGGTGCCAAATAGCGGCCAAATCAACATCCCACCAGAACCGCCAGCACCGGCGCCAAAGGCTAGCAATAAACAGGTTCCGACTGCCAATAAGGTAGCTGGTAATGCTTTACCCATCCATTTGATACCGTATATTTCGGCCCACTCTTGGAAAATGTAGCGTTGTAAACGCAAGCCCGTATCCATGGTGGTGCCAGCAAACAATACCGCCATAACGGTGAGAATAGTTTGCGAGATTTCGATATCGAAACCGATGCCGTTACTCAAGATATTGGCACCGCCATTAACGAATGCTTGCACACCGCCTTGACCAAACGAGTGGTAGACCGCTTGCCAATCTGCGAGGGTCGCAAAACCTGCGGTCGCGGCGATAATAGTGGCCAAGGATAACGAACCCTCGCCAATCGCACCAAAGTAGCCGACAAACCGAATGTCGGTTTCTTTATCGACTTGTTTTGAGGTTGTGCCAGAGGCGACCAAACCATGGAAACCGGAGATGGCACCACAGGCGATGGTCACGAATAACAGCGGTAACATCGATGGTGTACCCTCTGGGGTATCCATGTTAATCGCCGGTGCGACAATGTCTGGACCGGTGATGAGTACCGCGGCATACAGCAGGATAAGACCAATGAACAACTGCAAACCGTTAATGTAGTCGCGTGGTTGTAGCAACATCCACACCGGTAACAGTGAGGCAATGGCCGCATACACGAACAAAATGACAACCCACTGAGCACGATCGGTTAAGCCGACAAAGGTTTCAGGTAATGCGAGTGGGAATGACGGGCCCGCAAAAATAAGTGCGTACAGCGCAATCACGCCAAGCACTGAAACCATGCCAAGTCCCATCCACTTACGGAAGATCACTTGACCAATGATCAAGGCGACAAAAATCGCACCCCAAACTGGTACAACTGAACTTGGGAAGCTCACTAACAGACCAGAGATAGCGGTCGCAAATACTGCGTTCACCATCAGCAAGACGAGGAAGATGACGATCATAAACAAGCTACGAGCGCGCTTACCGACGACGTCACCGGTTAATGCGCCAATCGACTTAGCTTTGTTGCGGTTTGATGCCCAAATGGCACCTGCATCGTGTACACCGGCAAAAAAGATGGTACCAAAGATGACCCATAAGAACGCCGGAACCCAACCCCAGATGACCGCAATTGCCGGACCGATAATAGGTGCTGCGCCAGCAACAGAGGTAAAATGGTGACCCCATAACACGAATTTGTTGGTCGGCACGAAATCTACGCCGTCTTCGAATTCATGTGCAGGTGTCCGGAAATTTGGATCAAGTTTAAAAATCTTCTCAGCTACAAACTTCGAATAAATGAAGTAGCCGAGTGCCATGGCAACGATGCCGAGTAACATCATAAATATTGCATTCATGGTTCCGCCCCAGTTAGATTGTGAAGGTAAGTCGTTATGGTCATCTTATAACGTTTGATAAACCCCAAAACTATACCCCATGCGGACATTTCTGTGACATTCGACTAAAGTCTAAAAATGCCAAGTAGAACATCCAAACGCCGCTCACGAACGTTTTAAGTTATTGAATTACCCTTGAGCAACCGAATCCTCGAACAATGAACAATGCTTTAGCCAACATCATCGAAAGTTTCGTAAAGGTATTGTGTAAGTGTGGATTAATACCGGCATTCTAGCCAAATCGATCAAAAGGAGAGCTTCATGAAGAATGTATTTGTAGCGGGTGCGCTTAGCGTCGTGATGAGCGGCGGCGTAGTGCCCGCATTTGCCCACAATCATCAAGTTACGGCAGAAAGCCCGCAAGTAGAAACGGCAACAGCTGGTTTTTACCGCTTTCAAGTTGGCGAATTGACGGTGACGGCGTTAAGTGACGGAACCGTGAAATTACCAGTTGATAAGCTTTTACAAGGCATGCCAGCGGCGCAAATTACGCAGCAATTGGCTTATCATTACCAAGCGGCACCACTCGAAACTTCGGTGAATGGCTACGTGGTGCAAGATGGCGAACATACTGTATTAATTGATGCTGGTGCGGCTGGGTTATTTGGCCCAACCTTAGGTAAATTGAATCAAAACTTGGTAGCGGCAGGGATAGATCCGGCCAGCATTGATGAAGTCTACATTACCCACTTGCACCCCGATCATGTGGGCGGCTTGCTTCACAATAACGAGCCCGCGTTTCCCAATGCCCGAATTCGCATGGCACAAGCCGACTATGATTTCTGGCTTAGTGAGGACAACATGAATGCGGCGGCTGAGGCTGACAAAGGATTTTTCCAAGGCGCAATGGTGTCATTACAACCCTACGTAGAACGGGGTAAAGTTGCCCCCTTTGCCACTAATGAACAATTGCTGGCCGGCGTTCAGGCTATTGATAATCATGGCCATACACCCGGGCATACGGTTTACAGCATCGCAAGTAACGGTGAAAAACTGTTGTTTTGGGGCGATTTAATGCACGTGGCAGCCGTACAATTTGAGCACCCGCGGGTGACGATAGCTTTTGATTCAGATCAAACCCAAGCTCGGGCTCAGCGTTTGAAGGTATTTGCCGAGGCGGCGCGTGAGGGCTATATGGTTGCCGGCGCACATTTAAGCTTCCCTGGTGTCGGCCGTTTACGTGCTCAACAAGATGGTTACGACTTTATTCCACTTAATTTTTCCCCCACTGGTTTTACTAAATAAGCGACGAGTGGCAGCTAGCTCAGCTCGTGAATTGAGTGTTTAGCCATTGACTAAAGCGAGGCGGCGATAGGAACCCCTCGCTTTTTTATCAGCTGCAATCCCAGCCCTAAATGCGTTAAACTAGCACCATACACACGAGGAGTTAGTTATGTTGACTAGGTTGTTCCGCTGGTTTGAAAGTCGTCTTGAGCCATTTCCACCCACTAACCTGCAGACGCCACCGCAAACGCTCCTCAAGTTTTGTTTATATTACAGTCGTGGTGCATGGCCATTTATCATTGCGGCCGGGCTGCTGATGGTTTGTATTGCGCTTACCGAAGTTTGGCTGTTTAGTTTTATCGGTAGTATTGTCGACTGGTTAGCGGCGCAAGATCGCGAGACTTTCTTGCAAAATGAGTGGCCCCAGCTGGCTGCTATGGCGGCACTGGTGATGTTTGGTTTACCGACCGTTGTGTTCATTCATTCTATGTTTACCCATCAAAGCCTACTGGGTAATTACCCAATGCGGATCCGCTGGCGATTACATCGTTATTTGTTGGAGCAATCGCTGTCTTTCTATCAAGACGAGTTTGCCGGACGTATAGCCACTAAAGTCATGCAAACGGCTCTCGCGGTGCGAGAATGTGTCATTAAACTCGTTGATGTACTCAATTACGTCACCGTTTATTTTCTTGGCACCCTGTTGATCGTCGGGCTGGCAGATTGGCGCTTAGTGCTACCGTTAATTGTATGGGTATTACTGTATGCCGCGCTGCTACGTTATTTTTTACCTAAGTTGCGCGAGGCATCCGCTGCGCAAGCCGACGCGCGCTCCATCATGACTGGCCGAATTGTCGACAGCTATACCAATATTCAAACCGTTAAACTGTTCTCGCACGCCCAACGCGAAAGCCAATTTGCACAGGATGGCATGCAATCATTCTTAACCACTGTGCATTGGCAAATGCGGCTAGTGACTAAGCTTTATGGCTGTTTGTATGTATTAAATTCAACCCTGTTAGCGTTCATGGGTGGCTTGGCTATTTGGTTGTGGCTAGGCGAATTTATTAGCCTTGGTGCGATTGCCGTAGCGCTTGCCCTGGTGTTGAGGTTGTGGGGGATGTCGCAATGGATCATGTGGGAGATTTCGGCATTATTTGAGAATATTGGTACGGTTCACGATGGCATGACCACGGTTGCCGTTCCCCAACATATTGTCGATGAGCCAGCCGCTACCGAGTTAAAGGTTAGCCAAGGCCTGATCGAGTTTAAGCGAGTGAATTTTGCTTATCAGCCCGATTTACCGGTACTAAAAGATTTTGATTTACGTATAGCGCCGGGCGAAAAAGTGGGCGTTGTGGGGCGCTCTGGCGCAGGCAAGTCGACTTTGGTGAACCTGTTGTTACGTTTCTACGATGTGAATGACGGCGCCATTGCGATTGATGGTCAAGATATCCGCCAGGTAACCCAAACCAGTTTACGTGAACACATCGGGATGGTGACGCAAGATACGTCGCTGTTGCATCGCTCCGTGCGCGGTAATATTACCTATGGTCGACCGACGGCAACAGAGGCCGAAATTGCACATGCCGCCGCACGGGCCGAGGCGGATGCGTTTATTCCGCAGCTTAGTGATTCAAGCGGTCGTAGCGGCTATGATGCGCACGTGGGCGAGCGTGGAGTAAAACTCTCAGGTGGTCAGCGCCAGCGCATTGCTATCGCGCGCGTCATGCTAAAAGATGCGCCGATTTTGATCCTCGACGAAGCCACATCGGCGTTAGATTCTGAGGTTGAAGCCGCGATTCAGAGTAATTTATATAAGTTGATGGCAGGCAAAACCGTGATAGCAATCGCCCACCGATTATCAACAATTGCTGCGATGGATCGCTTGATCGTGATGGACGAAGGTCGCATTATCGAGCAGGGGACGCATCAGGAACTGCTGGCGAAAAATGGATTGTACGCGCAGTTATGGGCGCATCAATCTGGCGGTTTTCTAGAGGAATAATTTGCCCCAAGATAACATCCATTAACGTTCCTGCAGTGCTAGTTACCGAGTAGGAGCACTGCGCTAGGGGGCGTGGATATCGGTCTGGCTTGATGGCTTACTCGCTGCCACACATACTTGATTGCGGCCTTGATGCTTCGCTGCATAAAGGGCTTGGTCGGCGAGTTTCACTAACAGTCGGCGATCGTTAGTACGGGTATTGTCGGCCAAGCCAATGCTGACGGTTATTTTGAGCGACGCTTGAGGAAACTCTAATGCCGCAATTTGCTCACGAATGCGTTCGCAAACTAGAGTAGCTGCCGCTAAATCCGTATCTGGTAGTAACACAGAAAATTCCTCGCCACCCCAGCGGGCCACAAAGTCTACTTCCCGCACTGCAGTTTTTAAGGTAGCGCCAACTTGCTGTAGTACATAATCACCGACGTCGTGTAAGTAGATATCGTTCACCGCTTTGAAAAAATCGATATCAATAATCGCGACACACAATGAACGCGGATAGCGCTGCGCCCGCTCTAATTCCTGTTGTAAGCGTTCATCGAAGGCGCGTCGATTGGCAAGTTTGGTTAGCACATCCTCGCGCGCAAGTTGGTTTAGTTCATGGGTTTGTTCGGCAACTAATTCGCTGAGTTTCGCTTTGGCATTAGCCAGTGCTTTTATTCGCCAGGCAACTGACAAATAGCCGATAAATGTCAAAGTGGCGGCAGCAAGTAGCCAAAATAGCCAATGCGAGGTTACTCCCGCTTGTTTATAAAAACTAAAGCTAGCAGGCTCACTCCAATTTCCACTTGGGTAGGCGGCACGTACTTGAAACTCGTAAGCGCCTGCTGGGAGCGCGGTATACTCAACGTAGCCAAGTCGGCCGCGTGGTTCCCACTGGTCTTGGAAGCCTAGTAATCTGACCTGATAGCGAATTTGCTCTGGGTTACGATAACCAATCCCCACAAAGGTAAAATCAACGCGGCCGGAATTAGCGGTCAGCTCCGCATTGGTGGTGATGGGTTGATGATTCACGTGAGCCGTTTCTATATATGGGCGTGGTGGCGGTGCTTGTTGATATTGTTGGGCTAACTCAGGCAGGGCGACGCGAGTTACGCCGCCAGCGGTCGCAAACCAAAGTTCATCATGGTCAGTCAGATGAAGTGCAGGGCCACCACTATTTAACTGACTATTGATGAAACCATCGGTAGCACCAAAATGCTGATAAGTTTGCTGCACCGGTTGCTGTGCTCGAAGCGCTGTCAACTGCTCGTCAAGTTGGTTTAAGGGTAACTTTATTGCACCATTGCTGGTTCCCAACCACACCTCGTTATGCAGGGCTTTAACACTAAAAAACTTGTCGGTTGGTAAGCCAGTGTCGCGATTAAATAAATAAACAATGGGCTGGCTGAGATTTCCATTTGCCGCACGCGGCATAAATAATAAACCGCGATCGGTCGCGACCCAAATGCCCAGCTCATTGTGGTCAATATCAAACATTAATTCCGGTAAGCCTAGTGCCGCGCTCGCGTTGGCTCTATACATATTGCGCAGGTCAATATTGGTGAGGTCATGGATTTTCTCACGCGCATTGGCAATGTGAACTAGCCCTGAGACTGTTCCTATCCACAATTCATTTGGCGTGCCAAGTGGGTCATGGTGTAACGCGGTAATATATTGATTCGGCAGCCCTTGTGGAATGGCAAGATGCGTGGCAACCGGCTGCTCGAATGGGGCGATGATGCGTGTGACACCGCTCGACGTGCCGACCAGAATAGTGCCATCGGACAGTATTTGCAGTTGTCGCACTTCGTTGCTACGTAGCAAGTTGCTGGTTGAAAAGTTCGCACTGATCTCATGTTCGCCGTCGGGCTTTAGTTCAAAAGCCAGTAATCCTTTGGTGTAGGTGCCAACTAATAAATATCCGGCAGGATGAACAGCAAGTGACAATATTGAGCCTTGACCAAGTTCTAGAACGTCGAAGCGCTGTTGGCTGTGGTCATTTTCATCTTTCACAGAACTCAACCGAGTGACGCCCGCGCTAGTGCCAATCCACACCTTAGTGGTCGCCCCCGAGTCCGTGGTGTGTGAGGTAATAGCTCGCACGTAATCGCCGCGCAGCCCATCACGCTCGCTATAACTCTGAAACACCGCTTGGCGTAGTTGAGTCAGCCCCCCATGTGTAGCTATCCACATGCTGTCTTCGTCGTCCTGAAAAATATCCAGCACATGATTGTTCGCCAGGCCATGTTCCTGACCTAAATAATCTATATTGCTTGGCGCGGATGGATAGAAGCGACCCACACCGTGGGTGTGTGAGCCAAACCAAATGGCACCGTCCTTCGCCTCAAACAAGTTGGTAAAACTATGCGGCAAAGCACTGAAGTAAGGTTGAAACCCAGTTGCCAGATCACCTCGGTACAAGGTATTCCCGATAGCGACCCAGACATCACCCGTGCGTGAAACTAACAGACCTTGTACGAGAGCCTTGGGCAAGCCCCCAACGGCAACGAATTCGCTCGCATCGCCAGCTTTTACCGCCAACCCTTGATTGGTCGCAACCCATAAATGGCGACTATGATCGTAGCTGACTTCAAATACAGAATTGCCGGGTAAGCCCTCAGCTTCCGTATAAAATGTCCGCTTTCCTGCGCTGGTTTGCCAAATAAGGCCTTGCACGTTAGTTGCAACCCAAATGCCATCAGTGGCATGGGGCTGAATGTCATTCACAAAGGGTGGTAGTGGCGCTTGAGGATGCCATTTACCCTGTTGGTAATAGCCGATGCTGCCGCGGCCTCCACCAAACCATAGTTGTTTACGATCAGCCGATCGTGTCACCGTATAGATTGCATTGTCGGCAAAACCGGTCACCCGCATGTCATTAAAAACTTCGAAGCTGCGGCCATTAAAGCGGACTGGGCCTTCCCATGTTGCCAGCCACAAATAACCGTTATGGTCTTGGCTAATGTGGTTGATAGAGTTGTGTGGCAAGCCGTCTGTAGTGGTCCAGTGCTGACGGACATATTGGGAAAGCAAGGGCTCAGATTGCGCATCAGTCGCTGTATCAGCTAGCGCGTGTGAAGAAGTCACTATTGAGCCCAATAGGGCGAGCGCTACAAGTAGCCGATGCAGTCGCCACTGATGCTGGAACATTATTAACCTAACCGGTTATTTCATTTGGTATTTTGAGTCTAATCGGTGGTTAAATATGCGTCAATCACCAACTCACATAATTGCTGTGGATAACCTCGATAGTCCTTTTTGCTTTACTCTCATCGGTGCTACTCTGGGAACCATGAATTTTGACTTACAGCTCGTCTGGAGTTAACTGGATGTTCAATAAGGAGTAGTTGGATGACGAATTTGTCGGCGCTTGCGCTTATAGGTGTGCTCTCAATTTTATGTCAATGGGGAGCTTGGCGGCTCAAAATACCGGCAATTTTACCCTTATTGATTACTGGTTTAATGCTGGGGCCGCTGTTCGGCGTGCTGGTACCCGACCAAGTGTTTGGCGACATACTGTTCCCACTGGTGTCGCTGTCGGTGGCCATCATCTTATTTGAAGGCGCATTAACGCTGCGATTTGAAGAAATTCGTGGACATGGACGGATGGTGACCAACTTGGTCAGCATTGGCATGGTCGTCACTTGGATTTTGATAGCGATTGCCACTCATTTTCTGATGGGCTTTAGCTGGGAAATATCGGCACTGTTTGGTGCGTTAGTCGTCGTGACTGGCCCTACGGTGATCATGCCGATGCTCCGTTCGGTGCGACCGCTGGCCAAATTAGGCAATATTTTACGCTGGGAAGGCATCATTATTGACCCCATAGGTGCCTTACTTGCGGTGTTGGTATATGAGTTTATTTTAGCGCAACAGGGGCAGGGTGCACTGCAAGCTTTGCAAGCCTTTGCCACTACGTTGCTCGTCGGTTTTGCGCTAGGTTGGTTGGCGGCATGGCTACTTGGCAAAGCGCTACAACATGGCTGGTTCCCACATTATTTGAAAAATGTCGCGACCTTGGGTGCGGTGCTCGGTGTGTTTGCGCTGTCGAACGCGTTGCAGCATGAATCAGGTTTACTCACAGTCACTGTGATGGGCATGGTGATGGCCAATAATCGTAAGATCGAGATTGATGACATTTTAGAGTTTAAAGAAACGCTCAGCGTACTGCTGATTTCTGGGCTATTTATTATATTAGCTGCGCGAATTGATGCGGCCGCCTTTACTCAGTTGGGCTGGCCAGCTGCCACTTTAATTGCTGTGATTATTTTTGTGGTACGTCCGTTGAGCGTTTGGCTATCTGCGATTGGTACCCAGCTAAATGTGCGTGAAAAAATCTTATTAGCGTGGATTGCGCCACGCGGGATAGTGGCAGCCGCAGTATCCGCATTATTTGCATTGAAACTGCAAGAGGCCGGATACGAAGGCGCCAACGTCTTGGTGCCACTGGTATTTTTAGTGATTTTAACTACCGTGGTACTGCAAAGTTTAACCGCAAAACCATTGGCGCATGCGCTGACATTGCGCGAGCCGCCTGCGCATGGATTTTTAATTTTTGGTGGCTCGCAAATAGTTCGAAAAATTGCCACGGCATTAAAACAGAACGATGTGCCAGTGCTCCTGACAGATACCAACTGGGAAAATATTAAAGCGGCGAGAATGGCGGATTTGCCCGTTTACTTTGGTAACCCAGCCTCTGATCATGCCGAGCAGCACATGGATTTAACCGGCATCGGTCGGGTATTAATTATGTCGCCATACAAACAACTTAATCCTGATATTGCAGCGCATTTTGAAGATTGGTTTGAGGGTGACAAGATTTTGGGATTACCGACGACCGACGATGAAGGCTCATCGCGCCGCTTGCAGTCTGAGCGTTATCGTAACAAGTTGCGGTTGTTTGGCAAGGGCTTCACTTTTTCTAAGCTAGCCAGTCTTGATTTCCAAGGTGCCGAGGTAAAAACCACGGTACTGAGTGATTCATTTAATTTTATTGATTATCAAACCCAGTATGGAAATCGGGCGATTCCGCTATTTGCGATTGATGAACAAGAAAAAGTGCAGGTGTTCACCACCGAGCAAAAATTTGAGCCAAAATCTGGTTGGTCGATTATTGCCTTGATTACCGCCGACGAAGTGGCGCGTAAGAGTGAGCAAAAGCTTGAACAAAAACAAGCTCAGATGTCTGAACGTTCGCAATCTGAACGTGATTCCTCGGAACAGGAATAAACCGCGCGAGCTAACTGGAGAGTCCTGATGCGGATTACATATTTAGGCGGTGCACAAACGGTTACCGGGTCAAAGTACCTGCTCGAGACTGAACATACCCGCATTCTGCTAGATTGTGGTTTATTTCAAGGTTACAAATGGTTGCGCCAGCGTAACTGGCAACCACTGCCACTGGGCATCGAGAAGGTTGATGCGGTGGTGTTAAGCCATGCTCACCTTGACCATTCAGGTGCTTTACCCATTTTATACAGTGCTGGTTACCGTGGGCCGATTTATACCCATCATGCGACCGCCGCATTGTGCGGACTATTACTGCCTGATAGTGGACGAATTCAAGAAGAGGATGCGAAGTACTTAGGTAAGCATAAACTGAGTAAACATGAAAACCCGAAACCTCTCTATGATGAGGCAACCGCGCAAGCTTGTCTGCGGTTGTTTAAGGGCGTTGATTTTGGGCAGCAGCTGGTCATTGGCGATATCAAAGTAACGATTCACCCTGCTGGTCATTTACTCGGCGCGGGGTTTGTAGTTGTCGAAGCTGATGGTAAGCGGTTAGGGTTTAGTGGTGATGTGGGGCGCCCCCATGATGTGTTAATGGAAGCGCCGCAACCACTGCCACCGCTGGATATGCTGCTATTAGAGTCGACTTATGGTGACCGTTTGCATCCGCCTTACGACGATCCGTTTGCGCAATTAGAGCAGATCATTAATGAGGCCAGTGAGCGTGGTGGTGCCATTTTAATTCCAAGTTTTTCAGTGGGGCGCGCGCAGTTACTGCAACATATGCTGGCAACCCTAATGGATGCGGGGCGGATTCATAAACTACCGATCTTTTTGGATAGCCCCATGGCCATTCGGGCAACGGCCGTATATCAACGTTACCATGAACACCATAAATTAAGTTCGGCGCAGTGCGACCGGGCAGAGCATTATGTTACCTACACCCAGCATGTTGAAGATTCAAAAGCGATTGCCGAACAAACCGGACCACACATTATTATTGCGGGTAGTGGCATGGCGACGGGGGGGCGCATTTTGCATCATTTTAAACATTGGCTAGGTGATCATCGTGCAACGCTGGTGTTTGCAGGACATCAGGCTGCGGGTACTCGTGGCGCCAAAATACAGCAAGGCGTTCCTTCCATAAAAGTTCATGGGCAGTGGTTGGCTGTGAAAGCGCAAGTGCGGAGCCTAGAGGGGTTATCCGGACATGCCGACTACCAAGAGCTGCTGCAATGGTTGCAAGCTTCTGCGCAAGCGCCGGCACTCCAGATCCGGCTCGTGCACGGCGACGAACCGGCGTTGGAGCACTTACGCGACCACCTACTTGAACACACAGGGTATGCGGTCGAAGTCGCCGAATATATGCGAATAGAGAATGTTTGATGAATAAGCATTTAATTGGCGCGCCAGTAACTGCTGCGCTGGTGTTATTGGTCGCTAAGCAACTGATGCCATTCGCGGCAGCCTATACGCTGGCGCTTATTGTGTGGGTAGCATGGTGGTGGATTAGTGAAGTGCTGCCTCTAGCGATCACCGCATTGCTACCTATGGTGCTGCTCCCACTTGGCGGCGTATTACCCATGCGTAGCGCAAGTGCTGCGCTCGGCAACGACATTATCATTTTATTTATGGGTGCATTTATGTTGGCGAAGGCGGTGGAAGCCAGCCAAGTACATAAACGTATTGCACTTAATTTAATTCAGCGGATAGGTGCCAGTGACGGCAAGCGCGTGGTGTTTGCTTTTATGCTTGCCACAGCATTTATTTCGATGTGGATATCTAATACCGCGGCAGTGTTGGCGTTGTTACCGGTTGCGCTGGCCATTAGTGACGCCAGCGAAAATAAGAACTTCCAGCGTGCACTGCTGTTGGGATTGGCTTACGCAGCCTCGGTTGGTGGAATTGGTACGCTCATTGGAACGCCACCCAATCTTATTTTTGCCTCAGTCTATGAACAATCTACGGGCGCGAGTTTTGGTTTTAGTCGCTGGTTGTCGATTGGTATTCCCTTGGTCGTTATTGCGATTCCACTGATGGCATGGTGGTTATCCCGCCGCGTACAGTTAACTCAGCCGTTAGTCTTGCCGGAACTTGGTGACATGAGTCACTACGAACGCCGCGTATTGTGGGTGTTTGGTGCTGTGGTTGCTGCTTGGGTGTTGCGAACCGCGCCCTTTGGTGGTTGGAGCGCCTGGTTACAACTGCCCGAGGTGAGCGATGCTACCGTAGCCCTCGCTGGGGTAGTGGCGATGTTCATGATCCCGAGTCGGCCACAAGTTGCGGACGCACCCGCGCCACCACGATTGCTGACTTGGACTTTGGCAGGCAATATTCCATGGTCTATTTTACTACTGTTTGCCGGTGGCATAGCCTTGGCACAGGGCGTCACTGCCAGTGGTTTAAGCACGGTGCTAGGGCAAGCGCTCGCCGGTTTAGCGGTATTGCCACTTTGGTTATTGGTTTTTTGCCTAACGTTATCTGTGTCTTTGTTGACTGAAGTTACCTCTAACACGGCCACCGCAACTTTGCTGATGCCAATTTTAGCGGCGTTAAGCGAGGCCTTACAGTTGCCACCAGAAGTGTTAATGATACCTGCTGTGATTGCTTGTAGTTGTGCGTTTTGTTTACCGGTGGCAACTCCGCCAAACTCGATTGTATTCAGTTCGGAGCGCGTTACAGTGCGAGAAATGGTACGAGAAGGGATGGCGTTAAATGTGATGTTAGCGGTGATTACCACCGGCTTGGTCATGTTATTAATTGTTGAGTAGAGCGGCAGTTATTCTGGTTTTAGTTCGGTCAGTTGACCGCTGACGAGTTAAAAGCCGCGCAATAAAAAAGGAGCCGATGGCTCCTTTTTTGTACAAAACTGACTGTGATTTACAGTGCAGTGATGTTCTCAGCTTGTGGGCCTTTAGGACCTTGCGTGATGGTGAACGATACACGTTGACCTTCAGTTAAAGTTTTGAAGCCAGTTGAAGCGATTGCGCTGAAATGTGCGAACACATCGGCGCCGCCTTGGTGCTCAAGAAAACCAAAACCTTTTGCTTCGTTAAACCATTTTACTACGCCAGTTACTGTATTAGACATAATCATCATCCTAAAAATAAATATTTGAAAGCTCATTGTTGCAGGGCTGGTCGTATGACAACAGCTCAACCGCGAGATGAGGTGGTGCTAGGTAAAAATCGAAATTTAAAGCTACAGGACGAAGATTGACTACAAGTAATGCGACGTAGAGGAGGTTTAACTATCTATTTGTTATCCAACGCCGCCCACTCTACGCTTAATCCTAGTGAAGTCAATGCTTATTTCGAAAGACGCTAGAATAAGTGCGGGCATGCTTAGCCCACTTGCGTACTCAAGTCGTGCCAAGTTCGACCAAAGCCTTACCGAGCAACAGGTGCGAGTCGACTGTGATCCTGCTATAATTTGCGCCGTTTTATATGTTCGACGCCTTCCGTCTGCAGGCTTTAACCGCGCGGCGGGGGATTAACGCTTTTTGGAATGACCTGACGTATAGGAATAGGAACAACCATGTCGACTGATCAAGCAAAGATTATTTACACCGAAACTGATGAAGCGCCGCGTTTAGCGACTTATTCATTGTTGCCGATTATCCAAGCTTTCACCAAAGCTGCCGGTGTAACAGTTGAAACGCGCGATATTTCCCTAGCTGGGCGCATTATTTCACTTTTTCCAGAGTATCTCACCGAAACGCAGCGTATTAATGATGCCTTGGCTGAGCTTGGTGAGTTGGCCAAACAACCGACCGCGAACATTATTAAGTTACCCAATATTAGTGCTTCGATGCCGCAAATGACGGCAGCGATTAAAGAACTGCAGGCCCAAGGCTATAAATTACCGGATTATCCATTTGAGCCAAAAACCGATGCTGAGCGTGATATTAAAGCGCGTTATGACCGCGTCAAAGGCAGTGCGGTTAACCCGGTGTTGCGGGAAGGTAATTCAGACCGCCGGGCACCAACTTCGGTGAAAAACTATGCGAAAAAGCATCCACACCGGATGGGTGCATGGTCGAAAGATTCAAAAACTCACGTCGCGCACATGCAAGATGGCGACTTTTACAGCTCTGAACAATCACGCACCTTCGCTGCTGCTGATGAGTTAAAAATTGTCTTCACTGCTAATGGCGAGCAAAGTGTTCTGAAACAGGGCGTGAAAGTATTAGCTGGTGAAGTGGTGGATGCCGCACGTATGAGCGTTGCTCAATTACGCGAGTTTTTTGCCATGCAGACTGCTGCGGCAAAAGAAGAGGGCGTTTTGCTGTCTTTACACTTAAAAGCCACCATGATGAAAGTGTCTGACCCAATTATGTTCGGTCACGCGGTGCGAGTGTTCTTCCAAGACTTGTTTAACAAGCATGGCGATTCCTTTGCCAAGTTGGGTGTTGATGTTGCAAACGGTTTTGGTGACGTGGTTGCCAAGATTGCTGAACTGCCAGCCGCCGAGCGCGCTGCGATTGAGGCAGATATTGCTGCAGTTTATGCAGCGCAGCCACAGTTAGCGATGGTGAATTCAGATAAGGGCATCACTAACTTACATGTACCAAGCGACGTCATTATTGATGCCTCTATGCCTGCGATGATCCGTGACTCGGGTAAAATGTGGGATGCTGAGGGTAAGCAACAAGACACCAAAGCTATGATCCCTGATCGTTGTTACGCGGGCGTTTATCAAGCAACGATTGATTTCTGTAAGGAACACGGCGCATTTGATCCGGCAACTATGGGAACTATTCCAAATGTTGGTTTGATGGCGCAAAAAGCAGAAGAATACGGCTCGCATGATAAAACTTTCGAAATGCCTAGCGCTGGTAAGGTGCAAGTCCTGAATAAAGCGGGCGAGGTAGTGTTCGAACATAGCGTCGAGAAGGGTGATATTTGGCGTATGTGCCAAGTAAAAGATGCACCAATTCGTGATTGGGTGAAGTTGGCTGTCAATCGTTCACGGTTAAGCGGTATGCCAGCAGTGTTTTGGTTGGACAAGCAACGCGCGCATGATGCTGAATTAATCAAAAAGGTTGAGGCCTATTTGCAAGAGCACGACACCAGCGGGTTAGATATTCGGATTATGTCGCCGGTGGAAGCTACGCAACATTCGCTTGCTCGTATGAAAGCGGGCCAAGATACCATCTCGGTTACCGGTAACGTGTTACGTGACTACTTAACTGACTTATTCCCAATTTTAGAGTTAGGTACTTCAGCGAAAATGTTATCCATCGTGCCGCTGATGAACGGTGGTGGTTTGTTTGAGACAGGCGCAGGCGGTTCAGCACCTAAACACGTACAACAGTTTGTCGAAGAAAACCATCTTCGCTGGGATTCGCTCGGTGAATTCTTAGCGTTAGCGGCGTCATTGGAGCATTTAGCTCAAGTATTTGATAACAACCGCGCGCAAGTGTTAGCAGATACCCTAGATCGTGCAACTGCGAAGTTCTTAGAAGCGAATAAATCACCATCGCGGAAAGCCGGCGAGTTAGATAACCGTGGTAGCCATTTCTACTTGGCAATGTATTGGGCGCAGGAATTAGCGACTCAAACTGACCACGCCGATTTGGCGGAACGTTTTACTAAGTTGGCTAATGCTTTTACTCAGCATGAACAAGCGATTATTGAAGAGCTTAACAAGGTACAAGGTGTGGCGGTTGATATCGGCGGCTATTACCAACCAAATGCCGATAAAGTGAGCGCAGCGATGCGTCCATGTGGTTTATTAAACGAAGCGCTTGCGGCGCTGTAATCAGCGGCCAGTGAGTTAAACAAAAAAGCGCCTCATAAGTGAAGGCGCTTTTTTTATGCCCTAAACAAGCAAAAGTTAACGTAAGGCGTTGGTCACGTCGGAAAAGGTCACGCAGTTACCGAACATCTCCATCCCACCAGCATCGCATTTGTTGTGCTTCATTTTGACAATGTCACCAAGCAACAATTTGCGAACTAACTCGCTATCATTTACATGTACATAGGCGGCGTCAGCGGCGATATCTGCCGTAAATTCACCTTCGCCCAAATATACTTCTTCAATCGATTTCGCGCCAGTTAGCTGGTTGATACGTTCCTCCAAGCGGAAAAACTCAACGGTTGCACCTTCTCGTGCGCCGTTGGTAGTGCCGATGCTGACGCGGAACAAGGCGTCACTGGCACCCGGCGCTTGGCGTGCGTCCAATATATAAGCTTTTGGTGCAATCGAGTTCAGTAGTTCAAATTGTCCTTCTGCAATAGCTCGGTCAATTGCTTTTTGTTTTAAGCTCGCCACGGACTGCTCGCTAATTGGACAGCGTGAGTTGCTATCCTCGCGCACTTCTGACTCATCGGCTGCGAACGTATAGGTGCCAACTTGTGTCATGCTTGGCAAGCGATAAACACGCACGCTAATATTAGCGCTGCTATCAAAGGTACACTTGGGTGGAATAATGACCCAATCACCATCCTCATTTTGATAACGACTACGCTCACGATAATCGAAACTGAAGGTAGGGTCGCTCAGTTTTGCCATGATTGCGATATCTGCAGCATTCAACGTAGTTGCTGAACCGCCACCTTGTTGCATTTCAATCAGTAATAATTCTTCACCGAGCTGCTGGGCCAATGAGCGCTCAAGCACATCATTACCGGCGGCGAGTAATCCTTGCTCAATTCCAGTGGTTGCATGTTGCGCATAAATAATTCCTTCAGCGCCTGTTGCTTCTACCGGTACCACAATGATTTTTTGATTTTTAGCACCGCTTAGTTCTTCTGCAGAAGGCAAAATGGCGGCCTTTTGTAGTTGCAGCGGCTGTGTTTCCGATACTCGCGGCGTCGACATACAGGCCGTCATCATGGCTGCAGCAACTAACATGATTGAGGTTTTTGTAAAGTTTTTCATCATTCTTTCGTCCTTAGGGTTGAAGACCAAACGTCGTCCATACGCTGTCCTGCGTTATTTTATTGATGACGCTGTTGATAGCACCGTTGTCGGCCGCGTCGTAACTTGCGACAGAACCGGCTTGGGCACGCATATCAGCATTGGCTACTACAGTTGTTCCTTCGGTGACCGTGCTTTGGAGGAACATATTGCTGATGAATTGTCCAAACATGCTTTGCCGTTCAAAGCCACTGCTATAGGACAATACGATCGGGCAACTCGGTGGTTGGCAGGTTTTCAAGCCCGCTGTTAAAAATGCTTGCTCAATGGCGCGGTTCAAACGCTGATGCTCACCCTGAACGCCAATTTCAAGTTGGTGCGAAGCAAGTTGTTGCTCCGTAGCTTGGTAGGCGCTTGGTGCCAATGGCGTGCCGTTTAACACCAACAGGCTGGCACGCAAGGTATCAATTTCCTGTGCTTTGGGTAACATATTTCGCAAAGCTAACCAGCCACGTAAACTGCTAATTTGTTGCGCGGTTAACATGGGGAGTAGCTGCGCTTCTAGAAAATCGATGCGCTCGCGCCATAGATTCGCCAATTTGGTCTTGTCAAGGCGGATCAAGACTCGTTCATAGTTGCGATTTTGGGCGGTTTTAATAAGCTCAAATTGGCCCAGTTCAATCGCACTCACGCGGGTAACCATATCGCGTTGGATGCGATCAATCGTATTATCGTTTTGAATGTTGGTGCTGCGCGCCAGCGAGGCCGTGACCTCGGTACTTAAACGTCCAGCAATATCTGCCAGCGCCTGTTGTTGAGCAAGCTCGCGATTATAAGCTTCTCCAACCCCATACATAAACTGTGGGGTATCTTGAGGTGGTTGGCTGTACCAATTGCTGCCGATAGCGTTGGCGGTCGCCTGTGCATTTATATTTGTCTGCGTGGCTGGCCGGCTATCGGCGTTAGTACTTGCACAGCCAAGTAATATTAGGGCGCAGCACAAAGCACTACCAATCAGACGCTGTTGAGGGAATGCCGTCATATTTACACTTCCATGTTGTTTAATCGCATCTTAACGCAATATTTACGTGGTTCAAGAGTGTTATTATAGTTAATTGTCATGACCAGGTTATTGTTAAGATTATTTTTCACTAAAACCGCTTTATCATCACCATCGAAACTGGCATCTTTAAAATATGAATCAACAACTTCAGCAATTTTTAGAAAACTTGCTCGCTAACATAGATATGTCTGGCGCGGCCTTGCGATTAGTTCTGAGCTCACTGGTGCTCATTATTGTCGTCGCTATTTTGCGCTCTATTGTGGCCAAGTTTATTCGCAAAAGTGTGAAGTCTACCGAGCTGCGCAAGCGCTGGTTAAAGCAAATTCGCACCGCGATGTGGTTGTTATTGTTGCTTGGTATGGTGATGATTTGGGGGGCAGAACTCAGAACCTTGGCTTTATCATTAGTCGCGATTGCTGTCGCGTTGGTGGTGGCCACCAAGGAATTGATCCTTTGTTTAACCGGTACATTGGTGAAAAACGGCGCGCGCTCATTTCAGGTAGGCGACCGTATTCAGGTGAAGGATTTTCGCGGTGACGTGATGGACCAGAATATGCTCGCCACCACAATTTGGGAAGTCGGGCCTGGCAAACTTACCCATCAACGCACTGGCCGGCGGATTGTGTTACCCAATTCGATGTTCGTGTCAGAACCGGTGGTAAATGAAAGTTATGCGAATGATTATGTTCTACATGTTTTTGTGGTGCCATTTTCGCGCGAGGATGATTGGCCGTTAGCGCAAGAGAAATTGTTGGAAGCCGCGAATAAACAATGCGAATACTATATAGAGCACGCTCGGCACGCCATGAAACGCTTACATGAAGCCAATGGCATGGAGCCGCCACACGTTGAACCGCGAGTGAGTTTGTTAGTACCGAGCGCGGCTGAAATTCATCTAGTGGTGCGCCTGCCAACCAAAGCGGTGAACCGATCTGGCGTGGAGCAGGCAATCTTAGCCGAAGTATTCAGTCAGCATAATTTTAAGAAAAAAGCTGACGTCAAAGGGACGCCGTCGTCGACTTAACCGCTACCGGTTGAGCAGTTATGCGATAGCTGTCTAGATATTGACAAAAATCATGAACAGGCATGGGCTTGCCGAATAAATAGCCTTGATATTGGTGGCAGCCCAGCTGTTTCAGATAATCATGTTGCGCCTCGGTTTCGACACCCTCTGCTACCACCAACATGTTTAAACTGTGCGCTAAACTAATAATGTTTCTCACGATGGCGGCCTTGGTGTGGCTGTCGAGCATATCGCGTACGAAGGACACATCAATTTTTAGGGTTTGGAAGGGTAGCCGAGTCAGATATGACATGGACGAGTAGCCGGTACCGAAATCGTCGAGCGCAAACTCAATGCCAAGGCCAGCTAATTCCTTCATTTTGTGAATATGCGCATCAACATTTTCAAGTAACAAGGATTCGGTGAGTTCAAACTTTAACTGGCCCGGCTGTATCTGGTACTGACTAATAATACTCGCCACTTCAGTGACGAATTGAGGCCGCTGAAATTGTCGTACACTCACGTTCACCGATACTTGAATGTCGCTCAATTGCTGCTGTTGGATCCAGGCGGCAACAAATTCCAATACATAATGCCCAAGCGGCACAATTAACCCGGTTTCCTCGGCAATTGGAATAAATGCGGCGGGTGAGACAAAGCTAGCATCTGCTCGAGGCCAACGAATAAGGGCTTCGGCGCCAACGCAGCGGCCGTCGGAATCAATTTGTGGTTGCAAATAAACAACCAGTTGGCGGCGTTCAAGTGCTGTTCGCAACTCTTGTTCCAGCCGCAATCGGTCACGCAGTAGCTCAGCCATGGTCGGAATAAAGAAAACTGGTTTAGCTGCATGATCACGCTTGGCGGTACTCAGGGCTAAACTTGCTTCCGTCATCACGTCCGCGGCAACCAATTGCTTGCCACTGAAGACGGTCGCCGCGCAGATGATCTGACAACTGTGTTGATGATCGAGTAAATCATAGGGTTGCTGCAATTCACGTAGCATCAGCTGCAACTGGTGGCGTACTTCGTCGCGCCACATGACATCCGAAATAGCCGATTGGCCGCGCATCAAATAAGCAAATTCATTGCCACTTAACCGCGCGACGCGGTCTTGCGGACGTGCCATAGCTAGCAGACGCTCGGCAAAGGCCCTTAACAGTGCATCACCAAAATGCGAACCTAAATTGTTGTTAAGTAATTTAAACTTGCTAATGTCGAATAGTGCCAGCGCCCCCAAACAGGTGCCCGTTTGGCAACCGGCGATCACATCTTCAAGCTTGTCCTGCAACGCGCGGCGATTGGCTACCCCGGTCAATGCGTCATGATATGCCAAAGAACGCATTCGCTGCTCAGTGGCCTTTTGTTCAGTGAGATCAGTGAGTGTTGCCACGACATGACTAAAGTTTTGTTGCTTATAATTCACGGTAGCAACCGCTAAACTCACCGGTAAGGTGCTAGTTTGCCCCGATTTTAAATGCACTTCGCCACGCCAGTGACCAGCTTCGGCAAGCGCTGATCGAATGGTGTTAATGAGGTCCGCGCCATCGGCCAGATAGTCGTGTAGTTGCAGGGGATTTTGCTGCAAATCATGCCTGCTGCGGCCAAGCATTTGCACAAAAGCCTGGTTGGCGAACAGCACTTTGCCGTTGGGCTCGAGCAAGGCAACACCATCATTTATGGAACCTACCATTTCATACATTTGCTGGCCAGAAATGCGCAGTTGTTGGGCATTTTTCTGGAGCTGTTTATCTATCCGAGTGGCAACAATCGCCATTAATGCGAGCAATATAGAACTAATACTCACTGCGTAAGCAAGCCACTCTCCGTGTTCCATGACTTGAACTGTGCTGAAGCTCTGGGTGGGATATACTCTAGCGGCAAGCATTGCGGTGTAATGCATACCTGATATTGCAGCGGCAATGACTGCGGCAACAGCTATTTGGCTCATGCGCCGCCGTTGAGCAGAAATATCAGCTTGTTGTAAGCGGCGATAGCCAAACATAGCTATCATACCGAGCACGACGGCAACGATAAGTGAAATAGCAAACCCAACCAAATCGTAGCGCAGAGCGCCTGGCAACTCCATGGCTGCCATGCCGGTGTAATGCATCAGCCCAATACCGACACCTAAGGCTACGCCTGCGCCCAAAGTGGCAGGTGCGCTTGCGATGTTACTGCGCGAGCTTTGCAATTGAGTGCGTAATGCCACCGCATTACCAATAATCGCCGGCAGGATGGAAACTAGGGTTAAGCCGATGGAATGGCTCATTGGCAGTGGAATTTGCCAAGCCAGCATGCCAACAAAGTGCATACTCCAGACACCAAAGCCGGCTACAATAGCTGCAGTCGCTAGCCATATCTGCCGACTCAATCGGCGTTGATAAACTTGGGCACGCTCAAGTAACAACAGCGAAGTATAAGCAGCCAGCAAAGCTATCGCATAGGATAATATAACCAAACCAAGTTGATGTTCGGTAGCCACTGGGGACTGAGAAAATTGACCGAGGTCAAAAAAGGTATGGAGCAATGAAGTCATTTTGGCAGCATAGCAAAATTGAACGTTATTAGCCTATACGTTTCAGCTATTCGAAAGGTTTCAATGCAGCATTAACTTTTTTGAGCTGCGAGCAGACTAGGCGATATCCAGTCTGCTCGCGGCACCAGAGAGAATTAGAAGCGGTATTGAGCAGTAATGCTTACCACATCAAACTCGTCCCAGGTTTGGGTGGCTAATCCAAGCGAAAAAGATTCTGTAATACGATAACTTGCCGCCGCATTTACCCGCCAAGTCTCACCTTCAATATCAACATAATTGGCTTCTAAAGATAGGTCGAGTACGTCCCAGAGTAATGCTTTGGCACCAAGACCCGCGCTAAAGCCCCATTCGTCTTCATCAGTAACTCTACCGTTATTTATGCTCGCATCTATGCCTAAATATTCGGCCTGAAAAATGCTGTAAAAATCAAGCTGATCAGTTTCGGCGAAAATATAACTTGCGCCAAACTGCGCAAAGTCATAATTCAAGTCAAAGTCAACCAGTTCGCCGCCAGGCGCAACTAGCGTATCGTTCGCGCTTAGCCGATCGTAATTACCACGCAAAAATACCTTATCAGTCAGGTAATATCGAGCTGCTAAATTGAAACCTGCGGCGTCATCTGCGTCGGCCGTAAGTTGTAGATTAGAGTCGGAGATACCGAATTGCACATAGTTAGCGTTCGATTGCTCGTCCTGCGCATAGACAACGGATGAGCTAGTTAGTCCTACAAGGACGAACGCGGCACTGATTTTCGCTAATGTTTTCATCATTATTTCCATCTTTGCTGTCGGTTTAAGAGTTTCCAGAATCTGCTAAGTGAAGTTTCATGAGCAATCCTTTGTAAAAAAACGAGTTGCCATCTTGGCGTGCTGTGTCAATCCGCGCGCTAACAGCTGAGGTTAATTAGGCATACCAAACCGACCATTATACAACTCGGGCGGACAATAAGCGTCAAGCTGTTAAATACCAACCTGCTGTATTATAAACAATAAATCAACAATTCAATTGTAAAGATTTGTATAAAGGTACCCTGGTGTAGTTGTGATAGCCGTGCGTAAACGCGTAGTTCTGGCATGCAACGATTCTTGTGATTCACCTAGGTTAGGATTAGAATGTCGACAATCAGAGCATTATAATTGGTAAAATCGTAGTTTTTTGTTCAATATGTCGACAATTCAAGACGGCTGAAGATGAATATGACCCAACCACTACATTTGACCACCAGCGATAGAGTGCTAGACGCGCTGCGGACAGCGATTGTTGAAGGTGACATTGCGCCAGGTAGTAAAATTAGTGAGCCTGAGCTTGCGCGGCGATTTGATGTTAGTCGTGCGCCATTGCGCGAGGCGATGGCAAGGCTTGAGCGCTGTCATCTCATTGAGCGTACGCCAAATGCTGGTGCACGGGTGGTAAAGTTGAGTTTGGCACGCTTACTTGAGTTGTATCAGATCCGGGAAACGCTGGAAGGCTTGGCATGTCGGTTAGCCGCTAGTCACATGGCGACCGCTGAAGTGGAAGAACTTGGCCAATTGCTGGATCAGCATTTATCCACGCAGCGCGTGCGTGAAGGCGAGAGTTATTATCAAGAGGCTGGTGATGTCGATTTTCATTATCGAGTAATTTTGGCCAGTAAAAATCAATATCTCATCAATTTATTATGCGATGAACTCTATCATTTAGTTCGCATGTATCGGGTTCAACTGGGCATGAATGGCCCCCGGGTGTCACGTGCATTTGACGAACATAAAGCTATTCTTAATGCTATCGCCGCGCGCGATGGCGAACTCGCAGATTTGCTGATGCGCCGGCACATTGCGGCATCACGCAATAATATTGCTCTTAAACTAGAAGCTATGGGGAAGTAACATGACCATGATCAGCGCGGGCAAAAAGTTCCGTCAAGCCATTACAGCCAACCAACCACTGCAAGTGGTGGGAACTATTAATGCCTACACCGCCATGATGGCTGAACGAGTAGGGCATCAGGCTTTGTATTTATCAGGCGCGGGGGTGGCGAACGCCTCGTTTGGTTTACCCGATTTGGGGATGACCTCGCTCAATGATGTCTGTGAGGATATTCGTCGGATCACGGGTGCTACTGATTTACCTTTGTTAGTGGATGCGGATACCGGTTGGGGTGGGGCGTTTAATATCGCTCGTACGGTGAAAGAAATGACGCGCGCTGGCGCAGCTGGTTTTCATATTGAAGATCAGGTGGCACAAAAACGCTGCGGGCATCGCCCCAACAAAGAAATTGTATCGCAAGCGGAGATGGTCGATCGAGTGAAAGCAGCGGTTGATGCACGGCTTGATCCAGAATTCTTTATTATGGCGCGTACCGATGCGCTGCAACAAGAGGGGCTCGACGCTGCGATTGAGCGTGCCCAAGCTTGTGTGGAAGCCGGTGCCGATGCGATTTTTGCCGAAGCGGTGCATACCCTTGAGCAGTATCAAGCATTTACCGATGCGCTGAGCGTACCTGTACTGGCGAATATTACCGAGTTTGGTGCTACGCCGTTATTCAATAAAGATGAGTTAGCTGCAGTGGGCGTTGGCTTAGTACTTTATCCGTTGAGTGCGTTTCGCGCGATGAACAAGGCTGCACTGAATGTGTATGAAAACATTCTGCAACAGGGCGACCAAAAAGCTGTGATTGACTCGATGCAAACACGAGCTGAATTATATGACTTTTTGAACTATCACTCGTTCGAAAGCAAATTAGATCAATTATTCAAGAAGTAAGGGAGCAGAACATGGTAGATAAAAAATTAACAGGCGCGGGTTTGCGCGGTCAAGTGGCTGGCGAAACGGCCTTATGTACAGTGGGTAAAAGCGGTTCAGGCTTAACCTATTATGGTTATGATATTAAAGAATTAGCTGAAAAAGTAACCTTTGAAGAAGTGGCGTTTTTATTGGCTAACGGCGAATTACCTAACGCCCAACAACTAGCAGCCTATAAAGCACGATTAAAACAGCAGCGTGGCCTGCCGCAGGCACTAAAAGACGTGTTAGAGCGTATTCCTGCTGATGCACATCCAATGGATGTGATGCGCACCGGTTGTTCATTTTTAGGCAATATTGAGCCGGAGCAGGATTTCTCAGAAGCGGACAGCAAAATTGAGCGCTTGTTAGGCGCATTTCCGAGCATTTTACTGTACTGGTATCGGTTTACCCACGACGGAAAACGTATCGACACGGTCACTGATGACGACTCAATTGGCGCGCATTTCCTGCATTTATTGCACGACAAAGCACCCTCAAAATTACACGCTGATGTGATGAATACCTCACTCATTTTGTATGCAGAACATGAATTCAACGCATCTACTTTTACGGCGCGCGTATGTGCATCAACGTTGTCTGACATTTTTTCATGTGTGACCGGTGCGATTGGTTCATTGCGCGGACCGTTACATGGTGGCGCTAATGAAGCCGCTATGGAACTGATTGAAAATATGAAAGATGCCGATGACGCTGAGCGTACGCTGATGGGTATGCTAGAGCGCAAAGAAAAAATCATGGGCTTTGGTCACGCCATTTATCGCGAATTTGATCCGCGTAACGACATTATTAAGGCATGGTCGAAAAAGCTGGCTGATGAAGTTGGCGATAGGCGGTTATACGACGTATCTGTGCGCTGTGAGGAAGTGATGTGGCGGGAGAAGAAGTTGTTCCCGAATGCGGACTTCTTCCATGCTTCGGCATACCACTTTATGGGCATTCCAACCAAACTATTCACGCCGATATTTGTCATGTCACGGGTGACTGGTTGGACAGCGCATGTGAAAGAGCAACGCGCCAATAACCGTATTATCCGGCCGTCTGCGGATTACACTGGCCCAGCCCCGCGTCAAGTTCCAGCCATTGCCGATCGCACTTAAGCGAGGGAGTTCTGTATGAACGAGCAATACCGTAAAGCGCTGCCGGGCACGTCGTTAATTTATTACGATACGCGTGCGGCAGTGGAAGAAATTCAAACCGGTGCATACGACCAACTGCCATACACGCTGAAAGTGTTAGCCGAGCAGCTGGTACGCCGCTGTGAGCCGAGTATGTTGCGAGACTGTTTAACCCAGTTGGTTGAGCGTAAGCGCGACTTAGATTTTCCGTGGTATCCGGCGCGGGTCGTGTGCCACGATATTCTCGGCCAAACCGCACTGGTTGATTTAGCCGGTTTACGCGATGCAATTGCTGCCAAAGGCGGTGACCCGGCGAAGGTCAACCCGGTGGTGCCAACCCAATTGATTGTTGACCACTCGCTAGCCGTTGAGCACGCCGGTTTTGAAGCTGATGCGTTCGAGAAGAACCGGGCCATTGAAGATCGGCGTAACGATGATCGTTTTCACTTCATTAATTGGACCAAAACGGCGTTCAAAAATGTTGATGTGATCCCGCCGGGGAACGGCATCATGCATCAAATTAACCTGGAAAAAATGTCGCCCGTAGTACAAGTGCGTGATGGCGTTGCGTTTCCAGACACTTGTGTGGGTACCGATAGCCATACCCCAATGGTTGATGCACTAGGTGTGATTTCAGTTGGTGTAGGCGGTTTAGAAGCCGAGAGTGTCATGCTAGGTCGGGCATCCTATATGCGGGTGCCGGATATGGTTGGCGTTGAGCTCACCGGTAAATTACGACCGGGCATTACCGGTACGGATTTAGTGTTGGAACTCACTCATTTTCTCCGCAAAGAACGAGTGGTCGGCGCTTATTTAGAGTTCTATGGTGAGGGAGCGGACGCGCTGACCGTGGGCGACCGCGCCACTATTTCGAACATGACACCAGAATATGGTGCGACCGCAGCGATGTTCTATATCGACCAACAAACGATTGACTATCTAAAGTTAACCGGTCGTGACGATAAGCAAGTGGAGTTAGTCGAACAATTTGCTAAACACACCGGCTTGTGGGCATCGGCAATGACGGCGGCTAAGTATGAACGCAGGTTAAGCTTTGATTTAAGCAAAGTAGAACGCAACCTGGCCGGCCCTTCAAACCCGCATGCATTGTTACCTGCATCGGAATTGAATAAACGTGGTATAGCGGCGGCGTGGGATCAGCCTGAAAACGGCCAAATGCCTGATGGCGCGGTTATTATTGCGGCTATCACGAGTTGTACCAATACCAGTAATCCACGCAATATGATTGCTGCTGGCTTAATTGCACGGAACGCCAACAAGTTAGGTTTACTGCGTAAGCCGTGGGTGAAAAGTTCACTCGCACCGGGTTCAAAAACGGTCAAAATGTATCTTGAAGACGCCAATTTATTGCCTGAACTAGAGCAGCTTGGCTTTGGCGTTGTAGCGTTTGCCTGTACTACCTGTAATGGCATGAGCGGGGCGCTTGACCCGGAGATCCAACAGGAGATTATTGAGCGGGATTTATACGCGACTGCAGTGTTGTCGGGCAACCGCAACTTTGATGGCCGTATTCATCCGTACGCTAAGCAGGCATTTTTAGCGTCGCCGCCATTGGTCGTTGCCTATGCAATTGCCGGTACCATTCGCTTTGATATCGAAAAAGATCCTCTTGGCTTTAGCGCAGATGGTCAGCCGATCACGCTGAAAGATATCTGGCCGAGTGACGAGGAAATCGATGCGATTGTGAAACAAGCAGTGAAGCCTGAGCAGTTCCGTAAGGTTTATGATCCGATGTTTGCGCTTAACGTGGACTACGGTGAAAAAAATAATCCGCTGTACGAGTGGCGCCAGCAAAGCACCTACATCCGCCGTCCCCCCTATTGGGAAGGCTCCTTTGCTAAAGCCAACAGTTTGACCAATTTGCGCCCATTGGCACTTTTAGGTGACAACATCACCACTGACCATTTGTCGCCTTCTAATGCGATTTTGGCAGACAGTGCTGCAGGGGAGTATTTGGCGAAGATGGGCTTACCAGAGGAAGACTTTAATTCCTATGCCACCCACCGTGGCGACCATTTAACGGCGCAACGGGCCACCTTTGCGAATCCGAAGCTATTCAACGAAATGGTTCGTAACGACGCTGGGGAAGTGATTCAGGGTTCGTTGGCTCGAGTAGAGCCTAATGGCCAGGTCATGCGGATGTGGGAGGCTATTGAAACTTACATGGAACGCAAGCAACCGCTGATTATTGTGGCTGGTGCTGATTATGGCCAAGGATCGTCACGAGATTGGGCGGCTAAAGGCGTACGCTTGGCTGGCGTTGAGTGCATTGTCGCAGAAGGATTCGAGCGTATTCACCGGACCAACTTAATTGGTATGGGCGTGTTGCCGCTTGAGTTTATGCCCGGTACCACGCGGTTAAGTTTGAAGCTTGATGGTACTGAAATTTATAGCGTAGAAGGTGATATTGAGCCGGGTGCAACCATGACGCTGATTATTGAGCGCGAGTCGGGGAGCACTGAACGCGTTGCTGTTAAATGTCGTTTAGATACCGCTGAAGAAGTGTCAATTTATAGCGCTGGTGGTGTACTGCAGCGCTTTGCACAGGACTTTTTAGAAGCGGAGGCGCACTAACCATGGCGCATGTTGGACAGCAGAAAATAGCCGCAACTTATATGCGCGGCGGCACCTCGAAAGGGGTGTTTTTCAAGCTTGATGATTTGCCCGCGGTGGCACAACAGCCGGGTCCCGCAAGGGATCGGCTGTTGTTGCGAGTGATCGGCAGCCCTGATCCATACGAAAAGCAAATCGATGGCATGGGCGGCGCGACTTCGAGTACGTCCAAAACAGTGATTGTGAGCCGCTCGCAACAACCAGACCATGATGTTGACTATTTATTTGGCCAAGTGTCCATTACAAAGCCCGTGGTGGATTGGTCCGGAAACTGTGGCAATTTGTCGGCGGCGGTTGGGCCATTTGCGATTGCTGCTGGCTTGGTTGACCAAGCACGAATTCCGCATAATGGTATTGCAGAAGTGCGGATTTGGCAGGCAAATATCAGCAAAACTATTATTGCACGAGTACCGATGACCAACGGACAAGTACAGGAAACCGGTGACTTTGAGCTCGATGGTGTGACTTTTCCAGCGGCTGAGGTGCAACTTGATTTTGTCGATCCAGCCGATGACGGCGACGCCGGTGGGAGTATGTTTCCGACCGGTAACTTGGTCGACAAATTAGTGGTGCCCGGAGTCGGCGAGCTATCCGCCACGCTCATCAATGCCGGCATTCCGACGATTTTTGTGAATGCGGCAGATATTGGCTATCAGGGCACTGAACTGCAAAGTGCGATTAATGAAAATGCCGACGCGTTAGCTAGGTTTGAGTTAATTCGTGCGCATGGCGCGGTAAAAATGGGCTTGATCAGCGACGTGAGCGAAGCCCAGCAACGTCAACACACCCCAAAAGTGGCAATGGTCGCACCCGCACGAAGCTATGTTTCTTCAAGCGGCAAGGCGATTGAAGCTGATACTATCGATTTGTGTGTCCGCGCCATGTCGATGGGCAAATTGCATCATGCGATGATGGGAACGGCGGCCGTCGCGATTGGTACCGCTGCTGCTATTCCCGGCACCCTGGTACATCAAGCCGCACAACAAGCTGCACTGCAAGAGAACGACACTGCACCGCGAGCTGCAGTCACCTTTGGTCATCCTTCGGGAACCTTGCGGGTGGGCGCGGAAGCGCGTGAAGTTGACGGCCAGTGGGTTGTCAAAAAAGCGAGCATGAGTCGCAGTGCGAGAGTGTTGATGGAAGGTTACGTTCGAGTGCCAGGAGATTGTTACTAAATGGCAGCGTGTCCCTGTGGTGGTGGCAAATACCAGAAGTGTTGTGGCCGCTATCATGGGGGCCAATGGCCGCCAACACCGGAAACATTGATGCGGTCACGGTTCAGTGCGTTTGCCCTTGGCAATGCCGAGTATTTGCTGCAGACCTGGTTACCGGCAACGCGGCCGCCAGAATTGGATTTAACCGATAACCCGCGTTGGACTCGGCTCGTGATCGAACACGCGAGTCAGCGGGGGGCTGTTGGTGAAGTGGTGTTTTGCGCTTATTTTACCGAAGCCACGGCAGGGTCAGATGTAGCGGCGCAAGCTGAGCATATGATGCGTGAACAGTCGTTGTTCAAACGAGTCGCACAACGATGGTATTACGTTGGCGCTAAGTCGTAGGGCTGAGCATCTACCTTCGCGAATATGTCACTCGCCACCATTGCTTAACTGTTTTTGGCCAACTGATAACGCAGCCATATTCCAGGGTAAGTGGTAATGCCTTGGGTAAAGCTGGTGATTTCGCCTTGCTCAATGATCGCGATAGCCGGCGTACCTGCTACACCCCATAATTTCGATATCTGTCCCGTGTCGTCATTCACGGTGGCAAAGTCATAGCTGTGATCGTTTAAGTAGTTTTTCAATTCCCGGCTACTGCCTGATTTGAGTGCGATGCTCAACACTTGAATGTCATCCGGTAGGGCATCAATACTAGGAGAGGTAACACTGCAGTAACTGCACCAAGTCGCCCAAAAATAAATAACTAGGGGTTTATCGCGGCTGAGTTTTTCTAAATCCCAAGTGCGGCCGTCAATATCGGCAAGTAAGGTGCTCGGTAATGCATTACCAAGCCGCTCATGGTGACGCCAATAGTCGATTGCGGTATGCACAGCGATAGCGAGAAGGATGAATAAGCACCACTGACGGAGGCGTGCAAAAAAGGTTTTCTTGGGGGCAGGTTGCTTCGCTTTGGGCATGGCCAATATCCAGCAAGAGTGGTTTTACAGCCGAAGAAGTGGTGCGTCCGAGTAGACTCGAACTACCGACCCCCACCATGTCAAGGTGGTGCTCTAACCAACTGAGCTACGGACGCACAACAGATTGAAAATGCTTGCTGCGGTTGTGCTGCAAGCGGCCGCTATATTATGCATTCAGCTAATCAGGTGCAAGTATTTTTTCCGAAACCACGCTCTAACTGGTGCTAATTTGTACAGTGATCATGGGGGCTAGCGAAGTTTAAGACCTAACCGGTCCTGCGCAATTAAGCGAAATACGTAGGAGAGTTTGAAAAGCCCGGCGAGCACAATTTGCAGCAGGTGCAACACCGCGACCAACATCAATGGCAAATCAGCCTCTAGAAACCATGCACAGTAGGCCGTTATCAAAAACAGTATCAAAGTAACGACCATACTGACATTTGCACCGACAAGTAAGCGAGATCTCATAAGATACATACCTAATGCATGTTTAATAAGTTGCATTATTAATGTATCTTTAATCGAAGTCAAGTGAAGCAAAGTAAGCGCTGATATAGAGCCAAACAACATGCAATTAAAAAAATACACTGATTATGGTTTGCGAGTGCTGATGTACCTAGCTAGTAAGCACCAGCCGCGGGCGTCTGAGCCACCACGAAGCCTCACCACTATTCGCGAAATTTGTGAGGCTTTTGAGTTGTCGGCTAATCATGTGAACAAAGTTGTACATCATTTGGGCCGGCTACAGTTGATCCATACTCAGCGGGGCAAGTTTGGTGGCTTCGAGTTAGCGCAGATCCCTGCCACCATCCGCTTAGATAAAGTGATCCGGCAGCTCGAGGGCGATGAGTATTGGATTGATTGTAAAACGCCCTTGTGTCGCGTGTTTCCAAGCTGTGAATTGAAGCATATTGTGAATGCTGGAAAAGAAACCTTCTACCGGCATCTAAGCCAATACACGCTAGCTGACCTGATCACGCCTGACATTCAAGCTGAATTAACCATTACAACGCTAACCTAGGGCTTTAATTGCCTGACTAAGCCCGGCGAGCGTGAGCGGAAACATGCGGTTAGCCATTAACTGCTGCAAATAGCCCACTGATGCATAATAATCCCAGCGTTCTTGTGGTTGCGGGTTTAACCAAGCTGCGTGGGGGAATTGTTGCAACAAACGTCCGAGCCATACTTGTCCCGATTCTTCATTCCAGTGTTCAACACTACCGCCGGGATAAGCTATTTCATAGGGGCCCATGGTGGCGTCACCAACAATGACTAATTTGTAATCACTGCCATACGTGTGGATGACATCTAAGGTGGCCTCGCGCTCGGAAAATCTACGGTGGTTTTGACGCCACAAAAATTCGTAGGGGCAATTATGGAAGTAGAAAAACTCAAGGTGTTTAAATTCAGCCTTTACCGCGCTAAATAGTTGTTGGCATTCGTAAATGTGATCATCCATTGATCCGCCTACATCGAATAGCACCAACAATTTCACCGCATTATGACGCTCGGCCTGAAATTGTAAGTCGAGCAAGCCGCCGCGCTTGGCTGTCGCACCAATGGTGGCAGCTAAATCAAGCTCGGTGGGGTTGCCAGTACGGGCAAAACGCCGCAGTTTACGCAGCGCCATTTGCATCGTGCGGTGACTCACTTCCGCGTTTTCATCAAAGTCTCGAAATTCACGTTTATCCCAGACCTTTACCGCGCGCCGCGCACCCTCATAGTCCTCACCGCCACCAATTCGGATACCCTCGGGGTGATAGCCATGCGCACCAAACGGAGAACTGCCGCCAGTTCCAATCCATTTATTACCACCAGCGTGACGCTTCTGCTGCTCTGCCAGGCGTTGCTTAAATTGTTTCAGCAGTTCATCGAGCCCACCTAAACCCTGCAATTTAGCCTTATCTTCGTCACTTAGCGCGCGGGAGAACTCATGGCGTAGCCAATCGCTTGGAATCGCACTCGCAATATCTACCGCTTCAACCCCTTCAAAATACGCGGCACAAGCGCGATCGAAGCGGTCGAAGTGCTTCTCGTCTTTAACCAGCGCCAGCCGCGCGAGTTGATAAAATGCGCTCACGTCAATACTGACAACTTGTTGTTCTAGCGCTCTCAATAAATCGAGTAATTCTGTCAGTGAGACCGGCACGCCGTGGCGGCGCAGACATAAGAAGAATTCAACGAACATGTGAGTTCCGCATCATCATGATTGACGGCGCGCCATAAAGGCCAGTTTCTCGACTAACTCCACGTCCTGCTCGTTTTTCAACAGGGCGCCGAATAATGGCATAAGTCCGCCATGTTTGGGTTTTAAGTCGGCAGGCTCAAGTTGCTCAGCTAAAAGCAGTTTAAGCCAATCCAGTAACTCCGAGGTGGAGGGCTTTTTCTTTAAATTTGGGAGCTGCCGCACATCAAAGAAAACTTCCAGCGCGGTGCTTAATAGTTGCGTTTGAATAGCCGGGTAATGGACACGAACAATCTCGCGTAAGGTGTCTGCCTCGGGAAATTTTATGTAATGAAAAAAGCAGCGCCGTAAAAACGCATCAGGTAACTCTTTTTCGTTGTTTGACGTAATGATCACAATCGGGCGTTGCACCGCTTTCACTTGTTCGCCAGTCTCATAAACGTGGAACTCCATTTGATCGAGTTCATGTAGCAAGTCGTTTGGAAACTCAATATCGGCTTTATCAATTTCGTCTATCAGCAACACCGGACGTTCGGCGCTGGTAAAGGCCTGCCACAACTTTCCCGGGCGAATATAATTGGCAATATCATGCACTTTGTCGCTACCCAGCTGACTGTCTCGCAGGCGCGAAACCGCATCATATTCATAGAGCCCTTGTTGGGCTTTGGTGGTCGACTTTATCTGCCACCGCAACAGTGGAGCCTGCAGCGCACTAGCGAGCTGCTCGGCTAATTTGGTTTTACCAGTACCGGGTTCACCTTTTACGAGCAACGGCTTCTCCAGCGTGACCGCTGCATTCACGGCAAGTGCTAAGTCATCAGCAACAATGTACTGATCAGTGGATGAAAAACGCAAAATAAACTCCTTTAATCTGCGCTAACAAGCGCGCTATTTATAGAGCCTGATTCTGCCACGTTCGTGCCCGGGATAAAATCACAGTCACGGAAAAAAGCCTGCCAGTCGCGCACATGCGCCAGCGTGGTTTGCTTCAATCGCGCATCGAGTGTCACTAGTGTCATGAGGTGTTGGCGCAATGGGCTGGATAATTCAGTTGCGAGCAATAATTGTAACACCGGCTCCAGCTGCACTGCGTGACTGCTAAGCTGAGCTAAACGAGGTTGTACATTGCTGGCAAAAAACTTAGCAAACACCCTTTGTAACACCTCAGCTCGTTGCGGTACCCCCTGGCGACTGGCAAAGCAACCGCCACGTTCACTCAACTCTGCAGTTAACGGTTTTAATGCGGCCAAGTAAACTTCAGTATCAAACATGGTGCGCCAATAGGCGGCTAAATAATTTTGCTGCTCAAGCGTAGCCAAAGCGGTTTCAAGTTGGGCAAAGCTTAAGCTGTCGGCAAGGCTCATGCGCGTGGGTTCAACCTCTATGCGTAACAAGGTGACAACCCGGGTGAGCGCGTCAAGTTGTGGTGCTAGGGCGGCACTTGATAGCGTGTCAAGCCGGCTGGCGCCATAGGACAGGGCTTTTTGTAGCGCGATTTCAGTTGCTATGGCGTTCAGCCGCCGAGCCGGCAGCGCTGACCTTAACGCCGCCGCGTGGCTGGCGAGCGCGGTGCGCATTGCTGCAGGTAGTTTACTATTTTGCGCGCACTGTTGCAGTCCTTCCAATAAACGTAAATCTTGATAATAGCGGCGTAACCCTTGTTGTAGACGCCCGAGTGAGCTGTTACGTTCAGTAATAAGGGCCATCGCCGGGCATTCGTCCCAGCGCCATAGTTCCAGCAATGAAATATCGAGCTTAGGTTCACTAACCTGTAGCGAACGAACTGTTGGCCATACCGGTGGCCGCGGTAATTCAATGCTGAGTGGCGTTAAAGACTGCGGTCGAGCTACCCGCGCCTGATAATCGCTTAGTTCAATAAGCCCCGCGGGAGCCGGCTGACAGGCGCTCAGTAGCCAGGGCAACAGCAGTACCGGCCAACGGCGATAGCATAAGCGCGCCGAAGCACGTAAAATACCAGCGCAGAACCCATTCATACCGGCTCGCCATACGCGGGCGGATAACCACTTTGCTGTTAGGGCACGGATATAGATATGTTTACTGGTATAGTGCAAACCCAAGCGACCCTCGTTGCGATTGAAGAAAAAGACCAATTTCGCCATCTTACTATTGCCACTGAGGGAAAGTTTCTCAGTCAGTTGCAAATTGGTGCCAGCATAGCAATAAACGGCTGTTGTCTCACGGTGGTTCAGTTTGCCCTCGCTAACTCGCAATTTGGTGGGCAAGCGACGGTGCAATTTGATGTGATTGATGAAACCTTACGGCTGACTAATCTTGGCGCATTGCAAGTGGGTGATGCGGTGAACTTGGAGCGAAGCCTGAAGGTCGGCGATGAAATTGGTGGCCATCAGGTGTCGGGTCATATTCATACCTGTGCAACTTTAGTAGAGGTGAATGCCTCGGCTGATAATTGGGAAATGTGGTTAGAGTTTGACGCCAAGTGGTCGCGCTATGTATTTGCCAAAGGGTTTATTACGGTAAATGGCGCGAGTTTAACCATTGGCCAAGTGCGTGATCATCGATTTTCACTGCATTTAATTCCGGAAACCCTACGCTTAACCAACTTAGGTGAGGCGGCTATTGGTGATCAGCTTAACCTTGAGTTTGATCAGCAAACTATCACGATTGTTGAGACCGTTGAGCGCGTGTTAGCCGCACGTCAGTAAAAGTTTTCGTCATCACTTCTCACCCGCACAAAAACTTTGTCGCGGACGGCGTCGACATTCACAATCAAGTGGATGTCACTGCCGCAATCGGGACATTCGTCTTGGTAATCTTGATCGCCGTTTGATGCATCGATATCGACATGAATTTGATGTCCACAGAATGGGCAATGTAATGCAGCATCGTGGAGTTCGTCGAAGTCCATAGCTGACTCCTGTTAAGTGACAGACATACTGTGAGTATGGCAAACCTGAGCGATTTTTCCTGCCTATGCGTGGGTGAATTTATAAGCTACTAAATAACCAAATAATTCCGCTCAAAGCGATGAGGGTGCCGCTAAGTGCTCGCCATGAGGTTCGGATGCCCAGCGACCATTGAATTGGGATAAGCCAAAGCGGGGCAGTCGCGAGTAAGGTTTGGGCCAAGCCAGGTGAGAGGGTGGTGAGGGCTAGTTGCTGCAGCCAAATCGCCCCAAAAGTTCCGAGCACGATAGCGAGCAGTAGCCACCGCCATGAAGTATGCCGCATGGCGGCCCGAGTAGAACCAATAATAGCGGGTTTGAGCATGACCAGGGCGACGGTTAAGGCGACAGTGCCTGCACTCATTCGCAGTAAAGCTGCCGTTAATGCCGACAATTCAAAGCTTTGCAGGGCATGAAACGCCATCACTAAGCCGACTGCTTGGCACAATGCGGCGGTGATGCCGAACAACACGCCACTGACAGAGGGCTGAGTTGGTGCACTAAGTTGGTTACTGCCTTGACGTTCAATGCGCTGGCTCTGTTGGCCGGTGATCACCCATATTACCCCGGCAATAACCACCGCCGCGGCGCCTACTTGGGTTAAGGTTAGGGTTTCCGCCAGCCACCACCAGGCCAGCAGCGCGGCAAATACTGGCGCAAGGTATTCAAGTAACATGGTCTGGTTTGGCCCCAAACGGCGCAACGCAGCGAAATAACAGGTATCGCCAATGGTGATACCTATTACGCCGCTCAACAGTAATAGGTAAAGCGCTGGGGAATCCGTCAGGCTAGCCACACTCAAGCTGCTCGGCAGCCACCAAGCTGCAAGCGCGAGTAAAGGCACCGCAACGACCCCTTTTACCCAATTTAATTGGGCTGCTGAGAGGTAACTTCCTGCTTGATTATAAAGCAGCGTTGCAACTGCCCAGAATAATGCCGCAGCCAGCGCTGCGATTGGGCCGATGTAGAGTTCCATAAGGGCAGTAATGATTGCAGCAAATGGCGCAACAAGCTATAGTGTCGGCTTCATTTTTTCGCATGTGACACTTGGTAGGTGCCACCACTGTAGATAAGGAATTTTTGCATGCCTGTTGTAACCCTTCCGGATGGTAGTCAACGTTCGTTTGAGCAACCTGTTTCAATTTTAGAACTTGCCCAAGATATCGGCCCCGGTCTCGCTAAAGCGACCGTTGCAGGACGTATTGATGGTGAGTTGGTAGACGCGTGCGAACGCATTACCCACGATGCTCAAGTGCAAATTATCACCCCGAAAGATGACGACGGTCTGCATATTATTCGCCACTCTTGTGCGCATTTATTAGGGCACGCGTTAAAGCAGTTGTTTCCGCAGGCCAAAATGGCTATCGGCCCGGTTATTGACAACGGTTTTTACTATGACGTTGAGCTCGATCGCGCGCTCTCGCAAGAAGACCTAGACGCGTTAGAAGCCCGCATGCAAGCGCTGGCGAAAACTGAATACGACGTGGTGAAAAAGAAGGTGAGCTGGCAAGAAGCACGGGAAACCTTCACCAAACGTCACGAACCCTACAAAGTGCAGATTTTGGACGAAGATATCCAGAAGTCTGATAAACCTGGGTTGTACCATCACGAAGAATATATCGACATGTGTCGAGGCCCGCACGTACCGAACATGCGCTTTTGCCAACATTTCAAAATCATGAAAAGCGCAGGTGCCTACTGGCGCGGTGATTCTAATAACAAAATGTTGCAACGTATTTATGGTACCGCATGGGCGGATAAAAAGGCACTTAAAGCCTATCTGCAGCGCTTAGAAGAAGCAGAAAAACGCGATCACCGGAAAATTGGTAAGGCGCAAGATTTATTCCATTGGCAAGAAGAAGCACCGGGGATGGTGTTCTGGCATCACAACGGTTGGACGGTGTTCCAAGAGCTTGAGAAGTTTATTCGTGAAAAATTACGTGAATATAGCTATCAAGAGGTGAAAGGCCCGTTCATGATGGACCGGGTGTTATGGGAAAAATCAGGACATTGGGAAAAATTCTCAGAGCTGATGTTTACCACCGCCTCGGAGAACCGCGAGTATGCCATCAAGCCAATGAATTGCCCGGGGCACGTGCAGATCTTCAACCAAGGTCTGAAATCATATCGTGATTTGCCACTGCGGATGGCGGAGTTTGGTTGTTGTCACCGGAATGAGCCGTCAGGCGCCTTGCACGGACTCATGCGGGTGCGTGGTTTTACCCAAGATGATGCGCATATTTTCTGTACCGAAGCGCAAGTACAGCAAGAAGTTGCGGGCTGTATTGAGATGGTCTACGAGACTTACAAAGCGTTTGGTTTCGATAACATTGTGGTGAAACTGTCGACGCGTCCAGAACAGCGGCTGGGTGATGACGCAACGTGGGATCACGCCGAGCAAGCGCTCGCCGACGCGCTGAAAAGCCACAACATTGAGTTTGATTACTTGCCGGGTGAAGGGGCGTTTTACGGCCCTAAAATTGAATTTACCCTGTTTGACTGTATTGGTCGTGCCTGGCAGTGCGGTACCATACAGCTTGATTTCGCCTTACCAGGCCGCCTCGGTGCGACTTATGTGGGCGAAGACAACGAGCGCCACGTGCCGGTGATGATCCACCGTGCAATTTTAGGCTCGTTAGAACGTTTCATGGGTATTTTAATCGAGGAATATGCCGGGCATTTCCCGGTCTGGTTGGCACCGAAGCAGGTGGTGGTGATGAATATTACCGATAATCAGGCCGATTTCGCGAAAAAAGTGGTCAAAGAATTGAATGAAAAGGGCTTTAGAGCATCAGCCGACTTGAGAAATGAGAAAATAGGCTTTAAAATCCGCGAGCACACTTTAAAACGTGTTCCATATTTGCTGGTTGTCGGCGATAAAGAAGTCGAAACTGGCTCGGTTGCGGTTCGTACTCGGAAAGGTGAAGACCTTGGTACGCTTAGCTTTGAAGCATTTTTAGCCGAGCTGAGTGAAACGGTACAGACTCGCAAAATTGCGTAACTTGTTGGAGGAATAACCCATTAAAGGCGGAAAAAGAACTCAGAAAGCTAGCGACAAAAATCGTATTAACGAAGAAATTCGTGTCCCCGAGGTTAGATTAATTGGCGTTGAGGGCGAGCAAATTGGAGTCGTAAGTTTACAGGAAGCTCTTAGTGCATCGGAAGCTGCCGGTGTGGATTTGGTGGAAATTAGTCCGAATGCGGAGCCACCAGTTTGTCGTCTGATGGATTATGGCAAGTTCCTTTACGAGAAAGCGAAGAGCCAAAAAGAGCAGAAAAAGAATCAGAAACAAATCCAGGTCAAGGAAGTTAAATTCCGTCCTGGAACTGATGAAGGGGACTATCAGGTAAAACTACGCAACCTGACTCGTTTCCTTGAGGGAGGTGACAAAACTAAAGTCACCGTTCGTTTCCGTGGCCGTGAAATGGCGCATCAGGAGTTGGGGATTGAATTGCTAGAGCGGATTAAAATCGATCTAGACGAAATCTCAACTTGTGAATCGTTCCCAAGACGGGCCGAAGGTCGCCAAATGATTATGGTTTTGGCACCGGCTAAGAAGTGATTGTGGTCTGCAAGTAGTGAGCTTGCTCACTCACCCTGTCACACTTTTATTAACAATGCGGAGTAATTTTCATGCCGAAAATGAAATCCAAAAAAGGCGCCTCAAAACGCTTTAAAAAAACCGCTTCAGGCGGCTTTAAGTGCAAACAATCACATTTGCGTCACATTCTGACTAAGAAAAGCTCAAAGCGGAAACGTCACCTGCGTGCGAAAAGCATGGTGCACGAGTCTGATGTAGCGTTAGTCGCGCGCATGTTACCATTCGCGTAAGGAAAGGAGATAGCAAATGGCACGAGTAAAACGTGGTGTGATCGCGCGTGCGCGTCACAAGAAAGTCCTGAAGCAGGCGAAAGGTTATTATGGTGCTCGTAGTCGCGTTTATCGCGTAGCTACCCAGGCCGTAACTAAAGCGGGTCAATACGCATACCGTGACCGCCGTCAGAAAAAACGTCAATTCCGTCAGTTATGGATTGTGCGTATTAATGCTGCGGCACGTCAAAATGGTTTGTCGTACAGCCGTTTCATCGATGGTTTGAAAAAAGCATCAGTGGAAATCGATCGCAAAATCTTGGCTGATATCGCAGTTCACGACCAAAGCGGTTTCGCAGCTTTAGTTGAGAAGGCAAAAGGCGCTCAGTAAGCGTTCGCTGCACTGCAACAGTTGCTTAAAAAGGGAGCTTCGGCTCCCTTTTTTTATGTTTTTTCAATCAGTTTTTGGCTAAAATGTGCGTTTTTATTATGCGGGGAAAGTCATGACGTTAAATGACATCGTTGCGGCCGCGGAAGCCGCCATTGCGGCAGCTACATCGCCGCAGCAACTCGACGAAGTACGCGTCGATTACTTGGGCAAGAAAGGGCAATTAACCGAACAACTCAAAAGCCTTGGTAAATTGAGCGCGGCGGAGCGTCCAGCCGCAGGGCAAGCGATTAACGAGGCTAAACAGCAAGTGCAGACAGCGATTAATGCTCGTAATGCTGATTTAAAAGCCGCGGAATTAGCCATTAAACTGGCGGCCGAGCGCATTGACGTCAGCATGCCGGGCCGGCGCACAACTGTCGGTGGGTTACACCCGGTAAGCCAAACCATTCGGCGAATTGAGACTTTTTTTGGTGATTTAGGCTTTAGTGTGAAAGAGGGGCCAGAAGTTGAAGACGCCTTTCATAACTTTGATGCGTTAAATATTCCTGCGCATCATCCCGCGCGTGCCGACCATGACACCTTCTATTTTGATGCGGATAGTTTATTGCGGACGCAAACCTCAGGCGTACAAATTCGGACCATGGAAACGGAGCAGCCACCGCTGCGTATTATCTCGCCAGGACGGGTTTATCGTAACGATTACGATCAAACCCATACCCCGATGTTTCACCAGGTTGAAGGTTTGATGGTGGATACCGAGGTTAGTTTTACTCAGTTAAAAGGTATCTTAGCCGACTTTTTGCGCAACTTTTTTGAAGAAGAGTTGGAAGTGCGCTTCCGTCCTTCCTATTTCCCATTCACCGAGCCTTCCGCAGAGGTTGATGTGCGGCGTAAAAATGGCGACTGGTTGGAAGTTCTCGGCTGCGGCATGGTGCACCCGAATGTTCTGCGGGCGGTGAACATTGACCCGGAAATATATACCGGCTTCGCGTTCGGAATGGGCGTTGAACGCTTGACCATGTTGCGTTACGGCGTGAACGATTTACGTGCGTTCTTCGAGAACGATGTACGTTTCTTGAAACAGTTTAATTAATGGGTGTTGGCCAATGAAATTCAGTGAACAGTGGTTACGAACCTGGGTAAATCCTGCGGTAGACAGCCAAACCTTAAGTGAACAACTTAGCATGGCAGGCCTTGAAGTTGATGGACTAGAGCCAGTTGCTGAGGCATTTTCTGGGGTCGTTGTTGGTCATGTTGTGGAATGCGGTCAGCATCCAGATGCAGATAAATTGCAAGTGACCAAAGTTGATATCGGTAGTGGTGAGTTGCAGGATATTGTGTGTGGCGCCCCAAACTGTCGTAAAGGCTTGAAAGTAGCGGTCGCGCAAGTTGGCGCGGTATTGCCGGGCGACTTCAAAATTAAAAAAGCGAAACTGCGCGGGCAACCTTCTAACGGCATGCTGTGTTCCGCTTCAGAACTGGGTTTAAGTGATGATCATGATGGCATCTTGGAGTTGCCGGAAGATGCACCGCTTGGCATGGATTATCGCGCCTATTTAAATTTAGATGATGTCAGTATAGATGTTGATTTGACGCCAAATCGTGCCGACTGTTTAGGCATTCGTGGTTTAGCTCGCGAAGTCGGGGTGTTGAATCGGTTGCCGGTTACAGCGCCCGAGATGGCAGCGGTAGAGCCGCGTATAACGGCGCAACGTGCTGTTCATTTAGATGCGCCAACGGCCTGCCCGCGCTATTTAGGACGGGTCATCAAAGGTATTGATATTCATGCCGTGGCACCAGTTTGGCTAACCGAGAGGTTACGCCGGAGTGGTATTCGCTCAATCGACCCGGTGGTGGATATTACTAACTATGTCTTGCTTGAGTTAGGCCACCCTATGCATGCCTTTGACCTGGCCCAAGTGGAAGGTGATATTCACGTGCGGATGGCTGCATCGGGCGAAACCCTGACCTTGCTGGATGGCCAAACCGTCACTTTAGCGGATGACGTGTTGGTGATTGCCGATAGCGAAAAACCGCTTGCTATGGCTGGTATTTTTGGCGGCGAGGGGAGCGGGGTGACGACCTCGACTCAGGATGTATTCCTTGAAAGTGCCTTTTTCGCGCCGGCCGCCATTGCTGGTCGAGCACGTCGGTTTGGCTTGCACACTGATGCATCACATCGATATGAGCGCGGTGTTGATCCTGAGTTACAGCGTACAGCGATGGAGCGCGCGACCGCGTTATTGCTAGAAATCTGTGGTGGTGAGGCTGGGCCAATCGTGGAAGCTGTTGCGCCTGACGCATTACCAAAGCCTGCGCAAGTAACGCTGCGCGCGGAGCGTTTACAACGTGTGCTTGGCGTAAGTATTGCGGCAGAAACGGTCACTGATATATTGCAGCGGCTGGGCTTTAGCGTGCAAGTAGAGCATGGCTTATGGTCGGTTGTTGTACCGACGTTCCGCTTCGATATTAGCATTGAAGAGGATTTGATTGAGGAAGTAGCCCGAGTTTTCGGTTACAACAATATAGCGGCCACCGCACCGGCAGCACAGTTGAAAATGATCCCGCGCCAAGAGCAGCAACAGCCATTATTAAGATTTAAACATGGACTTGTTGACCGCGGCTATCAAGAAGCCATTACTTATAGCTTTGTGGATCCTAAACATCAGGCACTATTATTTCCTGAGTTAGCGGCGTTATCACTACCTCATCCAATTTCGGTTGAAATGTCCTCGATGCGTTTGAGCGTGTGGCCCGGTTTGTTAAGTACGGCAGCATATAACCTAAAGCGCCAACAAGCGTCTATTGCGCTATTTGAGTCGGGCTTGACCTTTGTGCCTAATGCGAAACAAGCAAGTGGCGTCGATCAGGTGCAGGTACTTGGCGGCGTTCGTGCTGGTCGATTGCAGCATGAGCATTGGAGCGATGGTGATCGTTTCGTCGATTTTTACGATATTAAAGGTGATGTGGAAGCGCTGCTAGCACTGACCGGCGAGGCGCACTTGTTCAAGTTTGTTGCGGATGAGCACTCAGCTTTACATCCAGGTCAATCGGCCGCTATTTTCCGTGGTGAAAAGCGGGTGGGTTATGTTGGTGCGATTCATCCGCAGTTTGAGAAGTCGCTGGGGCTGAACAGCCGTGCTTATGTGTTTGAACTGGCGCTTGATGCATTATTACCTCGGCGCTTACCGCAGGCGCAGCCAATTTCGAAGTTTCCGTCAATTCGCCGTGACCTGGCCATTATTGTTGATGCCAAGATTGCCGTCGGCGAGATTTTTGCCGCGATTGAAAACATTGGCGTTAAGCACTTGGTTGGCCTAAACTTATTTGACGTTTACCAAGGATCGGGCGTGCCAGAGGGTAGTCGCAGTCTGGCGCTGTCACTGACGTTACAAGATCACGAAGCGACGCTTGGTGATGACATCGTGAACGAGGCGATGGCCAAGGTAGTCGAAACCTTAAAAGTCGAGTTTGGTGCAACCCTACGGGAGTAAATTATGGCACTAACTAAAGCAGAAATGGCTGAGCACTTATTTGATAAGTTCGGTGTCAATAAGCGTGATGCGAAAGAGCTCGTTGAAAATTTCTTTGAAGAAATTCGCCTAGCACTTGAGCAAGGTGAGGTGGTGAAGTTATCAGGATTCGGTAACTTCGAGTTGCGGGAGAAGCGAGAGCGCCCTGGCCGCAACCCTAAAACGGGTGAAGATATTCCAATTTCTGCACGGCGGGTTGTGACTTTTAAACCTGGGCAAAAGCTGAAGCAACGGGTTGAGCATGCGAAACCTAAAGCGTCCTAGTAGTGCAACCTTAAGGTTTTAATAAAACAAAAAAGCCACATTCGCAAGAATGTGGCTTTTGTTTTGGATGAGGCTGGGACTGCGTTTCTATCTAAAATCTCAATGAATCGCTAGTCGCGCTTCGCCAGTGTAGTCGTCAACGGAAAAATAGGCTGCTGAACGGGTTCAGCAAACGGCTAATTCCAGAGGTAAAGTGTAACGGCGCATCCAAGCAGGCCAAGGTTAGACAATCGTGGCTCTGAGTTTGCGGACTATGCACATGGTCATGATCGAGTAACATGAAATCACCGTTGTGATAACTATCATGTTCGTCGTTGAAGATACCATTTAACACTAAAGTCGCTTCACTACCTTTATGGGTATGCTCTGGAACGTGAGCGCCTTCATCCATATAGATAAGGTTCACGGAAGCGTCCTGGCACACTTGTAACGGCGCACGCCACAATTTGCCTACCATGTGCGTCCACGGACCGATGCGGTCATGGTTACGGGCTAGGGTAGGTGGTAATTGGAACCGCTTACCCTCTAAGCACAACATGGTTTCAGGCGGCACAATAATCGCTTGTTCAGCGGCATGTGACGCAAATATAGCCTCTAACATCTGCTCCGCTTGCAGCATTTTTAGTGGTTCGTTAGAACCAAACTGCTTCTGGCAAAGATGCTCTTCAATATCTGTCACGTGATTCTGACAATGCGGACACATGTCCACGTGAGTTGCGACAACGAGTGACAGCGCTGGTGATAAATCACCGGCCACGAAGCGATACAAATAAGATTCTGAAGGATGTGATTTAATCATGCGCAGCAATCAACTCTTTAAGTTTCTTTAAAGCCAAACGGGTACGGGACTTCACTGTTCCAAGTGGAATACCGAGGGAGTCCGATACTTCTTGCTGTGACTTACCTTCGATATAAATTTTTTCGACGACTTCGCGTTGCGCATCAGGTAACTGTGCGTAATACGCAGAAATCTCTTGCATCAGAATTTGACCATCTAATGCATAGTCATCATCTAGGCTTTCATTAGTTTCGGCCAATACTGGCCAAAGTTCGTCAGCACTAATATCGTTCTGACGATGTTTGTTTTTGCGCAGAAAATCAAACCGAATATTACGCGCAATGGTAAATATCCAGGTTGAGGGAGAACCTTTATCTGCTTTGAATAGGTGTGCTTTGTGCCAAACGTTGGTCATGGTTTCTTGAACGAGATCCATGGCCGTCTGTTCGTTACCGAATTGGCGCGTCGCGTAAGCTTGCAGTTTGGGAGCAAAGTGATTGAAAAGCTCGGCAAAAGCCGTTCTACTTTTCGTAGCTGCAACCTGAGCAAGCAACTCAGCCGCATAATCAGCATTGTCCGGACGTTCACTGGTCATAACTTTCCGTTGTGGTTCGTGAGCGGACGTTGTGAGCATAAGTGTATACCTGTTCCAAATTTCTACAAGTTATATTCGTTACGCACTTGGTTCACTCATTGGATCACTACAATGTAAAAAGTACACTGTTTGACCACAGCTACTGGATCAAGTTGCGAATGTAGTCACGCGCTTTCTTGCAGTCGCTCGGTTCCAACAATTTTTGTTTCATAGTTGGGTCGAGCGGCAAAATTTCAAGCCAACGCATGCATAACCAATCTACGCGGTTAATATCTTGCTGCGGACACAGCTCAACCAACTCCGGATATGCCTGATAAATTTCTTCAATACGATTCTTGAGGACGCAGTCTTCATCGGTAAGGCTGGCCGGCGGCCAGTCATCTAACGCTTCCACACTCGCCATCCGCAAGCCATCATTTTCAATCTCGATGTGCTGAATGCGCATCCGCCGTTGACCAGCAACCGTAATACCTAGTAGCCCATCAGGTAGCGTTTCGAAATCTACAATTCTAGCCATGGTACCAATTGGCAAGATATGTGAATTATCTTCCTTATTGCCAAACGCATCGAGCATGCACATGCCGATGTCGCTGCCATGACGCATAGATTCCTTCACCATTCGAATGTAGCGCGGCTCAAAAATTCTCAGCTTCAGCTGGCCACCGGGCAATACATGAGAGGTGAGCGGAAACAAAGGAATACGTTTTACTTCTGACATAAACCATACGTCCACAAGTTAATTTGACTGATTTATGAACAACTACGAGTCTGGGCAAAGGGCGGATCTCAATCGGGATACAAATACCTGCAAAAATTTTGCGGTTTTATTCGTATTTTCTCAAAATTGTAAATCTATCAGCGGCAGCCGTGCGTAATCAGTGCATACTTGTTGCGCAATAAAACAATAAAAGCAAGCGCCTAAGGGGATGAAACAACAAGTCATGTTGAATCAGTTGAAAGTTGGTATTAGCGCCTGTTTGCTGGGCGATAACGTGCGCTATGACGGTGGTCATAAAGGCGCTACTTTTTGCCAAGATGAACTAAGTCGCCACGTACAATTCGTAAAATTATGTCCTGAAGTCGGCATAGGTATGTCGGTTCCGCGGCCTACTATTCGGTTACAAACAACCGATAGTGATGCGGAGGCACAGGCGATTGTGTCGACCACTGGCGCTAATGTGACAACCCAGCTGCAAGCCTTTGCCGACCGTTCGCACCCGCAATTGCAAACAATTAGTGGTTATGTGCTGTGCGCCAAGTCACCCAGTTGTGGTTTGGAATCTGTCAAAGTATACGACACCAATGCCGACCAAGTTGCTAAAACGGGTACGGGCATCTTCGCAGCCCGGCTGCGCGAACGTTACCCAGCTCTCCCGTTGGAAGAGAATGTGCGCTTGCAAGATCCTCTTCTGCGCGAAAATTTTATTGAGCGGGTATACGTATATGGTGCTTGGCAAGCGCTAACCGATACCAGCCAGCGAGTGCCGACGCAACCACAGTTGCTAGAATTCCACGAGCGAATGAGGTTGTTAGCGACACACTCGCAAGCTGAGTATCAAGCACTAGGCGCATGGCTTGCACAACAAGTACAGATCGATAAGGGACAAGCAACCCATTACATCGAGCAGCTCATGGCCGTACTCAGTAAGCCGGTAAGCAGGGCGGACCACAGCGAAGTGTTACAACACATAAAAGGTTACTTTAACCAAGATAATTAGCCTTATATCCAAGTGCTTTGCGCTTGAGTTACGGTCGCTAAAGTAACGGCTTAGGCAGGATTTTGAACAGCATTAAATAGGAAAGGGCAGTGAACATGACGGTAGAGGCAATTTGGTTTCGTGGCGATTTGCGGCGCCAGGATAATCCGGCGGTAGCCAAGGCTGTTAAAGCGCAGATGACGAACACTGAACGATCAGTACCCGCGATATCAGTACCCGCGATATTTTTTGCCACACCAGAAACTTGGCAGGCCCACGCATGGGCGCCGCTTAAGATTGACTTGTTGTGGCGCCATCTGGCCGATTTTCAGGCCGATTGTGCTGAGCATGGTATTGCGTTGAGTGTGGTTGTGGTCGACAGTTATGCAGATATACCTGCAGCGTTGGCTGATTGGTGTGCAGCGCAACAAGTGTCGACGTTACATTTTAATTATGAGTATCCACTCGATGAGGCGAAGCGAGATAAGGCTTGTCTTGCTGCACTTGAACAAGCGCAGGTCGCGACTAAGGCTTATCACGGTCTCTTGCTAGCTCCACCACAGCGCATTCAAACCCAGCAGGGCGGCTACTATAAAATGTTTACCCCGTTTAATCGTGCTTGGCGCCAATATCTCCAACAGAACTATCGCTGGCAGCCCCACCAACTGACCTGGCCTCCAGCGTGTGAATCGCCAGCGCTGCCCGATTGTCCGCTCCCGCGTCGTGACAGTAGCGAATGGCCGGTTGGCGAAGCAGCGGTGCTGCAACGGCTGCGCGATTATATTGATAGCAACGTGGCACATTACGCCGATGAGCGCGATTTGCCGGCACTTGATAGTACCTCGCGCTTGTCCCCGTATTGGGAGCTTGGCGTGTTGTCACCCTACACCGCGGCGCGCTTATTGAGCGAACAAAGCCCCGATTTCCCCCACGGGTTGAATAAAGGTGCTGACATTTGGCTCACTGAACTTGCCTGGCGCGAATTCTATCAACACCTGATGTTTCATGAGCCGAGATTATGCACAGGCCAAGCTTTTCAGCGCTATACTGACAAGTTCCCATGGCGTGACAGTGAAGCCGATTTTAAACGCTGGTGTGAGGGGCAAACAGGCTATCCGATTGTCGATGCGGGAATGCGACAATTAAAAGCTGAGGGTTTCATGCACAATCGACTCCGCATGATTGTGGCCAATTTTTTGGTCAAAGACTTGCGCATTGACTGGCGTAAAGGTGAAACCTTTTTTATGCAAAATTTAATCGATGGAAGCTTTCCTGCGAACAACGGAGGTTGGCAGTGGAGCGCCTCGACCGGTACCGACGCGGTGCCTTATTTTCGGGTATTTAATCCGACCCGGCAGAGTGAAAAAGTTGATCCCGAGGGTGAGTACATTCGTACTTGGGTGAACGAACTGAAAGGCGTGCCGACCAAGCATATTCATGCGCCGCACAAATGGCTGGCAGAACATGACTCGGCGTCGCAGTACCCCGCACCTATTGTTGACCATGGGGAAGCGCGGCAAGACTTTCTTGACACTTTTAAAGGACTGACTCAATGACCTTGAGTCTCGTCATGACCGGCGGAGCAACAAATGGCAGAGCATGACAAAGATATTGAAGCTTTAATTGAACGCATCAAGCAATTTTACGATGAATTCTCGGTCGATAAGCTCGATGGCCTAGACGCTATTTACACCGATGATGTTGGGTTCACCGACCCAATCCATCAAGTAACTGGCTTAACCAAACTTCGCGAATATTTTCGTGGGGTCATGGAAAATGTCGAACACTGTCACTTTGCGTTTACCGAGCAAGCATGCACTGGAGAATGGCTCTTCTTAGCATGGCAGATGAGATTTGCGCACCCAAAACTCGCAAATGGCCGGGAAATCGTGATGCCAGGCGTTAGTCAATTCCATTTGCATGAGGGCAAAGTGCGAACTCAGCAAGATCATTATGACATGGGCGCGATGCTCTATGAGCATGTTCCGGTGCTTGGCTTCGTGGTGAATAAAATTAAACAACGGTTGGCAAACTCATGAATATACTCATCACTGGTGCCACCTCAGGGATAGGCAAACAAGTTGCACTCAATTACTTAGCGCAAGGCCATCGAGTATTTGTTTGCGGCCGTAACCAAGAAGCGTTGGCGAAAATCGAGGCGGATTATCCACAAACAGCCACTACGGTTGCGGTTGATGTGAGTGAGTTAGACAGTGTTAACGAGGCGTTTGCGCCGTTACCTGACCTAGACATCGTGATTCTAAACGCCGGCGTGTGCGAATATCTCGACATTAATAAGTTTGAAGCAAAGCTATTTGAGCGGGTGTTCAAAGTTAATGTCATGGGCACCATGAATTGCGTCGAAGCATTATTGCCTAAGTTAGGGTCCGGTAGTCGGTTAGTGATTGTCGGCAGTACGGCACGCTTATTACCCTTTACCCGAGCTCAGGCGTATGGCGGCTCGAAAGCTGCGTTGCAATACATCGCCCGTAGTTTAGAAGTGGATCTGGCACCGCGTGGCGTGCGGGTGATTACGGTATCTCCCGGCTTCGTAGAAACCCCGATGACTGACGCGAATGATTTCGATATGCCGATGCAAGTGAGTGTCGAATTCGCGGCAGACGCGATTATTAACGGCATCCGTAAAGAGAAAACGGATGTTGCATTCCCCACCTTGTTTAGTTGGTTTTTAAAGCTGCTCTCGCGGCTCCCACAAGCATGGCAAGTGGCTATTTCTAAGCGATTAAAATCAAAACAATAGGAAGTTTGCATGAAAATTGCGGTTGTCGGTAGCGGCATTTCGGGGCTGGCTGCAGCGCACTTGCTGAGCGCGAAACATGAAGTAAAAGTATTTGAAAAAAATGATTATATTGGTGGCCACACGGCGACCGTAGAGGTTGAGTTAGCGGGTAAACAGTACGCCATTGATACTGGTTTTATTGTGTTCAATGATAAAACCTACCCGTTATTCCGCCGCTTAATGCGTGAGTTACAGGTGCCTTGGCGGGATACCGAAATGAGTTTTAGTGTGATGGATAAGGCGCAACGGCTAGAGTACAACGGCCACAACCTGAATACCTTATTTGCGCAACGACGGAATTTGTTCAAACCAAGCTTTTGGCGCTTGATCCGCGGCATTTTAACCTTTAATCGCGAGGCGAAGGCAGCGCTGGCTCGCGGTGAAGATCTTGATAACGTCACTTTGGGTGAGTTTCTGCAGCGACATCAATTACCCCAAGCAGTTATTGAGCAATACTTGCTGCCCATGGTTGCGGCGATTTGGTCGGCCAGTTTAGCTGAAGCTGAAGGGTTCCCATTAGGCTTTTTCTTAAGGTTTTTCGAGAATCATGGCTTGTTAAATGTCGCCGACCGGCCGCAATGGGCGACTATTGTGGGTGGTTCTAAACAATACATTCCGGCGCTTACGGCTCGCTTTGCCGATAAAATTGAACTCAATACCACTTTGCAAGCGGTCACGCGAAAAGGTGAGGGGCAAGGCGTTGAATTACAATTTTCCGATGGCAGTGTGCAACATTTTGATGAAGTTATTCTGGCGTGCCATAGCGATCAGGCGCTGGAGTTGTTAACCGATGCAAGTGCGGACGAGCGAGCGGTGTTAGGCGCCATCCCTTATCAAAATAATGAAGTGGTACTGCATACGGATATCAATTTACTACCGCGCGCGCGTCTGGCGTGGGCAAGCTGGAACTATTTGTTACACACAGGTGCTGAGGCCCGGACTCGTCCCAGTTCAGTTACCTACAACATGAATATACTGCAGGGTATTGATGCCCCAGAAACCTTTTGTGTCACGCTTAATAATACCCAAGCTATCGCTCCAGATAAAATTCTGCGGCAATTTAACTATGCACACCCCGTGTATAGCGTAGAATCATTACAGGCTCGGCAACAGCGTGCACTCATCTGTGGTAAGCAACATACCCATTTTGCCGGCGCATACTGGTATAACGGCTTCCACGAAGATGGTTTACGCAGTGCGGTTGATGTCGCTGAGCGGCTAGGTGCAGCATGGTAAGACGCCAGCTGACCTGAGCTCAACACGCAAATTGCGTAATAAATACTATGGTGGGTAGCGCAAATGAGCAGGGAAATTAACGTTTGGCAAGTTCTTATGAGTGGCAAAAACTAGCATGATCAGCAAAGTGTTATGGTCGCAAATCACGCATCAACGGTTTCGGCCAACCCAGCATCGCTTTGGTTACGATGTCGCGCAGTTTTGGCTAGCGCTTGATGAGATACCCACCATTGCCGCGTCAACTCGGCTATTTGCCTATCGTGCTAGCCAAGCTCACAAGCGCAGCTTTGCGCCACTGTGTTTTGACGAACGGCGGTTAGTGCCTGAAAGTATTGCGACAACGCCAGATTTATCTCAACGAGTGCTGAATAAATTGACCGAGCTGACCGGTACTAAAGTTACTGGGCGAGTGTTCTTTATGGGCAATCTCACGACCTTCGGTGCCTATTTCAGTCCCCTTAATTGCTATTTCGTGCAATCGCATCCACACCAAGCTGAATGCAGTTATATGTTAGCGGAAGTGAGTAACACGCCGTGGCTGGAGCATCATTATTATGCGGTTCCGATGGCGGGGCTTCAACTTCGGCAAGAGCATGAAAAGGCTTTTCATGTGTCGCCATTTAATCCGCTAGCAATGCGCTACAAGTGGCGAGTGCAATTACCTGAACAACTGTTTAGCAATGAAGCACTGGAAGCCGCTCAACCAGCTAGCGGCGTGATGCGCTTAGAGGCTTGGCAAGAGCACAAAGATTTCATGGCGAATGTGGAATTTAGCGCAGCGATGTTAAACCCAAAAATGCTTCGCCGCGTATTATGGAAATATCCGATACTAACGGTGCGGATTCTGCGCGGTATTTATTGGCAAGCGCTAAAATTGTGGTTCAAACGAACGCCGCTTTACACGCACCCTAAACAACGTTAAACGCATAAATGAACCAATTTCTGACGTATAAGTTCAAATGATTCTACAAGGAATGACAGCATGGCAAATGGTGAAACGGTGATGACCATGACAACCCAAATGGGGTGGGCTGACCGGCAAGCTCGGCGCGTATTATTGGCGCTGTTGAGTAAATTGCAATTTGGGCGCTTAACCCTGCTGGAGCACGGCAGTTTAGTGGCTACTTTTGGTGAAGCAGACCAAGACACCGATTTGCATGCCGAAGTAAATGTACTGCATCCGAGTTTCTATCGGCGCATGCTATTCGGTGGCAGTATCGCCTCGGGCGAGTTATACGTCGACAACCATTGGGAAACCCCTGATTTAACGACCGTTATTCGTGTGTTTGCCCGTAACTTGCCGGCTCTAGATGCATTTGAAGCTAAATTCACTTGGTTGACCTTGCCGCTGCAAAAGTTCCAACATTGGCGTCGTAGCAATACCAAAGTACGGGCGAAAGAAAATATATCAGCCCACTACGATTTGGGTAATCAGTTATATAAATCCTTTTTAGATCAGCGCTTACAGTATTCAAGTGCGGTTTATCCAAGTCCTGATGCCTCGTTGGAAGAAGCGCAAACCTATAAATTGAAACGCTTGTGCGACGCACTGGATTTGCAGCCGACGGATCATTTAGTTGAAATTGGCACGGGTTGGGGCGGGTTAGCGCTCTATGCTGCGCAGCATTATGGTTGTCAGGTAACCACCACCACCATTTCGGAAGAGCAATATAGTTACACCCAAGAACTGGTCGCAGCTCATGGTTTGCAGGACAAAATCACCCTGTTGAAGCAAGACTATCGGGATTTGACGGGGCAATACGATAAATTGGTGTCGGTTGAGATGATTGAGGCGGTGGGTGAGAAGTTTATGCCTGCTTTTTTCAGTAAGTGCAGTGAGTTACTCAAGCCAAACGGGATCATGGCGTTACAAGCCATTACCATCGCCGACCAGCGCCTACGTAGTTACGCTGATGGTGTCGACTTTATTCAAAAGCACATTTTCCCTGGTGGTTTTTTACCATCCATTCAGTTAATGAGCGACATGTTTACCCGCCATACCAATATGGTGATGCGCGCGGTGTCAGACATCGGTCTAGATTACGCGAATACACTGCAAGATTGGTTCGAGCGCTTTAATCGACAAACCAAGTCATTACAAGCATACGGCTATGATGACCGGTTTGCGCGGTTGTGGAACTATTATTTATGTTATTGCGAAGGTGGTTTTCGTGAACGCACTATCTCGGCGGTGCAATTAGTTGCGACGAAACCGAGTTGTCGGGCACCACTAAAAGGATTTGCCAATTGCGCGAAGGATTAGTAGCACAAATTAAACGAATTGCCGGCTTCCTGCTATTCGATCTGGTGTGGTTCGCCGCAGTTATTGGGCGCGAAGATTGGATATGGGTGACGCTGGTGTTGGTGCTCGGGCAACTTGCGCTCACTTGGAGCTGTGGCCGCTGGCATCCGCGGCTTATCGTGCAGTTAGCGCTTGGCGGTTTATTACTAGAAGCTATCTTGGCCACCATGGGACTGATTGACTTTAGTGGTGATGCACTGCTGCCATTGTGGTTGGTGTTGTTGTGGTTAGGCTTTGCGGGCATGGCATTAACCGCGTTGGATTGGTTACAACACAAAGTTGCGGTAGCTGCGTTGATTGGATTTTTTGGTGGGCCTATTAGTTATGTGATTGGCGCCGGTGTTGATGCCGCCACTGCACCACAGGGCCTATGGTTAATGAGTCTTGGTTATGCGGTTGCGTATGCTATTTATATGGCCTGGTTTGCGGTCATGGTCAAGCGCCAGTCAGGGTCCGCAACATCATAGTGGGCTGGTGCAAGTAGACTGAGTAGGTGGAGACTGTGATGAAAATATTATCGAAGCACTACTGCATGGGGTTGTTGTTGGGCAGCAGCCTTACCCTGCTGAGTGGCCCAGCAGCCAGCATGGCGATAAGTGACGGCAGCATGGGCGCTGCTAGCTGTGGTGCCGAGGTTACAGAAACCTTGGAAACCGTTGGTAGCACTCGCTTGAGCGTGATGTTCTGGGATGTTTATGATGCCACCTTGTTTAGTGACAGCGGTGCTTATGAAAGCGCTGAGCAGCTCGCCTTACGGTTAGAATATTTACGTGATATTGATGCTGCAGACTTGGTGGAAACCACCGGTGAAGAGTGGGAAAAGCTCGATTACCAGATGGATGAGCAGGCGCAACAGTGGCTGCAACAACTAAACGAGATGTGGCCAGATGTGCAAGAGGGCGACTGTATCACTTTGGTCGTGAATGCTGCTGGTGAATCTACCTTTTACGGTATCAACGGCCGGCTTGGCGAAATTACCGATGCCGCGTTTAGCGAACGTTTTCTTGCCATTTGGTTATCTGCAAAAAGTCGTTTTGAAGACGAACGTAATGAGCTCATTGGCTCTGGAGGCAACGAATAATGGTCGCTTTTTTTCGTAAGTTAAATGGCAGTGCAGTCGCCAAATTTTGGCTAGTGTTGGCTACTGTGGTTGGGATCAGTGGTTGTAGCGCGGCTATCGAAGATTATCAAAATGATACGCCAAAATTAGCGTTAGAAACCTTCTTTAATGGCGATTTAGTTGCTTATGGCACCGTGCAAGATTACTCAGGGAAGGTCATTCAGCGCTTTCGAGCCGACATCGTTGGTACTTGGGATGGCAACTCGGGCGTGCTAGATGAGGTTTTTTATTATGCCGATGGGACGACCGATACGCGGGTTTGGAACCTCACCAAAACGGGCCCTAACAGTTATGAAGGAACGGCTGGTGATGTTGAAGGCGTTGCCAAGGGTACAACTGCCGGTAATGCGCTGCATTGGGTCTATGATCTCACGATTGAAATGGACGGCGAGCCATTGACCATCACCCTTGATGACTGGATGTATTTAATCGACGAAAACAATATGATTAATCGCACCACCATGTATAAGTTTGGCTTGCCGGTCGGCGAAATCACCCTGTATATTGGTAAGCGTTAAGCAGCACAACCGAATTGCTAGTAGCAACAGACGCTCGAGCGTCTGGCAGCGCTACTAGGCTTGCTTAAGTTTTGCTGATTTTTGTCGATAGCTAAATAGTGGCAAGTAACCCAAGTGAGTAAATACATGGCAGTGCATGGACCGACCTTTTCGTATAATAATCCGCGAATTCAGGGTCAAACCGTGTTTGTAAAACGGGGTAAACATCAAGGCAAGTTAGGCTTAGTCGTGAAATCCGACGGGGACATATTTACCGTATCTCAGGGTGATTTTGGGACTGACAAAATAGAATTCCGGCGGGAAGAGTTTTTGGTGCATCGATATCGAAAAATTAAAGTGCCGATTGATCGCGCTGCTGGGAAAAATCCCGACATGATATAAAAAAACCAGGCTTCGGCCTGGTTTTTTGTAAGCAACTTTACGAGGCTACATGCCGCGTGGTAACCGCGATTTTGAGGCTGCAGTTTGTAAGCGTTCAGCCCACAATTGCTTGGCAGTAAGTCCACCGTTGTTGCTTTTGCCGGCAGTTTTCTTCGCGGTAGATTTTGCTGCTGGTTTGGCCGTGGCCTTGGTGCTTGCTTTAGCTGGTGCTTTAGCTTTAGCAGCAGGCTTTGCTGCTTTAGCTTTACTGGCCGCTGGTGCTTTAGTGCCGCCAGCTTTGGCTTTAAGCGTAGCTGTTTCCTCTTCGAGTTGTGCTAGACGGACATTCTTACCACCGTCTACCGAGTACCAGCCACTGCTGCTTTCGATTTTGGGTTGTTTACCATGGGCCTGTTTGTAAGCCGCGGTAAACTCAGCAAGCACGGTGTCTTTGTCTAGTTTACTCATATAATGTTTTTCCTATGTTCCAATATTATAAATAGATGTATGTGCTATCTACGTCGTCGCAGATGTACAACGCTAAACGACGAAAGTTCAAACGATTTGGCTATTTAACGTACTTTTTATACCGTTTTTTTCGATCCATGTCTAATTTCGCGTAAACTAGCGGTTTGAAAGCGTTAAAAACTCGCTTAATCGCCGTATTTTAAGTGTGTCACCGATGGAGTTTGTGAACGATGTTAACCCGCGAATTACTGAACGATATTCTGCGCCAATTACTTGATACCGAACAGCTGCAAGATTATGCACCTAACGGCCTACAAGTGGAGGGCCGTGCGCAAATTCGCAAATTAGTGACCGGGGTTACAGCATCGCAAGCGCTCCTCGAAGCGGCAGTTGCAGCCGATGCTGATGCAATTTTGGTGCATCATGGTTATTTTTGGAAAGGGGAGTCGGCGGCCGTCGTTGGCATGAAGCAGCGGCGTCTCAAAACGCTGTTAACGCACGATCTCAACTTATTCGCCTATCACTTGCCTATAGATGTGCATCCAGTGCTAGGTAATAACGTCCAGTTAGGGCAAAAGCTCGGATTACAGGCATTAACGCCACTTGCGGGTTGCCAGCCTCACGGAGTCGTCTACAGTGGCAAATTTGCCGCGCCTAAAGCGCTAGCAACCGTGATTCATGAGCTGGAAGCATTACTTGATAGGCCGATCGTTTGTGCCGAGGATACCCAACGCCCAATTCAGCAGGTTGCTTGGTGTACGGGCGGGGGCCAGGGTTTTATTGACCAAGCGGCGGCGGCCAACATGGATTTATTTATCACCGGCGAAGTGTCTGAGCAAACGATTCATAGTGCCCGAGAACAAGCTATTAGTTTTATTGCTGCAGGGCATCACGCCACAGAGCGCTTTGGCGTGCGTGCAGTTGGCGAGTATTTGCAAACTGAGCATGGCATAGTGCATGAATTTATCGACATTGATAACCCTGCTTAAGTTGGCGTTGTAGTCATGACAAAATCCAGCTCGCGTAAGTTGTTACCAAAGCCTAAAAATGGCAGTTTTGAAGGTATCAGCAACAAGTTCCAGAAGAATATTTATGCCACCATGAAAGGCCAAATTCGGTTAGCCGTGTTGGCACGTGACTTAGAACCTTGGCTGACAAACAGCTCACGCGTGTTGGATGTTGGTGCTGGCTTAGGTCAGGCCAGTCAACCTTTTGCGAAGGCCGGCGCGCGGGTAGTGCATACTGATATAGCCGCAGATATGGTGAGTGCAGCTCAGCAAGCCCACAGCTCGGCTGGCTTGGCATCTCAATATGAGTATGCGGTCTGTGCTATCACCGAATTAGCACAGCAGGTAAGTGGACAGTTCGATGTTATTTTGTGCCATGCGGTGCTGGAATGGTTAGCAGAACCTGAGCAATTGCTCAGCCAACTTAAGCCATTTTTAACCCCAACAGGTATCTTGTCATTGATGTTTTATAACCAAGATGCCAAACGCTTTGCCAATATGATTTATGGCAATTTTGATTACGTACAAGCCGATTTGCAGGTGAAGAAAACGGTGCGCTTAAGTCCGCACCATCCGCAGGCTCCAGCTCAAGTCTTGGCTTGGGCTGAAGTTGCCGGTTTCAAACGGCTGCATTATTCCGGTGTGCGCTGTATTCATGACTATTTACGAAACCCTCAACGCGATCAACATGCGCCGCAATTAATGGCCCTTGAGTTGGAATACTCGACGCAATCACCTTATCGCGAATTGGGGCGCTATCAGCATTTTATCCTGCAGCAGCGGTAACATTAATAGCTGCCAGCTAAGCATAAATGATCAACGACGGAGTACCTAAGCATGACCAATGCAGTAATAGAGATGACTTGTGCCTTTATCGGTTTAGGCGTGATGGGCTATCCCATGGCCGGACATCTACAGCAGCGTGGTATCTCGACAACGGTTTACAATCGAACGGCGGCGAAGGCGGCGGCTTGGCAGCAGCAGTATGGCGGTAAAGTGGCAGTAACGCCCGCAGCTGCAGCGCAGGATGCACACATTGTGCTGCTTTGCGTTGGTAATGATGATGATGTTCGTAGCGTGGTTTATGGCCCCGAGGGCGTGCTTGCCACTATGGCAGAGGGGTCGTTGCTCATCGATCACACCACGGCCTCCGCTGACCTTGCGCGTGAATTAGCGGCTGCGTGTGCCGCACAAAATATTGGTTTCCTCGATGCGCCGGTATCGGGCGGACAAGCTGGGGCCGTGAATGGTGTATTAACGGCCATGGTCGGTGGTGAGCCCGCAGCGTTTGAGCGCGCTCAACCGGTATTGGAATGTTATGCCAAGACACGTCGCTTAATGGGCGCCGCTGGGGCTGGCCAATTGGCTAAAATGGTAAACCAAATTTGTATCGCGAATGTGGTGCAAGGTGTGGCTGAAGGCTTAAGTCTTGCGCGGGCAGTAGGTCTTGATCCGGATGAGTTAGTCGGTGCTATCGGGCAAGGTGCCGCGGGCTCATGGCAACTTTTAAATCGTTATAAAACCATGTGGGAAGGTGAATACGAGCATGGGTTTGCGGTGGATTGGATGCGCAAAGATTTGGCTATTGCGATGCAAGAAGCATCACGTCAGGGTGTCAGTTTGCCTTGCACCGCCATCATTGATCAGTTTTATGCTGAAATTCAGTCTATGGGAGGTAATCGTTGGGATACCTCAAGCTTGTTTAAACGCTTTAATCGTTGAGCGCCACCGGCGTTGTGAATGGCAGAAAAGCACTCAATAAAAAAGGGCCTAATGGCCCTTTTTTTCACAACTGCTCTGGTCTTAACGAATACCCATCCGACGCAAAGCGTTGGTTGAGAACTCATCGCGCTCAGGCTCAATATCGAAGTTCATGTATTCTGACTCTTCGTTAGCAAGACCGATGATCAAGTAACGTCCAGAGTTTAAGTCATACAGACCTTCGGCTGCCATCCACGGCACATTCTCGGTGTAGAACTGAGTGTTGTAAGCTTCTGCTACACGCCATAACTCACCACGGCCATCGTAATGGTCGATCACAGACGCAGTCCAAGTGTCTTCGTCTACGTACATAGTGCGCTTCGAGTAAATATGACGCTCGCCATCTTTCAAGGTGCCTTCAACAACCCACACCCGATGCTTTTCATAACGAATGATATCTGGGTTCATGTAGCCCGCGTTCATCATTTCGTCATAAGTTAAGTCAGTGCTTAGCATCTGGTAGTTGTTATACGGAATATAAAGCTCTTTCTTGCCTTTTAATTCCCAGTTGTACTTGTCTGGCGCACCGTTGAACATATCTAAGTTGTCTGAGGTACGTAAACCATCTGCCGCAGTACCCGGACCGTCATAAGCAACGTTAGGGGCCCGACGCACACGACGTTGACCAGCATTATAAATCCACGCTCGACGGCCTTCGCGAACTTGGTCAATCGTCTCATGCACAAGCAACACGGTACCGGTTAAACGCGCCGGCGCTAGTACTTCTTGAAGGAAGTAAAATAATACGTTGTCGTCGGCTTCTTGACGGCCAGTCGCTAAGTATTCAGGGAACACTAAGGTTTCGCGCAGTTTTACCGGAACAAAGTCACCGTTGGCAAGCACTGGGAACTGGTTAATTAAGCGCTGTACAGCACCGCCGCGATAACGCGTAATATGGTTCCACACTACTTCTAAACCATTTTGTGGAATCGGGAAGGGAACACTTTTCTCAAAGTTAGCTAAGCCGTTACCACCAGCGACTAGCTCAGCTTGAGTGGCATTTTTCTTCGCTACATCGTAAATGTCTTGTGGATAAGCTGCGGTACGGCGGCTTTGATAGACATTCATTTGGTAATCAGGATACTTTGCAAACATCGCCAGCTGCCCAGGTGACAAATTGTCACGATATTCGGCGAGGTTCGCGTTGGTGATGGTGAACAAAATTTCATCGCTAGCAAACGGGTCTGCCGGACGCTCACGATTACCATTAGCATCAAAATAACCACCATCCCATGCAGGAATAGAACCGTCTGCATTGCCCGCTTTAACCGCGCCAATTGGCGTAAGGTCTTGGCCGAGTCGAGCAGCTTCTTGAGGGCCTACTTTCGCCACCACGCTGGCAGACAGCACTGATAGCGCAAACACCCCAGCTTTCAGCATCGTTTTCTTCATCATGTTTATCCTTGTTGTTCTACATACTTATATGACGCTAGCGTACATCACAATGAAATAAAATCCATCGATAAGCCTGTTATCTGCCCAAGTTTCTGGTAGCATCGGCGCATGTCAGTGGACAGACCTCTAGGTTCGTGTGCTAAGCATGTAACGCTGCGAACAATTTTGCAACTATTCTCATACGAATAGTTAGTGATTAAATTGTAATTGCTCGAGTTAGACGTGAAAGTCCGACTAAAGTTTAATCAAAATATGAATTTAACAGATTAAAACTCACGCACAAGGAGTTGTCTTTTAGATGCATTTACCTCTCTCTAAACGACGTAGATTTACGAGTTCAGCGTTAGCTGTTGCCGCATTGACCGCCACCTGGATGGTTCAAGCCGATCCCATTACCGATTATGAAGTCATTGACGCGCCGGCGATGAGTGCTCCCGAAGCCAATCGCGCCGCATTAATCGCGAGTACCACGCATGCTGGCCGAGTTTACGCGGTTGGAGATTACGGCGTGGTGTTGAGTTGGCCCACGGCTGATCCGAGCCAATGGCGACAACATGAGGTAGGTACCAGCGTGCTACTGACTGATGTTAGCTTCGCGCCGGCGGACGCTGCCTCTCAGGCATGGGCGGTAGGTCACCATGGGGTAGTGATGCACTCGGAAGATGGTGGTAACACCTGGACCCAACAAATCAGTGGCTTTGACTTACTCGATTTAGAGAAAACCTATTACGAAAGCGAGATGGCAGCCGCCCAAGCGGAGCTCGCAGCTGCTACTGACGATGAGGCTGTAGATGATCTCAGTTTCGCCGTCGATGAATTTGCTTATTTACTAGAGAATGTTGAATTAGCGCGAGAAGAGGGCCCGACCAAACCTTTATTAACGGTTCACGCCTTGTCTAATGAGCAGGTACTGGCCGCAGGTGCTTATGGTTTATTCATTGAATCAAAGGATGCGGGTGAAAGTTGGACGATGCGCAGTGGTGCGCTAGAAAACCCTAATGGTTTCCACTTGAATGTTATTACCAGCGGTCAAATCGGTGGCGAAGCGGTCATTATTATGGCTGGCGAGGCGGGACAGTTATTTCGGAGTCTTGATGGTGGTGAGAGTTGGGCGACGCTTGCCTCACCATACGATGGCTCGTTCTTCGGCGCTCACATTGCGAATGAACGGCTATGGGTTTATGGATTGCGCGGTCATATTTTTTATTCAGATGATGCCGGTGAATCTTTTACCCGGGTCATGGTGCCCACCACCGTGAATTTAAGTGGCGGCGTTACCCTTAGTAATGGCGATACCCTAATAGTTGGCCACTCGGGAACTATCATTCGGGTGAATGCTGACGCTGAATTTAGCGCCATTTATACGCACCCAAGTAGTGCAGTGATTAGTGATATTGCGGTAACTAGCGACGATAAGGTTGCCTTAACCAGCCGTGGTGGGTTGTTAACCTTTGCGTTTACTTTACCAACCGCTATTCCGACGACCACCACTAGCGCCCCGGCCGATGCCGCCGCGCGCGCACCGCAGTAATGAGGGAATCGCACATGCAACCAACTTTCGATGCCAACCGCGCCCCATTATTAGAGCGGCTGTTATTTAATGCGCGGCCACTGTGGCTAGTGTTCTTTCTGCTAGCGACCATTGTCCTCGGCTATAACGCAGCTCAGGTGCGGCCAGAAGCTAGCTTAACGAAGATGATCCCGACTAATCATCCGTTTATCCAAAATTTTTTCGAACATCAACGTGACTTGTCGAGTCTCGGCAACGTCGTCCGTATTGCGGTAGCAACTGAGGACGATGATATTTTCTCTGCTGAATATCAGCAAACACTGCAAAAAATCACCGACGAAGTGTTTTTTATTCCCGGTGTCAATCGGAGCGGGTTACGCAGCCTGTGGACTCCTAATGTCCGTTGGAGCGAAGTCACTGAGGAAGGTTTCGTTGGTGGCCCGGTGATCCCTGATGATTGGGACGCCAGTGAGCGTAGCTTAGAGCAGTTGCGGGAAAATGTGCTGAAATCCGGCGAGGTTGGTAATTTAGTCGCCAATAATTTCAAATCAGCGCTGATTTATGTGCCGCTCGATGAAACCAATCCAGACACCGGCGAGCCGCTCGATTATCAGCAATTTTCTGAGCAGCTTGAGCAGTTAATTCGAGACAAATATCAAACTGATAACATCAGTATTCACATTACTGGTTTTGCCAAGGTGATTGGTGATTTGATTGAAGGCGCACAACAAGTGGGGCTGTTCTTCTTGTTGGCGATGGTGATTACCTTATTGATGCTTTATGGCTACTGCCGGTGCTGGCGTAGTTCTTTTGCCGTGTTGGCGTGTTCAATTATTGCCGTGGTGTGGCAATTGGGCATCATTAAATTAATAGGCAGTGGTATTAACCCTTATTCAATGTTGGTGCCATTCTTAGTGTTTGCGATTGGTGTCAGCCATGGCGTGCAAATTATCAATGCCTTAGGTAATTATCGGGTTGATGGTTTTGACAAGCAACAAGCGGCCCGACTCGCATTTAGAAGTTTATATGTGGCTGGTTTAGTGGCGTTGGTGAGTGACGCCATCGGCTTTACCACTTTAATGGTGATTGATATTGCGGTCATCAAAGAGTTAGCCATCGCGGCCAGTATTGGGGTTGCAGTGGTGGTGCTAACTAATTTAGGCCTGCTACCGATTGCGATGTCGTATTTTGGGGTTTCCCCTAAAGGTGTGCAATATGTTGCAGGTACGCGCGATGAGAAGCATCCGCTATTGGCGTGGTTTGCGCACTTTGCGACTGCAAAATGGGCTTACTCAGCATTAGCGGTGACGCTGGTACTCACCGGTTGGGGGCTGTATTACGGCCAACAAATGAAAATTGGCGATTTAGATGCCGGTGCGCCTGAATTGCGTCCCGATAGCCGTTACAACTTAGACAACAAATTTTTAGTCGAAAACTACAGTTCTAGCACAGATATTTTTGTGGTCATGGCGGAAACGGCGCCTGGTGAGTGTATCGCTTATGACAACTTAGAACTGATGGACAGATTCAGCTGGCACATGGAAAACACGCCAGGTGTGCAAGACGTTAAATCTGTCGTCTACGTTGCGAAAATGGGTGGATTTGGCTTTAACGAAGGTAATTTAAAGTGGTACAGCCTTAATCGCAACGAATTCGTGATGAATGCGAATGTCAGTCGAGCACCAGCGGGGTTGATTAACCCAGACTGCTCGATGGCGCCGATTATTATCTACTTAAACGATCATAAAGCAGAAACCCTAAAAACTGTGGTAGCGGCGGTTGATACATTCAATCAGAACTATCAGCAAGAGGGGCTATCTTTGCTCATGGCGGCCGGCAATTCTGGTATAGAGGCGGCGACTAATTCAGTGATTGAAGCGGCACAACATAAAATGCTGATGTGGGTTTATGGCGTCGTCATTGTGCTGTGTTTTATCGCGTTCAGAAGCCTGCGCACCGTCGCCTGTATTATTTTACCATTGGCGTTCACCACTATCATGAGCCAAGGCTTAATGGCGCAACTTGGGATTGGGGTGAAAGTTGCCACCTTACCGGTTATTGCGTTAGGTGTTGGGATTGGCGTTGACTACGGCATTTATATTTACAGCAAGGTCAAACTTGGGCTTGAGCAAGGTATGTCGTTACTCGAGAGCTACCAAATGGCGCTAGCGAGCACCGGCAAAGCGGTTGGCTTTACGGGCTTAACCTTGGCGATTGGCGTTGCGACTTGGATCTTCTCACCGATCAAGTTCCAAGCAGATATGGGGATTTTGCTCACCTTCATGTTTATTTGGAACATGTTGGGTGCGTTAATTCTGATCCCGGCGTTGGCGAAGTTGCTTAAGGTAGGTGAGAGCAAAGCTAAGGCGAACGCCTAAGCAGCAAAGGCTTTAAACATAAAAACACCGCCACTTGGCGGTGTTTTTTTATGCTACGGCCTCAGCCTCGGCAAGAATGAGATCAGCAGCTAGTTCAGCAATCGCAATCGTAGGTGCATTGGTGTTGCCACTTACAATGGTTGGCATTACTGACGCGTCGACTACCCGTAACCCGTGAACCCCGCGGACGCGTAATTCGGGATCTACCACTGACTGCGGATCTTTCCCCATCCGGCAAGTACCTACCGGGTGGTAAATAAGGCCTGCCTCGCGTTGAATTTTGGCCAGTAAGGTCGCATCATCATCAGTCGCATGCAGACTAAAAGTGCCGCCATTATATGCTTCAGCCGCCGGCTGCTGCATAATTTGATGAAGTTGACGAACCCCGGAAATGAGGGCTTGCTGATCAGCCGCATGTTGTAAAAACCGATATTCAATCAGTGGTTGGTAACCTTGCTTTGTTGCGGCTAACTTTATCTGTCCGCGCGCCTGAGGGCGAAGCAAACACACATGAAGCGTATAACCATGGCGAAATGCAGGGCGTAAATCATAGCCACTATCATGAAACATCACCGGCACCACATGTACCTGCAAATCTGGCGTCTCAAGCTCGGCACTAGAGCGTAAAAACGCGCCTACTTCGCACATCGAGCGGGATAAAATACCATCTCGATGCCGAGCATATTGCCACCAGGCTCGAGCCAATTTAAGCAAACCTATGGGGCCAAGCGTAATAGCATCGCGCTTAGGATTACGATAATGCACGGATATATCGACATGCTCCTGCAAGTTTTGGCCAACCTGCGGGGCGTCGATTTGGGGCTTGATGCCCGCGGCAAGGAGTTGTGCCTGCGGTCCAATTCCCGATTGCATTAATAATTGTGGTGACCCAATCGCGCCTGCACTGACAATGACTTCGCGACGGGCGGTTAATACCTTGGTGTGGTTCGCAAATAGCCCCGCTTGACGCAGCTCGACTCCATAAGCTCTTTGTTCATTAAGCAATAGCTTAGTGACGTTAGCGCCAGTGATGATAGTGAGATTTTGGCGTTGGCTCGCGGGCAGAATATAGGCTTGTTTTACGCCCCAGCGTTGGCCTTGATACATGGTGAACTGATAAGGCCCGACACCGGCGAGCTGCGCGCCATTAAAGTCGGCATTAAAAGGTACACCGGCGGCCTGCGCTGCGGCGACAAACATCTGACTCACACCATGAAGCGGCGCTTGGTCAGTTACTTTCAGTGGCCCAGAAAAGCCATGGTAGGCCGCTGATAAGTGTGGGTTTTGATTTGCTTCAGCGCGTTTGAAATAAGGTAGTAATTGTTCATAAGACCAGCGTGGATGAACCTGAGCTCCCCATTCATCGTAGTCGCGCGGGTGGCCGCGGGTATAGATCATGGCGTTAATCGCACTGCTACCACCGAGTAGTTTGCCCCGCGGCGTGTAAAAACCTTTGCCGGCCCGTAGTGGTGCCTTGTCTACGCTCCGATAGCGCCAATTCCAGCGGCGGCTGTGGACGAAGCGAGCAAATCCTCCGGGCATCCGCTCAAACAATGAACCACCGCGATCGCCAGCTTCAATCAATAGTACTTGAAAGCGTCCGCACGCACTGAGTCGATTGGCGAGTACGCCGCCGGCTGAACCTGCGCCAACAATGATGTAGTCATAGATCGCTGACATATCGATAGAGATCCTTAAGCAGCGCAAGTTGATGGGAGCTGTCGGCATACTGCTCGCTCAGCTGTTGCAGTTCGTGCATAAACGCCTCAGCACTTAACAATCCCTCCGGTGGCGTAAGCAAGCGCTGTTGACAAAAATCACGCCAGCGCTTCAATTCGCTGTCCGACAAAGTAGCGGGAAAATTACGCGCACGATAGCGGAATAACATTTCTGGTAAGCGTGTATCGGCGAAGTTGAAGCTTTGGGCTGCTAACTGGGTTGGCGAAAGGGCACGGATCATCGCCATGTTGGTTTGATCTTGAGGGCTGAAAAAAGGCCCTGAATACAGCTGTAAATCAGGATCGGAAGGGGTCGGCAATGCACGCGCCAAGTCGGCGGTTGCCAATAGTTGCTGACGCACTTCAGCATGCTCGCGAAGCCATTGATGGCGTTGTTTTAGCAGCTTGGTATCTATGCCAAGCTCGGCCCGGCGCGCCTCATCTAATACTTTCGGGGTTGCCAAAAACGGACATTTATTCAAGGCAATTTGCTGGAGCGCAGGTCGCGTTAAACCCTGAGCGTCTAACTCTGCTTGCGGCTGATATTGCTGGGCACGGATTTCAGTTGCGCTCAAACCCAGCACAAGTTGGGGATCAACCCGTAAATCCCACGCGAGCACGGTGTTTGGCTGTTGTGGGTGAAAGCCAAGAGGCATGAGGTAACCGAGAAAGTGCTGCGCGGCACCATAATGGCCAGCGATATGCAACAACGGGGCAAAATTCACCATATCAATCAGTGCTTCAAGCGCCCGTTTTTTGCGAATGCTAAAACTGTATTGAAATAACTTGGGTTGCTGTTGCTTGATAAGCTTTGCCAAACCAATGGTTGCGTACACATCACTCATGGCGTCATGGGCCTTGCCATGTTCCAGCTGATTGGCGCGGCTTAAATGTTCGAGCTTAAGACTCACTTGACCATTGTCATGGTATGGCCATTCAATACCCTCGGGGCGCAGCGCATAACACGCACGCACTAAGTCAATCAGATCCCAGCGTGCATTATTATGTTGCCAGGTATGTGCGTACGGGTCATAAAAATTGCGATAGAACAGAAAACGGGTGACTTCATCATCGAATTTTACGTTGTTGTAGCCGACAATGGTGGTTGCAGGTTGGCTAAACTCGTGATGAATTTTAGTCGCAAACTCGCGTTCACACATCCCTTGGTTCAGCGCATGTTGCGGTGTAATACCGGTGATCATAACCGCTGCGGGATGGGGTAAATAGTCGGGGGTTGGTTGCGCAAACCAAGTCACGGGGCGGTCAATCAGGTTAAGTTCAAGATCGGTACGCACGCCGGCAAACTGCACAGGGCGATCGACTTGCGGACGAGCCCCCCAAGTTTCATAGTCATGCCAAAACAAGCTGGCTGAATGCTCCGTCATAATTGCCTTATCCTGGGTAGTGAATCGCGTCGTTCATGAGCAAAATAAAAGACGATGAACGGTAGGTTTGAGCAGATTAATGCAGTTTGCCGTACCACTCAAGGCTGGTTACACTGAAACTCTCTTTACTTCAACAAATTGACAGCGTGCTTTATCCATACCGTCGTCAAATAGGACCTATTATGAACTCAGCAACCTCGCGCACCACACCGGTTCACACTAAACTTTTAGCGCTTATCCTAGGCTGTGGCATGAGCCTAGGTTCAGCGGCGGAGGAAAAAATTGCATTGGCGATACATGGCGGTGCGGGCACCATTACCAAAGCCTCAATGACGCCTGAGCGTGAAGCTCAGTACCAAGCTAAATTAGCCGAAGCATTGGATGCCGGCTATGCCATTTTAGCCGCCGGTGGAAGCAGTGCAGACGCGGTTGTGGCAGCAGTGCAGATCATGGAAGCATCGCCCTTATTTAATGCTGGTATTGGCGCTGTTTACACCTGGGAAGGAACCCATGAATTAGATGCCTCCTTTATGCTTGGTAACACGCGTGAGGCAGGGGCCGTTGCAGGTGTCACGACCGTCAAAAGTCCCATAGCACTAGCTCGTGCGGTGCAAGAAAAATCAGTTCATGTGATGTTAAGCGGCGAGGGGGCGGAGACGTTCGCGGCCCAACAAGGCTTGGAGCTGGTGAGTAACGATTACTTCAACACTGAGCATCGCTTCGACCAGCTACAACAAGCGAAACAAGCCATTATGGCCAGTGAAAAGCCCGAACAACAGGCGTACTTGGATGCATTTGCGCAAGAGCCGAACTGGCAATATGGCACGGTAGGCGCTGTTGCTCGTGATAAAAATGGGGACCTCGCGGCGGCGACTTCAACGGGCGGAATGACTGCTAAGCGTTATGGCCGTATTGGTGATTCACCAATTATCGGTGCTGGTACCTGGGCTGATAACGAGAGTTGTGCTGTGTCTGCAACCGGCCATGGCGAATACTTTATTCGCTACCAAGTTGCCGCAGACATTTGTGCTCGAATGAAATATCAGCAAAAGCCATTACGGGAAGCTGCTGATGACGTTATTTTTGGTGATATGTATAAAGCGGGCGGTACCGGTGGGGTGATTGCGGTCGATCATCAAGGTAACGTGTATATGCCGTTTAATACTGAAGGTATGTATCGCGCCAGTCGCGTTGAGGGCGGTCAGGCAGAAATCGCGATTTATAAAGACTAGTGCGCTCGGTTGCCGTTGCTGCGGCAGCGGTCGCTAGCGGGTACTTGCGAGACCATTTGCCAGTTACCCTAGGGTGCTGACTACGTGGCTTAATCTACCTCGTTGCTGTTAGAATATGGGGTAGATTTAGCAATGCGCCAAACTTGCGCATAACTTGGTGATTAATTAAGGAGCAAGCACGCGTGGATGCGCAGGCAGTGGCTATCGCTCGAGCTCAACAACAATTCCATTTAAATTACCCGTCTGAGTTACCTGTTGTCGCTGCCCGTGACGACATATTAGCGGCGCTTGGCAATCATCAAGTGGTGGTGATCGCAGGCGAAACTGGTTCGGGTAAAACCACCCAATTACCCAAGTTGCTGTTGGAACTCGGCTATGGTCGGCGGGGCATGATTGGACACACCCAACCGCGCCGTCTGGCAGCTCGCAGTGTGGCGGAGCGTATTGCCAGTGAAATGCAAGTTGAGTTGGGAACCCAGGTGGGTTTCAAGGTTCGCTTTACTGATCAGACCGACCCATTAACCGCGTTAAAAGTAATGACAGATGGCATGCTGTTGGCCGAATTACAGCAAGACCGGCTATTAAAAGCTTATGACGCCATTATTATTGATGAAGCCCACGAACGCAGCCTCAACATTGATTTTTTGCTTGGGGTTATTAAACAGTTATTGCCACGCCGTCCTGATTTGAAGGTCGTGATCACGTCCGCCACCATTGAGACTGAAAAGTTTTCCAAGCATTTCAATGATGCACCCGTATTGACCGTAAACGGGCGAACCTACCCGGTAGACGTTCGTTATCGACCATTGTTGGTCGAGCAACCAGAGGCCAAGCCGCAGGAACGCGATCCATTACAAGCGGTAGTGGATGCGGTAGCGGAGCTGCAACAAGCGGGGCCGGGCGATATTTTGATTTTTGCAAGTGGTGAGCGGGAAATTAAAGACTACGCAGAAGCTTTACAAGATGCGATGAACGCCGGTCAGATCCAAGCGTATGAACTACTACCATTGTTCGCGCGTTTGTCTGCAGCAGAGCAAAACCGAGTCTTTCAACCGCATCAACAAGGGCGGGTGGTGATTGCCACCAACGTTGCGGAAACCTCGCTCACGGTGCCTGGCATTCGTTACGTGATTGACCCAGGAACCGCGCGAATTAGCCGCTACAGCTATCGAACTAAAGTGCAACGCTTACCTATAGAGGCAGTCTCCCAGGCCAGTGCAAATCAACGTAAAGGACGTTGTGGTCGGGTCGCGCCGGGAATATGTATTCGCCTGTATAGCGAGGATGATTTTAACCAACGCCCTGAATTTACCGATCCAGAAATCTTGCGTACCAATTTAGCTGCCGTCATTTTGCAAATGACGGCGCTGCGGTTGGGTGACATTCGGCAGTTCCCTTTTATCCAAAAGCCGGATGAAAGGTTTGTGAACGATGGTTTGAATCTACTGCGTGAATTACAAGCAATCCAGCCGGCACGACGGCGTGGACAAGGGTTGCGATTGACTGAAGCAGGGCGCCAGTTAGCTCGGCTGCCACTCGACCCGCGGTTGGGGCGAATGGTGCTAGCAGCCGCAAGCCATGGTTGTGTACAGGAAGTTGCTGTGATCACTGCCGCATTAAGCATTCAAGACCCGCGCGAGCGACCGCGAGAAGCGCAGGCTCAGGCGGATGAATTTCATCGTCAGTTTGCCAGCAAAGAGTCGGACTTTGAGAGTTATTTACTACTTTGGCAACATTTGCGCGAGCAGCAGCAGGCATTGTCTAAGTCGGCATTCCGGAAATACTGTAAACAGCATTTCATTCATTTTTTGCGGGTTCGCGAGTGGCAGGATATTTATACTCAGATCCGTCAAGCGGCGAGAGAAATTGGGCTACGCTTAAACGCCGAAGCGGCTACCTACGAACAAGTTCATCGTGCGCTGTTAACCGGCTTGTTGGCGCAATTAGGCCAAAAGGATGAAGACGGCAGTTATGTTGGTGCTCGGCAAAGTCGTTTTTATTTATTCCCGGGTTCAGGCTTGGCGAAACGCAAACCTAAATGGGTGATGAGTGCTGAACTGGTTGAAACCTCTCGGCTATTTGCCCGAGTTAACGCTAGTTTAGATCCGACTTGGGTTGAGCAAGCCGCGGCGCATTTAGTGAAGCGCAGTTACTTAGAACCGCGGTTTGAAAAGCGCCAGGGAAGCGTGGTTGCGGATGAGCAAGTGAGCTTGTTTGGCTTAATTGTGGTGCCGCGACGTAAAGTGCAATACGGGCCTATTGATCCTGTGGTTGCGCGTGAATTATTTATCCGCGAAGCGCTAGTGAATGGCCAGTTACGTCAGCCGCCTAAGTTTGTCGCGCATAATTTAGCGCTGATAGAAGCAGTACAGGCGCTGGAAGACAAAGCGCGCCGGCGTGATATTTTGATTGATGAACAGGCTTTGTTCGATGCTTATGATGAACAGATCCCTGCTGGCATCTATAACGAGCAGCTATTAATCGGGTGGTATCGTCGGGCACAGCGCAGCGAGCCTGAGTTATTATGCTTTACCCGTGAGCAGTTGATGGCTCAGGATGCGAGCCATGTTACCGCGACGGCTTATCCCGAGGTGTGGCGGCAAGGTAATTTGCGGCTACCGTTAAGCTATAAGTTTGAGCCGCAAGCCAAAGACGATGGTGTGACCCTAGAAATTCCACTAGCGCTACTGAATCAGGTAGAGCCGCTCGGTTTTGATTGGCTGATCCCTGCCTTACATGAAGAACTTATCATTGCCCACATTAAAGGTTTACCGAAAAACTTACGGCGTAATTTTGTGCCTGCGCCTAACTATGCACAAGCGGTATTAGCCGCACTGTATGAACGTGATGCCATCGGTGAGGGCACATTAGTTGCTGCTTTAACGCATGAGTTACGGCGTATGAGCGGTGTGACGGTGCCAGACTCAGCATGGGAAGCGCTTGAATTGCCCGCTCACTTAAAGATGAATTTTCGCGTGTTAGGTGAACCCGAGAGTAAGCGTAAGAATAGCGCCGAAGTGTTAGCTGAAGGGCGTGATTTAGCGCAACTAAAAGCCAGTCTTAAACACCAAGTAAGCGCAACTATTGCGGCGCAAACCGATGATGAATGGCAACGCTCTGCGCTAACGGCTTGGTCGTTGCCGGCGTTACCTAACGAAGTAACCCAGCAGCAAGGACAGTTTGCCTTAAAAGCTTTTCCAGCACTGGTTGCGCGCGCAGAGCACGTTGACTTGCAATTATTTGATGCGCCTGAAGCGGCAGCGCAAGCCCATCGAGACGGCGTTCGAAAACTACTGATGTTGCAAATTCCTTCACCGATTAAATATTTGCAGCAGAAGCTTTCCAATAAAGCCAAGTTGGCGCTGTACTTTAATCCGTGGGGCAAAGTTGAGGCGTTGATTGAAGATTGTGTAGCAGCGGCGATAGATAATTTAGTCGATACAACGGTTATCCGTTCGGCGGAGGCTTTTGCTGATGCGCTCACACGAGTTAGGGCGGAACTTCATGATGAGGTTGAACGTGTCGCGCTAGCCGTTGAACAAATTCTCACCACCCATCATGGGTTACAAAAACGCTTAAAAGGAAAAATCCCCCTTGATCAAGTGCAGGCTCATGGTGATATCAAAGATCAGTTAGCTAAATTAGTTTACCCAGGCTTTGTGCAACAAACTGGCGTTGTAAGGTTAGCTGATGTGAAACGCTACTTAGATGCGGTTGCTCGCCGGCTTGACAAACTGCCAGCAGATCCGCAGCGGGATAGGGTACAAATGCTCACGCTGACGAGTTTAGAGGAAGCTTATCAGCAAGCTTGTGCGAAAACGAAGGGGCAGATGACGCCACAGTTAGCAGAGGTTCGCTGGATGCTCGAGGAGCTGCGCGTGAGCTTTTTCGCGCAGCAACTCGGAACCAAGTATCCAGTTTCAGAAAAGCGAATACGGCAAGCGTTACAAGCTGATTAAGCGTACAAGCCTAAGTTTTCGCGGGCGTAGGCTTCAAATTCAGTACAACCGCCAACGTGCTGCTCGTCAACAAAGATCTGTGGCACGGTATTGACGGGCTTACCGACAGTTTTTTCTAAATCAGCTTTGGTGATACCAGCTTCATGAATGTCGACATAACGATAATCAAAATCATCGCGTTCTGCTTTCAATTTGTCTGCGATGTCCTTCGCACGAACACAATATGGACAAGCAGGACGGCCGAAAATAACAACGTACATAAATCACTCCTCGTTGTAAGTTAATGCGGTATTGTCGCGCAAAATAGTCGGAAAGGACAATCCGTAGTTTCGATTTAGCCGATAGATTTAATCGCTTACAGTTTGGTTGTTTTGCTGCGGCTTGATGGTGCGGCTAATGTTCTATGTCAAGATCAGAGGCTGGAATACAGCAGCAGGGTAGAATATCGCCGGGACGTACAAAGGCAAGTGGCTCGTTGATATAGGTGACTTCGCCGCTAAGTAACTTGGTGCGGCAGGCGCCGCAAAATCCATTGCGACAATGATAACTAACCTCAACTTGATGTTGCTCGAGTGCATCAAGTAAGGTGGTCGTCGTGCCGTTGTCAGAGCAAGTAGAAACGGTCAGCTCAAGCTGACCGTTTACTTTTACTTTGAAGGTATCACTCATGACATACCAGTGAGCGTCGCGTGGTCGGCATGTTAGAGCTCAAAATCTCCCAAGTCTGCCGCGCTTACTTCACTATCAATTTGGCCGACTAAGTAGGAGCTAATTTCAGCTTCTTGTGGCGCTACTTGAACGTTATCTGACACCAAGTACTTGTTCATCCAAGGTAGTGGATTGCTACGCTGCTTGAATGGTGCATCAAAGCCAATCGCTTCCATACGCAAGTTGGCAATGTACTCAACATACTGGCACAGCATATCTTCGTTCAGACCAATCATAGAGCCATCTTTAAATAAGTAATGGGCCCATTGCTTTTCTTGTTCAACTGCCTTCATGAAAATCTGCAGTGCTTCTTCGCGCAGTTCTTCGGCAATTTCTTTCATTTCTGGATCGTCTTCACCGTACTGCCACAGATTTAAAATATGCTGAGTAGAGGTGAGGTGAAGGTTCTCATCACGCGCAATCAACCGAATGATTTTTGAGTTACCTTCCATCATTTCACGCTCAGCAAAGGCGAATGTACAGGCGAAACTGACGTAAAAGCGAATGGCTTCTAGGGCATTGACTGAATTAATGCACAGGAACAGTTTCTTTTTTAACTCTCGCATGGTGATGGTGTAGGTTTTGCCATCGACAGTGACATCGCCCTCGCCATGGGTTTGCCATAACTGAGTATGAAAAATCAAATCGTCATAATACTGAGAAATATCAATAGCACGCTGCTGAATTTCACGATTAATCACGATATCGTCAAATACTTCGCTAGGGTCCGAGAACAAGTTACGCAAAATGTGCGTGTACGAGCGCGAGTGAATAGTTTCAAAAAACGACCAAGTCTCAATCCAAGTTTCAAGCTCTGGAATCGATACGATAGGTAGTAACGCAATATTAGGGCTACGACCTTGCACCGAATCAAGCAGGGTTTGATACTTCAAATTTGAAATGAAAATATGCTTTTCACTAACGGTCATGGCATTGAAGTCGACCCGATCGCGACTCACGTCAACTTCTTCTGGGCGCCAGAAAAAGCTAATTTGTTTCTCGATTAACTTTTCGAAAATGCTATGTTTTTGCTGATCATACCGAGCCACATTCACCGAGTTACCAAAAAACATTGGCTCCTTGAGTGGGTCAGTATGATTCTGATTAAAGGTTGAGTAAGACATAACGACACTTCACCTTATATTTTGCACGCGCCGCCAGCACAATCATCATCTTCTTCAATGACAGCTACTGTGGCTTGTTCAGTTTTGGGTTGTTGTGCTTTTGCACGTAAGTCAGCTTGGTTGTCTGCTGCACCGTCGCGGGTGTTGTGGTAATACATGGTTTTCACACCCAGTTTGTAGGCATACAACAAATCTTGCAGCAATTGCTTCATCGGTACTTTGCCGCCTTCAAACTTGCCTGGATCGTAATTAGTGTTAGCTGAAATCGTTTGGTCAACGAACTTTTGCATAATGCCGACCAACTCTAAGTAGCCCTTGTTGTTCGGAATAGTCCACAACAATTCGTACTGATCTTTTAAGCGCTCGTATTCTGGCACCACTTGGCGGGTCACCCCATCTTTGGATGCTTTCACACTGATATGACCGCGTGGCGGCTCAATACCATTGGTTGCGTTCGAAATTTGCGACGAGGTTTCCGATGGCATCAGTGCGCTTAAGGTTGAGTTGCGCATACCGTACTGTTTAATGTCAGCGCGTAATTGGTCCCAATCTAATCGCAATGGCTCTTGGCATACGGCATCAAGGTCTTTCTTGTAAGAATCAATTGGCATGATGTTTTGTGAATAAGTGGTCTCGTTGAACTTCGGACAAGCACCATATTCTTTGGCAAGGCCTACTGACGCCTTCATCAGATAATATTGAATCGCTTCAAAAGTGCGATGCACTAAACCGTTGGCTGAACCATCTGAGTACTTCACCCCATTTTTGGCAAGATAATAGGCAAAGTTGATCACACCAATACCTAAGGTGCGGCGAGACATGGTCGCATTGCGTGCAGCCGGTACTGGATACTCTTGATAGTCTAGCAAGCTATCTAGCGCTCGCACGGCAAGCTCCGCTAACTCTTCTAAGTCATCAAGGCTTTCAATAGCACCAAGGTTAAAGGCCGACAAGGTACACAGGGCAATTTCACCGTTCTCATCGTTCACGTGCTCAAGTGGTTTAGTTGGCAACGCGATTTCTAAGCACAGGTTGCTTTGGCGTACTGGGGCAACTTTAGGATCGAACGGACTATGGGTGTTGCAATGGTCAACGTTTTGCAAATAGATACGTCCAGTGCTTGCACGCTCTTGCATGAATAAACTAAATAACTCAATCGCTTTAATGCGCTTCTTCCGAATACTTTCGTCTTGCTCGTACTGCACATATAAACGCTCGAACTCATTTTGATCGGCGAAGAATGAATCGTATAAGCCAGGTACATCGGATGGACTAAATAAGGTGATGTAATCATCTTTCACTAAGCGCTGATACATCAAGCGGTTGAACTGCACACCATAGTCTAAATGGCGTACACGGTTCTCTTCGATACCGCGGTTGTTCTTTAATACTAATAAGTTTTCAACTTCCAAGTGCCACAGTGGGTAGAACAAGGTGGCCGCGCCGCCTCGAACACCACCTTGAGAACAGCTTTTCACTGCGGTTTGGAAATACTTATAAAATGGAATACAACCAGTATGGAAAGCTTCGCCATTACGGATCGGGCTGCCTAACGCGCGAATTCTACCAGCGTTAATACCAATTCCTGCGCGTTGTGAGACATATTTCACAATCGCAGATGCGGTGGCGTTGATAGAATCGAGGCTGTCACCAGCTTCAATCAGCACACAGGAGCTAAACTGACGGGTAGGGGTCCGCACGCCCGACATAATCGGGGTAGGTAACGAAATTTTGAAGCTTGAGGTGGCATCGTAAAAGCGGCGTACGTAATCCATCCGCGTGGCTTTTGGATAATTAGCAAATAAACATGCCGCAACTAATACATACAAGAACTGGGCACTCTCGAAAATCTCGCCCGTGACACGGTTCTGAACTAAGTATTTGCCTTCAAGTTGCTTCACTGCCGCATACGAGAAGTTAAGGTCGCGACTGTGCTCGATGAAGGCATTCATTTCATTGAACTCAGCCTCGGTATAATCGGTTAGCAAGTGTTTATCATAGCGACCATCCGCCACCATGCGTTGCACGTGGCTGTATAGATGTGGGGGCTCGAACTCGCCATAAGCTAGCTTGCGCAAGTGGAAGATAGCAAGGCGTGCGGCCATATATTGATAATCAGGCGCTTCTTCCGAAATGAGATCGGCGGCTGCCTTAATGATCGTTTCGTGAATGTCTTCGGTCTTAATGCCATCGTAGAACTGGATATGCGATTTAATTTCAACCTGAGAAGCCGAGACGTTATTTAAACCTTCGGCCGCCCACGTGATCACTCGATGGATTTTGTCGAGGTCGAGAGGTTCGCGTTCTCCACTCCGTTTAGTGACATATAGCTGTTGGTTCATAAAGTAAGATCCAGTTCCGTTGTGGCCGTATCGCACGGCAAGTTAGCGCAAAATAAGTATAGTTATGATGTTTTTGTAAACCACAAGATATAGTGTCTATTTATGATATTGGTTGAATTGTGCACAATATATTGGGTTGTTGCTGATAGAGGATGTTAGTCGCTATGGCGGGCTTGATCAAGCCAGAAATGTGCGAGAAAAATGAATTTAATTTACCGAAAACCCTTGACGATTTCAGCAAGCCCATGACACATACGGCTTTGCCAAATAGCCATCGAAAAATTACTTTTTTTAATAATTTTTTTACTTTTAAATTGGCTTAGTAAGATCGACAAAGTCTAAGCCAATGGTGACGCGGGTTTCACCACATCTGGTGGCTAACGAATAAAAATTACCCACATATTGTGGTAAGAAGCTTGCTTGTGATTGTAGGACAACCGTTCCAGCGGGCACCCACGACAAGCGTTGTGCTTGGGGTTACTCAGCAACTTGCGCCAGCAAACCCAGCAATGCCAACGGCGTAGCAATGCGCGCATGAGCGCGCCAACTATCGGGACGGTCGTCAGCGTGAATATAACCATACTCGGCAAGCACCGTGTACATACCAGCATTATGACCGGCGCGAATGTCACGCTCTGCATCCCCCACGTACCAGCATCCTTGCGGCGCAACTTGCAGTTGCTGCGCAGCCAATAACAGCGGCTCCGGATGCGGCTTAGCAACCCTCAAGGTATCGCCACACACCACAACTTCAATAGCGCTAAATTCTGGATAATACGGCAATAATTGCTCGGTCAGATGGGCGGGTTTATTAGTCACAATAGCAAGCTTTACCCCTTGTTGCTGGAGTGCGTCGAATAATTCACCAACCCCTTCATAAGGTTTAGTGTAGCGCGCAATATCGGCCTGATAATGGGCTAAAAAGTCGGCTCGTAACTGAGGGGCATCGCGCACATCGCGACCAAACCCGAGTTGCAGCAGACCGTTGGCGCCATGGGATGCTAATGGCCGGTAAGCGGCGGCCGGTTGCAACGGCAATTGCTGAGCCGCAAGCACCGCGTTTAGCGCAGCGCCTAGATCATCGGCGGTATCTAATAAGGTACCGTCTAAATCAAATAACACCGCGGCGGGTTTAACTGGCATGGGGGCGCTCCAAACAAAGCATATAATTCACATCTAGATTGCGTTCGGATAAGAAAAAACCGCGCCACGGCAAATAATGAATACCGGTGGCATGGCAGGGCAGCAGTCCAGCGTTATCGGTGCAGCGGAGCAGCTCTGCTGGTTGGATAAATTTGCCATGCTCATGGGTGCCACGCGGTACCCAACGGAGCACATATTCAGCGGCGACAATGCCTAGTAAATATGATTTCAGATTACGGTTTAAGGTGGAAAAAAAGACCTTGCCGCCGGGTTTCACCGCGCGAGCGGCCGCTGTTACTATTGCTTGCGGATCGGGTACATGCTCTAACATTTCCAAACAGGTAACCACATCAAATTGACCGGCATGATCTGCCGCAAAAGACTCCGCCGCAATGCAGTGATAGTCGATTTGTAACTGACTTTCGAGCGCATGCAAACGGGCCACTTTTAGCGAGGCCTCGGCTAAATCAATCCCGGTGACCGTTCCACCTTGTTTGGCAAGTCCCTCGCAAACTAAGCCACCACCGCAACCGATATCGAGTATACGTTTACCAAAAACACCATCACTATGGGCCTGAATATAGTCGAGGCGCAGCGGATTAATCTGGTGTAATGGTTTAAATTCTCCCTCTGGGTCCCACCAGCGCGAGGCAAGCGCCGAAAATTTATCAATTTCATTGGGATCAACGTTGTTGGCGCTAGCGCCTCGAGCTATTTGTTCTGGTTGTTTTGATGGCATTACGGCATTACCTCATTCACAGCGCTCGCGCTTTTTCGCGGGTGCCCAGTGTACTTACTTTTTAACATTGAAAAAAGGGTGCGATCGCGGTGCGGTATGGGTACAATGCTAGCCATTATAACAACACACTGACAGATCTTTAGGGACAGGTTTTATGAGCGATCTAGCCAGAGAAGTCGTACCGGTTAATATCGAAGACGAACTCAAGAGTTCGTATCTTGACTATGCAATGAGTGTCATTGTTGGGCGTGCGCTACCCGACGTTCGCGATGGTCTCAAACCCGTGCACCGCCGCGTGTTGTTTGCGATGAACGAACTTCGCAATGACTTTAACAAGCCCTACAAAAAATCAGCCCGGATTGTTGGTGATGTGATTGGTAAGTATCACCCCCATGGTGATAGTGCGGTGTACGACACTATTGTACGTATGGCGCAGCCATTCTCGTTACGCTACATGCTTGTCGATGGCCAAGGTAACTTTGGTTCGGTTGATGGCGATTCCGCTGCAGCCATGCGTTATACCGAAATTCGGATGGCTAAAATTGCCCATGAATTGTTGGCTGATCTGGATAAAGAAACCGTCGATTTTGTCCCGAACTATGACGGCACCGAACAAATTCCCGACGTATTGCCCACCAAAGTGCCTAATTTGCTGGTTAACGGCAGTTCAGGGATTGCGGTCGGTATGGCCACAAACATTCCGCCACACAACTTAACGGAAGTGGTGAATGGCTGCTTAGCCATGATTGAGAACCCAGACATCGGCATTGAAGAGCTGATGGAATATATCCCAGGTCCAGATTTCCCTACTGCAGCTAGTATTTCTGGTCGAGCTGGCATTATTGAAGCTTATAAAACCGGGCGTGGTCGTATTCACTTACGGGCCAAAGCGGAAATTGAAACCGACAGCAATAATCGCGAAAGCATTATTGTGACTGAGATCCCTTATCAGGTGAACAAAGCCAAACTCATCGAAAAAATCGCTGAGTTAGTGAAGGAAAAGCGCCTTGAAGGTATCAGTGGATTACGCGATGAGTCTGATAAAGACGGCATGCGTATTGTGATTGAGATTAAGCGTGGCGAAGTGGCTGAAGTGATTTTGAATCACCTCTATGCCAACACCCAGATGCAGGTCGTGTTCGGCATTAACATGGTCGCGCTAGACAAAAACCAACCACGCTTATTTAACCTGCGTGACATGCTCCATTGCTTCATTTTACACCGCCGTGAAGTGGTAACTCGTCGCTCAGTTTACGAATTACGCAAAGCGCGGGAGCGGGCACATATTTTAGAAGGCCTAGCGATTGCACTGGCTAACATCGACGAAATTATCGAGTTGATCCGCAAATCGCCAACCCCAGCTGAAGCGCGTGAAGGTTTAACTGCACGGCCGTGGCTGCTAGGCGATGTTGCCGCGATGCTTGAACGTGCAGGTACTGATGCTGCGCGTCCTGATCACTTAGATCCTCAGTTTGGTATTCGTGCTGGTCAGTACTATCTTACCGAAGCTCAAGCACAAGCTATTTTGGACCTACGGTTACATAAGTTAACGGGTCTAGAACACGAGAAAATTCTGGATGAATACAAATCTCTGTTAACCCAAATTGAGGAGTTGTTGCACATTTTGAACAGCGCCGAGCGGTTGATGGAAGTTATTCGTGAAGAGCTAGAAAAAGTTAAAGCTGATTATGGTGATGTGCGTCGTACCGAAATTACGGCTGCTGCTCACGATATCAGCATGGAAGACCTGATTAACGAAGAAGATGTCGTGGTGACCTTGTCCCATCATGGTTACGTGAAATATCAACCGCTTACTGAGTACGAAGCTCAGCGCCGCGGTGGTAAAGGTAAAGCTGCGACGAAAATGAAAGATGAAGACTTTATTGAGCGGTTATGGGTTGCTAACACTCACGACACCGTACTGTGCTTCTCTACTCGTGGGCGGATTTATTGGACCAAGGTTTATCAGTTGCCATTAGCGAGTCGCGCGGCGCGCGGACGCCCGATTGTCAACTTATTACCGTTAGAGGCTGACGAGCGAATTACGGCCATCCTGCCAACGCGTGATTATCCGGATGATAAATACGTCATCATGGCGACCAAATTAGGCACCGTGAAAAAGACCCCATTGGTTGAATATTCGCGGCCACGTTCAAGCGGTATCATCGCTTTGAATCTAAACGATGGTGATGAGCTCATCGGCGTCGATATTACCACTGATGACAGTGAAATCATGCTGTTCTCAGACGCCGGTAAGGTCGTGCGGTTCAGTCAGGATCAGGTTCGTTCAATGGGACGTACAGCAACTGGTGTGCGTGGTATTCGTCTGGAAGCCGGACAAAAAGTGGTATCGCTAATTGTGCCGCGGCAAGTGGCTGAAGACGAAGCCGAACCGGCTATTTTAACGGTGACCGAAAATGGTTATGGCAAACGCACGCCAATTAGTGATTATCCAGCCAAGAGCCGTGCAACTAAAGGCGTCGTGTCAATCAAAGTGAGTGAACGCAATGGTGCTGTGGTTGGTGCTATGGAAGTGGTGGACACCAACGAGATCATGTTGATCAGTAATAAGGGTACTTTGGTGCGAACCCGCGTGAACGAAGTCTCTGTGGTTGGCCGTAATACTCAAGGTGTACGCCTGATCCGCACCGGCGATGATGAAAAAGTAGTCGGTATGCAACGGATTGATGAAATCGATAGCGATGAGTTAGATGAGACCGAGTTCGATGGCGAAGAAGCCGCAGTGGACGCGAGCTCTGACGCCGTAGCGAGCGACGATGATGCGGTATAACTTTTCCGCCGGTCCGGCTATGTTACCTGCGCCTGTCTTAGCACGGGCGCAGGAAGAATTACGCAGTTGGAATGGGCTCGGGATGTCGGTGATGGAAATTAGCCATCGCGATCCTGCGTATGTGCGCATGGCGGAAAAAGCAGAAGCGGATTTACGTCAGCTTATGGCGATTCCGGAGCACTATCACGTGCTCTTTATGCACGGCGGTGGTCGCGGTCAGTTTGCTGCGGTGCCACAGAATATTGCGTCCCCCCAAGCCAGTGTCAATTACTTGAATAGTGGTATCTGGTCTGACTTTGCCATACGTGAAGCTGAAAAATATGTCGCTAAAGTACAAGTGGTTGCGGGATGTGTTGAGACTGAGCAAGGCAAAGCGATAGTGCCGCGGGAACAGTGGCAACTTGCTGAAAATACAGCTTATTTTCATTATTGCCCAAATGAAACCGTTGATGGCATTGCATTGCATGAAATTCCGACCGACGTTGGCGCGCCGTTAGTTGCCGATATGTCGTCAAATATTCTGTCTGAACCACTAGATGTGAGCAAGTTCGGCATTATTTATGCGGGTGCACAGAAAAATATCGGACCGTCGGGATTTTCAATCGCCATTGTCGATCAACAGTTGTTAGGGAATCCGCAACGTGAATTGCCAACCATTATGGATTATGCGGTGCAAGCGGCGCAGGGCTCGATGTACAACACTCCCAATACTTTCGCGTGGTATTTATCCGGATTAGTTTTTGAATGGCTACAAGCGCAGGGCGGCGTTGAGGCCATGGGCCGGATTAATGCTGAAAAGGCGGGGCGCTTGTATGCGTTCATTGACAACTCAGACTTTTATGAAAACCGCGTACACCCTACCTATCGCTCTCGAATGAATGTACCGTTCATGCTTGCGAATGATGACTTGAATGAGACATTTTTGCAGCAGGCAGCAGCCGTTGGGCTGGTTGGCTTGAAAGGGCATCGATTTGTTGGCGGTATGCGAGCCAGTATCTACAACGCGATGCCGTTGGAAGGCGTGAATGCGCTTATCGATTTTATGAAAGATTTTGCCAAACAATACGGGTAACGACAGAGCATGAGCAGTTTTAATCCTACCGAGCTTGCCAATGTAGGTGTACGGCAACTAAAACCATATCAAGCGGGTAAACCTATTGAAGAGCTCGAGCGCGAGCTTGGTCTCACGAATATTGTGAAGTTAGCGTCAAACGAGAATCCGCTGGGGATTAGTGACAAGGTGAAAGCAGCCTTGCGCGAGCACATCGACGACTTAGCCCGTTATCCAGATGCCAACGGCTTCTATTTAAAAGAGAAATTAGCCCAGCAACTGGGTGTGCAAATGAACCAAATTACGCTCGGTAATGGTTCTAATGATGTGCTAGAAATTTTAGCGCGTACCTTCGTGTCTGCAGAGCATGAAGTGATGTTTTCTCAACATGCTTTCGTTGTATATCCACTCGTTACGCAAGCGATTGGTGCAAAACCGGTGGCGGTGCCAGCTCGCGATTACGGGCACGATTTAGACGCCATGTTGGCGGCTATCACAGCGCGCACCAAAATGATTTTTATTGCCAATCCGAATAATCCGACAGGTACCTTCTTAAGCGCGACTGAACTCTACGAGTTTGTCAAAGCGGTACCGGAAAATATCATTGTTGTGCTTGATGAAGCCTACTATGAATACGTTCCCACTGAGTTACGTGCTGCTTCAGTCGCATGGCTTGCAGAGTTTCCTAACTTGGTGGTCAGTCGTACCTTCTCTAAAGCCTATGGGCTGGCTGGATTGCGTGCAGGATACGCGGTAACCAGCGCCGCCATCGCTGATTTGTTAAACCGGATCCGGCAGCCGTTCAATATGAATAGTCTGTCGTTAGCGGCGGCAATTGCGGTACTCGACGATCAAGATTACTTACAGCAGTCAATTGCGGTGAATGATGCCGGTATGGCGCAGCTGATTGGTTTTTGCCAGCAGCATAAATTGCCGTTCATTCCTTCGCGTGGCAACTTCTTAACGATTGAAGTGGGGCCAACAGCTGCTGATATCTATCAAGCGCTGCTGCAACGTGGCGTGATTGTGCGTCCCGTAGCAGGTTATGAGTTGCCTAACCACTTGCGGGTTAGTATCGGTCTACCACATGAAAATCAAGCGTTTATTGACGCCATGAAAGACATCCTTAGCAACTAAGTTAACAACGATTTTGAGTCACTCTACTTATCCTGATGAGTTGTATCTTGCCCCGACCAAAAGTTGTCGGGGCGACATTTTGCTGCCGGGTTCCAAAAGCATCGCCAATCGCGCCTTGCTGATGGCCGCGTTGTGCGATGGTGGTACCACCGAACTCGATAACCTACTCGACAGTGATGACACACAGTTTATGCGCCAAGCCTTGACTGCGCTCGGCGTGGCTCATGGCACACGTCAGCAAAGCGATAAAGATCTAGCGCCAACACCGGAATCGACAATCGCGAATCTGAAATGGCAAGTGACTGGTTGCGGGGGACATTGGCCACAGCAGCCAAGTTCACTTTACTTAGGTAATGCGGGAACGGCGATGCGGCCGTTATTGGCGGTCCTGGCGCTCACCTGGCAGGGTGGGCCGTTAAAGCTACACGGTGAGCCACGGATGCATGAACGGCCGCTTGGGCCGCTGCTTAGCGCGTTACGCAGCTTAGGTTGTGAGCTCGAATGCGAAGCTAGCGATGGTTATCCGCCTATTATCATCCGGCCCAGACAGTCATTAGCCGCGCCAGCAAAAGTTAAAACGCTTAGCATAGATGGTTCATTATCAAGCCAGTTTATTAGTGCGTTGCTGATGGCGTTACCATTAGCCCCTCATGATACTGAACTTACATTGACGGGGGAGATAGTGTCTCGCCCGTATATTGAATTAACCATCGCGATGTTGGCTAAGTTTGGTATCGAGATTGTGGCTAAAGCTACGGATTGTTATGTCATTCGCGGCCAGCAGCGGTATCAAAGCCCACGCAATTATTGGATTGAAGGGGACGCCAGCGCGGCTTCCTATTGGTTGGCAGCCGGCGTGCTTGGGCAGGGCCCGGTGACCGTCCATGGCGCTGGCTTCGAGAGCCTGCAAGGCGACGTCGGCTTTGCAGAGGTGTTAATCCAAATGGGCGCGGCGATTCAAGTTGCGGCGCAGCGCATGACTGCTCGCGGCGTGCGTCAACCTTTGCAGGGCATTGATGTTGATCTTAACCATATTCCCGATGCCGCAATGACATTGGCGCCGCTCGCATTATTTGCCAAGGGGCCGACGCGGATCCGCAATGTGGCTAATTGGCGTCTAAAAGAAACCGATCGATTAGCAGCAATGGCGACAGAACTGCGTAAAACCGGTGCCGACGTAGAATTGCATGCCGATGGGTTAACCATTACACCACCGCAACATTGGCAAGCTGCAACTATCGACACCTACAATGACCATCGCATGGCGATGTGTTTTGCGTTACTGAGCTTTGCCCCCACTGGGGTGACGATACGTGATCCTAGCTGTTGCCGGAAAACCTACCCAGACTTTTTTGCGCTCTATTCACAACACTGTCATGAATAGCCGTTAGCCTAGCGCGCGGTTTTTAATGCAATTTCTACATAAATCCGTATAATTATGCCGCCTTTAAATGACGCTTGTCCGTTTATGCTGGCCGTTGGTCGCAAGTTCGCTACAGTGATCTGCAGCTGAAGGTCTGAACGTAATCGACAAGCGCACCAAAGATTGAGGAATTCATGAAACAGCCAGTTCCAGTCATTACCGTTGATGGTCCAAGCGGTGCCGGTAAAGGCACTGTGAGTCGCTTGCTGGCCGAACGGTTAGGATGGCACTTGCTTGATAGCGGGGCAATATACCGCGTTTTAGCACTAGCGGCGATTCACCATCAAGTGGCGGCGACTGACGAAGAGAGCTTAGTTGCGCTTGCGACAGACCTCGATGTTAAATTTGAGGTGGAAAAAGAAAAGTCACTTACCCACATTATCTTGGAAGGCGAGGACGTTACTTTAACGATTCGGACCGAAGAAGTGGGTAACATGGCCTCCAAAGTGGCCTCTTTACCACGCGTTCGGGAGGCCTTGTTGCGCCGCCAGCGGGCGTTTAAAGAGCTACCGGGCTTGGTTGCCGACGGCCGCGATATGGGAACTGTGGTGTTCACCGATGCGGCCGCGAAAATTTTCTTAACCGCGAGCCCTGAAGAACGTGCGCAGCGTCGCTTCAAGCAATTGCAGGAAAAGGGCTTTGCTGCTAATATTGACCAATTAATCACCGAAATCAAAGAACGTGATGAACGTGATACTAATCGCTCTGTTGCGCCATTACGGCCAGCGGAGGATTCGTTGTACATCGATTCCACAGAATTGTCTGTCGAAGAAGTGCTCAACAAAATTTTTCAATTTGCCCATCGTAAATTGAGCCAAACTGAAGCTGATTCGGCAACTGCCGAATAGTGTTCGGGGTCTGCCGCACGGAGCGCTGCAGATATTTTTTAACAACCCCGCCATTAACGGATTCGTGGTGGACGTCTTCAATTAAAAAGTAAACTCATATGTCAGAAAATTTTGCACAGCTGTTTGAAGAAAGCCTAAAAGAAGTCGAAACTCGCCCAGGTTCTATCGTTAAAGGTACTATCGTTGCAATTAATCGCGATGTGGTATTGGTCGACGCTGGATTGAAATCTGAGAGCGCGATTCCTGTTGAGCAATTCCGCAATGCCGAAGGCGAACTTGAAATCCAAGTGGGTGACGAGATCGACGTAGCATTGGATGCCGTGGAAGATGGTTTCGGTGAAACAATCTTGTCACGCGAGAAAGCGAAACGCTTCGAAGCATGGCTGCAGCTGGAAAAAGCTTACGAAAATTCTGAAACCGTTACCGGTATCATCAGTGGTAAAGTCAAAGGTGGCTTCACGGTTGATTTAGGTGGCGTTCGTGCGTTCTTACCAGGTTCATTGGTAGACGTTCGTCCAGTACGCGAAACTGCGCACTTGGAAAACAAAGATTTAGAATTCAAAGTTATCAAGCTAGATCAGAAGCGCAACAACGTGGTGGTTTCACGTCGTGCTGTGATTGAAACTGAAAACAGTGCCGAGCGTGATGCATTGCTTGAGAACTTGCAAGAAGGTCAAGAAGTTAAGGGTATCGTGAAGAACTTAACTGATTACGGCGCATTCGTAGATTTAGGCGGCGTAGACGGCTTATTGCACATCACAGATATGGCTTGGAAGCGCGTGAAGCACCCAAGCGAAGTTGTGAACGTTGGTGATGAAATCAACGTGAAAGTATTGAAATTCGATCGTGACCGTACCCGCGTCTCTTTGGGTCTGAAGCAACTTGGCGAAGATCCATGGGCAGATATCGCGACTCGTTACCCAGAAGGCCATCGTTTACAAGGCCGCGTGACCAACTTAACTGATTACGGCTGCTTCGTTGAAATCGAAGAAGGCGTTGAAGGTTTGGTACACGTTTCTGAAATGGATTGGACCAACAAAAACGTTCACCCATCTAAAGTTGTCAACTTAGATGACGTGGTGGAAGTAATGGTGCTTGAAATTGATGAAGAACGTCGCCGTATCTCATTGGGTCTGAAGCAGTGTAAAGCTAACCCATGGGAAGAGTTCGCGAAGAACTTCAACAAAGGTGACAAAGTAAGCGGTAAGATCAAGTCAATCACTGACTTCGGTATCTTCATCGGTCTTGATGGCGGCATCGATGGTTTGGTTCACTTGTCTGACATCAGCTGGAATGCGCAAGGCGAAGAAGCTGTGCGTGAGTTCAAGAAAGGCGACGAAGTTGAAGCGGTTGTGTTGCAAGTCGACGCAGAGCGCGAGCGCATTTCTTTGGGCGTGAAACAGCTTGAAGAAGACCCGTTCAACAATTATCTGGCAGCCAATAAAAAAGGTGCTATCGTTACTGGTAAGGTTATCGAAGTTGATGCCAAAGGTGCGAAAGTTGAATTGGCGGATTCGGTTGAAGGTTATGTTCGTGCAGCAGACATTTCACGTGACCGCGTAGAAGACGCGACCACTGAATTGAAAGTCGGCGATGAAATTGAAGCTCGTTTCATGGGCGTAGACCGTAAAGGCCGTACTTTGAGCTTGTCTATCCGTGCGAAAGATGAAGTTGAAGAGAAAGAAGCTGTTGAGTCAATCAACAAGCAATCTGACGACAATTTCACTAACGCTATGGCAGAAGCTTTCAAAGCAGCGAAAAGCGACGACTAAGTGACAGCACTGCCACTTGGCTTCACGAAGGAGTAAGGTTGTGACGAAATCTGAATTGATTGAGAAACTCTCAGGGATTCACTCGACGCTTCCACCACGGCAAGTCGAGTTGGCAGTGAAAGAACTGCTGGAACAAATGGTGCAAACGCTCGCCACAAGCGATCGTATTGAAATCAGAGGTTTTGGTAGTTTTGCACTTCATTATCGTGCGCCGCGGATTGGGCGAAACCCTAAGACCGGCGATCAAGTAGAGTTAGATGGTAAGCACGTGCCACATTTCAAACCGGGTAAAGCATTACGCGAACGGGTTGATAACTTAGGGCAAAGCTAACATCGGCTTCTGCGAAACGGCATGCTATGCTATAGCATGCCGTTTTTTTTATCAGTGATGACAATCATATGCTACGTAAACTACTGATTATCGCACCTATTTTTATACTTTTTATCTTGGCGTTAGCCTTTGGCTCACAGAATAGTCAGTTCGTAGAGCTAAATTATTTAGTGGCGCGCGCGCAGTTATCAGTAGCCAGTATTGTGGTGATATTTTTACTGACGGGCTTCCTTTTAGGTAGTCTCGCCATGCTCAGTCATACCTTAAAATTGCGTTGGCAACTACGTAAGTTACGCAAACAATTACAGCGCATCGAGCGCGCACAACCTAGCTCGGATTAATTATCATGCTCGAGCTGTTGTTTCTATTATTACCAGTGGCAGCCGCTTACGGCTGGTTTATGGGGCGTAATAGCGTTCGTTCCGAAGACCGCCGCGAACAACAACAGTTCTCCAAACAATATGTCACCGGCCTGAATTTACTGTTGTCTGATCAATCAGATAAGGCGGTTGATTTATTTGTTGAATTACTTGACGTCGACTCAGATACCATCGAAACCCATTGGGCGCTTGGTAAATTGTTTCGCCGCCGTGGTGAAGTCGAGCGGGCGATTAAGATCCATCAAAACCTTACCTCACGACCGAGTTTGAGCGAGAGCGATCGCCACCAAGCGATGTTTGAGTTGGCACGAGATTATTTGGCTGCAGGGCTTTATGATCGTGCTGAATCGATGTTGCTCGAGTTACAGCGTTTAAAAGACTTCCAACAGCAAAGTTACGCACATTTATTAGAACTCTACGAGGCGACTCACGAGTGGGACAAAGCTATCGTTGTTGCCTTGAAATTGGCGCGTCACCATCCTGACGTGGAACGGGTAGTTGCCCAATTATATTGTGAATTAGCCGATAAACAGTCCGATCCAAAACAAGTGGTGAAATACTACCAAAAGGCCTTGGCGCACGATGATAAGTGCGTTCGTGCATCGCTTGCGTTAGGACGTCTATGGCATGGGCAAGGGCAATATCAAAAAGCCAGTGAAACGCTGATGGGGATTTTGCAGCAGGACCCAGCGTTTGTGAGTGAAGCGCTGCCGTTAATCAAAGCTTGTACCCATGCATTACATGACCAAGCTGGCTTTATTCACTTTTTACATGACTGCATGAAACAGCAGGCTGCGACCTCAGCTATTGTGATGTTGTCCGAACTTATCGCTGCTGAAAATGGTGTGGAAGCGGCCGAACAGTTTGTTCAACAAGCGTTATTAAAAAATCCCACCATGAAAGGTTTCCATCAACTGATGGACTTGCATATCCGCACTGCAGATGACGGTAAGGCGCGCGATAGTTTAGTGCTATTACAGCGTTTAGTGCAGCAACAAATGCAACAGCGCCCGCGTTATAAGTGTCGGCATTGTGGCTTTGCGGGTAGCACGTTGTATTGGCATTGCCCGTCTTGTCGAACCTGGGGCGATGTGAAACCAATCATAGGACTTGACGGAGAATAGATGAAAAGTCGTGTTTTTGTGGCATTGGATTACGATTCAACAACCACTGCAATGGCGCTCGTAAAGCAGTTGTCACCGAGTCAATGTGGACTGAAAGTGGGCAAAGAGTTGTTTGCCGTCGGTGGGCCAGCTTTTGTCAAAGAGCTGGTGAATGCAGGCTTTGATGTGTTCTTAGACCTAAAATATCATGATATTCCCAATACGGTTGCAAAAGCTGTGAAAGCCGCAGCTGAGCTTGGCGTATGGATGGTAAATGTGCATGCGAGCGGAGGCACTAAAATGCTGATTGCAGCCCGTGCAGCATTAGCCGAACTACCAGCGTCGCAACGGCCATATTTAATTGCGGTTACTGTTCTTACCAGTATGGGCGATGATGATGTTGCCGAACTCGGTATTCAGCGTACGGCCGCTGAACAAGTATTACATCTCGCTGCGCTGACCCAACAAGCCGGGCTTGATGGCGTGGTTTGTAGCGCGCAAGAGGTGGCAGCGTTAAAGGCCAAGTTTGGCCAAGACTTTATCACGGTAACACCAGGTATTCGTCCTGCCGGAAGCGCGAGTGCAGATCAGCAACGTGTTATGACGCCGCAACAAGCGCAACAACAAGGCGTAGATGTCATGGTTATTGGCCGACCGATCACGCAAGCGAATGAGCCACAGCAAGCCCTTGCCGAGATCCTCGCTTCACTTACAACCGAATAAGATTTCACGCTCTAGCCGGATTCTGACGCGACACCTAAGCTGGGAAGGCTGCAATTGGCAGCGCTACTTGGCGACGATGGAGCTGAATATGAAAGTGGTGAATTGGTTTGCGTTAGCATTATTTATTCCGAGTTTAATGTGGCAGAGTCAAGTGTTGGCGGCCCCGATGGTACAGGCAGCGGCTATTGCAGCAACCGTCAATATTAATACCGCGACTGCCGCAGAATTGGCTCAAGCTCTAACGGGGGTGGGGGTTAAGCGTGCCGAGCAGATTGTTGCTCTGCGCGAGCAAATCGGCAAGTTTACCGCGGTTGAACAACTACTTGAAGTGAAGGGCATTGGACCACGTTTTTTAGAGAAAAACGCTAGTAAATTAACCCTCTAAGCAAATTTGAGTAGTCACATCTTGACCATTAAAAAAGGCGCCTTAGGCGCCTTTTTACTATGTTGCAGAGTCAAAATAACTTAGCGCAGTTGTAATCGTTATGGCTACAACTGCGTGAGGTATTTCTATTGTGAAGTTTCACACTTTGCCATGTCAGCCTTCACAACGCTTTTTGCTTCCGCAAATGAAGCCACTCGCTCAGCTTTGCTCACCGAGCGACGATTAGCATCCTTCATTGCGGCAAAGGTAGAGGTTGAGTCTAAAGGTGCTGCAACCGCTTTAACCATAGGCGCCGAGGCAGTCATCGACTTGCTGGCAACTGGTTTAGGCTTGGTGGTTGCTGTACTCGCAACTTTCACAGGTGCAACGCTTACTTCTGGTTCTGCGGTAACTGTGGCTGCTGCTGACGTAGTGGCCGGCTCAGGTGTTGGCTCCACTGTCGCATTATTCGCGGTGTCCACAGTTGCTTCAGGCGCTACTTCAGCCGTGTTCGTGACTGATTTTTCGATCTCAACAGTCTCAACAGTGTCACTAGCGTTAACGGTTGCAGGCTGATCGCTCGCTGGTTCGGCAGTGGTCTCTGCCGCTTGCGCTACAGCTTGTTCCGATTGCTCACGCTTACGTTGTTGACCAGCTGCGCGCATATGTCGCGGTGAACGACGTGAACGTTGACGGTTTGGTTTTGCCTCTACGCTGTCGCTAGCTGTGACAGTCTCGGTAGCTGCAACTTCATCAGCAGCTGACGGTGCGGTTGTAGCGGTAACCACTGCGTCTGCATTTTGCGTGCTGTTTGGCGTCGATTGTTCGGCAGAGCTTTCGGCTTTTACGGCCGCGACCTTTGCTGATTCCTTCGCGGTGCTTGCTACAGCATTCTCTACAGCATTCTCAGCCGTATTCTCCGTAGTATTCTCCGCCACATTGGCAGTCACGTTCTCAGCCGCAGTAGCCGCAACACTGTTCGCTGTAGACTTCTCTACGAAGTTTTCAGTTGTCGGCGTTGCTACCATACTAGGCTCGATAGAAGATGTCTGGTTGGCTTCCGGTGCTTGCGCATGTTCGGTCGCTGCAGCTCGCAATCGTACACTGCGGTCTAAATTGCGACGTTGACGCCGTGGTTTAGGTGCTACATCTGACTGACGCTCAACCGTTGCTTGCTGCTCAGGTTTCGGCGCACGCTCCTGCGGCTTTTCTGCGGGTTGCCTTTCGCTGGCTTTAGCCGCTACCGGCTTACTGCTTTTCGAATCGGTGCTCGGCTGGCGATTGTCATCTTTATCACCCCGTTGCCGGCGTTGCTGACCACCACGCTGGCGACGGTTGCGCCCCCGACGTTGCTGGTTATCGTCGCGCTGACGATTACGCTGCTGGCCACGCTGGGCAGGGCGGCGTTGGTTATTGTCGGTCGTATCAGTCGAACTGAACAATCCTTTCAACCAAGTCGCCAACTTCGTCAATAAACCTGGGCCAGCGGCTTTTGGTTCAGGCGCTTTAGGCGTGGGCGCAGGTGCTGGGGCTTCTGGTGCTTGAATTCCTTTCAAAGCCGGTTGCTCTAATTGTGGGCGCTCTTTGCTAAGATTAACCTCAATCCCAGCTTGCTGCGGGTTTTGAATCAATTCAAAGCTATTACCAAGCTCAACTTCATCTTTGCGCAGGCGCTTCACATCAAAATGCGGTGTTTCAAGATAGTGATTCGGGATCACCAGTACCGAAACATCATGCCGTTTTTCAATGGCAAGAATAGCTTGGCGCTTTTCGTTTAGTAAATAGGTTCCCACGGCAACAGGCACTTGAGCTTGTACTTGATGCGTGTTGTCTTTCAACGCTTCTTCTTCAATCAAGCGCAAAATAGACAATGCTAATGACTCATCAGAGCGAATCGTACCTTGGCCGCTGCAACGAGGACAGACGTGGTTAGACGCCTCGCCAAGTGAAGGGCGCAGCCGCTGACGTGACATTTCTAGTAAGCCAAAGCGTGAAATTCGGGCAACTTGAATGCGCGCTCTATCTTGCTTCAAGCTATCGCGTAAACGATTTTCAACTTCGCGTTGGTGGCGAGTAGGGGTCATGTCGATAAAATCGATCACAATCAAGCCACCTAAGTCACGTAAACGTAACTGGCGGGCGATTTCCTCAGCCGCTTCTAGGTTGGTTTGAAACGCCGTCTCCTCGATATCGCCACCTTTGGTTGCGCGAGCCGAGTTAATATCAATTGAGGTCAGCGCTTCGGTTGGGTCAATGACAATAGAGCCACCTGACGGTAAGCGAACTTCGCGTTGGAACGCAGACTCAATTTGGCTTTCAATTTGATAGTGATTAAATAGTGGCGCATCACCTTGATATTTCTTCACTTTACTGACGAAATCAGGGCGAATTAACGTCACATGCTCACGAACTTGCTCGTACACCGCATCGTTATCAATTAAAACTTCGCCAATATCGCGGCGCAAATAGTCACGGATAGCGCGGAAAATGACGTTGCTTTCTTGATGGATCAAAAACGGTGCAGGGCGTTCTTCCGACGCTTTACGAATGGCTTCCCAATGATGAAGCAGGACATTTAAATCCCACTCTAATTCTTCTGGTGATTTACCGACACCGGCGGTACGAACAATTAAGCCCATTTCTTTTGGTAGGTTTAATTGATCTAAGGTCTCTTTTAATTCGCTACGCTCGTCGCCTTCGATGCGACGAGAAATACCACCCGCACGCGGGTTATTCGGCATTAATACTAAGTAGCTACCGGCTAACGAGATGAAAGTAGTGAGCGCAGCACCTTTCTGACCACGTTCTTCTTTATCAATTTGAACGATAACTTGCTGGCCTTCCTTGATGACATCTTTGATGTTTGGACGGCCGTCAAATTGGTAGTTCTCAGGGAAGTAGTTGCGGGCAATTTCTTTGAGAGGTAAGAACCCATGACGCTCGGCGCCGTAGTCAACAAAAGCAGCTTCGAGACTAGGCTCAATACGGGTAATTTTACCCTTGTAGATATTCGCTTTCTTTTGTTCGTGACCTGGAGATTCAATATCTAAATCGTATAAGCGTTGACCATCGACCAACGCGACGCGCAACTCTTCTAGTTGCGTCGCATTAATTAACATTCTTTTCATTGTTGTGACTCATTATTTTGGCCACAACATGGCACCACGAAAAACTAGCTTACTCGCAAACGAAATATCGCCAATTATGTAATTGCTTCGCGCTAATTAGCGAAGTCAGAACCCGTCAATTTACTCACGCTTAGTGGCGTGTATGCTACATGTAGCCTTGCTTCAATTCACGTGTTCGCTGCAATGAGTTTTCAAGTAAAGCCTGATAACAGACTTACTTGCCGACGAACGCTTGCGTCGTGTGCCATGCTGTCGCTATGGCTATCATAAATAGTATGAAGTGTTGTGGGTTAGCATCATGACTACCCAAACTTTTCCGTGCCATCAGAATCTCAGCGACTGTATTAATGCGGGGCTCTTTTGAATATGCCCGACAGCTAATCTAGCGCTGTACTCTGCTGTGGACCTGTTGGTTATGCCAACTCATGTCACACTTCATACCAAGTTATTCGGCGAGCGTTTCTGCACCACACCCAACAACTTACCTAAAACTATTGTGCTAACTGTCATCTAACAAGATTGCGAACTGAGCAGAGCGTTGCATTACATGCGCTTTGCATGGCCGCTCACTAACGCCCGTTGGCAACTGTGATGACGCTTGATTATCCCATGAAATCAACGCTTAACACAAGCCTCAATTTCCGCTGTGCGAACGCCCAAGAAATGCTAGAATGCGCGCCATGAACGAGACCACACAACAAGTCAGCTGGCAGACCATAGACGCAGAATACGCGGGCCAGCGCATTGATAACTACTTGCTCGCGCGATTAAAAGGTGTACCTAAGTCGTTGGTATACCGAATTTTGCGTAAGGGTGAAGTGCGGGTGAACAAAAAGCGGGTGAAACCTGAATATAAGTTACAGCCCAACGACTTGGTCAGGATCCCACCGGTCCGAGTCGCAGCTGAGGCGCCGCTCCCTTCAGCAAAGCTTGATCAAGTGCAACAGCTTGAACAGTGTATTTTATATGAAGACGATCTCGTTATGGTGCTAAACAAACCAGCAGGGCTGGCGGTTCATGGCGGTTCTGGCTTGCAGTTCGGACTGATTGAGAATTTACGAGCGTTAAGGCCACAGGCAAAGCATTTAGAGCTAGTACATCGCCTCGATCGCGATACCAGTGGTTGTATCATGATTGCAAAACGGCGCAGCGCATTACGCGCTTTACATGAGCAATTGCGCGCGAAAACTATAGATAAACAATATTACGCTTTGGTGCGCGGCCATTGGCAAGGGCATATGAACGCCGTCCAAGCACCGTTAAAGAAGAACACCTTAAAGTCCGGTGAACGCATCGTGCGGGTTGATGCCGAAGGCAAACCTTCGCATACCAAATTTCGGATCGTCGAAAAATTCGCCCAAGCCACTTTAGTTGAAGCGTCGCCAGTCACGGGGCGGACTCACCAAATTCGGGTACATGCGTTACATGCCGGGCATCCGATTGCGGCGGATGATAAATATGGTGACAAACAATTCGATGAATTAATGCGGGCAAGTGGGTTACAGCGACTGTTTTTGCATGCCCACAAATTGCAATTTCAGCACCCGCAAGATAACGATCGTACCATTACCGTTGAAGCCCCCCTGGATGACAACTTGAGAACAACGCTACTCGCTCTTGGCTCCAAGATTCAATGGCAAGCGGCAAGATCGTTAACAGCTCGACCAAAGCCGAGCTCGAAAGGATAGCGTAATAGGATACGGCGGTGATTGAACTAGCAAACGTGAAGTTGGTTATTTTCGACTGGGACGGCACCTTAATGGATTCCGTCGGTCGTATTGTGGCTTCGATGCAACAAAGCGCGGCGCGCGTTGAGTTGCCCGTGCCTAGCGCTGCCGCTGTGCAAGATATTATTGGCTTGAGCCTAGAGCCGGCGATCAAGCGGTTATTCGGTAGCCTAACCAGTGCCCAACATGAAGCCTTGATGGCTGCTTATCGTGATGAGTACGTCATTTTAAACACCACACCAACGCCATTTTTTGAGGGGGCGTTAGCGACCGTAACGACGCTTCGGGATAGGTCTTTTCAGATTGGTGTCGCCACGGGCAAAATGCGCCGCGGGCTTGATCGAGTGTGGAGCGAAACCGCTTCTGGTCATTTATTCGATATCTCGCGCTGTGCTGATGAAGCCGAATCTAAACCGTCTCCTGCGATGCTAAGACAAATTATAACGGAGCTTGAGCTAACGCCGCAGCAAGCGGTGATGGTGGGTGATTCCATTTATGACATGCAAATGGCCGCGGCGATTGACATGCCGCGCATTGGGGTGAGTCATGGTGTGCACAGCACCACACAATTGCAGGAATTTGGTACCTTGCACGTTCTGCAACAGTTTGATGAACTGCTCGAGCTGCTACCGCAAACGCCACGCGTTAATCAGTCACTAAGCGATTAAGTAACTTCCCCCTGAACTTGATGATAAGAGGATGAGCGTTATGGCCAAAGCTTATGAAATAGTATTGGCATCAACCTCGCCGTATCGACGGCAATTATTGCAACAGACAGGCTTAACCTTTAGCGTCGCTAGCCCCGCCGTTGATGAAACGCCCCATGCACAAGAAACCGCGCCGGCGCTGGTGGAACGTTTAGCCCGGGCAAAAGCGGAGGCGGTTGCCCACACTTATAATAGTGAGGCTAACGCCCTGCACGTGATTGGTTCGGATCAAGTGGCGGCCGTAAACGGACAAATCCTAGGTAAGCCACACACAGAAACCAAAGCGTGCGAACAATTGCGAGTGCTCTCGGGGCAAATCGTTACCTTTTATACTGGGCTTGCGATTGCCACCCGCAAGCAAGCGGGTGAGTTACACTTACAAAGTGACTGTGTGCCATTTGTCGTCCACATGCGTGAGCTAAGCGATGCTGAAATTGAAGGCTACGTGAAGCGTGAGCAACCGCTGCAATGTGCGGGTAGTTTTAAGAGTGAAGCGCTGGGCATTAATTTGTTTGAGCGCTTTAGCGGAGATGATCCCAACACCCTGATCGGGCTACCGTTAATGCTGACGCTTCAGTGGTTAAGAGCACAGGGTGTGAATCCATTGCTAGACTAGAAACCGCTTGTGTTTCATAGGGCTTTCCAGTAACATTCGCGCGCTATGCAAAAGGTTCGAATCCCGACTACGGTCGATCCGGTCAAAAGTGCCGGCAAACAGCTTGTTTATGATGGTCTCGTGCCCACCTCGGCACTGAGTCGCCTGCAAGCACTATTGTTAACGCCAAGCGCTGATGTGCCGTGCGTGCTCTCTTTTGGTACCGATGAACAAGGCATTCATTATGTACAAGGAGAGGCCGCAACGGAGGTTGAAGTTGCATGCGAAAGATGTAACGAAGCGATGTCATTAGCACTGACGACAACGTTTCATTATGCGCCGATTACTCGCCGCCAACCAGCAGAAGACATGCCTAGTCAGTATGAGCCGGTTGAAGTAGATGAGTTTGGTGAAATAAATTTGCATCGCATTGTCGAAGATGAACTAATGTTGGCAATGCCCGTGGTGGTTAAACACGACGATAAAGATTGTTCAATTGATAGTAGTGCAATGAGCTGGGGCAAAATCGATGATAGCCCTGAGCCAAGCGAAAATCCTTTCGCCGTGCTACAAGCATTAAAGCGTAAATAAACTTAGGAGATAGCGTAAATGGCTGTACAACAGAATCGGAAAAGTCGTTCAAAACGCGACATGCGTCGTTCACACGATGCGCTGAGCGGCCCTACACTGTCGGTTGATTCTACCTCTGGTGAGACGCATCGCCGTCACCATGTAACTGCCGATGGTTTTTATAAAGGCCGTAAAGTCATTAGTAAATAATTGAGTCGATGCCGGGATGGCGCAGGCCAACCTGACGTTAGCACTTGATGCAATGGGGGGCGATTTAGGCCCCTCAATTGTCGTTGCAGCGCTCGCCCGAGCGCTGCAAGAGTTTCCGCAAGTTAAGTTTGTTATTGTTGGCGATCTCGCCATTCTCTCTCCGTTGCTCCAAAATCACCAACTTGCTCAGCATCCCCGTGTAACGGCACAACATGCGAGTGAAGTGGTGGAAATGACAGATAAACCCGGTACCGCCTTACGCGTTAAACCAGATTCGTCCATGCGAGTTGGGCTGGAGTTGGTGCAGCAGGGCACAGCGCAAGCACTGATTAGTAGCGGCAATACTGGCGCATTAATGAGCACTGCTTATTTTACCTTAAAAACACTTCCGGGCGTGCTGCGGCCCGCATTGATCAGCGTGATCCCACATGTCCATGGTGGCCACACTTGGTTGCTGGATTTGGGCGCCAATGCAGTTTGTGATGCGGATACCTTATTCCAGTTCGGGGTTATGGGCTCAGTACAAGCGCAGCTCCAACTCGGACGGCAACCACGCGTCGCGTTGCTCAATATGGGTGCTGAAGACACTAAGGGCAGTGATGCGGTGAAGGGTGCTGCCGCGCAATTAAGTGCATCGCCACACATTCACTACGTTGGTTTTATCGAAGGTGATGATTTGTTTGCTGACAAAGCCGACGTCATTGTTTGCGATGGTTTTGTGGGGAATGTGGCGTTAAAAGCCTGTGAAGGGTTGGCGGACTTACTCCTTGCTCAGATAAAAGCCAGTGTGAAACAGCACTGGGCATCTCGGCTATTTGCCAAACTCTTTTATAAACGCTTATTAAAAAGCTGGGATTGGCTGAAGCCCGACCACTACAACGGTGCCAGTTTGATAGGATTACGAGGTGTAGTGATAAAGAGTCATGGCGATGCCAATGAACAAGCGTTTTGTAGCGCTATTCGGCAAGCCGTAGCAGCCGTCGAGTATGCACTTCCTGAACAAATTCAAGATAAGGTTGAGGCGGTGCTGCTAGAATCAACATAAGCGATATACATGTTTGCAAGAATAGCAGGAACCGGACATTACTTACCTAGCAACCGTCTTACCAACGCCGATTTAGAACGGCGCGTTGACACCTCTGACGCCTGGATCGTGGAGCGTACGGGGATTCGTGAACGCCGCATTGCAGGACCGATTGAATCAGTTGTCACTATGGGCCATCATGCTGCTATCCAAGCGTTAGAGGCGGCCGGATTACCGGCAAGCCAACTCGATATGATCGTGGTTGCGACAACCTCAGCAACACAAGCTTTTCCAAGTGCCGGCTGCCAGATCCAAGCAGCACTTGGCGTGTCAGATATTCCTGCATTTGACGTTGCGGCAGCTTGCTCAGGGTTCATTTTTGCACTGAGTGTGGCGGACCAATATATCCGTACCGGCCAATGTCAGCATGTGCTGGTGATTGGTGCTGATGTATTGGCGCGGTTATGTAAACCCGACGATCGCAATACCCTCGTTTTGTTTGGTGATGGCGCCGGCGCGGTGGTGCTGAGTGCCGATCAAGAAGCGGGTATACTCTCCACCCATCTGCATAGTGCCGGTGAATACGCGCACTTACTTGGCGCGGGCTTACCTACTCGTGGCGATGCGGCGAGTGTTGAAGCGGCCTGGATGTACATGAAGGGTAGCGAAGTATTTAAGGTGGCGGTGGCCAAACTCAGTCAATTAGTGACTGATACCTTAGCGGCTAACGATTTAACGGCAGCTGATTTAGATTGGCTGATCCCACATCAAGCGAACTTTCGCATTATCCAAGCGACGGCTAAAAAATTAAAGATGCCGCTGGCGCAAGTGGTACTCACCTTGGCCGAAACTGGTAACACCTCGGCCGCATCGGTGCCGATTGCGTTAGATGTTGCCGTGCGCGATGGTCGCATTCAGCGCGGACAACGCTTATTATTAGAAGCATTTGGTGGTGGTTTCGCGTGGGGCGCCGCATTGGTTAATTACTAATAAGCGCGGATTGATAAAAAGGATGATTGAATGAGTATGGTATTTATTTTTCCCGGACAAGGTTCGCAAAGTGTTGGCATGTTGGCTGATGTTGCGCAAGCATTTTGTTCGGTGAAAACTCGGTTTGAAGAAGCCAGTGATGCGCTGGGCTATGATCTATGGGAGATCGTCAGTAATGGCCCAGATGCACAATTGAATCAAACTGAAATTACTCAACCTGCAATACTAACCGCTAGCGTAGCGTTATACGAGATTGCGCGGGCGCAAGGACACGCAGCACCGAGTTATATGGCTGGCCATAGTTTGGGTGAGTATTCAGCGTTGGTGGCTGCCGAAGCGCTGCAATTTACCGATGCGGTAAAGCTGGTTGCGGCTCGCGGTCAGTTCATGCAAACCGCAGTGCCAGCTGGAACAGGTGCTATGGCCGCGGTAATAGGTTTAGCCGATGACAAGGTGGCTGCGGCCTGTGAACAAGCCGCAGAAGGGCAAGTTGTTGCGCCGGTAAACTATAATTCACCGGGCCAAGTGGTTATTGCGGGTGATAAATTGGCGGTTGAGCGGGCGGCCGAAGCATGTCGGCAAGCAGGTGCAAAACGGGTGCTACCATTACCAGTGAGTGTGCCATCCCATTGCGCTTTAATGCAGCCTGCAGCTGAACAATTGGCGGCGGCGTTAGCTGATGTCAGCATTCATTTGCCGACTATTCCGGTTATTCATAACGTCGACGTAAAAGCAGCGACGAGTGTTGAGGGAATTAGGAGCGCCTTGGTGAAGCAGCTTTATTCACCAGTACGTTGGACTGAGACCATAAGCTGGCTTGGTGAGCAGGGCGTAACGCAAGCTTTCGAAATAGGTCCGGGCAAAGTGCTAACGGGCTTAACCAAACGGATTGTCGCTGACATGAGCTGTGAACCATTAAACACCGCAGCGGCGCTAAACGCATAAGGAAGAAGATGATGATGTTTGATTTAACCGGACAAATTGCGCTCGTGACTGGTGCTAGTCGCGGCATTGGCCGCGCGATAGCTGAGCAGTTAGTAGCAGCAGGTGCAACCGTGGTCGGCACCGCTACCAGTGACCATGGCGCAGCATCTATTAGTGAATATCTGGGCGCAAATGGGCGCGGCGTAGCACTTGATGTGAATGACAACGACGCAATTGTGGCGTTACTGAAAAGCATCGATGAGCAATATGGCCAGCTTGATATTCTGATCAACAATGCGGGTATTACCAAAGACAATTTGCTAATGCGCATGAAGGATGAAGAATGGGACGCAGTCATGAACACCAATCTCAAAGCGGTGTTCCATCTATGCAAGGCGGTGATGCGGGGGATGATGAAACGGCGCTACGGTCGGATCATCAATATTTCATCAGTAGTAGGCACCACTGGTAACCCAGGCCAGGCCAACTATTGTGCCGCCAAAGCTGGTTTAGTTGGGTTCAGTAAGTCATTAGCGAAGGAAGTCGCTGCCCGCGGTATTACCGTGAATTGCGTGGCGCCTGGCTTTATTGATACTGATATGACAAAGGCGCTCACTGAGGAACAAAAAGAGAGCATTTTTGTCAACATACCAAGCGCTCGGTTGGGTCAACCTGAAGAAATTGCGGCGGCGGTTATTTTCCTCGCTAGCAAATCAGCAGCTTATGTAACCGGCGAAACCATTCATGTGAATGGCGGTATGGCGATGGTATAAGCGATAAATTTAAACTGGCGGTACGACCTGTTCCGTAGTTTGGATTTTTTACTTTATTAATTGGGTTGGTTTCACTACACTAACGCCAAATTAGTGATGCAGACCTCTTAAATTAAGGGAATTATTAAACATGAGTACTATTGAAGAACGCGTTAAAAAAATCATCATTGAACAACTTGGTGTGAAAGAAGAAGAAGTGAAGCCAGAAGCATCTTTCGAGAACGATTTAGGTGCTGATTCACTTGATACCGTTGAGCTGGTGATGGCGCTTGAAGAAGAGTTTGAGACTGAGATCCCAGACGAAGAAGCTGAAAAAATCAAAACAGTTCAAGCTGCAATCGATTACGTGAGCAACCACTCTGAAGGTTAATCACTTACCGATTTAGGTGAGCTGAAGGCGGAATGAAAATTCCGCCTTTTTTATTGGGCGTCATTCAGTAAATATTTAGCTATTGTTGATCTTGATTAGCGCCAATGCGTAGAAATTGCGTAAAATCAATTCAACATTATTTATAAGAGGGAATCGCTGTGGCAAAACGACGTGTAGTTGTCACTGGAATGGGGGCTCTTACCCCGTTAGGCACGGATGTGACGAGCACCTGGCGCCGCCTTTGCGCTGGTGAAAGTGGTATTCAAGCCATTACACACTTTGATACGACGCCATTTTCGACACGCTTTGCCGGGCTCGTAAATGGTTTTGACGCCAGCCAATATATTGACGCGAAAGACACCAAAAAGATGGATCTCTTTATTCAATACGGGATTGCGGCTGGCCTACAGGCGGTTGCCGATGCCAAGTTGACTATTACCCCAGAAAACGCGCATCGCGTTGGGGTGATGGTAAGTTCAGGTATTGGTGGGTTGGGGCTGATTGAAGAAAATCACAGTAAATTATTAAGCGGTGGACCACGCCGGATGTCACCGTTTTTTGTGCCATCGACCATCATTAATATGATTTCTGGTCATCTATCAATGCAACTGGGCGCTACCGGACCGAATTTGGCGATTGTGACGGCCTGTACCACAGGTGTACATAATATTGGTCAAGCGGCGCGAATTATTGCTTATGGTGATGCCGATGTGATGCTCGCAGGCGGGGCGGAAAAAGCATCGACACCACTTGGACTAGGCGGGTTCGGCGCTGCACGCGCGTTGTCGACTCGAAATGATGACCCGCAAGCTGCGAGCCGTCCTTGGGATAAACAGCGTGATGGCTTTGTGTTGGGTGATGGGGCTGGGGTTATGGTACTGGAGTCGTATGAGCACGCGGTGGCACGCGGGGCGCATATTTACGCTGAATTGAGCGGCTTTGGTATGAGTGGCGATGCCTATCATATGACGGCACCGCCAGAGGACGGTCGCGGTGCGGCTATGGCTATGGATAATGCGCTGCGGGACGCCGATTTAACGGCCAAAGATGTGGGTTATATTAACGCTCACGGTACCTCTACGGCGGCCGGAGATATCGCTGAAACGCGGGCAATTAAACGCGTTTACGGTTCAGATGCCGCCGATGTATTGGTCAGCTCAACTAAGTCAATGACAGGGCACTTGCTCGGCGCCGCCGGCGCTATTGAGGCAATTTTTACGGTTCTTGCCCTGCATCATCAAGTGGTGCCGCCGACGATTAACTTGACCGACCCAGACCTTGAATGTGATCTTGATTACGTGCCACATCAATGTCGTCACGTCACCTTGCAGGCAGCATTGTGTAATTCGTTTGGCTTTGGTGGCACCAATGGTTCGCTGTTGTTTAGCAGAGTGTAATAGTGCACTTAGCGTAGCCTTTGTTTTGGGATAAGTATGCAACCAACATTGTGGTGTAACGGTGCTTTACTGGAGTCAGCGCAGAGCCACGCGCTGGCTGCTGATCGGGGTCTGCAGTATGGCGACGGCCACTTTACCACGGTGCTGGTACGCCATCGGCAGCCCTTGTTTTGGTCCTATCATCTCGCGCGGCTGGCGCAAGCGTCACAGCGCTTAGGGTTACAGTCCCCCGATCCTGACCAACTAACAGACCAATTAAATGCGGCTATCGCACATGCTTATCAGCAATGGTCAGCCGAGCTTGAGCCCCCAGTTGAGGCTGACGCGGCAAGGCTGTTAGCCAAAATCATGGTGACCAGTGCGGGCGTTAGTCAGGGCTATGAGCGGCAAACTGACACGATTCAGGTGTGGTTTAAGTTACAGCTGTTAGCGCCTGAAACCCTAACCGATACCCCATTACAACTAGCGATTGCGGATTTACAACTCAGTCATCAGCCACAACTAGCGGGATTGAAAACGCTCAATCGACTAGAGCAAGTCCTACTGGCAAAAGAGCGCCGCTGGCGTGGCGTGGACGAATTAGTGGTCTGTGATCAATATGGCCAAGTCTGCGAAGCCATCAGCAGCAATATTTTTTGGTATGATGGCCAGCAGTGGTTTACGCCGGCGCTGGAAAGCTGCGGTATTGCCGGTGTGGCTCGGGCAGCGCTGATTGACTCCGGTGGTTTGGGTGAGGTGCAAGTGGGCCAGTTTGATGTGAGTGCGTTATTGCAGGCCGATAGCGTATTTTTATGTAACAGCGTGCGTGGTATTCGCGCGGTCGGACAAATTGGTACCCAGCGCTTCGCAGGAGAGCAAAATATGCAGCAAATTCGGGAGCTATTGTGGCGTTGAATCGAAGACGATGGATACTGTCAGGATTAGCGCTAAGCGTTTTAGTGGTGATATTGGCGGGCTGGTACTTACAACAACTATGGCAACGCCCATTACAATTAGCCCCGCAGTTGCTGGAAGTAAAAAGCGGTAGTCACGCGCGCTCATTACTGCAGCAATTAAAGGCGTTAGGCGCCGACATTGACCCTCAACTAGCCTATTATCAACTACGAATTCGTGGCCGCGGCGACAGATTACAGGCTGGCGTTTATGACATAGCTGAAGACTTATCGCTAGCCGACTTAGTTAATCGAATTGAATTAGGCCAGCAGCATTTGTTCCGCATTACCCTAGTTGAAGGACTAACCCTTGCTCAATGGCGTGCCCAACTAAAATCTGTGCCGCACTTAGACGCAAAGACCAGTGCATTAAGCGCAACGCAATTACATCAGTTATTAGACCCTGAACAACGTTACCCAAGCCTTGAGGGGGCGTTGTTACCTGAAACATACAGCTATAAGGCAGGTACATCTGACTTGCAGATACTGCAAGATGCATTCGCTAAAATGCAACAAGAGCTTGAACAAGCATGGGCCGAACGAGATCGGGGGATACCAATAGAATCGCCTTACCACTTACTAATCATGGCTTCTATTATCGAAAAAGAAACCGGCGTGGCCAGTGAACGAGGGCTAGTGAGCTCAGTGTTTATGAATCGTCTTCGAAGTGGAATGCGGTTACAATCAGATCCGACAACTATTTATGGCATTGAGAATTTCGATGGCGATTTGACGCGTGCGCACTTACGCGAACAGACAGCTTATAATACCTATCGAATCGACGGTTTACCGCCAACGCCTATCGCAATGCCGAGTGTGGCAAGTTTAAGAGCGGCAGCGCAACCTGCCGATTCGGAATACTATTATTTTGTCGCGAATGATAAAGGCGAACACATATTTTCCAAGACCCTAGCGGAACATAATCGGGCAGTGAATCGCTATCAACGCGGCCAAAAGCAATAAGTAAGGATAAATAACAGGTGCAACAGCTCGGTAAGTTTATTGCGATTGAAGGGCTCGAAGGGGCAGGCAAGAGTAGCGCAATCGCACACATTGTGCGGGTGATAGCCGCGACGGGGAAACCGGTCACCACGGTTCGTGAGCCGGGCGGTACCCCTTTTGCCGAAGCACTGCGCAGCCTGATCAAGCAAAACTGGCAAGAGCCTATTAGTGCCACCAGTGAATTGCTACTGATGTACGCTAGTCGGGTGCAATTGGTTGAACAGGTGATTAAGCCCGCGTTAGCCGTAGGCACCTGGGTGGTGGGTGATCGTCATGATTTATCGTCGCGGGCCTACCAAGGCGGCGGACGCCAGCTTGGCGACAAAACACTGACAAGTTTGCGTGATCTTGTCATGCCTGGCTTTCATCCCGATTTAACCATTATCTTAGATGTCGAGCCGAGTCGTGGCTTAGAGCGTGCCCGGCAGCGTGGCGAATTGGACCGAATTGAGCGCGAAGACCTCGCTTTTTTCGAGCGAACCCGCGCGACTTATTTACAGATTGCGGCGACTGAGCCGAATATGGTTGTGATTGATGCCAACCAGCCCTTAGATGAAGTAAGCGCCGCGCTTACCAAAGCTTTGCAGCAGGTGCTGAGCAGATGAAATATCCGTGGTTAACGCCATTGTGGCAGCAACTCACAACTGATATTGCGAAAGACAGATTCGCACATGCTCACTGTTTTGTGCACAGCGAGGATGCGGCGATGCCGCTATTTATCGAACGCTTGATCGCATTTTTGCTATGTCAACAGCCCACTAATCAGGCTTGTGGTCAATGTAAAAGTTGTTTGTTACAGCAAGCAGGTACCCATCCTGATTATATTAAATTAGGGCAGGCCGACCAGAATGTGATTGGTGTCGACGAGGTTCGGGCGCTGATCAGTCAGCTGGCGAATACCGCGAATCAAGGTGGCTTTAAAGTCGCCTATATTGAACGCGCTGACCGATTAAACCGTAATGCCGCTAATGCATTGCTGAAAACCCTGGAAGAGCCAGCGGCAAAAACGGTGTTAGTTGTTTCTGCGGAAGCACCGCAACGCTTATTACCAACCTTAAAAAGTCGGATGCGAATGCATCCATTACCTTCGTTCAGTGTGGCGGAATTGCAAGCGTGGTTAAGCACCCAAGCCGGGCAGCCAGTAACAACATTGACCACCGGCAACGCACTGACCGAGGCTGTTCTGCAGCGTTTCACGCAAGCGCCACTGCAAGCATTGCGCTTAATGCAAGGTGCAGCAGCCCCTACTCAAGCGTTACTCGATGAATTGTTTAAGGCACTGACGATAGGCCAAAGTGATTCGGCATCAGGGGGCTGGCCTACGCTCAATGATAAGGCCACAATTCCGCTCGCATTGGCGGCTACGCAACAATTGCTGGTAGACTTGGTCAGAATTGCACAGGCACAACCTAGTGTTTATCTGCACGAAGATGCGGTTTTAGAAGCACGCGCTTATTTGCAGCGCATGTCGAGTAAGCAAGCCCCCGTGCATTATTGGTACCAGCAATTGCAACGCGTACAGCAAATTGAACGGGCACTTGCTCAGCAAAGCGGGTTGAATGCAGGTTTGTTATTATCTCAAGTATGGATGGAGTGGCCACGAGTTTGAGTGAATTCAGTTTGGTTTATGAGAACGAAAAACAATTGGCCAAAGCCTATTTGTCATTCGTAAAAGATGGCGGCTTATTCGTTGAACTCGGTGAGCGGCATCAACAATTTCGAATGGGTGATGAGGTCAGCCTGTCAGTGTTATTACCAAAAGATGAAACGCCGAGTTTGGTACGTGGCAAGGTTGTTTGGTTGTCGCCCCAACGCAGTAGTGTACATGGCGAGGCTGGCATTGGTGTGCAATTTGTTGGCGATAAAAGCCATTTAAGAAATCGTATTGAAACCGTACTCGGTCAATTGCTGCGCAGTGAAACCCCCACATCGACTATGTAGTTTTGCGAACCCAGCTGTAGAGGATTTATGTTTGTAGACTCCCACTGTCATTTGGACAAGATTACCGCTCAAGGCATTGAGCAAACCTTAGCTCAGGCGAGTGCAGCACAGGTTGAGCGCATGTTGTGCGTCAGTGTGACCTTGCCTGATTACCGAGATATGCTCAAGCTAGTCGGCGAGCACCCACAAATTTCGGTATCTTGCGGTGTTCATCCACTTTATGTTGCCGAGCATGATTGTGATCACGCCGAACTCGCTCAGCTAGCCGCTGATCCGCAAGTCGTTGCCATCGGTGAGACGGGACTGGATTATTACTATGATAAAGACAGCATTAGTAAACAGCAGCAAAGCTTTGCTTATCATGTTGAGCTATCTCATCAGTTAGATAAACCCTTGATCATTCACACCCGTGACGCAGAAGCCGACACTTTGGCTATTTTACGCAATGGTCATGCGGAACAAGCGGGTGGGGTGCTGCACTGTTTTACTGAGCGTTATGAAATGGCCAAAATGGCCATTGATGAGCTCGATTTCTTTATCTCGATTTCCGGTATTGCCTCGTTTGCCAATGCCAAAACCTTGCGTGAAACCGTTAAAAAGCTGCCTTTAGACAAACTTTTAATTGAAACCGATAGCCCTTGGTTAGCACCGGTTCCGCATCGAGGTAAAGAGAACCAACCCGCATATGTCCCACATGTGGCGCAGTGTATTGCGGATGTGAAGGGGATCTCGATCGAGGAGGTCGCACGCGTCACCACGGCAAATTTTTATCGCTTGTTTAACCAGGTAAAAGTGTGATCTGGTTGGGAAGAAGCTGTGCATAACCTGTCATCAGCCTGTGTGGTTCATTAAAAAAATCCATTAATTACAGTAATATAAAATTTTCGAAAAAAATTTAGCAATTGTTCAATTTTTGACTATTCTAAAAGATACCGCTGTAATTTGTGGATAGTTGTTGGATCAGGTGAATGATCTATCTTCACGGTTTAAGGTAGTCGCCGCGACGCTATTCCAGCGAACAGAGTTAGCGCACGGCTCAATCCCTTTGAGCCATTCCCCTATGCTCGGGACAATTCGGATTAGTCCCGAGCTTTTTTTTGCTATGCCTTCCTGCAAATTCTACCGAGTGATCTTATGGTAGTGATAACTCGCCACGTAAATCGGCCTGTAACAAGGCTAACCGTTGCTTATGCTCGAGAGGTTTTGATAATAGGTAGTGAAGCTTTGTCAGAGCCGCTTCGATAGTCATATCGGCACCGCTAATCACACCCGCTTCAGCTAACGCATTACCTGTGGCGTAGCCGCCCATATTGACGCGCCCACGAAAACATTGGGTACAGTTAAGAATAATAGTTTGTTGCGCAACGCCTGCACGCAGTACATCAAGTAAGCGTTTGTCTTGGGGGGCATTACCCACCCCGTAGCTTTGCATAATGATAGCGTCTACGGGTTGGGCAAGCATGGTGGCAAACAGCCTTGCGTCTATCCCCGGATAAAGCGTGATCACGCCAATGGTTTGTGGCGACACTCGGGTTAATTTAAGCGGTGCGTGCGCTGGAGCTTCAATCTTTCCCTCTACCACCTCAATTTGAATGCCAGCTTCAAGCAGGGCTGGAAAGTTGGGCGACGCAAACGCATCAAAGCCATTGGCATCGGCCTTAGTCGCCCGATTGCCCCGAAATAAGGTGTTGTTGAAAAATAAACTAACTTCAGGGATTGGATAATTGGCGGCGATGTAGAGTGCGTTCAATAAGTTTGTTTGACCATCAGAACGCAGTGCTGCTAAGGGGATCTGAGAGCCGGTCACTATGACTGGCTTGCCCAAGTTTTCGAACATAAATGAGAGTGCTGATGCGGTATAAGCCATGGTATCTGTACCATGCAAAACCACGAAGCCATCAAAGTCTTGATAGTTTTGCTGAATATCTTCAGCAATATGGAGCCAATCGGCGGGAGACATATCAGAGGAGTCCATGAGCGGTGCATATTCATGGATCACAAATTCGGGCATTTCCGCGCGGAAGAACTCCGGCATATTTTCTACGCATTCAGTTAAAAAGCCGGGCACGGGTATAAACCCTTGCGCCGACTTTTTCATACCTATGGTGCCACCTGTGTAGGCGACATAAATTCTCTTTTTGCTCACGGCTTACTGCATCCTATATTTATCGTTTGCAGAAAGCCGTGTTATAGCACTAATTTACTGATTATTCAGTAGGGCAAACATCACAAAGCAAATAAATACCATTTGGATCATTGAATTGCTCGATGATGCTAAGCTCACGCCAGACCCGAGCGGCGGTGCGCTCAACCATAGATGCTGGCTGGGTTGTGCTTGGTGCGAACAACGACAGCGACTCACCAAATAACTCGGCCATAAAGATCTCGCGCGCTGATTTCTCTGGCTCAACCGTGGTTACTTCGTATTCTTCAAGATTGGCTAACCGCGCTGCCGCGGCGATGGCATCTTCGAAGGTACCTAGTTGGTCAACTAACCCGAATTGCTGGGCTTGAATGCCGGTCCAGACGCGTCCTTGGGCTACTTTATCTACCGCTTCAAAGCTCATCCCGCGTGCATCTGCGACCATTTGTACGAAGTCACGATAGAACTTTTCAACGCTGCTTTGCAGGAGTGCTTTTTCCCGTTCAGGTAATGCGCGGGTAATATCTAAGCGCGGATATTCAGTAGTCGCATAACCGTCGCTATTAATACCAAGCGCAGCTAGGCTTTCTTCAACCGTGAAGAACATACCGAACACTCCAATAGAACCGGTAATGGTAGTTGGTGCGGCCCAAATCTCATCGGCACTTGCAGCAATCCAATAGCCGCCCGAGGCCGCGACCGAACTCATCGAGGCAACCACTGGGATGCCGGCTTGTTGCAGTTGCAATACTTCCTGGCGAATAATTTCAGAGGCAAAACCACTACCACCAGGGCTGTCGATACGTAGCACAACCGCTTTGGTGTTCTCATTCAAACGCGCATCACGCAAGCGTTCAGCCGTTGAATCACCGCCGATCATGCCTGGCTTCTGGAAGCCATCAACAATCACGCCACGTGCTTGAATGACCGCAATTTGGTTCGCTGCTGGCTTTTTACCAATCACGGGTAAGGGGGCCGAGGCATCTAAATAGCGGCTAAAATTAATGCGTCGATAGCTTTCTTCTTCCTCATCATAACCAGCTAGATTAATGAGTTCGCTGCGCAGCGCCTCGCGTGTCCGTAATTCATCGACGAGGCCGGTGTTTAATGCAAATTGGGCTGAATCGCCGTTGGCAGCATCATAAAGTGCCATAAAGCGATCTGCATCACCGCTTAACAAATCTGCACTTAGTTCACGCTGTGCGCTAATGTCTGCTTTAAACTGGTTCCAAAGCTCGTCATACAGCACTTTATTAGCTTCTTTGGCTTCGTCGGACATGTCATTGCGGGTGTATGGTTCAACCGCTGATTTGTAACTTCCAGCCTTGAATACATGGGTAGAAACTTTGAGCTTCGCCAGCATATCTTTGAAATAGAGCTGGTAGTTGCCATAGCCAGACAAATCTACGCCACCAAGTGGGTTTAAGTAGACTTTGTCAGCATGGGCTGCCAAATAATACTGTGCTTGGGTGAAGTAATCCGCGGCGGCAATTACTGGCTTGCCAGAGGTCTTGAAATCTTCCAACGCACGGCCGACGGCTTGCAGTTTATTCAAACCACCACCGTACAGACCTTCAAGGCTCAAATAAATAGCGCCAATGTTAGTATCGGTTTTGGCCCGCTCAATCGCATCGAGTAAATCACTCAAGAGCACTTCTGGATTCTCTGGTTGAGAACCGAAAGCTTCATTTATGGCTTGATCGATAGGATCGACATAGGTCATCTCTTCGACAATTACACCGGTCGGATTGAGGACTAAGATAGCGTTTTCCGGAACCGTGATGGGCTCCTCTTCTTGCGATATGGATATAATCACCGCACCGAGTATGAAGAAAAACACCAGATTAATGATAACCTTGCGGGTACCATTGATAATGCGCCAAAGTTGGCTGAAAAAACTAGATACTGCGCTCATTACGCACCTTTATAATGATTTAGACGTGTACGCGTGACAATATATCGAATGCTTCTAGCGCATACCACCACAACTATGTAACTAACCATGATCGAAAGGAAATAATTACTATGCCAATGTCTGCACACTCGTTATTGACCGAGCGCTCGTCGATGCCGCGCTTGGTTGAGCCGGCACCAGATGCTGCACAGTGGGCATTTATACAAGCCGCCGCCATGCGGGCGCCTGATCATATGCAATTACAACCTTATGAATTTGTGGTTTATGAGGGGAATAAGCGACTCCAGCTTGGCCAACTGTTTGCGCAGGCTGCGCGTGAAGCGGGGCAAACTGAACTCGAAATCTCACGTTGTGAAGTATTGCCGCTACGCGCACCCACCGTTGTGGTTGCGTTGCTCAGATTCAAAAACCATGACAAAGTGCCGCGCGATGAGCAAGTGTCTACCGTAGCCTGTGCTTGCCATGGCATGTTACAAGCTGCTTTTGCAGAAGGACTTGGGGGTATTTGGCGAAGTGGTTGGTTGGTTGATGCCGCTAGTGTTCGGCAGGCATTTAACTTAGCCCCGGGGGATACCATTATCGGCTTTTTATATTTAGGTACACCGGCGTTACCAACGCCGGTGAAACCTGCCAAAGACCCACAGCTTGTATTTCGCCGCGCGGATTAGAAATCCGCGCTTTTAGGCGCCCGAGGGAAGGGGATCACGTCACGAATATTGGTCATCCCGGTGACATAGGTCACGAGCCGTTCGAAGCCCAACCCAAAGCCCGCATGTGGTACTGTGCCATAGCGGCGTAGATCTCGGTACCAACTGTATTCTTCCTTCGGCAATTGCATTTCATCAAGGCGTTTGTCGAGCATGTCTAAACGCTCTTCACGCGCGCTCCCACCAATGATTTCACCAATTCCCGGTGCTAACACGTCCATGGCTGCGACGGTTTTACCATCATCGTTTTGGCGCATGTAAAAAGCTTTGATATCGCGTGGATAGTTTTTCAAGATAATCGGTGCGCCAACATGCTCTTCGGCCAAATAACGCTCGTGTTCCGATTGCAAATCCGTACCCCATTCGACCGGGTATTCAAATTTTTTGCCACAGCTTTTCAGAATTTCCACCGCATCAGTGTAATCCATGTGGACAAAGTCGCTGTCGATCATTTTTTCGAGGCGAGTGATAACTTCTGGATTGATCCGCTCGGCGAAGAACGCCATATCATCTGCCCGTTCTGCTAACACCGCTTTAAATGCATACTTCAACATATCTTCGGCTAAGTGCGCGATGTCGTTCAAATCAGCAAAGGCTACTTCTGGCTCTACCATCCAAAATTCGGCTAAGTGACGACTAGTATTGGAGTTTTCAGCGCGGAACGTAGGGCCAAAGGTATAAACTTTCGACAAACTGCAGGCATAAGATTCAACGTTCAATTGGCCCGACACCGTTAAAAATGCCTCTTTACCGAAGAAGTCCTGACTATAGTCAATGTCGCCTTTATCGGTACGCGGTAGATTCATCATGTCTAAGGTGGAAATGCGGAACATCTCGCCGGCACCCTCAGCATCGGAGGCCGTAATAATAGGGGTCGCCACCCACAAATAACCACGTTCGTGGAAAAACCGATGTAACGCTTGGGCTAGACAGTTACGAACTCGCATGACAGCACCGGTGACATTAGTCCGAGTGCGCAAATGAGCATGCTCACGTAAATATTCCATAGAGTGGCGTTTCGGTGCCATCGGGTAGGTATCAGGGTCTTCAACCCAGCCGTAAACATGTACATCGGTGGCTTGAATTTCAAAGGCTTGACCTTGACCGGCTGAGGCCGCAACTGTGCCGGTAATCGCGACTGAACAGCCGGTGGTAAGGCGCAGCACCTCTTGCTGATAATTGGCTAGGGTATTTGGGACGACGGCTTGGATAGTGTCAAAGCACGATCCGTCATGCACATTAATAAAGGAAATGCCCGCTTTTGAATCTCGGCGCGTACGCACCCAACCACGGACAGTTACTGTTTCGCCGACAGCGGTTTTACCCGCTAGCACGTCCACTACAGTCGCGACAGACATCAATGAAAACTCCAGCTCAATTATTGCCAATAAGGGAAAACGCTTATGTTACCTTGCTAAGCGCATTTCTCAAGCAGATTTAACGTAGTCGTGCATGGCTTTTGTGAGCTGAGTGAGTTGCGCTGAACTAATGATAAACGGCGGCATCGCATAAAGTAGCTTGCCAAATGGTCGCAACCAGACCCCAGCCGCAATAAATTGGCGCTGCGCAGCGGCTACATCTATTGGCGCCCGCATCTCAATGACGCCTATTGCACCAAACACCCGGACATCAGCCACTGATTCATACTCTATTAATGCGGTTAGTTGCTCCTGCAATTGGGCTTCAATCGCCTGAACTCGTTGTTGCCAGGGGCTTTCAATCAATTCGTCGAGACTGGCAGCTGCGACCGCACAAGCAAGAGGATTGGCCATAAAAGTTGGACCATGCATAAAGGCGCCGCCATAAGGGCCGGCGCTAATGGTGTCGGCAACATGGCTCTGAGTGAGTACCGCAGCGAGCGATAGATACCCGCCAGTCAGTGCTTTCCCAACGCACATAATATCGGGAATGACTTGCGCATGCTCGCACGCAAACATCCGCCCGGTACGCCCGAATCCGGTTGCAATCTCATCCAATATGAGTAACAGGTTAAATTCATCACAAACTTGTCGGGCGTGGCGTAAATAGTCGGGATGATAAAAACGCATCCCGCCGGCACCTTGCACAATAGGCTCTAAGATGAGCGCCGCCAGTTCATGCTGATGCGCTGCAATTAACTCGGTGAGCGCCGCTTTGTCGCGCGCTAATTGCAAATCGTCTGATGCTGCAGCAGGACTTGCCAGCGGAGCCGGTGCAAAGAGTTGCTCTGCCAGTGCGCCCCGAAATAAATGATGCATACCGTTGACTGGGTCACACACCGACATTGCGGCAAAGGTATCACCGTGATAGCCACCGCGAATGGTCGCCATTTTGCACTTTTGTGGTGCATTACGGCTAAACCAATATTGCACCGCCATTTTTAACGCCACTTCAACACTCACGGAGCCCGAATCGGCGAAAAACACTTTATCAAGCCCGTTGGGCGCAAGTGCTGTTAAGCGTTCACCAAGCGCCACCGCCGGCCGATGAGTTAGTCCGCCGAACATGACATGACTCATGGCTTGTAGTTGCTGTTGTGCAGCGGCGTTCAAACGTGGGTGATTGTAGCCATGAATGGCGGCCCACCAAGACGACATACCATCTATCACGGCGGTTGGCTCAGTCCCAGCATCGGTTGGCGATTGCAAGAACAGTTCACAACCTGCTGCACCTTGCACAATATAGGTTGGTAGCGGCGCGTTTAAAGAAGTGTAGGGGTGCCATAAATGATCGCGATCGAACTGGTGTTCAGCAGCAGTTAACGGCGCTAATAATTGCATGAGTGAAGACCTTCGCTTGTGGGCCATAGTAAAAGAATGAAGATTCGAACTATGACGATTAAAACGTGTTGGTTAAAAAGTGTACCGCTGTAATCTTTTGGTATTCAAATAAGTTGACAGTGTGCGCACCAAGGTTATCCTAGTCAACACTTAAAACGATGCAAAGATAAGGATACCAACATGGCGGTGGAAATGAATTCGGCGGCGGTTGTGCGTAATGATTGGACACTAGCTGAAGTCGAAACCTTGTTAAACTTACCCTTTAACGATTTGATCTTCCGTGCGCAACAGGTGCATCGTCAATATTTCAACCCGAATCAGGTACAAGTGAGTACCTTGCTCTCGATCAAAACTGGGGCTTGTCCAGAAGATTGCAAATACTGTCCGCAAAGCGCGCATTATCACACCGGCTTAGATCGTGAACGGTTAATGGCAGTCGAAAAAGTGTTAACGGAAGCAGAGCAGGCCAAAGCTATTGGCGCTTCACGGTTTTGTATGGGCGCCGCTTGGCGTAACCCCAAAGATCGCGACATGCCTTATCTGATCGACATGATCAAAGGGGTCAAAGCGCTGGGACTCGAAACCTGTATGACGTTAGGTATGCTCAGTGCGCCACAGGCTAAAATGCTACAGCAAGCCGGCTTAGATTATTACAACCATAACCTTGATACCTCGCCAGAATTCTATGGCGAAATCATCAGTACACGTACCTATCAGGATCGTTTGACGACTTTGTCACATGTACGGGATGCCGGTATGAAAGTGTGTGCGGGTGGTATTGTTGGGATGGGTGAGGGTGAGCAAGATCGTGCAGGCCTGCTCATGCAATTAGCCAATTTACCTAAACATCCGGAAAGTGTGCCAATCAATATGTTGGTGAAAGTGGCAGGTACGCCCTTTGCCGATTTGGCAGACTTAGATCCGTTTACCTTTGTGCGCACGGTTGCGGTAGCGCGTATTCTGATGCCAGGTTCACACGTGCGGCTGTCGGCAGGGCGCGAATCAATGAGTGATGAAATGCAAGCGCTGTGCTTTTTAGCTGGCGCGAATTCCATTTTTTATGGCGAACGCTTACTGACCACCGCGAATCCTGGTGCCGATCATGATTTGAAACTGTTTGAGCGACTCGGTATTGAGCCTGAACCACGTGAGGATTATGCCGATGAAGTTCATACTGCAGTGATTGAAGATGCGCTGGCAGAACAGCGTGAACCGGCAATGTATTACGAAGTTCGTTAGCGGGAGATTGCTGGTGCGAAGGAGCTATCAATGACCTTGAAGTGGCCAGCAGCGGCAGCATCACGGCATCGCACACGGCGACTCGTTACGCCGCTCTCTGCCCGTGAAGTAGAGGTAGGCGGCCGCCGCTATCTGAACTTTGCCAGTAATAATTACTTAGGGATTGCACAACACCCCGAGGTGATACGCGCTTATGCGGAAGCGTTACAAAGCACTGGCGCCAGTAGCAGCAGTGCGGCATTGATCACCGGCTTCCAACCAGCCCATGATTATTTAACTCGGCAGCTTTGTGAGTGGTGGCAGCGCGAGGATTTACTCCTATTCAATACCGGCTTCGCGGCTAACAGCGGGGTATTACGGACGCTGGCGCCACATTACGCCAGGATCTGGCTTGACCGCTTGGCGCATGCATCACTTCTAGATGGCGTACAAACCCAGCAAGCCGGCAACTTAAGCGGGCGTTGGCGCCGGTTTGCACATAACAATCTTGAGCAGCTAGCGGGTTTAGTGCAATCAGCAGCAGCCCAGGCTGCGTCTACCACGACGCCTCAACATCAATTAGTGATTACCGAAAGCATTTTTAGTATGGACGGTGATGAGGCGCCGCTAAGTTCGCTGGTGGCACTGTTAGCCAATCCAGCAAATGCGCATGCTGAGGTTGATTTGTGGGTGGATGATGCCCACGGCGTTGGAGTGTATGGCGACTCTGGCGCCGGTTGCGGGGGCAGCTATAGCCAAGCTCAGGTGCCTTATTTAACCGCTACTTTTGGCAAAGCACTGGGCGTTGCTGGCGCTTGTTTTAGTGCTTCAAATGATTGTATTGACTACGTCTTAAATCATGCCCGTGAGTATATTTATTCAACCGCAATGCCGGCTGCGCAAGCGGCCGCGGTGAGTCGTGCCGTCACCCTGATTCAATCCCCCTGGGGAGCCAATCAACGTCAACGGTTGATGCAAAATATAGCGCAATTTCGGGCGCAAGCGGAACAATTACCTTGGCAGTTACTGCCGAGTTCGAGTGCGATTCAAGGCGTTCTGTGTGGCTCTGACGCTGCCGCGCTAGCATGTGCGGAGAACTTGCGAGCGCAAGGCATTTGGGCCGTAGCCATTCGATCACCAACGGTTCCCAAAGGCACGGCACGAGTACGGCTAACCTTGAGTGCTGAACATACTGAGGCTGATTTAGATCAGCTGCAACAAGCATTACTGCGCGCGGCAGCAAACCAGCTGCCAGCGCCTGCAACCGAAGTGAGCTAAACCACGATGACGTCGATGCCGCACCTGCTAGTGAAATCCGATCTACCCGCGCCAGCAGCACCCAGTTCAGTTGGTGCGCATTACGATAAAACGCTGGTGGCTCGCCACTTTAATCGAGCGGCCAGCCATTATAATCAATTTAATCAGTTACAGCGCGATGTCGGCAGTTGCTTGTTACAGCATGCGAAACCCGTCGCCAAGCAGATCCTTGATGTCGGTTGTGGACCTGCAGCGTTAACCGCAGCGCTGCTCGAACAGGTAGCATGCGAAGGTTATGTGGGCGTTGATTTAGCGCCTGAGATGGTCGCTGAAGCACAGCGCCAATATCCGCAGCTGCAATGGTTGCAAGCCGATGTTGAGGCGCTACCTTTTGCGCCCGAGCAGTTTGATTTGGTGATTGCCAATCTGGTGATCCAATGGTGCGATAGCCCAGATCTTGCGCTGCAACAATTGTGGCGGATGGTCAAGCCGGGCGGTCAATTACTGGTAAGTACAGTATTAGCGGGCAGTTTATCGCCACTTTATAACGTCTGGGAAGCGCTTGGCACCGAGCCGCGTCAGAATCAGTTTGCCAGCGCTGAGCGAGTCGCGCAGGCTTGGCAGCGTGAGCTAGCCGCCGACAAGCTGGCGACGCGTCATTTTCACGCGCAGTCGTTCAGTTATGAATATGATCAATTGCGCGATATTTTAGCGCATTTAAAAGGTATCGGTGCGAGCTACACGGCAAGAACACAGACCGCTTCACCGTTAACGAAGCACAAGCTACTGGAGGCGGAAGCCTATTATCGCGCACACTATGGTGTACAGCGGTCTGAAACCAAGCTGGTGCTGCCTTTACATTGGAATATAGGTATTGGAGTTGCGATTAAGTGAAACAGGATTGCATTTTTGTAACCGGCACGAACACTGATTCGGGTAAAACTGTTGCTGCGCAGTGGCTGCTATTGGCCCTTCCTTTGGGCTTAAAAGTACAGCCGTTGAAGCCCATTGCTTCGGGGTGTGAACAGACTGCCGATGGCTTGCGTAATAGCGATGCAATGACGTTATGGCAAGCGCAACAGTGGCGTGCAGAGCAGGCCAATTTAGCATTCCCGCTTAGCTATGCGCAGGTGAATCCGCTCGCCTTCGAGCCTGCGATTGCACCGCATATTGCGGCCCAATTAGCCCAGCAACCAGTGACGGTGCCGAGCTTAGTTGCTGTGACCGAACAAGCGCGGCGGGCGGATGCTGATATGTTGCTCGTTGAAGGCGCGGGCGGTTGGCAATTACCGCTCAACGCGGAAGAATTTATGCCAAGCTATGTTCAGCACTTGCAAGCAGGGGTCGTATTAGTGGTTGGCATGCAACTTGGTTGTTTGAACCATGCGTTACTAACCGTGCAAGCTATTGCTCAGACAGGTTGCTCGTTGGTTGGCTGGATTGCAAACCAAACTCAGCCCGAACCAATGCCTTATTACCAGGAGAATCTGGCGTTTTTACAACAGCACATTAACGCGCCCTTGTTAGCTGAGTTACCTTTCCATGATCGAACCCAAACGCTAGCGGTCACCGCCACCCAAGCAAGGCGCACAATAAATACTGCGCCAGTGCTTGAATTTTTAAGTTCCAATCCTATCTAAGCTAAACCGATTGTCGGTGTAGCTTCAGTAGGTATGAGGAAGTGGTCATGAAACGTGTATTGTTATTTGTCGCGACTAATTTAGCGGTGGTGCTGGTGCTCGGCGTGGTATTGAACTTGCTAATGCCGGTGCTTGGGGTCGACCCTAACGCGTACAGTGGCCTGTTGCTATTTGCCGCCGTATTTGGCTTCGGTGGTAGCTTTATTTCATTGTGGATGTCGAAGTGGATCGCCAAACGCAGTGTGAATGCGCAAGTGATCACGCAACCACGCAATCAAACCGAACAGTGGCTAATCCAGACCGTAGCTCGGCAAGCGCAACAAGCCGGTATTCCGATGCCTGAAGTTGCCATTTATGAAGCCGCTGATCCTAACGCATTTGCAACCGGCCCCAGTAAACGTAATTCGCTGGTTGCCGTCAGTACCGGATTATTGCGGCAGATGAACGAGGCGGAAGTGGAAGCGGTGCTTGCCCACGAGGTAAGTCACATCGCCAATGGCGATATGGTGACCTTGACCTTGATCCAAGGAGTGGTAAACACTTTCGTTATATTTTTAGCGCGGGTAGTTGCCGGTGCCATTAGCGGTAACCGCAACCAACAGGGTGGTTTAGCTTACTTTGGTACGGTCATTGTGTTGGAAATTGTGTTTGGCGTGTTGGCGAGTGTCATTGTGATGTGGTTTTCGCGCCAGCGTGAATATCGTGCCGATGCCGGTGCTGCAGAACTAGCGGGTGCGCCGAAAATGATTGCGGCATTACAACGCTTGGCGCGGGCGCAAGATACCCAATTAGATGGGCAAATGCTGGCGTTTGGTATTCACGGTAAAGCGTCGATGAGCGAATTATTCATGAGTCATCCACCACTTGCCAAGCGCATTGCCGCGCTATCGGGTAAGTCCACCTCAACTACCGCTTAACGAATGCTAAAAATATCGATAGTGAAGATCGGTAAAAAGCCAGTCAGAAACGGGTTTAGCGCATTGTAACAGGGCGTTAAACCCGTTAAATTAACTACATATTCAAACCTCAGTCGCGTGTCATCGCGCATCGCTGTAGCCCACGTCCATAAGTGAAAGGAAAACCACATGTCTGATTGGAGCTCGCGTAGTTGGCGAGAGAAGCCTATCCAGCAACAGCCTGAATATCCCTCGGTGGAAACCTTGCGCCACATAGAAGCGCAGTTGAAAACTTATCCACCCTTGGTGTTTGCGGAGGAAATCCGTGAGCTACGGCGTCAGCTGGCGAAAGTGGCACAAGGGCAAGGCTTTTTGTTACAAGGTGGCGATTGCGCTGAGAGCTTTCAGGATTTTAATGCGCCGAAAATTCGCGATACGTTCAAAGTTATTTTGCAGATGGCCATTGTTCTGACTTTTGCCGGCTCTTGCCCGGTCACTAAAGTTGCGCGCATGGCCGGTCAATATGCCAAACCGCGTTCGAGCGGAATGGAGACGATTGACGGTGTAGCCTTACCAAGCTATCGCGGCGATATCATCAATGGTGCGGACTTTGATTCCAGTGCACGGATTCCCGATCCGCAACGCATGCTAACCGCTTATCATCATTCAGCGGCGACGTTAAATTTGCTGCGGGCGTTTGCACAAGGTGGTTTAGCCGACCTGCATAAAGTGCACAAATGGAACATGAGCTTCGTCGAGGCCAACCCGCTTAAAGATAAGTATTTACAGATCGCAGAGCAGATCCAATCAGCATTACAGTTTATGGATGTGCTGGGCATTAATTCGAATACCAATGCGGCTATTCATGAAACCCAATTATTTACCTCTCACGAAGCACTGCTGTTGCCTTATGAAGAGGCCCTCACCCGAACTGATACTTTAACCGGCTTGCCCTACGACTGTTCGGCACACATGGTCTGGATAGGTGAACGAACCCGCCAGCTCGATCATGCGCACGTTGAATTTATGCGAGGCATTCATAATCCAATAGGGGTGAAAATTGGTCCCAGCATGGACCCAGATGAATTAGTAAGATTGCTAGATGCGTTAAATCCGGCTAATGAGGCGGGGCGGATGACCTTAATTACGCGTATGGGTGCAGACAATTTGGCGGAAAATTTACCGCGTTTGGCGCGCCGGATTAAAGCAGAGGGTCGTCATGTGGTGTGGTCGAGCGATCCTATGCATGGCAATACGGTTAAAGCTGAAAATGGCCTGAAAACACGTAACTTTGATGCTATCCATCGCGAATTAACGCAATTTTTCGCAATTCATCAAGCGGAAAACACCTATGCCGGTGGTGTGCATTTAGAAATGACTGGGGAAGATGTGACCGAATGTACCGGCGGCGCTTACCAAATTGCCGAAGCGGATTTGTCGCGTCGCTATCGGACTCAATGTGATCCGCGCTTAAATGCCGATCAAGTGTTAGAATTAGCATTCTTGGTGGCTGACTCATTGAAACAAGCACGAGCTGGACTTGCCGGTTAAGGCAAATACGCGTTATTCGTGTTGGTGAAGTGGCCTTGAATTATTTACAACTTAATAAGGAAATCGCAATTATGTCACAGCAAGTGGAATCATTGTTTCAACACTTATGGCAGGACTACATTAAACTTACGCCGTCGGCCGCTAAAGTTCATCAAGTGTTGGGTGAGGGCGCAGCAATCATCAATGACCACGTGGCATTTCGCACATTTAACATCGCGCCGGTGCGTTTGGCTGCGCTAGCTAAGCATTTTGAGGATTTAGGGTATACCGCAAACGGTGATTACAAGTTCGAAGAAAAGAAACTCATTGCTAAGCACTATGAACATCCAGATCCAACCATGCCTAAGGTATTTATTAGCGAGCTGTTGGTTGAGGAGTTTTCGCCGGAATTACAGCGCATTGTGAAGGCCATGGTGGCGCAGATTGATCCTGCCAAAGTCACTGCCAACGACTTTTTATACTCAGGTACGCACTGGCAAATAAGTGGTCGTGAATACGATGCGTTGTTGGCAGAGAGCGAATACGCCGCATGGATGGCCGCCTTTGGTTTTCGTGCTAACCATTTTACCGTGAGCGTCAATTATCTACCCAACTTCGAAACCTTAGAAGCTGTGAACCAGACCTTGAAAGATGAAGGTTTTCGCTTAAACACCTCAGGTGGCGAAATTAAAGGCTCGCCCGAGGTTTATTTGGAGCAGTCATCCACGCTTGCTGACCGTACTTTGGTGAAATTTAGCGATGGAGAAATGGAAATTCCAAGTTGTTTCTATGAGTTCGCAAAACGCTATGAAATAGCGCCGGGTAAACTTTATACCGGCTTTGTTGCGGCATCAGCAGATAAAATCTTTGAAAGTACCAACGCCAAAGGCTAACCACCAAAATTAACCGATAGAATATCCCACGATTAGTCTCGGCGGCAGCTAAAAACGGTGCCGCTCGAGATTTGTTTCTGCCAGAATTTTCGCAGCTATTTCTTCGACCGAAAAACGGGTTGAATCAATAAACGGAATAGCCTCGCGCCGCAATAGTTGTTCCACTTGCTGTAATTCAAATCGACATTGCGGTAGCGATGCGTAGGTGGAGCCCTCCCGCCGTTTACTTCTAATTTCATGCAGTCGCTGTGCATCTAACGTTAAGCCAAATAATTTATGGCGGTAGGGTTTGAGTGATTTCGGCAACTGCAAACGCTCAAGCCCATCGTCTTCGGTAAACGGATAATTGGCTACTTTTATGCCGTATTGCAAGGCTAGGTAGAGGCTAGTTGGTGTTTTGCCGGTGCGCGATACGCCCACTAAAATAAGATCAGCGTTATCGTAGTCACTCAGCTGGCTTCCATCATCGTTAGTCAGTGCATAATTAATCGCATCGATACGAAAGTCATAATCTTTTTGAATGCCATGGGTTCGATGGGTTTTGGGTTGTGCACTGACGCCTAATTGGCTAGCGACTGGCGCAATGAAATGCTCTAAAAAGTCGTAACAAGCAGCGTCGCTTGAGGTGATAATTCGTTTTAAATCGTTATTCACAAAGGTATGAAAAATAAGCGGCTTTTCGCCACTTTCGCGGGCTGCTGTTTGGATTCTTTGCACCGCACGTTGGGCTTTTTGCTCATCATCAACAAAGGCCAAGGTGACCTGTTTCATGGGGACTGGAAACATGGATAACAGTGCGTGACCAAAAGTTTCTGCGGTTAATGCCGTACCATCGGAAATAAAAAAAGCAAAACGCATAGATATTTTCTCAATTAACATGGGCATTTGCATGTTAACTTGTGGGCTGACTGCGTGTAAAATGAAACACCAAATTAAGCAGCAGTATGCCTGCTATTCAAGCCACTTCTCACGAGGAAAAGATTGTGCAACAACCCGTGCAGCAATACGTACTTTGGTATGACGAACTGGGCATGAACGATGTACCGCGCGTTGGCGGTAAAAATGCTTCTTTAGGGGAAATGATCAGTAACCTTGCCGGTGCTGGTGTCACTGTCCCTAACGGTTTTGCGACCACCGCAGAGGCGTTTAACGAGTTTCTCGAACAAAGTGGTTTGAATGCCAAGATTTATGCACTGCTTGATCAACTCGATGTTGACGACGTGAAAGCACTCGCTGCCGCTGGTAAAGATATTCGGCAGTGGATCATTGATACGCCATTTCAACCGGCGCTTAACGATGCCATTCACGCCGCCTATGCGCAATTAAGTGCGAATAGTGAGCAAGTCAGTTTTGCGGTGCGTAGTTCAGCCACTGCAGAAGATATGCCCGACGCGTCATTTGCTGGGCAACAGGAAACCTTTTTGAACGTGCGTGGCATTGACGCGGTCATGGAGGCTATCAAACATGTATTTGCATCGTTGTTTAATGATCGAGCCATTTCTTATCGCGTCCATCAAGGTTATGACCATCGCGGCGTCGCATTGTCGGCCGGCATCCAGCGCATGGTGCGCTCTGATTTAGCTAGCTCTGGGGTGATGTTCACCATCGATACCGAGTCTGGTTTTGACCAAGTGGTATTTATTACCTCGTCCTACGGTTTGGGCGAAATGGTCGTACAAGGCGCGGTGAATCCGGATGAATTTTATGTGCATAAGCCAACCTTAGCCGCCAATCGACCGGCGGTATTACGCCGCAATATCGGTAGCAAGAAGGTCGAAATGGTGTATTCAGACCAGCAGGCACACGGTAAACAAGTCAAAATTCAAGATGTTGATGTGAATCGTCAGCGGGCGTTTTCAATTACCGATGCCGAAGTCGAGGAACTGGCGAAACAAGCGGTGATTATCGAACGTCATTATGGTCGGCCGATGGATATTGAATGGGCCAAAGACGGTGTCGATGGGCGCTTATATATTGTGCAAGCGCGTCCAGAAACGGTGCAATCAAATCGCAAAGGCCAAGGTATTGAACGCTTTGCCTTGCAACAAACGAGCGAGTTATTAGTGACGGGGCGCGCGATTGGGCAGCGCATCGGCGCGGGTACAGCGCGGGTATTAACTGATATCTCTGAAATGGATAAAGTTCAGCCGGGTGATGTATTGGTGACCGATATGACGGACCCAGATTGGGAGCCCATCATGAAACGGGCCGCCGCGATTGTCACCAACCGTGGTGGGCGTACTTGTCACGCCGCCATTATTGCTCGTGAACTCGGCATTCCAGCCGTGGTTGGTTGCGGTGATGCGACCACTAAAATCGCGCATGGCGCTGCGGTGACCGTATCTTGTGCCGAAGGCGATACCGGGATGATTTATGCCGGCGAATTACCATTTGATGTGAGCACCACGGATGTCGGTGAAATGCCTGACTTACCGCTCAAGATCATGATGAACGTTGGTAACCCTGATCGGGCATTTGATTTTGCTCAATTACCCCATGCGGGCATTGGCCTGGCGCGGCTTGAATTTATTATTAATCGGATGATTGGCGTGCATCCCAAAGCTTTGTTGAATTACGAAGCGCAAACGCCAGAGCTGCGCGAGCAGATTGATACCATGATGGCTGGTTATTCAAGCCCTCGTGAATATTATGTCGCGCGCTTGGCAGAGGGCATTGCGACCCTGGCGGCGGCGTTCGCACCAGAGCGTGTGATTGTCCGCATGTCGGATTTTAAATCGAACGAATATGCAAACCTCGTCGGCGGGCGTCAGTACGAGCCGCACGAGGAAAATCCGATGCTTGGTTTCCGTGGTGCATCGCGCTACATCTCGCCAGAGTTTCGTGATTGCTTCGCCCTCGAATGTGAAGCGCTGAAACGCGTGCGCAACGACATGGGATTGACCAATGTCGAAATCATGATCCCCTTTGTGCGTACTTTAGACGAAGGCCGAAAAGTGGTTGAGCTATTGGCCGAGCAAGGTTTACGTCAAGGCGAGCGGGGACTGCGCGTGATCATGATGTGTGAATTGCCGTCAAACGCGTTACTTGCCGATCAATTCCTTGATATTTTTGATGGCTTCTCGATTGGCTCCAACGATTTAACCCAGTTAACCCTTGGTCTGGATCGCGATTCCGGCGTGATCGCGCATTTATTTGATGAGCGTAATGAAGCAGTGAAGGCGATGTTGGCGATGGCGATTCAAGCCGCTAAGCGCAAGGGTAAGTATGTCGGAATTTGTGGTCAAGGCCCCTCTGATCATGCTGATTTTGCCGCCTGGTTGGTTGAGCAGGGTATTGATTCAGTGTCCCTCAATCCAGATACAGTGGTAGATACCTGGCTATTCCTTGCGCAAGAGAATACGCAAGAGAATGCACAAGAAAGTAAATAAGGCGTGGCTGAGCGAGCGTTTTAAGGAGTACATAACAAGATGACACAGTTGCCGGTAGTGTCTGCAAGTGCGGGCCTTAAGCATGATTATAGTGCTTATTTAACTGCGCTAGCGGCTAATTTCCGCGGCGATATCGACCACAGTTATGGTGGTCGATTGTTAGCCGGTACCGACAATAGTGTTTATCAGACGCTGCCTCAAGCGGTGCTATATCCGCGGGATGAAGCGGATCTGCAGCAGGCGCTGACGCTCGCACAACAACCAGAGTTTAGTAAGATTCAATTTAGTCCTCGCGGGGGTGGCACTGGTACCAACGGACAATCCTTAACCGACGGGATCGTCGTTGATTTGAGCCGATACTTCACGAAAATCATTGAAATTAACAGCCAAGAAGGTTGGGTTCGCGTGCAAACCGGGGTGGTGAAAGATCGCTTAAATGATGCGCTCGCCCCCCACGGTTGGTTTTTCTCCCCTGATTTATCAACCAGTAACCGCGCCACTATTGGTGGCATGATCAATACTGATGCATCGGGGCAGGGCTCGCTCGTTTATGGTAAAACGAGCGACCATGTGTTGGCTTTAAATTCGGTGTTAGTGAATGGCGAAGTGTTAGCGACTGAACCAGTTTCTTTGGCAGACGCCGAGGCACGAGCAACCACTGATAGTACGAGCGGTCGTATTTATCGCCAAGTACTCGATACTTGCGTTGCGCAGCGGGCCGACATCGAAGCTAAATTTCCGCCTCTCAATCGATTTTTAACCGGCTACGACTTACATCACGCGTATCAGCCAGAACCTGCAGATGGCACCGGTAAGATTGATGTCTCACGCCTGTTAGCAGGATCGGAGGGTAGCCTTGCGTTTATTACCGAGGCGAAGCTCAACTTAACCCGCATTCCGCGCCATAAAGTTCTCGTGAACGTAAAGTACAGTGATTTCCAAGCCGCGTTACGACATGCATCAACCTTAGTAAAAGCGCGGGCGACCTCGGTTGAGACGATTGATAGCAATGTGCTCAACTTGGCCCGTAACGACATTATCTGGGATGCGGTCAAAGATCATATTCAAGATGTTCCGGGGCAGTTGATGAACGGCATCAACATGGTGGAATACACCGCGGTTGAACAGGCTGAAATCGATACCAAATTAGCCGAACTTGAAGCCCTATTAAGCAAGGATATGGCTCGTCCGGAAAGTGGCGTAATCGGTTATCAGGTGTGTCGTGAGCTACATAGCATTCAAACGATTTATGCGATGCGGAAAAAGGCGGTGGGTTTACTCGGCGCCACTAAAGGTAGTCGTAAACCGGTCGCTTTTGCTGAAGATACAGCCGTACCACCGGAAAAATTGGCCGACTTTATTGCCGAGTTTCGGGCGTTATTAGATGCTCATCAACTCCATTACGGGATGTTTGGCCATGTTGATGCCGGTGTTCTTCATGTTCGCCCAGCGCTCGATTTAACGCAGCCTGAAGATGAGAAACTGCTGCGCACCATCAGTGATGAGGTAGCTAAGTTAACCGCGAAATATGGCGGTTTGATGTGGGGTGAACATGGTAAAGGCTATCGTTCTGAATATGCACCGAGTTTTTTTGGCGATAAGCTATTCACCGAATTGCGGAAGATTAAAACCTGCTTCGATCCGAATAATCGACTGAATCCCGGCAAAATTTGTACGCCGCTCAGCACCACAGAACCCTTAGTCTCGGTGGATGCGACTAAGCGTGGTTATTTTGATCGACAAATTCCTGTTGCGACCCGGGCCGATTGGCAACCCGCGATGGACTGCAACGGCAACGGTTTATGCTTTAACTACGATCAGAATTCACCGATGTGTCCGTCGTTTAAGGTAACGGGTGATCGACGCTACTCGCCCAAGGGGCGTGCAGGCTTGATCCGAGAATGGCTGAGATTGCAGACGCAGGCCGGCTATGACCCCAGTCAAACACCAGTCAGTAAGGGTTTGCGTCGTGCAGCAACCAGTCAAACTGATGACTTTAGCCATGAAGTAAAAGCTTCTATGGATAAATGCTTAGCGTGCAAAGCTTGCGCTAGCCAATGCCCAGTGAAAGTAGACGTACCAAGTTTTCGCGCCAAGTTCTTAGCGCACTATCACAGCCGTTACCGGCGCCCATTAAAAGACCTGTTAGTTAAAACCGTAGAGCAGACGGCACCGCTCATGGCTAAAGTACCGAGGCTTAGCAATGCATTGACCCATAACCCCTTGAGCCGATGGGTGCTGCGGACGGTGGTTGGCTATGTCGATGCGCCAAAATTGTCGGTGCCAAGTTTGGCGGCGCGTTGGCAAGCGCATGGCTGGCCTCGTTATGCCGTTGATGTGTTGGTTGATAAGGCAAGCGAACTCGCGTCGAATGCGGTGCTAATTATTCAGGATCCGTTCACCAGCTACTATGAAGCGGAATTAGTCGAGCGTTGTGCGCAAGTCATTGCAGCCTGTGGTTATCAGCCTGTATTGGTCGAATTTTTAGGGAACGGCAAAGCCCAGCATGTAAAAGGCTATTTACCCGAATTTACGATGACCGCTACCCAAGTGAGCGAGCAGTTGAGCAAGTTGCAGGCGGCCAACTACACCATGGTAGGACTAGATGCTTCTACCACACTGGTATTCCGTGATGAGTATCAGCAGTTTGTCGCTGCAGACAAATTAAAGTTTCAGGTGCAGACATTTGATGAGTGGCTGGTACAAGCACCATTGCAGTCGCTTAAGGATAAATTGCAGCCAACTACTGATAATAATACGACCGACACTTGGGTGTTACTTTCACATTGCACAGAGAAAACTGCGGTACCTGCGAGCGTGGCACGCTGGCAGCAAGTTTTCAAAGCATTACAGTTACCGATCCAGCCGATTGCGGTGGGTTGCTGTGGGATGGCTGGTACTTTTGGCCACGAACAGCAGAACCTTGAAGATAGCAAAGCCTTATATGCCATGACTTGGCAGGATGTTGTGAACGATCATGGCGCTGATAAAGTATTGGCCACTGGGTTTTCTTGTCGTTCGCAAGCTCAGCGTTTACAAGCTGCCAATTTGCGACATCCAGCAATGCTTATAGCTGCGCGGCTGCAACCATAGGCGCTTAAACAAAAAAACGGCGCGCAATGCGCACCGTTTTGGAGTATTGTTGCGGCGGCAATAGCCGCTATTTTTACGCGGCTTTTGCTGCTTTCGCTTTTGCGATCACTTCGCGCGCAAGCTCATCAGCGATTTGGCCAGTTGGGCGTTGCTCACGGGCTGAACGACTAAAAATTTCATCAAGCGTATGATAAATATTTTGCACTCGCTCTTCGCATTCAGCCAAGCTCATGTTTGATGCTTCATGGCAAACATGAATCACACCACCAGCGTTGATCACGTAATCTGGGGCGTACAAAATGCCCATATCCATGACTTTTTGATCGTGTGCAGGTGTCGCCAATTGATTATTTGCGCTACCAGCAATGATTTTGGCACGCATAACTTTCAAAGTCTCATCATTCACGGTCGCGCCTAATGCACATGGTGCATAAACATCAACATCCAGACCATAAATTTCATCAAGTCCGACGACGGTTGCGCCTAATTCAGCCACAGCACGGCTAGTGGCAGCTTCGTTAATGTCACAAACAAACAGTTGCGCACCATCTTTGGCGCAATAAGCTGCAAAATCATAACCCACCGCACCTAAACCTTGCACGGCAATTTTCAAACCTTGCAGGTTGTCGTTGCCAAACTTGTGCTTAACCGCAGCTTTCAACCCTAAATAGGTACCAAGGGCAGTGTGGGGAGATGGATCGCCAGCTTTGCCTTCAGTGCCTGCCACATAAGGGGTTTCTTCACCCACATACGCGATGTCACTGGTCCGAATGTTGACGTCTTCAGCGGTAATATAACGACCACCTAAGCTATTTACAAAACGTCCATAAGCGCGGAACAGCGCTGGTGATTTGATAGTTTTAGCATCACCAATAATCACCGCTTTACCGCCGCCTAAGGGCAAACCGGCGAGGGCACTTTTGTAAGTCATGCCGCGCGATAACCGCAACACATCGGTTAAGGCTTCAGCAGAGCTCGCATAATTCCATAACCGAGTACCACCAAGCGATGGGCCTAAAGTGGTGTCGTGAACGGCGATAATGGCCTTTAAACCGGTCTCTTTGTCGTGACAAAAAACAACCTGTTCGTGTTGATCAAATTCATTATGCTCAAATAAAGACATGGCATTCAAACCCTTGTGTTCATGAAGCTATTGTTATTATGGTGCGTCTTTAAGCGTGCGTACCACACGGTAAAAATTTGCGCGCACATTACCACTAGTCCTAATATTCCGCTAGTGAATAGCGGAAATAAAAAGCGCCTAGCAGGAGCCCAATTGAAAGCAATCTTTACACCGCTACGACGCTTTATTTCTCAGGCGCTTGCAGCTATCATGAGGCGTCAATAAAGCAGTCGAGAATAATAATTATGGCCAATCAAGAAGCCCCTCAATTAACCGAAGAACAACGTGCAGCTTGGGTTCGCGATAAGTTTCAAGCCGCTAATAAATATCTGGCGGAAAAAGGTATCATTACCACCAAAGTGTTAACGAAAGAGTCGCGCTATGTGGCGCCTTTGGTTGCCGTTTGGAAGTTTGAAACGTCAGAGAACATGAAAGTTTGGGTAATTTCTGGTGACTTACCAACTGATCATGTGGGCGTGCAAGCTGCTACTAACGCGAAAGATGCCATGCGCCATTTTGCGTTGTCATGGCAAATGAAAGCGGAAAATATTCTGCAGGAGTTACGAACGCGTCCAGATCAAACTCAATATCAGTTTGCGCAATTACTTATTAAGCGCGGCGAAGATTTATATAGCTTGGTCGACGACGATAGTCTTTGGCAGGCTGAACCTGTGTAAAAAAAACCGCCAATTGGCGGTTTTTTTATGCGCTTCCTTAATCTTCGTCAGCTGCGTCATCATCATCTAACAATAAATACCACGCACCCAACGCTAACAACTGGCTGACCAAGTCTGCAACCTCTGGTTCGGCCAACAATAGCTCTTCAAGTGCAAGCTCGGTTGTCGAAGCTGCCAACATGTGTAGGGTCGCAGTTGCCTTAGCACCGACATTGAGATACTCACCCGCACAGTAGGCAGCCCCGGTTGGACTCAGTAATAATCTTGCCCCTGGGGTTCGCACTAAACTTACTTCGCGCGCATCTAACTGCTGCAATTGTGTGGCAGTTAACGGCAACTCAGGTTGTGGTAGCGGACGCTTGCTTTGTGATAACACCCGCAATAAAGCGTCGTCGAGCGCTGTTTGCGAAAGTGCTTGGCTCGCAAAGTTTCGAATGGCTTGTAATTGCGTTGCATCCACCTGGTAACTTGACTGAATTTGCAGGTCTTCTGGATCTCGATAACGAGCGCCGAGCGCATCAACATCGATCAATGCATCCACAACTTGGCTTAACAATTCCACTTGAGTCGGTGCCCGAAAGCCGATGGAATAGTTCAAGCTTGGCTCTAAACCAATACCTTCGTGAGGGCAGCCAGCTGGAATATAAAGCATATCACCAGGCGCTAACTCCGCATCAATCAGGGTTTCAAATTGTGGTGTGACTAATTGCTTTAAATCTGGATGGGGGCGATGTTCGGGGTAATCCCCGCGCGCACCAACTCGCCAGTGACGGCGGCCTTGGCCTTGAATGATAAAGACATCATATTGATCAAGATGCGGGCCAACGCCACCACCTTCAGTCGCAAAACTCACCATCACATCGTCTAAGCGCCAATCAGGTAAAAATCGGAACGGCTCGAGCAGGGCGGCAACCGCAGGTACCCACTCATTCACCGACTGAACCAGTAAAGTCCAGTCATGTTCACCAAATCGCTCATAATCCTCGAACGGCCCATGCGTCACTTGCCAACGATTCGCTTGGTGACTAATGACGCGCGCATCAATACCTTCTTCTAGCGCAAGTCCAGCTAGAATCTCTGGCTCAATTGCATCTTCGAAGTGGCTAAACGCTTGGCGGAACAAGCGCGGCCGGCGTTGCCAATCTTGTTGTAGAAACGCCCGAATATCAAAGCTTAGTTGCACAACCAGCTCCTATGCCGACAAACTAGCTAGATATGCGTCTAACTCGTCCACAAACTGCTCGGCGCGACCGATGTAAGTAGCAGGCGTCAATTGTTTCAATTCATGCTTCACGTTATCTGGCAACGCTAAGCCATCAATAAATTCAGCCAAACCTTGTTGATCGACACGTTTGCCGCGGGTTAGGGCTTTGAGTTTTTCGTAAGGCTGTTCAATATGATAACGACGCATCACGGTTTGAATGGGCTCTGCCAATAACTCCCAATTTGAATCTAGCTCGCGCGCCAACACATCTGGGTTAATCTCAAGCTTGCTCAGGCCTTTTAAGGTCGCTTGATAACCGATCAAGCTGTAGGCAAAACCGACACCAATATTACGCAATACGGTGGAGTCGGTGAGGTCACGTTGCCAGCGAGAGCAGGGTAGTTTGGCAGATAAATGGCCAAACACCGCATTTGCTAAGCCCAAATTCCCCTCTGAGTTCTCGAAATCAATCGGGTTAACTTTGTGCGGCATGGTAGACGAGCCAACTTCACCTGCAATGGTCTTTTGCTTAAAGTGATTGAGCGCAATGTAACCCCAAACATCGCGATCAAAATCAATCAAAATAGTATTGAAGCGTGCAACGCAATCGAATAATTCAGCAATGTAATCATGCGGTTCGATTTGGGTGGTATAAGGATTCCAGCGCAAACCTAAGCTAGTGACAAACTGCTCAGCGAGGGTATGCCAATCTACCTGCGGGTAGGCTGCTAGGTGAGCGTTGTAGTTACCGACGGCGCCGTTAATTTTGCCAAGAAAGCTAACCTGCTGTAATTGCAGGAGTTGGCGCTGCAAGCGCACCGCAACGTTGGCAAACTCTTTACCCATGGTGGTGGGTGTTGCCGGTTGGCCATGAGTGCGAGCCATCATTGGTACATTTTTAAAATCCTTCGCGCGGGCAACGGTTGCATCTAATACTTGCTGCATCATGGGCAACACCACCTCATCGCGCGCTGAGACTAACATTAGGGCGTGAGAGAGGTTGTTGATATCCTCAGAAGTACAAGCAAAATGAATGAATTCGCTTACTGCGGCAAGCTCTGGCTGACCGGCTACACGCTCTTTGAGGAAGTACTCAACGGCTTTCACATCGTGGTTGGTGGTACGTTCGATTTCTTTTACTCGAGCGCCATCAGCAACACTGAAATCAGTCATCAGCTGCTCTAAATAGGTGTTGGCAGCTGCGCTCAATGGCGGTACTTCGGTAATTTGTTCACAGCTGGCGAGGGCTTGGAGCCAACGGATCTCGACGATAACGCGATATTTGATCAGACCAAACTCACTAAAATAAGGACGTAAGCTAGCAGTCTTGTCGCCGTAACGACCGTCGACCGGTGCCAAAGCACTTAGGGCTGAGAGTTCCATCATGTTAATCATTCTCCGCTGACGCCGCGGGCGCCTTTAATAGTTGATGTGCAGCAGCAACATAGCGCTGCCGAGAAAAAATAAAATGGCGTCGTTTTCCAGCTAACATCCGCCACATAAATACGGCTCGGATAGCGGCAAGCAGTAATGCGCGAATTTGGTGCTGAACGCCGACCCGTTGCAAGTGCTGTGGGTTACCTGAAATACGAATGGGCTGCATTAAGGGGCTCAAGACATCGCTGTAAGCACTTGCCATACCAGCGATAACCGTATCCGCACTAAACCCAAAAGTATCTTGCTGGCGTTGCAGTTGTTGTAAACGCTTACCCAATGCATCACTGGCTTGCTGTTGTTTTTCAAATTTTCGCTCAAGCGCTAAAATGCTCACCATGTAGCGTGTTAGCTCAACGTCTTTATCGCGGGTAGCGCCCAGTTGTTGCAGTAAAACTCGCAAACCAAGCGCAACTTGCTCTGACTCAGGGTAAAGTTCACTAGCTTGGCTGGCTTGCAAATTCAGGACACTGGCGAGCAATTGATCGCGCATGCCAGGATCGGCAACTTCGCCGTGACGAGCGAGCTGCTTGACTTGTGCTAAAGCTTGGCAAGCAGCGGCGAGCGCCAAAGTTCGTTCACCCCAGTCTGACAGTTGCGTAGTTGGCGGCAGGTGGGTCACAACAATACCTCATGCTCGCTAATGCGTTGTTCAATGATGCCGCCACCTAAACATACCTCATCGAGGTAAAACACCGCGGACTGACCGGGTGTCACGGCAGCGACTGGCGCGGCAAACTCAACCTGAAATTGCTCACCGTTTCCTAAGGGGCGGATCTGACAAGCAATATCGGCTTGGCGATAACGTGTTTTTACGGTGCATTCTAGTGGTTCAACCGGTGCGGTGCCGCTAATCCAATTCAGCTGGCCGGCAATTAACCCCGTTGAATATAAGCGTGGATGCTGTTTGCCTTGGGCGACCACCAGCACATTCCGGGCAACATCTTTGTCAACTACATACCAAGGCTCATCACCGGCATTGGCAAGGCCACCAATGTGTAAACCTTTCCGCTGCCCTAATGTGTGGTACATCAAGCCCTCATGCTGGCCGAGATTTTGGCCGTCGACACTCTCGATGGTACCGGGTTGCGCGGGCAAATAGGTTTGCAAAAAGTCTTTGAATTTACGCTCGCCAATAAAACAGATACCGGTTGAATCCTTTTTGGCAGCCGTGACTAGGCCTTGAGCTTCGGCAATCGCACGTACCTCCGGCTTAGCTAGTTCACCGACAGGGAATAAGGTTTTGGCAATTTGCTCGTGACCAATGGCATGCAAGAAGTAACTTTGGTCTTTATTGTCATCGACACCGCGCAACAAGGCCGCGCGGCCGTCTCTATCGGCGCGGCGAACATAATGCCCAGTAGCGATTAAATCGGCGCCTAACACTTCTGTCGCAAATTCTAAGAACGCTTTAAATTTAATTTCGCGATTGCACATGATATCCGGATTAGGGGTACGCCCAGCCCGATACTCAGACAAAAAATGCTCAAATACGTTGTCCCAATATTCGGCGGCAAAATTAACTGTATGCAGTGGAATACCTAAACTGTCACAGACTTTTTGGGCATCCGCCATATCTTCAGCTGCCGCACAATACTCGTCGTTGTCATCCTCTTCCCAGTTCTTCATAAACAGGCCTTCCACTTGGTAGCCTTGTTGTAACAGCAGATAAGCGGAAACTGATGAGTCGACGCCGCCTGACATACCCACGATAACTTTAGTTAAGCGCGGATCTTTCCCGTGAGCTGACGTTGATGAGGGTGAGGTGTTGTGCACCGAGGACATTGATACTCCTGAACGACAAATTTTACGCTATTTTGGGTCGCGATTTTACCACACGGGGGGCACTTCGCGCCACTCGCCGGGCTGCATTCCTTGTAACCGCCACGGACCGATCATCGCGCGAATTAAGCGTAAGGTAGGATGACCAATCGCAGCGGTCATCCGCCGGACTTGTCGATTGCGACCCTCGCGAATGGTTATGCACAACCACTGCGTTGGAATATTGGCGCGCTCCCGAATAGGCGGATGACGAGGCCACAACTGTAACGGCTCTGGCATTAACATGGCTTCCGCAGGCGCAGTCATACCATCGTTAAGTTCGACCCCTTGGCACAGCTGCTGAATCGCGGCCGGGCTAGGCACGCCTTCAACCTGCACCCAATAGGTCTTCGCCATTTTATATTTAGGATCGGAAATTTTTGCCTGTAAGCTGCCATCGTTGGTCAGCAGCAACAACCCTTCGCTATCTTTATCAAGCCGCCCAGCAGGGTAGACATCGTTAAACGGAATGGCGCCCTTCAAGGTGACGTCTTCCGCTTCACCAGAAAACTGAGTGAGCATGCCGTAAGGCTTGTTGAATAATACTAATTTGGGGTTGGCAGGCGCAGGGCGTTTAGGCTTAGTACGTAGCCTTGAGGCGCGTCGTGGTGATGATTTTTTGGGGGCAGTCGGCACGTCAAATTCACTCTATTTGGTCGATTTGAAATTGCCAATAGGTTACCAGATCGCGTACCCTGATGCCCGATAATGTCGTTATAAAAAGGTATTTGCATGGCCGTTGGACCTTATAGTTGGCGTGAGCGCGGCAATCGCGACCGTCTGCATCAGATCATTCAAGGTAACTATGACTTGAAGTTGGGCGCAATTCTGCAGCAAGCGTGGTCGCTGGCGATTCGCGCTATTCATCCGATTTTACCCGCTGCGGCCCTAGTATTATTAGTCTCAGTGGTGATAAGTGCGATGTTGTTGCCGCTGTTTAATGTCGGTGGCGGTGAGCTTGGCGATTTTACGACGGGGGCAGAGGGTTTTGCTGCATTAGCGGAAGACCCTGGTTTTCAGAGATATTCACTTGCCATCCAAATTTTAATGGCGCCGCTATTAGGTGGCGTGGTGTTAATGGGCATTATGCGTGCGCAGGGCGAAACCGTTAAGGTATTACACGTGTTTTCTGCGCTGCAACGAGCGCCAGCGTTGCTCGGACTCACCGCTTTAATGATGGCGGTGCAGCTACTGGTGACTATGGTTTTTGGCCAGTTACTGTGGCTCGCGAGCTTGATTAATATTGGTATTAGTATTTTTACTTTGGCCTCACTGCCACTATTGTTAACTCATAAGATCTCGGTGTTGAATGCCATTTACTATTCAGCCCTGATTGTGAAACAACGAGTAGGCGTGTTCGCTGGGTTATTTTTAATCGCCATGATCGCACTGATGTTCGGTCTGCTGACGAGTATGATTGGTTTTATCATTGTGATCCCGTTTATAAGTCTCTTGTACGGGGTGACTTACACGCATATTTTTGGACTCTCAAAACCGCAAGCGCCAGAAGTTGTCGAGCGTCCTAATGATTGGAGTGCATAAATCCATGCAAAAATTTGTATTACTAATAATTGCAGTCCTATTTTTGTTGAGCCTTGCGTTACCGTGGTGGCCATCAACACTAGAACCAGAGTCAGCGCCTGAGGAACCGGCTGGTATTAGTTTGAATGTGCCAGAAGTAGAGATTCACACAAGCGTACCCGCATTTTCCGACATCAATGATGTGCGGACCCGTAAACAACTCTTCTTCGAGTTTTTGATGCCAGCAGTGAAAGCGGAAAATATTCGAATTTCCCAACAGCGTCGGCATTTGCTTGAACTGGCAAACCTTATTCAAAACGGCCAGTCGCTCGAGCCCCATGAACAGCGTTGGCTGCGTCATTTAGCGACTGAATATGAGGTGGATACAGAAGATAATTCGCTCACCGACGTGCTGGTGTTATTAAAGCGTCGGGTGGATACCGTGCCGGAAACCTTAGTTTTGGTACAAGCGGCAAATGAGTCGGGGTGGGGCACTTCGCGGTTTGCGCAAGAGGGCTTGAATTTCTTTGGCCAATGGTGCTTCCGCAAAGGCTGTGGCTTAGTGCCGGATGCGAGAGATGAAGACGGTGATCATGAGGTGGCGAAGTTTGACTCGGTCAATCAGTCGGTACGTAGCTATTTGAATAATATCAATACCCATCCTGCTTATCTTGAATTACGGCAAATTCGTGAAAATTATCGCGAGGATGGCAATGAACTAACCGCGTTGTCACTTACTGCTGGCTTGTTATCTTATTCAATTCGGCGCGAAGCCTATGTGGAAGAGTTAAACGCTATGATCCGAGTGAATCGTCCACTCATTCGTGAGATTAGTTCAGTAACGTTAGAACCTACGCCCTAATCTATACCCGCTTGGTTGGTCGCGATTAGTTAATCGCGACCACATTAATCATTTGAACGCCAGTTCCGTGTTCGTTATCACTAGAGGATGTATTTCTAGGCTGCCCCAGCGTTGGTGGATCAAACGCCACGTCGCCCTCGACATGGTGCTGGCCATCAGCAGCCACCGCCTTGAAATCGAATAACTTAGCATCTACCAAATGTGATGGCGTTACGTTTCGTAACGCGGTAAACATCGTTTCTAAGCGTCCCGGATGCTGCTTATCCCATTGCTTGAGCATGTCTTTAATCACTTTACGCTGGAGGTTTTCCTGCGAGCCACACAAGTTGCAAGGAATAATGGGGAACTCCATACCCTGGGCATATTTTTCGATATCTTTTTCACGGCAATAGGCAAGTGGCCGGATGACCACATGTTCGCCATTATCGGACACCAACTTGGGCGGCATCGACTTTAATTTGCCCCCGTAAAACATGTTCAAAAAGAGGGTTTCAAGCATATCGTCGCGATGATGCCCGAGCGCTATTTTAGTCGCTCCCAAGCGCTTGGCAGTTTTGTATAAAATGCCGCGGCGTAGTCTCGAGCAAAGTGCACAGGTGGTTTTTCCTTCCGGCACTTTTTCTTTCACGATACTGTAGGTATCTTCTTCCACAATCTCATAGTTCACGCCAAGGTCAGTTAAGTATTGCGGCAAAATATGTTCAGGAAAACCAGGTTGCTTTTGGTCTAAGTTTACCGCGATAAGGTCAAATTGGATGGGCGCCACTTTTTGAAGATAAAGCAGAATATCGAGCATGGTATAACTGTCTTTACCCCCCGATAAACACACCATTACCTTGTCACCAGCTTCGATCATGCCGAAGTCACCAATAGCTTGTCCGACTTCGCGACGCAGCCGCTTTTGGAGCTTATTAAAGCCATAAGATGGTTTTGAACCAGGCGCGGCGGCAACGGCATTATTCATCGACATAGTCAGGATACTCTTACAAAAACCAAAACGGATAAAAATTGGCGCGCATTATAACTTAACTGGCGATGTAAATCCCTCTGGTTTTATGGCTAATACATCGCACTCAAGCTGGTCGAGCACATGCTCGGCGGTGTTACCGAGCAATGCCGCTGAAATACCAGAGCGACCTATGGTGCCAAGTACGACTAATTCAGCATCTAAGCGCTCAGCAAGTTCAGGAATGACATACTCAGGCAAGCCTTCTTCCACATGTACGTGGTCGGCCGCAAGTTGGTATTCGGCGGCCAGCGTTTGCAGGGCGCGCTCGTGGTTGGCACGCACAGTTCCACTGTAGTCGCGGAGGTCAAATTCGGGAATTTCCATCGCCACTGTCATCGGCGCCGGTGGAAAGGCGTTGACCAGATGTACATCTGCTTGAACCGCGCGCGCTAACTGTTGTGCATGCTCAATAATACGTCTATTTAAGGAGCGGTGTGCATCATCTTCTGCGGCGGCATGTACCGCTGCCAAAATTTTTCCTCGCTGTTGCCACGCATGAGATTTCACCATCAATACAGGAGCCGGCGCTTTGCGCAACAAATGCCAGTCGGTCGGGGTGAAAATAAGGCTGGGGAGGGTATCGTGCTGACGCGTGGCTTTGATGATGAGATCGTACTCGCCTTGTAACGAGGTTTTAATGATGCTCTCAAACGGCCGATTATGCCAAACCACCTCGAGTTCTACCTGCACTGCTCGGTAGAGTTCATGCTCAGCTAGTTTGTCGAGTATGTCTTGCAGCCAAGCGCGACGGTCTTGTAACAAACTTTCTCGCATGGCGTCCCGTTCATCTGCGGCGAGCATGGTAGTCATTTCATAGGAAAAGTCGTAAATCGAGAGGAAAGCGGTAACCCGCGCAGATAGCTTCTGAGCAAGGTACAAGGCACGTTCAAGCGCCGGTTGAGCAAGCTGATCCGCTGCAGTGACGACTAAAATGCGTTTAAAATTCATCGCGTTAACCTCCTAAGCAAAGCCCAAACCTGTCATTTGTAGGCTACTTTGAGCATAGCAAAGAACGCGAATTATGATAGTGCGTGCCGGATCACCACGAGTGCTGTCCAACAGCCGTACAAAATGAGTAGCCAGCCACTGATAAAGCGTACCCCTTGTTGTTGAACGATGCCAGCAAACCAACGGTTAGCAACACCTAAACTAAACATCGCGGGTAGGGTACCCATACCGAAAGCAAACATGAGCCAAGCGCCGTGTGCGCCGTTGCCCTGCAGGGCTGACCAACTGAGCGCTGCGTAGACTAAACCGCAGGGTAACCAACCCCACACCATCCCGGCGGCGAAGGTGCGCCAACTGCGGCGCGGCTGTTGCGGATTGCGCAGTCTTAAGGCAAGCGGTTGAAGGCGACGCCACAGCGGTTTACCGAGCTTCTCTAAGCTAGCTAAGCCGCGCCACCAGCCGCCAATGTATAAACCTAAGGCAATCATGAACAGGCCAGCCAAGGCGCGCAACCACATTAGGTGATGAGGAGTGAGCAGAGCAAGGTTTGAACTCAAATACCCGACCAGTGCGCCTGCGCAAACGTAGGAACTGATACGACCAAGGTTATAACTCAATAATTGCCAGGCTGAAACCTGGTAGCCGAAAGCACTGGCTAGGCCGCCGCACATCACAATGCAGTGGCCACTTCCCATCAGCCCCATAATGACGGCGGTAACTAACGCTTCAATCATGACGGTTGGTTGTGGTTGAGGACTCTTCAGGCGCTGGTTTTGACGTTGGATCAGGCGCGGTTGGCGTTTCATCATCAAACAAGACATTTAAGCCTTGGCGCTCAAGATCTTCGAATTGATCGCTTTTAACCGCCCAAAAAAAGATCTTAATAGCTAACGCTACGAACAGCGCTGCGATAGGAATTAACCAGTATATAACGCTCATGAACGATATAACCTTAGTGAGTTCAACAATACTATTAATGAGCTAATGCTCATGCCAAGCGCAGCAATGTATGGGGTGACGAAGCCGGCCATTGCAACAGGTAGAATGCCGATATTGTAGACTAAAGCCCACGTCATATTTTGCTTCATGATCCGACGGCATTGCTGCGCTGTGGTAAGCGTAAGCGTGACATTGCTCAAACGTTCATTCAAGCAAATTGCGTCCGCTGCGGTTTTGGCTAAATCACTGGCCACGGCAAAGGTTAAGGCGCAGTCGGCTTGCGCCAATACCGGGCCATCATTGATACCATCACCGACCATTAACACCGCTGCGTCACGCTGAAGTTCGCTTACCTGGGCTAGTTTTTGCGCAGGCGTGCAGGCCGCCCAAAAGTGTTCAATGCCCAGTTGCTCTGCGACACTAGCCACGCGGGCTTGGCTATCGCCACTTAACATACCAACATGAAATCCTTGCTGTTGTAATTGCTTCACCGTTTGTGCCGCATCGTCGCGCAACGCGTCAGCTACCACGAGTTCAGTTAATACGTGTTGGTCACTGGCTAAAAACACGTTGGCATCCGTTAGTGCGGGGGTAAAATGAGGGTGCCATTGCTGAATAAAGCCAAGGGAGCCGACTCGATAACGAGCGCCTTCGTAGTCGCTTCCTTCAATACCTGCACCCAAGCTTTGCTCACGGCTGACAAATTCATGTGGTTCACTGCTGAGCGCTTGTAATGCTAACGCCAGCGGATGTGCCATATGTTGCTCTAATCCGGCAATTAGTCGGTTGTGAGTGGTTAGCGCGGACGCTTGGTGGTGATGGCGGTTTTGCACACTAAACTCACCGGTGGTGAGGGTGCCTGTTTTATCAAACAGCACCCATTGCACGCGCTCACTGAGTTCAAGGATATCGGCATTGCGAACTAATACACCCGCTCGATTAAGGCGATGTATAGCACCGGTCAGGGCGGTAGGGGCAGCTAAAGCCAATGCACAAGGGCAAGTTGCGACTAGTACCGATAAGGTTACCCAAAGCGCTTTATTTGGGTCAATTAACGCCCAGATAAGTAAGGTAGCGCTTGCCACTATTAACAAACGCACGACAAATTTAGATGCCAGTCTATCGGCTACTTGGGCTAACTTTGGCTTGCTTGCCAATGCTCGGTCTTGTAACGCAACAATGTCGGCTAATACCGTATGTTGTTGGGTTGCAGTCACCGCCATGGTTAGCGGTTGTTGATAATTTACACTTCCCGCTAACAATAGTGCGCCAGGTGATTTCAGTTGCGGACGGCTCTCACCAGTTAAAATGCTTTCATTTACTTCAACGGCGGCCCCACCCAATAAGGTTCCATCTACGGCGATAGTTGCGCCCGCGTGTACCCGGACAATATCGCCAACATTTATCTGTTGCACTAAAACTTGTTCCCATTGCTGGGGGCCACACTGGCGTTCAACAACTGCAGGTAACAATTTGCTTAAATTGGCGGCGGCTTGAACGGCACGTTGTTTGGCTAATAATTCAAGGTAACGGCCACCCAGCAAAAATAAGGTGAACATCGACACTGATTCAAAGTAAACCTCTCCGGCATTGATCAGTGTGGCATAAGCACTTGCGCCATAGGCGCCGAGTAGGGCAATGCTAACCGGCACATCCATATTCGGTTGGCCTGCCTGTAAACTCCGCCAAGCACTCTGATAGAAGGGTTGTGCGCTGTACAAAATAACTGGTGTGGCAAAGGCCAAACTAACCCACCATAAGAACCAGCGCATACCCGATTCGATATCGCCCTCGGTCGCAACGTATAAGCCCACGGCGACCATCATTACCTGCATGGTTGCCAATCCAGCGACACCTAGACGTTTCACATAAGCACGACGTTTACGTTGTAACTGTTGTTCGGCATGATCTTGTTGGAAGGGCGCGGCTTGGTAACCAATCTGTTGTAGGGCGGCGAGAATTTCACTGAGCTGTAACTGTGGCGCAGACCATTCAACCAACAACCGCTCCGTAGTGGCATTCACTTGTACCCGTTGAATACCAGGTAAACGCATGATTTCCCTTTCAATAAGCCAAGCACAGGCCGCACAGGTCATGCCATCAACAGATAAGGTGATTTGTTTGGTGGTACCGTCAGTTTTAACGAAGCGCTGTTGTAAAGCTTCGTCGTCGTAAACCTCTAACTGCGCCAGTTGCTCTGGAAGTAGTGCAACTTGCCCAGGTTTCGAGGTATCGCGGTAGCGGTAGAAATCCTGCAAGCCATGCGCTTCGATAGTCGCCGCAACCGCTTCGCAGCCATGACAACACATTGGTTGTGCAACGCCCGCAACCGTCACCTCAATCTTGATGTTGGTGGGAATTGGTTGCAGACAATGAAAGCAGGTTGTGGCCGCGGCCATAGTTACACGCCGTAAGTTAACGGACGTAAGCGCACTGGCTCTGACGTCGGTAATTGCACAGTTTGAGTCAGCCGCCAACTATCGTCAAAGGGGCGAACCGTAATGGTCCACTTCCCAGCAATTGGGGTCGGTAACTGGCCACGAAATGCTTGTTGGGCATTGGCCGTAATAGTTTGTTGCTGATCGCGCTCGGCGAGTGTGGCATGGTAAAACTCTACCGATAGCGCGGTTAATTGCTCGGGCTTACCACTTATGTAACGCAACACAAAGTCGTTGCCGTCTATCACTAATTCAAATTCAATCTGCTGACGCTGCGCCGCCACCACTTTTGCGACTTCAACATTAATCCCGCGACCCGCTTTGTAATACTCGTCGACGACCATGGGGGTACCGCTAAAAAAGCTCGATACGTAGAGCGTAATCGACATGGCAATAATGACCGAAAAGGGAATACTGATCAGCACCCAGGGCCAGACTTGGCGATACCACGGCGAGTGAGTGGTGGTGTTAGAAAGCTTAGGTTGCACGGTTACCCCCTTAAAATAAACCCCGCTGAAGCGGGGTTTTACAACGAGTACGTCGGCTTACTCCGCGCTGTCGTCTTGCGACAAACTATAAACGTAAGCAGTGATGAGATGGATTTTATCTTCACCGAGGATATCAATCCAAGCCGGCATCACACCGTTACGGCCTTCACGAAGCGTTTCTTCGACGGCTTCTTGTGAGCCACCATACAGCCAAATATTGTCAGTTAAATTCGGTGCACCTAACTGTTGGTTACCTTTACCATCTTGACCATGGCAAGCCGCACAGACCGCATAGTTTTGCTGACCTGCTTTCGCCATTTCCGGATCTACTTTACGACCGCTGAGGCTGATCACGTAAGTAGCCAATTCACTGATTTGTTGCTCATTGAACTGATTACTCCAGGCCGGCATGTTGCCTTGACGACCTTGGATCAACGAGGTTTTGATGTCATCTGGAGTGCCGCCATATAACCAATCATGGTCGGTCAGATTAGGGAAACCTTTGCCGCCCATGGCATTTGAACCATGACACTGTGCGCAGTTTTGCAAGAATAACCGTTGGCCAATTTTCAGCGCTTCCTCATCTTCAACCAATGCTGCTATCGGCTGCGTTGCAAAGGCTTGGAAGATAGGCCCAAAGGTTTCTTCTGCTTGGCGCAGTTCGCGGTCGTACTGTACGATCAAGCCTTGCTCTTTAGCTTGCGCCATTGCTGCTTCAGACTCAGCCAGCGAACGAACTTCCTGATTAGAACTCGTCCAGCCCAGTAAACCTTGGAAGTTACCCAACCCCGGATAAAGCGCCAAATACAAGAATGCCCACGCAAAACAGGCCCAGAATAGGTAGGTCCACCAGGTTGGCAAGCCATTGTTCAGTTCAACAATGCCATCGAACTCGTGGTCCATTTCTTCGCCTTCAGGTACATCGGTGTAATTATGCATGTTCCAGCGTAATAGCCAGATTAATGCCACCAAGGTGCCCAGAGTCAGTACGATAATCCATGCACTCCAGAAGCTACTCATTGTTCTTAGACTCCTGCTTGTTACTGTTCAGCGATGCGTCATCTTCTTCAAAAATAGAATTGGCTGCATCATCAAAGTTTTGCTTGCGCTTTTTGCTGTAGGCCCACCAGATGACCGCAATAAACAGCACAAATACTAATACGGTATAAAAGCCGCGCCAGGTACCATAATCCATACCAAACATACGCGCTCCTTACTCACCACGTTGTAGCGAAGTACCTAAAGACTGCAAGTAAGCAATCAGGGCTTCCATTTCTGTCTTACCTTGCACTGCAGCTTTTGCACCTGCGATATCTTCATCTGTGTAAGGGACGCCGAATGAGCGGAATACTTCCATTTTTTTAGCGGTTAACTCACCATCTAAGGTGTTTTCCGCAAGCCACGGGAACCCTGGCATATTTGACTCAGGTACTACATCACGAGGATTCATTAAATGGACGTAGTGCCACTCATCAGAATAACGGCCGCCAACCCGAGCCAAGTCAGGCCCGGTGCGCTTAGAACCCCATAAAAACGGGTGTTCCCACACATGTTCACCGGCCAACGAGTAATGACCGTAACGCTCCGTTTCATGACGGAAAGGGCGGATCATTTGGCTATGGCAGCCGACGCAACCTTCACGAATATAAATGTCGCGGCCTTCCAACTCGAGCGCTGTATATGGCTGCAACCCAACAATCGGTTCGTTGGTTTGCTTCTGATACAACAGTGGCGTGATTTCAACCAAACCACCGATAGAGATAGCGATGATCATAAATACCGCTAACCAGCCAACGTGTTTTTCAACAAATTCGTGTTTCAGATTCTTGCTCATGTGAACTCCTTAAGCGCTCTGAACGGCTGGTTCAATGGTTTCGTGGGCTTCTTTTTGGCCCCGAATCGTGCGATAGCAGTTGTAGGCCATAATCAGCATACCGGTAACAATGAATACGCCACCTAAGAACCGCACAAACCAGAATGGATAAGACGCTTGGACACTCTCAACAAAACTGTAGGTGAGGGTGCCGTCGGTGTTTACCGCACGCCACATCAAGCCCTGCATGACGCCTGAAATCCACATCGCCACGATATACAAGACTACGCCGATGGTATGCAGCCAGAAATGCACGTTTACTAAACGTAAGCTGTACACTTGAGTTTGGCCATACAACCGCGGAATCAGGTGATAAAGCGCACCGATAGTAATCATCGCGACCCAACCTAAAGCACCTGAGTGCACATGACCAATGGTCCAGTCGGTGTAGTGCGACAACGCGTTTACTGATTTAATCGCCATCATCGGACCTTCAAAGGTCGACATACCGTAGAACGACAAGCTGACAATCAAGAACCGTAAAATAGGGTCGGTTTTGAGTTTATGCCAAGCCCCTGAGAGGGTCATGATACCGTTGATCATACCGCCCCATGATGGCACGAACAGCACCACTGACATGACCATGCCGACCGTTTGCGTCCAGTCAGGTAGCGCGGTGTAGTGCAGATGGTGTGGGCCAGCCCAGATATATAGCGAGATAAGCGCCCAAAAATGCACCACCGACAAACGGTAAGAATATACCGGACGTTCCGCTTGTTTTGGCACGAAGTAATACATCATGCCCAAGAAACCGGCAGTCAATAAGAAGCCAACCGCATTATGACCGTACCACCACTGCATCATGGCATCCACGGCGCCCGGGTAAATAGAGTATGACTTGGTAAAGGATACCGGTATCACCATACTGTTAGCTATGTGGAGCACCGCGATGGTCACGATAAAACCACCGTAGAACCAGTTAGCCACATAAATATGTGAAGTGCGGCGTTTCACTAATGTGCCGAAGAACACAATGACGTAGGCGATCCACGTAAGTGCGATCAGAATATCTACCGGCCACTCAAGCTCGGCGTACTCTTTCGAACTGGTCAAACCCATTGGTAAGGTCACGACGGCCGCTAAGATAACGGTTTGCCAGCCCCAAAACGTGAAAGCTGCCAATTTGTCGGAGAATAACCGAGTTTTACAGGTTTTTTGTACTACATAATAAGAAGTAGCAAATAAGGCGCTGGTGCCGAATGCAAAAATAACCGCATTCGTATGCAGAGGACGCAGGCGAGAGTAGGTTAGCCATGGCGTATCAAAATTGAGTGCTGGCCAAATTAATTGGGCGGCAATCAATACCCCAAGACTCATTCCGACAATCCCCCAAATGACCGTCATAATGGCAAATTGACGGACAACCTTCAGGTTATACTCGACTTGTTGTGGACTCGTTTGGTTCATCATATGGTTCCGCGGTCATGCTCTGATGAAATCAGAGTGAATGAAAAATGAACGTCGAACAGAACAACAACACCCAGTGCTGGGTGATTCTGTTACCGCAAGAATTTTAAGTGCATACGCCGGAAAAATACAGCCTATATTTTAATAATATACCTTATAAATGTATGTATTACGTTCCAGCTGACTGAATTCCCTGCAGATGTAACTTTACTGTTACAGGCTTGTTCTAACTTTGCAAAATCTTTACAAAACAAAAAGAACCTTCTTTACACTGCAAGCGTAATCATTCTCGAACAACAGTTAAGTTGTCTTAAACGAGGAGCTAAATCATGTTAAAAGCAGTGAAGTACATCTCAAGTGCACTATTAATCGCAGTATTTTCAATGTCAGCTATGGCCCATAATCACGGTGGCAAGAAAGAGAAAGATATCGTGGCAGTGGCAAGTGCTGACCCACAGTTCTCAACTTTAGTTGCGGCGGTAAAAGCAGCAGGTTTAGTTGAAACTTTGCAAGGCAAAGGTCCATTTACTGTATTCGCGCCAACTAATGACGCGTTTGCCAAGCTTCCAGCAGGTACTGTAGAGAACTTGTTGAAGCCTGAAAACAAAGATCAGTTAGTCGCTGTTTTGACTTACCATGTATTACCACAAAACGTGCCTAGCAGCGCCATTGCTGGTAAAACGCTTGATGCAGAAACTGTTCAAGGTTCAACCTTGGCGGTAGATGCAACTGACGGCGTAAAAATCAACAACGCAACTGTTGTTGCGGCAGATGTGAAAGCCACTAACGGTATCATTCATGTAATTGACACCGTATTGTTGCCACCTGCTCAGTAATAGCAAATAGCGATGAAGACGAAACGCACCCTCGGGTGCGTTTTTTTATGCGGCGAGGGTTGCCGATAGTCGCAAATATAAGAAGTTCATCGTAATGGCCCCAATAATACTGATCATTTCCGCTCATTAGCCCGTAAACTTACACCATAGCTGGCGTGCAATTGCACGCTTTTTAACTAAGTAACACGTTTGGAACAGGAAGTTTTCATGTCGTCTCGTTTGGTCATTACTCGCGCTTGTATAGGCATATGTGCTTTGCTACTTACCCCCACCTCAGTATTAGCGCAGAGCTGGGGCGCTGAGCAAGCGGCTAATGTTGTGGTTGAACAAGTAAAATTCGAACGCGAATTAACTCGAGTTGATGCTGTGGGAACCTCGGAGGCGGCCAAATCAATCATGATTTATCCGGCAGTTGCGGACGAGGTGACGGCCGTTAATTTCGCGCCAGGTGATTACGTCGAAGCGGGTGATGTGCTGATTGAGTTGGACGCACGGCGACAAAAAGTGGCCGTTGCGCGCGCCACTTTGCAGTTAATGGATGCGAAGAGAAATGTTGAGCGATTACGAGTAAGTCGACGCGAGGGTGCTATACCGCAGAGCGAGCTAGACGCGGCCGAAATTGAGAAAGAGTTAATCGAGGTTGATCTTGAAGAAGCTGAAACCAATCTAGAAGATCGTACAGTCCGGGCGCCATTTGCCGGTTATGTCGGTATTACTGACATTGAAATTGGTGATCGGATAGATACCAATACCGCGATTACGTCACTGGACCAACGAAACCAACTTATTATTGATTTTAATGCGCCGGAGGCCGCTGCAGAGCTATTACGCGGTAAGCCTAACCTGAGTGTGCAACCATGGCAAAATCGTAGTGCTGACATTCCCGTCGAAATTATCGCGATAGATTCTCGAATTGATCCTCAAACTCGTACCTTGCGTGCGCGCGCCTTGATGAATAATAGTGATGACCTTTATCGGCCGGGACAGAGCTTTAGAGTCCGTCTGCAGGTGCAGGGCGATACTTATGCCGTGGTGCCAGAGGCCGCGTTGTTATGGGGACCAGACAATGCTTATGTGTGGGTGGCAGAGAATAACCAAGCTAAACGCGTTGAAGTACAGATCCAGCAACGCTTAGAAGGGCGTGTATTAGTCGAGGCCGACTTGGAGCTGGGCGACTTACTAATAACCGAAGGTGTGCAAACTTTGCGCGAAGGTCAAAATTTACGGTTTGCTGCAGGTAGTGAAGTTGAGCAAGCGGAATCATCACTATGAATAAACGTGATCAAGAACTCGAAAATAGTGGCTTTGACGTTAATGAACTAGCTGATAACCATAATGATTTGGCCTCAACGTCGATTCGCCGGCCAGTGCTTATTGTGGTGTTAAACCTTCTCATCATTATCGCTGGCTTCGCGGCCCTAAATGGCGTTGAAGTGCGTGAATTGCCAGACGTCGATCGCCCATTAATTACCGTCTCTGCATCTTTTCCGGGCGCCGCGCCTGAAACTGTAGATACCGAAGTTACCAGCCGGCTTGAAGGCGCTGTCGCCCGAGTTAGTGGGGTGAAAAACATTAATGCCTCGAGCGAAGAAGGCAGTACGCGAATTGTCGTCGAATTCATGCCCGGCGTTGATCTAGATACGGCAGCAAACGAAACCCGTGAATCGGTGAGTCAGGTGCAACGCAGCCTACCAGAAGAGGTAGAACAAGTAGCCATTATTAAAGCGGATAACGATGCTGAAGGCGTCGTAAGTTTAGCGTTATCCAGCGAAAGCTTGCCCTTAGAAATGCTTACCGAACGTGCAGAAACTGATATTGCCCCCTTGTTTTTAAGTATTCCGGGGGTTGCCGACGTGCGGGTGAATGGCGCGCGACAACGTGTACTACGCGTCGTCCTAGATCCGTTACAGCTGACGAGCTTTAACTTAGCGGTAAACGATGTTGCAGCGGTACTAAGACAAGCTCCTTTTGATGTGCCGGCGGGCAGTTTAAAGTCAACCGATCAACAACTTATTGTGCGCGCTGATGCGACTTCAGTGACCGCCAAAGACGTTGAAAATATCGTTATTCGCGGGGATACCCGAGTTGGTGATGTTGCCGCGGTCTATTTTGGTCCAGACGACGCCCAGAACCTTGTGCGTTTAGATGGTCGCCCGGTGATGGGCTTAGAGGTTATTCGCCAAGCCGGTAGTAACACCATTGAAATCTCGGATGCGGTGATGGCGATGGTTAGTGATTTAGAAGCGCGCTTTCCAGAGATTGAGTTTCAAGTAACTAACGATGATGCGGAGTTCATTCGAGGCTCTGTTGCTGAGGTCGTTACGTCGCTCGCTATTACCATTGCTTTAGTCGTCGTCATTTTATGGGTATTTATCGGCTCTGGTCGCGCAACTATTATTCCAGCGGTTGCTATTCCGGTGAGTTTAATCGGTACCTTGGCCATTATTTGGATGCTTGGCTTTTCGATTAACATTCTCACCTTGCTCGCGCTTGTCTTAGCAACCGGGCTGGTAGTCGACGACGCCATTGTGGTATCTGAAAATATTCAACGCCGTCGCAGCATGGGCATGGGGTCGCGCGCGGCGGCAGTGATTGGCACCCGAGAAGTATTTTTCGCTGTTATTGCAACCACTGCCGTATTGGTTGCAGTGTTTGTACCTATTGCCTTCTTGCCATCAACAGCAGGGCGGTTATTCCGTGAATTTGGTGGGGTGCTCGCTGGTGCCGTGGTTATTTCATCATTTGTCGCGCTGTCGTTAGTACCTGCGTTGACCGCTCGCTTGCCAATTAAGAAGTCTAACGGCCATATCCTCGGTGGTTTAGGTGAAAAAATGCAAAATTGGTATGCCCAATCAATGCATTTCGCCTTAGATAAAGCATGGTTTGTGGTAGGGGTAAGTGTGCTAGCTGCTGTTGGTGCGTATTTTACTTACGGCAAATTAGAAAATCAGTTAATGCCGGCCGAGGATCGCGGTACAGTTCGAATATTTGCGCGCGGACCGGACGGCGTGGGTGTTAATTTCATGGATCGCCAAGCGCGTAAAATGGAAGAAATTTTATTACCTTACGTTGACGGTGGTGCAGTGAAATCTATTTACACCGTGGTTGGTCAATGGGACCCCAACTTAACCTTCATCACAGTGAAGCTTGAAGATTGGGAAGCTCGCGATAAATCGCAGCAAGATATCATTGATGAAATTCGCGAGCCATTGGGTGAAATTCCGGGAGCGCCAGCGCGTGCGTTCGGTAGTAATAGCTTGAACTTGCGTGGCCAGGGTGGTGGTTTAGAGCTCGCTTTAACTGGCGGTGATTATCAGGAAATCTATGAAGCTGCACGTAGTTTCCAAGCAGCCATTCAAAGTGAAATTCCACAGCTAGGCACACCACGGATCTCGTATCAGCCGACTCAACCGCAGTTAAGAGTGAATATTGACCGGCGCCGCGCTGAAGAACTTGGCGTTCCGCTCAGTAATATATCGACCACCTTACGGGCGGCGATTAACGGCGATGATGTTGCAGATCTAAATGTCGGAGATCAATCAGTTCCAATTCTGTTACAAGCAAATAATTCTCGGGTGAATGACCCGAGTGATTTATTGAATTTATATGTAGGCGCTAGTGATGGTTCCTTAGTACCGCTATCTACAGTTGCTTATATTACAGAAGAAGGTGTGGCTGCCGAGTTAGAACGGCAGAAACAAAGGCGAGCCATAGAATTAGATATGGAATTGCCGACCGATTTTGCGATTGAAGATGCTGTCGAACAATTAAGAGCATTATCTCAAGAGGTATTGCCAGATAACATAGGCATGGTGTTTTCGGGCGAGGCCGAAGCTTACGAGGAAACTGCACAAGAAGTTGCGCTGACCTATATTTTAGCCTTTGTGATCGTGTTTCTTGTGTTGGCCGCACAATTTGAATCGATCAATAGTGCCATCGTGGTCATGCTGACTGTACCTTTTGGTATTGCGGCGGCCATTTTTGCACTCTATTTAACCGGTAATAGTGTCAACATTTACACTCAAATCGGTCTGGTGATGCTCATCGGTCTACTTGCGAAAAATAGTATCTTAATGGTCGAGTTTGCTGACCAACTCCGCGACCGAGGCATGTCGTTACGGGATGCAGTAGAGAATGCTTCCCGGATTCGGTTACGGCCGATTGCGATGACCTTACTTTCAACCTTGCTTGGTGGATTACCACTTATTCTTAGTTTTGGTGCAGGCGCGGAAGCGCGTAACGCCATTGGCTGGGTGGTTTTCGGTGGCTTGGGCCTTGCCGTGCTGTTTACCTTATACCTAACGCCGGTGCTATATTATGGTTTAGCTCGTTTTACCAAGCCGCGCGCTGATGAAAGTCATCGTTTACAACGCGAAATGGAAGCAGCTAAAGAAATAGGGCACTAGTCCGGGGCTTTTAGAATAAGGATAAAGACCATGGTTCCAACTCGATTAATGTTAGCCGTTGCTTTTGCAGCGGCTAATTTTTTGGCTGTTGCGCAAGCTGAAGTTAGCCACGCCAGCACTGACGGTTTCACGTCTAAACATACGGCGACATTAAGTGCCGATGAAATGACGACCTGGGTTGCATTAACACAAGACGTTGGTAAGTGGTGGTTGGATGACCATACTTGGTTTGGTGACGCTAGCAATTTATCGATAGAACTGCGCGCCGGCGGCTGCTTTTGTGAGCGCAATGATAGTGCAGAATCGATGCATTTAATGGTCAGTCATGTGCAGCCACCAAAAACCTTGCGGCTGCTGGGTGGTTTGGGACCGCTGCAAGGCTTAGGGCTGTATGGCGCATTAGAATGGAATATCTCGACGCTAGACGCACAAACCCAATTAAATTTAACTTACCGCGTCGGTGGCTATAGTGAAATGGATTTAACTCAATTAGCACCAATTGTGGATGGTGTGCTGCAGCAGCAATTTGAATCGCTGGTTAGCTACATAAACACGCTAGAGACACAATAAAGGCGCTCACTGATTACAGCAGAGGCCTAGATGAAGGCACTGATAAGGAATTGCTCGCTATCAGTGCCTTTATTGAAATAGATGCTATTTAACATAATATACATTATACGCAATCGTCTAAACTGGTCAGGAATGGCCACAAAAAATCCCCGCAGCAACTGGTAATTGCTCGGGGCCATGGCCACCAACGGTTTTGAGTCTTGCGGGTGGCAAATTGATTCTATCGAATCAGCGTCACTTGCTCCAGTTCGGAGTGTGTTACGTGGCAAAATTTTCACAATTTCATGGTTACCTATTAGCGAGTGTCGAAGCTCTTACGCATGGTGCGCAGCACCATGCGTAAGAAATTCACCCCGTTCACCCAATTTAACGGCGAATTCTCGTTAGCCCTTGTCGATGTGTTCGGATTCGATTTTGACACGGCAGCGGCTCATTTTGGCGTGACTAAGCGCACCGTGTACCACTGGTACGAGCAAAACAAAGCCCCGCGTTACATCATGGTTCACCTCGATATCATCTCTCGCGGCTACTTGCCGGCATATTTCCCATTCGATGAATGGCGCATTGTCGGCACCGATATACAAACGCCCTACGGCGTGATTTCGGCCTTTGAGGTGGAATTTACCAAGCGCTTTATGTGGGCAGCCCGCGAAGCGTCACGGCAATTACGTGCTCAACGCCATCTCAATCAGAATTTAGACACCACGGTTCAGAATATTCTGAACGAGGTGGCCAAGCTCGAAACCCAATACAAAATCGCAAAATGAGGTCACGCCATGAAACCCTGGTATGCAGACTGTGAGCAGAACGTAAAAAATATTTTGTGCTTGAATCGGCTTATGGATGCTATTAAGCGCCACTATGACAGTCGATTGCGCGCAGGTTGTTATCAAACCACCGCAGCAGCCCATGCGGCCTATTACGCGCGAAATTGGGATTGTATGCGTGCCATTTTGAATGCTTCGAAGCGTTACCCTGACATTTCAGCTTCTGGCCTGTGTCATCAGTGGTTGCCCCTCTATGCCAAATACGCCCGCAATATTCGTCATATGGGTTATTCAGAAGTCGCCAATGACGATCGCTATATTCCTTAACATTGCCAGACATACACAGATAGGCACAGATGTGCCAGCTGTGTGTGGCTGCTGCCATTTTGCTCTGTTCAATCAATTGCTAGTGACTTGCTGTGAGTCACAGGGAGTCATACCAAACCCGAATGGGCAAAGGTGAAGGTAATACTGCACTTTTGTGCCATTTTTGACACTCATAACACAACAAAAACACCTCTTTTTTGATTGCAAGCCGCTGAATTTATTACCTTTATTTGAGAAATCATCTTCGTGTCCCAAAAAACACAGGTTTTTTGGGTCAACAACCACCCTTTTGCACTGCCGATTTAGTTCTAAATCTCGGGGGGTAAAGGGGGGTTTTGACCCCCCTTTGCAAGACTCTGCGGTAGTTTGAAGCGCAGCACTGCCCGAACGGCTTCAACCCAAAACGTTATGCACGATCGAAGTATCAAGCCACCCTGCAAAACAAAATGCCGATATTTGAGAGGGAACTATGAGTTATACAGGCCGATTTTGAGGGTCGTTCAGACCCGATAAAATCTAGGCCGAGGGAACGCAGAAAAATGAAGTTGTATAGTTTTGAAATGGAGCCATGATTTTAAGTTGTATACATTATACGCAATCATAAATAAGGCCAAAAAATAGCGTCCGCAGACGCTGTTTGTTTTTAGCTTTGTAATTCGAGCTTCGAATACGGTTAACTACGCACCGCGAATACGGACAAATTCCTTTTCCGGCCGCTGATAGCCCACTACCTTTTTCGGTGTTGCGGCCAATTGGCTTTGCTGGGCTTTTAAGTGGCGCTGTTTATCGAGCTCTGAGAGCTTAGTTGCGCGCATGTTTTGTACCGGTGCGAATACCTGGCGTTGCAAAATCGCCGATGCCTGCTCTAAACAAAGGTTTTGCTGACGGTTGAAACTGTATTGCTTCGATTTGTCATGTAGCGTTTGAATGCCAATAAGACAAAATCCACCGAGTTGTTGATGACGCAACAAGACACAGGCACTTTCGCAATTGTGCAGGATGTTTTTTACTTCATCGATATTGCGGACCAGATGGCGGCGATGAAACTCATCAAGAATAAAGCTTTGGCTTAAATCAATCATGTAACTGCTTCGTTGCGATTATGCGGACTTAGGTAAACCCACGGGTTAAAATTTGGTAAGTCGTCATGCTAAACTTTTTTAACGAAATTGGTAGAAAAAGATACAAAATTACTGTGTAACACGTATTTCTATGTATGTTTTTTGTTTCTTTTTGGTCGATTGTTTTTGTCCTGCGCTGCTCTTCATGACAACACAGATGACAACGTAACAACCAAGCACGATCTCGGTTACAATCACGGTATATTCACAATAAGAAGCCACATAGCAGCTATGACCGAAACTAAGAATACTAATCAGCCCATCAAAGTATCTGCACAGGCGCTCGGCCCTGATACCGCATTGTTAGCTTCACACCGACCTGACAGCGTTGTGCCGTCAGCTCTTATCGGTCAACAGCGAGCAGTAAAGAGTTTACAGCAAGCGCTTCGGGTAACTGGACGCTATGCTCATTGTTATTTATCGACGGTCGATGGAATTCGAACTCACGATGTACTTGAAGCGGCTATTACCAGCGACTCGCCGCGGTGTGATTATCGTGATTGGCTTTATGTGGCGAATCCTGCAGATGGTGACCGCCCTATTTGTATCGATATTGAAGCCGGTATGGCCGAACCATTTGTTGCTGCGTTAGCGGACTTACTTGGTGCTGAATCTGCGCAACGAGATGAGTTAGCAAGGAAGATTATCGAAACCTTCGCGGGTAGTACTACCAGTCAACGTTTAGCGAACTATGTGAACAAAGTCCGTAAGCTTACTTTTGACGAGTTTCCGGGCGATGAGCTTGCAAATATTGTGGTATCACATGACCAAACGCCGCTTTATTACCGTTGTGAGCGCGTCACTGAAGCATCGTTATTTGGTAGCATTCGATTACAATCGGTACAAGGTACTATTAGCTCTGACCTGCATTTGATTGAATCCGGTGCCCTGCTCCGTGCCAATGGTGGCTTGTTAGTGATTGACGCGGCCGAGTTACTGCGCGCCGACGGTTTGTGGCGACGCTTAAAGCATATTTTAAAAACCAGTCAATTTGATTGGCCGCAGCCAGGCGATGCAAATATTGCAGCCTTTTATGAGCCAGAACCTATTCCCATTCGAGTGAAAGTTATTTTATGTGGTGAACGGGAGATCTTTGCACAACTGCGTGAAATAGACGCTGATTTCGACAACCTATTTCCGTTTTTAGCTGATTTAGTTGGCCATTATTCAATAACTCAAGCGCCCATGGCTGATTATTTCCATTATCTTGCCTATGTGCACGCGCAAGCGAACGTGAAACCATTAGCGACAGATGCGTACCCTACTTTGCTCAGGTTTTGTGCGAAGCAAACTGATTATCAACACGAGCTAACGCTGGATACGATTGCGCTGATGCAATTGTTACGTGAAGCCGATTGCCTCGCGAGCCTGGCCGGTCGCGCGGAATTAACAGCGGCCGATCTAGATGAAGCGCAACGTCAGGCTGATGAGCGGCACCAATACATTGCTGAACTGAGTCATCGCGCGATTCTTGAAGAGCAGGTATATATTGCAACGGATGGCGTCGCCGTCGGACAAGTTAATGGCCTTACGGTTATCAGCGCCGGTGGTACTGAGTTTGGTGAACCTTCTCGCATCACGGCGACGGTGCATTATGGTGATGGCGATATTATCGATATCGAACGTAAATCTGAATTGAGCGGTAATATTCACACCAAGGGTATTATGATCCTCACGGCGTTTATTGCCAATTTATTCGCACGTGATGAACCTATGTCGCTGTCAGCGACTGTGGTCTTTGAACAGTCTTACCACGAAGTGGATGGTGACAGCGCGTCAATGGCTGAGTTGTCATGTTTATTATCGGCATTCGCAGAGGCGCCCTTGCAACAAGGTTTCGCCTGTACGGGTGCGGTCGATCAGTTTGGTCGAGTGCAAGCAATTGGTGCCGTCAATGAGAAAATTGAAGGTTACTTTGCGATTTGCAAAGCCAGAGGGCTGACGGGCCAGCAAGGCGTTATTTTACCGACTGCGAACTTAACTCAGCTCAATTTATCCCAAGCCGTGGTGAGTGCCGTGGCAGCCGAGCAGTTTCATATTTTTGCGGTGAGTCATGTTGAACAGGCTATTGAGTTGCTTTGTGGTGCGCCCGCCGAGCAACTATATCAAGCCATTCGAGAGCGTTTAAATCGTATCCACCATGGTGAGAAGCCAAGATCGTTGTGGCAACGCTGGTTTGACTAGTCGGATTTGTTTAGCGTACAACTGTGCGCTAAGCTACGCGCAACTTTTCTAAATGGTAGTTAAAACAGTTATGTCTAAAACTAGTTATAGCAAGGAAGACTTGCTGGCTTGTAGTCGCGGCGAAATGTTTGGCCCGGGCAACAGCCAGTTGCCCGCCCCGAACATGTTGATGATGGATCGCATTGTCACCATTACTGAAGACGGCGGTGAGTTCGACAAAGGTTTCATTCACGCTGAACTCGATATCAACCCGGATTTATGGTTCTTTGGATGCCACTTCATTGGCGATCCGGTGATGCCAGGTTGCTTAGGCCTCGATGCCATGTGGCAGCTCACGGGCTTTTTCCTTGGCCACATTGGCTGTCCAGGGCGCGGGCGCGCGCTAGGTGTTGGTGAAGTGAAATTTACCGGTCAAATTTTACCAACGGCCAAGAAAGTGAGTTACTTTATTGATATTAAACGCGTTCTGAAGCGCAAACTCTATGTCAGTATTGGTGATGGTCGTGTTGAAGTAGATGGCAAAACTATCTATACCGCGAAAGATTTAAAAGTCGGGTTGTTTACGGATACCAGTTCGTTCTAATGAAGCCTTAAACTCGCTTAAATGAAAAGCCCGCTTTGGAGATGAAGCGGGCTTTTTTGTTAACGATAAAGGTAATAATGCTGAGTCATTATTCGGGACGGACAATTAGCGATAAAGCCCATCTGCCCTTGCTTCCATCGCATCTCGCCAGCCTCCCAGCCAGTGCGAACGAATATCTTGTGTCTGATATGGGCATACTTCTTTGGAGCGGCCTGAAACACCGGCTTTAAAGCCTTGCGCATGAGCGCGTTCGAGGCGGTCGCGTTTTTGTCTCTTCATCTTTGCTTCCTCGTCCTGCTATAACATCAAAATGAGTTCTAAGCGGGGTAAAGACGTCACCCCAAGCACCAAATTTTTTCGCGGTGCTTATTAATAGATAGCAAGGATCTGAGGGAGTTCAATATAAAAAAACCGTGCACTGTCATCATTTGGTAATAACCTTATGATAGCGCACGGTTTTTGCAGAATAATACTTTTTAGATTAAGTTGTTAGCACCTTTCATGATTCGACGTCGAGTTGTAATAAGCACGCCAATCAATAAGATACCCAAACCCATTCCAAGACCAGAAGCGGCGCCTTGACGTTCCGTCAATTCACGAGTCGCGGAGCAGTTGTTGACTTCACCAGCGGTTGGATTCATCACCAGAGTACGTGAGACTAACCGAACGTCTTCTTCTCCGTCATCCCGTGTGTAAGTTTCTTCAACGACTGCGGTCGCAACAATATCGCCTTGGTCATTAATATCTTCGGCCGAGACAATGAAATAGTCGCTAGTACAAGCAATAGCGTCGTTTAAGTCAATCAAGCGCGGTGCTTCAGCATTCAGATCCATGTAGAAGCCAATCCGGCGGCGATTTTCGTTAATACTCGCCTCTGATTCTGCGGTACCAACTACAACACCATTATTGTTGATGGCGTTCACAACGGTACTTGAGCTATCAAACAAGCGTGGTAATTCGACGAGTTCTGGGTTTTCAGCGTTCAGATCGTAAATAAATGCAACGTCACGTAAGTAGTTGTTGATCGACTTTTTCACATAGCCAATCACTTGATTATTATCGTTAATATCAAGTGCGGCGCCCCAAACGTATTGCTCATCAGTGGTGACTGGAAGCGCCTCACCGTCGATAAAAATGGCTGGCATTTTAATTCGCGATCGGTCACCGAACTCGCCGTTACGATAAGTCCAGCTCTGGCCAACTGCGATGTCCTGATTATTAACCGCATAGGCGTAACTTGAGAAGTCTTGCTCATCCTCAGCATCACGAGGTAACAGCGTGCCAAACTCGGTCGCGCTTAACACGTTACCGTTACTATCTAGTTGCCAAAGGTAGGCACGATTATCATAAATAGAGCTGTTTGAGATGATTTCAGAGCGATCAAAGAAACTTGTTCGCAAGTAATTAATACTGCGATTATAGGTGTTTAGCCAAGTCCCCCAAATACAGGCGTTAGCGGGTTGAAATGCATCTTCCGCAGTTGCGGCTTCCTTACAATCGGCTATTTCGGCAACCGCAAACGGGCTTAAGCCAACACTGGCATAACCCACCGCTACATTATTGTCATTAATGTCGAATAACGCTGATTCTCCGCCAAATTCTTCGGTAAACGGCGGTTCAATGACCGTTTGCTCACTACCCCACTGCCACACACCGCGAGTCGTAAATGCTCGTCGATGAAAAGTTTCGATAATTTCTACCTCTTCATCGTTTTCCGTGACCGTTCGGGTAAATTCATAGCCCTCGTAGGGTGCACTGCCGTAGCCAACCCGCATACCGGCCTCGTTCAAGCCAGTCACGAAACTATCTGAACTGTTAGCAAGTTGCTCAGCTGTCGACAGGAAATATTTATCAGTTGCTAAGGTTCCGTCGTAGCTTACCGCGCGGTTAAAACCAACGCGTTGTGAACGTAGCTCACCATTGCGAGTATCTTCTAACTGTGGCAACAACCGATCATATTGGCTTGCGGTTAGCTCGGTGATTGGATCTTCACCTTCAGCTGGGATTCGGATACCGGCATTGGCTTTTTGCTGATTGGTGATTAATTCAAGATTGATCTCGATATCTAAGGGAAAGCGCCCTTGTGCCAATACCTCACCACTTTCATTAAGAGCAACCGGCGTAAGGTTACGTAAAGTATCGGGCGTGCCAATGTCGATAAAAGTATAAGTATCCGCATGCACGACGCCAGCGATAGCTGCGACAACAGTCGCTGCCACGGAAGCTTTTGCAAATTGTTTCATCACTTAGTTACTACTCTCTTGTTGAAGTTGTTCTAATGCTTCCCAACGCTCTAATGCTTGTAATAGCTCTTCTTCAATAGCGCTGAGCCGTTCCAACACAGGTTGTGTCACTGTGATGGCTTGTTGATAAAAGTCAGGTGCGGCAGCTTGCTCATTTAACCTTTGTTGTTCAACTTCAAGGGCTTCAATTTGTGCCGGTAACCCGTCTAATTCCCGTTGTAATTTGTATGATAACTTTTTCTGATTGCGCTGCCCACCGCTGCTATTCGCGGTCGTAGTTTTGCTCGGCGTTTGCTGTGACTGTACGACGTTAGCGTTAGTTCCCTTTGGCGCCGAATCTACGCCGTTTAGCTGCGCTTGCAGATAATGTTGAACCTCGGTAAATCCGCCGAAAATTTCAGTCACAAGACCATTCCCCTCAAACAATAAGATGGAGCTTGCGGTATTATTAATAAATTCGCGGTCATGGCTAACCATCACCACAGATCCTTGGTAATCGGCAATCAGTTGCTCAAGCAGCTCTAAAGTATCGATGTCTAGATCGTTGGTAGGCTCATCTAAAATCAAGAAATTACTTGGTTTCAGAAAGATTTTGGCAAGTAATGCACGGTTACGTTCACCACCGGATAAGGCGCGCACCGGCGTTCTTGCTTGCTTGGGGGTAAATAGGAAGTCTTGTAAATAACTTAATATATGTTTGCTTTTGCCCTGATAAGTAACGTCTTGCTTACCCTCACCCACATTGTCTGCAACTGTCGCGTTAACATCCAACGCCGCGCGATGCTGATCAAAATATGCCACCTCAAGATTGGTACCTAATTTAATCTGCCCGGCATTAACAGCTTGTTGGCCAAGTAAAATGCGAATGAGCGTACTTTTACCACAACCATTGGGGCCAACGAGCGCAACTTTATCGCCGCGTTGCATGGTGAAATTAAAATCCGTCAATATTGGCTTGTCAGCAAAGCTTAACTGCAGTTGTTGGCCCTCAAACACTAATTTTCCAGAGCGTGCCGCTTCATTCACTGACAGTTTCACCGAGCCTTGCTGCTCGCGCCGCGCCTGACGCTCGCGCCGCAGCGCTTGCAATGCCCGCACTCGACCTTCGTTGCGGGTGCGCCGTGCTTTAATGCCTTGCCGAATCCAAGTTTCTTCTTGCGCAAGCTTTTTATCAAATTCGGCTTGCTGATTCACTTCTATATCAAGCAACTCTTGTTTCTTCTCGAGATACTTGTCGTAGTCTCCCGGGAATGACGTCAATATGCCGCGATCTAAGTCGATAATCCGAGATGCTACATTTCGAATAAAGGTTCGGTCGTGGCTAATAAACAGCACTGCCCCGCGGAATTCTTTCACGGTTTGCTCTAACCATTTCACCATCTCAATGTCGAGGTGGTTGGTGGGCTCATCAAGCAGCAGTAGATCAGGTTCAACCACCAAGGCTTTGGCCAGCGCAACCCGGCGTAACCAGCCGCCTGATAGGTTGGCAAGCGTCTCATCTGGCGCTAACTCTAAGCGCGTTAATATAGCTTCGATTCGCGCATTAAACCGCCACCCATCTTGCGCATCGAGTTGGCTTTGTAGGCGTTCGAACTGGCTCAGCAATTGCGCATCATCGCCGTGCTGCGCAAGTTTATTCGCACACTGATGGAACGCTTGTAAGGTCGCGCCAATATCGCTCAGCCCAGCGGCAACAAAATCGTAAACCGTTGCCGAGCTGTTAGCCGGCGGATCTTGCGGCAAGCGGGTGACAACGGCATTGCCGATGCGTTGTAGTTGGCCACCATCAAGTTGAATTTCAGCGTCTATGGCTTTTAGGAGCGTTGATTTTCCGGTGCCGTTGCGCCCTACCAAACATACTTTCTCGCCAGCTTCGATGAGCAATTCGGCATGGTCGAGAATAATTTGCTCACCAAACGCAAGCTGTCCGTCTGTTAATCGTAAAACACTCATATAAATTTAGTCTTCTTCATCCTGGTCGCCAATAAACGCCATTAATTGGTCGTTAAACGGCCAGCGTAGTTCGGCATCATCACTGGCCCGCACCAACACTGGAATTAAATGCTGATATTCGTCGAAAAGTGCTTTATCTGCTGTGATATCCACGGTATTTAACTGTATTTGAATGACCGACTGTTGCTGTATTTGCAGCAAAGCTTGGGTGCATAAGTGACAATTAGGAGCGCTCAGCAAATAAAAAACAGGCATTACACGGCGTCCGAAAAGCGCAATTTATATACTTGGTGAATCCGCGCGTTACGTCCAAAATCAACCGGCAGCGTGCGCTGCGTGATATCCTCTGCTTGCATACCGAACTCGGCTATACCTGCATCATCTAACTTAAATTTACGTTTATTATTCGAGAAAATAATAACCCCGTCATCCTTCAACAAACGGCAGGCTAGTTTCAATAAGTTCACATGATCACGCTGCACATCAAAACTATCTTCCATTCGCTTAGAATTCGAGAACGTCGGCGGATCAATGAAGATCAAATCAAAGCGTTGCTGGGGTGGCTGCTGCCGCAACCACTGTAAGCAGTCAGCTTGCACAAATTGATATTGGCGTTGTCGCAATCCGTTTAGTTCGAAGTTACGAATGCCCCAATCCAAATAGGTGCGCGACATGTCTACAGACGTTACCGATGCAGCGCCGCCAAGCGCTGCGTGCACAGAGGCTGTGCACGTATACGCAAACAGGTTCAACACATGCTTGGCTTGGCTCAACGCACCAATTTCCCGGCGTACTAAACGATGGTCAAGAAACAAGCCCGCATCCAAGTAATCGGTCAAGTTCACTTCAAATAGCGCGCCATATTCGTGTACTTGGGTAGTCCAACCCAGCGGCTTTTGCTTTTGATACTGCTGTTTACCGGTCTGCCGTTGACGCACTTTTAAGGTCATATTTTGGGCACTAAACGGCAACACCTGATGGGCAGTGTCGAGTAAATGCCACAACCGGTCACGGGCGACATCTTCAGGAATTTGTTTCGGTGCGGCGTACTCTTGAATCATAAGAAAATCGCCATAAACATCAACCGCAGCGTTGTATTCTGGCAAGTCAGCGTCATATAAACGCCAAGCCGTTAACCCTTCTTGCGCCGCCCACTTCTCAAGTTTCTTGTAATTCTTCTTGAGCCTGTTGGCTATGTCGTCAGATTTACTTTCGGTAAACTCAGTTTGCTCTTTAGTCATGTCGTAAAGGGCCAAAATAACGTCTAATTGACCGTTATAGAGCTTATATCGACGATGGCTACGCAGTTTTAAGCGCTTTAACAAGGTTTCATCCCCGGCTAGGAGCGCCACTTGATAATGACTAAACTGCTGGCGTAAATTTTGACCTAACCGACGGTAGAGCAACAACGTTTCTAGTTCTTCACCGAGGCGTTCACCATAAGGCGGGTTGGCGAGTAATAAACCGGCAGGTGCAGGCGCTGAAATGTTAGTGGCGTCACCAACGCTGATGGCAATAAAGTCTTCGAGTTTTGCTCTTTCCACGTTCGCTTGGGCAATACTCACGAGTTTAGTGTCAGTATCATAGCCAAATAACTGAATGCTTTGTTGTGCAGCCGCTGCAAATCGTTGCTCAGCTTCGGTAATTAGCGTTTGCCACTGAGCTTCTTGGTGCTGCAGCCAATCACTGAAGCCCCAGTGGGAACGATAGAGTCCAGGTGCACGATCAAGCATGATCATGGCCGCTTCAATTAATAAGGTGCCTGAGCCACAAAATGGGTCAACAACTACACCAGGATTGGTACTAACGTCCGATTTAGTCACGCCCGCTCGAATCGCGACCGCCGCCGCAAGGTTTTCACGCAGCGGCGCACTGCCCTGCGCTTGGCGATAACCACGCCGGTGTAAACTTTCGCCGGATAAATCTATGTACCAGCTAAGCTGATGTTTGTGTAAATGCGCAGCAATCCGTAATTGAGGTTGCTGACGATCAACTGATGGCCGCTCTGCGCCAATCGCGCGAAAACGATCCACTATGCCATCTTTGACCAGCTGGGCACCAAATTGGGTGTGCCTAATTTCTTCATGACTACCGTTAAAGTCAACGCTGAACGTATGGCCCGGCGTGAAATGTTGTTCCCACTCGGTCTGCGCAACTGCAGCCGGAATATCTTGCGCTTGTTGTGCTGGTGCCTGCCCAAGTTTGAGTAAAATGCGGCTCGCAATTCGGCTCCATAAGCAGGCTCGATATGCGTCTGCTATTTCGCCCTCAAAATAGCAGCCTGCCTGGGTCTGTTTTACGCCCGGCAAGTTCAGTTGTTGTAGCTCGTCAAACAACAAGGGTTCAAGGCCCTTGGCGCAGGTGGCGAAGTAAGTCGCTGTGGTCACAATAGCATTCCAGTTAATATCATTCGGTGCGTATTATAGCGAAGGCAGGCGCTGCTGTATGCGCCGTTTCGGCCTTAATTCGCCATGGGTCGTTGGATTTATGAGCAATCAACACCTGATTGTTCGAATAAACAGCGGTTGAACAAAATAACGCTTGCAGTTCACCAGCCAAGTCTTTAGTATTCGCCTCACTCGGACGCGGGATGGAGCAGTCTGGTAGCTCGTCGGGCTCATAACCCGAAGGTCGTAGGTTCAAATCCTGCTCCCGCAACCAATCCGAGACCCTCAGCAGTACCAGCATCAAGCGCCCGCATCGGGCTCAACTCTTATAAATTCTGAAGGTCGTAGGTTCAAATCCTGCTCCCGCAACCAATCCGAGACCCTCAGCAGTA
>CAMPHF010000002.1 GCA_946885915.1 uncultured Idiomarina sp.
CTCGCGACCCCAACCTTGGCAAGGTTGTGCTCTACCACTGAGCTATTCCCGCATCACAACGGAGGCGAATTTTACTGGATTTAACTGGCTTTGCAACCGTTTTCTGGCGCTAGCTCGGTTGAATGTTGAAAAAGTGCTCACGGTAATAGGCTAGCTCGGCAATCGACTCGCGGATATCCGCCAACGCGGTATGGCTGCCTTGTTTGCGGACGCCGGCAGCCACCGCTGGAGCCCAACGCTTAGCTAACTCTTTCACCGTCGACACGTCTAAATTACGGTAATGAAAAAATGCTTCCAGTGCGGGCATGTGCTTCACCAGAAACCGGCGGTCTTGGCCAATGCTGTTACCACACAACGGCGAACTACCTGGGGTCACATACTGAGACAGAAAATCGAGCGTAGCCTGTACCGCTGCATCTTCATCCGTGGTGCTACATCGGACCCGTTCCACCAGCCCTGAACCGGTATGAGTATTGACGTTCCAATCATCCATACGATCCAACAAGGACTGTGGTTGATGCACCGCTAATACCGGCCCTTCAGCAATGATTTGTAGGTCGCTGTCGGTAATAATGGTGGCAATTTCAATAATGTGATGTTGCTCTGGATCTAACCCCGTCATTTCTAAGTCGATCCACACCAAATAATCATCGCGAAGCTTGCTATTCACCATTTACTACCTCGTTTCTTATACTTCACGCCCTAATGTGTTGTATCATTCGGGAGCGACTAAACATGCGCTGAGGATGACACAAGCACCGTGGCAAAACAACGGAAAGCGAACCGACAAGCCGGTAAAACTAAGCTAAGCGATGGCCAAAAGCGCCGCATGCAGGCGAACCAAAAACGTCGCGTTACGGCCTTTCAAGAGGGTTCTAGTCAACCAGACTCGGTTGAATACGGGCCCGCGGAAACTGCGATTGTTACCAGCCGCTACGGCCAACACGCGGATATTCAGACCGCTCAACAAGAACGTTTACGCTGCCACATCCGGCGCGGTGTCGAAAGCTTGGTCTGTGGCGACCACGTAGTCTGGCGCCGCGCATTACAAACCTCAATGAGCGAACAGCACACAGATTTTCACGGTGTGATTGAGGCCGTCGTCGACCGCACCTCACTGCTCAGTCGCCCAGATTATTATGATGGCCTGAAACCGGTTGCCGCCAATATCGACCGGATTTTTATTGTCTCGAGCGTGGTACCGGCATTTTCCAGTCAAATTATTGATCGCTACTTAGTGGCCTGTGAAGATATTGAGATTGAGCCGGTCATTGTCCTCAACAAAGCCGAACTTCTGAATACCCTCGATGCCAGCGAACAACAGCAAATAAACACTGATTTACAGATGTACGAAAACATCGGCTATGAGGTGTTACAAGTTAGTGCGCACGCCGAGCTTGGTATGGAAAGCATTAAAGCAGCCCTAGTCGACCATACCTCCATCTTCGTGGGGCAATCTGGAGTCGGTAAGTCATCGCTAGTCAATGCCCTCTTCCCACGCTTAGAACTGCTTACTGGCGCGGTTTCGGACAACTCTGGGCTGGGTCAACATACCACCACGGTCGCTACTTGGTTTGACTTAGCCCAAGCAAGTGAACAAGCTGAGCTAACCGGCGCCCTCATTGACTCGCCAGGCATCCGCGAATTTGCACTTTGGCATCTAGCCCCGGAACGAGTAGCCTGGTGCTATCGAGATTTTCGACCTTGGTTGGGACAATGTAAGTTCCGTGACTGTAAACACCACGATGACCCAGGTTGCGCGCTTCAAGAAGCGGTAATTTCTGGTGAACTTGCAGCCACTCGGTTGTACAATTTCCACAAAATTATTGCCTCGATGCAATCCCAAGCGCCAACGCGTGTCACTAGTAAAGCCGGCGCTAAACGCACTTAACAAGAGATAACATGTCGTGACCACTGATAAATTAAAAATTGCGTTGCAATACGCTCTGCCAAAACGCCTGATCACCCGCTTAATGGGCAAGTTTGCGGCAGCCGAAGCTGGCATTTTTACACAAGCATTCATGAAGTGGTTTATTCGCCATTACGGTATTGATATGAGCGAAGCGGTGCGTGAAAATCCGCGCGACTATCGCACTTTCAACGATTTTTTTACGCGTTATTTAAAGCCTGAGTTGCGCCCGTTACTTGCCGCGGAACCTCAGCAGTTTGCGCTTCCCGTAGATGGTGCTATTAGCCAGTTTGGTGACATCGTAGAGGGCCAGATTTTTCAGGCGAAAGGTCATAGCTACGGTTTAACCGCGTTAGTCGGTGGTGACGAACGCGATGCTGCCGCTTTTAAAGAAGGTAGCTTTGCAACCATTTACTTGGCGCCAAAGGACTATCACCGGATTCACATGCCCTGTGACGGGGTATTGCGCAAAATGATCTATGTGCCTGGTGATTTGTTCTCAGTAAACCCGCTGACTGCGCAACATGTACCGAACTTATTTGCGCGTAACGAGCGGGTGGTGGCTATTTTTGATGGTGAATTTGGTAAGTTCGCTATGGTGCTAGTAGGCGCCACCATTGTCGCCAGTATTGGCACAGTATGGTCAGGCACGGTTACTCCGCCGGGTGGTCCACGCGTCCATCAGTGGAACTACCTAGCTTCGGGTTCGCAGGCAATTCGGTTGCAAAAAGGCGAAGAAATGGGACATTTTAAACTTGGCTCAACGGTGGTGCTGCTGTTTCCAGAGGATGTCCTGGAATTTGATAATGCCATCAGCCCAGAGGCGGTCACTCGAATGGGTGGTGTGATGGGAACCCTTAACCAAGCACAGCAGTAACTATGCTTATTATTGCGCATCGCGGCGCCAGTTTCGAAGCTCCGGAAAACACCTTAGCGGCGTTCAGTCGTGCGATTGATGCCGGCGCAGATGCGATTGAGCTTGATGTGTATGCCTTGGAAGATGAGTGGATTGTCTTTCATGATCGTTATCTCGAACGCCTCACCGCAACGCCCGGGCGACTGCAAGATTTAACCTTAGCGCAGGTGCGTAAACTTAAAGTGTTTGGCCAGCAAGCCGTGCCAACACTCGCTGAAGCGCTCGCGCATATTCGGGGCCGCTGCATGGTGAATATTGAGCTGAAAGGCCCAGGCATAGTGCGAGGGTTAAGCTTATGCCTTGAACAGGCCATGCGCGCCCACCAGTTCGAACAAGAGCAATTCCTCATTTCCAGCTTTAACCATCATTGGTTACGGGCCGTAAAACAAAACCATCCTGAACGGCGCATTGGTGCGCTCACGGCAGCTTGTCCGCTAGATTATTGTGCCTTTGCAACGCAGTTAAATGCTTGGTCCGTGCATGTCGATGTGGACTTTGTCACCAAGGAAATGGTCGAGGATGCCCACCAGCGGCAGTTAAAAATATTTGTGTATACCGTTGATGAAGCGCAAGACATTGATGATCTCATGACGCTCGGCGTCGATGGTATTTTTACTAACCACCCCACCCACGCACGTAACGTGCTAGCGGGTCTAATGACCCGCACTGACGAGTTACACAAGGCCTGATCTTAGCTCTGTTCTAATGCGGCTCATGGGCTTTATTGTCTGGGTTTTCTGCCGCCTGCCGCGCGAGTTCCTGTGCCGTCGACTGTGGTGACGTGGTATTGCGCGCCAGCATCAGGTACAACGCTGGAATAATAAATATGGTTAAGAATGCCGATAAGGCCACCCCACAAAAGATAACAACCCCAATCACCATTCTACTTTCCGCACCTGGACCACTGCCTATAATGAGCGGAATAGCACTCATTAGTGTGGTAAACGCGGTCATGATAATCGGTCGTAAGCGCTGCTGGGATGCTCGCACCACTGCGGTATAGAACTCCACACCCGCATCCCGTAATTGGTTGGCAAACTCAACAATTAAAATACCGTTTTTTGCGGCCAAGCCAATCAACATAACGATACCGATTTGGCTATAAATATTGAGCGTTTGCCCGGTGAAATAGAGACCTAAAATAGCGCCCAAGAAGGCCAATGGCACCATCAGCATGATCACCAACGGATGCACGAAGCTTTCGAATTGTGCCGCAAGCACCAAAAAGGCAATCAACAACGCCAGCATAAACACGAAAATAACTGAGCTACCGCTGTCTTTGTAGAGCTGCGATTCACCTTTATAGTCAATCGACACATCATCAGGTAGCTTCTCACTTACAATATTTTCCAGATAAGTCAGTGCTTCACCCAAGGTATATCCCTCGGCCAGATTCGCTTCAATGGTGATGCTACGCATGCGGTTATAGCGGTTTAATTGGCCCGAGGCAGCGGTTTCTTCAACGGTCACCAAGTTAGATAGCGGGATCAACCGTTGCGTTTGTGCCGACCTGACGTAGATGTTTTCGATGGAGCTAGGACTACGGTAGTCGGAACCATCCCCTTCTAGGATCACGTCATACTCTTCACCACGATCCAGATAAGTAGTTACTCGCCGCTCGCCCAACATGGTCTCTAAGGTAGCGCCAATATCACGAACGGATACACCAAGATCCGCAGCACGCTCTTGGTTAATGCGAATAAGTAACTGCGGTAAGGTTTCTTTGTAATCACTATCGATGTCGGTTAAGCCAGGATTTTTACTAGCTTCCTCAATAACGATATCGCGATAAGCGGCTAACTGCTCAAAAGTATTGCCTTGCAACACAAACTGCACCGGCCGCCCATTACCACCACCAATACCGCTGCGCATAAAGGCGTAGGCGCGCACTCCGGTCACATTATTAAGCTGCTCACTAATCTCATCCATAAGTTCAAAGCTAGACCATTCGCGCTGCTCAAACGGAATAGTGCCGACAATCGCAACCCCAGCCGAGTTGCCCCAACCCGGAGCACGAATAATCAGCCGGTCAATTTTGCCTTTATCGATATATGGCAACAAAATATTCTCTACTTCGCGCATGTCGCGTGAGTTCGATTCAAAACTCGCGCCCTCGGCACCCCGAATCAGCACGTAAAATGTGCCACGGTCCTCTGGCGGCGTGAACTCTTGGGGGACAAATTTGATCAGTCCGTAAGAGACGACTCCGGAGATTGCAATGAGCACAATCGCCATCCACGGCGTGCTAAGAGTGCGTTCTAGCACTCGCGCGTAGCCAGCTTCAACCCAAGCAAAAAAGCGGTCTAACAACAGCCCAAATTTACTATTGCGCTCTTTGCGCTGCAGAATTTTTGAGGCCAACATAGGTGATAAGGTTAGTGCGGCGATACTAGAGAAGAACACAGCGGCCGCCATCGCAACGGCGAACTCGGTAAATAGTAGGCCAATATTACCGTCCAGAAAGGCCAGTGGAATAAACACCGCGATAAGCACCAAAGTGGTTGCCACGACCGCGAAACCTACCTCGCGAGCGCCACGATAAGCAGCCAGAAGCGGTGGCTCACCTTCTTCAATACGGCGATAAATATTTTCTAGGACAACAATGGAATCGTCGACCACCAAACCAATCGCAAGAACTAAGGCTAGCAGGGTTAACAAGTTGACCGAAAAGCCCATCGCAAACAACACAATATAAGACGCGATAATAGCGACCGGCACTGTCGCCGCTGGAATGAGGGTCGCGCGAATGTTACCAAGGAACAGGTAAATCACAATCACCACTAATGCCATAGCGATGCCAAGCGTATTATAAACTTCGTCTATTGAGCCTTTGATGAACACCGATGAGTCGTAGCTCGGCACTAAGAACATGGTTTCTGGCAGGGTTTGCTTAATGGCTTCAATTTCCCGCCGCGTGTTTTCGACCACGTCTAAGGTATTGGCTTTTGACTGCTTCAAAATGCCAAGACCGACCATGTTGATGCCGTTGCCACGGAAATCGGTTTTGTCGTCCTCCGCACCTAGTTCAATGCGAGCCACCTCACCAAGCCGAACCAGCTGATTGTTATCGCCCCGATTGACCACTAAGCGGCCGAAATCTTCAATGGTTAAGTATGAGCGCGCTACCCGTACCGAAAACTCACGATCGAGGGATTCAACATCACCGGCAGGTAATTCAATATTTTCCGCGCGCAACCGCGCTTCAATATCGGCCACGGTAACGTTGCGAGCTGCCATTGCATCACGATCTAGCCAAATCCGCATGGCGTAGCGCTTGTCCCCACCAATATTGACCCGGGCAACGCCATCAACCACTGATAAGCGGTCAACAATATAGCGGTTGGCGTAATCGGTAAGCTCCAATACGCTCATCGATTCAGAGCGCAAGTTGTACCACATGACGGTGGTATCATCGGAGCCCGCTTTCGAGATTTCCGGTGGTTCAACTTGTTCAGGAAGGTTGTCGAGTACCCGCGATACTCGCTCGCGGACGTCATTCGCGGCGGCGTCAATATCACGGTCTAAGGTAAATTCAATACTAATTCCAGAGCGCCCATTACGGCTGCTAGAATTAATATTTTTAATCCCTTCAATACCGCTAATTCGGTCTTCAATCACCTGGGTGATTTGAGTTTCAACAATTTCAGCCGACGCGCCACGATAGGTAGTATCAATGGAGACCACTGGCGGATCGATATCGGGAAATTCGCGCAGCGGCAGCATGCTAAAGCACACAACCCCAAACACAATCAGCAAGATATTCAGAACGGTGGCAAAAACCGGACGTTTTACCGATACATCAGACAAAAACATCGGTTAGCCCTCCTGAATGGCAACAGTTACGCCGTCACGTAGCCGCACAATGCCCTCTACTACCACCACATCGCCATCTTTAAGGCCACTCGTTACTTCAACCACGCCTGGTTTGCGACGACCGATAGTAATTTCAGTTTGGCTGACGGTATTATCTTCATTCACCACATAGACATATTGCCGATCTTGAATTGGAATAATGGCCTTTTCTGGCAGCACCATAGTGGTATCGACACTGCGCAGCAACGTCACCCGCAACAGCATACCCGGCCGCAACCGGCCATCTTCATTTGCTAATACTGCCCGTACCATAATCGAGCGCGTCAATGGGTCAACCCGCGAATCAATACTTTGAATGGTGCCCTCAAACTGCTCACCTGGGTATGCCGCACTGGTGGTCATGACCGTTTGGCCTTCACGTAAGCTCGCAAAGTACAGTTCCGGCACACTAAAATCGACTTTAATTGGGGTCACATCATCCAGCGTCGTGATCACATCGCCGGGGCTTACGAGCGCGCCTAAACTCACTTGACGAATACCTAAGCGCCCACTAAACGGCGCCACCACGGTCATTTTGGCCAATTGGGTTTCAGCCACTTCTAGTTCAGCGGTAATTTCCTTTACTAACACATCTTGTTCTTCAAGCTGTTGGCGTGACGCCACATTCTGCCGAACAAGGTTCTGGAGCCGACCAAACTGACGTCGTGCTTCACCTAAACGGAACTTCAGTTCTTGCACTCGTGCGCGCTCTTCGCGCGAGTCCAACTCCACCAATACGTCGCCCTGTTCAACCGTATCGCCATCATTAAAATAGATACTTTCCACCAACTCTTGATTTTGAGCCGTAATCACCACTGACTCATTGGCCTGTGCCGTACCTAACGCTTCAATCACATCGCGGAATTCAGATGGCTCTGCCACTTGCACCCGCACTGGAATAACGTCCTGCTTTTCTTCTTTTTCAGAATTCGGGTCATCTGCAACAAAATAAATGTAACCGGCAACCGCGGCTAACGCGGCAATCGCGACAGATAAAGGCGTGAAAAATGAGCGTGCAGCCATAGAATCCCCAAACAACATGAACCAAGATTAGTACCACTAAAGTAGAAGTCCATTGTAACGCAGCGATTACAGCGGTCTGTCCCGCTTACCGCTAATAAAAAGGGATTGACCGCAAAGCGCGTCAATCCCCAATATTTATACGTAACCTCGGTGCAACCTTTGTCGCGATAAAGTTATCAGTATAAGTTACGACTCACGGTGAAAACTCGGACTATGACGATGTACCGCGTCAATAAATGCCGTCACGTGCGCTGGATCAACTTCAGGGTGTATGCCATGCCCTAAATTAAAGACATGCCCTGTACCTTGACCATAACTAGCCAAAATAGTTTGCACTTCCGCCTCAATTCGATCTGCCGACGCATATAAGATGCTCGGGTCCATATTCCCCTGTAGCGCAACTTTGCCCTCGGTCAGCTGCCTAGCCGTCGCCAACTCCGTCGTCCAATCGACCCCTAACGCGTCGGCGCCAACCGCTGCCATGTCTGCCAACCACTGCCCACCATTTTTAGTAAAGAGGGTAACCGGTACTTGGCGACCATCAGCATGGCGGGTTAAGCCCTCGACAATTTGCTCCATGTAGCGCAGCGAAAACTCGCGGTAATCACGTGGACTCAGTACCCCACCCCAGGTATCAAAAATCATCACCGACTGCGCACCTGCAGCGATTTGCGCGTTCAAGTACGAAGTCACCGATTGGGCGAGCTTATCTAGCAGCTCATGCATCACTGCTGGCTCAGCAAATGCCATCTTTTTAACCACTGAGAAATTTTTGGTACTGCCGCCCTCTACCATATAGGTTGCCAGCGTCCACGGGCTGCCTGAAAAGCCTATTAAAGGCACCTCACCTTTCAATTCACGGCGAATAGTACGCACGGCATCCATTACATAGCCAAGCTCTAGCTCTGGGTCTGGCACCGCTAATTGTTTGACCGCCGCTGCGCTACGCACTGGACGCTGAAACCGCGGCCCCTCACCGGCCTCAAAATACAGGCCGAGCCCCATCGCATCTGGAATAGTGAGAATGTCAGAAAACAAAATGGCAGCATCTAATTTAAAGCGTCGCAGCGGTTGGAGTGTTACCTCGCAGGCTAACTCTGGATTCGTACACAACGCCATAAAGTCACCCGCTTGCTTGCGCAACTCACGATATTCCGGCAAATAGCGTCCAGCTTGCCGCATCATCCAAATGGGGGTGCGCGGCACCGGCTGCTGTAATAATGCGCGTAAATATAAATCGTTCTTTAGTTCGCTCATGTAATTCACTTCTGCTAATCAGGGCATGGCCTTGCGGCTGATAAAGGCGCCTGCAAGAGCACGCCAATTAATGGCCAGTAGTATACCGATTTTGCTTAACCGGCGGGTGCTATTTTTTCGATTTCAACGACATGATTAATCGATGAGCGATAGTGCCAGCGGGTGGCGTACGAGGTAGCTCGTCCAAGTTAAACCAATCACCGGCTTCAAGCTCAAACGGGTCCAATCGAATATCTCCGCTAGCCCAATCAGCCGTAAATCCCACCATTAAACTGTGCGGAAACGGCCACGGTTGGCTGGCCACATAGCGTAAATTTTTCACTCTGATGCCCGCTTCTTCGTACACTTCGCGGTGCAGCGCCTGCTCTAGGGTTTCCCCACTTTCTACAAAGCCAGCGAGCACCGAAAATAAGCCTTCTGGATGGCGCTTGCCGCGTGCCAATAAAATCTGATTTTGTTTACGAATAGCAACAATCACACAGGGCGCAATACGCGGATAACAACGATGCTGGCATTGACCACATTGCATCGCAAGCTCCCAATCAACCGCATCCATGCGCGCCCCGCAACGGCCGCAATAACGATGGGTAAGGACAAAGTCAGCGACTTGTTTGGCGCGTGCCGCTACCGCAAATAGCGCTTCGTCATCATGCACAATTAGTTCGCGAACAGAACCAAACTCACCCACAGCTGCGAAGTTCGGATCAGCATGATCAGCAATAATGACGTAGCAAGCCCGTTCCCGGAGCTCGCCAATAAATAATACTGGATAGTCCCGCAGTTCAGGAAAAGGTAGCTCGGTGAGCGTGCCATGGGGCGGTTGCGCCGGTTGCTGTGAATCCGTTCGAGCTGTATAGAGAAGCTCACCACTAGCAATGACAAACCACCATGCGGGCTCATCGGGTGCTGGTTGCGAATCAGGCTTAATCATCACCGACCTCTGTAAAAACGGTTGACCGAACTACGCCTCACCCTTAGATTGGGAGAGATTGAATAAGGAGCATAACATGTTAAAGCAAACGGAGCAGGCCCAGCAGCGTTGGGGTGGTGAACACGAAGCGGTCGACCGTTGGTTACATGAGCGCCAACAACTACTCGTGCGTTATTTTCAACTTGCTGGATTACCGCCATATAGCACCGACCAGCAGCAATTGCCCAGCGCAGAATCCATTCGCGACTTTTGTGAATTACTGATGGACTACGTGTCCGCTGGCCACTTTGAGGTCTATGACCATATTGTGCGCGCAGATTCGGAGCACACTGAGCACATGCTGAAGTTGGCAGACGAAGTATATCCAAAAATTGCAGATTCCACTGATTTAGCGCTCAACTTCAATGACCAATTCGGCGATGCGTGCGATCAGACTGACTACAGCAAGTTTGACCGACAACTGTCGCAGCTCGGCGAAGCCCTTGAGTTGCGAATGGAGTACGAAGACCAACTGCTGCAAAACCTGTTCACCACGGTTTCTTAAGCCAATACTCTCTGTTCGCTATAAAAAAACCGCCTTAAAGGCGGTTTTTTATGATGACTAGTATTTAGCTGATTAACCTTCAGACTCGTCGCCACTTGGCTCAACTGGCTGCTCTGGTTCAACGATGCTGAGTAATTCAACTTCGAAGATTAAGGTTGAGTTTGGTGGAATTTGACCGCCACCTACTTCGCGATCGCCGTACGCTAGCTCGGCTGGGATGGTGAACCGATACTTAGAACCGACCGACATTAATTGCACGCCCTCAGTCCAACCCGAAATCACACGATTAAGTGGGAATACCGCAGGTTCGCCACGCTCAATAGAACTATCGAACACTTCACCGTTAATCAAACGGCCTTCATAGTGAACTTCTACCATGTCAGTTGCTGCTGGTTTAGGGCCTTCTGCGGCTTCAACCACTTCATATTGCAGCCCAGACTCAGTCACAGTCACGCCTTCTTTCTTCGCGTTTTCTGCCAAATAAGCTTCACCTTCAGCCTTGGCTTTACCACCAATGACTTCTTGGCGCTGCGTGATCACTCGCTCACGAAGTGCGTTCAACAACTCTTCAGCCTCAGCTTCCGACATGCTTGGTTCTGCTTTTAAGGCATCCACGAAACCAGCGATAACCAGTTCCCGCTCGAGCATAATCTCAGCTTCTTCTTGATTATCAAGTTGACGGTCGACAAACCGCCCAACCGAAGCACCTAATGCATAGGCCTCTTGCTGTGAAACTTCCGTTAACGGCGTTTCGCTGACCGGATACTTTTCTGCAGGCGTACAAGCAGCAACTGCCAATGCAACCGCGGACAACGCAAGTGGCTTCACATATTTATTCATTTCAGTCTCCATGTTGATTCTGTGTCATACTGACAACCTAGAGTTGCCGCTACACGAAATAAAGTTATGACCCTACTATTACAGAAAATCGGTCCTATGCCTATGCCCAATCGCCGCGTAAGACAGCTTTTTATCGCGATTTGCTGCAGTTTTATCAGCGTTTTCCTCAGCGCCTGTTCACCTGCACCCGATCGAATTTGGCAACGCAATTATGACACCGCACTTACCTACGCTGCAGCCATTAGTGACGATGCCAGTTTCAGCGTCATATCTGCCGACGGCTTAGAGTTACTCATGTGGCATCGCAACGAGGCCAATCCGCGCTTTCGGCTGCAACATAGCAATGACGAGCAACTCAGCATTCGAGCGATAGATATTAGTGCCGACGGCCAGTTTATTGTGGCTGCAAGTGCGCGTAATTTTTCCCTGTGGCGAAGTACTGACGGCGAGTCCGTAGGTTATTGGCAAATTCCAGCGGAACTTGACCCCGAGCTACAAGCTTATACTGAAATCACGAGTATTGCGGTGAGTAATGGTGGCGCCGTCTTAGCGCTTGGCTTAAACACTGGCAAAGTTATCATTTTTAATCCATTTAATGGTCGCCGGCTCGAAATGTTGATCCATACCGATTACATTACCAGCCTAGCGATTTCGCCTAATGGTAAATACGTATTTAGCGGTAGTTTGGACAAACAAGCGGTACTGTGGAATACCGATACAGCGGCGCTGGTACATCAATTGACCCTTCCTCGAAGTGTTATGCAGGTAAATATGCATCCTTCTGGGCAGTGGCTATTTGTCGCTGATAATGCCGACCGCGCAGAGATTTATGCTGGGCAAACGGGCAGCCGCATTAGCCGCTTGCAGTTTAATGACCGCAAGCGCAGTTTCAGTGCCTCAGTGTTCAGCGCCGACGGCCGCTATTTGCTGACCGGCACACCGTCACAGACAGTCGATATTTGGGCGGTTGACTCTGGCGAACGGTTAACTCGTTTTGAAGTGAGTGTCGGCAGCAGCGGCCGCCCCAATGCAGCGACAGTACTAGCCATTGGCGTTGATCCCGAACAACAAACCATTTGGACTGAAAACTCCGCTGGTATTTCAGAATTGTGGTCGTGGCCACTCCCAATATTTTCATGAGAGATATGTTTTGAGTAAGCATTTAACTAGCGAAAGCAGCGTTGAACTTTTGGTCGAGTTAAGCACCCGTATTGAGCAACTCGAGAGTCAATTGGCGTTTCAAGACGACACTATCGACACCTTGAATCAACTGGTGGCGAAACAAAACCTTGCGCTCGGTAATTTGGAGCAAAAGCTGCATTTGCTGGGGCGTAAGTTCCAAGAACAACAAACCGCTGACGCTGGTAGCGCCAGCGCCACTGCCCACGAACCGCCACCACACTATTAACTGGGTAGCGCTTGATCTTTATCGGCGCGCCCCGTATAACATCAGCTCAACATTTTCACAGGGGAATTTATGTCGGCGCGTCATCCAATTATTGCCGTTACCGGGTCATCAGGCGCGGGCACGACAACGACCGGACAAGCGATTCGGCACATTTTTCGAACGCTCGATATGAATGCAGCCTTTGTCGAGGGTGATAGCTTCCATCGTTACTCCCGTCCAGAAATGGAATTAGCCATTCGAAAGGCACAAGATCAAGGCAAACACATCAGCTATTTTGGCCCCGAAGCCAACGATTTTGAGCGCCTAGAATCGCTGTTCCGCGAATATAGCCAAGCCGGAACCGGTGAGTTTAGACGTTATCTGCATAGTTTCGATGATGCTGTACCCTATCACCAAATGCCGGGTACTTTTACCCCGTGGGAAGCGCTCCCTGATAAAACCGATGCCCTGTTTTATGAAGGGTTACATGGCGGTGTAGCGGGTGAAGATTATGATGTCGCCAAGTATGTTGACTTGTTAATTGGCATGGTGCCCATCGTTAACTTGGAATGGATTCAAAAATTAATCCGCGACACCTCGGAACGTGGGCACTCACGAGAAGCTGTTACGCAAGGTATAGTGCGGGGTATGGAAGACTACATTCACCACATTGTGCCGCAGTTTTCGCGCACCCATATTAACTTCCAACGCGTCCCTACCGTCGACACCTCCAACCCATTTAGTGCTAAAGATATTCCGTCATTGGATGAGAGTTTTGTGGTGATTCGATTCCGTGGAGTGCGCGACGTCAACTTCCCGTATTACTTGCAAATGATTGACGGCTCATTTATGTCGCGGATGAACACCTTGGTCGTCCCGGGTGGAAAAATGGTGTTTGCGATGGAATTAATTTTAACGCCACTGATTGACCAGCTAAAAGACCGCCAACGCAGCGCTAAAGCGCAAGTTGATTGGTTGAGCAAATAACCCCCAGCGTTGCTTCACCAGGCCGGGCGGATTACTCCGCCACGACCCATTGCGCTTGCCAGCTCGCGCCTGGTGCTTGTGCAAGCAACGCCGTCAACCACGGCATGATCTCTGGCACCTGCTGCAATACCCCAAACGGTGGATTAATAAATAGCATCCCACAGCCATTCAGACGTTGGGCATCCTCTGGATCGCGGATGAGTAAATCAACCGCGTATGTTTTTGGCGGGTTTAGCGCTTTCACTTGTTGGTGAAACTGACCAATCGAGAGCGGATCTTTAATCGGATACCACACCACATAAGTACCTGTTGCGAAGCGCTTTAAGCCCGCTTGCAACGCGCTCACAACCTGCGCAAATTCGTCGGTTTGCTCAAATGGCGGATCGATAAGCACCGCGCCACGTTTCTGTCGTGGCGGTAACTTTGCCTTCAAGGCTTGATAGCCATTTGTTTGCGTTTCGACTTGAATGCGCTCATCGGCATAAAAATTTTGCTTTAATTGCTCGCCATCAAGCGGATGTAATTCGCAAAATACGGCTTGGTCTTGCGCGCGAATCGTCTGTTGTGTGAGCCATGGTGAGCCCGGATACCAACGTATCCCGGCCTCTTCCCGCGTATTCAACGCACGGATTTCATTCAAGTAAGGTTGTAATGCTGCAGGCACGTCTTGCGCAGCAAGTAAACGGCCGACGCCGAGTTCCCATTCTTGCGTTTTCTGTGCCTGTTCGCCGCGCAAGTCGTACATTCCAATACCGGCATGGGTGTCTACCACTAAGTACGGCTTATCTTTTTGATTAAAATAGGCTAGACATAACTGCCACAACGCATGTTTGAAGACATCTGCAAAGTTACCGGCATGAAAACTATGACGATAATTCATGCGCTCTCAATCCGAAAGCTATGGCTGATATTCACGCTCGCTTCCAGCATTTTAGCTACCGAGCAGTATTTTTCTGCTGACAACTGCACTGCCCGCTCTACATGATTGGCGGCCACTTCATAGCCCGTGATCACAAATTCAAGGTGAATATCAGTGAACACAGCTGGCACGGCGTCGGCACGTTCACCTTTTACGTGGCAGCGGACGTCAGTGACGCGCTGACGCGCTTTTTCCAAAATGCTCACTACATCAACCGACGAGCAGCTGGCCATGGCCATAAGCACCATTTCCATTGGACTTGGCGCATGTTTACCTTTATCGCCGTCAAAACTCACCTGATGGCCACTACCTGAGGTGGCTAAGAAATTGAGATTCTCAACCCATTGCACCGTTGCTTGCATGATGATTTCCTAATTATGCGTTGTGATTACTTAAGGGGTTATGACCGATTTATTTGGGCATCAAACAAGTTTTTGATCAAACCAATAAACTCGGTGACAAACTGTTCTTGGGCGGGCGTTGGACGGTTATCAAGTACGCTCGCCAATACTTCCTCAAAGTCATAGAGAATAGCATCGGCTTCACGAACAATGACCATGCGGGTTTCTTGGTCAAGATCGTTTTGCTGACAAACAGACATGATCTGCGAGGCTAATTGCTCTTCAAAACACTCGCGCAGCGTGTAAGGAGCTTGATTGGCGCCCGATGCTGGTGTCGCGAGTACATTTAAATGCTCAGTGAGGTACTGAACGAGGTCAATGTAGCCGTCATTTTCTACGATCATAAGCCTGTATTATCCGACGCTTGCCGTTACCGATTTATACTCATCAATCTAGCACGGAAGCTGCTGAGTTAAAATGTTCCAACATACAAAAGCGGAGCATGAGCTCCGCTTCTTGTATCGGCCGCGGCCACAAAACCTGAGCTTAAAATTTCAACCCAGGCGCCAAGCTCGCAGGTAGGCTTACTTGCTCAGCTTCTACTGAAGCCACTGGATACGCGCAGTAGTCGGCGGCATAGTAAGCACTTGCACGATGATTACCACTTGCGCCAATACCACCGAACGGTGCTGCGCTACTGGCGCCGGTGATTGGTTTGTTCCAATTCACAATGCCCGCGCGAATGCGTTTGAAGAAATAACGATATTGGCTTTCGGCATCACTCAACAAGCCGGCAGACAAACCAAATGACGTGTTATTTGCTTCGTTAATGGCCGCATCGAAATCGTCATAACGATACACTTTCAATAACGGACCAAAGTGCTCGATATCCGGCATTTCGGTAACTTGGGTAACATCCAAGATGCCTGGCGTCACGAAACCTTTGCTGGGGTCTAGCTGACGCATTTCCAATAACACTTCAGCACCAGCTGCCACTAATTCCTGCTGCGCTTGCACCATACCTGCTGCCGCTTTTGCGGAAATCATCGCGCCCATAAAAGGTTGCGGTTCAGCTTCGTAATCGCCAACTTCAATAGCCGCAGTCACGGTTAACAAGCGCGCCAAAATCGCATCGCCGTTGGCCGTGCGTGGAATGAACAAGCGCCGCGCACAAGTACAACGCTGGCCAGAAGTCACAAATGCTGATTGCACGATATCGTGCACCGCTGCTTCCACATCTGCCACAGCATCAACAATAAGCGGATTATTACCGCCCATTTCGAGCGCTAAAATCTTATCCGGACGGCCACCAAATTGCTTATGTAACAAGTGTCCTGTGGTTGAAGAACCGGTGAAGAACAAACCATCAACTTGGGGGTGAGCCGACAACGCTTTACCGGTTTCAACTAAACCTTGAACGAGGTTTAACACGCCCTTCGGCAAGCCCGCTTGCTGCCACAGCTTGACCGTTTCCTGAGCCACCATCGGGGTCATTTCGCTAGGCTTGAAAACCACGGTATTACCCGCAATAAGCGCCGGGACAATATGACCATTGGGCAGGTGCCCTGGGAAATTATAAGGGCCGTATACCGCTACCACGCCGTGCGGCTTGTGGCGAATAAAAGCTTTCCCTGCCGGCATCGGGTTTTCGACCGTTCCCGTGCGTTCATTGTAGGCACGTTCAGAAATCGCGACTTTGCCCATCATGGCCGCCACTTCCGTGCGCGTTTCCCACACTGGCTTACCGGTTTCTTTGGCAATAACCAAGGCTAAGTGTTCTTTATTCTGCTCGAGCAACTCAGCAAAGCGCTGACAAATGGCTAAGCGTTCTTGTAACGGTTTATCTGCCCATGCCACAAACGCCGCGCGCGCAGCCATTACCGCTTCATCAACTTGGGCCGGAGTTGCAGCCTGACCTGACCACACCACTTGGTTACGGGCGGGATCAACCGAGTCAAAAGTTTCACCTTGACCTTTCTGCCATTCGCCATTAATCATTAAAATTTGTTCGCTCATTGTTTTCCTCTGGTACTTTTGGGTACATGAGTTGGGGTGCTATAGCAGTACGAATCGCACCCAATCGTCGGCGTTCACTTGCAACGCAGCTGCCGCTTCAGCATTTATCACTAGCTGCTCACCACGAACTTCAGCAGCCATTTGCGCCGCCCGGAATTGCTTCACTTGGGTATTGCAAACAATAAATCGTGCGGCGGTATCATCTACTTCTTCAATCACGACACGGGCACGCTTGCTCTGTCGCACACTTCGCAAATTCACAACTTCCGCTTCCACGGTAGGCCCAGCATCGAAAATATCGACATAGCCCCGGCAGCGGAAGCCTTCGTTCTCTAACATTTTCAAAGCGGGTCGGGTTTGCTCATGCACTTTACCAATCACCGCCTGCGCCTCGACGGGCAGCAACTTGGTATAAATGGGAAGCTTTGGCATTAATTCGGCTACGAAGGTTTTCTCACCGATACCGGTTAAATAATCAGCTTCGGTAAAATCCATGGAGAAAAATAGTTCTTGTAACCACTGCCAAAACGGCGATTGACCATTGTCGTCTGACACGCCGCGCATTTCTGCAATCACCCAATCACTGAAGCGATGCTTAAATTCGGCCATGAACAATAACCGAAAACGCGATAACACCCGTCCGTTTTGATTCTTACGATAGGGCTCCCGCAGGAACAAGGTACAAAGCTCACTCACGCCGGTGTAGTCTTGGCACAGCGTGAGGGTTTCTTGCACGTTATATATGCCGAGCTCTTTGGAGTGGTGAACCTGCTTGCCCAAACGGTAATGATAAAAGGCTTCGGATAGTCCGACCGCCGCTTCAATGCCACTGCAACCGGCAATAGTGCCGGTTGCAGTGTCTTCCATCACAAACAGGTAACCCTCTTCACCGGGTTCGCTCACTTGTTCGCGGGCAAATGCTTCCTGCGCGCGGGCAATCCGGCGCTGCAATAAGGTTTCGTCCACAGGTAATGAGGTGAAACCATGCCCTGACTCTACGGCGCAGGCATATAACGCTTCATAGTCACTCGGCTGAATAGGACGAACCACGAACATCGCTTACTCCTTGCTTACGCGGTACTGACGTTAGGTTAACCGGCAATATTCGCGACTGCTTGCTCAAATCGCTGCAAGCCTTCAAGAATATCCGCTTCCGGAATGACCAGTGAAGGCGTGAAACGAATAACGTTCATCCCTGCCACCAAGACCATTACCCCAGCGTCTAAGCCCGCCATCATGAAGTCACGTGCACGACCTTCATATTTTTCGTTTAATGCCGCACCAAGCAACATACCCTGCCCACGCACTTCGGCGAACACATCGTACTGTTGATTGATCCGATTAAGCGTGTCTTTAAACATGGCTTCGCGCTTTTTCACGCCAGCTAACACGGCATCATCGTTCACGACATCAAAAACCGCCTCGGCAACTGCGCAAGCCAATGGGTTACCGCCATAAGTACTGCCGTGCGTACCTGGCTTCAAATGTGCTGCAATCTCTTTGGTCGTCAACATGGCGCCAATCGGGAAACCACCACCAAGTGACTTCGCCGACGCTAAGATGTCTGGCGTCACACCCAACTGTTGATAGGCATACAAGCTGCCGGTACGGCCAAAACCGGTTTGGACTTCATCAAAAATCAGCAATGCGTTATGTTGGTCACATAGCTCACGAACCGCTTTCACATAGTCAGGATCAGGGCTAATAACACCACCTTCACCCTGCAATGGTTCCATCATTACCGCACAGGTCTTGTCTGACATTAATTGCTTGAGCGCGTCGAGATCGTTGTACGCAACGTGCTCAATACCGCCTGGCTTCGGGCCAAACCCTTCTGAATAGGCAGGTTGTCCACCCACAGTTACAGTGAAAAACGTCCGACCATGGAAGCCTTTGGTAAAGGCAATAATCTGCTGCTTGTGCTCACCGTGCACCTCTAGCGCCCAACGCCTTGCCAGCTTTAATGCAGCTTCGTTTGCTTCGGCACCTGAGTTAGCAAAATAGACGCGATCCGCAAAGGTTGCATCGACCAGTTTTTTCGCTAACCGAATAGCAGGCTCGTTGGTGTATACATTACTCAGATGCCACAATTTGTTGGCTTGCTCAGTAATCGCGTTCACCATGGCTGGATGGCAGTGGCCAAGACAATTCACAGCAATACCGCCAGCAAAATCGATATATTCTTTACCCGCTTGATCCCACAACCGCGAACCTTGCCCCTTCACCGGGATCACTTGTGCCGGGTTATAATTAGGCACCATTACATCATCAAACATTGCTCGTGTTACGGCTTGCTCTGTCATGTTCGTCTCCTTCGCTAGACGGCAGGATCTTGGTCGGCTAACTCGCAAATTAGCGCTGGTAAAGTGCGAGTCGACCACAAATTTATGGCAAAATTTAGCGCTCTATTATGCCAAAATTTGAAGCCGTTGTCTGCGCCTTCGCGACGCCTTGTCAGTTATATTACAGCTGAGTAGATGAACTTGCGGTAAGCCTGAATAGTTATTCAATGCGCCACTATCTAAGCGCATGTTTAGGCAAAAATATTTTATTGCTGTTTTTTTACACAACCAACTTGTCAGCTGAAATGTAAAGATTTATATTGATGCTCATTGATATATGAAATGTGTAATATTTTATTGTTTATTATCATTCAATTGAGTTCCTGATATGGAGCCCTCATGGCAGACATCAAGTCCGAGCAGGAAGCACAAGAAGCGCTCAACCGCGCCCACGACAAAATTAAACAATTAAAGCCTGGAGCAGTGGTAGAGCTGCAATTTACAGCGCCTCTGCCAGTGCGAATTCGGAGCCGCTTAGTCGGCTATGAAAAAGGCCGATTCTTAATTATTAAGCAGCCTGACTCGCGCGACTATTACGACGTTTTATTCGACGGTAACAGCGTGGTAATGCGGTTTGTGATTGAGGGCGATTCGGGCGAGTGTATTGCCTGCCGTGCCAGCATCCGGTCGGTGTTGAGCTTTCCTGGTCGGTTACTATTTATCGATTACCCCACTTACGTAGAAAATCGTAGTTTACGCGCCGTTACTCGGGTATCGACCCACATTTTGGCGCAAATGGCACCGCAAGAAGTCGCTGATAAAAAATTAAACGGGGTAATTTCTGACATTTCCCCGACGGGATGCAAAATTAAGTTCCAAGCCGATGAGGTTGTCAAAGGGGTCAACAAAATCCCAATCGTGATTACTATCAACCCAGGCTCTGACAACGAGAAGCGCATCTTAGGCACGGTCATGAACCATCGGCGGGAAGACAATCATATTGGCGTGGGCGTGGCTTTTACGAGTTCCGAGCAAGAGGTATTAAATATTCTTGACCAACTTTACATCGACACCCGAGTATTTCAAACCGCCTGCTAAGGCGGCCGTCAATCAAGCTCATTCAGGAACGTTAATTCGTAAACTGCGCAAGGGTACTTCGCGTAAATATTCAAGCATCTTGTTGTCGTACTGGTAACGCTGAAATAACGATTGCGCTTCTTCTGCTTCCACCATCCCAAGTTCTTTCAGTGTTCTAAATTCTGAATAAGCATTGGCCTGGGCTAACACCAACGCGTAATCGGTATATTCCGCTGGCATTTTAGCTTCTACAAAACTCAGTAAATGCGGGCTTAATGGGACGCGCTTCAAATCCCAGTTTGCGACAACCATTTGCGTCACCCGACGATCTTGCTCCAGCATCAAATCACGCAAAAATTGCTCATCCGGTTTTAACGTTCGCAACGCGTTGTGACGCTCTGGATTCGAGTCGTTCACAGTCGCAATGACTTCTTGCTGCTGCACATCGTCGAATATTTTCAGGTAAAGCTTCATTAGCGCAATTTTGCCGAGCTCATGAAAAATACCGAGGGTGTACGCCATGCTAGGCTGTTTCAAGCCACGCTGTTCGGCAATCGCATAAGCCGCATTCGCCGTGGCTAGTGAGTGATCCCAAATTTTCCGGCGGAATTGCCCAAACGGCTTAGTGGTATGTGGTAACCAATGTTGTAAGGCAAACGCAGGCACTAAGGTTCGTAAGTTTTGGCTACCAACGAATCCCATTGCCAGCCGAAAGCTTTCCACTTTTATTTCTGATGCTTTACGGCGGGTACTGAACGGTGGATTATTGACTACCCGCAAAATTCCCTCGTGTAACCAAGGCATTTTTGCCGACAACTGCTCAATGGTGGTGAGCGATGCTGCGCGGGCGTTCACCGTATCTATCATTTCCGGTAAGTTTTGTGGCATCGGAATAATTTTAGCGCGCATTTCTTCAGGGTTATCCAACGCCGTTAAAATGCGTTCGTAAACCACCTCATGCAAGCCAAACGATACTTTATCTTGAAAACGCTGTTGTGACTGCCGTTTACGCTCACGTTCTTGATGGCGCAAACGCTCGACTTCTAACATACGACGACGCTGCTTGGCCGCTTGGCTATTATCGTTATCGTCCTCACCCAGTTCAGCGCGCGCAAACGACAGACTAATTAAATAGTTAATAAACCGGCGCTCTACGCGGATAGCCGGGTTTTTACTTAACTGATCTGTCGAATATTCAAAAAAATCGTACATGCCAATCCTTGAATTTACTGCAATAAAGCGCCTAATTTACTTTGCTGAAAACCGACCTAACTCCGCCACGAAAGCATCGATGACAGCTTGCCCATGTGCGGTTTGAATAGCTTCAGGATGATATTGCACACCGAATAGCGGCATGTCACTATGACGAATAGCCATAATTTCCGCTTTCGCGAGATCCCACTGCGGTTGCTCGCGCTCATCAATACCCGTCCATGCATCAACTAACAATTCGCTAGGTAAGGTGTCGCCTCGCAACGCCAACGAGTGATAACGCGCCACCGGAAACGCTTGTGGTAGTTGCGCAAACAATCGTTGCTGGGTGTGCCACAGCATTGAGGTTTTGCCATGCATGATGCGAGCTGCCGGCACCACTTCTGCACCAAAGACTTCGCCAATAGCCTGCAAACCCAAACACACACCTAATATCGGCAGCTTACCCGCAAACTTTTCTATTATTTGCATGCTATAACCTGCATCACTCGGGCGTCCAGGCCCGGGCGATATAACGATGCCTTCAGGCGCACGCGCGGCAACTTGAGCAGGGCTTGCCTGGTCGTGCCGAATAACCTCTAATGACATCCCACTGAGCCGCAGGTAGCGGGCAACATTATGCGTAAATGAATCGTAATTATCGATCATCAACAACATCTTGAAAATCTCCCAATTGAGGTATCGATAACGGTTTCGCTCAAGATTATGACTTTGCTCACCGATAACTACGTAGTTAGATGCTAAAAGGGACAGATAGTTAGAGCGCTATGCTACCACAGGTACGTCAACCGTTGTCGTTAGCGGAATATAATTCCAACGCAACTTTAGCGTTATCATCTATAGTCAAAGAAGTGTCATGAAAATGATGAGTTGTAGATTTAAGTTCAAGGAGTGTACGTATGTCGTGGTTCTATAATTTACGTTTTCGGTTTAAATTATTGCTGCCTATTGTGCTGTTGGCTATTGTGCTCACCGGTATTGCGGCAATTGGGGCACTTAACTTTAGAACCGTTGCGGCCAACGTTGATAAAATAGCAAATGAACATTTGCCTGGTTTAAATTTTTTACTCCAGGCCGATCGCGACTTACACCAAGCCCAAGTTGCCGAGCGCAGTATTCTCGCCACCGCGCCCGGCAGTCCGCAAGCCCAAACACTAACCACCGTACACGCCGACAACATTGGCCAAGCAAAAACTCGCGTTGGCAGGTTTTTAGCGCTCACCACCAATGAACAGAACCGCACGCTTACGGCTGATTACGCTCGTGAATATCAGGCCTGGGTAGAGGTATCAATGCGCGTGTTGAGCTTGCATCAGAGCGGCGACCAAGCTGCAGCTGTGCGCTTAAGCTTGAATGAAAGTGCACAGCAATTCGATACTATGCGTAATATTTTAGATGAACTCGAACAGCGTGAAGAGCAATTCGCAACCGATCAATCTGTGCTTATCGATAATGTGATTAGCACTAGTAACACCATGCAGATTGGTGCTTTGATTGTCGGTTTGCTTATTTGTGCCGCGCTCGCTGTATTTTTCCCTCGGCTCATTACCCGCCCTTTACAGTTGATGTTAGATCGGTTTGAAGACATGTCGCAGGGTGAGGGTGACTTAACCGCGCGGGTAGAGCTAAATACCCGTGATGAACTCGGTCAGGTGGCCGCTGCCTTTAATACTTTTGTGGCGAAGCTACAACGCATTATGGGCGAAGTGGCCAATATGACCGCACAGTTGGCGGCCGCTTCGGAACAATTATCGAATATTGCTGAACAATCTAATTCAAGTATTCGTGAGCAACACCACGCGGTTGACCAAGTGGCCACCGCCATTCATGAAATGTCGACGACGGTTGACGAAATCGCCAAAAGTGCAGGTGACGCAGCCAGTTCAGCACGTGGTGCAGATGACCACGCGGTAGAGGGCCAAAAAGTTGTGCAAGCGACGGTGAAAGCCATTCAGCAGTTAGCAGAGCACGTCAATCGTTCAGCTGAAACCATTAGCAAGGTGGCCGATGATAGTAACAATATCGGGACGGTGCTTGATGTGATCCGCGGCATTGCTGAACAAACCAACTTGTTGGCATTAAATGCGGCTATTGAGGCAGCTCGAGCGGGTGAACAAGGGCGAGGATTCTCAGTGGTTGCCGACGAAGTACGAACCTTAGCGAGTCGTACCCAACAGTCAACCCAGGAAATTCAGGATATGATAGAGCGCTTGCAACAAGCCACTCAGCAAGCAGTGAAAGCCATGCAAGTGGGTAAAGAAGAGGCGGCAAACAGTGTCTCGCAAGCCGAACGCGCGGGTGGATCGTTACAATCGATTACCGATGCAGTAGCGGCAATTAGCGACATGAACAACCATATTGCGAGCGCTGCTGAGCAACAGAGCTTGGTCACTGAAGAAATTAACCAAAACATCTCTCGGATTAGCACGATTTCAGATCAATCTGCGGAGAGTTCATCGCAAGTACGTGATGCAAGTGACAATTTAGCCAAACTGGCCGCTGATTTACAGCGCGAAGTCGGGCAGTTCAAGGTCGCCTGAGCGGCGACCTGAACACTTGTGACATGTTGCTATGGACGAGCAATTAAACCAATCACGTCATACACGCGCTTTAAGGTTGCTGCCGCTTGCTCACTTGCAGCGTCGGCACCTTGGCGCATAATACTATCTAAATGGCCACGGTCATTGCGCAACTCATGATAACGAGCTTGAACCGGCTCTAGCATCGCCACCACTGCATCCGCCGTATCAGTTTTCAAATGACCATACATTTTACCTTCATAAGCAGGCACGATACTTTCTATGGATTGGCCGGTCGCCGCTGCCAAAATTGATAATAAATTTGAAACGCCAGCTTTAGTTTCAGGGTCAAAATAAATGCGCGCTTGCTCATCAGAGTCGGTCACCGCCCGCTTTAACTTCTTACTGATACGTTTGGGATCTTCTAATAAGCCAATAAAGTTGTTTTCATTCTCGTCCGATTTTGACATTTTTTTGGTCGGATCTTGCAGGCTCATGATGCGCGCGCCAACTGGCGGAATGTAAGGCTCTGGTATAGCAAACACCTCGCCATACAAATTGTTGAACCGCGTCGCCACATCACGCGCCAACTCCAAATGTTGCTTCTGATCATTTCCCACCGGTACTTCGTTGGCTTGATACAGCAAAATATCAGCAGCCATTAACGCCGGATACGTATACAACCCGGCATTAATGTTACTCGCATGACGCTCAGATTTATCTTTAAACTGCGTCATTCGATTTAACTCACCCATTTGCGTGTAACAGTTGAGCACCCAAGCTAACTGCGCATGCTCAGGCACGTGAGACTGAACAAAGACAATACTGCGGGCGGGGTCTAAACCACAGGCCAAATACAAAGCAAGACCATCAAGGGTGGCTTCGCGTAACTTTTCTGGCGCTTGCCGCACCGTTAGGGCATGTAAGTCAACCAGCATGAAGCGACAGTCATGAGTCTCTTGCATGGCCACCCATTGGCGCAAGGCACCAATATAATTCCCGATCGAGAGTTGTCCTGATGGCTGACAGCCGCTTAATACAATAGGTTTACTCATGAACACAGCTCTTCTGTTATAACGTCTAAAAAATATTGAATGTTACGCAACTTTAGCAAGTTCGGCGCGCATCGCAGCAATCACTTGCTGATAATCCGGCGCATTGAAAATAGCCGAACCCGCGACAAACATATCAGCACCAGCTGCGGCAACTTCCGCGATGTTATCAACCTTAATACCACCATCAACCTCTAGTCGAATATCACGCCCAGAGGCGGTAATTAATTCGCGCACTTGCCGCAACTTGGTGAGCGTCGAGGGAATAAACGCTTGCCCGCCAAAACCAGGATTCACCGACATCAGCAAAATTTGGTCAAGTTTGTCCCACACATGATCTAGGTAATGTAACGGGGTGGCCGGGTTAAACACTAATCCGGCCTGACAACCGGCATCTTTGATCAGCTGCAACGACCGATCGATATGTTCCGATGCTTCAGGGTGGAAGGTAATGATGCTAGCCCCGGCTTTCGCGAACTCACTGATCATATGATCGACAGGTTTTACCATTAAATGCACATCAATCGGGGCACTAATACCAAAGTCTCGCAAAGCCTGACAAACCATCGGCCCAATGGTGAGATTGGGTACATAATGATTATCCATCACGTCGAAGTGTACAACGTCGGCACCAGCCGCGAGTACCGCATTCACTTCATCACCAAGTCTGGCAAAGTCTGCGGACAAAATTGACGGTGCAATTTGAAAGTTGGGCATAGCGGCCTCTGTCGCTTGATTGTTGCTGCAATTATCGCTTCATTAATAGCTCGTAAGTTTATCAGCAATCGCTTTTTTAATGTAAAAAAATATAAAAACCAGACTAGCATCTGTAGCAGACTGCTGATAAATTAAGCAGATATTTACTTAACGTAATTTAGGATAAATGCGTTTTGTAGTTGCTCTGTTCAGTACCGAGCGATCAGCGTTTTAAGGAGCTCGACATGCGTCTAGGATTAATCTTTATTATGGTCACCACCGCACTTTTAGTGTGGCTGGTAAATCCTGCGCAGCAGTCAAGCCAAGCGAACCTTACCCAACAATGTGACGCGGTCATGCACAATCTTGAATCCAAGCAAGGTTCGGCGTGTGATGCGCCATCAGAACAAGTGACATGGCACAGTTGGGCAACAGGCCAAAGCCGTTCCACTCAGTTTCACTTCTTTGATTTGCTCGAACTGCTATTCAGTGACAGTAAAGCGACTAAAGCAGAGTCTGCCAATCGTTTCAATAATACTTCGATATAATGTCTAATCGCTCAGGTGAGTCAACGTCACCCAACTGGTGGCAGATGATATGGAGCGTGCTGGCAGCTATGCTTGGCGTGCAGACTGAAGCAAATCGCAAACGTGATTTTGCGGCGAACCGTCCGCTCCCTTACATTTTAATTGGCGTCCTGTTTATTGTCTGCTTTGTGGCGGCGCTGATTATCATTGTCAATGTGGTGCTCGCCTCCACCTAAGTTTTGGCGAGCCACACACTCAGTCACTAAGCCGCTATACCACTGTGCCGCAACAACGGCTCAATGCTCGGTTCACGCCCTCGAAACTCACGGAATAAATCCATCGCATCAGCGCTACCGCCGCGTTCTAAAATGGCACGCAGGAAGTCTTGCCCAGTTTGCTGATTGAATACACCTTCTTCCTCGAACCGCGCAAACGCATCGGCAGACAGCACCTCTGCCCATTTGTAACTGTAATAACCCGCCGCATAACCTCCGGCGAAAATATGCCCGAAGCTGTGTTGAAAGCGGTTATAGGCTGGTGGCATGCGCACTGCAACTTGGCTGCGGATCTGCTGCAGAATATCCGCAATCCGTTCGGCTGCCGTCGGGTCCGCATGAATCGCCATGTCGAACAAACTAAACTCCAACTGGCGAACCATTTGCATTGCCGCTTGGAAGTTACGTGCCGCTAACATTTTCTCCAGTAATTCCGCTGGCAGCGACTCGCCCGTTTCATAATGACCACTCAGCAGCGCCAGCGCTTCGGGTTCCCAGCACCAATTTTCAAGAAACTGGCTTGGTAGCTCCACCGCGTCCCATGCCACACCGTTAATTCCAGACACGCCCGCCACATCAATTTGCGTCAACATGTGATGGAGGCCATGCCCGAACTCATGGAACAGGGTCACGACTTCATCATGGGTGAATAATGCCGGCTGGTCGCCGACCGGCTTGTTTAGATTACAGGTTAAGTAGGCAACTGGTAGTTGCATACCTGGCTCGCTGGTGCGACGTCTCACTTGACACTCCGCCATCCAAGCGCCGCCACGCTTGCCAGGGCGAGCGTACAGGTCAAAGTAAAACCCAGCCCGCAGTTGTTGCTGCTGATCGTAAACCTCGTAGTAGCTCGCATGGGGATGCCAAACATCTACCCCCGACTTCGCTTGAATTCTGATACCAAACAGCTTTTCAACGACTTGAAACAAGCCTTTTACCACTTTGTGCTCAGGAAAATAGGGGCGTAGTTCCTCATCGGAAATGGCATAAGCTTGCTGTTTCAACTTTTCGCTGTAATAAGCAATATCCCACGCCTCTAGCTCATCACGATTAAACTCGGTGCGCGCAAAATCCAGCACCTGTTGATATTCTGCACGGGCCTGGGGTAAAGATTTCTCGGCCAAATCGGTCAAAAACCCTTGCACTTGTAATGGTGACTCGGCCATTTTAGTGGCGAGCGACAACTCCGCATAATTCGCGAAACCAAGCAGCTGGGCCAACTCCTGGCGTAGGGTTAAAGTTTCCTCCATAATTTGGCTATTATCGAACTGCCCCGCATTTGGTCCTTGCTCCGAAGCCCGCGTGACGTATGCTTGATACATGGTTTTACGAAGCTCATCGGAATCGGCATAGGTCATCACCGGCAGGTAACTCGGAATATCAAGGGTAAACCGCCACCCCGATTGTTCGTGCTCTTGCGCTAACTCGGCGGCGGCCATCACGGCACTTTGCGGTAGCCCCGTCAATTGCCCTTCATCGGTGACCAAGTGATGCCAAGCATCTGTCGCATCGAGTAAGTTATTGCTGAAAGTTGAGCCTAATTCCGCCAAGCGTGCCTGAATCTCGGCATAACGTTGCTTATCCGCGCTAGGCAAGGCCACGCCCGATAATTCAAAGTCGCGTAGTGTTTCGGTAATGACCCGCTGTTGGGCCGGCGTGAGGTGCGCAAACTCGGCACTTTGGTGCAGAGCCAGAAAACCTTTGTATAAGCCCTCATGCTGCCCAGCATAAGTCGCAAATTCAGACAACATAGGTAAGCAGGCATCGTGCGCCGCTCGCAACGCCTTCGAGCTGACCACAGCATTCATATGACTGATCGGCGCCCAGGTTTTGTCTAATTCATCTTCAACCTGCTCCAGCGGCGCCACAAAGTTATCCCAGTGGTAACCCTCACGCTCACCGGCGGCAATCACTTGGTCAAACATTGCTTTACAATTCGCAATACGCGTTTGTATAGCGGTCTCTACATGCTCCGGCTTGATTTGGCTAAAAGCTGGTAGCCGAGTATTGTCACTACCCTGCGCTGGCATCGGTTCTAGCAATGGGTTTTGCTGCTGTATCATGTAATTCGTACCTTTAAGTTAGATCTACGGCTTAAGCTTGTTCAGTAGATGTGCGGCAAAGTTTGGGTAAATTCAACCTTCAAATCCGGCTATTTGTCGTCAAACCCGCGGTAAGGCCTATGCCTTGCACTTAAGTTATGGTTTTATACTACGAAACCGACAGCGCGCTGTATCGCGACTTCATAAAAAATAATTGAGGGATTTTTGATGACACATTCCACTTGGCGACGCTTGAGTCTTGCCGTTGTTATGAGTTTTGCAGCTGCAAGTTGCTCATCGGTGAGCGACGATAATACCCCTGCAAGCCAGCCCGCCACTGGCGCTAATACCCTAAGCGTTGACGCCATTTATGCTGACAGCACCTACAGCGCGAAACGTGTGGCACCGACCCGCTGGTTAGCCGATGGCAGCGGCTACACGACGCTAGAAGCCAGCACCCAGGGCAATGGTCAGGACATCGTCCGTTACCATCCACAAACCCAGCAACGAGACGTGTTGGTTACCGCACGCGCACTCACGCCAAAAAATTCAGATGCCGCACTGAAGATAGCAGACTATCAATGGTCGGAAGCGGGCGACAAAGTCCTTATTTTTACCAATACCAAGCGCTCATGGCGTACCCATACGCTAGGCGACTATTGGGTATTAGATTTACGCAGTAACAAACTCATGCAACTCGGTGGTGATGCGGCACCTTCTACCTTGCAGTTTGCCAAATTTGACCCTGCCGGCGAGCGCGTCGCGTATGTCATGCGCAACAATATTTATGTCCAGCAGCTTGACTCTGGACGTATTCAAGCGGTGACTACCGATGGTAACGACACCATTGTCAACGGTACCTTCGACTGGGTGAATGAGGAAGAATTTTCCTTGCGTGATGGCTTCCGCTGGAGCCCGGATGGCGAGCATATCGCCTACTGGCAACTCGATACCGAGGGTACACCGCTGTTTACCATGATCAACAATACCGACAGCTTGTACCCAACATTGAAGCAATTCCCTTACCCGAAAGTCGGAGAAACTAACGCCGCCATGCGTATCGGCGTGATTTCGACTACCGCACGTAACGCCCAAACCCAATGGATGAACGTGCCAGGTGACCCCCGCCAACATTATTTAGTGCGCATGCAGTGGGCCGGTAACAGCGAGCAGCTATTGATTCAGCAATTAACTCGTAAACAGCACATTAATCGCGCCTTTTTAGCTAACGCACAAACCGGCTCAGTGAAAGAGCTACTGCGGGAGACCACCGAATCTTGGGCCGAATATGTTGATGATGTGAAGTTCATTAAGGAAGGCAAAGCTTTTACGTGGTTGAGTGAGCGTAGCGGCTGGCGTCATTTATATCGGGTCGAGCGCGACACCGGTAAGCTTACCGCCATTACCCGCGGTAACTGGGATGTGGTAGAAGTACTACAGATCAATCCAGCAACTGGTTGGGTATATTTCATTGCCTCTCCCGACTCGCCGCTGGAACGCTATTTGTTCCGTGCCAGCTTAGACGGCAGCGGCAAACTCGAGCGCATGACGCCTGACCAGCCGGGTACGCATAGTTATAGCTTATCTGCTGATGCGAAATTTGCGGTTCATACCTATAGCGAACTACAACGCGCTCCGGTGACCAGCATGATCACCTTGCCTGAGCATCGCAGCGTGCGGGTAATTGAGGATAACGCTGCAGTGCAAACTGCATTTGAGCAAGTGGCCAAGGGCGAAACCTCATTTTTCCAAGTGACGGCGCAGGATGGCGTCAAGCTCGATGGCCTACTGATGAAACCGGTGGATTTCGACCCCAGTAAAAAGTATCCAATTTTATTCTATGTGTATGGTGAGCCTTGGGGTCAAACGGTGGCTAATCAATGGGGCGGTAATACCTACTTATGGCATACCCTGCTCACTCAGCAAGGTTATATTGTTGCGTCAATCGACAACCGCGGCACGCGCACACCACGTGGCTATGAGTGGCGTCGCTCAATCTATCAACAGCTTGGTGTGGTCACCGTGCGTGATCAGCATGACGCGCTACAAGCCATGCTAGAGCGCTGGGATTTCATCGATGCCGAGCGCGTAGGTATTTGGGGTCATAGTGGTGGCGGTTCGCAAACCTTGAATGCACTGTTCCGTTATCCAGAAGCTTATAAAATGGGTATCGCATTAGCGCCGGTGCCGGATCTCACCTTGTATGACACCATTTATCAGGAGCGGTACTCGGGCTTATTGCCAGAATCAGCGGCGAGCTACCGTGAAACGTCTGCCATAACTCATGCAGAACACCTGCAAGGCGAGCTGTTATTGGTGCATGGTACCGGTGATGACAATGTCCATTTCCAAGGCTCGGAACGCTTGGTCAATGAACTTATCAAGCACGGTAAACAATTCGAGTTCTTTGCCTATCCGAATCGTAGCCACGGCATTTATGAAGGCGAAGGAACGAGTGCACACTTACGAACTATGATGACGGAGTTCGTGCTCGAAAACTTATAACGATGCCCTGTCCGGAACGGTGAGATAATCATCGTTCAACAACGCCGCGCCGAACTGCTTTAACCAGCGTTCGGCGTTTTGGTAATCAGGGTTCAGCTGCGCCACCAAGCGCCAGAAATCAGCGCTATGATTAAAATGGCGTAAATGACACAGCTCATGTTGCGCGACGTAGCTGACCACCCACGCCGGGGCTTGCCATAACTTCCAGGTGAAACTTAATTCTCCAGCGCGACTGCAAGCGCCCCACTTTGCTTTAAAGTGAGCAACACGAGCACTCTGCGGTTGCCATGGTGCGCTGACTAACCAATCTTGTAACCACTGTTCAGCCTGCTGTTGATACCATTGGCGAACTAGCTGTTGCACTTTTTGCGCAGGCTGCGACACCCGCCGGCCGAGAGTGACACAAAGATCTTGCTGCTCACGCACCACACGAGACGCTTTACCGCTGCGAACACTTAAGTGCAGACGCTCACCAAGCCAATACACATGTTCACCATGCTGCCAGCGGCGCAAGGGCAAGTCGGCGTAAAAGGCTTGTTGACGCCTCAGATGCCCAGCTATCCATGCTTGCCGCAGTTGCACCAGTTGCCGGATCTCACGTTCACTGACACGTAACGGCGCATGCACTTCAACGGTGCCAGCTATTACTTTGATGGCGATACTTTTGCGCCGCCGCCGGATAATGTGGTAAGCAGGCAAAGTGCTGGTGTTGGGTTCGTTGAACATATGAATAACTATCTCGTGACGACTACTTTGTAGATTAACTTTATCGATTTTTTCGCATAGCCAAACGCCGACCAGCAATTGCGTTTCAGCCCCATTTACGCGACCATTACCGCCTTTGTACTAGCCTGCATTATAGGGCAACTTATCACGCCGTATGTTTTTACGACGTAAGCAGTGTATCGTGAATTTAAGCCTAGGAGTAACTGCATGACTCGACATTACGATCATCTCGCCATTGGCGCCGGCAGCGGCGGTATCGCCAGCGCTAACCGGGCTGCCATTCGTGGGGCGAAAGCCGCTGTTATTGAAGCAAAAGCCGTCGGCGGCACCTGTGTAAATGTCGGTTGCGTCCCGAAAAAAGTCATGTGGTACGGTGCTCACATTGCCGAGGCAGTGAAATACAGCGAAGCCTATGGGTTTAAGCTCGAACAAACCGGCTTTGACTGGGCCACTCTAGTCGCTAATCGTGAAGCCTACATCGAACGCATCCATGGCGGTTATCAACGCGGCTTTGCCAGCAACGGGGTTGAGTATATTGAGGGTTTTGCCACCTTTGTGGATGCCCATACGGTAGAAGTAAATGGTGAAAAAATTACCGCTGATCACATCACTATTGCGGTCGGCGCGCGCCCGATGATCCCATCGGTGCCAGGCGCAGAACATGGTATCGATTCTGACGGATTCTTTGCCCTGAACGAACGGCCGAACAAGGCCATCGTGATTGGTGCCGGCTACATCGCCGTCGAAATTGCCGGCGTATTGCATGCACTCGGCGCTAACACTGAGCTGTGGGTTCGTCGCGATCGCCCCCTGCGGCACTTTGATAGTGATATTACCGATGCCCTACTGCAACGCATGGAGCAAGATAAACTGCAGCTCAAAACCCACATGGATGTAGCACAAATCGTTAAACAGGATAACGGTAAATTAACTGTGCACAGCAAATCTGGCCAGGTTGTTGCGGATGTCGATTGCCTAATTTGGGCGATTGGCCGAGAGCCGGCGACCGACAAAATTAACCTAAGTGCCGCAGGTGTGCATGCCGATGACAATGGCTTTATTCGCGTCGACAAATACCAGAATACCAACGTGAAAGGTATTTATGCGGTGGGCGACATTACGGGCGAAGCGCAATTAACGCCAGTGGCCATTAAAGCAGGTCGATTATTAGCCGAACGGCTATTCAATCCAGAGTTACCCGATGCGCACATGGATTACCGCCAGATCCCGACGATTGTGTTCAGCCACCCGCCTATAGGTACGGTTGGTTTAACCGAAGCGGAAGCCATTGCCGTACATGGCGAAAGTAACGTCAAAGTTTATCGTTCGCAATTTGCCGCCATGTATAACGCTATTACGCCGCACCGCGCACTCAGCACCTTTAAGCTGGTGGTGACTGGCAAGGATGAGCGCGTAGTCGGCATACACGGTATTGGTGAAGGAATGGATGAGATTCTTCAAGGTTTCGCGGTTGCTATGAAAATGGGCGCGACTAAGGCCGATTTTGATGCCACCGTCGCCTTGCACCCAACCTCGGCCGAAGAGTTTGTGACCTTACGTTAACCAAGTATCTTCTGACTCAGCAGCAGCGTTTTATCAGGATGAACGCTGCTGCTGAAAGGAGTGCAACGCTGGTTTAGCGCTAATGGGCAAATGCAACAACATCGCCACCACACTTAAACCAACGGCCCCCCACCAAATTGGTAGATAGCTGCCACTGAGTTCGTACGCGACGCCACCGAGCCATACTCCGATAAAACTACCCAATTGATGGCCTAGAAATACCACCCCGTAAAGGGTTGCCATATAGCGTGTGCCAAACATGGCCGCCACTAAACCTGAGGTTGGTGGCACCGTCGCGAGCCATAATAAACCCATGACTGCGCTAAACAGCAGCACCGATAATTGGCTCATCGGCAGCCACAAGAATAACGCAATCGCAATAGCGCGACCGCCGTATAGACCAATCAAAAAACGTTCCATCGGCATTCGAGAGGTAGCCCAACCTGCGCCTAACGAACCAACAATATTGAGCAACCCAATCAGTCCTAACGACCACGCTGCAATACTCGGGGCAAAACCTTGATCAGCTAAAAATGGCGGCATGTGCACGGTAATAAAGGCGACATGAAAACCACACACAAAAAAGCCCATCACCAATAGCCAATATGGCCGGTGGCGACGGGCTAAGCGAGCCGTTGTGACCCAATCGGGCTCTGTACTGAGCGACGACGTTGAAAAGGCTGAACCCGCCGAATTCGCTGACTTTCGCGTGGCAAACGGCATGGCCAACACCGCCATCATAAGCGCAATTGCCGCCATGATATGCAGCGTTGCTTGCCAACCAATATCGCCAATAAACCATTGAATGCCCGGAACTAAGATGAATTGTCCCATAGAGCCCGCGGCGGTGCCGATACCGAGCACCAACTGCCGCTGTTCCGGCGCGACGACTTTCGCCATAGCCGGCAACACAATACCAAAGGCCGTGCCCGCCACGCCGGCCCCGACTAACAAACCAGTGGTACTATGGAGCGCCCAAGTTTCAGTCACACTCGCGGTAGCAAAAATACCTAAGGCGTAAAGTACGGCGCCAGCCACAATAATTTTGGCGTTACCAAAGCGGTCAGCCAAGCCACCCGCAAGCACCGCAATAATGCCCCAACTGAGGTTCTGAATCGCCAACGCAAAGCCAATAATATCCCGCCCCCAGCCGCGCACCTCGCCCATGGGCTGCACAAATAACCCAAATGAGGAACGCAAGCCAAATGAAATAAGCAGTAGTAAGCAACCGCTAATAATCAATATTAGCGATGCGCTGGGGAGCTTTGGCTTAGTCATTCTGGTTGCGCCGCTCGCCTTTTAAGCGCTTGCGTTCTGCTTCATATTCTTCATAACTCTGCTGATATTGCGCCAAGCATGTTTCACGCTCAATGGGTGGCTTAGTCTCGCAATCATTGATGCAGTTTTGTTGAATAGCTTGGTAACCTTGCTGGGCACTGCAGCCGCTTAGCGCAACCGCCAACAGCAAAGATATTAAGGCCTTGCTCATGTTATTAGCCTCCCTCGTGTAAAATTTGGCCATGGCTATCGACCACAGATACCTGCACAGGAATACCCTGCCGCACGCTTTGCGTCACCACACAAAACTCTTCAAATTGCGCGAGCGCTTGACGCATATGGGGCAGCTGAGTTTCATCATGGGCTAATGCTAACTCAACGTGCAAGCCAATAATACGCCAACGCCCTGCTTGTCGCCCTAACTCACCGTTCACCTTAGCCACTAAACCGGTGGGTTCGTCCTTAAATTTTCGCAATGCAAACAACAAACTTGCCGCCAAACAATTTGCAACGCCAGTGGCGAGTAGACGAGTTGGGTTTGGCCCGCTATTTTTACCTAAAGGCTCAGGTTCATCGGTAATCAAGGTGCGGGCCGACGGCGCTAATGCGACGCCATAATCAACGGTAAATTGATAGCCTTCGGTGAGGCTCAGCTGAAACTCGAAAGATGTGTCCATATAAATATCTCAACAATAGTGTTCACGGGTTGTCTTAATCTAGCTGGTGAAGCTTCAGTTAGCTATTTAGTTTTAAACTACAGCGCCGATATAGGCTTGTGGATAAACAAGGAAGCTTCGTTATGTTACGAACAATGAATATTGGTAAACGCGCTGCAGCGGCTTTTGCTGGCGTTGGTGTGCTTATGTTGCTTTTGGGGGGCTATGCCCTTTGGCAAACTGGCCAACTTGCCGATCAATCTCGGCAAGTCACCAACGAAGTCATGCCTGCACTCGAAGAAGCAATGAATATCGATGTTGAGTTTTTGCGCGTGAGAGTGCAAACCGCAAATTTTACTGGTGCCGATAATGATGCAGAGCGCACCCGTTATCGCCAACGCATAGAAGAAGTTAAGAAAGGCGTCACCGCGGCTTTTGAACGCTTGAGTGCCTTGGTTACAGAACCTGAGGAAAAGCGCTTATTAGCTCAGTTCGATACTGCGTACCAAGAATATTTGCAAGTTTCCAGCCAAGTATTTTCCGCTATTAGCCAAAACAACTTCAATGAAGCTGCGCGGTTACGCGATGAGGTTCAACTGCCATTAACGGGGCAAATTTCTACCACACTCGATGAGTTAGTCGCCTTTCAAAAACGCGAAGGCGAAAGAGCGGCCACCAATGTGGAATCAATCAGCAGTAGCGTTACCGTTGGCGTTATCATCGCGATTGTAGTGGCCATTATTGCCATGACGTTACTGGCTTGGCGCTTAACCTTGAGCCTGACACGGCCAATTGAAGAGGCTCTTGTTCACGTTGAACGCATTGCCGGCGGTGACTTGCGCGTGGCGATTAAAGCTCAGGGACACGATGAACCAGCGCGAATGCTGCAGGGTCTCGAAGATATGCGCAATCGCTTACAACGTGCGCTTGCGACTATTCAGTCGTCATCAGAACAATTAGCGTCTACTTCGGAAGAATTAAATTCTGTGACCGATGATTCGAGTCGTCATATTGCCTCGCAAACTGAACAGTTAGAACAAGCTGCAACCGCTATTAACGAATTGACAGCAGCGGTGGATACCGTAGCTAAAGACGCACAAAGCGCCTCAGAATCCTCTGATTATGCCGATGAGCGCGCGCAACGTGGCCGAGCTTTAGTCGGTGATACGGAGCAATCAATTGAAGCGTTATCTGGCGACATGGGTGATTCAGCCACCAAGGTGCAACAGCTTGCCGATAAAGTGAATCAAATTACCACCGTACTCGATGTTATTCGGGCTATTGCTGACCAAACTAACTTATTGGCGCTTAACGCGGCTATTGAAGCTGCTCGTGCAGGTGAGTCAGGTCGCGGTTTCAGCGTGGTTGCAGATGAAGTCCGGGCACTAGCCCACCGCACTCAGCAATCAACTGTTGAAATTGAGGATCTGGTGAAATCGGTGCAGGGCTCAAGCAAAGAATCGGTAACCACCATGCAGCAAAGTGTGGAGCGCGCCCAACAAACGCTTGAGCGCGCTCGCTCGGCCGGTGAAGCGCTGAAAGAAATTGCGACGGCCGTAGCTGAAATTAACAACCGCAATACCTCGATTGCTAGTGCCGCAGAAGAGCAAGCAGCAGTAGCGCGAGACGTTGATAAAAATCTGGTTTCGATTCGTGATTTGTCGAATTCAACTGCCTCCGGCGCGGAACAAACAGCTTCTTCTGCGGAAGAGTTAGCGCGCTTGGCTGTGCAGCTCAATACCTTGATTAATGAGTTTAAACTCTAAGCGATTCAATTGATTAAGGTCAGGCGGATTAAAACCGCTTGACCAAAAAAAATCCACTTGTATGCTAAATGTAAATAAATGTTAGCGTAACCCTGAGAGCCTTACGCAGCATAAGTTTGGGGTGTAGAAGTGTATTATCAGTTCGAGCATTTTTGCTTAGATGCAAATGAACGCTGTATACGAGTGAAAGGTGCGGTGGTCCCCTGTGACACCCGCATCGTTCATTTGTGTGCTCTGCTCATCAAACATTACCCCGAAGTGCTCTCCACTGAACAAATACTGCGCGAAATCTGGCCACGTACGGTCGTCTCAAATTGGTCCGTGTCTCGACTCATCGCTGACACTCGCGCATTTTTCAAAGCCCATGATTTCCATGCTGCGATGATTCAAACCGTGCGCGGCAAAGGTTATCGAATTACCCCTGAGTTTGCCGAGCTCGTACAAACGCTCACCGAAAAGCCGAAGCTAAGCGAAAGCACCGCCAAGCTCAGGCAGGAAGCACCAACGCAACCGGCCACTCTGGGTCGTGCTGACCCCATGAACCACCGTCAATCTAACCGCTCAAATGTTGGTTTAGTGGCACGTGCAGCCTTGCTGTTAATATTAGCAATTCCCGGTATTTGGCTGATTGCTGATACCTTTCATCAGCAGCAACATGATACGGCGCGGCGACCACCAACCCTATTAATTGGTGAAGATACCGATGTGATCGGACGGGTGTTATGGGTGGACGATAACCCGAGCAACAACATGATTGAGAAACGCATGTTAGAACGTCATCAGGTGGCGGTTTATACGGTCACTAATACCGAAGAAGCATTGTTGCTGTTATCTATGTACAACTACCACGCAGTCATTTCGGATATGGGCCGCCACGGCGATTCACTTGCTGGCCTGAAACTGCTTCAAATTATGCGCGAGCAAGGCATTCAAACGCCTTTTGTGCTGTACACTTTGCTGGCATCAAATCAGCAGAGTGAAATTGTTGCCGAATATGGTGGCCAAGCCGTTGCAACTCGCTCCGATGAGCTGTTTAAATATGTAACCGCCTACCTTCCAGCGCAGTAGCTGCCGCGCCTCAAGTTGTTTCAAGCAATTTCACACACAAAACCAACAAGTCGCGCTATAACTATTCGTACGGAGATTGAATTGCCGTACCCCAATCCGTAATGCAGTCATTTTTAGTGCTCTCAATATGTTGTTTATGGCCTACAGGGACGTGGCCGCCAAGGACAGGTTCCTATGGAAGGCCAATAAAAATTTAGCCCGCCAGCGTTATCGCTGGCGGGCTTTCTTTATAACCAAAGGTAACAGTTAATCGTTCGCCTGCACTGCTAACCCAACGTTCTGATAACTACCCCGACCTTGTTTGGCAGGACGTAAACCGCGTACGGCGATATGCCAAGTACCAGCCGCCGGTCGCAGCAAAGTACAGAGTTGTTCGGTACCGTTGCCGCTAGCGACACAATCGGCATGTCCTTGACTTGGTTGACGCTGATGCTCAACCCGTAGCTCTAATGCACCGCTGCCACCTTGAGTCATGACGCGCAACACTTTCATATTCGCGGGTAACTCAAAGCTGAACCGCTGCCAACCGGGATTCCCAGTAATCAGGCCAAAATCCTGCTTAAACTCTCGCTGAGTATTTACTTCAATCACCACAGGGTCATGGTCAGAGCTGCGATAGGCGTCGGGCGCAAAGAATGTTGCCAGTTGCTGTGGCGACTTGAACTCTTCGTTGTAGTCGAGTGCAATCGGTTCATCAGCATTAATCAACCAATCGGTTACCCCAGTAATTTTTGCCGCCATTGCTGGCGATGCAAACGCATGATCTAAACTACCTGACTCACCTTGAAATACGTATGAGTGATGACGATTACCCAGCCAAGTCGACTTCAAATCTACCCACCCGCGAGCGGTAAATGCGGCGATCGGATCTTCCATCGCATAGGCGTTCATATCACCGACAATAATCACATCATCATCAGTATATCCGGTGGGGGCAGTTGCTAACCAATCCAACATGGTATTGACCGCGGTAACCCGTGTCGCATTCCAACAGCCTTGGCCATCACCAGTGTCACGATCTGCGCCCTCGGCACCGCTACAGCTGCCTTTTGAGCGTAAGTGGGCGACTAAGAATTGGAAGCCATCGCCATTGCGCGTATCGATAAAGCTCTGCAATACCGGTGCGCGGCTACCATAATCAAACAGGACCTGCGTTGTGAATGCCGGCATACCTTGTGGTTGCAGTACATCTTGGCGATAAATAATGGCGTTGGTAATAGCATCTGTGCCAATGTTGGACACGCCAAAATCAACGTATGCCCAGCGTGCTTCACCCACCTCACGGTTTAATTCAGTCACTAAGCTCGCCAGTGCGCTAGTCTCGCCAAAGCCGTCGTTTTCCATTTCCACCAAACCAATAATATCCGCCTCCAGTGCAATTAACGCGGCGATGAGTTTGGCTTCCTGACGCGCCAACTCTGTCGCACTATCCGCTCCTCGAGGGGTTGGAAAGCCAGCGCCTTGGCCGTCACCGTTGAAATAGTTAAGTACGTTAAAGGCCGCCACGCGCAATTCACCGTCACCGGGTAATTCCGGTGCTGGGGTACGTGGGTTGGTTGCCACAAAAGTAAGTGGCTGAGTGGGCTGCACCCGATACTCACCAAAACCCTCACTAAGCACTCCTTTAACCCCGAGCAGCTCGGTGCCCACGCGGAGCGAATTAGCTGCACTTAACTCAGGGCTTGGATACGCAACTAGCGCAGGATTTTGACGACTACTACCGTCATCGATCAACAATTTACTGCGTTGGTTAAGCGCTGCTTGGGCTTGCGCCGCTGCACCCGGTGCCACAATTTGGGTAGGAATGTACAACCTCTCAGGCGCGACATCAAATTCACCAAAACGAGCCAAGGTATAGTTATCAGTCACGGTTAATTGTTGCTCAAGCTCAACCCGCATGCCTTCTAACGCTTCCCATGCAAAAGCTTCAGCAACTGGGAGCTCAATCTTCACTGAATTTGGTAAGCTAGCGCTGCCACACAGCAAGGCAGCCTCAATGTTGGTAAGCTGGGTAGCGCCTGAGTACTCACCCACGGTAGCGAGTAAGCGCACCAGGTCACCTACACCAACCACAGGTTCACGAGAGAAAACAAAAACGCCTTCAGCCGTCGCGGAATTATTGTCTTGGTCGGCCAGCTCTTCTTGAATAAAGAAACCAGATAATTGGTCGCTACCTTGGAAACTTGCCGTCACCACCGCTTCTACCACCACTTGCTGACCATCAAGCGGGCTACTCGCACCTGCACCTTGCACAGCGCTAATAAAGGTTGCTGGGGCGCCACAACTACCCAGCTCTAAACTAGGTTCAGCTGGTGTATCGTCATCATCACCATTGCCATCACCAACAGATCCCAAGTAACTGCCTAAATCACTAAAATCATTATTCGCAAACTGAACCCATGCAACACTGGGATCAAATGCATCAAATGGGTTGGTGTCGGCCGCACTGCCGTCTATGCGGCGCAAGGTATTATCCGCAGTCGACACACTATTCACATTCCATTGTGAGCCAGGATCGGTGCCAATCTGACCGATACTGTCAATGACCTCGCCGGCCTTTTCTAACACAATCGCATCGTCACCATTGAACCAGCCACCGCCTTTGGTGAGTTGGGCCAATGCGAGAATTTCAGCCGCAGCCAAACTATGGGAGGTCACGTAAGTCTGATTTACTGGCAGTGAGCCCTCCAGCGCAATGCGATAGCCAGCATTGGTATTGCCGTTGAAATAAAAAACTAGCTCGTAGTCAGTTAAATTAACGGCGGCATCACCGCCATTAAAAATTTCAATCGCTTTATTGTTGCTGCTGCCTTCAATGTACTCGGACATGAACACAGAAGCGGCTGCGAAGTTCGGTGCCGTCAGGCCGGCAATAGCCACTGCGAGTAAACGATGTTTCATAATGTACTCTTATAGTTATTTTTAAGGTAAGAAAACGCCTAGATTTTAGCCCGCATATATTTACTATTTTTTAACTTTTTGTGAAGGTTTTTATATGTTTTGCATGCATTATTTACCTAATTTTGACTTTGCGAAAACCTCACAAAGGGCGTAACTTATTAATTAACCCGCTGAAAAATTTGAGCTTAAGGATTAAGCTGATGGGATCACATACTATTAACGAATGCAAAGCAGCTTGGCGGTTACTGATCCCGCTTCGCTTCGGCTGCATCCTGTTAATGTGCATAAACTCATCAGCCGCTTGGTCACAATCCGAACCGCCTCCCGAACCCGAACCACCGCCGCCGGCAGAACAATCAACCCAAGCGCCAGCGGACCCAACAGAGCGGATCTGGGTCGATGGCTTCCGTGATGGTGTACAAAGTGCCCTCGATGGCACCGCCAAATGGATTGATGGCTTTTTTGGTGAGCGCCTTAACGATGAGGATTATGAGGGTAATCAGGGGCGCTTCATTCTCACCCCTCGCTGGAGCGAGCATGATGGATTTGAGCTAGATTCCAGTTTTCGGGCACGGTTAAAAATTCCACATGCTAAAGAGCAATTCTCGGCGGTGATTGGCCGCGGCGACTTTGATGACTTTGTCAGCGGTGGCGACGGCCCGCGACCTTCTATTATGCGCCGCACATCTGGTGATGATGAGTGGTTGGTTGGGCTAGGGTTCGACCCTTTTATTAAAGACCAACACGACCTGTCGTTCGGCGCTGGTATTCGGGGCGGCATCGCCTTAGACACCTATGTTCGCGGTCGCTATCGCTATGAAACCCCGCTCTCGGAGCAGTCAGAGATTGCCGTGCAAACCGTTGGCTTTTGGCGCGATAGCGATGGCTTCGGCATCGCCCAAGATTTACTTTATGAACGCTACTTTTCTGAGCGCTGGGTTGCTCGAAACTATATTCAAGGCACATTTGCTGAACGTACCGAAGGCATTCGCTGGCGTACTGATTCGCGCTTGTATTACATCTACGCCCACGAGCGCGCGGTTGCCGCTGAAGTATTTGGCTACGGTGAAACCCGGTATGAAGTGCCCATTACCGACTATGGTTATCGACTGCTACATCGGATGCGATTTCAGCGCGAATGGCTTTTTATGGAAAGCTGGGTAGGCGGCCACTGGCCCAAAGATATTGCCGGGCAAAAGCGTACCTTTCGATGGATGTTAGGGGTTGAGTTTGAAATGCATTTTGGTGGCTAATTTGCTAAGCTTAGTGCCATATTTTGGCCACGTTGTTAAGCATTCGACATGTCAAGTTCAGCACTTTATATTCCCTACGCCGGTCCGGCACTACTAGAAACACCTCTGCTAAACAAAGGCAGCGCATTTAGCCCTGAAGAACGAGCTAACTTTAATCTGACAGGCCTACTGCCGCCTCGCTATGAAACCATAGAAGAGCAAGTTAGCCGCGCTTATCGGCAATATTCCAGTTTTGACACGGCATTAAATAAGCACATTTATTTACGTGCCATTCAAGATAATAACGAAACCTTGTTTTATCGGCTGGTGACGAGTCATTTAGAAGAAATGATGCCGATCATCTACACCCCCACTGTGGGTGATGCCTGTGAGCAATTTTCCGATATCTATCGCAGTTCCCGCGGGCTATTTTTATCTCATAAAGACCGCGATCAACTCGATGATATTCTTCGCAACGCCACTAAGCGTAAAGTTAAAGTGATTGTTGTGACCGATGGTGAGCGGGTGCTTGGCCTTGGTGACCAAGGTATCGGCGGCATGGGCATACCTATTGGTAAGCTCTCACTTTATACCGCTTGCGGGGGTATTAGCCCCGCTTACACCTTACCCATTATGCTCGATGTCGGGACCAACAACGAAAAACTGTTAAATGACCCCATGTACATGGGCCTGCGCGAAAAGCGTTGTGATCAAGCAACCTATGACGACTTTTTAGAAAAGTTTATGCGGGCGGTGAAGCGGCGCTGGCCCGAGGCGATGATTCAGTTCGAAGATTTCGCCCAACCTAACGCAACGCCATTATTGCAACGCTATCGTGACCAATACTGCTGCTTTAATGACGATATTCAAGGCACGGCGGCAGTTACTGTGGGTACTTTACTCGCAGCCTGTAAGGCCAAGGGTGCAAGATTATGTGATCAAAAAGTCGTGTTTGTCGGTGCCGGCTCCGCTGGCTGTGGTATTGCCGAGCAAATCATTACCCAAATGCGGGCAGAAGGGTTAGATGATGCGACGGCACGGCAACAAATCTTTATGGTGGATAGATTTGGTTTGTTAACCGATGGCATGACTGGGCTGCGCGATTTTCAACAAGCTTTGGTTCATGATGAAAACTCGTTGGCAGGCTGGCAGTATAGCGGTCACTATGCGTCATTATTAGATGTCATGCATTGCGCCAAACCTGGAATTTTGATTGGCGTTTCTGGTCAGCCTGGCTTATTTACTGAACAAGTCGTTCGCGCCATGCACCAAGGCTGTGAAACACCGATTATATTTCCTCTCTCGAATCCGTCGCGCCAAATTGAAGCGCAACCTAAAGACATTATTGAGTGGACCAACGGTGATGCGATTGTGGCCACCGGTAGTCCGTTCTCGCCGGTGCATCATAATGGCAGCTTTCACCACATTGCGCAGTGCAACAATAGCTACATTTTCCCGGGCATTGGGCTTGGGGTGTTGGCGAGTAAAGCCCAGTTGATCACGGATGAGATGCTGATGGCGGCCAGTGAAGTGTTAGCCGACAACTCGCCCAGAGCTCGGGGCGAAAGTGAGCAGTTACTTCCGCCACTCACTGCAGTATCAGAGCTCAGTAAGAAAATTGCGTTTGCTGTTGCCAAAGTTGCCCAGGCACAGAATTTAGCCCTCACCATTGACGATGATGAGCTGCGCCAGCGTATTGATCGCAATTATTGGCGACCTGAATATCGGCAGTACAAACGCGTCAGCATTTAGCTGACGCGTTTAGCAAGCGTTTAATTAACGCAGAATTAGCAACGGCGTTTTACTCTTCTGCAACATCGAGGTGGTGGTACTACCGACCAAAAACTGCCGGATACGCGAGTGCCCATAGGCTCCCATCACCATCATGTCGATCTGATGCTCATCCTGATAACCATGCAAGGTCGGTTCAACCTCGCCAGCGCGAAGCGCAATGCTCACTTCGTGTCCGGCTTTTTCTAACTCGTGCTGCGCCCACTTCAGCTTTTCCCAATTGTTACTGGTGTCGGCATCCACCATCACCACGTGAATTGGCATCCCTTTAAATAACGGACTATTCGCTAGCATATCTACGCCTTTGCGCGTGGTAGGACTACCATCAAATGCCAACATAGCCGAATGTGGCGCAGTAAATTCATCGGGCGTTAGTAGTAAAGGCCGATGTACGGTACGAATAACGGTTTCCAATTGGCTACCGATATGCTGCAAACTACCGCTAGATTGCTCACCGTGCAGACCAAGAACCGCCAAGCGCAACTCCGACTTTAACTCAAGTAAAGACTCGGCCAGCTCACCATGGCGCTGCCGTTGCACCACGTTGGTTATGCCATCCTCTTTGGCTCGCGCAAGCGCCGCCTCTAACATCACATGCCCTTGCTGAAGCGCTAACTTCGCCCGCTGCTCATCCAGTTCAGCCAATTGCACTAATAAGTGCTCACGACTACCCAAGCCAATATGGCCAGTTACATCACTACCAGCTGGAAACTTAGCCTCATCCAGCACATGTAAAAGCACTAAGGGGACATCTAACTGAAATGCCGACCATGCAGCATAATCGCAAACAGCTAGGGTAGATTTTGAACCATCAATACACGCGACAACATTTGTCATCATTGTTCTCCTCGTCGCAATTAGTGTCCGCTCATAATGTGTTCTGCGGCATCTGGCTTATCATGAACCCCGAAGCGGTCAACGATGGTCGCACTTGCCTCGTTCATTCCTATCACTTCTACATCAGCGCCTTCGCGGCGGAATTTAATCACCACTTTATCAAGCGCTGCGACTGCAGTGATGTCCCAAAAATGAGCTTTGGTCAGATCAATCACCACCTTATCCAACGCTTCTTTAAAATCAAAGGATGCGACAAATTTGTCTGCTGAACTGAAAAACACTTGCCCAACGACTTGATAGCGGCGTTCAGCACCATGGTTATCAATCGTTGAGGTAACCTGCATAAAGTGACCAATTTTATTGGCAAAGAACATAGCGGCAAGTAACACCCCGACGCCGACACCGAGGGCCAAATTATGCGTTGCAACCACAACAATCACCGTCGCGACCATGACAATGTTGGTCGATAACGGATGTTGCTTCAGATTCCGAATTGAATCCCAGCTGAAGGTGCCGATCGACACCATGATCATGACCGCTACTAAAGCCGCCATTGGGATTTGTTTAAGCCAGTCATCTAGCACCACAATCATCACCATCAGAAACACGCCGGCGGTGAGTGTTGATAGCCGTCCGCGGCCGCCAGATTTCACGTTGATCACCGACTGGCCAATCATCGCGCAGCCTGCCATACCGCCCATTAAGCCAGCACCAATATTGGCAATCCCCTGTCCCTTACACTCTTTATTTTTATCCGACTCGGTATCCGTTAAATCATCAACAATAGTCGCCGTCATCATCGATTCGAGTAAACCAACCACCGCAAGACCCGCCGCATATGGGAAAATAATCGTTAGGGTTTCAAAGGTAAGCGGCACATTTGGCCATAGAAAAATCGGTAGGGTATCTGGTAACTCACCCATGTGCCCTACCGTTCGAATATCGATACCGAACAGGATTGCAACAATAGTGAGGGACACAATGCAGACTAGCGGCGATGGCAGTAACTTGCCGATGACCGGCACGTAAGGGAATAGATAAATAATTCCCAAACCCGCAGCTGTCATTGCATATACATGCCATGTAACGTTCGTGAGCTCAGGCAACTGGGCCATAAAAATGAGAATAGCGAGCGCGTTCACAAAGCCGGTCACCACCGAGCGCGACACAAAGCGCATGAGTGAGCCTAATTTTAAGAATCCCGCGATAATTTGCAGCACGCCGGTCAGCAAGGTCGCTGCCAACAAATACTCAAGCCCATGCTGTTTCACCAACGTCACCATCAGCAGCGCCATGGCTCCAGTTGCGGCACTTATCATGCCGGGGCGACCGCCAACAAAAGCAATAATTACGGCAATACAGAAGGATGCGTATAAGCCAACTTTGGGGTCAACACCGGCAATAATTGAGAACGCAATTGCCTCGGGAATAAGCGCTAGCGCAACTACGATTCCCGCGAGTAAATCACCACGGACATTTGCCAACCAATGCTGGCGGAATAATTTCAACATAAAACAAACTCAGCTAATTAAAACGATCAAGGTGACGCGCCACGTTTGGTAGCGTCAGTGGAGAAAATATGAGGGGGGGTATTGGCTAGGGTGGCGTAAGTGCCATGCTGCTTCCTACTTAATAAACGAGGCGTAGATTATAGCGAAAAACTGACCGCAGTGGTAGACGGGCGCGCCCTGCTTTGCCTACACTGGCTGCTCTGCGATTGCGATAATGTTGCGGCACCGACGGTAGTCTTCTATCACAAGCTAGGAACACATGTTCACGAAATTCTTTGCCAGTTTAAAAAATATCGGCCCGAGCGCCCTCGTGACTGCCGCTTTTATCGGCCCGGGTACGGTCGTGACCGCATCATTGGCCGGTGCACAATATGGCTATGCCTTATTGTGGGCAGTCCTATTTGCTACTTTCGCCACCCTCATTTTACAAGAAATGGCGGTCAGGGTGGGCGTTGCCACCCAGCAAGGGTTAGGCGAGAACATTCGCACCTTAGTTACCCAGCCGTGGTTAAAAATCACACTGAGTGCACTTACAATTGCCGCCGTTGTGATTGGTAACAGTGTTTACCAAGCTGGTAACTTAAGCGGCGCAAGCTTGGGTGCGGCCGCGGTAGTCGGCCATGCAGACTACTTACCGCTGATATTTGGGTTGCTGGCCGCTATTATTCTTTGGCAAGGTCGGGCGCGGGTGATCGAGCGGGTGTTAATTGCGGTGGTTATTTTTATGAGCTTGGCCTTTATCGGTACCTTGCTCATTACCTCACCGGACTGGTCTGCCCTAGTTGAGGGATTAGTAATCCCCAGTATTCCAAGCGGTGCGGCACTTACTGCCGTGGCGCTTATAGGAACCACGGTAGTGCCTTACAATTTGTTCCTACATGCCGCAAGTGGCGCCAAACGCTGGCGGCAGGTGAGTGACTTGGCTGCTGCTAAACTGGATTTGTATATTTCCATTCCCATTGGCGGTCTCATCTCTATTGCCATTGTGGCCACTGCAGCCAGTGCTTATTTTGCCAATGGCCTCGCCCATGAACTCAGTGGTGCCGCCGACCTTGCCGTTGGGCTTGAACCATTATTTGGTAATAAAGCGCAGTGGCTGATGGCGGCAGGACTCGCTGCAGCCGGTATAAGTTCCGCCATCACCGCACCGTTAGCTTCTGCTTATGCTTTGTGTGGTTTGCTGGGTTGGTCAACTGATTTACGCAGCAACGGGTTTCGGTTGGTCTGGTTGAGTATCATTGGCATCGGTGTCGTCATCGCCTCACTTGGGCTGAAGCCGGTGTCAGTGATTTGGTTTGCCCAAGTTGCCAATGGTATTTTGCTGCCAGTGATGGTGATTTTCCTGCTCGCGGTGGTCAATCATGGGCGGCTTGGTGCTGCGCGTAATTCAGCTTGGCAAAACGTAATGGGTGGCAGTGTACTACTTGTTTCGTTGTTGCTGAGTGGTCGCAGTCTCGCCAGCGCATTTGGCTGGCTCGGATAAGACACTGGTTGTCAGGCGCTTGGCTAGGTTAAGATAAGCACTCTTCGGCCAGCGATTAAAAAGGCAAAACATGGATTGGTTTGCGGTTATACCGCCATTGATAGCGATTATTGTCGTGTTTTGGCGCAAGGAAGTCATCATTGCGCTGCTGCTAGGTATTCTTAGCAGTGAATTTTTACTCAGCTGGCAAGCTGGCGACTCCGCTGCACCGCTATGGCAATTCACCGGCCACACCATAGAACGCATCATTGGCGTGTTCAGCTCTGCCAGCAATACCCGTATCTTAGTGTTCAGCCTGCTGATAGGTGCTTTGCTCGCCTTGATCCGTGAATCTGGTGGCGTGGCTGCATTGGTTGAGAAACTGCTGCGCAACGGCATCGGTAAAACGCGTCGACAAGCCAGTTTAATGACAATGTTCACCGGTATTGTGATTTTTATTGAATCCAATCTGAGTGTACTAACTGCCGGTATTTTATCGCGCGGAATGTTTGAAAAGCTCGGCATGAGCCGCGCCCGACTCGCTTACATCATCGATTCGACTAGTGCGCCCGTCTGCATTCTTATCTTACTTAATGGCTGGGGTGCTTATGTCATGGGCATGCTAGATCAGCATGAACTTGGCGCCAGCTCAGTGAGTATTTTATGGCAAAGTGTTCCTTTTAATTTTTACGCCATTCTGACCCTTGCGTTAGTCTTCTATACCGCCTTCACCGGCCGCGTGCACGGCCCGTTACGCCGGCTTGAAGCCCAGCCACAGCCATCACAAGACATTCCAGAACAGGTTCCAAGCCAGAGTAAAGCGCGGTTTATGTTAGTGCCAATTGTCGTCTTAGTGCTTGGTATGATCGGTTTTATGTTTGGTACCGGCGGCGGCGATCTCACCCAAGGAGACGGCTCAAAATCGGTATTGTACGCCACCGCCTTAGCCTGCGTGGTGGCTTACTTACAATTACTCATTGCTCGGCGCTTTAGCCATCATCAGCTCGTCGAATTTGGCTTCAAAGGCATGGGGGAACTTTTACCGCTAGTCAGTATCGTATTGCTATCGCTGGCACTGGGCAGTAGCTTGCGTGACTTAGGTACAGGTGTGTTTTTAGCGGGATTGGTGGGAGACTTTTTACCATTTTGGCTTATTGCCCCTATGTTGTTTATCGCCGGGGCGCTAATTTCATTCACCACCGGCACCTCTTGGGGCACCTTTGCTATCCTGATTCCGATTGCCGCACCTATGGTGATCGCTCTAGAACTTCCCGCACCGCTGTTACTTGCAGCCGTGCTTAGTGGTGGTGTTTTTGGTGACCATTGCTCACCTATATCCGATACCACCGCGGTATCGTCATTGGCCTCCGGCTGTGACATTTTAGAGCACGTCCGAACTCAGTTGCCCTATGCGCTCACGGCCGGTGCTGGGGCACTCATTCTGTTCACGCTTTGTGGCTTTTGGTTAATCTAAAATGGAATTGATGGCATGGCAGTAAATCAATTTGCGGGGCGGCGCACGCGCGCGCTCATTCACACCCACGCATTACGTGCAAACTGCCAACAACTGCAAGGTCTCGCACCCCAAAGTAAAGTGCTCGCGACCATTAAAGCAGATGCTTACGGGCATGGTGCGGTAACGGTTGCGACCAGCTTAAGCGGTTGCGCTGCGCAATTTGGCGTGGCGTTTATTGATGAGGCCATGCAACTGCGTGAGGCCGGCATTAGCGCGCCAATGGTATTGCTGGACGGCTGTTTTAGCCAAGCCGAATTGCAAGCTTGCGCTAGTGAGCAATTTATTCCGGTAATTCACCACGCCCAGCAACTACAAGATGTGCTAGCAGTTTCCCTGTCACAGCCTTTATCCGTTTGGGTAAAACTAGACTCTGGTATGCATCGACTAGGCTTTAACGAAGCAGATTTTGGGCAAGCGTTAACGGCCTTGAGTAACAGTCGCAATATTAAAAGCATCGTCGCGATGACTCATTTGGCTGATGCCGATCGACCTGATTCCCACTATACCCACACCCAAATCGCGACCTTTAATCGCATTATGTCGGCATTTCCCCATATTGCGCGCAGTATTGCTAATTCTGCAGGGGTGTTGAATTGGCCTGAAACTCATTTGGATTGGCTACGCTCAGGGCTGCTGCTTTACGGCGTGAGTACCAATCCAGAGCTGCCGGCACCGCTGGCACTCCGTCCGGCGATGACGTTACTGGCGCCCGTTATGGCTATTCGCGAATTACCCGTTGGCGCTAAAGTGGGTTATGGCTGTCGCTGGCAAGCGCAACGCCCAACGCGCGTTGCGACCCTGGCGATTGGTTACGGCGATGGTTATCCGCGTCATGCCAAAGATGGCACGCCAGTCTGGTTAGCGGGCATGCGAGTACCGTTAATTGGGCGAGTCTCAATGGACATGATCACCGTTGACATTACCGACGTAGAACAGCAGGTAAAGATTGGCGATGAAGCGGAGTTATGGGGCGCAAATTTGAGTGTGCATGAGGTAGCCAAGCACTGCGACACCATTAGCTACGAGTTATTAACCCGCGTCAGCCCTCGAGTGCCACGGGAAGAGGTAGACGATTAAATGACGTTGTTGATTGTATTTGCTGTGATCGCGATTGGCGTATCGTTCTTGTGTTCGATACTAGAGGCGGCATTGCTATCGATCACGCCAAGTTATATTGCCGGTATAAAACACGACAAGCCCAAGCTCTATGAAAAATTGCAGGCGCTGAAAGCAAAAGTGGACCAACCGCTAGCTGCTATTTTAACCCTCAATACCGTCGCACATACGGCAGGTGCCGCTGGTGTGGGTGCTCAGGTGGCGGTGGTGTTTGGCGATGGTTATTTGGGTATTGCTTCGGCGGTGATGACAGTATTGATACTGGTGCTATCGGAAATCATTCCCAAAACGATTGGCGCAAAATTTTGGCGCGGATTGGCGCCCTGGCTGCCGGCATTTTTGAACACCATGATTTGGTTATTAAAACCTTTTATTTTGTTGTCCGACGTCATCACCAAAAACATTGGTGGCAGCGAAGGTGATATCGATGTGCGCCATGAAATCAAAGCGATGGCAACTTATGGTCGTGAGCAAGAGGTGATGGATGACACCGAACAGCGCGTTATTGCTAACATCTTGGATTTACACGAAGTGCCGGTTCGCAAAATGATGACACCAAGAACGGTCTGCCAAGTGGTTTCACCAGATGCGACGGTGGCCGAGTTTATCGAAAAGTTACGCGAGCAACCTTTTTCTCGGTATCCGGTGATGGATAGCGACGAAATGCCTTACGGTGTGGTGTTTAAAGCCGATATGCTTGAGGCCGATCCGGAACAGACAATGCGCGAGCTAGTCCGCGACATCGACACTATTATGGACACCGTTGATGGCGATCGCGCACTGGCGCGGATGATTGATAAGCGCCAGCACATGAACTTAGTATTTGACGAGCACGGTTCCTGGTTGGGATTGATCACCTTAGAGGATCTCATTGAGACCATCTTAGGCCAACCCATTATGGACGAGACTGACAATGTCGCCAGCCTGCGTCGTTATGCGCGCCAACGCTTTGGCCAACGCTTGAAGAAAAACCCAGAACCTTAGGGTTAAGCTAAATAAGGCATTACGGCTTGATATAGGAGGCGTAATGCCAAAATGCTCAGTACCACGCGAAAGGTAATATCAAAGCGTTTATCACTAATTTTGCCGAGCGTATGCAGCCCCAACCAAGTACCCATCAACCCGGCCACAATCATCAATCCAATGAGCCATAGCCAGTCCAAAAAAGCAAAGCCGGCAAAACCAAAAATAAAAGCCTTAGGCAAATGCTGCACCGACATAGTCGCGGCAAAGGTGCTTACCACACGGTAGCGATCAGTAAATTTAGTTTTTATAAAAGCGCCAACCAGCGGCCCCGATGCGCCAATAAATAAGGCAATGAAGCCAGTGGCAGAGGCCGCCAGCGCTAATGCTCTTTTCTTCAGCGCCAGCTGCGGTAAACGTGGCCCCCAGCACAAATAGAGAATGAATGCGGCAATTGTAAATTGCACGGTTTCGACCGGAAGTTGCACCAAGACTTGGCTCGCAAAAATTGCGCCTAGCACACTGAAGGGGGCAAACACGGCCATGGTTGGCCAATCGATATGGCGCCAACTGAGACTCGCTCGCCCCAAATTAGAGCCTAGTTGAACCATGCCATGCACCGGAATAAGCGCCGCCGGTGGCAACAAAATTGCCATTGCGGCAATCATGACCACACCACCGCCCGCGCCCAACGTCGCCGTTAAAAATGAGGTAAAAATTGATAACCCGACCAAGGCCCAAAACACACCGTCAGGCAATACGTTCTGCCATTCCACTTTACCTGGCTCCTTCGCGCATAGGTTGATGATTTGTCATCAGCGGCGCGAGTGTACGCGTCCTTAATAAACAACGCTAACTCAATGCGGTTAGTGGTTAAATTTCCTCGGTTTGTTGATGGCTTGCATAGAGTTGCTGCAGTACCGAAACTTGTGCGCGTAATTCATCACGCAAAGGTTCAGGGCTCTTCACTTCAACCTGCGCCCCAAAACTCATCACCCACCACAAAATATCGTCTGATAAATTCACTTTGGCTTTCAACACTAATTTATCGCCGCGTTGCTCGAGTACTTGATTCGGACACAGGGGCGCATCGTGTAAGTGTTTACCGGCGTTGGCTGAAAAGTGGAGCTCAAGCTGATGCTGTTGTTTATCACACAGCAAGCTGGTGCGTTGGGTTTGTAAATAACTACGCATATCGAACCCAGCGATATGCTCAGCAGGCGTGTTAGAGAGCTTTACCCACTGCAAGCGTTGCAAGGCAATTTGACGAATATCGGTAGTACCTTGAAAGCAACCAATTAAGTAGGTAACCGTACCATGATGAACAATACCAAAGGGCGACAGCATTCCTTCGCGGATCCGACCATGACTGCGGCTAAAATACTTCAGCTGTAACTGAACGCCTTGGTCGATACCTTGGAAAATCAGATCAAGCACTTCCGGGCTATATTCAGCAGGCCTAGTGTCACGCTCAGAACCACGCGATTTGTAGTTAGGTGCGGCGCTATTGACCGGCACCGCATTGGACGCATTTAATGGCAACACCACCACCCGTTGGTGCCATGAATCGTAACCGGCGGCGGTATCTGCCAATAACTTCTTCGCAGCCGCAAAATTGTGCTGCAATTTACGTAGTACCGCGCTCGGCAGTTGCAATTTAAGATGCTGCTCAACAATCATCAAGGCCAGCGCCGTCGGCATATCAAGTGACGGCATCGCCAAAGGACTCTCGGCAATAAAGCTCCAGCCATAGGGACGCGAACGTTCATCGACAACGAGTGGAAACACATCTGAGAGGTCGTTGAGGTCACGTTGGATCGTGCGCACACTAACGTCAAATCCTTGCCCTCGAAGTCTTTCCCTAAGACTTGCAGGATCTATTTTCTGAGGCTGCCTTGGAATGTGTTGCAACATTAAAAGATAGCGCAAAGCCGTTTGCATAAACTGCTCCATGTTGTGGCTTCGTTGCGACATCCGCTAAGTTATACCCGCCACGCGACATCCTCTGTCGCACCTGATTAAATCCTCACATTAATGTAAAGAAACCCTAGCGCATGGCTGGCAAATTAGCCTTTGAATAGTAACGCTCGAGTATTTTGGCATAAGTACCATTGGCGCGAATCGCAGCAAGTGAGGTGTTAAATGCGGTGACATCATCGTCATTCACCGCCGCTCGACTAAACATCACATAGACATCGGAACTCGGTAAGATCAGCTCATGCTGCTCAATATCGAGCTGCAAACCTTTGCGCCGAATCATCGAGGTTGCGACCAACTCATCCTCTAAAAAGCCATCTATTTCGCCATCGAGTAAGCGCGCAATATTAAGTTCACTCATAATGGCACCGCGCACATGTCCGTTCTCATCACCACGAACAAGGGCCTCACTAATGGCCTCGCCGTAGTAGTACTCATTGACAACACCCAACACATTGCCTTTGTCAATGAAGTCCGCGACTGAATCAATATGGAATTTTTGGCTATCCCGTAAGCGGATGAATAGCGCAAATTGTTCAGTTCGATAAGCGTCAGAGAATAACGCGTAAGCATGGCGTGCATCGGTTTTTGAAGCGCCCAGCACAAAGTCAATCTCACCGTCGCGTAATAAACTTAATAAATCACGCCAGGTTGATTGCCGGGTCTCCAGTACACAGCCCATATCGGCCATCACTGCGCGTGCGATTTCAATATCAAGACCACTGACCTCATGCCCAACGGCAATATACTGATAAGGCTCCCAGGCCTGAAACCCCAAAGTGTATTGGCAACTTGGCGCATCATCGGTCGCTAGCGCTTGGTTTTCATCCAGAGCGGCCGGCGCGGTATCGGTTTGAGCAGGAGAGGGGCTCGCGGTTTCCGGTGCTGGATCAGAACACGCGACAAGTAACCACACGAGGGAAACTAGACTGCACACTCGGAACACGTTCATGATACGACTCCTTGCGGCTATTAAAATAACGCTTTAAGTATAGGTCATATTTCACAATAGCAACCCACCGCGTCGCTATTCAACCAAGTGGCGGGCATGCGGGTATCAAATAAGGCTGGCAGTAGTGATTCGACAAAGCTGCTCGCCGGTGAACAAAAAGCCCCCTCGGCGTAGGGTCCAAGATAAATCATGGCACCCGTTGCATCGAATAAGATCACCGCAGGTACCGCGGGCAACCAAGCCGGCTGTTCGTCACCTAATTCAACCGTATACACTCGACCACCCTCGGCTTGCACTTTTGCTGATAGCTCAGCGCGATGGCCGTGGGCGCGCAAATCGCAGCCACAACTGCGACGTTGCAGATGCACCATCGCGGACTGCAATGTTGGAATATCATGTTGGCTTAACCACTGCTCTACTTGTGTCGATAACTGCGCAGTAGTGTGTAACCGACGGGTTTCATCGAAAGGTTGGAGCTGGGCTTGCCAACTCCAGCTCAACAGCAGCGCAACCGCGGCCAACCAAAGCACACTAATAACAACAGCTTTGCATTTAATCCAAGTTGATGGTTGTGATTGCATCGCCCACCCTAAGATGCATCTTGGAAGCGCTGCATTTGAGCCGCGAGCCCATCAACTGCTTGCTGCAGTCGCAGGCGCTGTTCCTTCGCCTGCTCGCCCACGTCGCGTTGTGCTTTGCCGATGGCCAGCAGCTCATCACTCGCGGTCGCCATGAGTGCGGTAGCTTCGGCTTGCTCATCAGTCGCGGCTGCCACTTGTTCAATATCGGCGCCGACCCGACCAATTTGCTCACGCATAGCAGCCATCGTCTGCTGCGCTTCCGCCGTGGCACTAGCAGCTTCATCCATATCGGCTACCGCGGTTTGCATGGCCTGCATCACCGTTTCCACCTCAGTTAAGATGGTCGCGCTCATGGTTCGGATTTGCTCAGCATTGGTACCCGAGGTGTTGGCCAAACTGCGGACTTCATCAGCCACCACCGCAAACCCGCGGCCCTGCTCACCGGCACGAGCTGCTTCAATCGCCGCATTCAATGCCAATAAATTGGTTTGCTGAGCAATAGTGGCAATCGCCGTGACGATTTGACTAATTTGTTCACATTGTTTGTTCAGGCCATGTAAGTGTTCATGGGTGGTCACCATGCTAGATTTTAGCAGCGCAACACCCTGATTAGCCGATTGCACCGCAGCATCAACTTTGGCACTCAAATCTACCGCATTTAACGCCCGTTCACGCGCATCTCTGGCGTCATGAGACACCTGTGCATTACTCTCATCAATAGCAGCAATAGCCGTACCGATACGGCCGACCTGATGCGCTGACTGATCTCGATATTCGGCCAATAGCTGGGAATGTTGGTCCATTTCTTTGGTGGCTAGTTGCACGGACTTAGCGACGCTTTTAGCAGCTTGAATCGCCACCTTCACGCGCTGGAGTAATTGAGCAAATTTCTGGGCTGATCCCGATTGGCTGTCTACTTCCACCTGTAAATTAAGTTGGTCCTCGCGCGCGGTGATTTTATCAATGGCATGCTCAACCGCGAATGCAGCTTGGGCTTCACGACCGATTTGGCGGGCAATAAAAGCAATGGCCAGAGCTTCAATTAACGCGAAGCCGGCATGAATAAGTAAAATGCCAAAGGTGACATAGCCCTCGGCAAATATATAAACACCTGCCGCTTGGCTTTGTAGATAAAAAAAGCTCAAGTGATGCACCAGCACCACCACCAAAGAAGTGAGAATAACCCGCCAATCACGATAGAAAACGAGCAACGCTAGCACCACGAAGATCTCGAAGTGCATCTCCACCAAGCCCATAGATTGATTAATGTGCAAGGCTGTTTGCAACTGCACCGCAATCGCGACAATGTGACGGGTAAAAGCGGCCTGCGGCGCGGTGCTTATCAACCACAACGGCACAGCGGTAATGAGGACCGTGGTCAGCAGCGGTAACAACCATTCACCCATGACCGTAGAAATAGCTAAAGTCAGCACAACCTGACCGACTAAGAGCCAAACAAAAACGCGGTTCGCGCGTTCAATCCAGGGTAGTGCAACCATCAATTTCTCACTTACAGCAACGGGGAATGACAGATAATTTATACCAATTAAGCGCGCCGAATTTTGCGGCTAAATTTTAACCGCCGCAAGCGTTATTCGCAGTTATTTAGTTATCGGCTTCACCGATAGCTTCATAAGCCAAAGGCTAACTATCTTTGGCTAATTTTTAGCTCATCACCCACTAACAGGAGAGCTGGGGACTAATACGTCTAGCAACTGTATTTAGCTCATCAACCGGCCGCACGGACGATTCCGCAGACATAAAAAAACGCCAGTCATGGATTGACTGGCGTTTGCAGTTAGCGCTGATGTTAACGCTTATGGCTCAAGCGTTAGTTCGCGCACGGTGAAGTTGGCAATATCTTCCTCGGTGTAATGTAATGGCCGAAGCTGCGGGCTGGTAGAGTACAGCTCGGTTTGATCCGTGGTGTGTGGAGAATTGATATTACGTGACTGGGAATAAGTCAGAATACCCTCGGCAACCGGACCTGCCTCGGTAAACTCCAGCGCAAACTTCCAGCTTGAACCATAAGTAATATGGTACCCACCAGCTGCTGCACTTAAGTTAGAACCTGATAATAACGGATAAGTGTGGCGCGGCAACACCGTACCATCGTTACTGTTATTACTGCGGAACACGTTAAAGCCACCTTCGACATTGTTAGCGCCCGCCCACGGCAGCTTCAAGCCACTTGCGGTGCCATCTGGTAAGCTACGCTCGACGAATTGCACATCGCCCAAGGGTGCATCAATAGCAAGCCCAGCGCCGACAATACGTTGCTGTGCTGTTGCTAACTGTTGTAACACAGTTTCATTCGCGTTCAGGGTATTTGGGGTGGTCAGAGGTTGTTGTGGATTATAGCCATTTACCCACTGCGGATTACGCGAAAACTCAGAGGCAAATTCACGGAACACCATGGCACCGACGCTATCCGCATTCATCCGTTGATCCCATTCACCGAGCGCTGCACACGCAGGTGCAATCGATACAGCACCGGCGGCGATGGTCACCGGCACGGTACCGCGCGCTTCACAAGCTGCGAGCAAATCCGTGTATACCGCTTCACCTAAGAAGTTACGGTTATCAGTGAGCGCGGTGACGACGTCTGCACGAGTAAACAAACCGTCGGTCGCACCACCTTCAGCCAGCATTTGCTGGGCAAGGCGCGAACGAAACGATTGTTGATTGCCCACCGGACCGTAGAGTGGCGACACCTGTGTGATCGGTGCACTCGGGTTGGTTAACCAGAAGCTATCGTTAGAGTTTTGCACAAAGTCGGTGCGCTCTAATTGTGGCGCGCCGCTAAACGGCACCGGGCCTTGTGGCATAAACCGCGCCGAATCGCCAGGGAAAATCGGCAGTCCAGCAGCTTGGGTTAAACCCTGATACAACGGGTCTTGCGCCCAATCCGCAATAGCATCAAGGGCAATATTCGGTACTGATGAGCCATCGGTGAAAAATACGTTACCCTCGGCGTCAGTGGCGATTGCGTTATTGAACACTAAGCCCGTGAATTGCTCAAAACTAGCCTTATAGGCGGCCAAGCTATCGGCTTTGTTAAGCGCAAGCCAATGGTCGAATACATCAAAGTTAGGTAAGTTTGCATCGTACAGCGCATAAGCAACCGAATTGCCGGTCTGATCAGGACCCCAAGGCAATTGACCTGGCACCACAATCATCGGCCCAAAGTCACTGGTATAGAATACTCGTTGCAAGGTCACCGTGCTGGATGGCCCCGTCGCTACCTCGATTTCTAAGGTTTGCGCCTCGACCTCACGACTTTCACCATCGACTAAATAGCTACGCCCACGTGGGTCCGCTGGGTCAAGGCTTAACCGGTGTAGGGTAAAACGTGAAGCGGTAGAGAAGGTATGGGTCCAGGCTACATGGTCGTTAAAGCCAATGTTAATGATACCCGGCATACCCGACAGCGAACCACCGACTACTTTCAGCTCACCCGGAATTTCCGTGCCAAATTGCCAGAACCGCTGATTGCCAGTGTGAGGAAAGTGCGGGTTAGCCAATAACATACCGCGGCCACTGGCGGTGACATCACTACCTAAGGCCCAACCATTGGAACCAGATTCCGTCGGGTTAGGATCAGGAATACCCTGGGTCGCCAACTGCTGCTGTGCTAACAGCGGCAATACCGCCTCTGCACTATCGAACTCAGCCAATTCTGCAGGCGACAGTGGCGCGCCATTCATCGCAATTGGTTGCGGTAAATAATCAACGCCTGGGGGGACCGCCACAAATAACGCTGATACAAAGTTTGCCGCGCCCGGTAATAACGCCACACCTTGTGCGTAGGTCATTAAATCTAATGCCGTAATAGGCTGCAGCCACGGCTGACCAGCACAAGTTGGGTCAATATCCGCAGCATTGTTAGCGAGATAATAATTGTAGCCGGCGGCGTAGCCTGTCAGCAGTGCTTGCGCTTCTTGTGTCATGGTGGCGAAGCCGCGCTCAGCGTTATCGCGAATACCCAAGGCTAAATAGCCAAAGTCGTTAATAATGTTGCCACTATCACCCGAGCCGGGCACCTGATCAGGGCCAAAGTAACGTGCCCGCTGAGAATTAAACTTCACCACCTGATCGGCCAGTATACAAATATTATCCTGGGCAAACGCATAGCCAACGCCGTAACCCAAGCTTTCATAGTTATTAGCTTTTACGTAAGGCACACCATAATCAGTCCAGCGGATATTGACGCTCACTTGGCCATTAGGCGCAAACGCGGTCACACCCGGATCAGGTTCGACAACGGTTTCAATGGTGTCTGAGGCACACCCGGCAAATAGAAGGGCGGCGCTGACCGCTACCCCACAAAGACGTAATGACGACATAAATAGACCCTTGTTGTTATTTTATTATGATATTGACTAGCTCAGTATGGCGAGAAGTGGTCAGTCCTGCCAAGTAAAAGTGGTATAAATTCGACAGAAAGATGTAAAAATTAATAACAATAGGCGTAGAATGGCGCTATCCAAGGAACGGTTGAAGTCATGAGGATGTCTTGCATGAGTGCACCAACCAATAATACCAATCCCGTCAGTTTTGGTGGCCAACCGCTAGCGCCATTGCCGGGCATGCTGGCGCGTTCAGTATTAACACTGCGCCGCGCAGGTGAGCCAGAATTACGCCAATTACGTGGCACTTACCGGATTGAAGCGCTCGAGCGCAAACATATTGAAGCCTATCGCGAAGCGCTCGGCGGGTTTGTGAGCGAGTTACCATTAACTTATTTGTATTTAAGTGCTCAGCGCGCCCATTTGGCGCTCATGCTAACGCCAGAATTTCCATGGCCGGTGCCGGGCATGGTGCATGTCAGCAATGCCATCACGCAATTACAACCAATCGACGCCCAACAAGGCTTTGATTTAGTCACCACCATTAAGTTACCCAAGCCCGGCGGGCGACGCCTACGTCCCGCGTATTGTGTGGAGTTCGTGCAAGCAGGACAAGTGGTGGCGGTGTGTGACAGTATTTATCAAGTGATGCAAGCGCAACCGGCAGGCGAGCCGCGCAGTAAGGCTCATCCTCCAGCCGCCGATGACGGTTGGCAAGCCCTGCATGATTGGCAGTTAGAGCCAAGTTTAGGGCGTGATTATGCGCGTTTATCTGGCGATTATAATCCGATCCATATTCATCCATGGTTATCACGTTGGTTCGGCTTCAATCAGCCGATCATCCACGGGATGTACATGTCAGGCCGAGCCCACGCTGAATTGGAGTTAGCCCTGAACCAGTCATTACAACGGGTTGATGTTACCTTTAAACGGCCAGTAGCATTGCCCGCCGAAGTGACTCTCTGGCATCGCCATGATGGTACCACCGAAAATGGTGATATTGAGGGGCGTTACCAAGTACGCCGCGCCAGCGATTTACACATCATGCTTGAAGGCAGTTACCGGCTCTAATGGCAGCGCTTAGCCCGGCCTATCCACGTTGGCAAACCATCGCTTTAGTTTGCTTGGCGCTGCTCGCGTTTGCCGGTAACTCACTATTTGCCCGAGCGGCACTCCGCGATACCGACATCGATGCTGGCAGCTTTACGCTTATTAGGCTACTTGCGGGCGCGCTAACCTTGCTCTATTTAATGTGGCTGCGACTTCCCAAAGTCAGTCTGTCCGGGTCCTGGCGTGGTGCTTGGGCTTTAGTTATTTACGCGGTTTGTTTTTCGCTCGCGTATCGCCACATTGATGCGGGTATTGGCGCGCTATTCCTGTTTGGCTCGGTTCAGCTCAGTATGCTGGGGTGGGGACTGTGGCGCGGTGAACGGTTATCGCTTTGGCAATGGTTAGGCGTTGCTCTAGCGGCTGGCGGTCTTATTTATTTGGCCTGGCCACGCACCAGTGCAATCACGCTGACGCCGAGCTCAGTGCTGTTAATGGTGATCGCTGGTATTGCATGGGGCGCTTATAGCCTACTTGGACGCGGCAGCGGCTCACCACTGGCTAATACCGCCAGTAATTTCATTCGAGCGCTGCCGTTAGCCATCATCATGGTGCTGCCACTCTGGTATTTCGAGCTAGGCGTAGCCTTTACCCCCTTTGATTCGGCCGGCGCGGCCTATGCAGTTGGTTCCGGCGCGCTCACCTCAGCTGTCGGCTATGCTATCTGGTATCGCGCCCTGCCTTTGATCAGCGCCGCCCAAGCCGCTACTGTACAATTAAGTGTGCCTGTTATTACCGCATGGTTGGGGGTGTTGTGGCTACAAGAGCAGCTCAATTACCTACTCGTGAGCGTTGCACTTATTTCACTATCCGGTATAGCATTAATGATGTTTGCTAAACCCAAAGCGAATTAATCATGCTTAAGCTCTCCCATCGGCATCACCTTGATGTAAGCCGCGATGACCCACGCTATCGCCAAGTCACGATGCTCTACACTATTCTTACCATTATGGTGGTGTTTTTTGGTGCGATTGGGCTGCTAAACCTACTGTTGTTTCAAGCGTATGCCATTGCCATTGCAGATTTTATTGGTTGTGGGTTGGCGTTAGCCATCTATGTCTATTTGCAGCGGACTAAGCACTACCAGCGCGCCAGTGCACTGGTTATTGCGGTGCTTATTCTGATCCTCGCAGGTTTTATTCACCTCGCGCAAGGCGCCAACTATTCACTCCTTTGGGTCACTATTTTACCACCGATTGCCTACTTTCTACTCGGCACCACAGTTGGTACTTGGGTGACAGCAACGGTGTTTGTAGCGGTAATAAGCTACGTCGCTATTGTGTTACCCGGGGTTCCACCTAAGCCGTTTGGATTGGGCGCATTATTAAATTTTGCGGAAGTGCTGCTGGCATTATTCTTTATTTTTCGGCATTACGAACACTCCCGCAGCGAGGCGTACGCTAGAGTTCAAGCCATGTCATTACGAGATTCGTTAACCGGGTTAGCCAATCGATTGCGCCTCGACCAAGACTTGCAAGCCACCTTAACCTTAGCGCAACGAACGCACCAGTATACCTCGGTGATCATGGTTGATATTGACCACTTTAAGCGCATCAACGACGCTCACGGCCACCTAATTGGCGACCAAGTGATCATTCAGGTAGGCGCAGTCCTGCGCGAACATGTGCGGTTAACCGACCAAGTCGGACGTTGGGGTGGTGAGGAGTTTTTGATCATCAGCCCTGATACCAACCAAGCGGGCGCGCTTGTGATCACTGATAAACTACGTGATGCCTTAGCTCAGGTCGATTTTCCTCAACAGCTTGAAGTCACCCTCAGCTTCGGCATCGCAACGGCAAAGGGCTTAGCACTGCCAGAAGATTTATTGCAAGCCGCAGACAAACAACTGTATCTGGCAAAAGCCAATGGCCGTAATCAAGCCTTGGCCGTCGAGCTTTGAAAACTGACGTCTACATCTTCAATGATCAATAACTGATTCACTGCGCTAACCGGCCGCTCGTGGCGATGTAATTGAAACCATTGCCGCTGTGCCGCCGGCAAGCCTTGATAGGCGGCCAACACTGCATACAGCCACATCTCGGCAGCCCACGGCAGCTGCTGCTGAGACCAATAATCGAGTGCGGATTGAGTCGCAGCGGTCGTGGTTAAAGTCACGAAGAACTGCTCTACGTCTGTTTGTAATTGTTGCTGGCGTGCTGCCACACTGGCGTCATGAGCAGCCAACAACACCGGTGGTGCAACACTTGGGGTGGTGGCACTTGCCCGTGACCGCGACGCTGGAATAGCGTTTAACACAGCCACTATATTTGCATGCTGATCGCGGTTATCTAAGCTCGCAGCCATTGCTGGGCGCAACGGCTTTGCCTTATTCACCAACGCTGGTACACGGGTACGCCAGGCATACTGGGAGATTTCCAAGCTTGGGTGCTGGCGCAAAAAGTCCGCCATATTCTGAATAAGGACACTGCGGGCCTGTTGCTCACGAAAGCGTGTCATTAAACCAACTAAGCGATCTTGCACCGCCAGTAAACTGGCATGATGTTGGCTCATCTGTGCTTGGAATTGAGTCACCAATAGCTGGCGTAACTTGGGGAAGCCCTCCGCCCACTCAATAAACTGGTGGAAATCGATGAGTGCTAAGCTTTCTAGTAAGCGTTTAATCTGCCCTTGAGCGCGCTGATTTTCAGCGATTTTTTCGGTTAAGCTAGCCACAAAACCAAAGTGCGAATTTAGCCGTTGCCAGAGACTATGAATCGCCTCATCAAACTGCCCATGTAAGTCGTAAACGAGCTCGGTTAACCGCTGTTGTTGCACGTTTGCACGCCAGATATCAGCCTGTCGTTGCGCAGCGCGAAAACGCAATACGGCTTGCTCGATACGCTCTAAACGCTCCCGAATATCGGTCTGTAAATGGCGTCGTTGCTCATCTTCTAGCATACTCGCGAGTAATTCACGTAAACCGGGCCGCAATACCGGCGGTGCATCATCTTCAGGTTGGTATATCAATCGGGCTTGCTGTAATTTTTCCAGTGCGCTGGTGCTCAGCTGGGTCGTATCAAGCTCTCCCTCAATATAAGCCTGAACCAACACCTCAGCATGCCGACCGAGCAAGCTAAGCCGCTCAATGCCGTCCCGTAGCAGTGGGCTGACCCGAACTTTATCGCCTGCCATGGCTACAACAACGCCTCTTGTTCAGGCAAGGATTCACTGACCGGCAAGCGCTCTTCATCGCGAATGAAACGCACTAATTCAATCAGGTAGTCGACCTTTCCTGTCACTTCGAAATATTGCCGTTCTGCATGAGGTTGGCGCACGTAACCATGCTCTTTCAAGCGCTTGAACACTTGCTTAAGCTGAGCGTCCACCGCCTCCGCCGTAGAATTAAAAAAGCGATCACTCGCCAGCGCCGCTAACCGTTGGCGTAAATTAGGGTGCTCCTCAGTTTGCAAAATTAAGGTCTGCAATTTAATCGTATCGCCGGCAGCTAAAGCGCCGTCGCGACCTAATGTTTCTTGTACTAAGCTCATCCAATCAAGCAGTGGCAATAGCGAGTGCAGCGTATCGCTAAACTGTTGCTGCAAATGCTCACGCGCTTGGTCGTCAAAGTGCAGGTAACTCAAAAAGTACACTTGGCTATCTTGCGCCTGCGCCAAACGCCGATTCAGAGGTTGCAAATAGTCATTGATGGCCTGCTGCTGAGATTCCTCAGCAAGTAACTTCACCCACTCTGGCTCAGTAATAGGACAGATAAATTCACCCGCCAGCAAGCGCTCTAGTAACTCGCTGGGAATCGGCAATCGAATGCTCATGATAAGGCCTCCTCTGCCACTGCTTGCAGGCGTTCCGCGAGTTCCGAGCGGCGTGGTTCAATGCGCTTTAATTGCGGTTGTTGGTTAGCGTCCAGCTCAATTAAATAACGCCGATCGAACAACTGTAAAACATCGGACTCGGGGTTTGGGAACGCACCCACCACAAAGATCTGATTGGCGCGGCAGGCATTAAACAAGGCTTCGACGTTGTGGTAGGCCAAAGTGCCAATTTCATCAATCGGCCAATGCAAGATCAGCTTGGCATGTTCAGACCGCAGCATACGAGTAAAGGCAAGTAAGTACTTACATAGAATTAAATAAGCCATACCGTGACTAGAGGACTCGGCAAGTTGACGGTCGTTCCGAATCGTCAAGTCGCGCCCCCGCTCAGTAATTTTCAGTTCTAATTTAAGCAAAGTTTCAAGATTATACTCTTGCTGCGCGCGCAGTAACCCCGCGACTTCATCCAAAGTCTGTAAATAAGCCGGCGATGGGAGTGCGGTGGGATTATCGCGCCACTCCCGATAGAGTTGCGTGAGTGTGACCAGCGCGGGCCAGAAATCTAGTTCATCAATGGTGGAGCTGATGCGAACTTCAGCTTGCTCAATACTGGCTAGCTGCAAGTCATCGCGAACCGCTGCAGTCAGCCGCTGGGAATACTGATCAACCTTTTGGTGAATGTCGTTAAAGACCGTAAAGAATTGCTCTAACTGGGTGCCAATGGTATGCCCTTGCTCAATCACTTGTTGGCGCTGATCACTTAACACTTGCAGAATGTCGGCAAACACCGCCAAGCGCTGTTGGTCGTTAAGTGGCTGCTCACTCTGTCCCGCCGCCTGCGCTAAGCTTTGTTCCATAAATTGGACAAATTCTAATTGCGCATCACGCCGTAACTGGCTCTCAAATTGCTCCAGTAGTTCCTGTAATTGGCGACTGCTGACGTGGTAGCTTTGCAATGCCGTTTCCGCACGCTGTAAGCGTTCCTCCAAGTCGCCGGAGGATGTTGCAGTGCCAGCCTGAGTTGCTACCGGTAAGGTCGCCATGCGAGCCAGTAACTGTTGTACCGCTTTACTCTGTTCTTGCGCTTGCTGCTTGGTTTGCTGTAACCGCTGCTGAGTTGCGGCTGCTTGTTGCTTCAGTTCGCGTAGTTGTTGCTGAAGTTGCTCTAGTTCCAGTTGTTTCAATGATTTGGTTTGCTTAGCGCGCTGCTCGCGCTCCAACAACTGCGGCCGGTCCCGCTCCCAAGCCACCCGCATAAAATCTTGATAGCGCTCGATTTGGCTTTGTGAGCCAAGTAACTGCTGAATTTTTTCTTGTAGCGCTGCACGCTCTTGTTTGAGTTGCTGCAAGCGGGTGCTATCGACGCCCTGGTGCGCCAAATCCGTATTGAATTCTTGCTCTAAGTCGGTCAATTGGGCTTTTATCGAGGCCCGCTTTGCTTGCACCGCTTCACGCAACGCCGCCAGTTCAGCGTCAAGCGCCGCTAGCTCCGCTTGGCCTTCGGCTTCTAGCTCTAGCTGCTGCTCGGTAATTTGCGCTTTTAGTGCTTGCAGCTGTTGCTCCAAGCGCGCTTGGAGCGTATTGAGCTGACTCTCAACTTCCTGCGCACGTTGTTGCCCTTCGCTCTGTTGCGCCTCACGCAGCTGCTGCTGTTGGGCTTTTAACCGCGCCTTTGCATCACGGGCATGGGCGACTTCGCGTTCACCACGCTCTTGTTGTTGCTTCACTTGTTGGAGCGCTAGTTGAGCCTGTTCAACCGCTTTACTTGCCTGCGCGAGTCGCTGTTCGGCCTGTTTTAACTTGGCTTCTGCGGCGCTCACGCTAGCTTGCGCTTGGCTGAGTTGCGCCTGCAGTTGCTGGGCATGGCGAGCCGGCTCAAGCTGACTCAGATCGAGCTCAACGCCACCCCAATATCCCGCCGCAGCCTCATGCAATACCGGCTGTAAATCAGTCCGCTGTAACAACTCATTGGCAAACACTTTGCCATGCTGCTGCTCCCAGTCAGGAATCGCCTGCGCCAAAAATGCCTGGAGCGAATCAGGCGCTGGCTCACAGGCTTGCTCGCTCGCCTGAAGTGCTTGTTTCGCTTGCTTCAGCGCTGCTCGCTGTAACGCCAATTCCTGCTCTGCTTGGCTTTGTTCACGCTGTAGCTGAGCCACCGTCTCACGCTGCTGCAAACGCTGTTGCTGTAATTGCTGCAGAGCCTCTTGTTGCGCGGTTAAACGGCTCTCGGCAGCTTCCACTTCATCCCAATCATCGCGGGTTAAAAAACCCTGTTGCAGTTGTTGCTGCAAACTAATGTGCTGCTGTTGCAACTGCTGTAAGCGCTGCGAAAACTGCTGGCGAACCTGTTCTTGCTGCTCAGCTAGCTTGTGCCGTAATTGTTCGCGTTGCTGCAATTGCGAAGCGCGCAGGGTGTCACGTTCTACCTGCTTAGCGGCCAGTTGCTGCTCCCGTTGCTGTACGAACCGATTTAACTGCTCATGTAGCTTTAACTGTTGTTGCTGCAACTGAGCTTGGGCGTCCCCTTGCTCCGCGGTTAACGCCTGAATATGTGATTGTAAATCAGCGGCCTCTAACTGCAGCTGAGGTAAACCTTTGAGCGCTCGCGCGAGTGCCGGATAATCTTGCGCCTCGTAGTCATCAAAGCGTTGTTGTAGGTCATCTAGTTGATTAGATACCGTTTGTAGCTCGGAAGTGGCTGCGCTTAGCGCTTGATTCACGGCATCCTGTTGGCTCTGCAGCGCGGCTTCACCTTGCTCACGCTCACTCTGCAAATGAGTCAGTGCCTCGTCGGTATCAGCATAGGTGGTTTGGGCAACACGAAAGTCGCTTTCTAACACCGGTTTGAGCGCCCATAACTCAGCTAATTGTTCGGTTTGAGCGGCCGCATAACCGCTCAACCGCTGAAATTGCTCGGTTAATTCGTCTACCCGCAAGCCTTGGCGCATGGACTGGATCCAGCTTTTCAATTTGTGCGCTTTGAAGGCATGGCTGGGGCTGCGGTGGCCGTCTTCCTCTAAAATCGCCGCCAGCATGCTTTTCAGGGTATCCATTTTGCCTTCTTTGGCATGTACTGCGCTTACTAACTTCTCAATATGGCGTAAGCGTTCGGCACCTTGCACTAGGGCAAACCGTTTTACCAAACTGCGAAATTTAGTTTGTTCACGAGCAGGTCCGCGGCTGGCTTGCAGGTCGTTTTGTAACACCGCGCGATATTCGCTGGTTGCCGATATTTTGTGGCTCACTTGAATATTGTGATTCTTTAACTGACTCAGCCATGCTTGATAACTAAGTGCCGAGCGCTTATTGCCGGTACCCTGCAAATAGTGCTGCGGGTTGTATTCCGCTGCAACAAAACGGTAATCAACACCATCAGGGCGCTTAGTTAACACCACTTGCGATGGCTCACCACTTGCACTTTCATAAGCGTAGATAATGTAGCTTGCCGCGGTAGGAAGGTAGTAAATATCGAAATTATCACGGGTTTTTGGAACGACTCGGTTCGGCTGTTCGCCATAGAAAACCGGAATTAACCGCTGCAGCGTGGTTTTCCCTGAAGCGTTACTGCCACAGATGTTGGTGTGTCCCGTCACATCGAGTTCGACCACCCCTTGCAGGTGGCCATTAATCATAATTATTTTATGCAGCTGAGCCATGGGTCTCTCTTGGTTTTTGCCCCAGCTTCGCGGCGGTCGAGACGCGAACCGTCGTTAGGGCCCTTCAATGGTATTCATGATAATCCAACCGCGTTCTACCGCGGCTGATAAATCGGTCTCGAGTGCATCTTTTGCCTGCGCATAAGGCACTTGTAAGGCGGTAACTCCCACCGCACGATTACGACCATGCGCTTTACCCGTATACAATGCCATATCCGCCACTTGCAACACCCGCTCCCAATCCATTTCTTGTTCGCTCACATTGCCAAATGGCAGGCTTATATAACCAGCGGTGGTGGTCACCTCTAACTGTTTACCTTCGTAAGCGATAGGGGTGTCGGCAATCGCCGCCAAAATCCGCCGACAGAGGTTTTCTAAACCTGCATTATCGACATTTTTGACGTAAAAAAGAAACTCTTCACCGCCCCAACGGATGAGTTTATCGGAGTCGCGGCAAACGTGTTGTAAACGTTTGCTAATCTCTTTCAACACCTCATCGCCCGCGGCATGGCCATGCTTGTCATTAATACGTTTGAAAAAATCAATGTCAATGAGGACTAAGCCGTCAGCACTGTGCTCATCACTGGCGCGCCGTTGTTGCTGACGTTTAGCCATTTCCTCTTGTAAGGCACGACGGTTCCATAACCCCGTGAGCGGATCGCGCAGACTTTGGTCTGCGAGCTTCAAATTAGCCTCTTTCAAGCGCAAGTTAGCGCGCCGCGCGGCACGGTATAAAAACCACATCAGCACTGTGCCGATCACAGCAACAATTCCGAGCAACACGTAAATCAATTGTTTTTGCTCATTAATCTCGAGTAACTGTTGTTTTAAATCGTTTTCTTGCTCAAGAATTTGAATTTGCTGTGCTTTATCTTTGTTATCGTACAAAGATTGCAGTTCATTCACAGTCCGCTGCTGTTCAAGTTTCAGTAAGCTTTGGCCCAATTCACGCTGTTCCATTAAAGTTTGTGCTTGGCGTTGATATAACCCGGCCAGACCATAGGCTTCAGCTAGCTCCCCCAAAATCGCTTCTAAGTCGGACTTGGTCGCATGCTCACGAAAATACGCAAGCGCCAGCTCCATTTCAGCTAAGCCCTCGCGAAACTCACCTTGTTTCACATGTATCCAGCCCAAATTAAAGGACACCAACTGGATAGAGTATTCATCACTCAGCTCACGCGCTTGGCTCATGGCCTCATTCAAATAGGTCTCAGCGCGCGCCAATTGATCCGTTCGAATCGCAAGGTCACCCAAATTATTAAACAAGGTGAGCACAGTCGCTTCTGCTTGCTGCTCATTGGCTAGTTGCAGAGCCTCCAGTAACGTGGCTTCGGCCTGTTCAAAGCGCTCTTGGGTGGTTTCAATAAAACCTTTGAGTAAGTATAGGCTTGGCAAATCGATCGCCAATTCGTTCTTCCGGGCAAAAGCAATGGCATCTACCACGGTTTGCATGGCTTGCTCATTCTGACCCAATTCGGTTTGAATCTGTGCAATCGATAGATATAAAAATGAGCGTCGCGTGGCAGTGCGCGAGTCGTTGGTTTCATTAATGGCATCAAGTGACGCGATTAAATGTTGGAGCGCTTGTTCGTATTTACCCCAATTGGCGTAAATGCGTGAAATCAGATTATTAGCGTAATAGCGCACCCGCGGCACCACCGCTCGTTCCAGCGCCACCTCGACGTTCGCAACATACACATAGGCTTCAGCTTGTTTGCCTTGCCACTGTAAGATTTCAATCCGATTGGCGTACACTTCAGCGGTAACGTCTGGAATCCGCATCCGCTTAGCATAAGCGACTAACTCATCACTAAGCGCCAACGCCCGCTCTGCCTTGTTATCAAAAGCGTAAGTTAAAATAAGATAGGTATAGCCGCGGACGTAAGTCACCGGTGCCGTGTCAGCATCAAGCTTGGCAACAATAGGCTCGATTAACGCTCGGTTGGCAGCACTGTCATTACCTATTTGGGTAAGATAATTATCAATATCTGCTTCTAACTGCGCGTCTTGTAATTGTGCAAGGGTCCATTCGGTCGGACGAGCAAGTTGATCAGCAAAGGAGGCAACAGTCGGCGCACTGGCAATTTGTGCCATCACTGGCGCACTCTTGAGCGCTAGGCTGAGCACCATAAGGCAAAGGCTTAGCAGCACGGCAACACTACTCCGAGAAAGCCTTTGTCGATGCATGGGTACTATCCATAAATGTGTCAAATTATGTCAGTGAAATTACTACATCGGCGCTCAGATGACAACAAAGTAACCAACGAATATTGCTTAAAATAGCAGCCGAATTCGCCCGCGGGCAGCAACCTCAGTGCTAGATAAAATCGACGCTGTTGGTTACAATGCGCACGATTTTTAGCCTCGGGTTTGCGACCCGAACCGCAGAAGGAAGATAACTGATGTATATTTGCGCCGCACTTTATAAGTTTGTGGAGCTTGCCGATTTCGAAGCGCTCCGCCAACCCCTTTACGACACCCTTGTTCAGCATGAAGTCAAAGGCACACTATTGCTCGCCCGCGAAGGTATTAATGGCACTATTTGTGGAACCCGCACGGCGATTGATGCAGTGCTAGCATACTTGCGCAGCGATGCGCGCCTGGCCGACCTAGAGCACAAAGAATCCCCCAGCGATACCCAAGCGTTTTACCGCACCAAAGTAAAGCTGAAAAAAGAGATCGTCACAATGGGCGTGGATTGGGTTGATCCGAAAAACCTGGTGGGTACCTATGTTGACGCCAAAGATTGGAATCAGCTCATCAACGATCCTGAGGTGTTACTGATCGATACACGTAACGATTATGAATACGCGGTGGGTACTTTCAAAGGGGCAGTGAATCCAAAAACAGAAAGCTTTCGCGAGTTCCCACAATATGTTCAAGACCACCTGAACCCGCAGCAGCACAAGAAAGTAGCCATGTTTTGTACCGGCGGGATCCGCTGTGAAAAATCAACGGCCTACTTGAAAGCCCAGGGATTTGAAGAGGTTTATCACCTAAAAGGCGGTATTTTAAAGTACCTGGAGGAAGTGCCTGAGCAAGAGTCAAACTGGGAAGGCGACTGCTTTGTGTTCGACCAGCGGGTAACCGTTAGCCACGGCCTTGCCACCGGTAATTACGACCAGTGTTATGCCTGTCGAATGCCGATTACCGAAGCCGAGAAGCAATCGGAACATTATCAAAAAGGGGTGTCCTGCCCACACTGCTTTGCTAAAACGACAATTGAGCAAAAGCAGCGCTTTGCCGAGCGTGAAAAGCAAATACAGTTGGCTAAACAGCGCGGTGAGCAACACATTCGAGATGGTAAAATCGATGAAGGTAATCGGACTTAAGCGTTCGATTTTACCAATAATTCACGCTACACTGATTCCCAATTGTTAAGTAACTCAAATGCTTAGGTTTGGGTACACATAATTCACGAGCAACAGGAGTTGGCAATGAAACAGTTAAATGTGATTGGCTTAGAGCAAGCAGATGCTGCGAGTTTAGCCACTAAACTCAATAAGTTGTTATCGAACTACCAAATCTTTTATATGAACGTGCGCGGTTTCCACTGGAATATCAAAGGTCAGCAATTTTTTGAATTGCATGCCAAATTCGAGGAAACCTACAACGACTTGTTGTTAAAGATTGATGAGATTGCGGAACGTATTCTGACCCTTGGTCAACGGCCACAACATGCTTATTCAACTTATATCGACAACAGCGACATTCAAGAAGCAAAAGATGTGCACGAAGGTCGTGATTGCGTCAAGAATATCCTGGAAAGCTACCAAGTGATCATCCGTTTACAGCGGGAATTATTGACCCAAGCGGCTGACGCTGGCGATGAAGGGACTTCTTCTTTAATGAGCGACTACATTAAAGAGCAAGAAAAAACCGCCTGGATGCTTACCTCTTACTTAGGTTAAATAAAACGCAGTCGTGCAAAGATGCAGCGGCGCTCTATTGAGCGCCGCTTTTTTTGAAAGGTAGTCATTCCAGTTAACCCCACCCAACCGCTAGAACCGATAGGTTGCGCGGGCATAGTAGTAACCACCATTAATACCAAATGGTAGGGTTTCCCAACCGTAGTAAAAGCCAGCATCGCTGAATGGAGAACCAGCTTCTCCCCAAGCATCAGGGTAGGTATCAAATAAATTATTGACCCCCGCCATGACGGTAAATGATTCAGTCACGTTATAGGCCAAAGACACATCAACCAGGGTTTTAGCTCCCCAAGTGTGTTTTACGCCACTGAACGCTTGGCCGGAGACTTCACCAAAGTAATTTGCCGCCACATAAGCAGTCAAATCGCCTTGCGTCCAACGCGCTGAAAGTGTGCCTTTCTCGTTCGGTTGTCCCTCTTCTAACCGTAACACTTGGGTATCGTTAAAGATCTGATTGCCCGCAATAAGAGAGGAAACAGAATTCACAGCTTCCACATCGGTATTGATAAAACTAGCCGCTGCAGTGAGCATTAACTCTCCGTTAGCAAATTCAGTAGGGTAAGACGCAATCACGTCGAGACCCGTGGTGGAGGTGTCTACCGAGTTAGTAAAAAATTGCGCGGCGCCTAACCGATTAGCCGCCAAGATATCAGCGAAATCAGCGCCTACAGCGGCCGTCAGCGGCTCTGATAAAACGATACGGTCGTCAATATCAATACGGAATAAATCTAGCGTCAAATCAACGCCATTGTCCCATTTTTTCACCAATCCTAAAGTAATACTCTGCGACGTCTCTTCTTCCAGCTGGTTAATACCAAACGCTCGCGCGACCTCGGAGTTGTTTGCCACCGTGCCGGTTTCAACCAAAGTACCATTCACAATATTTGTCAGTACCTGTGAATAGTAAATTTGTTGTGCGCCAGGAGCCCGGAAGCCGGTAGAGAAAGTACCACGGAATGATAAATCGTCATCAACATCGTAGCGCGTTGAGAGTTTACCGCTAATATTATCGCCAGCAATGTCGTAGTCCTCGTAGCGCAGGGCGCCAGCCACTAACCAGTCTGGATTGAAATAGTATTCAGCATCTACATATACGCCAATATTATCGCGGTTGGCGTCGACTTCCTGGTTCGGGCCAAAGCCAGGAAAACCTTGAATACCAGCTTCAGCGAAATCTCCCGAAGCGGTCAGAATTTCGATAGCTGGATCGTTAGTCCGACCATAAGACCAAGAAACAGGATCTCCGCGATTAATCGCATAACTATCACGGCGCCATTCAATGCCAGTTGCTAAATAAAGCAACTCACTACCCACATCAATACTACCGCTTAAATCTAAGTTCACAGTGGTTTGTTCAAACACCAATTCACCATCAAAGGCCTCAGTAGGCGTTTCGGCATAAATGCCACCGCCCGGAGCTGGCTCATAGTACCAGCTGGTGTTGGCTGAATTTGCACTGAAGAATTTAAATTCATTGCTACCATGCACCACACTTGCATCCCACAACCAGTCGACATTCACATCGCCGCGAATACCCACCGCAATAGACTGGTCATCGGTTTCGACGTTTAATTGCGGTAAAAAACCGTCCGGATAGAGCGCTTCAATAGTCCTCGGGTGATTGCGGCCACGGAAGAAACCAAAAGATTCGTTTTCACGCTGGGAAACACCACCAAACGCATATAATTCAGTGCTTCCCCCCAAATTGTAACCAGCATTAAACCATGCGTAGAGGTTTTGAGTGTCACCATCACCAATGTGTAAACGCACGGTAGGATCGCCATTCGCATCAGTCCAATCGCCGATAAGACCTATTTCTGCTGGAGTTGCACGGTTAGTTTTGCCGCGATCACTAAATTCCAAAGTCGCGTTAATAAATCCATCGCCAAAGGTTTTGCCGATGTTCAACCCAGTATTAATGACTTCGCCATCCCCCTCAAAGGTTTGTCCAGTCTCCACATCGAAGCTACCACCGTCACCATTTTTCAACGTAATGTTGATGACACCAGCAATCGCATCAGAGCCATATTGCGCCGCTGCGCCGTCACGCAAAATTTCAACCCGTTCTACGGCACTTAACGGTATGGCGTTAATATCGTAACCGGCGGAACCTTTACCAATAGTTTCCTGGACATTCACTAAGGCTTGTTGGTGGCGGCGTTTTCCATTAATCAACACCAACACTTGGTCAGGACCTAAGCCACGCAGAGTCGCCGGCCGAATAGTGTCAGAGCCATCGGAAATGGTGGTGGTAGAGAAATTGAAACTTGGCGCGCTTTTTTGCAGCGCCACCCCGAGTTCTGTCGCTCCGGTAGCCGCTAACTGCTCACCGGAAATAATGTCAATTGGTGCTGGCGATTCAGTGGCCGTTCGACCATTGACCCGCGAGCCAATAGTCGTGATGCGCTCTACTTTGCCTTGGTCAACCGCTTGCTCCGCCTCAGCTTGAGCGGCCGCGCTTAAACTGACGCTGCTCAGCATACTCGCGGACAAAGCAAGTGCAACACAACGGGCTAAATGACCGGATTGCTGGTGATGTTTTTTCATGATCAGTCCTCGGTTCTGGATGAAGTTTGTTGTTATTGTCAACTTACGCTAGCGAAATCGGCTAGCGAGCAAACTATGACGTTTATCGTATTTAAGACTAAAAGATGTATATCTTAACCAGATTTAGACGTCTAAACATCCAAAAGTCAAGGGTTGAATATCTGCAGTTGGACGTCGAGGAAGTGGTAATTTGGGCCAACAATCGCTATGGTGTATTCAGCTGCAACGCGCAAGCTAAGGAAATTAGGCTGTTAAAACAATCACTAATCGGCAACATTTAGATTGCTAAAAGGAGTGTTAAAATGAATAAAGCCATTGCGTTAGCCTTACTCGTAGTCGGGATTATTTTGCTGTATTTCGGTTATCAAGAAATGCAATCTGTTGCGTCGCAAACTAAAGAAGTATTAACCGGGCAACCAACGGATAATTCCATGTGGTTCCTGATCGGTGGTGCAGTTGCTGTTATTTTGGGCTTGTTTGGTTTAATTAAGAAAAAATAACCGGCCTGCAAAGCGACAGCGGCTCTGCGTTGTCGCTTTGCCTTCAAGCATGAACAACTTATACTTTTGGCAAGCTCAGTGCGCGCCAACCCGCCACAATCGCGACACCAGTTAGGGTTGCGAGTACCGCACTCACACCCAACCACTGTTCTAATGCTCCCAACCAAATGCCCGCCAGTAATACTAAGCCAATGAGGGTATTGGACACCGCTGTATATTGCGCTCGATTAGCCTGGTTCGCCATGTCTATAAGGTAGGTTTTGCGCCCGACGCGTGCGCCTTCATGTGCAACCGCCGCCACAAAAATGAGTCCTGCCGCCAGCCACGGACTTGCTAGCCAAGGCTCTGCGTAACTTAGCAGTAAGGTTGCGGCGCCCATCACTAAAGCCGCTAACCACGCCGCTGCGGCCATTACCTGATGACTTGCCCGATCGGACCACCGTCCCCACCAACGCCCAGCCAACAAGCCTGCTAAGCCACTCGCCAGCATCATGCTGCCTAAACTAGTGAGACTATTCTCTCCTGCGCGCTCAATAGCCACTACTAAATAAGGAATCGCAAACGCCGAGGCGACTAACAGGGCGCGGGCTAACACGAACTGACCAAACTGGCGATCAGTCACGACCAATTTTAGCGACGCCAAGGCTTCGCTAATAGCGTTGCCTCCGCCGTCAGTCGCGCCCGCTACTTCGGGAACTTGCGCGTAAACTAGGGCCGCCACAAACCACAAGCAAGCCGCACTGCCAATCAGTGCCACGAACAACAAGGTTGTGCCTTCCAGCGCCAACCATTGCGGCACAAACATAATGGCCAAGGCAGTGAGCACTGAGAGTAAACCGGATGCCGCCGCCGCTAAACCCGACAACCGCCCGCGTCGAGTTTTCGAGACGGTTTTACCTTGTACATCCTTGATCGCCACCGAGCACACGCCCCGCGCGAGGCTGAAGATCACCAAAGCAATCACCACCGCCCAGCCGAGCTTGGTGCCTTCAAGGCTAACTAACGCCAGCACCATAGCCACTAGTGCCAAGGCTTGGCCAATTGAACCCGCCACCCAGAACCATTTACGAATGGGCTGCGCGCGCATCCGCGCGGCGACAAACAGCTGCGGTAGTAATGCCAATGACTCCCGTATCGGCACCAGCGCAGCGATGAAACCGCCGCCGGCGCCCAAACTCGACAACATCCACGGCAGCACTAACCGCGCGCTTACCAGCGTATCGCCTAATTTGGTGAGGGTGAGGGCTAATAAATGAAAAATAAACGCTTGAGGTTGGTCGTTACAGGCGGCGTCGGGGATATCCTTACACACCCGTGCATCTTCATCTTCATCCGCGAGGCGGCTGTAAGCTTTATCCAGCAGAGGGTTAGTACTATCAGTCATAGCTAGCTCCGAGGTCTGGCACGGCAGCTGTTTAGCTTAGCCATTGTCGGTCGCTGCTGCCTGCCGCTGTAATTGGTGATGTAGTTCATACCAGAGTTCGTTGACACAGCTGGCAACTTGTAGCCAAGCATCAAGCTGATCGCGTGCCAAGGTCAAACCGCTGAAGCCCTCGTACGCATTCACCAACGATTGTGCATCACTGCGGCTATAGCGATTGATCAAAATGCAGTTCGCCAAATCAAATAAGCGTTCGCCAAACCCGGCATATTCCCAATCAATCACTAAACATGGTCGCGTCGCAAAAATATGATGTAACGCCAAATCATTGTGACAAAACACAGGATGCGCACTCCAGCAGTCAAGTTGGCGCTGCAATGGCTTGAATTTTTTCCGTATTTGGGTTGCCGCGTCCCGATCAAAATCCATTAATGCGGCAAGGTATGTGTCGATGCGCTCGCGCAAGGACCACAATGGCGCATCCACTTGCACGGTGTGAATTCGCGTCAAAGTTTCTGCCACCTGTCGGATCCGATCAGAATCCGCAATAGGTGCGCGTTTAAGGTCGGGTTCATGAATAAAAGGCTGCAGCAATAACCCCCGGGCGGCATCAAAATGGAGCACGCTGGGCGCCATACCTTGCGCGGCTAGTTGTCGCTGTAATGATACTTCTTGTTCACGATTCAAACCGTAAGGGTGGTCGTGGCAAAACACTTTCAACACATAAGTGTCGGTGCTCGCTTGCAGCCGAAATACCTGATTCGCAACCCCTTCGTACAAGGGTTCAACCTGTACCGGGCCCTGAATCGGTAATGTCTTCAACCAGTCCGCTTGCATGCGTCCCTCTCTCCCTAACTCTACCTAAAACGCTAGGCTTCTGGTGACAATTGTCGCCGACCTTGGCGCCATTGCCAAATTGCGTACACCACCATGACTACATAAAGCGCGAACAGCCCGGCTAATAACCACAGTTGTTGCTGTAGATATAGGTAAATATAAGCACTATCAATGACGAGCCAATACCACCAGTTTTCAATCGCTTTGCGAGTTAATAACCAAGTCGCAAATAGGCTATAAATGGTAGTGTAAGTGTCGAGCCAAACGGCTTGTGCTTCAGTGTAGCGCGCTAGGCCGAGCGCCACCAGTGCCGCGACGATAGACAATAGTCCTATGGCGATTAAATGCCAGCGCCAACTATATCTTGGCTGTGCGGCTACGGTAGCCGATACCTGGCCTGCACCATAGCGCCACTGCCACCAGCCATAAACGGCTAACGCCACATAAGTCAGCTGCAAGCCAAACTCGGCGAGCAGTTGTGCTTGCCACATTAGCCACGCAAACCCCCATGAACTGATGAACGCAGCGGCCCAGCACCAGAGGCTCTGGCGCGCCGCGAGCCATAAATAAATAAGCGCTAACGCCACCGCTAGCGCTTCTATCAACGTCATGATTAAACCTATATGTTGAACGTCTTAAAATTGGTACTGCACGCGCACCCCAACTCGGCGGGGTTCACCATATTGCACATAAGTGCGTGGTTCATATTCAATACGCGGGTCATTACCAAAGAAAAAGCCACGGATCTGCGCGTCATCATCGGTTAAGTTACGCGCAAACAGACTCAATTGCCATGGCCCGGTTGCATAGGCCAACTGCGCATGTAATTGGGTGGTGGATGGCGCTCGACTGTTGTGTGAATCGGAGAAATAAAAGCCATCTTTATGATCAAGTTGAATGCTCAAACTTAGCCCTGAATCCCACTGGTACAAAGTGCCAACGCTCGCCATGTAATTGGGCGCTTGGGCTTGGTCTCGACCACTCATATCCATGCCATCCTCGGTCACAAACCCTTGAATTTCGCTCTCCAACAAACCGAGATTCAGGTAACCATTCCAGTTTGGCTGGAACTCGTAATCAAGCTGAGCCTCTAAACCATAGCTGTCGCCACTCGCCGCGTTATCAATAAAGCCGACAAAAGATTGCTCACGATTAACCCAGCTCTTCAACTGCACCTCACGGCGCCAGTTATAAAATACCGAGACTTGCAGCGCTAACTTTTCATCGAGCGAAAGTCCTTTATGGCCAAGCTCAAGACTGGTCAGCAACTCAGGCTCAAAGGTCGACTGCGCCAGCAAAAAATCCGAAACTAAGTTCAATCCTTCATCCTGCGCTTTACCTAATGCTTCGCCATTGACGCCACCGGTCTTATAACCGCGCGCTAGGGTCAGATAGAGTTGCTGCTCTGCACTGAGTTGATGCTGTAGCGAGAGTCGGCCACCCCACATGGTATCGTTGGGGTTGGCGTCAATGAAGTTGCTATCAACATAATCGTTATCATAGCGCTCGAACCGCACCCCGGTGGTGAGTTTGGTCGCACTTGTCAGCGCCGTCTCCAACTGGCCATAAATGGCCTGGCGATGCTCTTGATAATCACTTTGGAAGCGCGCCGGGGCATTGGCATCAAAATTAAAGAAATCGCGCGTTAAGCTCACGTTACGCTGGTAGTTGTAAAGCCCAAGCAGCCAGTCGGTCGATACCCCAAGCCATTGCACGGGCTGCGTCGATAGCCAGCGCCACTCAAGCGTTTGATCTTCCCGTTCGCGCCGGTAGGCGTCGGTAGATGAATACTCCCAGCCCGGTGCGATGCCAACATAACTCCAGTCTTCATCGTAACTGTAAGTGGTATCGGCGTTTAGCTGCGCGAAGTGAAACTGCATTTCACTGCTGCTCAACTGACGGGTTAATTGCCACTTAAACGCATCGCTTTGTAAGTCATCTTGGCCCGGTTCATCGGCTAAGCTTGTCCGATTGTTATCCAGTGAAAACGCGTCATAACCATTGTCGAAATCAAAGACATGCAAGGTAGTGTGCAGTTGCCAATCATCATTTAAATCGCTGACGAGATTAAACCGCGCCGAAATTTCATTGCGGTCGTTGGTGTCATCGCGCCCCAAGAAAGCATTACTGATGAAACCGTCGCTGTTGTGCTGATACACGCTAAAGCGCGCACGACCGAGTGCCCCAAGACCGCTGCCGAGTGCTATTCCCGCTGCAATTTCGCCGTAGTTGGCTGCTTGTACTTGCCAGCGCCCATCGAAGGCTTCGCCTTGTAAAGTACTATTAAACACCAGCATGCCGGCTAAGCCATCAGCACCAAACCGACCACTTTGCGGACCACGGAACAACTCCACTTGGCCGATATCAAAAAGTTGCCCCGCTTGGCCTAGGCCACTGTAATTAATGCCATCAATTAAAATGCCCACGGCGGGTGAAATGGGGTCGACAAATTGGCTGCGTTCGCCAATTCCGCGCACTTGCAAGAAGCGGGCGCGCGATGCACCACCGCTGAAGTTCACATTAGGCAAGCGATTCAGCATGGTTTCAATATGTTCAGCGTTGCGTGATTGTAAATCCGCGCGGGTTAAAATTGAGACACTGGCAGGAGTATCGTTCAGGTCTTGCTCGCGATAATCACCGCGTACGACTAAGCGCTCGATAGCGTCGACCGCTAGCTCATCGTTAGGTGTTGCCGCGACAGGCACTGCCAAAGTGGCGCTCATTGCAATCGCTAAGTAACGACGCCGAAAAGTGAAGGTGTTGATATTCATTGGATTATTTCCTCAACTGCAATGCAGTGTGACAAACAGAAACAATCCGGTTAAGGCAGGATAAAAATGGAGTTAGTGTTGCTACCATCCCTACGCCAGTATGAACCGGATCAGGTACGAAGGGTCCGCTTATGCATCTCAGCCCTACTCCGTTGGTTTACCAACCCAGCAGGACACCCCTTGGTATGCGCGCAGTATATCGCGCGACTTAAATAAACGCCAACGCGTCGCCATAAAGTTGTGGTAACGGCAGTCCGCGCGCATGGAAATCGTCGCGTACAACTCGCACCATTTCAAACCGACCCGCGACATAAACATTGGCGGCGGCCAGATCATCTTGTTCGGCCATCACGGCATGGTGAACCAACCCTAAAGCCCCTTGCCAATTGGCCTCAGCCGCTTCGACAACCGGGCGGTAATGAAAATTCTGGTGTTGCTTCGCAAGCGCTTGGAGCTGCTCGTGATAGTACAAATCGCTCGGTGCGCGGGCGCCCCAATACAAGGTCATAGGGATTTCACAACCGTTGGCGATATGCGCCTGCAAAATCGACCAGGTATAGGAGAAGCCCGTACCGCCAGCCACTAAAATAACTGGCCGGTGCTTATCTGCTCGATAAAATGCTTCACCTAAAGGCGCTTCAATGGTGATTTCACCCTGTTCGCGCAGTTGGGCGATCACATCCCATGCGTAGCGGTTTTCAGGTGTTGCACCAATATGCAGCTCTAGTTGATCAGTGCCATTTGCTTGGGGCGCACTAGCAATTGAAAACGGCCGCTTATCTCGCTCGCCCATCACCACTTGCAGATATTGGCCAGCTTGAAACTGTAACTTTTCTGGCAACTTTAACTGCACCAAATAGACTGCGGGCGTTAACGATTCCAGCTTCAGCAATTTTGCCTGCATTACTTACCTCAGTTTAGTTAATCCGTTTCCCACGATGCGCTGTTATGACGCGTCGTTATTCATAATTCCAAGCGAGTCCCACAGCTCGTCGACACGCGCTTTTACCCCGGCGTCCATACTAATGGGTTCACCCCATTCACGGGTGGTTTCGCCTTCCCACTTATTGGTCGCATCCATCCCCATTTTGGAGCCAAGGCCGGCCACCGGGGAGGCAAAATCTAAATAGTCTATCGGGGTATTTTCAATCATCACGGTGTCACGCGCCGGGTCCATACGGGTGGTAATCGCCCAAATCACATCTTGCCAATCGCGCGCATTTACATCGTCATCACAAACAATCACAAACTTGGTATACATAAATTGGCGCAAAAACGACCATACGCCCATCATCACCCGCTTCGCATGCCCGGGATACTGCTTCTTCATGGTCACCACTGCCATCCGGTAAGAACAACCTTCGGGCGGTAAGTAGAAATCGACAATTTCAGGAAACTGCTTTTGCAGCAAGGGCACAAACACCTCATTTAATGCCACCCCAAGTATGGCCGGCTCATCAGGTGGACGGCCCGTATAAGTGCTGTGATAAATCGGGTCGCGGCGATGGGTCACATGCGTCACGGTAAACACCGGGAACTGCTCAACTTCGTTGTAATACCCAGTATGGTCGCCGTAGGGGCCTTCGGGGGCAGTTTCGTCGGGCGCAATATAGCCCTCGAGAATGATTTCAGCATGCGCCGGCACTTGTAAGTCGTTACTCATGCACTGCGCCACTTCAGTTTTACCGTCGCGCAGCAAGCCCGCAAAAGCGTATTCAGAGAGTGAATCAGGCACCGGCGTTACAGCACCTAAAATGGTAGCGGGATCGGCGCCAAGCGCCACCGACACGGGGAAGTTCTCACCCGGATGTTGCTGGCACCACTCGCGAAAATCAAGCGCGCCACCACGATGAGACAACCAGCGCATGATCAGTTTATTTTTGCCCAGCAGCTGTTGCCGATAAATACCTAAATTTTGGCGCTCTTTATGCGGCCCACGAGTAATGGTCAAACCCCAGGTGACCAGGGGCGCCACATCGCCTGGCCAACAATGCTGAATAGGCAGTTGGCGTAAGTCTACCTCGTCACCACTCATCACCACCTCTTGGCAAGGTGGCTTCTTAATTTGCTTAGGTGACATGCTCAGTACTTTCTTGTACACCGGCAATAAGTTTAACGCGTCACGAAAGCCTTTGGGTGGCTCCGGCTCTTTCAAAAAAGCCAATAATTTGCCGACATCACGCAGCGCAGCCACATTTTCCTGACCCATCCCCATCGCCACTCGATCCGGCGTACCGAATAAATTAGCGAGCACCGGCATTTGATGCCCTTTAACATTCTCAAACAACAGCGCGGGGCCACCTAGTTTAAGCGTGCGATCCGCTATTTCGGTCATTTCAAGGTAAGGGTCGATAGGTTGCGTAATGCGCTTCAACTCACCCTTGGCTTCTAACTGGGCAATAAAGTCGCGCAAATCTTGATACTTCATGAGCGTCTCCTAAAACTTGCGCGCCAGTATACCTGTTTTTGATATAAAAAACCCGACACCGGCTAGCGCCAGTATCGGGTTTTCAGGTGAGCTAACTAGCTCAATTAGAACGCCCGTGAGTAACTTAATTCAAATGCAACGCCGCGGGTTTCTGAGCGTAACAAGGTGTCGTTAAATTCAATTTCACGATCCTCATTCAGCAAGTTTTGTAATTTCAGCGTCACGGTTGAATTAAAGTCTGGATAGTAGCTATACACCAAATCAACCGCATGAAAGGGCTTTTCAAAGGAATCGCCACGCCCATCGATACCTGGAATAATAATCCGGTCACCGAACACGTTGTATACCAGTGACGCCGAATGGTTACCATTGTCAGAATCGAAGCCAAGTTGCGCATTCACAACCCATTCCGAGTGACCGGTCAAGCGCCGCGTGGTGTTAGTGATACTGGTTGATACGCCTGTTTGTTCAACAATGTTCTGCGTATCTAGAGTAATTTCAGAATCACTTAAGGTAAGGTTACCGGCGGTGAAGAAGTTATCGCCCAAGCCTTGGAAAAACTCAAATTCCACCCCGTAAACCTCACCAGTTTCAGCATTCGCAATGCGCACTAGCGGCGGTCCATCTTGCGCCGGTGACTGTACTGACTCAATCGGTTTGTCCATATCTTTGTAAAACAAGCCGACTGAGTAGTTGTCGCCGTTATCGCCATACCACTCCCAACGTGCATCAAAGTTGTTGATATTGGTTGTTTCAAGACCGGGCGTGCCACCTACTGGGAACAAGGTGAGCGGATCTAAGTATGTGGAACGTGAAACTTCGCGTAAGTCTGGGCGTACCACCGTCGCACCGTAACTAAAGCGCAGTTGCTGCTCACTGGTCAGCTGATAAGTCAGCGCCAGCGCCGGATAAAAATCATCCTCAATAAAGGTTAAATCCAACAAGTCATCGGTGGTTGCGCCACTCGGTAAATCGAACTCTCCGGTTTGTGGCACAAAAGGCGCAACGACCTGTTTGAAATCCTCGTAGCGAACTCCCGCGGTAATCCGCCAATCGCCAATAAAAGTGTCGGCTTGAAAGTAATAAGCATCAATCACTTGCGCAGAGGCGTAATCATCACCAGCCACCGTCGTATCGTTTAGCAGCGGTAAGTTCAGATCAGCATTAGCAATCACCTCATCGGTTAAAATAGCACCGAGTTCAGAGCCCTCTAATAAGGAAGAATCAGCAAATGCACGGGTATTGATATCAAACCGACGATTGCTTGCATAGCGAGTTTTGGTCACCCAATCGGCGCCTGCTTTCAAATCCATTTGGAGACTCGCTAAAGTCACTGGCATGGTGACATTGAAACCGTAGTTTTCAACCTCATCATCGAGTCGCTGAAAGCTATAGCGCGCGGCCGTAGTAGCGTTATTGAGCGTGCTTTCGGTGGTTTTATCAAACATGCCATCAGCATTGACGTCAGTCAGGATAAAGCGTGCTTGCATATTCCCTGGCGCTAACCGACTGGAGCGAGATTTAGAATACTTCCAATCAAATCCTAAAAAATTCCAATCCGTGAAGGTGTGCATACCCTTAATTTGATTTGCGACTAAGCGGCGCTCTTCGTAAGTCACATCATATTCACGAATGCGCTGATTTGAACCAAAGTTGATGTTGTTATTGTTACCGAGCTTTTCACGGAATTGGTCTTCAGTGTCGTTTAACACCACACTATTAAAATCAACTCGGTGGCTGGCACCATAGTTCAATCCCATCGCAAACATGCCAGACCATTGCACCGACTGCTCGGTGGACTGCACATCATCCCAACCGCGGATCAAAGTGTAAGTTCCGTCCTGATTGGCGCGGAAATCTTCCCCTAAATATTGCTCCGACACTTCCCATTCATTGTCGTAAGCACCGGTAGCTAGGAAGCCAAAGCCCCAGTCATTACCCAAGTCGTAACGATCACCAAAACTTACATCGAAGCCATAGTCTGGATTAATTGACTGCAGTTCAGGGTCGTAATTACGATTTACATCAAGCGCTAATTGGCGGTTTTGCTCGAGCGTAATATCGTCTAAAAATACCCGTTGGTTATAATTACTCGCAAAACTTTGCGGCAACGAGCGAGTACCGTCATCGGTGCCTTTCCACGCGCTACCGCCATCATAAAATAGCGCATCATCCATGTTTTCAGTGTTCCCGCCTACTTCTACCGAAGCATTAAAAAATCGCTCGCTGGGCGCAGATTTTAGGCGGATATCAACGTTACCCCCACCAAATGAGGCGGGCATGGAGGCTGAATATGATTTCTGTACTGACAAACTTTCAATAATGTCAGCGGGAAACAAATCTAGCGGAATAACTGCTCGGGTAGGGTCAGGGCTAGGTACGGACATGCCGTTCAATTGCGTGCTTGAATAACGCTCACCTAGGCCGCGTACATAAATAAACTTGCCGTCGACTAGCGTTAATCCGGTAATCCGACGTAAGGCGGCTGCCGCATCTGAGTCACCGGTTCGGGAAATTTGTTCAGCACCTAAAATATCGGCAACAAATGCCTGCTCTTTGCGCTCTTGCACAACGGCAGCGGCACTACCTTGCAGACGGGTTGCTACGGTAACAACTTCTTCAATGGTGCTAGCCTCAGTTTGCTCGGCTTGAGCATCAACTTCAGTTTCGGCCTGCTGTGCAAAAGCAACTTGAGTACTAAAAGCCATGAGTGCCGCGCTAATCGCAGCGCTTAACCGGGCTTTTTTAAAGGATGTGGTTCGCATGATAATTCTGACCTCTGAATACGGGAGTGACCTACTTTCAAACTCAGTGGCGGTGATTGCGAAAAGCCAGCGCTATAAACTTAAGCGCTGGCGTTTTCGTTAATCACGGCCCAAACGCTCGACTTTATTCGAAGTCAATCGTCCAACCGGCAGTCCAGTCGTCACCGTCGTTAACCGCACCGATAAAGTCGGCATTGTCGAAGAACGCGTTACCACTGAAGTCGTAAGGCGTGGTCGTAGTTTGGATAGTCAACACACCATCCAAGACTGCGGCACGGCCACCCGCTTCAACACGGTTCGCGGTTTGGGTATTCAAGAACCAATCTTCGAGGTCAACATCACCTGCGCCAGCGTCAAACTTGAAGTTTTCGCCGTTTTCACAGGCAAATACTGAGTTGGCAAAGCTAATATCTCCGTCATTGAGGTTGGCTTGAGTAACAGCTTCACTCTCAACTTCAAGACACTCACCCATGCCAGCTGAACCAGTCACGATAGTGTTGAAGAAGTTAGCGCCGGTACCTTCACGTAAGTAGATGCCTTCCGCTGCATCGGTGCCCGCGAAGTCGTTGCCAATCACCGTGAAGTTAGCAATGGTAGGCAATGATTGTGGCTCGGCCGCTGGATTACCACCGTCGTTGTCGGCTTCAATCGCACGGTTAGCATCTGAATTGTCTGCCGCATGCTTCACTAATACGTATTGAATGTTGCCTTGCCAGCCGTTATCCCAATCGATGCTGTCGTCTTGAATGCTGCTGAGCACGACATATTTGAAGTTCACGTTGCCGCCGAACATTTCGATACCATCATCAGCGTTCTGGTGCACTTGTAGATACTCAACCGTGGTGCCTGAACCTACGCCACCGAAGGTAATACCATTCAGTTCGTTATCAGGCGCGATTTCGAAGCCACCGTTAGCAACCCGAACGTAGCGTAAGGTGCCTGAATTATCAGTCGTATCTGTACCACCGAACACCGCACCCGCTTCCACACCTTCTACTTGCAAGGCGCACTCACCAGTTGCAGGACAGCGGTTGGATGGCGCGTTACCTAACAGAACCAAGCCACCCCATTGGCCAGCAGCGGTGGTTTCACCATTCACAGCTTGCGAAGAAGTTAGCGTAATCGGCTCCGCGGCAGTACCTTCAGCCATAATTTGCGAGCCGCGGCTAATGACTAAATAATCGTTACCGGTACGGCCAAACAAGGTGACCCCTGGCTCCACCGTTAACACGGCAGAGTCGGTATTATCGCCACCGATAAAGACCGCTCCGCTAACGGCATACAAATTACCAGCGGATAAGGTTAAGTCGCTGGTGTACACACCTTCAAGCTCACACGTGGTTTGCCCGGCAATGGCCGAGATAGCTTCGGTACCTGCAGGACAACCTGCCACTGGCGCTTCTGAGCCGCTCGCCGTCACTTCACCACCGCCGAAGCCAAAGGCCCAGCCTTCACGCCAATCGGTTTGACCGTCTAAGGCACCCACAAAGTCAGTTTCAGTGAACCAGCCATCAACGGTATTAGCGACGTTTTGACCAGCGCCAAGTAATGGTGAACCTGTCATTGGCTGGCCATCACTGGCTAACATTACTGACGTACTTACTTGGTTGTTTTGCTGGGTATTTAAGAACCAATCTTCCAAGTCAACATCACCCGCCGCGGCATCAAACTTGAAGTTTTCGCCGTTGTTACAGGCCATGAATGAGTTTTCAATGGTGATAGTGCCATCACCTAGGTTCGCTTGGCTCACTGCCTCACTTTCAACTTCTAAACACTCACCCATTTCTGATGGGCCAGTGACTACCATGTTGTAGATTTGCGCACCTGTACCTTCACGTAACAACAAGCCTTCTGAAGGGTCGCTACCGGCAAAGTTATTACCAATCGCCGTGAAGTTCGCAATCACCGGGTTTGATTTTGGTTCCGCAGCTGGGTTACCGCCATCGTTATCGGCTTCAATCACGCGGTTGGCATCACCACCGTTTGGATCTTGCTCGACATACACGTACTGCATCCGACCCTGCCAGCCGTTATCCCAGTCGATGCTGTCGTCTTGAATGCTGGTGAGGACGACATATTTGAAATCAACATTACCGCCGAACATTTCAATGCCGTCATCAGCATTACCATGCACTTGAATATACTCAACCGTGGTGCCTGAACCCACACCACCAAAAGTAATGCCGTTCAATTCGTTATCTGGCGCGACTTCAAAGCCGGCGTGTTTCACCACAAGGTAACGCAACGTACCTGAGTTATCGGCTTCATCCGTACCACCGAACACCGCGCCTTCTTCAACACCTTCAACTTGTAACGCACAATCTGAGCCATCTGCCGGGCACCGATTCGATGGTGCATTACCAAGCACCACGAAACCACCCCATTGGCCAGCACCGGTTTCTTCGCCCAACACGTCCTGTGAAGAGGTCATGATAATAGGCGCATCTGCAGTCCCGTCTGCGACGATTTGCGAGCCACGGCTTACCACTAAGTAATCACCGCCTGAGCGACCAAATAGCACCGTTCCAGGCGCAACGGTTAATACCGCAGCATCAGTATTATCACCACCAACGAACACCGGGCCGTCCAACGCATACATCACCCGAGTACCATCATCCGCAGCATTAACCAAGGTGGTATCCGCTGTAATGCGGCCAGCCAGTACTTGCACGTAAATTTCTTCACCTAAAGCTTCAGACGCAGCAAGTGATAATGAACCACTGTTAGTGCCTGGTAAGTTTGCAGTCGGGTTGCTACCACCGTTATCGCCGCCGTTACCACCGCTATTATCTGGCGTCTCTACACTACCACCGGCGTTAATATTGATGTCGCCGCCACAACCAGCAAGGGCAAGGGCTGCTGCCACTGCTGATGCTTTAAATAAAGTACTGAGTTTCATGGATTGCTCCTGGTTACCAAGTTGTTCGTTGGAAAATCAACGCAAAGGAGCGTAACGGAGCGCCATGACAAATTTGTGACAACACCGAGGTGTCACCAAATGTTCATGATTGAGTAACAGAACTGACACATAAAAAATGGGCCGCACAAATGGCGCCCATAAAAAAATGCCAGCAAGTTTTCACTCACTGGCATTCACTAACCGACAACCAAATAACGCTTAACTTCTTTGCCGCTTCATCGCTTCAAAAAATTCGTCGTTAGTTTTGGTCATTTGTAACTTATCAATTAAAAACTCCATCGCTTCGATTTCACCCATTGGGTGTACGATCTTGCGTAGAATCCACATTTTTTGGAGCTCATCAGGTGTGGTCAGCAACTCTTCGCGACGAGTACCTGAGCGATTAAAGTCAATCGCCGGGAATACACGTTTTTCCGCAATCTTACGGTTCAAGTGCAATTCCATGTTACCGGTGCCTTTAAACTCTTCGTAGATCACTTCATCCATTTTCGAGCCCGTATCAATCAAGGCAGTGGCAATAATGGTTAAACTACCACCCTCTTCGACGTTCCGAGCGGCACCGAAGAAGCGCTTAGGCTTGTGCAATGCGTTGGCGTCAACACCACCGGTCAAGACCTTCCCAGAGCTCGGAATGACGGTGTTGTAGGCGCGCGCCAAACGGGTAATAGAGTCGAGTAGAATGACCACGTCTTTCTTATGCTCAACCAAGCGCTTGGCTTTCTCAATGACCATTTCGGCCACTTGCACGTGACGACTGGCTGGCTCGTCAAAGGTAGAGGCAACCACTTCGCCCTTCACCAACCGATGCATTTCAGTCACTTCTTCTGGTCGCTCGTCAATCAACAGCACCATTAGCACTGCATCAGGATGATTCGCGGCAATAGATTGCGCAATATTCTGCAGTAATAGGGTTTTACCCGCTTTTGGCGGTGCCACGATCAAACCACGCTGGCCTTTCCCTATGGGTGACGCTAAATCCAAAATTCGCGCCGTAATATCTTCGGTGCTGCCATTGCCGCGTTCCATCCGGAAGCGTTCATCAGCATGCAGCGGCGTTAAGTTTTCGAAGAGAATTTTGTTGCGAGAGTTTTCGGGCTTGTCGTAGTTGACTTCTTTAATCTTGAGGAGGGCAAAGTAACGTTCGCCTTCTTTCGGCGGTCGGATTTTACCTGACAAGGTATCACCGGTGCGCAAATTAAAGCGTCTGATTTGACTCGGTGATACGTAAATATCATCCGGTCCGGCTAGGTATGACGAGTCCGCCGAGCGGAGAAAGCCGAAACCGTCTTGCAAGATTTCGAGCACGCCATCACCGTAAATATCTTCACCACTTTTCGCATGCGCTTTTAAAATGGCAAAAATAATGTCCTGTTTGCGCATCCGCGCCATGTTTTCAAGGCCCATAGTGTCGGCTAGATTCACCAACTCGCTGACGGGCATATTCTTTAATTCAGTTAGATTCATAGGGGGGCTGTTGTTGTTGATAAACGGATTTGTGTTAAACGAATTATTGATTAGAAACGGCTAAGGCCAAGCTTGACATAGGTATTAAGTAGGGATTGACCACACGCCGAGGCGCGCATCTAGCAAGACCGAATTGATGGCAAAGAAGTTAGCACTAAAACTGAGCAACGTCTAGTTTTTCGCGGCGGAAGTTTACCGCGGTACGATAAACGCCCGCGGCTCACTGTCCATTAACTCAGTTACTTAGATGTGTTGGTCTAAAAACTCAGTTAACTGGGTGCGTGATAAAGCGCCCACTTTGGTGCCAACCACTTCACCGTTTTTAAATAAAATTAAAGTCGGGATGCCACGGATACCGAACTTCGGTGGCGTTTGATTGTTGTGATCGACGTTTAGCTTACCCACTGTCACTTTGCCTTCGTACTCTGAGGCGACATCGTCCAGAATCGGTGCGATCATTTTGCACGGGCCACACCACTCTGCCCAAAAGTCTACCAGTACTGGCTTATCAGAATTTAATACGTCAGCTTCAAAACTATCATCACTTAGCTGAACAATTTTCTCACTCATGGTAATCTCCGCTGCTGAAATCGCGTGAAATAATAATTCATCTATTATTTCTGTTTTTGAATGTTAGCGCAAACTGATATGCTTACGCCATGAGTAAAACACACCTTACAGAGACACGCTTTGCCGATCTCGACCTGCACCCGCAGGTATTAACAGCCCTGCAAAGTGCTGGATTTGAACATTGTACGCCGATTCAGGCGCTGAGTTTACCCGTTGCCTTGCAAGGTCATGACGTTGCAGGCCAAGCCCAAACCGGCACGGGTAAAACCATTGCGTTCTTAGTCGCCACTTTTCATCGCTTGATGCAACAGCCTCGTGCTGAAGGTCAAGCGGTGCCACGTGCGCTTATAATGGCTCCTACGCGTGAATTAGCAATTCAGATTGCTAATGACGCGGAATTGTTAGCCGAACACTGCCAATTAAAGATAGGAATTATCTATGGTGGTGAAGGCTACGATGCCCAGCGCGACCGCTTGAATCAGGGCGTAGATATTCTCATCGGCACAACCGGGCGCTTGATTGATTATTACAAGCAAGGGCTATACCCACTCGATAAGATTGAAGTAGTGGTGCTTGATGAAGCCGATCGCATGTTCGACTTAGGCTTTATCAAAGATATTCGCTACATGTTCAACAAAATGCCGCCCGCCAAAGAACGGCAGAGTTTATTGTTCTCCGCAACCTTGTCACAACGCGTGCAAGAACTTGCGTATGACCATATGAACTCGCCCACCAAGTTAGAAGTGGAACCGCTGCAAAAAACTGGCGCGCGCATTAGCGAAGAACTCTTCTACCCAAGCAAGCCAGACAAAATTAAGTTATTGCTGACCTTGATTGAAGAAGACTGGCCAGAGAAAGCCATTATTTTCGCTAATACTAAGCATGTCTGCGAAAAACTCTATAACTGGCTGGCTGCCAATGAACATCGGGTTGGTTTGTTAACCGGTGATGTTCCGCAGCGCAAGCGCTTGAAAATTTTAGAGCAATTTACCAACGGTGAGCTCGACTTTTTGGTGGCCACCGATGTCGCGGCACGCGGCTTACATATTCCTGAAGTGAGTCATGTGTATAACTATGATTTACCGGATGACTTCGAAGACTATGTGCATCGCATCGGCCGTACTGGCCGTGCAGGTGCAAGCGGTGCAGCGATTAATTTAGCCTGCGAAGAATATGTCTATAACTTGCCAGCGATTGAGGAATATATTGGCCATGCTATTCCGGTGACCAAATACGACTCAGACGCGCTGCTCCAAGATCTGAAAGCACCGCGCCCACAACATCGTCGCGGTGGTAATCGCCGTGGTGGTCAAGGACGCAGTGGCCAAGGCCGAGGCGGTCAGGGTCGCGGTGGGCAAGGTCGTGGTCGCAGTGGCGCACCTCGCCCAAAGAGTTGAGGTAGAACCCTCAGGTTATGACAACAGGCCCCTTGTACGCAGCAGTAGATTTAGGTTCCAACAGTTTCCATCTACTGCTGGCAAGGGGGCGTTCAAGCTCCCTTACCCCACCTGAAATTGTTTATCGTACTCGCGAAAAAGTAAGGCTCGCAGCGGGCCTAGATAGCAACATGGTCGTCAGCGAAGCCGCCATAGCCAGAGGCGAAGCCTGTCTGCAAAAGTTTGCTGAAGTGTTACAAGGTATTCCCACTCATCATAGTATCTGTGTCGCCACCGCAACCTTACGCAAAGCGAGCAATCAGGCTGATATTCTAGCGCGTTTTGAACAAGCGCTGGGGCGTTCAATTGAGATCATTAGCGGCAGTAAAGAGGCGGAGCTAATTTATCAGGGCGCGATTTGGCAACAGGTGCTCCCGGCTAAGCTGATGGTGATCGATATTGGCGGGGCGAGCACTGAAGTTGTGGTGGGGCGCGGCATAAAAACCGAACAACTGCACAGCTTTGATATGGGCTGTGTGACTTATCAACAACAATTCTTTGCCAGCGGGGCGATTACCACTAGCGCTTGCACAGCTGCCATCGAACAAGCACAAGCAGCCCTAGAGCCATGGCGAGCACGGTTTTGCCAACTTGGCTGGCAACAAGTGATGGGTGCTTCAGGAACCTTTAAGGCGCTTGAGGAACTACGCCTGAAAGGAAGTAAACGGGCTGATAGTCCGCCGTTAGCGCTGAGTGCTGACTTTATCGAAACTATTTTACAAAGCTGCATCGAGCAGCAACACCTGGAGCAATTACAACTGCCCGGCTTACGCGCCGATCGCAAGGCCGTACTGCTCGGTGGTTTATGTATTTTGGTAGCGTTAGTTCGGAGCTTTCAACTGACTGATATTCAGATTGCTGCCGGTGCGTTACGCGAAGGATTACTCCATCACCTCACCCGCACCACCAGTTAGTGTAGACTCCGCAACACCTTTACGACTGCTGCAACGCCCGCGCCGCATGCTTGGCAAAATAGGTCAAGATGCCATCAGCACCGGCCCGTTTAAATGCCAATAATGATTCTAAAATTACTGCATCGGTTAACCAACCATTGGCGATAGCCGCCTGCATCATGGCGTATTCACCACTTACCTGATAAGCGAAAGTCGGCACTTTGAACTCATCTTTCACCCGCCGCACTATATCTAAATAGGGCATACCGGGTTTCACCATGACCATGTCTGCGCCTTCATCAATATCTAGCGCGACTTCATGCAAGGCTTCGTTACTATTGGCGGGGTCCATTTGATAAGTTTTTTTATCGGCGCCTTTTAAATTGCCAGCGGAACCGACGGCGTCACGAAACGGACCGTAAAAAGCTGATGCGTATTTGGCCGAGTAGGCCATGATTTGGGTATTTACGAAGCCTGCGTCTTCAAGTGCTTCGCGGATTGCCGCAATGCGACCATCCATCATGTCTGATGGGGCAACTACATCAGCACCGGCAGCTGCATGGGACAGCGCCTGTTTGACCAGTGCTTCGGTGGTAATGTCATTCTGCACATAGCCGTGCTCGTCCAAGATACCGTCTTGGCCGTGACTGGTGAACGGGTCAAGCGCGACATCCGTAATCACACCCAACTGTGGAAATTTAGCTTTAATCGCGCGTGTCGCTTGTTGGGCAATACCATTTGGGTCCCACGCCGCTTCAGCAGTGAGCGATTTAGCCGCGGCCGGGGTAACCGGAAAGAGTGCCACGGCGGGTATCCCCAGCGCGACGATTTCTTCACATTCCTGCATCAACAAATCAATCGATAGTCGCTCAACGCCTGGCATCGAGGCGACTTGTTCCCGTTGCTGCTCACCGGGTAACACAAACACAGGATAAATAAAGTCCGCCGCTGTCAGCTGATGCTCGGCCACCATCCGGCGACTAAACGAATGGGCACGCAAGCGGCGCATACGACGAAACGGAAATTGACTAAAACTGTGCATGGACCACTCCTCTCATGACGGGTTAAGCGTTGATTTCGCTCGCAGCTGGGGCAATCGAAAATTGATTGCGACCGGCTTGTTTAGCTTCATATAGGGCTTTGTCGGCGGCGGCAAGTAGCTGTTCGGCGACTTGATAGTCACCAGCATCAGCATGGGCAACACCAATGCTGATGGTAATTTCGAGCAACCCTGCATCGGTGGAAAACTGATGATTACGCACCGCTTGCTGCAGCTTTTCGGCAATCTGGCTGGCACCCTCAGTATCCGTATTCGGTAACAGTACCGCGAACTCCTCGCCACCGTAGCGGCATAAGGTATCGCCAGCGCGTTTCAACTTACGCTTCAACAGCGCGGCCAGTTCAATCAAAATTTGGTCACCCACTAAATGACCGTGAGTATCATTGACGGGTTTGAAATAATCGATATCAAGCATCAGTAGCGCCAACTGCCCCTGCTGCCGATAACAGCGGCGGAACTCGGTTTCTAACTGCCGGTTTAAATGCCGACGATTGAAGATACCCGTTAAGCCATCCTCGGAAGTCTTCCGTTCCAATGCCTCGTTCACTTCCCGCAGTTCGCGCAGCGCTATCTCCAGTTCAAAGGTTCGCTCCGACACTTTTTCTTCTAACTGTTCATTCAATTCTTGTTGGGCTAGTTGTGCCTCTTCGGCACGGGCTAGCGCTTCCGCCTGAGCTTTGAGTTTCTCGCGGCGCTCTTCGCCGTAGCGAATAGCAAGCACTAGGGACAGCAATAAAATTTCCGTGCCGGAGCCAATCATGATCGCGTAGCGCTGAATGAAGACGCCGTCAATAAAGCCTAAATAACCGAGTGAATTGGCGATGACGCTCACCAATAACGTCGCCCACGCGATAGTAAAAATTCGCGCATATTGATGCCCGCGCCGCCACAGGTAGACGCCGGTACCAAGCAAAAATGCACAGCCACTTATTGCCATTGGCAGCAATAATTTAATGGTAACCGCATAGGGCAAAATGAGGTTAGCAATGAAGACCACGCCGAACAAACTGGCAAAAATTAGCAACGCCCATTCAATGCGTTTGTTATGCGCCTTTAACTGCAGCAACTGGCTGGTAAAGAGCGCGGCGGCAATGAAGCCTAAACTCGCAAACAATGGAATGGCTTTGTCTTGCAACCACACCCAGTCCGGCCATAAATAACGATAGCCGCTACCATCGAGCGCCGCCATCAGTAGGCCGATATTCACTGTGTAAGCTGAGTAAGTAAGGAAGCTGCGTTCGCGGGAGACAAAGAAACCAAATAAATTGTACACGGCCATACAAATGACCACGCCAAAGTAGAGTCCTGCCGCTTTATTCCCAGTCACTTGGGTTTCCAGAAAACTAGCATGATCCCAGACTGCCACAGGCACCCGCATTGAGCTTGAAGATTGCACCTTCAACAATACCGTGATGGGGTCTGCATTAATGGCGGGCGGTACGGCAATTACAAAATCTTTGTGCTTAACGGGGCGTTCAGCAAAGGCTTGACGATCGCCAACGCGGACGCTGCGTAACACACGGTCGGCCTGCATAAAATGTACTTCAACCTGATCCAGCAACGGGTAACTCAGGTGCAACACTCGATCATAAGCCGCCGCCTCGAGTTCAAACTTAAACCAGTAGGTTGCATCGGTATAACCAAACGAGGGAGTATCTTCCAGCGCCTGCCAACTGCCTGCTGGTCGAGTCAAGATGTCCGTGACCCCGGCTTTAGCTTCAGCGGTTTGGTAGACCATTGCCGGACGCACAGGCTCGGCCGCCGTCAGCGCTCCGCTCACGGCCCATAAACACATCATGGTCAAGACCTGCAACAGGCCCACGGCAATTCTCATGCAGACTTCCGGGTAAAGAACTCGACACTATTGCGCCAGCTCAAGGATTGTAGTGTTAGTAAGTCTTGCCCACGTAATTGCGCAACCTGCGCACCAATATGCGCCACAAAAGCCGGTTCATTAAAGGCCGGCTTGATGCCATTATTTTCGGCTTTCGTTAAGGTTCGCGGTAACAAAAACGGCGCGTCAGTTTCAATTAATATACGGTCGTCAGGAATCATCGGCACGGCTTGGCGTAATGCATCACCACGGCGTTCATCGCAGACCCAACCGGTAACACCAATATAACACCCCAGTTCGAGATATTTTTCAAGTTGCATGCGGTCGCCGGTAAAGCAATGTACTAATAACCTTGGTAGTTGCGGCGCATAGCGTTGTAATAACGCATATTGCTCGGCGAACGCATCTCGCTCATGCAAATAAACGGGGAGTTCCAATTCCACTGCCAGCTCTAACTGTTCGCGGAAGACTTTTAGTTGCTGCGCTGGCGGTGAAAAATTACGATTGAAATCTAGCCCACACTCACCAATTGCCCGCACTTGCGGCTGTTCGGCAAGCAACCTCAACTGGTCCAAATAATCGGCGCTAACCGCCGCCGCATCATGGGGGTGTACGCCAGCAGTCGTGACCAGGGTGATGCCAGCAGTTTGGCCGTTTGCCGCAAGCGTTTGGGCAGCTTGGCTAGTGGCCACATCAGTACCAATCGCCACCAGCTGCTGAACCCCAGCCTGCTGTGCCCGCTGCAAAATAGCGGGCAGTTGGTCATGCAAGCGCGCGTGGGTAAGATTTACACCGGCATCACACCAAGGCATTAATCAATTCGCTCAACCGCCGTCCGGCTATTAGAATCAGAGCGGCCTAAGAAAAACGCGCTAAACGCCCCACGCTCAATAAAATATTGAGCATTGTCTGAGAATACGTAAGATTCGGCTGTTTTTTGGCGCCACACTTGACCATTATCAAACTCAATCACCCAACGCCCTAAGCCATCCCGCTTACGCTCAAGAATAACGACATCAAGACGCTCAATGCGATCCACTGGTGCCACTGTCTTGCCGAAGTTCTCCGAGCTATTTGGATCGTTTTCGCTACGTTCAGGTGGGTTGTTACGAACGGTTGCAGCTTGCTGCTGACCACGATTTGTAGCTGGCACTTCTTGCGCCACCGCTGGTAATTCGCGCCCTTCCATCGCCGCATCAAAGCACACCAAGCGTTTTAGCGCATTCTGAATACGGGTACATTCCCGCAAAGCTTGCTCATCCATCGCTGGCGCTGTTTGTGCCAAGCTTGGCGTCGACCAACTCAGGAGCGGTACCACTACCGCAACTACACCTAAGGCGCTTGCAAAACCTGCTGTTAACGCTTTCATCTGTATTCCTTTTTAGTTCTGTTGTTCATGCGACCCGGAGTCCGCATCGGTACGAGTATACAAACTTGCCACCACTAGCCCCAGTTCAAATAATAAACACATTGGCACGGCTAGGAGGGTTTGCGAAATAACATCGGGGGGCGTCAGCATCATCCCAATCACAAAGGCTGCCACAATGACATAGGGCCGTTTTTGTCGCAATGCTGACACCGAGGTAAGCCCCGACCAACACAATAAAATAATCAGAATGGGCACTTCAAAAGCAATTCCGAAGGCCACGAATATTGCCAGCACAAAGTCTAAATAACGACTGATATCGGTGGCAACTTGCACACCCTCCGGTGCCATCGCGGTGAAAAACCCGAGCACCACCGGCAACACCACGAAGTAAGCAAACGCGACGCCCGCATAGAATAACAAAGTGCTGCCCACCAGCAACGGTGCCATCAAGCGTTTCTCACGCTGATACAAACCCGGCGCGATAAACGCCCATAACTGCCACAGCCACAGCGGCACGGCCAACATAAAAGCCAATACTAAAGTAAGTTTAAAGGGGGTAAAAAAGGGCGCTGCCACATCCGTCGCAATCATGCTGGCACCCGCTGGCAAATTGCGTAGCAGCGGGTCAGCCAGTAGCGTATAGAGTTCCTGCGCAAAGGGGGCTAGCGCCACAAACACTAAAACAATAGCGGCAACGGCTCGCAGCAGGCGCTTCCGGAGTTCGAGTAAGTGGCTGAATAACGAGGTATCGCTCATGAATCGGATGTTGGCTTATCGGATGACTCGGGCGGCGGCTTAGCCTCGGATTTAGCGTAGGGTCGTTGAACCCCTGCCGCAGCTTGGCGTAATTCTGCGATTGAACGTTGTAACTCAGGCGGCAATTGATCCTGCGGCAACTGTTCGGCTTGGCGCAAATGTTCGTGGAGCTCTTTCACGCGTAATTCATGATTTAATTCGGCTTGCATCCGACTCGCAAACTGCCGAGTTTTACTTACCCCACGCTGGATCGCACGCAGAGCTCCGGGTAAGCGCTCAGGTCCCAACACCACCAAAGTAATGATGAGGATCAGGATGATTTCAAAAAAGCCCCATTCGAACATCTGCTGCCTACCCGGCTATCTACTTAAGATTTTTTCGACGAATCATGCTCATCGGTTGACTTGGTAGCGGGTGAGGATTGCCCCTTATGATGCGCAGATTCATCTTGACGCAGCTGCGGGCTGTCATCCACTTGGCTACTATCTTGCGCTTTATCCTCGTCGCGCATGGAATCCTTAAAGCCCTTAATAGCACCACCTAAATCTTTACCGACATTACGGAGGCGCTTGGTACCAAACAACAGCACCACAATTGCCAGTACAATAAGAAGTTGTACCCAACCAATGTTACCCATGCTTTTCTCCATTTGCTTTGAGCTGACGCCAACTATGCCAAACTGCGATGCCGCCCACTGCGGCAAACACCAACGTCGGCAACGCTTGTAGCGCATCGTCCACTGGCGCTGACGGCCACAACAACGCCCCAATAACCCAGCTCACTAGGCCTAAGCCTTGATACCAGCGCGCTTTAGCGTGCATGCTACTGAGTTCTAAAGCACGCTGTTGTTGTTGCTGCTGTTGCTGTAAAAAGTGACGTTGATCGCGCAGCGTATCATACAATAGCGCAGGCATTTCTGGCAGCTTTTCTGCCCAGTATGGTGCTTGCGCTTTGAGGTTTTTTAACACCGCGCGCCAGCCCATTTGCTCTTGCATCCAGCGTTCTAAAAATGGCTTTGCGGTTTTCCATAAATCTAGCTGCGGATACAACTGACGACCGAGCCCTTCCACATACAATAACGTTTTTTGGAGCAACACTAATTGCGGCTGCACTTCCATTTCAAAGCGCCGCGCCGTATTGAACAAGTTCACCAGCACCTGACCAAAGGAAATATCGGCCAATGGCTTTTGGAAAATTGGCTCACACACGGTGCGAATCGCTGACTCAAACTCTTCCACATTGACGTGGGCAGGCACCCAACCGGAATCAATATGAAGTTCAGCAACCTTGCGGTAGTCGCGATTAAAAAATGCCAAAAAGTTTTCCGCTAAATAGCGCTTATCTTCGCGATTTAAGGTACCGACAATACCAAAATCGATACCAAGATATTGTGGGTCTTCGGGATGCTCAGGCGAGACAAAAATATTGCCTGGGTGCATGTCAGCATGGAAAAAACTATCGCGGAATACTTGGGTGAAAAACACCTCAACGCCGCGTTCAGCTAACAGTTGCATGTCCACCCCAATGTCTTTGAGACGATCTACGGCGCTTATCGGAATGCCGTAAATCCGCTCCATCACCATCACATTGGGACGACTATAGTCGGTGTAAACTTCTGGAATATAGAGTAAGTATGAATTATCAAAATTACGCCGTAGCTGAATCGCATTGGCCGCTTCCCGAGCTAAATCCAATTCATCTAGTAAGGTTTTCCGATACTCTTTCACGACCTCGCGGGGCTTTAAGCGCCGCCCATCAGGCAGATGTTTTGCTAACACCTCGGCCAAGGTTTCCATTAACCGTAAATCAGCATCGATAGTACCGCGAATATCCGGTCGAATTACCTTCACCACAATATCTTGAGCACGGCCGTCTGGCAGTTGCAAAACGCCGGCGTGTACTTGGGCAATAGAGGCTGAAGCCAGCGGCGCCACGCTAAACTCAGCGAATATCTCATGAATATCGTCAACCCCAAGCGCCTTCTCAATTAATTGTTGGGCTTGCTCACCAGCAAAGGGCTTTACCTTGTCTTGCAGCAAGGCCAACTCAGTGGCGATATCGGGAGGTAATAAATCACGTCGAGTGGACAGCATCTGGCCAAATTTTACCCACACTGGCCCAAGCGATTCTAATGCAAGCCGCAAGCGGACACCGGCTGGCTCCTGCGGAAACTTATTGGGAAGCCAGAATAATAGCGTTCGACCCATGCGTACCGGCCAGGGTAAAAATCGTACCGGGATGAGGTCATCCAAGCCATAATTTAAGATGGTTTTGGTAATTTGATATAAACGCTTACTACGTTGGCTCATGAGAGGGCCCGCTCTAGTTTATCAAGACGTGCGCGCAATGCTTGCACTTGATCTTTAAAGTGTTGGTACTCGGTGCGGCCAAGCAATAATTGCTTTTCCTCAATCAGCACCTCAGCCAGCCAAGTTTGCTGCGCCTCGCGTTGCGCTTGCCACCAGCGTTGGCTGCGCTGCCAGGCTTGCAGCAACCAATAAGCCGGCACATCACCAAGCCACTCTGCTAACCGAGCTTCCCAATCGATATCTAAATCAGTTAGCAATTTACTCAGTTGCTGAGCCAGTATCGGATCACCCTCAATATCTAATGCATCGGCTTTAATTAAACGGGTGATATTGGCGCTATCACGCAGCTCCGGAAGCACCGCAAGTCGGGTAATAATGTGGCAGTCCACCTGGTCGTCAGCCTCGTGCTGCAACGACAACAGTAACCCCTCAGCGGTTACCGTCACCGTGAGTGGCCGCCCAAGTTCTTGCAGCGTCACCCGCAGCCGCTTACCCGCGAGCTGTTGCAAGCGTCCGGCGCTCTGTTCATCTAACGCGAGTAACTGTTGCAGCGCTTGCTCAAGCACTAGCAGTGGCGCCAAACTCAATAATTGCATTAAAACTTAAACCCTTTGTGCAGCGCGACAATACCGCCGGTTAAATTGGTATAACTCACATGCTCATAGCCCACTGCACTCATCATACTTTTTAACGTTTCCTGATCGGGATGCATCCGAATCGACTCCGCTAAATACTGATAACTATCAGCATCGCCCGCGACCACTTTGCCCGTGGTCGGTAACACATTAAAGGAGTAAAAATCATAAGCTTGCGACAACCATTGCGGCTCTGGTTTAGAAAACTCTAAAACCAGTAAGCGGCCACCTGGTTTTAACACCCGATACATCGACGCTAGCGCAGCACTTTTATCGGTCACATTACGTAAGCCAAAGGCAATGGTGATCACATCAAAACTGTCGTCGGGAAATGGCAATGCTTCGGCATCGGCTTGCACATACCGCACGTTATCAACAATACCCAAATTACGCAGTTTATCGCGGCCAACAGTGAGCATTGAATTATTGATATCAGCCAGCACCACTTCACCAGTGGGACCCACACGCCGACTAAATGCCGCCGTTAAATCGCCAGTTCCGCCAGCAATATCGAGCACGCGCTGACCGGTTCGAATGGCGCTATTATCAATCGTGAAGCGTTTCCACAAGCGATGGATACCAAACGACATTAAATCGTTCATCACATCGTACTTAGCCGCCACGGAGTGAAAAACGCTGGCCACTAAGCCTTTTTTTGCTTGTTTATCAACTTGTTGATAACCAAAGTCGATGGTGTCTTTGGAGGATGAATCCGGGTGTTCAGTCATTTGACATTACTACCTATATTTCATGGGCACGAATGGCCTTGCTATTGCTGCCACAAACGCCAAGTTTACTCTTTATTGTGGAGCGCAGCCACCGCCGTAACGACGCTTATGCTTGGGCAAATATTTCGCGCCGCGGTAGCCAGCGCTCGATTAAAGCTTGGGCCAGCTGCGGATACTGTTGCCACAGCTGCTGCGCTAAGCGTTGCGCGGGTTCAATTAAATGCGCATGGCGAGTGATGTCGGCCACTTTCATACTCGCGATACCGGTCTGTCGTTGGCCCAATAGTTCCCCGGGGCCACGCAGCTGAAGGTCGCGCTCGGCAATCACAAAGCCGTCATTACTTTCCCGTAATACGGCTAAACGTTGGCTAGCGGTTTTCGATAAGGGTGATTGATATAACAATACACAGTGACTCGCCACAGCACCGCGGCCTACGCGACCGCGCAATTGATGCAACTGCGACAAACCCAGCCGTTCTGGGTTTTCAATAATCATCAAGCTAGCGTTAGGTACGTCCACGCCCACTTCTATCACCGTGGTCGCCACCAATAAATCTAACTCATGGGCTTTGAAGGCTTGCATCACGGCTTCTTTCTCAGCCGCTTTCAGGCGTCCGTGTACCAGTCCAATGCGCAAATCTGGCAGCTGTTCGGTGAGTAATTCTGCAGTGGCTTCGGCAGCTTCACATTGCAGCACTTCGGATTCTTCAATTAAGGTGCACACCCAATAAATTTGGCGGCGTTCATCCACCGCCACAGCGCGCACCCGATCAATGACTTGTTGGCGCCGCGTTGACGGTACCGCGACGGTACTCACCGGTGTGCGTCCGGGCGGTAGTTCATCAATCACTGAGGTCGCCAGGTCAGCATAAGCGGTCATCGCCAAGGTTCTTGGGATCGGGGTTGCCGTCATGATCAACTGATGGGGCTGAAACCCTTGTTGTACGCCTTTCTCGCGCAACTCCAGCCGTTGTCGCACGCCAAACCGATGCTGCTCATCAATAATCACCAAGACTAATTGCTGATACTCAACCTCAGCTTGAAACAATGCATGGGTGCCCACAATCAGCTGTGCCGCACCACTTTTCACTGCAGCCAATGCCGCCGCTCGCACCTTGCCCTTTTGCTTGCCGGCTAACCAGCCCACCTCAATCCCGAGCGGCTCCAGCCACTGGCGAAAGGTGAGCGCATGCTGCTCGGCTAACAGCTCGGTCGGGGCCATCACCGCCACTTGATAACCACGCCCCAAAGCGGTAAGTGCAGCGAGCGCCGCCACCAAGGTTTTGCCTGAGCCCACATCGCCTTGCACCAACCTTAACATCGGTACCGACAGCGCCAAATCTTGCTGAATCTCGGTCACCACACGCTGCTGGGCGGCAGTCGGGGTAAAGGGTAACTGCGCCAAAAAGCGCTGTTGCAAGGTCGGCTCGGGCAGCACCGCGCGCGCGGCCTGAGACTGCTTTTGTATACGCAATTGCCCCAAGCTCACTTGATGCGCCAATAGTTCTTCAAATGCCAACCGCTGCTGCGCCGGATGGCTACCATCGAGCAACTGCTGCAGCGACACCTCCAGTGGCGGTCGGTGTAACAATCGAATGGCCGCTGCTAAGGATAGCTTTGGTGCCGCGAGATCAGCTTGGTGCAACCCTATCGAAGGGCTAGTAAACACCTCAGCTGGTACTAATTCACTTGGCAATAACTCGGGAATTACCGTGTCATTTAGGTAAGTAAGTGCTTGCTCACTTAATTTCCGCAAAGTGGCTTGTTGAACCCCTTCCGTGGTCGGGTATACCGGCATTAAGGTGTCTTCTAGAGGGATTTCCGTGCTATCGGTGTACAGCTTATATTCTGGGTGGACCATTTGCGGTCCAGTGGGGCCACGCTTCGCTTCGCCATATAACCATAGTGCCTGACCCGCCGCGAACTGCTTCAACTGCGCCGCACTAAACTGGAAAAACACCAAGCTCAATTGGCCGCTCTGATCGCGAACCTTTACTTGCAGCATGCGTTTGCGCCCGTACCGAATATCAGCGCTGACCACCTCTGCGAGTACCGTCGCGGTGGTGCCATCGCGTAACTCAGCAATCGGATAAACCCGGGAACGGTCCTCGTAGCGCAAAGGCAGGTGTAACAGCATATCCTGTACTGAATACAAGCCCAGCTTGGCCAGCTTATCGACCACTTTAGGGCCCACGCCTTTGAGCGCGGTGAGTGGGATCTGAGCGAGCGTTGAGTGCGCTTGCATTAGCAGCTACTCATGCGGCAGTACTGCGTTGCGACCACGAATTTGCTGCCACCAACTGGTGTCGGCGGCAATTTGCCCGTCGTCATCTAGCGCTGGGTAAGGAATACCGCGCATCCGGCACTGTTTGGCAAATACTGGATGCCCGCCTTCGAATAATACGCGCTGCCGCTCGGCATGACTTAACTGGGGCCGCTGATACATACCGGCAAGTTGCCGTTGCCGCTGCGCTTCGTACATCACCACCGCACCCGCCACTGACACATTCAATGATTGCGCCATGCCAACCATCGGGATCACCACTTGATGGTCCGCAGCTGCGATAGCAGCCTCACTTACCCCAAACTTTTCCTGCCCCAGCACAATACACGTCGGTTGGGTGTAATCGATGTCGCGAAAATCGATCGCACTGTCGGACAAATGGGTGACTAAAACTTGCATACCCTGCGCTTGCAATTGTTGAATCACCGGCACGGCACTTTCATGTTGGTGATGATGAATCCGCACCCAATTTTGCGATCCCATGGCCGTGCCACCTTTGATTCGCCCACGTTTATCAAACCACACCGCATGTACCTCGTGCATACCGACCGCATCAGCACTGCGCACCACCGCAGCTAGATTGTGCTGTTTATGTACGCCTTCCATACACAACGTTAAGTCTGGCTGGCGTAAATCCAGCAGCTCATTAATGCGCGCAAAACGCTCTGGCGACATGCCCTTGCCCTCTTACTTCACGATGATTTTGATCGTTATTGATCGCGTAAAAACAGGTACACTGCTTGGCGGCCTGTTAGTAGCCTATTAGTAGCACAGTCCGGCGCGCGATATGTTGACGATTCAAACTGAGTATACCTGATGGCAGCACCATTAAAACCTGTGATTTGTCTAACCCATGCGGATTTTTATGTGGTCGAAAAGCCGCCTGGGGCCTCGATGCATGCACAACATGGTGCGACCAGCTTCGTTCAACAATGCAGTGCTGCGTTCGACGAGCCGCTATGGCCGGTGCACCGACTCGACCAAGACACCTCTGGCCTGCTCATTTTAGCCCGTTCGGCGAAGGCTGCCGCCTACTTCGGGGAATTGTTTGCCGAGCGCCAAATCGATAAGTACTACCTCGCGATTGGCACCGGTAAACCTACCAAGAAGCAGGGTTTAATCGAAGGTTGGATGAGCCCGAGTCGAGGCGGCAACTGGCGCTTATCACGTACTCCCAAAACAACGCCAAAAGAGCATCATTCGCGCACTCAGTTCTTCAGTTTTGGATTACCTACGCCGGGTTGGCGCGGTTATATTCTGAAACCATTAAGCGGTCGTACCCATCAGTTACGCGTGCACTTAAAAGCGCTTGGCAGTCCTATATTAGGCGATTCGCGCTATGGCACCGAACCGGCTGAACGGCTATTCCTGCACGCCTGTGCTCTAGTATTTCATTATCAACAGCAGCTTTATCAGTGTCAGGTATGGCCAGCGGTTCCACCATGGTTTCCCACAACCACCAGTGAACTAACATTAAGCGCGCCATGGCAGCTATCTTGGCCGCGCGTTTAACCACCCAATTAACGGGTTCAGCGTCGCTTGCTGAACGTTCATGAGCCTGACATACTCAAGGTTCAATTGCTAAACTTGGAGATTTTCATGGCTCGTTTGTCTGCATCTTTTGGCGCCCTCAGCGCCGCTGTCACAATGGTACTTGGAGTAAGCGTCAGTCCGGTAGTTGCGGCGCAAGTTTCGATTAGCGATCAACTCGAACAACGGGTCATCGAATGGCGCCGTGATATTCACCAACACCCAGAATTAAGTAACCGTGAATTTCGCACGGCAGCGAAAGTCGCTGAGCATTTGCGCAGCCTCGGCCTAGAAGTACAAACCGAAGTGGCTCACACCGGCGTGGTTGGCTTGCTAAAAGGCGGAAAGCCAGGACCAACGGTGGCATTACGCGCTGATATGGATGCCCTGCCAGTGGTTGAAGAGACGGATGTACCGTTTCGCTCCACCGCAGTCTCTGAGTATCGTGGCGAAGAAGTAGGCGTGATGCACGCTTGCGGCCACGACACACACGTCGCCATGCTGATGGGTGCAGCAGAGTACCTGGCCAAAAATAAAGACCAGTTAGCCGGCAACGTGTTGTTCATTTTCCAACCGGCTGAAGAAGGTGCTCCAGAAGGTGAAGAAGGTGGTGCAGAACTGATGCTCAAAGAAGGTTTATTCAAAACCTATGAGCCTGCCGCAGCATTCGGGATTCATATCACCTCAGGCATGAATACCGGCATGATTGGTTATCGCAAAGGCCCATTGATGGCCTCATCTGACCAATTCGAAATTACGGTCAGTGGTCGACAAACCCATGGTTCACGGCCTTGGGGCGGGGTTGATCCGATTGTGACAGCTGCCCAGATCGTCAATAACACCCAAACCATTGTCAGCCGCCAAGTTGATATCACCAAGGCGCCAGCGGTCGTATCCTTTGGCATTATCGAAGGCGGGGTTCGTAATAATATCATTCCTGATGACGTGACCTTAATTGGCACCATCCGCAATTTTGATATGGGTATTCGTCAACAGATTTTTGATAAATTGCGTCTTACAGCGGAGTCTACCGCGGTAACCAACGGTGCCGAAGCTCATGTGCACATCGATGAAGGCTATCCTGTGACTATGAATGACGCCGGTTTAGTCGAACAAATGTTACCGACCACGCGCGCCGTAGCAGGTCAGGAGCGAGTGGTTGAAATGCCGCTTATTACCGGCGCTGAGGATTTCAGTTTCTATGCCTTAGAAGTACCGGGAATGTTTGTGTTCTTAGGCGCAACGCCATGGGATCAAGACGCGGCAAAAGCACCAAGTAATCACTCACCGCTATTTTATGTCGATGAAAAGGCGTTGAAAACTGGCACCAATTTGTATATTAATTGGGCAATTGATTATTTGAATTAGCGCTAACTTGCGCGTAGAGAGCGCCGCTTCGGAAACGATCGGCGCTGCTCTTCACCGTCGTTGCAACGCAATGGCATACCGAACAGGGAAGGCCTAACCTGTACCACAACAAGGATTAGATGTTGGTTTATGCACTATTCATATATTGCACGACAACCTATCTTCGACCGCAACCTTCAAGTTTACGGTTATGAACTTTTATTTCGGGACAGTGAAGCCAATGTCTTTCCTGACACGCATCCTGATGAAGCCACTTCCAAATTATTGTTAGAACAACATCTGTTGGGCGACATCGACACAGTATGTTTAGGCAAACAAGCATTCATTAATTTTCACACCAACACTATTATCCACAAGTTTCCTGACTTTTTAGATGCAGAAAAAGTGTGGATTGAAGTACTCGAAACGGTTGAAGTGAGTCACGAATTAAAACGTGCATGCGAGCTCACCAACCATAAAGGCTATCGACTAGCGCTGGATGACCATGATTTTTCTGAGCGGTGGAAGCAACTGATGCCGCATATTAATTTGGTAAAAATCGACATTCAGGACCAAGGGTTACAGCTCGCCAAACGGTTGCAGTGGTTTAAACAGCGCGGTGTACCGATTTTAGCGGAGCGGGTTGAAACACAGGAGCAGTATGAAGCCTGCAGGGAACTCGGCTTTGACTTCTTCCAAGGCTTCTTCTTCGAACGCCCAGAAATTATCAAACGTGAGTCACTCAGCCCGCAAAAGTCGAACATGCTCACCATTATGAGTGAGATGTTTAAGCCCGAACTTAATTTTCAGAAGCTGGCGGCGGTCATTCAAAACGATTTGTCGCTCACATACAGCCTGCTGAAACTGATTAACTCACCGGCGTTTGGACTACGCACCCAAGTTCGCGATATCAACCATGCACTCACATACTTAGGTGAAGCTGAAGTGAAGAAGTACCTCGCGCTGGTGGTATTGGCTAACTTAAGTCACGACGAGCCAGAAGAGCTCAATATTAAATCGCTCACCCGGGCGCGCTTTATGGAGTTAATCGTTGGCCATGGCCGCGCTGGCCGCGAGACGTCCAGTGCATTTATGGTCGGAATGCTATCTCTGCTTGATGTCATTTTACGCCAACCCCTCGACCAAATTTTGTTGCAATTACCATTAGTGGCCGAGCTGAATGAGGCGCTCGTTGCGCGTGATGGGAAATTAGGTCGCATCCTCGCCTTAGTCGAAGCATATGAACAAGCGGATTGGTCTAAGGTGGATGATTTAATGCAGGTCGAGGGCCTGCAACATCTTGATATTGGCCAATACTACCTTGACGCCAGCCAGTGGACAGGATTGCTGTTAGAGCACGCCTAGCCGCGGCGACGCACAGCTAGGTGTGGCTAACTTCAGTTTATTTTTGCAATTGTTGGCGAATGACTTTTTTGTCTATTTTACCCACGCTGGTGCGCGGAATTTCTTCAACAACAGTCACGCTATCCGGAATCGCCCATTTGGATATTACGCCGCGCTCCACAAATGGCTGTAAGTGCTCGCGCAAAGCTGCTTCGCTAAATGTCTCGCCCGCTTTTAAAGTGACCATGGCATGTGGGCGTTCGTCCCACTCTGCATCTGGTAAACCAACCACCGCGGTCAGCTCAATGGCTGGGTGCTGACTGATGAGGTTTTCGATATCAAGCGACGACACCCACTCACCACCAGTTTTGATCACGTCTTTAATACGATCGCGAATTTGTAAGGTGTAGTGAGCATTAATGGTGCCGACATCGCCAGTGTGCAGCCAGCCGTTCTGCCACAGCTCAGCACTGCGCTCAGGCTCTTTTAGATAACCTTGGGTTAGCCATGGGCTGCGCACGACAACTTCACCCATCGCTTCACCATCATGCGCTAAAAACTCACCTTGCTTCCCAATAATTCGCATATCGACTAATGGCACCGGCACACCGGTTGCCACTCGTGTCTTCACTTGAGTGGCTTCATCTTGCGCGGCGAAATCAGCGGGCAGCCAAGTCGTACTCAACAATGGGCAGGTCTCTGACATACCATAACCGGTATACACATTGATGCCGCGCGCATTAGCAGCCCGAACCAAGCCTTCGGTTACTGCGCTACCGCCTAACAATACTTGCCAGCCACTAAAATCAATGGCGGCGGCTTTTTCGCTGCTCAATACCATTTGTAAAATAGTTGGTACGCAGTGGGAGAAGGTGACTTTTTCTTGCATGAACAAGCGCAGTAGTGTGGGTGGCTCATATTTGCCTGGATACACCTGTTTCAAGCCCAGCATGGTGGCGACGTAAGGCACACCCCACGCATGCACGTGGAACATTGGCGTGATCGGCATATACACACTGTCAGCCTGTAACAGCTGCATCTGTCCGTTCATGCTGGTAGTCGCGGCCAAAGTCAGAGTATGTAACACCAATTGCCGGTGTGAGAAAAACACCCCTTTAGGATTGCCGGTGGTGCCGGTTGTGTAAAAGGTGGTGGCAATGGCATTTTCATCAAAATCGGGGAACTCAAACTCATCACTTGCCGCCGCAAGCAAAGCTTCATACTCACCAAGGCTGTCAAAATCGGCAGCTACCGCCTGCTCGCTATCGGTGGTTTGAATAAAGCTTTTGACGGTGGTTAAATCATTTTTGACTTGGCCGAGCAATGGCACAAAATCATCGTGTACCAACACCACATCATCTTCAGCGTGATTCATGGTGTAAACAATTTGCTCAGGGGCTAAGCGCACATTCACCGTATGCAAAATAGCGCCAATCATTGGAATGGCAAAGAAGCACTCTAAATAACGTGGAGTGTCCCAATCTAACACCGCAACCGTATCACCAGCTTTCACACCGGCAGCGGTCAGAACATTCGCGAGTTGTTTTACCCGGCGCTCGAACTCTGCGTAGCTATAACGCTTGCCGGTAGCACCAGCGACTATTTCGCGGTCACCCGCATAGCGTTGGCTAGATAACAATAATTGTTTGATCAAGAGCGGGTATTGATAGGCTTCAGGGGTTGGTTTCAGCAATTTTACAGCCATGGGCAATCCTTATTTGTTCTGTTTATTCGAAAGCAAAAAATGCGAAAAAACGTGCAAACCTATGCCTGACTGACAACGCGCGTTGCGGCAACTTTATGATGAACAGTTGCAACAACGCGCCTAGCCGAGCTTACGAGTTAGTGGTTAAGGCAAACTTACGGGTCACCTCGTACAAGTCGGTACGGCGATCCTTCAAGTTCGTCACCGAACCTTCATGATGTAAATAACGTAGCTCATCCAAATTCAGATCGGAGAAAATGAGCTGTTCGGTATTCGGCGTAGTTTCCGACATAATGGCATCGTAAGGGAAAGCAAAATCTGACGGAGAAAATACCGCTGATTGCGCATACTGTACGTCTAAACTTTCAACTTGGGGGAGGTTCCCCACACTGCCACAGATGACCACGTAGCACTCATTTTCAACCGCCCGGGCTTGGGCGCAATGCCGCACTCGCAGATAAGCGTTACGGGTGTCTGTCCAAAATGGGACAAACAGAATTTCGATGCCCTCTGCCGCCATTAACCGGCCTAATTCTGGAAACTCCACGTCATAGCAGATCAAAATGCCAACTCGACCGGCATCGGTATCAAACACCCGAACTTTATCGCCACCTTCGATGACCCAGTCGCGTTTTTCGTGTGGTGTCACATGCAGCTTACGTTGTTCTTCCACGGTACCGTCGCGGCGGCACAAATAGGACACGTTATAAATAATACCGTCTTCATGCAACGGCATTGAGCCAGTGATGATATTGACGTTATAACTGACCGCCATTTGCGACAATTCCTTTTTGAAACGCGCAGTGTAGCCAGCCAAAAAGCGAATGGCATCCATTTGCTGGCTTTGGTCGGTTAAACCCATTAATGGCGCATTAAAAAACTCGGGGAACACGGCAAAGTCGGATTGATAGCTCGATAATGCATCGACGAAATATTCAACTTGGCGCAGCATTTCCTCGACTGAATCCACTTCCCGCATCTGCCACTGTACCGCGCCGACCCTTACATTGCGCGGACGCGAGGTAATCGCACTTCCCGCTGGCTCGAATAAAAAGTTATTCCACTCCAGTAGCGTCGCGAAACCTTTTGAGCGTTTGTCCTCGGGTAAATATTTACCCAACAACCGCTTTACACTGAAATCGTTTGCCAGCTGAAAGGTTAAAATAGGGTCGTAAATTTCCCGCCGCTGCACTTTATCAATGTATTGCCCGGGGGATAGCTCTTCATCATATTTGTGATAATTCACAATCCGGCCACCGGCCAAAATCGCCCGTAAATTGGTCTGCCGACATAACTCTTTACGCGCGTCATACAGCCGCCGGCCTAACCGATAGCCGCGATAATCAGGGTGAATCAGCACATCTAAGCCGTACAGTGCATCACCGTTTTTGTCGTTCAAAATATGCTCACGATGGTCCATTAAATCATCGTAAGTGTGGGGGTTACTAAAGCGCGCGTAAGTGACCTTCACGGTCAACGCCACGCCAATAATCACCCCGTTATCTTCCAAACAAATTTGCCCTTCGGGAAACTCTTTGATGAGCCGCAATATGGTGTGCTCGCCCCAAGCGCCGCCAATGTCTGGATACACGCGATCCATCACTGATTTTAGTTGCGGATAATCTTCTGGGCGTAAATTGCGTAATTGTAAATGTAACTCATCGGGACTCATAACTACCTTCCTCGGTTGAATGTCGCGTCAGCCTTGCAGATAAGTGTATAGCACTTTATGGTAAATCCGGTCAGCACGCGAACCTAATTCCACTATTGTCATCACAGAAAAAGACGTTTAAACTTCTGGACGTCTAAAATAATGAGTGAGTAAACATGACTGCTGTTTCTAATTCGTCGCCCGTACAGCCCGCAAGCGCGACCGCATTGTTACCTTTGGCGCTATTTCTATTGCTGTTTCTCGGCACCGGCATATATTTCCAGCTGACTGGCGTTGATTACGCATTTTATCAGCTTCCCAGCCCGGTCGCGATTTTACCCGCCATTGCACTTGGCATTTTGCTGAGCAAGCAAGTATTCGAGCAACGTATTGATACTTTTATTGCCGGTATTGGTGACCGCAACATTATCACTATGTGCGTGATTTACTTACTGGCCGGTGCGTTTTCTACCGTCGCCGCAGCCACTGGCGGTGTCGATGCCATGGTCGCGCTTGGTTTAACTATTATTCCCCCTGAATTTCTACTACCCGGCCTGTTTTTAATTGCCGCGGTAGTGTCGACCGCAATGGGTACCTCGATGGGTACTCTTGCGGCACTCGCGCCCGTGGCTCTGGGCTTGGGTGAAGCGGCGAACATTGACCTAGCCCTGCTCGCCGGCGTGCTGGTCAGTGGTGCCATGTTTGGTGATAACTTATCGATTATCTCCGATACCACCATTGCCGCCACTCGGACTCAAGATTGTGCGATGAGTGACAAATTTAAAGCCAATTTAAAAATCGCCATTCCAGCTGCAGTGCTCACTCTGATTTGGTTGTTCACCTATGATACGGGCTCACAGGCACCTGAGATCCCCGCCGCCAATGCGTGGCTGAGTATTCCTTACTTCGCCATCATTGTGCTGGCGGTACTGGGTATGAATGTGTTCGTGGTGCTCAGCCTTGGTATCGTGCTTGCTGCTGTGTTTGGCATGGTCGCGGTAGATTATGAGTGGGTGGCGTTCAGCCAAGATATTTACAAGGGTTTCGAGAGCATGCAGGAGATCTTTCTGCTGTCGTTACTCATTGGTGGCTTATCGGCACTGATTCGCCAACAAGGTGGTTTGGCATTCCTTGCCAAAACTGTGGCGCGCGTTACTAAAGCCGTCAGTAAGCAACCACAACAATCTGCGGCGTTTGGCATTAGCGGCCTAACCGCGCTCACCAACCTGTGCGTTGCGAACAATACCGTCACTATCTTGTTAAGCGGCGAAGTGAGCAAGAAACTCGCAGAAGAAGGTAACTTGGCGCCTCGCCAAAGTGCCAGCCTGCTCGATATTTGGGCCTGTGTGGTACAAGGTGTATTGCCTTATGGCGCGCAAGCCTTGTTAATGGGAGCGAGCTTTGGGCTGTCGCCATTGGAAGTGAGTATTCACACCGGTTATTGCTTTATTCTTGGTGCGGTGGCGATTGCGTTGATTATTTGGCGGCGCCCGTTGGAAGCACGCGAACCGGTAGCCGCGTAGCGCAGCTTTGACAACCTAGAATGACGTCCGAAAAGCCACAGGCGAATACCGAAGTATTCGCCTGTGATAGGTTAACCTGACTACGGATATTGAACTAATTGGTGTTAGGAATTTCCATCACCCCATCAATTTCAATTTGCGCACCCTTAGGCAAGCCTTTCACCTCAATCGCGGCACGGGCTGGATAAGGTTCACGAAAAAAGCTTGCCATCACCTCGTTCACAATCGCGAAGTTACTCATATCGGTGAGATAAATTTGTACCTTCACCATATCTTGCAACTCACCACCTGCAGCTTCACATACCGCACTCAGGTTTTTGAACACTTGTTCGGCCTGCGCTCGAAAATCGTCGCTAATGAATGCCATGGTGCTCGGTACCAACGGAATTTGACCCGATAAATACACAGTCGTACCAATTTTCATGGCCTGCGAATAGGTACCAATAGCTGCCGGCGCTTTATCTGTATTAATAATGACCTTAGACATCTTATTTCCTTAAACGCGTCACGCGTTGAACATAGGGCATTTTACGAATATGACGAATGATGTCGGCGAGATGCTTACGCCCGCGCGTTGTTAACGCCACATCAATGTAGTAAATGTTGGCATCAATCTCTTCGGTTTTAAGCCCATGAATATTGCTCCCTGTGGCCGCAATATTGGCAGTTAATTTGGCTAGAGCGCCTTGATGATTGACCACTTCAACACGAATTTCAGTCACAAACTCCGCCGTGGTTTGGGCATCCCATTCAACCGGGAAGTATTTGCCCGGCTCATCTTCATGACCACGGACGTTCTTACACTCGCGCCGATGCACGACTAAACCTTTACCGGGGCTGACATGGGCGACAATATCGTCACCTGGAATAGGTCGGCAGCACTTCGCAAAACTGACCAACAGACCTTCCGCGCCTTTAATGGCTAATTTGCGCGAGTCACCCGACGGTTCATCTTTACCGGTCAGTTCGCCAAGCAAGCGTTTGGCGATAGCAATGGACATCATATTACCCAGCCCAATTTCGCTTAGCAGATGTTCTTTCGAACTCATTTTCGTCTCTTGTAAGACCCGCTTAAATTCGGCCTCAGGAATATCATCATAACTGACCCCACCTAACGCAGCGCGAAGTAAGCGCTCACCTAAAACGGCGGCTTCGCGACTTTCTTGGCTCTTCAGGTACTGGCGGATCTTCGCACGCGCCTTCCCGGTCACCACGAAATTCAACCAAGCAATATTGGGGCGTGAACCCGGGGTGGTTTTTATTTCTACGGTTTGCCCGGTTTCTAGCGGTTTACTTAGTGAATACACCCGATGATTCACTCGTGCGCCGATACAAGTATTACCAATGTCGGTATGCACCGCATAGGCAAAATCAACGGGGGTTGCACCTTGTGGTAGCTCAATAATGCGGCCATCGGGGGTAAATACATACATCTCTTCGGGGAACAGCTCAGATTTTACGTTCTCAATAAACTCGAACGCATTGCCGGCACTTTGTTGGAGTTCCAACAGGCTTTGCATCCATTTCCGTGCTCGTACTTGAGCGGTGGTGCCAGTAATCGCGCCGGTGGTGACGCTCGCGGCTGGCTCTTCATCAGTTTTATACAGCCAATGTGCCGCGACGCCCCGATCGGCCAGCAAATCCATTTCTTCGGTCCGAATTTGCACTTCTACCGGAATCCCGTGGGGTCCTTTCAAACTCGTGTGTAGCGATTGATAGCCATTGGTTTTAGGGATGGCAATGTAATCCTTGAACCGGGTTTCAATCGGCTTGTACAAATTATGCAAGGCGCCAAGCACGCGGTAGCAGGTATCAACCTCTTCAACCACCACACGGAAAGCGTAAATATCCATCACTTCGTCAAACCGCAGCTCTTTATGCAGCATTTTGCGATAAATGCTATACAAATGCTTTTCACGCCCATTTACAGTGGCGCGAATACCCACTTCATGTAGGCGTTTCTCAATTTCACCTTGGACTCGCTCAATCAGTTCGCGGCGATTTCCCCGCGCTTTCCTAACCTGTGATTCAAGCAGCTGCGCGCGCCACGGATACAACGCATAAAAACCCAAACGCTCAAGCTCGTTTTTTATATCGTGAATACCCAAGCGATGGGCAAGCGGCGCATAGATTTCGAGGGTTTCGCGGGCAATTCGGCGGCGCTTATCGGGGCGTAGATGACCAATGGTGCGCATATTGTGAGTACGATCTGCGAGCTTGATCAAAATCACTCGAATATCCTGCACCATCGCCATGATCATCTTGCGATAGTTTTCGGTTTGCGCTTCTTCTTTTGACTCAAAGTGCAATTTATCGAGCTTAGACACCCCGTCTACCAACTCCGCAACGGTGGCACCAAATTGCTCGGCGAGATCCTCTTGGGTAATGTCGGTATCTTCAATGACATCGTGCAGTAAGGCTGCCATGAGGGTTTCGTGATCAAGCCGCATATCGGCGAGTAACCCCGCCACAGCTACCGGGTGCGTAATGTAAGGTTCGCCACTACGGCGCTTTTGCTCACGATGGGCGCCATCGGCGACCACAAACGCAGCAGCGACTCGCTCTACCAACTCGGTAGGCAAGTAAGCCGTAATTTGCTTGCGTAAACCTTCAAATAAATACACCTAATGCACTCCTACTGCGCTCTGAGTGTGTTCTATGAATTTAAGAATAAGGGCTGGCAACAAAAAAGCCAATGCAATTGCATTGGCTTTTTCGGGAAATCGGTTGGCTTACTCGAGACCGCGAATCGCATCTACCGCAGCAAGTTCATCCGCTTCTTGACGACGCATCGCGGTTTGCTCTTCAGCATCAAGCCGAGCGGCGTCGATATGACCTTCTTCGATTTCGCGTAAAGCAATCACCGTAGGCTTTTCATTTTTCCAAGGCACCATTGGATCTTTACCTTGAATTGCCAGCTGCCGCGCACGACGTGCTGCCACTAATACCAAATCGAAACGATTACCGATTTGATCAACCGCATCTTCAACGGTTACACGAGCCATAGCTTTACTCCGAGTTCTTACTAAAAATAGGTCAAGGATTATACGGAACTACGTGCCATTCGCCAAGAGATCTTTTAGCCTTTGTGCGTGGCGCACCTGCTGTGATGGCATTTGATAGCGCCGTGCCAACACAATTTGTTCAAGCGCCGCTAAGGTTTCTGCAAAATCGTCATTCACTAACAAAAAGTCGAATTCATGGTAGTGCGACATTTCCGCCTGCGCTTTGGCCATTCGCTTAGCGATAACCTCATCACTATCTTGCCCGCGCAACCGCAAGCGATGCTCAAGTTCTGCCAAACTTGGCGGTACGATAAAAATAGTCTGCACGGCAGGGTAGGCTTCCCGAACTTGGCGCGCACCCTGCCAGTCAATATCAAGAAAAACATCGACGCCGGCGGCTAAGGTATTTTCAATGTAGGTGCGCGAGGTACCGTAGTAATGGTCAAACACTTGCGCCCACTCATAAAACTCGCGCCCCGCAATTTTGGCTTCAAACGCGGCCTTAGACAAAAAGTGGTAATCCACCCCATCTTGTTCACCCGGACGGGGCGCGCGGGTGGTACAAGATACCGACACTTGCATACTGGCGTCGTCATGGCGCGCAAGGAGCGCCCGGATCAGGCTCGACTTGCCCGCGCCGCTGGGGGCGGCAACAATAAATAAATTGCCGGTAGCGGCCGGGGTTGCAACGGTAGAGTTGGTCATTGAATGATGTCACCAGTGGTTACAAAAATCGCGTGCCGAGAGCACGAATTCAACTTGCTAATGACACAAAATCATAGCATGTTGAATGGGTGGACGCGAGCGCCAGCATGCTCCGCCCTATTGTTTAGCCTACCCCTAACTTAGCGAAGGAGTTCGACATGAGCACATGGATGATAGTGGCCATTGTAGTGGCCGTGGTGGTGATCTGGATCATCGCGATTTACAACAAGTTGGTTGCCCTAAAAAACCAATTTAGCAATGCCTTTGCCCAAATTGACGTGCAGTTGAAACGCCGTTATGACTTAATTCCTAACCTGGTCGAGACCGCAAAGGCATATATGAGTCATGAGCGCGACACACTAGAAGCCGTGATTCAGGCCCGCAACCAAGCATTACAGGCACTCCCGCAAGCGGCAAATAACCCCGGCGATGCCCAGGCATTACAATCACTCAGTGGCGCTGAGTCCCAATTAGGTGCTGCCATGAGTCGCTTAAATGTGGTGATGGAAGCTTATCCAGATTTGAAAGCCAATCAAAATATGATGCAGGTATCAGAGGAACTGACGACCACCGAGAACCGCATTGCATTTGCTCGCCAAGCCTTTAATGACGCGGTCATGACCTACAACACCTACCGCCAATCATTTCCGCCTGTCGCCGTGGCCGGCATGTTTGGCCATAGCCAAGACGCCAGCCTGCTAGCATTTGAGGATAGTGCGGCCATACAAGCGGCGCCCCAAGTAAAATTCTAACGGTAACTGGGGCTTGGTGATGGTTAATTTCTTTAACGCACAAACACAGGCGAAACGCCGCACAAGTTTGCTCATCGTTTTGTTTCTATTGGCAGTGGTCGGGTTAGTGGTTGCGACCACCTTGCTCATCGGGGTTGGCTTTGGCATCTGGCAACCGCCTGCAGCAACCGCAAGCGGCACGCCTTCGAACTTACCGTGGCGGCTGAATTACCAACAAGCACTGCTGATTGGTGCCGGCGTAGTTGCCCTTATCGGGGTGGTGATGCTATTCAAATGGCTACAGCTAAGACCCGGCGGTAAGGTGATTGCCGAGCGGTTGGGCGGCGTGCTAATCGCAACCGATAGTACAGGTCCTGCAGAGCGACGCTTGCTGAACGTGGTTGAGGAAATGGCCATTGCTGCCAATATGCCGGTGCCGGCGGTATATATACTGCCAGACGAAGCCGGGATTAACGCTTTTGCGGCCGGATACCAAACCCAAGATGCAGTGATTGGTATTACCCGCGGTGCCGTAGAGCATTTTAACCGAGCTGAACTTCAGGCGGTGGTTGCCCACGAATTTAGTCATATATTAAATGGCGACATGCGGCTTAACATTCGCTTGATTGCGGTTGTTGCCGGGTTAATTGTGATCACCCACGTCGGCCGCATCATGTTACGCAGCGGTCGGGTGCGCTCGCGCAACAGTAAAGGCAGCAACCCACTACCTATCATCGGCCTTGGGCTAATCGTCATTGGCGCCATTGGTGTGCTCTTCGGTAATTTAATTAAAGCGGCGGTCAGCCGCCAGCGCGAGTACCTTGCCGATGCTGCCGCGGTGCAGTTCACTCGTGATCCAGAGGCGCTTGCAGCCGCATTGAAAAAAATCGGTTCCTTGGCAGCAGCAGGAAACTCGAAAGGCGGCGGCAGCTACATTCAACATCCTAATGCCGACGAAAGCGCACACTTATTCTTTGGTCAGGCGCTGAGTCGCTGGTTTAGCCTCATGGCGACACACCCACCCTTAAAACGCCGAATTATGCGACTTGAACCGCACTGGAATGGTGAATTTCCGCCATTGGTGGCAGCGCCAACGCCAAGTGCAGAAGCGTCATCTTCAGCACCTGCCAATAAATTCTCGGCATTAGCGTTGCCGGTGATATTACTGGAAGGCCTACACCATGGTGCACAACTTGAAGTTCAGCTCCAACAGGTTATTTTTGCGACACCTGACAGCATTGAGAATGATGCCCCGCGAGCCGCTTTCGAGTTAACTGCCCAGCAGCGCTTAGCATTAGTCGAAGTGGCCGCGGCTACTTTACGCCAACAGGACGCTGCCGCGCAGTCGAAGTTGCTGCATAGCCTGCAACAGCGCGCAGCTAGCGCTAGCCTGTTCGAATGGGGTTTAGTGCAATTACTGGCACAGCATGTGCAACCGCAGCAGGCGCCAAAGCTTTCCTATACCGACGCCGCCGCGGCCACTACCGAAGCGCTACGGCAAGCCGATAGCGTGTCAGCCACAGCTTCGCAACGAGAGTTGTTGGCAAAGGCGTTTTACACATTAGTACTGGCCTCGCCCCAGCAAAAGGCTGAAACCGTCAACGCCTGGCAACATGCGATTCGGGCTGATGGCAATTTGTCGGACAACGAACGACAATTGCTGCTCTGTTTCAGCGCTTTAGCGCAAGCTCCCGTTACTCAATTTTAAGCACCTGAATTTGCCGCCGTAACTCGGCGGCAAGCTCACTCAGCCTGCCGCTAGCGGCGGAGGTTTGGTCGGCACCTTGGCTAACTTGTAGCGCCACATCACCAATAGCTGTCACGTTTTGGTTAATGTCCTCTGACACTTGATGTTGCTCTTCTGCCGCCGTGGCAATTTGCGTCGCCATGTCATTAATTTGCTCAATCGCATGCACCACATGCTGCAACTGTTCAACCGCCGTTTGCGCTTGGGTAACCGTAGCATCGGTGGATTCACGACTGGTTTTCATAACGCTCACTGAGCGCTGTACACCATGCTGCAAATTACTAATTAAATTGCGTATTTCTTCGGTAGATTGTTGGGTTCGCGAAGCCAGTGAACGCACTTCATCGGCCACCACCGCAAAACCTCGTCCTTGCTCGCCGGCCCGGGCCGCCTCAATCGCTGCATTTAATGCCAACAAGTTAGTCTGCTCGGCAATGCCGACAATGACCGCTAAAATAGTGTTGATACTCTCGCTATGCTGCGCGAGTTCGGCTATCGCGGCCTGGGTTTCATCTATCTCGCCCGCCAGTTTATTGATGCTTTGGGCCGATTGATCGACCGCAGACTGGGCCTGATGCACTTCATTGCGCGCTTGTTGCGAGGCCTCCGCCGTCACTTCCGCGTGTTGTGCCACTTCACTCGCGGTCGACGCCATTTCATTCATGGCCGTTGCCACTTGTTCAATACTTTGCCGCTGCTCTTGCATACCGTCGTTGGTTTGGCTGGCAATCGACGCTGAATCTTGCGCTTGCCCAGCAATATCACCAATAGTGCGATTTACCCCTAGCAAAATACCTTGTAACTTTTCGGTGAACGCGTTGATGCCATGCGCGAGCCCAATCAGTTCGGCATGACTACCCACCGCAACCCGCTTGGTTAAATCACCCGAACCCTCGGCTAAATCTCGCACCCGATCACGCAGATCAGAAATTGGGCGAACAATGGTGCGAGCAAACACCATCAGTGCTAGTAGCGCCCCTATGGTAACCACAATACCGAGTGTCACTTGGCCCGCCAGAGTCGCCGCGAACTGGCTTGCTAAACGCGCATCTAATTCTTCTGCAGCCGCAAAAGCGACGGTTTTCGGTACCCGTAACACAATTCCCCAAGTGACATTAGTACCGGCAAATTGCATGGGGACTAACACGGCAAGCTCGCTATCAAAGTCTAAAGCTTGGGCGCCGGTTTTTCCGAGTGCTTGCTGGACTCGGCCGAATTGACTGGCTGAGTAGAACGCCGAACTGCGTTGGCCAGCTTCAGCTGCGGGATCAGTTGACACCACCAAACGTTCACTAGCTGTGATCACATCTAAGCGGCTTGCACCTTGATATAAATCGGCCGTCGCTTCACTGATCAGCCGGTCGATAAAATCAAGAAACATATCCGTACCCGTCATGCCTAACGTTTGGCCATTCGCCACAATCGGCACCACCAAACTGGTCATCAGTATGTCTTGGCCTTGCACGGTGTAATAATAAGGGTCGAGCACACAAGCGCGCTGGGTCTCTAATGGGCACAGATACCACTCCGACTCACGATTACCAAACTCATCGGTAACCGTTGAATATTTGTCGAGTGTTTCTTCATAAGCTAAGGCGCCATCGGGGGCGCGGCTAAAGTAGATGTCTAAGGTGCCCACCCCGGGCATACTATGTTCGGGACTATTGCGAAATTCAGCGTCGCGACCATCGAACGCATTTGGCTCCCAATCGGTGTAAATGCCACCGAGGTAGTCACGCGGCGAAATTAGCGCGCGCAGTACCGCTTTCGCATCATCTCGGCTGAGCTCAGGGCCAGCATTTTCAACCACATGCTGACGATAAATATCCGCCGCACTTTGCGCAACAGCCAAGCCTCGCTCCACCCGCGCTTGAATGAGTTGGGCTTGCTGGGCCGCCACGGCTTGCATGCGCGCAACCACCTCTTGCTCTAATAGTTCGCGACTATCGCGCTGTACCTGTTGCTGAGCCTGCGAGCTGCCGTAGTAGGAAAACAGAATAATCACTAACACCGTTAACACTAAACCCAGTCCGGTCCAGAAAATTAATTTCCATTGCAATGGCCAATTGCGCATGCAGCCCCCTCACACATCAAAATAGTTATTAAAATGAGCGGGACACGCTCAAGAGTAAGTGCCGGTTGTCGGTCGGTAGGTTGGTGGATTCAGCACTTACGACTACATCAAACCCATAAAATTGATAGCCAAGTCCCAACGCCACATGGTTATAACCACGATTCGATGGGCTCCACATAAAGTTTTCGGGGGTCAGGCTGTAGCTACGATCGAGCCGTAGCGTCAGCGCGAGTTGCTCGGTCAGCATGTGTTGCACACTCAGCGCAGCAATCGCATGCTTAGCGCCGGTACCAGCGTAATCATGAGCGTACCAAAGACGAGCTTCAGCGGAGGTATCTGCGGCGATCGCGTAATTAATCGCGGCATAAATTTCTTCGTAATTAATATCCGAGCTGGTATCAACACCGTAATAGGTATAGGCAGATATACCCACATCAAAACCCCAGCTTTTGTTCAGCAAGTCGGCATAACCGACATAGCCATCAAGCTCCCAGTCGGTGCCTTCGCCAAAGTCGACATTCGACCCCCACACCCCGGCGTAGATACCGTATTCGTTAGCGTAATCAACGCTTGCTTGTAAAGCGGGATCGCCCATGGTTTGGCTTACCCCATTAAAGAGATAGTCCGAAACAGCGGTTACAGTAAGGGAGGTTTGAGCACTTGCACTACTCGGCCAAGCGAGTAGTAGCACAAGCCCGACACCGGCAAACCAAGTACGAGCGATGCTTTGCATAAAAGATCTCCTTGAGGTGACCTTTTAAACATAGCCGCTCGACTGGTTTGCGCAAGATTTATTTAACGCAAACTTAACAAATATTCAGCTAGCTTATCCATAGCACCAACCTCAAGCCCAGCGGCGCGCTCAGCAGCCTGATTGTAGTTGGTGTTGGTGTTCACGTCATAGACATAAAGGTCGCCGTTTTGCGCTTCAATAAACTCAATCCCGGCCACATCAATTCCAGCCTGCACTAAAAACGCCTGTAACTGGCCCAGCAGCGGGTGTCCGTTGTAGTGGTCAACAATGGTAAACTTATCCGTCGGTGCCACCGTCGGGCAAAAGTCATCGCCAATCGCACAACCGTCTGCCGGACAAAGCTCGAAACCATCGGCAGTGCTTACCTGTACGGTGTACACAAACTGCTGACCGATAAACTCAGCTCGGGTAATAAACGGCTGTTTTGGCTCAATGTAAGCCTGTAACAACCAAATGCCGTCCAACGGAGGCTCTTGGCCTTGTTGTTGTTGAACAAAATTAGCTAACGCCGCGGGGCTATCGACCTTAGTTACGCCTAAACCTTTGCCGCCACGATTTGGCTTCACAATTAACGGCCAGCGTTGAAACTGCTCCGCCGCTGTTGGCAGGTGTTCGAGCCCGACTACAGCACGGGTTGGCGGGACTCGCAAGCCGGCAGCTTCCAACTGGCGATACTGGGATAACTTACATACTTCAAGGTAAAGCGCTGCAGTCCCGTTCACGACCGTTGCTTGATAACGCTCTAACCAAGTGAGTGCCATGCGCGTAAGTTCAGGCCCAAACCGGTGGCCACGAGTGTGGGAGGACGCGCTCATTCGGTTGTAATAAACCGCATCCGTAGGAACTTCGTCGTAAGTCACCACACCGCTATCTAAAAACCACTCTTTCGGTTCGACACCACGTTTGGCAAAGGCCGCGCGTAACGGCGCTACCCACTCACTATTTTCATGCATGATCACAACATCGCGCATATCGCTTCATATCTCCTGCGGTTCAGTATTCGTTATCAATGTGGTGGAAACTAACGCCGGCTCGATGCAGACCTTTAAATCGTCCTCATTGATCCCCATTTAGACAAGTACGCTAATACTCTTTGCAATCTAATGGTGACCGAGGGCGGGCAACACAACCAAACACGTGTAGCCAGCGTTCTACCTGTTACGCTATAAGATACGCAACACAAGCCATTCCGGCTTAGACGAAATGATTATGAATCAGAAGGAGTTTGTATGAGCCAAGCTGTAGACACCCTGTATCGACCGTTTTCCGTGAAAAGTTTGAATTTAAAAACGCGCGTTGTAATGGCGCCCATGACCCGTAGTTTCTCACCCGGTAACGTACCGAATGCAGATAACGTAAAGTATTACGCGAAGCGCGCGGCCGCAGACGTTGGCCTGATCATTACCGAAGGCACCGAAATTAATCATCCGGGCGCGAGCGGTTATCCGAATGTGCCACATATTTTTGGTGACCAGGCGATGGCCGGCTGGCAGCAAGTGGTTGCAGCGGTGCATGAAGCGGGTGGTCAGATTATTCCGCAACTTTGGCATGTGGGCGCGGTGCGCCAATCGAAAACGCCAGATGCAGCACCTGCGTACAGTCCTTCGGGCTTATTCGCGCCGGGCAAACCCAATGGCGTGGCCATGAGTAAACAAGACATCGATGAGGTGATTGCCGCATTCGCTGAATCAGCACGCTTAAGCAAAGCCGCTGGCTTTGATGGCGTCGAAATTCATGGCGCTCACGGCTATTTGGTTGATCAATTCTTCTGGGAAGGCACCAACAAACGAGAAGACGAGTACGGCGGTTCATTCGAGAATCGGAGTCGCTTCGCGGTAGAAATTGTAAAAGCCGTACGCGCCGCGGTAGGTGAGGATTTTGCCATTGTGTTCCGCTTCTCACAGTGGAAGCAGCAGGATTACGAAGCTCGATTAGTTGAATCACCAGAGCAACTCAAAGCATTTTTACAGCCATTAGTTGATGCCGGCGTGGATGTTTTTCATGCCTCAACCCGACGCTTCTGGGAACCAGAATTTGCCGGCTCTGATCTGAACCTTGCCGGGTGGACCCAAAAGCTTACCGGCGTTCCAACCATTACCGTGGGCAGTGTTGGCCTAACTGAAGACTTTATCAGTGGCACCTTTGCCTCAGATAAACCGGCGGTCGAAAAATCGGGTATCGATGAATTAGTGAAGCGTATCGATAATCACGAGTTTGAATTAGTCGCGGTGGGTCGCGCCCTGTTGCAAGACGCCGAATGGCTACAAAAGCTGCGCGCAGGTCGCGAACAAGATATCGAAGCGTTTAGCAAAGCGTCGTTACAAACCTTGAACTAGGCAAACGCAAAACACCTCGATTAGCACATAGGGTAAGCAGTAGCTTGCTTACCCTATGGTGCTGACATTCACCACCATCACTAAATGCAACACCACCACTGCCGTGGTCAAGCGTTGGCGCAATATCCCATATCCCGTTGGACAATGACTCGACTGCCCCACTCTTGGGCTCTTTTCAACATGCCAGGTGATAACATAACCGAGCGCTAAAATGGCTAGCGACCATTGCTCTGCCGCGGGTATGCGTGACGACCATAAAACGGTGCCCCAAGCTGCCAATGCAATTAAATTAGAGACAATGTAGGCCAGCTGATGGCCACCCTCATCGCCGGCGCTTAATACTTTGCCCCATAAAGTGCCCGCCATAAAACTTAATATAATGGCGCTGTAACTAATAAAAATCTGTTCCGCGGCTAGGTTCCACAGCGAGCCTTGCAAAAAACTTAGCAATGCGCTGCCAACAAACGGCAGTAACCCCAGATAGCCTAGCGCCGAGGTAATACTGCGTTTACGCGAATCTTCAGTCACCTGATCCATCCGAACTCCCGTTGCTTTCGTAATAACTACTTAGCAATCGCCAGCTGGCGATACTCTTTATTTACTCAAACGATGAGGCAGGTTTTATGCCGTCTGCTTTTAACGTGAACAATGCGCCATCAGATCGCTCACAACCACGCTATCGTTCGGCGTTGGTTTGGCTGCACAACGATTTACGTTTGCATGATAACCCAACCCTAGTGTCCGCCGCGACCCAGAGTGAGCGGTTAACAGTTATCTATATTATTGATCCTGAGCAGTTTCGTCCTAGCCGCTATCAAGCGCGGCCCATGGGCAAGCCCCGTTGGCGCTTTATTCAACAGGCATTAGCCGATGTCAGCGCGCAATTGCAACAACGCAAGCAGCGCTTAATTATTCGTGTGGGACAGCCCTTGCAAGTCATGCAACAACTGCTCGGCAGCCACAATTTCGATGCCATATTCAGTAGCGAACATCCCGGTTGGTATGAGCAGGAGCGTTGGCGCTTATTGAGCAAGCGCTATCCATTTATTGAGTGGCAAAAAATCCATAGCCATACGCTGTTTTCGCCGTCGCAGCTGCCGTTTTCGATAGCCGAGTTGCCGGGGCAATTTACGCAGTTTCGCAAACAGCTGGAACGCCTAGCTGAGTTACCGGTGACGGCCCCTTTGCCACCACCGGTGACACTGCCACCACCCGTTGCCGGCATCGCCAGTGATGCCCCGCCTGCCGCCATTGCTGACTATGCCACTCCTGATCCCTACGATCAAAGCGTGTTTCAAGGTGGTGAAGCGGCTGCTATTGCGCATGTTGAACAATACTTTGCGGGGCGTTTTGCCAGTACTTATAAAGAAACGCGCAACGCGCTAGATGACTGGTTCAGTTCCACCAAATTTTCACCTTGGTTGGCGCAAGGCTGTCTTTCACCACGTTGGCTCTATGCGCGCCTGCGGCGATATGAGCAAGAAGTAGAGGCGAACGAGTCGACCTACTGGATTGTGTTTGAACTACTTTGGCGTGAGTATTTTCAATGGTATGCCCACCAACATGGCGTGCAGCTATTTAAGTTTCGCGGCATCAAAAATCATAGCCCACAAACTAGCTTTTACCCCGCAAGGCTTGCGCAGTGGTGCAGCGGTACCACGCCTTACCCCATTGTGAATGCCTGCATGAAGCAGCTTAACGCCACAGGCTACATGTCGAATCGCGGCCGGCAGCTGGTCGCTAGCTGTTTTGTACATGAGTTGGGGCTCGATTGGCGCTATGGGGCAGCTTATTTTGAGCAACAACTGGTGGATTATGATGTCGCCTCAAATTGGGGAAATTGGCAATATCTTGCTGGCGTTGGTGCAGACCCGCGCGGCCACCGCCAATTTAATCTCAGCAAACAAACGGAAATGTACGATCCCAAGCTGAGTTTTATTACGCGCTGGCAAGGCAGCGCCAGCAGCGGTGGTATTGATCAGGTGGACGCCGCAGATTGGCCCATTACCAACCAAGATAACAAGCCGCCACGCAGCTCATGAGCCAGCAACTTTCTCGGCCATCGGTGTCGGTGGTGTGGTTTAAGCGCGATTTACGCTTACGAGACCATCGCCCCTTGCAGGCGGCGATTGAAGCGGGCCTGCCGGTAGTGTTGCTGTACGTTTACGAACCTTTTTTACTGCAAGATCCGCACTACAGTGAACGCCATTGGCGCTTCATTGCGCAGTCGCTGGCAGACCTAAGTGCCCAACTGCGCCCGTATCAGGCGCAGCTGTGTGTGGTGCACGGCAAACTCTCCCAAGTACTGCAAAGGCTACAACAACAAGTCCATATTTGCGCTTTATATAGTCACCAAGAGATTGGTATCGGTAGTACCTTTCAGCGTGATTTATGGTTGCAGCGCTGGTGTCGTCAGCAAAACATACCCTGGCACGAGTTTCAGCATGGCGCAGTACAACGCGGCTTACCGTCGCGCCAGAACTGGGATAAGGATTGGCAACAATACATGCGTAGCGCGCCAGCGCAGCCAGATTTACCGCGTTTAACCACGCCAAACCTGCAGCTGAGCGCACTCGGCGAAGCACCTCCGCCATGGCCCGAGAACACTGCATTTCAAGCAGGTGGTGAGCAGGCCGCCTGGGACACACTAGAAGATTTTTTCGTAACGCGCGGTCAGCATTACGCCTTCAATATTTCGAAACCACTGCAAAGCCGCGACAGTTGCTCACGCATGTCGCCTTACCTGGCATGGGGCAATATTTCCCTGCGCGAAATGTATCAACGGCTGTTACAAGATTGGCAACGCCCGGGTTGGCGCCGCGCATTGCAAGGTCTGTCGTCACGCTTGCACTGGCACTGCCATTTTATGCAAAAGTTTGAAAGCGAATGTGAAGTCGAGCTGCGCCCATTAAATCTGGTGTATCTTGATTTTCCATATCGTGATGATGAGCAAGCGAGCGCCGACCTGCTGGCATGGCAGCAAGGCCAAACGGGTTACCCGCTCGTTGATGCCTGCATGCGTGCCTTGCAACAAACGGGTTACATTAATTTCAGAATGCGCGCCATGTTGGTGAGCTTCTTATGCCATCATTTACTCATTGATTGGCGGCGTGGCGTGCATCATCTGGCGCAACTTTTTCTCGACTTTGAACCCGGCATTCACTACCCACAATTTCAAATGCAGGCAGGCGTGACCGGCACTCACACTATTCGCATTTATAACCCGTTGAAGCAGTCCGAGCAACAAGATCCAGATGGCATTTTTATCAAACAGTGGGTTCCCGAACTTGCGCAAGTCCCCACGCCATTGCTGCATCAACCTTGGCAACTCACCGCTATGGAGCAAACGCTTTATGGGGTAAAACTTGGCGATGATTATCCGCATCCTATTGTTGATCTGGCCCAGAGCGGGCCTCGGGCGCGTGACTTACTATGGGGTTGGCGTGAGCGCGATGATGTGCGGGCCGAAGGGCGTCGCATTCTCGCGCGCCACGTACGTCCCCAAGATCGGCGCTTGTATCGCCATGTGCAAAAGCGCTAAGCTTAAGTAATACAGTAAGGAAGCAACGGTGAACACAGCAACTCATTTTCGGCGTGCGATTGGTATCGCGCTCATCGCGACCACTTTTTTCGCATTCGTTGTCACCATCGAATACCTGCATGTGGTGGTGAAAGAACGTGGTCAACGGCAACAGTACGATGCGGCGCAATTGTTGGCTATGCAGTCACGCGCGGAAATAGAAGCTGAAATTGCGAATATAAAAGCACTCGCTCGCAGCCTGACGAATTACATTACGGCCAATCCTAATTTAGCACTTGAATCTCTGCGACCAATAGCCGCCGCTATTATTAAGCAGAACGCCATGATCCGAAACGTGGGTGTCGCACCCAATAACATCATCGCATTTGTGGAACCCATGGCTGGTAACGCACAAGCTATTGGCTTTGACTATCGCAGCGATGCTCGCCAATGGCGACAAGTCACGCAATCAATCACTACGCAACAAATTGTCTTGGTTGGCCCATTAGAGCTAGTTCAAGGTGGCACCGCGCTTATCGCACGAGCACCAGTGTTTCTTGACCCGCCCTTTAACACTGACGTGTGGGGAATGACGTCCGTAGTCATAAATTATGATCGCTTTCTACAGCAAGTAAAACTCGACCAACTCACCCGGGATGGCTTTAAACTTTCACTCATTGATGGCGACTCGGGTGAAGTCTTTTATGGCGACACAGCAACCCTAGATAACGCATTGTTAGTCCAGCCGCTTAGCATTCGCGGTAATAACTGGTCCATAGCCGTCGCATTCGAGGACGAAGGTGGCATAGGTGACTTTTATGAAGTTCGGCTGATTGGTTACAGCGCGCTTGCAGTCATAGTTCTGGTGGTTGTGATTGCCATCCGACTATTTCTGCAAAACTATCAGCATGCGACCCGAGATATGCTGACCGGATTGGGTAATCGGCGGCTATTGACCGAGCGGCTGGAGGCTCTGGTTCAACGCTACCGGAGCAATAGCAAAGGCTTCACCATTCTAAGTATCGATTTAAATAAATTTAAAGAAGTGAACGATAACTTCGGTCATCAAGCCGGCGATGAACTGCTACAAGGAGTCGCGGCACGCTTAACCAAAGCGGCGCAGGGGTTGCGGGGTAGCGCCATTAGAACCGGTGGTGATGAATTCATTATTCTGGTACCCAACATTCTTACCGAAGACGACATCGCCAGCACGATAGACACCCTACAGCAGCAGATAATTGATGAACCCTACCCAATCCTAGGTCACAGCATTCGGATTGGGGCAAGTATAGGTGCTGCCCGTTATCCGCAGGATAGTGACAACCTAGATGCACTGCTGGAGTTAGCGGATACCAATATGTATCAACAAAAACGTATGCGACGTTCGTGAGCGCTATTCATGAGTGCAGCGTTAGCTTGTCCGCTTTGTCAGCATGTCACCGAATGGCTAGCGACTGACCAACGCCCCCATGTGGCACCACGCGAGTATTGGCACTGCCCACAATGCCAATTAGTTCATGTACCAGCGCAGTTTCAGTTACCACCCGCGGCCGAGAAAGCACTTTATGACGTGCATGAGAACGATCCCAATGACGCCGGTTATCGCCAGTTTTTAGCGCAATTAATTACGCCATTAAGCGAGCATCTGCAAACGGGCGCGCAAGGCTTAGATTATGGATGTGGCCCGGGCCCTGCGTTAATGCACATGTGTCACGAGCAAGGTTTCAAGTGCGCGGGTTTCGATATTTACTACGCCAACAAGCCTGAATTACTAACCCAATCTTATGACTTTATTACCAGCACTGAGGTATTCGAACATTTGCGCCAACCCGCTGAGGTGTTGCAGCTTATACTCTCGTGCTTACGCCCCCAGGGACTGCTTGGTATTATGACTAAGCCGTGGACGGCGGACACCGATTTTGGCCGCTGGCACTATGCCAACGACCCTACTCATATTTGTTTTTATCACCACAGTACACTTCGCTTTATCGCGCAAAAGTATGCGTTGAACATTATTTACCAACACGGCAGTGTTTGTATTTGGCAACGCCAATAATTTATTAATGTTTAAGCGCCGATTACGCTATAGTTTACGCAATAAAGCGACGCTTCACGCGCACCGCCCATGGATGACAATGTAGATGACAACTTCAAGCCACAAACTCTCTGCTGATGATCTTGCCAATATTGGCAAGCTAGAGCGTTTTACCGAGTTTTTGCCTGGCTTCGTCTATCAACTTTACATGGATATCAATGGTCAATTTTCTTATCCATACGCTAGTCCTGCTATTAAAGACATGTTTGGTGTCACGCCCGAGCAAGTAAAAGATGATGCCAATGTCTTGCTCGAAAAAATACATCCCGATGATATCGATGAGGTAATGGCCACTAGTCTGCATGCGGCTGAACATGAGGGCATTTGGCATAGCCAATTTCGGATGGTGTTGGACAACAACCAGGTAATTTGGATTGAAGCTTATGATCAGGCACAAAAATTAGCGGATGGCAGTATTTTATGGACTGGCTATGCCAATGATGTGACTAAGCGCAAACAGCTCGAGGCGCAACTACAAGAGAGTGAAGCGAAGTTTCGGGCTTTTGTTGAAAACGCCAATGACATTATTTATGCGCTCGATCCTGAAGGTCGTATTACTTACGTGTCGCCACAGTGGACAACCCTGCTTGGTCATGATCAGGAGTCCGTCATTGGCGAGTCTTTTGAATCTTATGTACATCCCGAGGATATCGCCGGTTGTTACGCATTCCTCACCAAGATTGTGGAAACCGGTACGAAGCAAAGTGGCATTGAGTACCGCATCAAGCATATAAATGGTGATTGGCAGTGGCATACCTCTAACGCTTCACCCATTTTTGACGACCAAGGTAACGTCATTAAATATCTCGGCATTGGCCGCGATATTACCGAACGGAAGCGGCTTGATGCCCAAATCTCACGCATGGCGCACTATGACCAACTCACCAACATTGCCAACCGAGCATTGTTTTTCGAGCTATTGAATCAACAGCTACTGCAAAGTAAACGCCATCATTTTGCCGTCGCGCTGCTGTTTGTCGATTTGGATAAATTCAAACCAATTAACGATAACTATGGCCATGCCGTGGGGGATCAACTGTTAGTTCAGGTTGCCGAACGGCTCCAGCAACAAGTGCGAGCGAGTGATGCGGTAGGTCGAATTGGTGGGGATGAATTTGTCGTCATGCTTACCACACTTCCCACTGACAAAGACGGGTTAGCATTAGCCACCGACATTGCTGAAAAAATTCGGGCCCGATTAGCAGAGCCGTTTATCTTAGAGAATTCGCCCCAATTAATTACTGCTAACATTTCGGCCAGTATTGGTATTGCGTTGTGCCCACATCATGCGCAAACCGTGCAAGAGCTGTCGAAGCTCGCTGACAACGCCATGTATTTAGCTAAACGTGAAGGCCGTAACACCGTGATGATGAGTCGCTAACGCGACTTATCATTAGCCGATGACCTCATAACCTGCCCAATCGGGTACCAGACGCTGGCGTTGACCATCGGTCACAAGATGCACATGCCAACCATCCAAAAGGTCCAGCGCCAAACAATCATCAACATTCATTAAGTCATCTTTGTGGGGTTCGATACTGTCGCGCAAACCGGCATTTAATACCTGCCGTAAGCCTTTAGATTTTGCCTCTTCGGGGTTGCTGGCCACCACCAACGTAAAATCGTGAAATTCGGGAATACGATTAGGAAAATATCCGCCGCAGTTGACGAAATATAGTTTTTCTGGGCGAGTGCTTGGCTCACGTTTCAACTCAATTTTATAACCATCCACATGATGCACATGCAGATAGCTGTCCAAATGTAAGCCGTTCACATCACCAAACCACTGCTGCCGTAATTGCGGATAGGTATCGGCCATTTGCTCACCCACCACAAACCGCACATCGTGCAATTCAATATTGGCGCCTTTCGCGCTGCCACCAACATACACTAGGAATAATTTCATTAACCGGCATCCTTGTTCGTTCGAATCGCCATAACTAAATAACTTAATAGCATGAATTGTAAGCGCAATAAGCATCGGCGTCACTTGCCGTTTTCAGCTGAAGCAGGCAATATCCGTAATCATGCAGTGCGATGGAGCAACCTTGTGAATCATTCTGGCCCAGCTATCACCCTAGTTAGCGACCAGTCGGCGCTGAGCGACTTTCAACAGCAAGCCAATCTATGGTCTGCACGCCGCAGTGGTCAAGCAACTCAGCGACCCGGTGATTTGCGTAATCCGTGGCAACGCGACCGTGCCCGAGTATTGCACTCCGCGGCATTTCGACGACTGCAGTCAAAAACCCAAATTATGAATGTGGGTGAAAACGACTTTTATCGGACTCGGCTCACCCATTCACTAGAGGCCGCCCAAATTGGGGCATCGCTTATTAATCAGTTGGTCCAGGTGGCACCAACCGAGCTGCACGCGTTATTACCTGACTTTAATTTGATGGAAACCTTGTGCTTGGCGCACGATATTGGCCACCCGCCATTTGGTCATGGTGGCGAGACGGCACTGAATTATAAAATGCTGAACTCAGGGGGCTTTGAGGGCAATGGGCAAACCTTCCGAATTGTGGGGAGACTGGAAGCGTATCACCCAGAGCATGGCATGGACCTGACCCGCCGGAGCTTGTTGGGGCTATTAAAATACCCAGTATTGATGCCAACATTGGCAACCGAAGATACCACTGCAAGCCCTCGTAGCCTTGGCCCGTGGAAGCCTGCCAAGGCTATTTATAGCGCCGATGCGGACTTGCTAGAGTGGGTGTTAGCGCCGTTCAGCACCGCTGACCGGGAAGCTTTCCAAGCCGTCACTCGGTTGAATGAGTCACCGTGGCAACGCTCATTACACAAATCCTTTGATGCGGCCTTAATGGAATTAGCTGACGATATTGCTTATGGCGTGCATGACTTAGAAGATGCGGTGGTGACCGGGACGCTCTCGCAAGTAGCTTGGGCCTCACAATTTGAGGGCTTGGTACGCGACTTACCCACCCCAATGCGCACGCTCCTCGAAACCCTAGGCGAGCAATTATTCGCCACTAAGCACTACTTACGTAAAGACGCGATTGGCGCGTTGGTTAACATTTTTGTGACGGCTGTACGCATTGAAGAAACTTTGCCTTCAGCCCAACATCCGCTCATTCGTTACAACGCCACTTTACCAATCGCCGAACGCAAATTACTCGACGGCTTAAAGAAAGTGGTGTTTGCGCATGTGATTAATCAGCCAGCCATTCAACAATTACGTTACCGAAGTCAGAACATGCTGCTACAATTATTTGATGCTTTTCATGCCGAGCCATTACGACTGCTGCCAACCAATACCCGCGAACGTTGGGAGCTAGCGCAACAACTTGAAGGGCAGGCCGGCGCTGACCGGATTCTTTGCGACTATATTGCCGGTATGACCGACGACTATGCCGAGCGTATGTACCGAAACTTGTTTGTGGTGAGTTAACGCTCAAAGGAGCCGCGCGATGCCATCAGTGTGGAGCGCTATAAGTCAACAACGGAAGTTCTTTGCAACTGCTTATATCGTTGCAGTAACCCTGATTATTTTTGCTGCCGACTTTTATACCACCTTGGGTTTTGCCCATGGGTATATATACGTGTTGGTGATTTTGCTTGCCGCCCGCCTCACCAACGCCAAAGTCATGTCCATTATTTCCATGCTGGCGTTAGTATTTATTACCGTGGGATTCTTCGTGTCGCCAGATAGCGACGCACTGCCGATGACTTATGTGATCGCGAACCGGGTACTAAGTATTCTCGTGGTGGCAGCAACTCACCTTATCTTAGTTTCGCTCGCGCAACAGGCTCGGCAAGTCAGAGAGAAAGAGCTCAAGCTAGCCGAGCAAGAATCTTTCAAAGAGCTCACCGATTTGCTACCCGTGTTTGTGTGGACTGCAAATCCAGATGGCCACCTGAGCTATGTGGGCAAGCAAATCAAATCCGGTGCGGATATGTCACCAGACGACATCCTCGATAACTGGGTCGACCTGTTACACCCGGATGACCGTGAGCGCACCATGAAGGTATGGGGCGAATCAGTTGCGACCGGCAAAGATTATAGTGTTGAATTTCGCTTCCGCCTGCGCGACAGCCACTATGTGTGGATGCTTACCCGCGCCAAAGCGAAGTATGACGAGCAGGGTAATATCACTACCTGGTATGGCTCGATGCTCGATATCTCAGAAATGCGGCAGCTGCGCGACAATGCCACACGTGCCGCGGTACGTTTGCAAGACACCCTAGAAAGTATCACCGATGCATTTTTCACCCTTAATACACACTATGAATTTACTTACTTAAATAGACGGGCGGAGGCGGTACTAGAGCAACCCGTCAATGACTTGCTTGGCACGCGTATAACTGAAACGAATCCGTCCGGTTTCGATGCTCAGTTTGTGGAGCAACTGGAGCTCGCGAAAAGCGATATGGCCCCACGGCATTTCCAGCATTTTTACCTGCCGTTAAAAATTTGGCTCGATGTTCACGTTTACCCGTCTAGCGAAGGCGTTGCCGTGTATTTTCGCGATATCACCACTCAACGCAATGAACAAGAACAGCTGAAATTACTGCGCACTGCGGTTTCACGCTTGAATGACATTATTTTGATCACTGAAGCCGAACCTGTCTCTCATCCAGGACCACGGGTGGTGTTTGCTAATGAGGCGTTCGAGCGCAAAACTGGCTACAAAGTGTCCGAGATTATCGGCAAATCGCCAAGGATCTTACAAGGGCCGAAAACCCAAAGCGAAGAACTAGCCAAAATCAGCCATGCCTTGAAACGTTGGCAATCGGTACGGGCTAAAGTGCTGAACTATACTAAAGATGGCCGTGAAATTTGGCTTGAGCTCGACATAGTTCCGATTGCCGACGAGACTGGTTGGTACACCCATTGGGTTGCCGTAGAGCGTGATGTGACACGGGAACAAACCATGTCGTCGCAATTGCGGCAGGTGCAACGGATGGATTCTATTAGTCATCTAACGGGTGGTATCGCCCACGACTTTAATAACCTATTAACGGTCATTTTAGGCAACGCCGACATCCTTGAGCATAGTGTGGACGAGTCTCAACGCCCCACTATTCAGCGTATTATCCAAGCCGGCGAGCGCGGAGCTGCGCTTACCCAGAGCTTACTGGCTTTTGCTCGGCGGCAAGCCTTACACCCGGAACCCATAGATTTTGGCGTGTTAATGAATGAACTGCGCCCCTTATTACTCACCGCACTGGGGCCTAGCTGTGAACTCATTGAACGAATTCCAACAGAACTACCCAAACTACTCGCCGACCGTGCACAACTGGAAAGTGCCTTGATAAATTTCGCGAATAACTCACGCCAAGCCATGACGCGCGGCGGTGAGTTTATCGTTGAGGCTAGTCTTACTGAGCTAGACCGCGAGTACATCGAAATGCACCCAGATGTAAAGCCGGGGCACTACCTACAGATTGCAATATCAGATACCGGCAGTGGTATCGCCAAAGATGATGTTGATCATATTTTCGAGCCGTTCTACAGCCGCCGTGAAAATGGCTCTGGCACAGGCCTTGGCTTAAGTATGGTGTTCGGCTTTGTGAAACAATCTGGTGGGCACATTTCGGTATACACCGAGCTTGGCCATGGCACGACGTTTAGAATGTACTTACCGGTTACCGATATTGAATTTGACAAAGCCATGAGCAAACCAAACACCTTGCTTGGCATGCCGGGGCAATACACAGTGCTGGTGGTAGAGGATGAACCTGAAATTCGTAAACTCGCGGTGCAATTTCTATTAACCGAGAGCTTTAAGGTACTCAGTGCCGAAAATGCCGACGCTGCACTGCGCTTAATGGCGAACAACCCAACTATTGACCTGTTGTTCACCGACGTGATGATGCCAGGCCCGCTCAACGGTATCGAACTAGGCATAAAATTCGCCAAACAATATCCCGAAGCGCCAGTCCTGCTCACTAGTGGTTTTGCCGAACCTGTTGTAAAAAAGCAGGCGTCACCGCTGGTAGATATGCACTTTCCGCTATTGAGTAAACCATATCGTAAAGGGCAATTGATAAATGCGATTACACGCTTATTAAATGGCCAAACAATTCAAGATTAATACGTCGGGAAGCGGCGCTTGAAACTAGCGAATGCGGGCCCAAGGAATATCTTTCTTGGGCAGCGGCTTACTTAAAATTGGGCCTTGTAACTCATCACAACCTATTTGCTTTAACATCAGCAAACTACCGCGGGTTTCCACACCTTGAGCGATGGTCGTTAAGCCCTTAGCGCGTACCATTTTAATTAATGAATACAGCTCACGTTTTTTATCGCTGTGGTGTTCGGCATTTCTGACAAACGTCTCGTTAAACTTCAGCGCGTCTACCGGCATCCGAAATAAGGTTTGTACGGTCGCGTTACTGCCACCGAATCCATCGACAATAATATTTAAGCCGTTATGTTGGAGGTGGGTTAGATAATCAATTATTTTCTGATCGCCTTCAAGTAATGCTTTCTCGATGACCTCAATATTAAATAACCCGCTCTCCATCGGATGTACTTGTACTTCTTTCATCAGGAAGCTCAACACCCGAGGATCGACCTTGTCGGTCAAAGATACTTTTAGTGAAATCCGAAATTTATAGCCTTTTTTGTGCCACTCGTGCGCATCCTCGAGTGCCCGTCGAATCATCCACATCGCAAAATACTGCACCATAGCGGCTTCTTGTAGCATCGGCAAAAACTCTGCTAACCCTAGTTGCCCCCTGCGCGGGTGTTCCCAGACTGGCACCACTTCAAGTGACGAAAAGTAGCCAGTGGCGGTGTTTAAGCGCGGTTCATAAAACAGCTTAAGCTCATGCTTAGTCATCGCATCTTGCAATTGCCGCTTCACCGAAAACGCCCCGATATCTTCAGCTTGTGGGATCAAATTATCTGGTGCGGTTTGCGTGAGCACCGATTGGCGCGCATCGACGGCACGTTGCGTCGTGGTGGTGAGTTCTTTAATAAGGTCTTCTACCGACCTGGTACTTTTCGCTTTGTTACCGACACCGTATACCCCAGCATAGGTCGCTAGATCTATTTGCTTACCTTTACTTTTTACCGAGGCAAAATCCGGTTCTGCCATAAGCTTTTGAATATCTTGTTGTAACTTTTGAAACGCCTCTTGATTACGGCTGCGATTAAAACCAACTAACTCATTGCTTGCCGTTTGCGTGACATAAGCATCGGCTCCCAACCGCTGTTTAAACTTATCGGCCATCTGCACCAATAATGCATCAAGCTCATGCTTACTAAACTGCTGGCGGAGTTGATCCATATTTTGTACGCGCACATTCACCATGTTGAGCTGGCCTTCCGGCTCGGGTTCAGGTTTAGTGATGGCGGTCTCTAGATATTCGAGCGTAGCTTTTAAGTTGGGTAAGTTGGTGCCTTCCACCTGAAGCTCAGCTTGGGTGGCGCGTTGTTGTTGATATTGCAACATCCGCATTAAAGTGCCGATAGCAAATCCAATCAGTGTAAAAACTAGGGTCCGGAGTGGCCAAAAATAACTCTCACCGTGAATTTGATCGCTTAAACCATAATCAATCATCGGGCTTAACAGCATGCCGACCAAGAATCCGCCCACGGCAGCAACTAAGGGTCCATGCAAAATCGCAATCAAACCAATCACTAATACCAACACGTATTCAAGCGCATTGGGGGTGCCGCCAGTAAGCGTAATCAGCTTGAATATCAAGGTAATGAGAGCCGCTTCCGCAACACCCATAAGCAAATGCAACTCGGGAGCGAGCGAGCTCAATTTGTCGGTTACTTTTGCTAGTTTATTTAGCCAAGTCGCGGGTGGCCACATAGTTGTGTCTAGTTAAGAAGTGGATGCATATAGCGCTAGACTATGGCAAATTTAATACGATGTCACTACTATGATGTAATAGACAAGTTAATGATGATGTGATGCGCATAAACAACTGCTAAACAGTTGTGCGAATGAGTGATACATTGCCTATTCAACCGCCATATCATTCGGTTGCCAAGCAGGCAAACAACACCAACTTAAACCTGGGACGTGAGATGAATATGCATAAACTGCTCATTATTGACGACGATGAATTGATTGGTCACACCATCAAAACCATCGCCGAGCAGTGTGGTTTTGACACTATTTATACCGACTCAGCGCTCATGTTTTATGAACAACTAGCGTTGTTTGAACCTGATTTAATGATGGTTGATTTGATCATGCCTAACGTAGATGGCATGCAACTTATTGAACGTCTTGCCGAACTTAACCCTCATGCACACTTAATCATTATCAGTGGTGCGGGTAAACGCGTGGTGAATTCGTCAGCATTGTCGGCACAAGAGCACGGGTTAAAAATAGCTGGATTATTGAATAAGCCATTCCGCGCTGCCGAGCTACGCCAACTGTTGCTGGATTTTATTAAGCAGCAACGGCATAAACAGGTGGAATTTGAACCCGTGGTTGAGAAACCATCATGGTTCCCCGAGTATAATGACCTTGCCACTGCACTTGAGCGTGGCGACATCCATATTGCACTGCAACCGCAGCTATCCACCCGTACTGGTTTATTACTCGGATTCGAAGCACTGGCTCGTTGGCAGCATGCTGAACATGGTAATGTGCCACCGGACCATTTTATTCCGCTGGCCGAGCGCACTCATTTAATTGAAGAACTCACCACCAGCATTGTTGAACAAGCGCTCAGTTGGTTTAAGCAACTTTACCAACAAGCACCCCCGCAGGCTGCCATGTCATTACAAATGGAGCCCGATAACTTGACGTTGGCGATTAACCTTTCGGTCGTTAATCTACACAATCGACACTTACCCGACGAATTACTTGAACAATGCACCCGGCATGGCGTTCCACCAGAACGGATTGTGTTAGAAGTGACTGAGACCACGGCGATGGATAATCCTACCGAAATGCTCGATATTCTAACCCGCCTGCGGATTAAAGGATTTGGCTTATCGATTGATGATTTCGGCACTGGTTATTCATCGCTCGCACAATTAGCACGATTACCATTCTCTGAATTAAAAGTCGACCGCTCGTTTGTGATGCGGGCCGAGCAATCTCACGAAGCGCGTGCGGTAATAAAAAGCGTGGTCGATTTAGCCCACAGTTTATCGTTAAATGCCATTGCAGAGGGCGTCGACTCAGAATACGCCAAAGACTATCTGCGCAAGATTGGTTGTGATGTGTTGCAAGGCTATTATATCGCAACCCCGATGGAGCCTACCGCTTGTTCTGACTGGATTGAGCAATATTACTGCGAAAAAGAGGAACAGCGGCAAGCCGCCTTAGAAGCGCTTAACATTCTAGATACCGATCGCGAGTATCGTTTTGATCGCATTACATCACTCGCTAAACGCCTATTTAATGTACCGGCGTCTATAGTGTCGTTAATTGACCACGAAAGGCAGTGGTTTAAATCCGCAGATGGATTTGACGCAACGGAAACCCATCGAGATATTTCGTTTTGTAGTCATGCACTAAGTTTTCAAGACACCATGGTGGTGAGCGACTCTCGCCAACATGCGCGCTTTAAAGATAACCCCGTGACTTGCGACCCAACTACCCCCGTGGTGTTCTATGCTGGCACTCAGTTGGCCGTGCCTACCGGTGAACGCGTCGGTACTTTATGCTTAATCGACCACAAACCTCGGCATTTTAGTGACCAAGAACGCGTGGTGCTTGAACAACTCGGGCGCTTAGTTGAGCACGAGCTGATGACCAGCGACTTTCGTGATATGGATTCGTTGACGGGAACCTTCAACCGCAGCGCCTTTGAAACGCGTTCGCGCGAAATCTATAAACTTGCCGAGCGCAGCCAACTGCATCTCGATATAGCTCTGATAGATATCAAAAACTTTCGAGAATTCAACAATATACATGGTCATAACTTTGGCGATGGTGTATTGCTTAAGCTTGCCGATATTTTACGGCGCTGTTTCCGTAGGTCAGACATTATTGGTCGTTATGCAGGCGATAAATTTGCCATTTGTATGGTGAATTCAACTCGCGCTGATGCGCTTGATTTTAAAGAAGTGACGCGTCGTATTAATGATGCTGTGGGCATTCAAATTAATGCTGACATCGACAGTGGCAAACCACGCTTACGTTTGTGTTTTGGTCTCGCAACCTACGAGCCAATCACCTCAAAACACTTCTCTGAACTGCTGTTTGATGCCGAGCTCCAAGTCGCACAACAACGCCACGCAGCGGAATCATAGCCTAGCATGTTGTCTAAGTGGCAATGGCTGTGGCGGCAGCTCTCTCATACCCTCTGGATTCGGGTCGCGCTATTTGCATTGCTCGGCGTATTAGGTGCCGCATTCGCCGGGGTGGTGCAATATCTGGTCGCCGCTTATGCCCCTGAAAGCTTACCCGCATTACTAGATGCCAGTGCGGTAGGCCCAATTCTTAATATTATTGCGTCGAGCATGTTGGCGGTCACCACCTTTTCACTCAGCGTGATGGTTAGTGCCTATAGCGGCGCCACTACCAACGTAACGCCACGTGCGACCACATTATTACTTGCCGATACTACCTCACAAAATGTGCTGGGTACCTTTATTGGTTCATTCTTATTTGCTCTCGTGGGCATTATTGCGCTCAATACGGAGAGCTATAATGCCACCGGCCGATTAGTATTATTCACCCTTACGTTAATCGTCATTATTGTCATTGTGATGACCCTGATTCGCTGGTTCCAACATTTAATCCATTTCGGCCGCATGGCGGATACTTGCGAACGAGTTGAGCAAGCAGCACTCGGTGCTTTAGCCGAGCGTTGTGAGAATCCAACTCTAGGCGCGCGCCCGTGGCTCGCTGACCAGCCACTACCGGAGTCGGCGCAACTGGTATGCGGCAATGTGACTGGCTATATTCAGCATCTGGATACCCATCTGCTAAACCGCTTGGCCGTTGACCACGATGTGCAAGTTTTTGTGCAACACATACCTGGTGCTTTTGTGTATCCGCACACGCCGTTGTTACAATTAGCTGCGGCAAATACCGATTCAGAACCGCTGGCTGCAGATACTTTGGCAAAGTTCAGCGATGCTTTTCGGATCGGCGATTGCCGGTCGTTTGAGCAAGACCCACGATTTGGTTTGATCGTGTTGAGTGAAATTGCCAGTCGAGCACTGTCGCCGGCCGTGAATGACCCAGGTACCGCCATTGACATTATTGGCCGCGGCGTGCGCTTGCTACAGCGCTTTGCCGGCGCCGAATTACCGACCCGCGCCGATCAAGTCGCCGCGCCTCAGGTTTGGGTTAAGCCGTTGGCGGCGCAGGATTTATGTGATGATTTTTTCGCGCCCATTATTCGCGATGGTGCCAACTTATTCGAAGTTCAAATTAGAGTGAGTAAAGCGCTGCGGGCGCTGCACCAATTGCCCAATAGTGAACTCAGAGAAGCGCTGCTGCGCCAACAGGCTCGGGTAACCGCAATCGCTGAGTCGTGGGGCGATAGCGACCAGCGTGAAGCCTTGCAACAAACCAGCATTGATAGAGCCGCACCATGAACTATTGGTTAGTAAAAACCGAACCAGACGAATGTAGCCTTGATGATATTGCCGCTAAAGGCACCGATGGTATGCGATGGGATGGCGTACGAAACTATCAAGCGAGGAATTTCCTACGCAGCATGCAAGTGGGCGATGGCGTGCTTATTTATCACTCCAGCTGCGCCAAGCTTGGTATTGTCGGCAGCGCCAAAATTATTCAACCGGCGTTTGTTGACCCACTTCAGTTTGATCCTGAATCGGCCTATTACGACCCCCGCAGTAAGCCAGAGCAACCGCGCTGGGATGCGGTACAACTGGCCTTCACCGAGCGTTTTAATACGCGCTTGAGCTTGGCCGAGCTAAAAGCTATGCCAAGCTTTGCCGACAGTCCGCTCACGCAAAAAGGCAGTCGCTTGAGCGTGGTGCCGATCACCGCTGCGCAATGGCAAGCCGTCGGCGCCGCCGCACGATAAGCACAATGCTAGTGGCATACATGGCCAGCGAATACATAGCCGCAGGCACTGCCATTTCCGGTACCGCCAACACACTTGTCGCCACCAAAATAGCCAAGGTCGAGTTTTGAATACCAACCTCAACGGTAATTGACGTGGTTTGCGCATCATTCAACCGAAACAAGCGCGCACTCAAGTACCCTAACACCATCATCACTACGTTTAGCGCTAAGGCTGCTGGCCCTGCCATGCTGATTTGGCGCGGTAGATCTGCGCCTTGCTCGCTTAAAATCACGACTATCAGCAAAGCTAAAAACACGGCACCAAAAGCACTAATTTTCGGTTCCCAAAAAGCCGCTGCGTTCGGGAAGTACCGTTTCAATAGCATTCCCACGCTAATGGGCAACAAGGTGATCACGAACAAGGTCAGCATCATCCTTGGCACCGGCAAACTTACTTGTGGATCGCTAGCATTGGTAAAGTAGCTGAGCGCCAGCGCGGTCACCAAAGGAATAGTGATAATAGTGACAATACTGGTGATTGCAGTAAGAGTTACCGACAACGCCAGATCACCGCGGGCTTGATGGGTAATTAAGTTAGAGGTGGTGCCACCCGGACAGGCCGCTAGTAACACTAAACCCACCGCTAACATAGGTTCATTCAACCACCACGCCGCAATTAAAAAGCCCACTGCCGGCAACAACAGCATTTGGCCAACCACCCCAACAAATACTGCCTTGGGATATTTCACCACCCGGGCAAAGTCAGCGACTTGCAAACTTAAGCCCATGCCAAGCATGATAATTATTAAACTAATGGGCAGGATGATCTGGGAAAAGATGCTCGCCGTCATAATTAGAGTACACCCGGATTGAGTTGCCAAATTTGGAAACTAAGCAGTGTCGCAAAACTCACCCACAGCAAATAAGGAATTTGCAGCAGTGCAGCAACTTTGTTCACCCGCCAGAAACTTACCAGCATCGCCACAATAGCTGCCAACAACAGCAAAATCTCGACAAAAGCTAATGCGCCTTGATACCAGGCGAAGAAAATCCAACTCCACAACACATTCAGCACTAATTGCACGGCAAAAATTTGTAGTGCGCGCTGGGCGCCTGCTTGCTCACGACGCCGCCAAATAAGGTAAGCGCCAATCCCCATGAGGGTATAAAGCGTGGTCCATACTGGCCCAAACCACCATGCAGGGGGCGCGAACGCTGGCAATGATAGCTCCCGATAAAATACCGGTGCGTTTGCCGAGCCGATGCCTCCAATGGCTGCAGCGGCGTACACGACAACTAGCGAGATGATGAATGCAGCAACTTGCTTCATAGTAATATCCTTCCGTGTAAAGCTTGGTAAATTCACAATACGCTTTTTTGTTAAATACGTACTATCTTTACACAGAATTATTTTCTGTTTCAGCAAGTTCCGAACAATAACAAATGTTGTGGAGGTTTCGTGACCACACCCATTACTTTGAATGTGGTGCTCGCGATTTGGGGAGTTTTGGTGTTGCTCGGCTTACTTGAGGCTTGGCGCCATCGGGCGATTATTCGCACTATCCCTGTTCGTGTTCACGTCAATGGTACCCGCGGTAAAACCAGTGTTACCCGGCTCATTGCTGCAGGTTTACGCGGCGGTGGCAAGCGTGTATGCGCGAAAACTACTGGCTCAGCGGCGGCGCTTACCGATCCTGATGGTAACGAATTCCCGATCTATCGGATTAGTGGCGCCAATATTATTGAGCAAATGCGCATGCTCAAGCGCATGGCCGCCTACAAACCAGAAATAGTGGTCATTGAATGCATGGCGTTGCAGCCGGCATACCAATCTTTGTGCGAATTAAAAATGGTGCAGTCAACTGTAGGTGTGATCACCAACGCGCGGCCTGATCACCTTGATGTGATGGGACCCGGCGAAGAAGATGTCGCCCGTGCGTTATCTGGAAGTACCCCGGTAAAGGGCACGCTGTTTACCGCCGAGCAAGATCTCATCGACATCCTCGACCATGCAGCGCAAGACCGCGGCAGTCGCACGCATCAAGTTTCACTACAAAGTGTAGACGCATTAACCGACGACATTATGCGCCAGTTCCAATACAGCGAGCATGCCGAAAACGTCGCCCTAGCTCTCGATATTTGTGAGCACTTAGGGGTTGAGCGCGAAGCCGCGTTGCAAGGCATGATCAACCTCGCGCCAGAGACCGGCGCCATGCAGGTTCTGCACGTGAACTACTTTGAGCGCGATATTGTGTTCGTCAACGCCTTTGCCGCCAATGACCCTGAGTCAACCGGGCGCATTTGGGAAAATATGCTGGCAAAACATGGCGATAAACGCCGCAAAATTTTGTTGGTCAACTGTCGTGCTGACCGCCCGCAACGCTCCCAACAAATGGCGGAAGCGGCCGCTACTTGGACGCTAGCAGATCGCTATATCGTGATGGGCTCAGGCACTCAAATTTTTGTGCGCGAGGCACTCAAAGCTGGACTAAGTCCGCAGTCGATGCTGCTACTTGAAGGGGCAGATATGGTCGAAATTACTGAAACCTTATTAGAGACCGGCGGTAAATCCTCGTTGGTTATCGGCGTTTGTAATATTCATGGCGGCGGCGAGCAAGTTGCGCGCTTTTTCCATAACCGTTCAGTGCGGGAGGAAGATTTATGATGGCATTGAATATCTTGGCGGTATCTATTGGTATTGGCCTATTTTTCGCACTGATCTTAAGTCAATCGCTAGGCTTAGCCGCCGGTGGCTTGGTGGTGCCGGGTTATATGGCGTTGCAGCTCAGCAATCCACTGAACATGGTACTCACGTTGCTAGCTGCTTTGGTCACCTTTTTAATTGTGCGCACCATCGCCAGCTTTGTGGTGCTATTTGGGCGGCGGCAGACCATTTTAATGATTTTAACAGGTTACTTAATTGCTGGTTTGTTCGACTTGTTTATTGGCAGCCTGACCTCTTTCGTTGATTTAAGCATGGTGGCAGCCGCCGATGGTGAGAGTGAGGCACAAGTTGCTGCACTTGAATCCACCTTGCTCATGAGCGTGATGCAAGCTGACCTCATCGGTTACATCATTCCCGGCCTGATTGCGATTTGGTTTGATCGACAAGGCGTTTTACAAACCCTCGCGGGGCTTGCAGTGACTGCAGTGCTAGTGCGGCTTGCACTGATTGTGATCATGCCTACCGAATTAGCCGCCTATGAGGCAGCTCAACAATTTGTCATGCCCGGCTGGTAAGGAGTAAATCATGGCGAGTTATAACAAAGTTTATTGGCGGGCATCGGGCGTTCCAACCTGGGGTCTGGTCTTTTTGATTATCGCCTCAGCGTTAGCTTATCTGGCAGCAGAAGGCTTGCAACAGCGCGACCCGGTGGCGCAAGCCAATTACACCACTATGCTGACTGCAGCCACCGAAATGCGCGAGTCAATGGCGGTGATTAAGGAACGGCGCGCAGCTATCGAGCCTATCAATCCCGTTGTTGATCCGCAGCGCTCGGGCTGGGTAGGACTTGCCGCGAGCGAGGTCACCACGACTCGCGGTGGACGCGAATCTAAACTTACGAGCATCAATCCCAATTGGGCTGCGGTGGCAGTGAAGCTACTGGCCGAAGCGGGGGTAGAGGAAGGCGATTTAGTCGCCGTCACCGTGTCGGGGTCGTTTCCTGCACTGAACTTAGCGGTTTACCATGCCATTGAGGCCATGGGGGCAGAGGCAGTCGTGATTGCGTCGGCGTCGTCGTCACAATGGGGCGCAAACGTGCCAGACCTACTTTGGCTGGATATGGAGCAACTGCTGCGTGCCAATGACCGGTTTGCCATTAAGCCTATTTTGGCCTCCCTCGGCGGTATTGGTGATAACGCGACGGGGCTTGATGAAGCGGGGGCCAATACCCTGACGCAAGCGATTCGTGAGGCCAATATTGAATTGCTGTTGCCGAATAGTTATCAAGAAGCAGTCGCTACCCGTATTGCACGGTTCCGTGAGGCGTCTAAAGATCGTCCTATCAAAGCTTTTGTAAACGTGGGGGGTGGCGCCACTATTGTCGGACCGCCCGGCATTGATGACCTATTTGGTAACGGCTTAGTCACCTCGGCACCCGGCCGCGCATACGCCGTACCTACGGTGATGGGTTACTTTTTAGAGGAAGGTATTCCCGCTATTCAGTTCATTAACGTGAAAGACCTTGCGCAGCGCTACGGTTTGCCGTTGGCACCTGAAGTAGAAGTACCCGTCGGCAATGGCGGTATTTATACTGCTAGCACATACCGCCGCTGGCTTGCTGCGATACTGGGTTTAGCCCTATTTGGGCTCACCTGGATGGTGGTTCGTTCCGCTCGCTTTACCAGCGTTTGGCGCCGCGGCGGCAAAGACCATGGTGGCGTGCGCCCCATGGTGTAACTGCCGGTTTTACCAATAATTAAACCTTGGCCACCAATCCGTGAGTTGGCGCGGATTGGTGCCAACGACATAGCCGGGAAATTGCGCCGCAGTGGCGCAAGCATGGTTCGGTAAAATCCGTAATTTTGTACCCACAGGAAGGTCAGGCAAAGCCGTATTTGCTCCCGGTCGTGTGGTAACAATTCCATGCTCTTGTGAGGTTTTCGCCACGATCAAATCCGAGTATGGCTGGCCATGTTCATCGCACACCAAACCATAGCCTTGATCAAGCGCTTGCCCTGCCGTACCCCGATCGCGCGATAACGCCATCCAGCCAGCATCGATCAGAATCCAATCTTTTTGCCGCTGGTGCCCAGTCACCGTGGTCACCACACTCAAGGCAATTTCATCTAAACCACAAACACCGATGCCCGCCATGACTAAATCGAAACACAAATAAACGCCGGCGCGAACCTCGGTAACGCCGCTCAAGTCAGTGGCAAAAAGTGCAGTTGGGGTTGACCCAACACTCACAATAGGTGCCGCCACACCAGCTTGGCGAATAGCGCGCACCGCTTGCACCGCAGCTCTTCGTTCTTGCTCTGCCGCTTGTTGCTTAGCCGCAACGCTAGTGGCCGCGTAAGAACCACCTGCATGTAGCATCACCCCGCCACACGCCTCATTCAGTAACAACGCTAGCGGAACTAGCTCTGGCGCTTGCGGCATTAAACCAGCTCGATGGCCGTCACAATCAATCTCAATTAGTGCCTGTATTTGCTGTTCATGCTCTAGGTTATGCGCAAGCAAAGCGCGCGCCTGGGTTTCATTATCCAGTACCACCTTAACATCGACCCCTTGCGCTCGTAATTGGCCGATTCGCGCCAACTTATCTGGCGTCATGCCAACCGCATAGAGCAAATCCTGATAACCCGCGGCCGCAAACTGCTCTGCCTCTTGTAGGGTTGAGACGGTAATCGGCCCGCGGAAGTCGGCGCCAAAAGCATGCGCCATCGCTGGCAGCGACTTCAATGTTTTGACATGCGGGCGCGCAGGCACACCTAATTTTTGCAATTGAGCTTGTAACCGCTCGCTATTCCGCTTTAACTTATTGGGGTCGAGCAATAAGTAAGGTGTGGTCATGGCTTGCAAGTCAAGCTCTGGGCTTGGTGCAACCTTTGCTGCTGAAGATGTTGGCGAAGTCGTCATGATTAGCCACTTTGGTTATCCTGAGATTGCTAAGAGCATACCGTAATATCATTAGGAATTAACATGTTGATGATTAGCTTAGGTGCAATTTGTGCGCCCTTACTGGTGCTGCTGATGTCGTACATACACGCCGACGCCAGTATGCGCGAACCCATTACTTTACTCACCGTGGTGGTGACGGGTGCGCTGGGTGCCTACCTTGCTAAACGAGTCTACGTCACCTTAACCTTAAGCGCCGGTGTTGCACGTTACATCGCAACATTGGTTTATTTACTTTGGGTACTGTGCGGCTATGTTATTGCCCGCATGGGCCCAGGACTGTGAGAACAATCATGAAAATAATAAACTTACTCGCTTTATTAGGCATATTCTGGGGTTCCATCGCCAGCGCGCAAGTCGCCAGCGTCGATGCCAACACCCAAGCAGAAGTGCAGCAGACAATTGAAGATTTTTTATATGGCGCTAGCATCAACGACGCCAGCGTGCATCGCAGCTTTTGGGCGCCAGCGCTTACCTATACCAGTTCCCGCGGTACTCGCTATGGCTACGAGCAGTTGATCAGTAGTTTAGATGACAACGCCAAACTCAAGCCCGAGCAAGTAACGGCTTGGTACAGCGGTGAGAAATTTGAGTTTAAAGGCTTAGGTGATGCGGTGTTGGTGAACTTTACTTTAGTCTTGTCACCAGTTGATGGCGCACAAAACTCAGCGGGTGAGGCGGCCAAAATTGAGCGTTTTCATAATACTGGGGTGATGATGAAAGTAGACGGCAAATGGCAAGCCGTGAATTGGAATGCCACTGCCGCAATTCCTTAACTCACCCAATTAGCGTCGCTGAGCGCAGCCCAGCTGCTATGGTGGGGGTTCACTGATACCACAAACGTTGTTGGGCAAATCGTACCAAGCGCAGATGCGGCTCCAAGCTTCGTCTGCGCTTTCGACCAACTCAAAAAACTGCACATCTTCAGGGGCAATGAGCCCTTCTTCAATCAGTAAGTCGAAATCAATCAACCGCTGCCAAAAGGCCTTCCCAACCAGCACTATGGGCACCGGTTCGACCTTTTTGGTTTGAATCAGGGTGAGCGTTTCGAACAATTCGTCAAGCGTGCCATAGCCACCGGGAAAGGCGACTAGCGCCCGCGCACGCTGTAAGAAGTGCATTTTACGTATCGCAAAATAATGAAATTGAAAACAAAACTCGGGCGTTATGTAAGGGTTTGGGTGCTGCTCTTTGGGTAACACAATATTCAAACCAATGCTTTTACCGCCCGCCTCCATAGCGCCGCGATTAGCCGCTTCCATAATGCCCGGACCACCCCCGCTAATGACCATTAAATCACTTTCTGGGCAGCTAAGGCTGTGTTCGGTAACCAGTCGCGCAAAATGCTGTGATTCGGCATAGTAATGGCTATTGCGCAGATCGCGTTCGGCTTGTTTAAGTGTCTGCAAGTATTCGGCAGACTGCGGCGCTCGCGCTTGTTGCTGCTGCGCACTCGCTAAGTTGGCTTGGGCCACCTCGGGTGGCAAGAAACGCGCACTACCAAACACCACTACCGTGGCTCTTACATTGGCTTGTTCTAGGGTTAACTGCGGTTTTAAATATTCGAGCTGCAACCTTACATGGCGAAGGTCGTCGCTGAGTAAAAACTCATGATCAGCAAAGGCTAACTGAAAGGTACCGTTATCTTGTAAGCGTTGAATAGCCGCTTCAGACTCCTTGGCCGAGGTGAAATGGCGCTGATATAACTGCTTTCTATCGTTTTTGTTTTTCTCACGCTCAGTCATAGGTTGCTCGCTTCGCTCATCATCGAGTTTTAAGCATATCAGAGCTTGCTGGTTTCACCACGTGGTAAAGCCACTACCACCAGCGTCGATAATAACAGCAGTAAACTGGCAATCATCAGGCAGGCCACTAACCCATAATTCACATACACCCAGCCCGAGAGCAGGGTACCAAGCAAACGCCCCATGGCGTTCGCCATGTAGTAAAAACCAACATCTAATGACACGCCGTCATGCCGAGCGTAAGCGACAATTAAGTAACTATGTAAGGCCGAATTAAGCGCAAACACCACCCCAAACAAGGCCAACCCCGTGATTAATACCAGCGCCGCGGGCCATGTTTGTAACAGCGCCAGCGCGATTCCAAACGGCACCAGTGTAAGTACCGCACAATAGAGAATGGCTTGGCGCCGAGTGTTTGATGTCGGCTGCGGCGACTCGGCGCGATCGCGACCACCAAGTCGTGGCGCTAAGCTTTGCACCACGCCATAGCCAATCACCCATACAGCCAGAAAGCTGCCGGCCTGCCACTGCGGCCAGTGCAATTGACTCACCAAGTACACCGGCAAGGCCACCACAAACCACACATCTCGCGCGCCAAATAACAACATCCGGGCGGCTGCCAACACATTAATCGCCCGACTTTTCGACAGCATATCTTTGAATTTCGGCTTAAAGCTGGCCTTGCCGGTAGCCGCTGTTAATCCCACTAAACTACCAATCCACACCATCAGCAGCATTAATAACATGACCAAGATGGCGTACTGGAATCCTACCAAAGTAAGGAGCAATCCACCCATAAAAAAGCCGACACCTTTAAGCGCATTTTTGGAGCCGGTAAGTAGTGCCACCCACTTATATAATTGGCCTTGAGCATTGGCTGGTAGCAACGCCTTAATTGAGCTTTTCGCACTCATTTTGTTTAAATCTTTGGCAATACCCGACAGCGCTTGCGCCGCCATGACCCACGCGACGGTGAGCAAAGCAGCAGGCACCAATAGCATGCCCAGTGCCAGCAGTTGCAAGCCAAGCCCAATATTCATGGTGCGGTTAAGGCCCCAACGGGCGCCCAGCCAGCCGCCAAATAAGTTAGTCACTACGCCAAAAAACTCATAAAACACGAACAATAATGCGACTTCTAATGCGCTGTAACCAAGCTGATGGAAATGCAACACCACCAGCATTCGCAGCGCACCATCAGTGAGCGTAAATGCCCAATAGTTACCGGTCACCAACAAATATTGGCGCACGTTAGCGGGTAACTGCCGCAATGTTGCCAACACTTAGGCAGCACCTACTTTTAGCACCAGCTCGGCCGCTCGGTTGGCATATCCCCATTCATTGTCATACCAGGCATAAATTTTTACGTGAGTGCCATTAATAACTTTGGTTGAGAGCGCATCGACAATACTTGACCGAGGGTCAGTTTTATAATCAATCGACACCAGCGGCCGCTCCTCATAGCCCAAAATGCCTTGTAGGGGACCTGCTGCTGCAGTTTTAAACCAACTATTTACCTCTGCCACCGAGGTTGGCCGTTGTACCTCAAACACACAGTCGGTGAGCGAAGCATTGGCAAGGGGTACCCGCACCGCATGACCGTCAATCCGGTCTTTTAACTCAGGAAAAATTTCGATAATTGCCGTCGCAGAACCGGTAGACGTCGGGATCAAGCTCATCCCGCTGGCCCGCGCTCGGCGTAAATCTTTATGCGGGGCATCTAGAATACTTTGGGTGTTGGTTAAATCATGAATGGTGGTGATTGAGCCATGCACAATCCCAATTTGTTCTTGTAACACCTTCACTACTGGCGCTAAACAGTTGGTGGTGCAAGATGCAGCGGTCACAATTCGGTGCTCAGCAGGGTTAAACAAGTGATCGTTCACGCCCATCACCAAGTTCAAAGCGCCCGGCTCTTTTACCGGCGCCGAAACCACCACGCGCTGCACGCCTTGGTTCAGATAATCCTGCAGTACCGCCACGGTTTTCATTTTCCCAGAGGCCTCGAGCACCACATCACAGTGGCTCCAATCCGTATCTGCAATAGATTTGTTTTGACTGAATCCCAAGGTTTGCTCCCCGCGGGCGCTATCTATCAATAACTTGTCGTTAACCACCCTCGCTTGCCGCTGCCACCGCCCGTGAACCGAATCAAACTCTAATAAATGGGCGAAGGTATCGGCGCCAGCCGCCGGATCGTTTACCTGTACCAATTCCACTTGGGGCTGTTCCGCGAGCACGCGCAGTGCCAATCGACCAATCCGTCCTAAGCCATTAATACCAACTTTCATAAAAACTCCTATTTAATCCGTTAAGCTGTCGCCGCTAACTGCGGGTTATAGCCCAAAGTTGCTTGCACCACATTGCGCATCCAATCCGGCAGTGCCGGGTTAAGCCGGTAATACACCCAGCGCGCATCGCGGCGGTCGGTGAGTAGCCCATATTCACGTAATTGCGCTAAATGGCGCGATACTTTGGGTTGCGACATGCTGGTGGCGGTAACCAGATCGCACACGCACAACTCTTGTTGCTGGGCAATTAGCAGCACCATTTGCAGGCGCAGCGGATCGGCCAGAATTTTGAACAAGTCTTGTGGTTGATTGAAGATAGTGGCGGTGCTGTTCGATTGTTCCGCTCGTTTGCGCACAATCATTAAAAACATCCGAATACGCTCGCTCAGCTCCTGAGCGGTGCGCAGAAATGCCGCTTCACCTTGCCCGACCGGATCGGGAAAATCCCAGGCAATAAAGTGCGCATCTTGCACTTGCAGCTGACATTCATGGCGCGCACGATCACAAAGGGTAATCACATAATCAAACTCACTTACCGCAAGACTTTGCCAATCTTTCGACTGCAACGCGGTAGTTGCAACACCCAGCCGTTGCAGCGCCTGTAACGCGTCCGGTTCAGCTTGGGTGGGCGCAGTGCCCGCACTCGCTACGATTACCTCATCACCACCGAGTTGCCGCAAAATCGCCTCTGCCATGAGCGATCTGGCCGAATTAGCCGTGCACAGAAATAACACTCTTGTCGGTTGCTGCATACGCACCTCATATATGGAAAAACATATATATAGTAATCCATATGTATTTCTGCGATCAACCTAGGCTTTCATAATTAACACGAAAAAATCACGACTCCCTCAGCTTTTGCTCAGGTTTTTTCGCCCCTAGCGCACTAGCTTTAGCATTGTTTTTAACCCTGTTATTAGGCTTAGGTCACAAGGAAAAACTCATGAATATTCTTAATATTTTGCGCTTGGCTGGCTGGAGCTTAGTCGCCATCTTATTGGTACTACCGGCTATCGCTATGTACTTTGGTGCCGAAGGTGTGCTCTGGACCCCTTCCGATTTTGTCGTCGCCGCGATATTGCTTGGCGGTACCGGCTTGTTGATTGAAATCACCGTGCGTATTAGCCATAACTGGGCTTTTCGAGGCGGCATGGCAATGGGCATTTTAACCTCGCTGTTGTTGATCTGGATGAATTTAGCAGTAGGGTTAATTGGTAACGAGGAGAATGTCGCCAATTTAATGTATTTAGTGGTACTGGCGCTCGGCCCAGTCGGTGGGCTGTTCGCCAGGTTTGCTGCCCGCCGAATGAGCCAGTTAATGATTGCGGCGGCACTGTGCCAAGTGGCGATTGGTATTATTGCACTGGCGCTCGATTTTACCGATCACGTACCCTCAGCGCTATTTCTAAACGGCGCTTTTGCCGTATTGTGGCTGATTGCCGCGGGCTTGTTTCATAACGCAACCGCTGCGCATAATAGCCAAGCCAATGTATAACTTAGAGCACGCACAACCATACTCATGACTCATTATAAATTTGCTGACTTTAGCTTAGATGCGCGCAACCGCCGCCTATTGCGTGGTCATGAGACTATTGATTTGAGCCCACGTTACTTTGATGCACTGCTACTGCTGGTACAAAACGCCGGTCAGTTAGTCAGCAAAACACAATTTATGACGCAGGTGTGGCATGGGGCAGTGGTTGGCGATGAAGCGCTCACCCAGTGTATTCGCAGTTTGCGTAAAGCCCTTGGCGATAGTGCCGCGAATGCGACATTTATCGAGACGGTACCCAAGCATGGCTACCGTTTTGTCGCTCCAGTAGCCGTACTTGATGGGACCACCAAACTGCCACCGCAGTTCACGCCATGGTCCAACTTAGTGACCATTGGCGGCGCTGGCACCCTCGGCGCCGGAGCGGCCGGCATTATCGGCGGCGTGGTGCTCGGCATGTTACACGCAAGCTTCAACCCAGCTCCCGACGTTGGCACCTTATCGGTGTTACTAGTACTGATGAGCATTACCTTGTTATTGGCATTACTCGCCGGTGCGGGGGTGGCATTTGGAGCTGGGGCGTTTTATGGCATGCCATTCAAAATAAGCGCCGTTCCCAGACTCGCGGCGCACCAAGTTGGTGCAAAAGCCCTCATATTGCTGGGTTGTGGTGCAATCGCGGGCGGCTTTATTGTGGGTGCAGTCGTTAATTTCATTGCGCTCGACACCCTAGAGCTATTCATGGGGCGTTATCCCACCGCGATAACCGGTGCATGGGAAGGGCTGCTCATTGGCATGGGCGTGGCCGCGGCCTTATGGTTGAGTCGTCTTCTGGTAGTGCACGGCCAGCAGGCCTTTGGCTTAGCAACGCCTGTAGCAGTGATCATACTTGCCAGCATTGTGGGGGCAGCCAGCGGCGGCCTGATATATGCCACCGGCGGACAATTGCTTAGTGGCTCGCTGCAACAACTCACCACTGAGTTTCCAAGCGCAGCATTACCTATTTATTCAGTATCTGGAAGCCTGAGCAGCCATTTTTTGTTGCTTAGCACTTGTCTCGAAGCATCGATTTTCACGGCCGGTGTGTGCAGCGGTATTCACTTTGCACTGCGGCGCAGCGCGCGCTAGTCTGTGATTCACGTTCCATATATAATTTGGTGATGGGCGACATGCGCACATCTAAATAATTCAGTAATAATGGTCATTCTCTATGGACAACAAATTAGCGAAATACGGTGTCACTGGCCCAGTAAATCGTCCGAAGATTCAACCAGTGAAGTCATTGAATTTAGATAGTCCCGAAGGGAAACGATTAGTCGTTTCCGAGGCCCGGATTATTCTGATGCAACATAAAAATACGTTCAAACGCTTGGCTTCTATGTAATGGAATTAATCAATTTCCCTGCAGCCCGAGTGCTTGAAATAAATGCGTTTATCCTCAACTCGGAGCCGGGCAATAAAGGCGTGCCTGACAAGGGAAAGCTCGAGGGTGCGCTTGCGAGAATAGATAACGCAATAACCTATCAAGGCTTAAATGATGTTTTCGAAATAGCAGCGAAATATGCTCTAGTCATTGCTCAAGCTCATGCGTTATCTGATGCAAACAAAAGAACTAGGCTGATGGTTGCGCTTGAGTATTTAGCATTAAATGATTACGAAATTAATATCGAGCGAGAGCAGTTAGCTGACGCCATGGTTGATTTAGTCTTAAATGAAATCACCGATAAAGAGTTTGCCGATTTGCTGTACGACTGCTACCTGACCAATCGCAAGCTTTAGCCTTGTCAGCGCCGCTAAAACCACCCACAATCGAACCTACTAAGAACATTAAATAAGACCCAGGGACGATGACTATATGAAAGTATTTGCTGCAATCTTATGCCTACTTGGCACTCTAACTTTTGGCTCCACAGCGCACGCAACAGAATTAGATTGGAATCAATTTCGAATCAGTTATGCAGATCCGAACCTTGATATTGATTCCTCAAGCTCCTCTGGCAAAGGGTTTCAAGTCTCAGGTAACGCATTAGTGACCGAAGATATATTTGTGACTGGTGAGTTTTTAAGTACGAGTTTTGGGGAGCAAGGGGCGAATTTAGATAGTGACTTTATCAGCGTGGGTGCAGGCTTCATCCGACATAATGATGAGCGAACCGCCATGTACAGCACCTTCACTTATGAGCGCTTAGAAGCAGCAGCATTCGTGCCAGCATTATTTCAAGAAGAGCGCAAAACCAATGGTGCAGGGGTGAACCTTGGCTTTCGTCACCTCCTGAACACTCACCTCGAGTTAAAAGCAGAAATTGGTTATTTGCTAATCGATGATTCCGGTGTGGGTCGTTATTCGGCAAGCGCTTGGTACCGCCCAACTAGCAATGTCGCGATTGGGCTGGGTTACCGCTTGTATTTAGCATCAGAGATAGACCTAGAAGTTAATGTTTTTACGGCCGGTATAGAATACAGCTTCTAACCAACAAGGCGTGTTATGACCACTATTTTGCTTGCGAGATTACAAGATGAGCCAGCTGCAGATTCGGGCTATCGAATGCTGACCGATAGATTGTGGCCACGCGGTGTGAGAAAAGACGATCCGCGCTTCGATGAATGGTACAAACACGCCTGCCCGAGCCACGATTTGCGTAAAAATTATCATGCCGAAACTATCGATTTTGCCGAGTTTAGCCGCTGCTATCAGGCCGAGCTTGATGCCGATGAGAGTGTACTTACCCCGTTGTTGCAACGCGCTCAAGCTGGCCCGTTAGTGCTGGTGAGCGCAAATCGAACTATTGATAACTCGCATTTGCCAGTGTTACGCGACGCCTTATTAACGCGCTTGAAATAAGCGCCTATTGCCGCCTCAAACTAGTGCCTCAAAATCAGCGCCACAAAAACATCCCACACTGCTGTTGCAACACGGTGGCCACCACCACCTCATCCGCCTTTCGAGTTGTCGCACCATAGCAAACATGCAACGGCAATAGGTGCTCTTCACGGGGATGACAGTAGCGCGCGTGCGGGGCTTGCTCCCAAGCCAGCAACCGTGATTCGCGCTCCGACTCCGATAAATCAGCCGTCATGGTGTGCACCAACCATTGCTGAAAGGCTTCATTCTGTGCAGCTCGACGATCGCCCTCAGACCCGCCGTTATTCGCAAAAAATGCCGACATGTTGTGAAAGCTGAAGCCCGACCCGAGCAACAAGGCTTTATCGGCCAACCCTGCCGCGCGAATGCCTAGCTGTAAAAGCTTACCAAGCTGTAGATGCTGCGCCGGATTGAGTGAGGTTAACAACGACACCTGCAATACCGGAATGTCGGCCTGCGGATACATAATTTGCAATGGAATAAATACCCCATGATCAAGCCCCCGCGCTTCATTTACGGTTGCCTGCATAGGTGCCAGAGCCTGCGCTAATTGTGCGGCGAGCAGCGGCGCACCCGCACAGGGATAGCGAAGTTCATAGGCCTGCGCGGGAAAGCCCTGATAGTCATAATAAAGAGCAGGTAAGGCCGCGCCGGCAATTTGCGGCGTCGTGGCTTCCCAATGAGCACTCACGACCACAATCACTTCCGGCTTAGGTAACTGCTGCGCAAACTGCTGCAGTGCAGCAATCATTTCAGCGTGTGGCCCGCCTGCCGGCTCTAACACCGGCATTGGGCCTCCACCATGGGAAACAAACAAGGTTGGCATGTTATGACTGCCCTGCCGCGAGTTTACCAGCAATGGCGTTGTCAACGGAGAAGCTACCGGCGCCTTGAATGGCAAGGGCAATACTGACAACAAACAAGGTTAAGGCATACTCATAGCCGTTGTTCGCCATAAACAAACCATTTTGAAAATGCACACTGAAAATCGCAATGAGCATGGTAAAAGCGCTCACCAATGCCGCCGGCCGAGTGAGCAAACCGAGCGCCAGCGCTAAGCCGCCAAAAAACTCCGCACTGCCGGCTAGCAACGCCATTAAATAGCCGGGTTCCAAGCCAATACTCGCCATCCATTGCCCGGTGCCTTCCAAGCCATAGCCACCAAACCAACCGAATAATTTTTGCGCGCCGTGGGCAGCCAATACCAAACCCACCGGCACTCGTAATACCAATGCGGCCAAACCTGCTTGAGAAGAAAATACTCGAGTAAAAAATGATTGATTCATAATAATTGCTCCAAATTAGCGATAAGGTCTTTCATCAATTAAACCGAAACTGCGTGGTTGATAAACAATATAATACCCACATCCATATTGATAAATATGGCTTATATTTTATAATTATCAACACCGTATTTATAATTAACAGCCAATGTACGCGCGGCAGTTGAGGAGCTATATAAATGGATAAGTTCGATGCCATGCGCACTTACATTGCCGTCGCCCGGCTTGGCAGTTTTACCAAAGCCGCCACTCAGCTGCAGATGTCACCGCAGTTGGTGAGTAAATATGTGGGCCAGTTAGAGGCGCAGCTGGGTACTCGGTTGCTGAATCGCACTACCCGCAGTGTCCAAACCACCGAAGCTGGACGGCAATATGAACAGCATGCGCGTAACTTGCTGCAAGAATTAGAAGCCGTAGAAAACCAACTCGGCGACTTGCAAAGCCATGCCAGCGGACAGTTGCGGATTAGCGCGCCGGTATCCTTCGGGGTAGCGCACATGGCGCCATTATTAGTGGCGTTTCAACGCGAATTCCCGCGCGTGACCGTAGATTTGCAACTGAATGATCGCAAAGTAGATATTATTGACGAAGGTTTCGATTTTGCGTTGCGAATTGGCCACTTAAAAAGTTCTAGCTTAATTGCCAAAAAGCTACTGCAAATAAACTTACACATTTGTGCGGCGCCCAGCTACCTACAACAATATGGCGAACCTCAGACATTGAGCGATTTGGCGCAACACCACGTATTGCACTACAGCTATATGGAAGATGCCAGTAGCCCGTTAATGAAAGCATGGTTAGCAGCGCCCCGCCGGTTGCAATCCAATAATGGCGATGTGTTAACCGCTGCCGCAGTGGCTGGGCAAGGCTTAGCGATTCAACCAAGCTTTATTGTTCAGCCATTTTTAGCCAACCAACAATTAATCAGCGTATTAGCGGAACATACGCCAAAACCCATAGGTCTGTATGCGGTGTACGCCCATCGCACCATGCTCGCCAGTAAAATGCGGGCATTTTTAGATTTCAGCAGTCGTTATTTCGCGACCCGCTAATTCGCATTTGCGGTTGTGCCTCGCCCTTTTTAAGAAACGGAACTTATGATGAACAAGATAAAATTAACCTGGCCGCAATTGCAGCCTTATGCAAAGATCGCTGCGGGCATCGCGGTATTGCTGGGTAGTGGCGCGCTGGTCGTCAAGCTTCTCAGCCCGAGTGGCGAGCAGGTTTCCGCGCAGCAGTTTGTGAATTTACAGCAGGGTGCGGCTACTCACGCAGGGTTTCGCCGCGCGCATGCAAAAGGCTTCTGTATTGCGGGTAGCTTCCAGAACTACGGTAGCTTGGCGCCATTCTCGAGCGCGCAAATTTGGCAACAGCCAGAAACTAGCTTTATCGGCCGTATCTCGATAGCGGGCAATAATCCGACAGCACCCGATTTAAAAGCGCCGGTTCGCAGCCTTGCTTTGAGTTTTGGCGATGACAGCAACCAAACCTGGCGGCTAGCGATGAATACGCCACCGGTCATGGCGGTAGCTACGCCAGCGGCATTCTACCAACAACTGCAAACCTTAGCGCCGGATCCGGCCACCGGTCAGCCGAATCGCGAGCGCATTCAAGCATTTTTTGCGGCGCACCCAGAAACCGCCGCATTTACCGAATGGCGAGCAAATTACCAACCCTCCGCAAGTTTTGCGACTGAGTTGTACCACAGCATTAACGCCTTTTATTTGGTTGACAATAGCGCTCGTCAGCAAGCCGTGCGATGGACTATGGTGCCAACCAGCACTCCGAGTTTTGAACTGCCGACAACCACCGACCCTGACGCCCTACAAAAGGAGTTTAGCGAGCGATTAGCGCTCGGTCCGGTGTTGTTTGATTGGGTATTTACGCTGGCTAACGCCGAGGATGATGAAAATGATCCGACCCAACCTTGGCCTGCTGACCGCGAGCAAATTGTGGCTGGCCAAATTTCAATTGAGCGCATGACCGCGCAAGTTGATGGCGCCTGCAACGCCATTAACTTTGACCCCTTAGTGTTACCGGCGGGGTTGGCCGCCACCGCTGACCCTATTTTGCGGGCGCGCTCAAGTGCCTATGCTGAATCCTATAAACGCCGCGCGCAAGAGCACGCCTTTGGTCAAGCCGGAGCAAACCAATGAGTTATCAAACCTCCCAACGTGTATTGCATTGGTCGCTGGCGCTTATTCTCTTCTGCTTGGTGTGTGTTGGCTTGGCGATGGTCGAAAGTCTGGCTGTTTATCAGGTAACACTAGTGAGTTGGCATAAGTCTTTTGGTGTGCTCGTGTTTATCTTGGTGCTGTGGCGTTTGTGGTTAAGACGCAAGCATGGCACTCCTGCTTTACCTGCCAGTGTGCCGCGTTGGCAGCAACGCATCGCGCATGGCTCACACCTGGCCTTGTATGGCTTGATGCTCGGCTTACCTTTACTCGGTTGGTTAATGCAAAATGCCGCTGGTCGAACGGTAGAAGTGTTCGGTTGGTTCCACTTACCCACTATCCTCAGTACCGACTTGGTGTGGTACGGCTGGCTCCGCAGTTTGCATGAATGGTTTGCGTATGCGCTTATTTTACTGGTGCTGCTTCATGTGAGTGCCGCGTTACAACACGCGTTCGTTAAACGCGATGGCGTGTTTCAGCAAATGTGGCGCCGTTAATCAGCCATTAGGCTTGGCTGGCTCGTAACAGCCTATTCCAAATATCGAGCCAGTCATCATGCTGGGGTGGCTGTTCTACCAAAATCTGCTGTGGGCGCTGGCTATCTGCCTCATGTAACGCGCTATATAAGCCATGTCGGAAGCCAGCGGCGGTGGCCGGCAACTGAATTGTCGGCACGCCAGCTGTAGCCAGCACTTGGGCTGCTGCCTGGGAATACACCACACCGACTAACTGCGGTGGCAAGGGTTGGGTGCTAAAATCCGCGACCAATTTAACCGCTGCCCGTGGCCGATAATGCACCCGCATATTGCCAGGCACGGCAATGTCATGGCTGGCCGGTAATTGCACTGGCACCTGAAACTGAGCCGCTAGCTCACTCATGGTGTAAGGCCCGGGACGCAGCACCTCAATACTGTTGGCAACTGAGCCATTAGCCTGCAGCAGCGGCCGAATAATCGTAGATTCGGTACCCAGTGAACATTGGCCACCATCGAGTACCGCGGCAATCCGGCCCTGTAAGCCAGCCATGACATGGGCGGCGGTGGTTGGGCTTAGCTGCTGGTAGCGATTCGCCGAAGGCGCCGCAACCGCCAATCCCGACTGCTGTAATAATTGTCGTAATAGCGGCTGGGCTGGCACCCGCAAACCAATGCTGTCGTGCCCGCCGGTAATAACCTCACTCACCCAAGCTTGTTTGGGCAAGACCACGGTCAGCGGCCCCGGCCAGAGCTGCGTTAGACCTTGCAACAGCCAAGCTGGCACCTCGCGCGCCCACTGCTCAAGCTGTTCAATACCGGCAATATGAGTAATGAGCGGATGCTGACTCGGGCGGCCTTTGGCAGCAAAAATTTTAGCCACGGCAATAGGGTCGGCAGCATTCGCGGCTAAGCCATACACGGTTTCAGTGGGTACCGCTACCAGTTCGCCTTGTTGCAACAAAGCGGCTGCACGGGTAAGCGAGCCCGGATCGTCGCCAGGCAGTAATTCGGTATTGATGCGGGTTGCTTGGTCAGCCATGGCAGGCACTCACTGCTAAAACGTTCATCGTGGGTTAAGGGTTACAAATTGGGCAGCGGATCGGATCAGCGCTAGGCGCAGCGACCGGTGTGATTTGTTCGTGACCACAGTGGGCGCAGCCGGTGATCATGGCCTTAGGCATCTGGGTGGGACACTGACAAGCACGACAGGGCAAGCCGGTTTGCACCCCAGTTTGCCAGAAGTTCAGTTCGCCACAAGCCGGACACTCGGCACTCAAGCGCGCCCGTAGTTGGGCTGCCGCCAATTTAATGTAGCCTTGCCGAGGCGGACAATTCATCGCGCGATAATCCGGTTGAATACGCAAATGACTGCGCGCCAAGCGTGCTTGCGGTAATTGTGAAATGGCCTGCAAAATAGCCTCAGCACTGTGCAGATCTTTAATTACGCCACTGCTCGCAGCGGCCGAATCCGTTGCCTTTAATTGATAATGCAGTAGCCACGCCTGGGCAATATCGAATTCAGCTAAGCTGGTGGCTAAACTCGCAAGCTCGGCTTCGCCTAAATCTCTTAACGCGACCGGCCCCGAGGCCTTCGCCACCACAAAAATTTCGCGCTGAGCATCGTACAATGCCAGCACTTCTTCATCCCAGTTCACTAATCCCGGCATGGGTCCGCCGCCAAAACTACCCTCGCTACCCAAGCCCAGCCGCTGACCAGTCAGTTCACAGGCCAGCTGCGCTTTGCGCTTGGCGCACTCCAGTGGCGTTAACGAACGTGCGACTGCCCCTGAAAAACTGCCGAGCAAATCGGTGTCATAAGCACTGGTGGTGACCACGTCCAGCCCAAGCGGCGCGAGCTCTGGCGCTATCCAGCGCGCCTTTTTATGCTGCGTTAATAGTGCAATCGGTTGCGGCTTATAGCGCATGCCACTCACCCTGATGATAACGCGCCAACGCCTCACCCGGTGCGTTCAACTGAAACACATACAGCCACTCATGATGCACCAAGTGCTGTAACACCTCGTGCGCGGCAATAATATCCGCAATACGTTGTTGTGGGGCGGCAATGTAAACGCTCAGGCGCAATGGCTCATGCATATATTGCTCGCCATCGTGAATCGATTGCCACGCCAAACCAATTCGTAAATCGCCACCGTTACCTTCAAACACCCCAATTCGGCCACCCACCACGTTATGCAGGGTTTTATTGCCGCTGCCGAAGCGCAAGTTGTCTACCGTCGAAGCAAAATACTGCATGTTGATCCAATGGGTCACCACCATAGGCGCGGTCATAATTTGGGTGAGCACTGAACCATCGTCGTCAGCATTCGCATGGTAATCGTGCAAAAAGCTACGCCCACCTAAGTTCAGCCCCCGAGTACGCTCGCGGGGCGCCACCACAAAGGCGGCATTATTCGCAAGCGCCCACTCTGGGCGAGTTTGTGACCAATCCTGCGCGCGCGCTTGCAAGGTCGGCAATAACTTGCGCCCGGTGGTTTGGCTAAGCCCTAAGCTTGGCGCTCGCTCTTGGCGCGCACTTTCCCCAGCCGCCGCCAACCATGCTTGGGTTTGCGCCACTAATTGCGCCTGCGCAGGCGGGATCAGCTCGGTATCAAACCAAGCAATTTCATCGGTGGTGGTATTGTGTAGCGCCGCCATAAACCAAGTGCTGGGCGGAATAACAATGCCTTGGTTGGCAAGTGCGGCGCGAATATCATCACGGTTTAACAGTTGCGCCAAGGCCCGCGCGTTCACCTCACCGGTTTGCCCGCAACAGGCGCCACAATCTAACCCGGCTTGCTGCGGGTTATTTTGGCTCATGGCACCATGTCCCACCAGCATCACCAGCTCACCAAAGTCACGAGTTAAACTCATGCCCTGCAACACGCCCGCCGCCAGTGCAGCGCGCTCGGCAAAATTCTCGTTCGTGACGGGAAGCGTTGGCCGCAGTTGCGCCACTTGCTTGGCCGCCAAGCCAAAATGTTCAGGCACTTTAGCAGCACGATACCAGCTCCGTTTCAGTAACTTGCTGGCATAGCCGAGGCCCAGCGTTTCAACCAAGCTAAAAGAGGATGCAGGCAGCGTTTTAAATGGCCGCCAACTGGCTTTTTGTTGCAAGGTGCGCTGCCGGGTCACGGCACAGGCTTGGTCTTGCTCGGCATTGCCACAACTATCCGTAATGTGTAGCGCTGGCGCCAACAACCCCGGAAGCTGCGGCCGCCCGGCATGGGTACCAAGCGGCGTATAGCTAATGGGCAAGCCGAAAAAGCCGGCAAAACCACCGGTTAAAATAGCGCTTGATTGGGCTTCGAAATGACGCCGAAACACCTCAGAGCGCACATCAATACAAAAATAGGCGCGTACTTTAGGTGCCGCTGAAGGCTGCGGTGACTCTTGCAAGGTCGCCGCAAATTTCTGCTGAAAACTGCACTCATGGGCGCGTTGCCACAACAGCAACAAATCTCGTTGTGCGTAGTGTCGGGTTGGTTTTTGCCAAGCGCGTTGCCAGCGCTGCCACACACTGGTGCTATCACGACGCTCGTCGTCTACCAACAGCTCCCAGCTCGCCCGCACCGCTAACAATTCAACTAAGGTTTGATCATCCTTGCCTTGCAGCTGTGCTTGCCAGCGCCGATAGCTGCACCAGCTGGCCCAGCCGCTTACTTGCATTAACACAGTCTCTAACCACAACGCCCAATGCTCTGGCGCAACCTGCAATTGCTCTAGCACCCGTTGAATTTGGCTCAAGGCATCATCGGCAAAACTTTGTGCACGCGCCATCACATCGTCGCTGCGCATGAGCAGGCGCACACTTTTATCGTGGCGCACTTCTTCTAACCAGCTCGTATAAAGGGCATGGTGTTGCTGCGGGTGCCAAGCTGCCTGATGCTGATCGAAATAAGCCGCGCAAAACTGTGCAATTTGGTGGGTAATGGTATCGCGCCAGGCGGGTGCTCGGCCCAAATCGCGGCGCTTATCATGGCTATCGCTTAACAGGGGTAGCGCTTTTAAGCTGCCGTTTTCAGAAGCTTGCGCAACACCCACTAGCTCTTGCACCGCATCGTCAATATTGGCTACCCTCGATGGTTTTTCCGCCAGCGCTCGGCCGAGTGCATCGCCATTAATGTCGCCACGCTCCCAACGTTTTAAGTAATAGCTGGCGTTCATATAGAACGGCGATGCCCCGCTGCGCTCCAGCTGCGCGGCTACTTCCTCGAACGAATGCTGAATACGACCCCAGTAAGGATTTACCGCAATCATTTGATCAAGCGGCCAGGTGGGGGCAATCGTCCGGCAAGCTTGTTCCACGGCCTGTTTTACTTGCTCCAGCTGGCTCATTTCATGGTCTCCGTCGCTAAGGTTTCACCATCATCAAGATCGGCAGGCTGCTTAAACTGCAGTGGCCACACTTTAAATGTGAAGCGCGTAAAGCGTTCATCTAAATAAAAACCGTTATAGGCCCACGGAAAGAGGCGACGTGACGGCGCGCCATGAGGGTAGCGTTGTACCACTAACTGGGTAATATAAAGTCCAATAAAGACCACCGTCACCCAGCCTAACAAGAACCAGCTGGTGGTAGTTTGCGGCGGCATTACTTGCGCAAAGGCTAAATGCCAGAGGAAATAAAGTTGGGTGAGCACTATGCTACGCACCGCACCGCGTAACCAATGCCCAAATTTATCTTTGGTGGAAGGCCAGTACAGTGGCGCAAAACCAATGGTGAGAATCACCAGCACCGCCGCGGTAACTTCAAACTCCGGCAATAACTGTTGCCATCCCCATAGGGAACCCACCACCACTGCCGCGCTCACCAACGGGCTGGCAAGATATACCCATAAGGCACCCGCCTCGTAGTTAGCTCGCGCAAAGCTATGCAAACGTGCTTGCAACACCGCCTCGCCCGAACTTAAGAACGCATGGGCTTTGTAAAGTGAATGCGCCACCAAATGCAGTAAGGCCAACTCGTACAGCCCTAAACCAATTTCCATCAGCATAAAGCCCATTTGCGCGCAGGTAGACCAAGCTAATCGCACTTTAATACTAATACGGGTGAGCATCACCATGGCAGCCAGCGCGGCGGTTAAACTGCCCACTATGACTAGAATGGCTTGTGCTACAAAGTTAAACGATAGTGCATCGGCAAGGCGCAGCAGCACTAATCCTGATAGGTTAATTACCCCAGCATGCAACAGGGCTGACACGGGGGTAGGCGCTTCCATCACTTGAATGAGCCAGCCATGAATAGGTAATTGCGCGGTTTTTACTACTGCGGCAACCGCAATCAGCACCACCGCCAAATCTAGGGTTGCCGGCTTGCCAACGCGCGTGTCGAGCAGTGCGTTTAGGTCGCTCATACTGAACGAACCTAACTCAATGAATACTAGGGCGAGCGCTGTCACCAACAGCACATCAGCAAAGCGGCTGGCGATAAACTTTTTATGTGCCACAATTTGCGCCGCGCGCCGCTCTGGGTAATACAGCAGCAAACTATGCAAGCCAACGCTGGTGAGCGACCAGCCCACCAACATCAGCAGCAGACTATCGCTCACCACCATCAGCGCCACCGCTGCTAAGGTAAACAACGTGGCTTTCACAAAGCGCGGTTGGCGCGGCTCGCCAGCTAAGTAGTGCTCAGCAAATTTAATCACCACCCAGCCCAGCAAACCCACCAGCAAAGTGACAATGGTACCGAGCCAATCCACTGTGGCCGCTTTACCAAGCCACCACTGGCTGACCGCAACAACAGCATGCCCCAGCGCAAACAACAATGCTAAGCGAGAAGTCCAACGTGCGGTGTGCCAATGCCAAGCATTTGCTTGTTTGCTAAACGCTAAACTTAGCAGCCAACCTGCAGCCCAAATTACCAGAAACGGCCAAGTATCAAACCACATGTTGTTGTGCTTCCTTGTGCTTTTTGCGTTTTAACATGGCGCGCATTCTCTCTTGCTTTGTTGCTTCTGTAAAATATATAAAAAATCACAATTCATTCTGTTAAAGTGAACAGTGTTCGTTATCGATGGAGCCTACCTGTGCGTGACCTCAATTTTCATCACCTGTTTTACTTTTGGACCGTTGCCAAAGAGGGTCATCTCACCCGTGCCGCCGAACAACTTCACGTATCGCAATCTGCGCTTTCAGCGCAAATAAAGCAGCTGGAGACGCGCTTGGGTCAGTCGCTGTTTGACCGTGAAGGTCGGAGCCTGCAACTCACCGAATTCGGCCATTTGGTATTAGGTTATGCCGAGCGTATTTTTAACCTTGGTCACGAACTCGTGTCGCTGGTTGAACGAGGCGAAACCAAACGCGTGCAAAGCCTTCGAATAGGTGCCGTGGCCACTTTATCACGTAACTTCCAAGACAACTTAGTGCGGCCATTGTTGTCCGACCAGAGTATTCGGTTGAGCATTCAGTCATCAGGGTTGAATGAGTTAATTGAGCAACTGCGCGTACATAAATTAGATGTGATTTTATCCAACCGCCCGGTCAGTTCGGACCCGCAAACTCGGGTGCGCTGCAAACTCATCGCCCAACAAGGGGTGTGTTTAGTCGGGCCAGAGTCAGCCGAGTTAAGTCTGTTAGAATTCCCCCGCGATTTAACCCAAGTACGCGTGATTGTTCCGGGTCCAAGTAGCGATATTCGTACCCAATTCGACATGTATTGCGCGCGTGAGGGTATTCAAGTGAAGCCATTTGCGGAAGTTGATGACATGGCGATGTTGCGGTTGTTAGCACGCGACACCGATGGCGTTACCGTCGTGCCGGAAGTGGTGGTGCAAGATGAACTTAAAACCGGACGCTTGCGGAAATATTGCACTTTAGAAGGTGTGGTGGAGAAATTCTACGCGATCACCGCCAAACGCGAATTCGAAACACCGTTGCTGAGTCGTTTGCTCGGCTAATTGGGATCTCTTCGCCCCGTGATCATCGCACGAATCAGTTGCACGCGGCCCAAACGACCCACCAACACGACCGCCGCAATATGAATAATCACCAGCACTAGTAAAGTGTCGGCAAACAAGCCATGTAGCCATTCCAGAGTCGAATTACCAAAGAAGCGGTCTATTTCTTCAAACAAAAAGCCACTGACCGCAAGTGCCATAAATAACAACCAACATCCTAATACAAATAACCAGCCAATCGGGTTATGGCCAGAATCTGCGGGAATGTGGCGCGCTCGCACATGCGCTAGGTGTTCGCGAAAGCCCGCTGGCGTCATTCGAATAAGCTTAAGGCTACCGTAGCCGCTGGTATAAAAGCTCCACACAATACGCACAATGACTACACTTAATGCGCCATAACCAAGCCATTGGTGGATATTGGAACCGGCCTCAAGAATATAGTAGTTCAGGATAAAAACGCTGATTAAAAATAAATGCACCCACCTGATCAGTGGGTGCCAAATATAGAGCTTAGCTTGATGGGTTGACGGGTTAGTGCGCTTCACGCTTAACGACCGAACCATCTACAGGGTTAAAGTAAATTTCTACTTTATTGCCATCAGGGTCAGTACCATAAATTTCGTAACAGGCACCCTCGGTTACTTTAAACTCGTTAATACCGTAGCCTTGCTCGGTTAATTGAGTTTGAAATGCCGTTTGATCTTGCCACTCAGCCATCGGCGCGGTGGTACACTGAGTCACCTCTTGGGCAGGACTACAGGCCATTAAGACGGCACTGGTAGAGGCTACAACTATCCATTTTAACGCTCGCATTCGTTTGCTCTCCTAGTTATGAACTCTTATACACTCCAGCAACGCTGATACTGCGTCGCCGTGCAGTCATAACATAGCTTAGTCTTCTATTAGTTGAAAGCGCGGGCGCTGCTCACCATTCACGCTGACCAGCTCAGTAAACATGCTTAATGGCCGCACCCAAAGCCCTGCTTCGCTCTCGCCAGTTTTAATATATAAAGGGCGATACAGTACTCACCACTCTAGCGTTTCGGAGTGCCGCACCGTGTCGATCACTTCATAATAAGGCCCTTTGTAGTGCTGATAACGGCCAGGTTGAATGTTCATAGACTATGGTATCCGCCTCGAAAGAGCCTGCGAAAAAATGCCTTCCAACTTCGATAAGTCAAGATTAACACCCGCTACATTAGCCTCTATCCAATGTTGTTGAGAAATTCGAGGCCAAACCAGGTCAAAACCTAACGTAAATAGCATCTCCTCGAAGAAAAACCGCTGTACACGGCCATTCCCTTCTCGAAATGGATGCAGTAAATTTGTTTCGCAAAATAAGTGAGCAACCGCGGTTACTATTCCATCTTTCGAATCAAGTTTGGCAAGCGCAGGAATATTTTTAAACAGCTTATCGGCTTCGGGGGAAATTCTTGACCACGTGCAAAATCTGGTTTCACCTTTCGATATATCTACATCTCTCAACTCACCAGCCCACTCATAAATGTCTTGAAAAAGATGACGATGCAGCTGCTTTAAATGGGCGAGATTAAAGTCATTTAATTCAAGATGAGTTGCTTGATACGTCCTGTATCGCTCCGCCGTGAAGTCTGCTTCTGCCTGAGCCAACAAAACAGCATCTTGTATATCAAGCAGGTTTATCAAAATATCTGAACCGGGATAACAGTATTTGTCCTGCATTACCCCGTATTTATCTCGCATATTTGAGCTTCAGCGCCGCGATACTTTTACGCTCACTACTTTTTCTCAGCTTGAGTCCCTCGTAGCTCAGGCTCACTTCAAAGTTGCTCATATTCGGAATAAAGCACGCCTTACGCTTACTATTTTGATCCGCTGGATTTTTCGCCATAAACCCTCCTAAAACTGTACCCATTTTAACGCAGAGGTGTGATAAAAGCCATTTTCTACCCGGCAAGTTTCTGCAATGCATAGCTGAAACCGTGCAGGCTTACAAGCAGAGTATGAGGCATTCTTAGCAACAATACTTAGGCACCTTCACTCTCATTAACTCCTCTTTATCCGCAACAGCGAGCGGGTTAAAGTAAAGGCTATGCGATTTTGTAAAGGGAGGTTGAAGTGGCGATTATTCAAGCAACGCTTACGTTAAAAGCGCGCTCACGAGGATTTCATTTAGTCACCGACGAGATCACTAACGCTTTGCCCGAACTTGCCGACATCGAGGCGGGTTTACTGCATGTGTTTATTAAGCACACCTCTGCCTCGCTCACGATTAATGAAAATGCAGATCACACGGTGCGCCAGGATTTCGAATCACATTTCAACCACATGGTGCCCGAGAACGCTCCATACTATCGCCACACCGATGAAGGCCCAGACGATATGCCCGCCCACCTAAAAGCCAGTATTTTAGGCAGTAGTGTGAGCATTCCAGTCACTGCGGGAACATTGAACTTAGGCAGCTGGCAGGGCATTTATTTGTGTGAGCACCGCCAGCATGGTGGACCCCGCAAGCTGGTCCTGACACTGACTTACTAGCAAGTTATCGTTACAGCTTAGGCACCCAAATGGCGTCGGCCGGCGCCTGCTCACTGCCGAGCTGGCCGAAATAGCGGCGTTGCTCTGGCGCTAAGCTAGCAACCCAAGCGGCGCTGTAGGCATCCACTTTATCGTGCCGCGCGCCACCACAGATATACCGCAGTTGTTGCCACTCTGCAGGGCTCACTGGCCACTGAGTATGCTCGGCAATTGCCTTTAATTGTGCGTCGGCTTGGCCAACCCGGGTTTTATGCGGCGCGTTTGGCTGTAATAAGCGAATATTCGCTTGCGGAAATACTTCAAGTACGGGCGCCAGCTCAGCTAAGCGTTTGGCAATATCGAATCCGGCCAGCATCCACAATTGCATCACATGGGGAATACGCGATAACTCACCGCCACTCGCTAAGTGCTGCTTGGCTTTGGCTCGAATGTGGTCAAACTCTGATGCGGTTGGGGTTTTAAAACAACGAATGCCGGCGGCTGATAATGCTTGCTCCGCGACCCGCCACTGGGTGTTTTCGCGACGTGGCTGCAATGGCGCATCAATGCCTATGCAGGCTGGGGTAACCTGAAAGTGGGCGCTTACTTTTACAATATAATCGTAAATATCGGCGGCATACTGTTGGGTGCTGCTTGGCTCTAACACCGCGGCGTTGCCCATGCCAACCGGGGGCTTTATTGGCGCTTGTAGAAGTGGCAACGGTACCAGCCGCGGGCCTGACGCCCCTGCCGCATGCACCGCTATCACTATCGGGATGCGCTTGCCCTTAGCGCAAGCGACATCAACTCCTACATAAGCGGCGCGCGGCACAGCGCTACTTACACCGCAACCGCAGCTGTCGCAATGCGGGTAACTTCATCCCAATCACCGGCGGCTACCGCGGCAGCTGGCAACAACCATGAACCGCCCACGCATTTCACATTCGAAAGCGCAAGGTAGTCGCGATAGTTATGGGGGCCAATGCCGCCTGTGGGGCAGAACGCAACGTTCGGGAATGGTCCGGCAATTGATTTCAGCATAGCAACGCCACCCGCGGCTTCGGCTGGGAAAAACTTCAACGCTTGATAACCATAGCTTTGCGCCACCATCAGCTCAGATACAGTGGCAATACCTGGAATAAGCGGAATGCTCGACTGCTGACCAGCCGCTAACAGCTCGGGGGTGAAGCCGGGGCTTATGGCAAACTGTGCACCAGCGGCGGTAACATCAGCAAGTTGTTTGGGCGTGGTCACGGTGCCGGCACCGACAACAGCTTCAGGTACTTCACGGCTTAATAGTTCAATGGCTTCGAGCGCCACCGGGGTGCGCAACGTTACTTCTAGTACCCGAACATTAGCGGCTAATAGCGCTTTGGCCATAGGTACCGCTTGTTCCAGTTCATGGATCACAATTACCGGTACCACCGGCCCTAACGCAAGTATGTCAGCGCCAGTGTAAGATTTTTTGGCAATAGTCATGCTTTCTCCTGCGCTTTGGCGAGGGTTTGTTTTAAATATTGACCCACACCACGTAAACCGGCGTATTCGGCGGTGATCACATAACAAGGAATGGCTTCGCACACTTTGCAGAAGCGGCCTTTGTGCTCAAACCGCGCGCGGAAGTTAGAGGTCGCCATTAAATTCAGTAGTTTCGGCACCACGCCGCCGGCAATATAGACCCCGCCGTAGGTGTTGAGTGTTAGCGCTAAATTACCTGCAAAACTGCCTAAGCTGGCAAAAAATTGGTTCACGGTTTCAACGGCTAATGTATCAATACCGCTTAACGCGCGCTGGCCAATTTTGGCGGCACTTAACGGGGCGACATTCTTGCCATGATAATCGGCAAGCGCCAAATATAGGGTTTCTAAACCTGGTCCTGATAACACGCGCTCAGCCGATACCCGGCCAACCCGATTATGAATAAAGCGGTGAATGGCCCATTCTTTTTCATTGGTCGGCGCCCAATCCACATGACCACCTTCGCCGGGTAGTGGCATTACACTGCCATCATCGAGTGTGATCAAATGGCCAACACCTAAACCGGTGCCTGCGCCCACTACCGCTTTGGGTGCGTTGGCGATCATTTTGCCGCCACCAATTTGCTTCAGCTCATGAGGCTCAAGGGTAACTAGGCTCATAGCTGCCGCGGCAAAATCGTTTAACACAATGAAGGTTTTCAGCTTCATGCTTTTGCGAACGGCTCGAATCGAGAAACGCCAATGATGATTGGTCATGTCTACTTCATCGGACTCTACCGGGCAAGCAATGGCAATCGCGACATGCTCAAGCGGCACCTCTTGCTCGTGACTGTAGGCATCCATTACCGAGGTGAGCGTCGGATAATCAGCACAGGCAAACACCTGAATACGATCGAGCTCAAAGGTGGCTAAGTTAATTCGACAAAAGCGCGCATTGGTGCCGCCAATATCGGCCACCACCGCATAGCCATCAATGCTGAGCGTACTTTTTGACGTGGATTCGGTCACCATGTTGGTCACTCCCACTTGTTGTTATTCGTCAAATAGCACAGAAGCGCCTGCTTCTGCGCCGCTATATAAACGTCGGAAATTGCCGAACAATTCGCGTCCCATGCCAACCTGACTATCCGTTAAATCACAGGCGGCAGGCTGACGCTGCGCTAAGGTTTGCTCATCCACTAACACGCTTAGCTCGCCGTTTTCAGCGTCTACGCGCACCAAGTCACCCGCCTGAATTTTAGCAATGAGTCCGCCATCCACGGCTTCCGGTGTCACATGAATCGCAGCTGGCACTTTACCAGATGCACCAGACATGCGGCCATCAGTCACTAGTGCCACTTTATAACCACGCTGTTGCAATACGCCAAGCGGTGGGGTCAATTTGTGAAGTTCTGGCATACCAATGGCTTTCGGGCCTTGGAAGCGCACCACCACCACACAATCTTTATCTAACTCGCCAGCTTGAAACGCCGCATCGAGTTCGTGTTGGCTGTGAAAAATAACCGCAGGCGCTTCAATAACTTCGGTGCCCGCTGGAATGGCGGAGGTTTTCATCACCGCGCGACCTAAGTTGCCGCTTAACACCGACAAGCCACCATGTGAGCTAAACGGCTTCGAGGCTGGCCGCAGCACGCTGTCATCCAGCGATTCAGTCGGCCCCGGCACCCAACGGATTGCGCCATCAACCAGTTCAGGTTTTTCGGTGTAACGGCGTAAACCAGTACCCGCCACGGTTTCCACATCTTCGTGCAGCAATCCAGCTTCCAGCAAGGTGTGCACTAAGAACGCCATACCGCCGGCACGCTGGAAATGGTTAATATCGGCTTCGCCATTTGGGTACACTCGAGCCACTAACGGGGTGGCGTCTGAGAGCTCGGCAAAATCATCCCAAGTAATGTTATAACCCGCTGCTTGTGCAACGGCGACCAAGTGCATGGTGTGGTTAGTCGAGCCACCGGTAGCGAGCAAACCGACAATACCGTTGACGATACTCTTGGCGTTTACAATCGCGCTCATCGGACGGTAATCCGTGCCTAAATCGGTAATTCGCGTGACTTGCTGTGCCGCCACGCGGGTAAGCTCGTTGCGCAGTGGCGAGGTCGGATTCACGAACGATGCGCCTGGCAGATGTAAACCCATAAGCTCTACCACTAACTGATTCGAATTAGCGGTGCCATAAAACGTACAAGTACCAGGGCTGTGATATGAAGCAGCCTCAGCTTCAAGCAGCTCGTCTTTGCTTACTTTACCCTCAGCATAAAGCTCACGGACGCGTGCTTTTTCTTTATTGGTAATGCCCGATGGCATTGGTCCGGCAGGCACAAAAATAAAGGGTAAATGGCCAAAACTAAGCGCGCCAATCAGTAACCCCGGCACGATTTTGTCGCAAATGCCAAGCATTAAGCCACCATCAAACATGTTGTGCGATAAGCTCACCGCCGTCGCCATGGCAATGACATCGCGACTGATCAGGCTTAATTCCATTCCCGGCTGACCTTGGGTCACGCCATCACACATGGCCGGCACACCACCGGCTACTTGCGCTACGCTACCTACTTCGCGCACCCATTGTTTGATCTGATCAGGATAGCCCTGATAAGGCTGATGAGCCGACAACATATCGTTGTAGGAGGTGACGATACCAATGTTGGCTTGGGTGAGACTGCGCAAGTGCTGTTTGTCTGATTGTCCGCAGGCGGCAAAACCGTGGGCGAGGTTACCACAGGACAAAGCGCCACGATGTGGACCTTGGCGGCGCGCATGGGCGACTTTTTCAAGGTATTTGGCACGGCTTGCGGCACTGCGCTGCTCAATGCGTGCGGTCACTTTTTCAAGCACTGGATGAATATGACTGGTTTGCATTGGGGACTCCCTATGCGCAAGCCAACAGCACCTGCATAGGCACGTTGTCTTGCTGTAAGAATAAACTAATCGGCTGCGAATCGGTGGCAGGATTTTCGAGCGCGCTCTGGACTACGTTGGCTTTGTCTGCGCCACTCACATGCAAGTATAATTGGCGCGCATTCAATAAGCGTTCACGACTCAAGCTGATGCGCCCGTGCGGTGCCGTTTTCGGATGCACAGCCAGCGCCGGCGCGGTGGTGGTTAAGCCTGCTGCAAGCTCGTCGCTACAAGGAAATAGTGAGGCGGTATGGCCATCGTTACCCATCCCCAATATCACCACATCGAAGGTTGGCAGGCTTTGTAGCTGCTCGTTCAAGCGCACCACGTCCGCCTCAATATTCTGCAACGCTCCCACTAAGCCAATAAAAGTGGCCGCCGCAGCTTCTTTTACCAACAAATGCTGGCGGACTAAACGCTCGTTACTATCGTCATGGTCAATGGCCACCCACCGGTCGTCCGCTAAGGTAATAGTCACTTTATCCCAAGCAAATTTTTGCTGAGCGAGACGCTCGAATAATGGCAACGGTGTGCGCCCGCCTGACACTACCAAATAAGCTTGGCCGCGCGTGTCGATGGCTTGTTGTAAGCGACTCAAAATAGCGTTGCTAAAGTACTCTAGTAACGCGTAATCAGTCATAAATCGTTTTAATTCTGCACTCATGATTTACTCTTATTCCGTGGTTACAGCGAGTCGTCCCACTCGCGACCTTCTTGTGCCAGCATGGTGACCGACGCGGCGGGCCCCCAAGTTCCGGCTTGATAGCTCTTCGGTGCATCACCAGCACTTTCCCAAGCGGCGCGAATGCCGTCGATCCAGCGCCACGCATACTCCACCTCGTCGCGATGAACGAACAAGTATTGATTGCCCTGCATTGCTTCTAACAGCAAGCGCTCGTAAGCATCGGCAATCCGTTTGTTCTCGAAGGTTTCGAAAAAGCTTAAGTTCAGCGTTGCCGGCTGCAACTGCATGCGCTTCCCTAAGCCTGGCACCTTATTCATCATTTCAATTTCAACCCCTTCGTCGGGTTGCAAGCGAATGATCAATCGATTTGGTGGCAGCTGACTTAAGGTTTCGTGAAAAATATTGTGGGGCTGAGGCTTAAAGGTAATCACCACCTCGGTGCGCTTTTGTGGCATCCGCTTACCGGTTCGCAGGTAAAACGGCACCCCAGACCAACGCCAGTTATCGATATGGGCTTTTAACGCCACAAAGGTTTCGGTTTTGCTCTTTTTCGCCGCACCTTCTTCTTCCAAATAGCCCGGCACTTTGCTGTCGCCAATAAAACCCGCTCCATACTGACCACGAACCGTGTCATCTGACACATTTTCGCTGTCGATTGACCGTAATGACTTCAGCACTTTCAATTTTTCTTCGCGAATGCTGTCGGCATCTAAGCGTGTTGGCGGCTCCATGGCGATTAACGACAGCACCTGTAACAGGTGGTTTTGCACCATGTCGCGCAGTTGCCCAGCATCGTCGTAATAACCCCAGCGACCCTCCACACCTACTTGCTCGGCAGCCGTAATTTGTATGTTGTCGATACGGTCATGGCTCCACTGATCGGTAAACAGCGAGTTCGCAAAGCGCAGCGCCAACAGGTTCAATACCGTTTCTTTACCTAAGTAATGGTCAATCCGGTAAATTTGCGACTCGTTAAAACATCCGGCCACTTGATCATTAATCTGTTGCGAAGATTCTAAGTCGTGGCCCAGCGGCTTCTCGAGCACCACTCGGGCATCACCCAAGTTCAAGCCATTTTGCGCTAAACCTTGGCAAATCATGGGGAATAAACTTGGTGGCGTAGCGAAATAGCTTATAGGTGTGCGTTCGTGCGGGTTAGTCAGCTCGCGCAAGGCTTGGTAACTTTCAAGATTGCTTAAATCAATCTCACAATAATGGAGTTTCTCCTCGAACCGCTGCCAGACTTGCTCGTCAATTTGTTCTTTTGTTACAAATTGCTCAAGTTGCACGCGCACCCATTGTTGGTAATCAGCACGGGATTGGGTATCTCTGGCAACCCCAATAATTTGGGTTTGCTTATGCAATAGGCCCGCTTTTTCAAGTTGGTACAAGGCTGGCAACAGCTTGCGCCGCGCGAGATCGCCAAGCGTCCCGAATAAAATAAAGTCGCTGCTGTGCGCAGATGTGGTCATGCTGAACCTCATGATTCTGTAATTTTACAACAAATCGGGTAAAATCCTACCAGTGAACACTAGATAAATCCAATAAATGTAATTAAATTACAAAAATATTCATCAAGTCGTCAGCTGATGCGCAATCTATTTCGCGGATCGCGATGGCAAAGCGCTGTAAAAGCAATTGCCACAACAAAGGGATGTTGCCATGAATCTGCTCGAAACCTTACAACAGGAATACGCTGATTTCAGTAAATCTGAGCGTAAAGTGGCGGATGTAATTCTGGCAGATCCGCAAGCCACTATTCACAAAAGCATTGCCCAACTTGCGCAGCAAGCCGACGTGAGCGAGCCCACGGTGAATCGTTTTTCGCGCCGTTTAGGTGCCAAAGGCTACCCCGATTTCAAACTGATGCTGGCGCAAAGCTTGGTTAAAGGCACGCCCTTTGTAAACCGTCACGTGGATCAGAACGACTCCACCGAGGATTACACCACCAAAATTTTCGACTCCACTATGGCCGCACTTAATCTGGCGCGTAACAAACTCAGCCTGAGCGCAATTGAACAAGCGGTACAAGCGCTCGACCAGGCCAGCAAAATTTCGTTCTTTGGCCTTGGCGCGTCGGCCTCGGTGGCCAACGATGCTCATAATAAGTTTCTACGCTTCGATACCCCAGTGATGTTTTCCGATGACATTTTGATGCAACGCATGGTGGCGTTAAACGCCAAACCCGATGATGTGATCGTGTTTTTCTCACATACGGGCCGCACCAAGGCGCTGGTTGAAGTGGCCGAAATAGCACATCAATCGCAGGCTACCCTGATCGGTATTACCAGTGCCGATAGTCCGTTGGCGCAAGCATGCCAACTGGTATTGTCGACCCATGTGCCGGAAGACACCGATGTGTATATGCCCATGGCCTCACGAATTGCGCAGTTAGTACTAGTGGATGTCCTCATTACCGGGTACACCCTACGCCACGGCCCCGCGATTCAAGAAAAGCTGCAACGCATTAAGGCCAGTTTACGCGACTCACGCTACAAAAAAGCGGACTAACAGCTGAACGCTCTGGCAGCATCTGTCACATTTTAGTAATTTACTTACAAATTCACGTGAAAGGCTTGATCTTTTGTCTTCTCAATGTAATTTTATTACAAAGAAACTGATGTATGACACATCCAGACAGATGAAACAGGTGCAGTATGAGTATTCGCGTCGCAATTAACGGCTTTGGCCGCATCGGAAAAAACATTCTTCGGGCATGGCATGAGCGCCAGCTAGGCCAAGACATTGAAATTGTTGCCATTAATGATTTAGGCGATGGCGCTATTCATGCGCATTTATTGAAGTATGACTCGGTACACGGGCCATTTGCCGCCACTGTCGGCTATGAAAACGGTCACCTCACGGTCGATAACACCCAGATCAAACTATTAAGCGAACGCGATCCGACCCAATTGCCATGGGCAGAGCTCAATATTGATGTGGTGTACGAATGTACCGGCTTATTCACCGCCCGCGAGCAAGCGCTGCAACATATTAGCGCCGGTGCCAAGAAAGTATTGGTCTCTGCGCCCGCTAAAGGTGCCGATGCGACTATCGTGTACGGCGTGAATCATCAGTTGATCAGCCAGCAATTGCATAATGCTGAGCTTCAGGTGATTTCAAACGCATCGTGCACCACCAATTGCCTCGCTCCAATTGCATCGGTACTACACCAACAAATCGGCATCGAATCAGGCTTAATGACCACGGTACATGCGTACACCAACGACCAGAACCTGCTTGATGCCTACCATAGTGATGCACAGCGCGCCCGCGCTGCCGCAAGTTCAATGATCCCATCGAAAACTGGGGCTGCCGCCGCAGTCGGTTTGGTCATTCCAGAACTGCAAGGACGCTTCGACGGCTTAGCGGTACGGGTACCGACCCAGAATGTATCCTTGGTTGATTTATCCTTTGTTGCCTCGCGTGATACAAACGTTCAGGAAATCAATAACTTGCTGCAAGCCGCGGCCGCCACCCCGGCATTACGAGGTATTTTGACGGTAAACTCATTACCGCTGGTGTCGATTGATTTTAATCACAATCCAAGTTCGGCAGTGTTTGATAGCCAACAAACCCGCGTGAATGGGCGCTTAGTAAAAGTAATGGCTTGGTACGACAATGAATGGGGCTTCAGTCATCGCATGCTGGATAACACCTTGGCACTTGCTGCTGCCTAATCCCACAGGTTCACCTTCTGCGCAGTGCGAACCTCGTTCGCACTGCTTTTTTGTAACAAAATTAGCTAAATACGTATGCCTCAACACCGCATTTGTAATTTACCTACAAAATCATAAGCAACTGACTTTATTGATAAATTAAAATTTATCTCATGAAGACATGCTCGCTTGTAGCGCCTACTGAACACCTTTTCCCACCCTTTTGTGAATACTTTTTAAGCACAATGGATTGACGCTAAAAACTTCTTGTTCTATGGTATGAAAGCGCTTACATTGACGCACAAAAATAATATGCGTAAGCAAACAACCAGGAACTCAGATATGTACAACAAACGCTTAAAACTGAGCCCCATTGCCGGGCTCTTCATGACACTAGGCCTCGCAGGTTGCGGTGGTGGGGACGTTAAAACCAATTCAGATTATGAAGCGGTCGAACCAACTGCACCAGTGAGCGACTGGCAGTTAGTGTGGGGCGACGATTTCGATGGCGCAGCCATTGATGACGGTAACTGGACCTTCGAGGTTGACTGCCGTGGCGGTGGTAACCAAGAACGCCAGTGCTACACCGACAGTCCTGATAATGCTTACGTATCTGATGGTTCATTAAAAATTGTGGCGCTACCCGCGCCAGAGGGTGCTGAGCAGCCTTACACCTCAGCACGCTTAAACTCGAAAAATAAAGCTGACTTTACCTATGGCCGCATCGAAGTACGCGCGAAAATGCCATCAGGGCAAGGTAGCTGGCCGGCCATATGGATGTTGTCGACTGATGAAGTATATGGCGGCTGGCCGAAGTCTGGCGAAATCGATATTGTGGAAGCGGTAAACTTAGGCGCCATGAATGAGAATGGTGAACCTGAAACCCGTGTTCACGGTACGCTGCATTACGGCCGCGACGCACCGAATAATTCCTCTTCAGGGAAAGCCTATGCCCTGCCTGATGGCGCCAGCCCTGCTGATGGCTTCAATACCTACGCGATTGAATGGCAAGAAGGTGAAATTCGTTGGTACGTAAACGACTACTTATATCAAACTCAAACTGAATCGAGCGTACGTTACAACAGCGCTGGTGAAGTTGTAGGTTTACGCCACCGCGGTTGGTTTGCTGAATTTTTCAACCAAGCCACCGGCGAACTTGAAACTGTTTATAACGAAGCGCCGTTTGACCAAGATTTCCACTTGATCATGAACCTTGCGGTAGGCGGCAACTGGCCTGAAAACGTGAATGAGCTTGGCGTAGATGCCGACGCCTTCGCCAACGGCCAGACCTTAGAAATTGATTACATTCGGGTATACGAATGTGCGCAAAACCCAGACACTGGCCGTGGTTGCGAAACCATTCGTGCCGGTTATAAAGATGACGAAACCTATGTCACTGGCGAAGCGCCCATTCCGTCACCACCATCTGATGGTGTGGCACGTAACCTAACCATTTTCGATGGCACGCCTAACCCAAGCTGGCCTGCATGGGATTGCTGTGGTGGTACCACCCCAGAACTGGTTGAAGATGCTGAAAAAGGCAATGCCTATAGCTTTACTGTGGGCGCTACACCAACCGTAAATGGCTTTATTACTCGGTCTGCATTCATTACCGATCCGAACGGTTCACCACAACCTTTTGACGCGTCACCTATTGTCGAAAACGGCTCGATAAGCTTCGACATGAAAGTGATTTCACAGCCAACCAACCCTGATTCTACCTGGATTTTCAAAGTAGAAAGCAACGAAGGTTCAACCGCAGCTGAAGTCGCCATGACCACTAGCGTGGAAGGCGTTTCACCGCCAACTGGCGAATGGCAAACCTATACCTTCCCACTGCAGCCTTTGGTTGATTTAGGCTTAGACCCTGCCGGTATTGATGTCATCATGGTGTTCCCCGCGTGGGATACCGGTAATGGTGCGGAATACTTGCTCACCAATGTTGAAATTTCAGCGCCGGGCGGGGAATCTCCTGAACTGGTCTTGTTCGGTGATGATGTGAACCCAGATTGGCCGTTGTGGGATTGTTGTGGCGGCACCGTACCTAGTGTGGTGACGGATGCTGAGCGCGGTAACGTGGCAGAGTTCACGGTTGGCGCAACACCAACGGTACTGGGCTTCAAACCACCTGAAGGCAGCGGTATTCAATTTGATGCCTCAGCATTATTGGCCGAGGGCGTGGTTGAATTCGATATGAAAGTTGTGAATGCGCCCACCAATCCTGATTCGGTCTGGAAGTTCAAGATTGAAGCAGATGGTGCGAGCAGTGCGGTAGAAGTGGATTTAAGCACCGGTAATGCGGGCGTTGAGCCAGTGACCGGCGAGTGGGCCACCTACACCTTTAGTATTCAAGATTTAGCCGATGCAGGTTTAGATATTTCAGCCATTGATGTGCTCATGATTTTCCCAGCTTGGGATACCGGTAACGGTGCGGTTTATCATGTAGATGAAGCACGCATTTACAATCCAAGTGCGGGCGCTGATGGTTTCAATATCTTCAGCAATAACCTACTCACAGGTTGGGGCTTATGGGATTGCTGTGCAGGTACTACGCCAACGATCGTGACTGAAGATGCGCCTTATGGCTCAGTTGCTCAGTTCGAAATTCCGGGCTGGCCTGAAACCGTATTAGGCTTCTTAGCCGATGAAGGCGTGTCGATTAATGCGTCAGACTACATTGCCAATGGCTCGATTAGCTTTGATATGCGCATTGTAACCCCGCCGAGCGGCGGCGAGACCGATTGGTTATTCAAAGTAGAGTCAACCGATGCTGTCACTGCCGTTGAATTGCCGTTAGCAAGTGGCAATTTCGATACCGCGCCAGTCGTGGGTGAATGGGCGCGTTACGACTTCCCGCTGCAAGCACTGTTCGATGCCGGGTTAGATGTGAGTGATATCAACGTAATTATGATCTTCCCTGCATGGGGCACCGGCCAGGGCGTGGTGTACCAAGTAGATAACGTTGAAATCGGCAACCCTTAATCGACACGGCAAACACGGAAACTATATTATGAAAACAACAACATTTATGAAAACTCCGGTCGCTGCGGCAGTGTCATTAGTATTGTCAGTGGGCTTGTTAAGCCCACTGCATGCGCAAGAAGCCGAGCAAGCGGAAACCGAACAAGCACAACTACAAGAAGAAGACACCCAAGCGGCTGAAATTATTCAGGTGCAAGGTATTCGCGGTTCATTGGCACGTTCAGCCGACTTTAAACGCGCTAGCAGCGGTGTGGTAGATGCCATTTCCGCTGAAGAAATGGGTAAGTTCCCAGATACTAACTTAGCGGAATCGTTACAACGCATTACCGGTGTATCGGTCAGCCGGGTGAATGGTGAAGGTAGCCAAATTACCGTCCGTGGTTTTGGCCCCGACTTTAACCTCATTACCCTAAACGGTCGGCAAATGCCGGGTACCGGCTACTCGCGTTCGTACAATCTAGAGAACCTATCATCTGAAGGCGTGAGCGCACTTGAAGTGTACAAAACCGCCCGCGCCGAAACACCAAGTGGTGGTTTAGGTGCCACCGTAAATATTGTGACCACACGGCCTTTGAGCAAACCAGGTCAGCAGTTCGTAGTAATGGGTAAAGCCCTACACGATAGCTCGGTTGATAAAGGTGACAGCGTCACGCCTGAAGTCGCAGCGGTATATAGCAATACGTTCGCTGATGATATGTTCGGCGTGGCATTTTCGGTGTCAAACTATCGCCGCGATTTCCAAATTCAACAGGCGAATATTCAGGGTTGGCAAGCAAACGTCGGTCTACCTGCCGAGATGAGCCCGGATACAGTGGATCCGCGCCCGTTAGATGAAGAAGGGAATCCGATTGGCAACCACTTCTTCCCGAAGGACATGAATTACGGTATCGCTGATCTTGCGCAAGAGCGTACCAACGGTCAGTTGACGTTACAGTTTGCCCCAACCGATACCTTAACTTTTACCGCCGATTATACCGCTAGCCGCGCCCTGACCGGCCGCACCGCTTATGGTTGGGGTATCTGGAACGAGTTCGGTGGCAACATCAACAACTACATCCTTGATGAAAACGGCACCGCCGTTTATGCCGATATCGCCGGTAATGATGGTTCGTTCACGGTCGAGCAAGGCACCACCGAAGTCAAAGCACAGTCTATCGGCTTTAACGTGGTGTTTGAGCCCTCAGATGAGTGGCGCTTCTGGTTCGATGTGCATGACTCAACCAATGAAACCGATGATGGTGCCGACGAAGGTAGCGGTCATTTCGGCCAAGTTATTTTGGGTTCTGACCAATTACAATCAAAAATTTATGACTATCGTAATGGCGAAATCCCTCAAGTTCTGATCAACTGGAACAATGGCACCAATGTGCTGGCTCCGGGCGAAATTGATTCGAACTTTAGTCAGTTTTTCCGTCGCCCTGGTGAATCAAGTGTGCGCCAGTACCAGTTCAAATCGGATTGGTTTAACTACGGTACTTTTGACTTACCACTCACCAAGATTACTGCCGGTGCCTCGCGCACTGAACAAGAGTTCGGTGGTTATAGCGCATGGAGCGGCCTACGTGGCGGCCCTGGCTTTAACCCTGCGTACCCAGAAATCTTCCCAGACGGCATGTTTACCCGCCAAGGTACCAGCGACTTCCTGGATCAGTTCGCTGGTGGCGGGGCCGACTTACTCACTAACTACTATTACACCTACGACTACGATGAGGCGGTTGCCCGTCAAGAGGCGTTCTTAACCGAAGAACTGCTGGGTCCGGACGTATACGTAGCTGACCCATTCTTAAACGGGTTAGAAAGCGAGAGTTCGGTAGAGGAAGTGACTAACGCAATTTTCATCCAATCGGATTGGGAATTCCAACTCTTTGGTAAGTTCGCTGAACTAAACGTCGGTGTGCGCTATGAGCAAACTGATGTCACTAGCAGCGTGCGCCAGCGCGTTGAACGCCAAGTGAACTGGGTGAGTGCATCGGAGTGGATCATGCAGTATGAGCCGCAAGATCAAAACTCATTCCTCACCATTGAAGGCGACCACGATGTGTTGCTGCCGATGTTAGATTTAAAAGTAGACTTAACCGACGAATTAGTTGGCCGTTTCTCGACCGGTAAAACCATTACTCGTGCACCGCTCGGTCAGTTAGCCGGTGGCCGTGCATTGAGCGGTAGCCCGCGTCCAGGCGCTCGGGTTGGTTCGCAGGGCAACCCCAACTTGCTGCCGTTTGAATCGACTAACTTCGACTTGGCGTTAGAGTACTACTATGCGCCAGGCAGCTATGCGGCCATTGGTTACTTCCGCAAAGATGTTGATAACTTCATTCAAACCACCATCACCCAAACCACTATCGATGGCCTGCGCGATATCTTTGAAGGTCCGCGTTATCAGCAGGCAGTTGCCGATATTGAAGCGCGCGGTGAACAAGCAACCTCAACCGCTATCTTCGATCAGATGCTAGCTAACGGCTATGGCAACGAAAACGGTGCCATCGAACCAAATGCTGATGACCCGCTCATTGTGTGGAACATTTCACAACCAACCAATACTGACTCGAAGAGCGTGGATGGCTTTGAGATTGCCGTACAGCATTTGTTCGGTGAATCAGGCTTTGGGGTTGGCATGAACGGTACTATTGTTGATGGTGACGTTGAATTTGATATCAACAGTCTTACCCAACAAGCGCCATTAACCGGGTTGAGTGACTCCGCCAACTTCCAGGGCTTCTACGAGAAAGATGGCTTGTCAGTGAAAGTGACTTACGCTTGGCGTGATAGCTACCTGATTGGTGTTGGCCAAGCACAAGGTTCAGCAGATGCTCCACCGCAGTTCGCTAAGGCGTTCGGCCAGTGGGATTTAAGCGTGAACTATGACGTGACCGATAACCTCACCGTGTTCTTTGAGGGGATCAACCTGAATAACGAAACTGAGCAGGGCTATGGCCGTTACGAGGAGCAATTCTTGTTTGCGCGTCAGTACGGACCACGCTACGCAGTGGGTGCCCGTTACAGTTTCTAAAGTTAGCGCCTCGACAATATTGCGACAACAATCGTTGCGGCACTAAAGAGGGCCTTCATTTGAAGGCCCTTTTCTTTTGCCTATAATTTAAGCGAGAGAGTGATTCATTTGTGTAGCAGCTGCGTATTATTTGGCATCAATCATTAGTTGAGAGTATTCAAATGACACGTTTTTTGGCTTTATTTTTACCACTCATGTTAGCGGGGTGTTCAGTGTTTGGTAAGCAAACCGTTGAGTCCGCGCCTTATACTCTGCTTAAGGCCGCACCTGAGCAGAATATTGAAGTGCGCAATTATGAAGCTATGGTGCTGGTGTCCACACCAATGAATAGCGGCACTGGCAGCGCGTTTCGGCGCTTGTTTAATTACATTGCCGGCGCCAATAAAGGTAGTCAAGAAATTGCCATGACCGCGCCCGTATTCATGAACAATGAGAACGATGCTGGTGGACAGGAAATTGCGATGACCGCGCCTGTGTTCATGGGTAGTGCTAACTTTGGTGGTACGAGTGAACCGCAAATGTCCTTTGTCATGCCAAGTGATTTCACCCTCGCCACTACACCTACCCCAACCGATCCACTGGTGAGCGTGAGCGAAGTGACTGATTACCGGGTCGCTGCGATAAAGTTCAACTGGACGTTGAGCGAGTCGAACGTGCGTAAGCACACTGAAATACTGGAAAAATGGCTCGCTGAGAATGGTTATGAAGCCGCTGGGCCGGCCGTTGAAGCGGCTTACAACGACCCGTTCACACTACCCATGTTCCGTCACAACGAAATTTTGATCCCGATAAAATAAACGTTCTAAGGCTGTTCGAAGACGACGTTAGGTTCGCCTAACGTCGCCCATAATTCTGCAAAACGCGCTTTCCATTCTGCCCGCTCCTCAGCTGACACCGTTTTCAGTTCAGCTGCAACGGCATCTAGGTTCATAAATGTTGAACAGCCACCTGTGCTATAACGCTCTAACTCAAATTCGGTGGCGTAAATAAGATATAACGCCCCAACCGTTGGTGCCTCGCCGCCGCAAGAGCTCTGCTCGATTTCAGTCTTGATAAATGCAGTGTGGGTTAAACGCTTGCCTTTCCAGACCTTAGCGACACGTACTTCCGTTAGCTGATAAGGATGTGCACCGTCTTCCAACTTCTCAGTAGCAACAATTACCGCCGTAAAAACCGCGTCATGCGCTGCAATTTCATCCTCAAATGAGCCTCCATCTGGTGCAAAGCAACTGCATGCCAATGCCGAAAATGGCAGGAGCAATACAAAAATAATTACTGCGAATCTAGATCCAATATGCATAACCAGATGCCTATTATTAGATGAGTGAATAACCCGAACCCTAAAAGAAGTTAAGTGCCAAAAGAATTATGAGGAGAATTTTGGCTAGTGCTAGCGAAGAACCTATTCAGACTAACTGACTAACCTTGCAATTAAGTAACCTTAGCCTATGTTTATATACTTATTATTCGCCAAGGAGCGGTATTGATGAAGCTAACAAACATCCTATCTGTTGTTAATCAAATAGAAAAATCTAAATTCGTGAACTTTCTCGATAGGATTTGTTCCGAGGCCAGCGAAAACGACAAAGAGCTCGCCAAAAGGATAAAAAATATTGACGGCCAGATAAAAGACGCCTCTAGTGGAGAGGTAACTCAATTATTCAAACTTGCAGTACCCTTGCTTAGCCGAGAGGTGAAACGACAGCTATCGTTTAGCGGAGCGCAAGCTGCATTGCTAGTTAATATTCTTAGCAGAGATGGTAATTGTGTGGCTCAAATTCCATGGATAGAGCGTTTATACGCCAAGGAATGGACAGCAATAAATAATCACTCAAAATTACTTAAGGAAACTTTGTCCGCCGAGATGGAGCCAGGTCTTTTTGATGAGAAACGCCGTTTGAATATCTATTATTCGTGCCTCAATGAAGCCTTTCGAAACGACGAGAGGATTAATCGGGAAGCAAAAATTACAGATGAAGAGAGGGGCATATTAAATGTACTTGCGCATCAACTGGATGTTACTGAGGAAGATAGGGTCGCCATAGAACACCTTGTCGATCCAATAGAAAAGACGGGAGTGCAAGATTGTTTAAATCAATTACGGGAAATAGGCCTGCTTTTTATTAGCAAAAAAGAAAATACGGTATATGTTCCTGATGAGATTGTCTCTATGCTTCATCGAATTCAGGGAAAACAAATAGCAGACAAATATCTTTTAAGAATACTTCGTACGTTATCAGATCCCGAACTATCTAATGTTTTAAAATCGCACGATAAAAGAATTCGTGGCGTTGAAAGAAATGAGAAGATCTCATCTATATATAAAATGGGTATTCCAGCTACACAGCTCTTATCAGCTGATATTCATACGGACAAAGCTTCGGTTAATGAGAAAAAGGAGCGACTTAAAAAGCTAATTGACGACCTTCAATTAAAAGTCGACAAGCTCGGGGTAACACTGGAAGAACGTTGTCAGCTGATAATTGAATCGCTCAACTCATCTTCGGAGCGAGAGTTTAACGTACTCTCAGCTGCTGGTTACAAAGCACTTTACGACAGCATCACAACTCACAATACCGATATAGTAAAAGTGATTAAGCATGAGTTTGAGTTAGAGGACAACATTGAGGTAGATGTAGAGAGACTTCGAGCATTATCGATTACGCCTTACGATATTCTGTATGCATTAACGAATGAAGAAATTAAACTGTTAAAATCCAGTATGGGCATCTCGCGTCGGGGAGATAGTAGGCAGGTCATCGTTGAGGCTTTTGCTAACGCAACGGACAAGTTGATTGAAAACTATGAGGCATTATCAAGACGTGACCTTTCAACGCTTAAGCAAAAAAACGTAGAAATTTCTGAAGCTGATATCGGCGTGAAGTTTGAGGAAGTAACTAAAGCAATTTTCGAGGAACTTGGTCTTGACGTAGACGAAGACTTACGGCGTTCAATTAATACGGCGAAAGATAAGGCTGATATTCTGATTTCATTGAGTGATGATGACGTTATTATCGGCGAAGCAAAGACTTGTAAAAATGGTGATTTTGCAAAGTATTCGACGACATCTCGACAGATCAAAGCTTATGTAAACCGTTGTGAATCAGCGGGTAAACGGGTATCCCAAGTTCTAATAATAGCTCCCGAGTTTTCAATTGATTTTATTGAGTCAGCCGAGCTTGACACTGAAGTGAATATTTCGCTGTTAGAGGCTGGCGGCTTGAAGAAAATTTATGAGGCTTTCAAAGCTCGTCGTAATCCAAACTTTTCGGCCAAACTACTCACTAAGGGCGGACTGCTTAAGGCCGATCTAATTGCTAAGAGGATCTAAACTCAAACCTACCAAAACAGCCTTATGCATAGAACCACATAAAAAAGGCTGCCCGAAGGCAGCCAAAACACCACTACGAAATCATCATTGCAAGCAAATGGCGTCGGATTCACTGTTCGGCAACAAGCGAATGTCATTGAACTCAACGCTCCAGCTTTGTTCGGTGGCTAAGCCAAACACACCACTTACTTGGCCTAAATCTAAGCCCGCTTGCTGTAAACACTGCAGACTAAACTGAAGTGTTTGCCAACTACCTGTCGGCACGCTTTGCATGGTCTCGCTAAGCGGTTGGTTCACGCCACAGTTATCGCCGCAGTAAAGCGTAAGTGCAAGGTCAGCAGGCGCCGGTTCATTCAACCGCAAAGTAACCGACAGCACGCTCTCAGCGTTACCAAACGCCCGTAAATCGCGCGGAAATGGGCTCACGAAGTTAACCGCGGTGGCCGCAACATCGCCACTGAAAGTCACTCGCCGCGCATCTTCTTGTACTTCATCATCGAAGGTGCGCGCGCTTACTCCAGCAATACTTTGCACACTACTGGCCATTACTTCGCGCGCCGCTGCACTGCGCAGTTCAAGTAACCAAGGTGCCTGTGGTGCCCGTTCAAAGACCACTAACGGCGCTTGTTCTGCAGCACCCGCGACTTTCTCCGGTAAAGCTTCCGTAAGCGCTGGAGTAGAACCACCAGAGCCGTAGGTTAAGCCGTAGCCCACCGGTAATAGCGCCGGGTTATCGTCGTTCAAGGTGCGTCTATCCGCTTGTTGGGGCGTCGCCGGCCAAGCAAATGGTAAGCGCCCAACAAAGTCGTGCTGCGGGGTACCGTCGGCATTCGCCACCACCACGTCTGCAACCCCCACGCCCTCACTGCCAGGCAGCCAAACGGCGACAAAGGCATCACTGGCATTGAGTTCAGGGTTCACCCACAGCGGACGACCGCTAATGAATAGGCTCACCACCGGAATACCTTCGGCTTGGAAACGCTTGAGAAGAGCCAAGCTCTGCGCATCGCCTCGTTCAAAATCTAGGTTATCAAGATCGCCATTACCCTCGGCATACGGTTGCTCACCGAATACCACCACGGCCACATCTGGACGTTCCTGATAATCACCGTTCACGGCTAATTCCACTGCACCGCCAGCGGCTTCAACGGCGGCTGCAATACCATCATAAATAGAGGTACCACCGGGAAAGTCCTCATTGGTATTGCCAGTGCCCTGCCAGCTAATTGTCCAACCACCGGCTTGCTGGCCAATGTTGTCTGCACCTTCACCTGCTACTAAAATGCGCTGGTTAGGATTCAACGGCAGTAGCCCATCGGTATTTTTCAGTAGCACTAATGATTCACGAACCGCTTGGCGTGCCACGGCACGATGTTCAGCTGCACCAATGAGTTCGGTGCGGCCAGATAACGGCCGTTGGGCAGGGCTTGGCTTTTCAAATAGTCCAGCGCGCAATTTCACCCGCAAAATACGGCGCACGGCATCATCCACTCGCGCCATGCTGATCACACCGGCTTCTACCTGCGTAATCAGGTTTTCTAGCAAAGGTTTCCAAGCTTGGGTGGGCACCATGTACACATCCAAACCGGCGTTGGCTGCTTGGGGGCAATCTGCATTGGTACAGCCCGGAATTTGACCATGACCATTCCAGTCGCCGACCACAAAACCATCGAAGCCCATTTTTTCTTTCAACACATTAGTGAGCAAGTACTCACTACCGTGAATTTTCTCGCCATTCCAGCTATTAAAGCTGGCCATCACGGTTTGTGCGCCCGCAGCTAAACCGCCGAGATAACCTTGAGAATGTACGTCAAATAAAGTTTGTTCATCGACTTCGGTATTGCCCTGATCGACACCATCTGTGGTGCCGCCATCGCCCACAAAGTGCTTCACGGTGCTAATGACCCGCTCATCGCTGAGGAAATCTTCGCCAATAGTACCTTGCAAACCACGCACAATAGCGGCGGAATAATCACGCACAATGGCTGGGTTTTCAGAGTAACTCTCGTAAGTACGGCCCCAGCGTAAATCCTGCGCTGCGGCCACGGTAGGCGCAAACACCCAGTCAATGCCTGTCACCATCACTTCGCGGGCAGTCACTGTCGCAATTTGCTCAATCAGCGCCGGATTATTCGCGGCACCCAAGCCAATGTTGTGGGGGAAAATGGTCGCGCCGAGCACGTTGTTGTGGCCATGCACAGCATCCGTGCCCCACATGGTTGGAATGCTTGAACCATCAAGCGAGTCGTCAACCGAGGCTTGATACAGCGCTTCTGCCAAGGCTATCCAATCTTCCGGCGTGGCGTATTTGTCATTATTCGGAAATGCACCACCGCCATTTAAGTAGGAGCCAAAGCCGTAACGGCGCATGTCCTCAACGGTAATGTCGCGAATTTCAGGCTGGATCATTTGCGCGATTTTTTGCTCCAGCGTCATTTCGGCCAACATGCCGTCAATGCGCTGCTCAAGCTCTGGGTTTGCCGGCAACGGGCTGCCAATATGAGGCCAGATTTCGTTGCCCAAGTTCGTGTCAGTGCCCGCTTTCGGCACACTAGACTCGCTGCAACCAACGAGCCCGGTCAGGGTAAGTGCAACCGCACTTACTAACAGCTTTAATCTCATGCGACCTCCTGTTTGGCGCTAAGCGTTGGGTGCTGTGGTTGGTAGCCACGCATACCATAGAAGGCGATGTAGACATAACAAACCAACGGCACAATAAATGAGAACTGCAAGCTCACGTTATCGGCGATGAAGCCTTGTACTAACGGCACCAGCGCGCCACCAACAATGGCTAAACAGAGGATGCCTGAACCTTGGCCACGGCTGCGCTCTAAGCCTTGTAAAGCTAGGCTGAAAATAGTTGGGAACATAATCGAGTTGCATAGGCCGACTAATAGCAATGACCACATAGCCAGCGTGCCTGAGGTGTTGATGGTAATAGCAACCAGCAACACGGCCATCACCGCATTAAATGCCAGCACCCGGTTACCCGTCATTTTTTGCATCACCGCCGCGCCAATGAAACGACCAACCATGGCACCACCGAAGTACCAAGAAATGTAGTGAGAGGCTTGTGCGGTGCTCATGCCACCGATTTCGGGTAGCGACAAATACATGGCAAGGAAACTACCAATGCCCACTTCAGCGCCTACGTACACAAAAATACCTAGCGCACCGAGCACTAAGTGGCGTTGTTTCCACGCCGACGGCTCTTGTTGTGGATTCACCACGCCTTCGGTCAGTTCAACCGCAGCTTGTTCCGCGCGGCCCATATCCGGCAGTTTCAGGCGCATGAACACTGCTGCCATCAGCACCAGCGCACCGGCTAAAATAAAGTAAGGTAAGCTCACGGTGTCGCGCGATACACCGCTGACCTCGGGGTCGGCCACGCCACCAAAAATTAGCCAAGCGCCGAAAAACGGTGCCACTGTAGTACCAAGCGAGTTGAAAGCTTGGGTCATGGTTAAGCGGCTAGAGGCGGTTTTGGCATCACCCAGCACGGTCACGTAAGGATTCGCGGCTACCTGCAAAATGGTAATGCCCGAGGCGAGCACAAATAGCGCCAGCAAGAACAGGCCGTATACCTCTAATTGCGCGGCTGGATAAAACAGTAAGCAGCCCGCACCGGCAATCATTAAACCGGTCACGATGCCTGCCTTATAGCCAATTTTACCGATCAGATGGCCGGCTGGAATACTTACGATAAAGTAAGCACCAAAAAAGCAGAACTGGATCAGCATAGACTGGGTGTAGTTCAAATCGAACAGCAGCCGCAGATACGGAATCAGAATGTCGTTTAAGCAGGTAATAAAACCCCACATAAAAAACAAGGTGGTGAGCGCGGTAAGCGCGAAGCGGTAGTTGGTTGTCGGTTGGCTCATATCTGCCTCTGTAATTATTATTTTTGACGAAAGGCTAAACTTTCGCCTAATATGAAAGCGCTTTCATTTATAACATAATCAGCGTCGATGGCAATCTTTTCGGGCTTTGTTTGTTGCAAACATGGCAGTGTACACAACCCAAGCAAAGCCGCCAACGGCAAACCAAAGTGTAAGGTTTAGCATGACTAAAATTAGCCTACCGTCATCTTCGAAGCTGCTACAGCCAGAATTCACCTTTGGCGTAGCGACTTCGTCATTTCAAATAGAGGGCGCGGCAAGCACGCGTGAACCCAGTATTTGGGATACTTTTTGTGCGACCCCTGGCCGGATCAAAGATGGCTCGGATGGCTTAACTGCTTGTGACCATGTGGCGCGTTGGCGTGAAGATATTGATCTGATTGCGCAATTGGGCGTGCAGGCTTATCGATTTTCGATTGCCTGGGGCCGGGTGATTAACCGCGATGGCAGTGTGAACCAAGCTGGCCTGCAGTTTTATGTCGATTTAGTCAATGCGCTGCAAGCACGTGATATCGAAGCACACGTGACACTGTATCACTGGGATTTACCCCAATTTTTAGAAGACCAAGGTGGCTGGCTCAATCGCGACATCGTGCAGCATTTTGCGCGCTACGCGGAGGTTGTTGTGCGTGCATTGGGTAATAAGGTCACCAGTTATGCCACCTTAAATGAACCATTTTGCAGTGCTTATTTAAGCTATGAAGCGGGCATTCACGCCCCGGGTCGACGTAACCGCGCAGAGGGTCGTCTTGCCGCCCATCATTTGCTGCTGGCACACGGCACGGCACTCCCTATTTTGCGTCAGTATGCGCCCAAGGCGCAGCACGGCATTGTGCTGAATTTTAGCCCCTGCCATGCAGCAAGTCATGACCAAGCGGATGTTGATGCGGCGTTACTGGCGCACCAATACCATAACTTGTGGTATTTACAGCCCATTTTGCGCGGTAGTTACCCCGATTTAGTGCATCCTATTTCTGCCGCAGATATGCCGGATATCAAACCCGGAGATATGGACATGATTGCTCAGCCGATCGACTTCTTGGGGGTTAATTACTACACCCGTACCGTATTTAAAGCCTCCCAGCGCAAAGGCTTACCATGGTTCTCGGATGTCCCACCGACACAACAACCACTGACGACCATGGGTTGGGAAATCTACCCCGATGGGCTGGTTGAAATTTTGACCGACTTGAATACCACTTTTGGCGAATTACCGCCGATTTACATTACTGAGAACGGCGCCGCTTTCGCCGACGAGCTGGTGCAAGAAAATGGTGAAATGCGCGTGCATGATAGCGCGCGGATCGCTTACTATCAGAGTCATCTTCGAGCGGTGCATCAGTGCGTAGAGGCGGGCATTAATATGCAAGGCTATTTTGCGTGGAGCTTACTGGATAACTTTGAGTGGGCGGAAGGCTACTCGAAGCGCTTTGGTATTGTACACGTTGATTTCGCCACCCAAGTGCGAACCCTGAAAGATAGCGCGCGCGCCTTGCAACATTTCTGGTTGCAGCGCAATGCGCAATTGGCGGCCGTGGAGGCGCTATGATCACGCGCCGTGAGAAAGTAGCGTACGGCTTAGGTGATACCGCCAGCAATCTTATTTTTCAAACCGTCATGCTGTTCTTGGCATTCTTTTATACTGATATTTTCGGTATTTCTGCCGCGACCGTAGGCACGATGTTTCTGGTGGTGAGACTCATTGATGCGGTCACCGATCCGCTGATGGGCTTACTCGCCGACCGCACTCGCACCCGCTATGGCCAGTTCCGCCCGTATATTTTGTGGTTGGTAATACCCTTTGCGGTGTGCAGTATTCTAGCCTTTACCACCCCAGATTTTGACGACACCGGTAAGGTTATCTACGCCTACATTACCTACACCCTACTAATGCTGGCCTACACCGCGATTAATATTCCCTATTCGGCGCTCGGCGGCGTGCTTACCAAGGACCCAACTGAACGCGTGGCAGTACAAAGCTATCGGTTTGTGTTTGGTATGCTGGGCGGGCTCATTGTGACGCTATCGACGCTGCCGCTCGTCGCCTATTTTGGTCAGGGCGATAACAAACTGGGCTATCAGCTGACGATTGCGGCCATGAGTGTGTTAGGCGTGGTGTTCTTTTTACTGTGTTTTGCCGGCACCAAAGAACGCATTGAGCCGCCGCCACAGCAACAGCTATCGATGCGCACGGGGCTGCGTAAACTATGGCAGAACGACGCTTTGCGCACGCTCGCCCTAGTCGCGGTAGTGTTGCTGATGGGCATGACCATTAAAAATACCCTCGCGATTTATTATGTAACCTACTATCTGGCGCAGCCGGAGCTCGTCACCGTGTTTATTTCGATTGGCATGGTGGGCAATATTCTCGGTTGTGCGAGTGCCAATCGAGTGACTCGCCACTTAGACAAAGTAAAGGTATACCGGGTGTTACAAGTGATCGCGGCGGTGTTATCAGCGGTTGCTTTTTGGGTGCCGCCAAGTCAGTGGCAGTTGGCGATTGTGGTGTATTTTGGCTGGTGCTTCTTTTTACAAATGGCGACCCCAATGTTGTGGGCAAAAATTGCCGACGTGGTAGATTTTGGCCAGCAACAAACAGGTATTCGCGCCACCGGCTTAGTGTATGCTTCCGTCGTATTTTTTATTAAGCTCGGCATTGCCTTAGGTGGGGCCATTGCCGGTTGGTGGTTAGCCTGGTTCAACTACGACGCTGGCAATGTGCCAAGCGAGCACACCCAGCTTGGCATTTTGTTGGCGTTTACCTTATTGCCCGCACTCGCATCAATACTTGTGGCGTGGATAATGCGTGGGTACACTCTGACGCAAGCGCGGGTAATGAAAATTTCACAAGCATTATCTGAACAAGACCCGCCCCAACCAGAGCTATGCCAACCAAAGTCAGGCGGCGCCTAAACGCACCGCCTTAGCTGACAAGGATTAACCAACGCACTCATGGCTACTATTTACGAAGTCTCAAAACTTGCTGGGGTATCACTTGCGACCGTGTCACGGGTTGTGAATGGTACCGCAAAAGTACGTGAGGCAACCCGTGAAAAAGTTGAGGCAGCCATGCAGGAGTTGGGCTATCGCCCGAATTCGGTAGCGCAATCTCTTGCCAGCAACCGCTCAAACAGCATCGGCATTGTCGTACCCGAGCTCGGTGGCCCGTTTTACGGCAAGTTACTGAGCCAAATTGAGGCGGCGTTTCGCGCCGCTGGCAAACACGTCATCATTGCCGCAGGCCACAGTGATGAAGCCCTTGAACGCGATAGCATTGAGTTTCTCCGCAGCCGCAACTGCGATGCCTTAATTCTGCACGTTGAATCGGTGACCGATGATTACCTCGCACAATTGGTGCAAAGTGGCTGCCCACTGGTCCTCATCAACCGTTATGTCGAGAGCTTGCAAGACCGTTGTATTACCTTAAATAACCGCTATGGCGGCTATTTGGCCACTCAACATATGCTGCAACTCGGTCATCGTGATATTGCCTACGTGTCAGGCCCAATGTGGAAACACGATGCACGGGAGCGCTATGCAGGTCATTGCGATGCCTTGGCCGAAGCTGGCATTAGCGAGAATAAAGCACTGTTTTTTGAAGGTGACTTTCAGGAAACTGGCGGTGAATCTGGATTAAAGCACTTGCTCAGCAAAGGCCTGCGCTTCAGCGCGATAGTCTGCGCCAACGATGAAATGGCATCTGGCGCGCTCACCGCTGCCCACGATATTCCGCTCGAAGTACCCGGCGAGCTATCTATTATCGGCTTCGATAATGTGATTTTCTCCCACTATACTTTTCCCAAACTGACGACCATTGAATACCCGATTGGCGCCATTGGTGAAATGGCCGCGCAATGGGTATTAACCAATGTCTATCAACGTCCCAGCGAACCGCTACAGGCCATGTTCGAACCACGCCTCGTAACTCGGGACTCGACCACTCAGGCTCGCACTTGATTTCTATTAAGTAGAACAAAATAGCCTATATTACGCGCTATATTTCCAATAAACCGAAACTACACTGTATGCGTATTCTTAAACGTTCATCATTCATTATGTTTTGCGCAGGAGGATTTATGCAAAAGTCAGTGTTAGCGATGTTAATGGCAGGTGGTGTTGCACTCGGTGGGCTAGCAGTACAACCCGCGCAAGCCGCGGATTACGTGATTGATACCGAGGGCGCACATGCGTTCGTGCAGTTTAAAATTAGCCATTTAGGCTACAGCTGGTTGTTGGGTCGTTTTAACGAGTTCGAGGGTTCGTTTAGCTATGATGAAAACAACCCGAGCGCAGCGGAAGTGGCAGTGACTATTCAAACGGCCAGCGTTGACAGTAACCATGCCGAGCGTGACGAGCACCTACGTAGCGCCGACTTTTTAAATGTAGCGGCCCATCCGGAAGCTTCATTTGTGAGTACAAATTACGCGCCAAATGGCGACGGTACTGGTGTGTTGAGCGGCCAGTTTACGCTTAACGGCGTTACCCGCGACATCAGCATTGATGTGACCGAAATTGGTGCAGGTCAAGATCCTTGGGGCGGCTACCGTCGCGGCTTTGAAGGCGCAGTGACCTTAACCCTAGCGGATTACAACATTAACTATGACTTAGGCCCAGCGGCCAAAGATGTTGAAATCTTCTTGTCAATTGAAGGTATTCGTCAGTAAATCACCCGCCATCTAGCGAGTGCGCGGCTGGCGCTTATTGCAAGCCTTTAAGCTTTGCTATAAGCATTCAATGCCAGCTGCGTATCACCTAAAGCTTGATAAGCTTGCGCCAACAGCTTGAACAACATTGGGCTAGGCGCAAGCTCCGTTGCCCGCTTCAACGCCCGTTGAGCTAACGAGTAATCCTCAGTTTTAAGCGCTAAATAGCCCAATGCATGCAGCGCTGAAACGTCATCGTTTTTTCGTTTTATACGCGTCTGTAAGTAATTTAACAGCTGATCGGAGCCCGGTTGCACCAGTTCATGAGTAAGCGCATCCGCCAACGACATGTCATATCGTTCCAGCCCGCGGCTTAGCACTTTACCGGCAATTTCGGTATGCCCTTGCAGCAATAATGCTTTCACGTACGCAAACCGCAATGGCTGGCGACGACGTTCGCTCCGTCCTAATTGTTCCCAAAACGCTTTCAAGGTGGCAAGCCCTGCATGCCCCTTTTGCTTAAAACGTTCGGTATACAGCTGCTGCTCCAGCGCGCTCAATTCACTCTCGGTATGTAACCCCAGCAACCGCACCTGCGGCAATAAATGCTGCAAATCCTCCCAAGCGTGCGCCTGTTGGTAGGCCCGCATGGCAGCTTGCAGTAATTGTGGGTGGGTCGGATGCTCAATCAGCGTGTCCCGCAATTGCTGTAACAGCGCCGGCGACACTTCCTCACTCATCCGTAAGGTCAGCAGTAACTGCGACAAATTGAGGGCTTCTTGCCGTAAATCATCGGCTTTTTCGGCGGATATGTCCTGTAGCCGATCGAGCCATAGCTGCAATGCTTCAGGCTGCGCGCCCTGCTGCGCGGCAAAAGCTGCGAGCTGCGCCCGCTCAGCATTCGGTTGATAACGGTAAGCATGACCAAATGCCGCTAATGCGCCCACATAATCACTGGCCAGCAGCGCCGCTAAGCCTTGCTGATGGGCCGTTGCGGCTTTGCTCGCACGGCGCTTACCAAACCAGCGCGCGCCCACTTGAGTGCTATGCACCAAGCGCCAAATAAGACGCCACGCTAGACGCAGTAACAACCCCAAAATCAACAAGGCAAATAGCGCGAACACCACACTGGTTTCGAGGGTGTAGGCACCTACCGCAATCAATACATAGCCAGTATTACCCGCCCACTCAGGGCCGAGCCACGCGCCTAACGCCAACAGCGCTAGCGCAATCAGCGCCCATCTCATGCTGCTGCTCCTTGTAGCCAATTCTCGAGCACCGTTAACGCCCGTAATTGTTGCGGCAAGGCGCGCTCTAGCTCAAGCGCCTGTAATTCAGTCAGCACCGCGGCTGCTCGCGTAAGCGCCGCCTGTTGCGCGCTAGTGGCGGCCGGATACTGCGCTAACATGCTCTGTAATTGACTGAGCGCCGCTTGTAGCCGCGCTTGACTGCCTTGCGCAACGGCTAATTGCGCCAGCTCAAACTGTAATTGAGTGCGCTGCAGTAAGAGCTGTAACTGGTCCTGTGCAAGTTGCGGTTGTAGCGGTGTATCGTGGCGCTGTATCTGCACAAACTGGCTGATAAAAGCACGCCAGCTGGCCAATAAATTACTGCGCCAATCACTACTATCATCGCTGGTTTCTGCTGCCACCGCCGACATGCCTGGTTGCGGTAACCAATCGATACTCGCTAACTGTTGTGAAGTGCTTTGTAGTTGCAGCATCACGCCCGTCACATCCAATTCAGGTAATGCGCGCAATAATTCAATATCATCAAGCAGCGCTTGGCGGATCGCCACATGGCGTGGGTCATTGAGCGCCTCAATGTGACTCAAAGCGAGCTCTAGCAGAGCCAATGCGTGCTTGGGGTTTTGTTGCAGGGTTAATTGGCGCAGCGAAGCTGCGGTTAATTCGCGACTTTCAAGTAAGCGCCAATTGGCCGTTTGATCGATATCTAAACTGTTAATCTCGCTTTGTAAGGAACCCAGCGCACGAGCTTGCTGTTGTAACGCATCGGTGGTGCGTTGTTGTGCCGTTTGCGCCTGCTCGGTGAGCTGCTGTTCGGCTCTGTTCAATTGAGCTTGGGTCGCGGCCGCATCCAACCGTTGTTGCAGTTGTCCGAGGGTTGCCTGCAGATCTTGTTGCTGTAGCTGCTGCGCCGCCACTTGTTGTTGCAGCTGAGTCAGCTGCGCCTGCTCGGCCTGCCACCACTGCCAACCATACCAACCACCAGCACCGCTGCCGCCGACAACGATGAGCAGCACGAACCAACCGAGCCAGCGTCCAGTTGCACTCGGGGGCTTGCTAGCTTCAGTCGAAGGCTCAGCAGCTGCTGCGGTTGACGCCTCGGCCTCGGTCACCTCGGTGGCGCTTAGCTTTTGTTGTTCATCCTGACTCATGTTGGTGTCCTATCGGCTAATCACGAGGTGGTCTCGAGCATAGGCTGTGCCTGCTCAATAACCGCCTGCGCTAAATCACTATCGAGTGCACTACGAGCAAGCACCGCGCGCTGCTGCAATTGGCCGGGTAACAACGCCAATACGCGTTCACTCGGCACCACCCAAACACGGGAAGATAACCAGAGTAGAGCCTGCGCGGGTAAAGATGCAAGGAAATTGCCTAATTGTTCGGCGCTGGTCACCACAATAATTTTGACCGCGGCGAGCTCGGTTTCGCTCAGCTGCTGTTGGCGCGGCTGACGCCTATAAGTGGCCCAGTGCGCCACCTCGGCACCGCGCGCTTGCAGTGTATGACTAAGCAATTCACGGCCACCTTCACCCCGCAACAATAACCAACGCTGGCCTTGCAACCGCTGTAATTCGGGTAGCCGTAGTAGCGTTTCGCTATTAAATTGCGCAAACGGCGCAGTCACCGGCTGCCGGGTGGCATTGGCTAGCGCTCGCGCCGTGCTTGGGCCCACCGCGAACCAGCGCGTCTGCGGCCACTCCCGTTGCGATTGTTGCAATGCCTCGGTGGCAAACTTTACCGCGTTGCGGCTGATCACAATGGCGCCATCGAATGGCAGCGCTGGAATCTGCGTTGGCGTAGCAACAATATCAATGCAACTCAGTTGATTCACCTGCCATGCAAGCAAGGCTTCAATCCGCGTCACACTAGCATCGCTGAGCGGCTGGTCACGCAGCACCAACACTTGGTTAGTCATGGGCCTCAGCTTCACTCGCGGCGTAAACATCGGCCAAAATAGTGCCTGCACCACGCGCTAACAAATAATCCGCCAATTCCGTACCGAGTGCGTCTGCTTGCTCTCGTGGGCCTCGAATTTCGCCTTGCACCACTTCCGAACCATCTGGTCGACCGACTAAGCCACGCAGAAAAATGTCATCGCCTTCCAGTGTAGCGTAGGCGCCAATCGGCACTTGGCAACCACCTTCTAAGCGTCGATTAAGCGCGCGTTCAGCCAACACGCAATCACGGGTGTCGGCGCAAAACAATGGTGCCAGTATGGCGTCAATGCGCGCATCATCGGCTCGCGTTTCAATGCCTAATGCACCTTGGCCATTGGCCGGCAAAGAATCTTCAACATCAATAAAAGTGGTAATACGATGGCCAAGCTCTAACCGAATAAGACCTGCTGCGGCCAGCATAATGGCGTCATATTCACCATCATCGAGTTTTTGCAACCGCGTTTGCACATTACCGCGCAAATCTTTGATCACTAACTGGGGAAACTGGGCTTGCAACTGACAACGCCGGCGCAAACTGCAGGTACCGACCACAGCGCCAGCGGGCAAATCTGTGAGCTGCTGATAGGTGTTCGAGACAAAGGCATCGCGTGGATCTTCGCGTGAACATATAGTGTGTAATTTTAGCCCCGGTGGAAACTCCACTGGCAAATCTTTCATTGAATGCACGGCAAGATCGGCACGACCTTCCAGCATGGCCACTTCAAGTTCTTTGACAAACAAACCTTTGCCACCGATTTTGGCCAGCGGGGTATCTAAAATCACATCGCCCCGGGTGGTCATTGGCACCAACTCAACGGTTAAATGAGCGTGTGCCGCCTCCAAGCGAGCTTTGATGTGTTCGGCTTGCCACAGCGCTAATTTACTTTTGCGCGTGGCAATACGTAGGGTTTCGCGAGCCGCCATGACTACTCCTTATACCTGGCCTAACTGCACTGGGCTCTCTGCCTGCTTGCTTACCGCTTCGGTGAGTAACTCCCATAGTTCGGCGCCAGTCCGGTTATCAATCCATTGCCCGTCGCGGTATTCAAAATGATGGCCGTTAAATTTAGTGGCTACCCATAACTGCTGCAGCGGCGGCTGCTTATTAATTACCATTTTGGTTTTGTTTTCGAAGGTAAGCTCCAAAATTTCGCCGCCTGGCTCGAAGTCAATATCTAACCCCGTTGCTTCTATCGCCTCTTCAATGGCAAGGATCGTGGCGTCGGCAAGTTCGTGGTATTGATGATCGTTCATAATGACTCCTGAATAATGACTTTTGAGGTAGGCAATGCGATGATACACCTACGCAAAAAGATAGAGACTAGTTTAGCGATGTTTGCCAAGAAAGTAATCCAATTCGGCAGAATACTGGCCGTTTGCAGCAGCATAGTTGCCATCGGTGGCTGCGGTCAGACCGGGCCGTTGTATTTACCAACCGAGCCTGCCGAGACCACGCCTAAGAATGTGCCTGAGAATGAAACTGAGAATGGAACTGAGAATGCGGCTGAGAATGAAGCGAAGAATGCGGCTGAAAACGCATCAGCACTCAGCTCTGCAGGATCAGGCGAGGTTGCCCCCGCATGAGTTTTGAATACCGGCAACAACGTCTACATGCCGACGACCTGCCCCTTGCTGAGCTTGCACAGCGCTACGGCACACCGCTTTATGTGTATTCGAAAACTCAAATTCTCAGCAATTGGCAGGCATTTGCCGCCCATTGGCCGGCCCCTCATCGGCTCTGTTATGCGGTAAAAGCCAATAGTAATCTAGCAGTGTTGCAACTGTTGGCGCAGCAAGGTGCGGGCTTTGATATTGTCTCTGGTGGTGAGTTAGCACGAGTGCTCGCGGCAGGTGGTGAGGCCCATAAAGTGGTGTTCTCCGGGGTTGCCAAATCGGTGCCCGAAATTGAACAGGCACTTAGTGCGGGTATTGGCTGCTTTAACGTGGAAAGTATTGCTGAACTCGACCGCATTCAGGCCATTGCGAAGCGTATGCAAGTCACCGCGCCGGTGTCGTTGCGGGTGAATCCCGACGTTGATGCAAAAACCCATCCGTATATTGCCACTGGCTTAAAAGCCAATAAATTTGGCATTCCGATGCAAGCCGCGCTCGACGCCTTTCGTCATGCGGCGCAACAACCCAACCTAAATGTGGTCGGCGCAGATTGTCATATTGGCTCGCAAATTTTGAGTATTTCACCCTTTTTAGATGCGGCTGACATTATGTTGAATTTAGTCCAGCGTTTACGCGCCGAGGGCATTCATATTCAGCACTTAGATTTGGGCGGCGGCTTAGGTATTCCCTATCAGCATGAGCCGGCGCCAGCGGTCGCAGATTACTTACAACAACTGCTCGCTCGAGCTGCCGATATTCAAGACCTCAGCCTCTGGTTAGAGCCGGGCCGGGCCATTGTGGGCAACGCTGGGGTGTTAGTCACCCAAGTAGAATATTTAAAGCCGAGCAGTGAAAAGACCTTTATGTTAGTCGATGCAGGAATGAACGATTTACTGCGTCCGGCCTTATATTCTGCCTACCATGACATTGTTCCAGTACAGGAGAACACCCAAGGCGCCGCCGGCCAACCCTTGGTCGATGTTGTAGGTCCGGTGTGCGAAACCGGCGACTTTTTAGGTCATGCCCGCCATTTACATGCCGCCGCGGGTGATTTGTTAGCAGTGTTAAACGCTGGTGCTTACGGCTTCACCATGAGCTCGAATTACAATACCCGCTGTCGCCCTGCCGAAGTCATGGTGAGCGGCAGTCAGGCGCAAGTCGTGCGCGCGCGCGAAAGCCTCAGCGATTTGTGGCGCGGCGAACAATTATTTGTGGCGGACGCGCAGTCAGCAAACGCCCCAGCAGGAAGAGGTAGCGATCAGCGATGATCATTCAGTTTGCCAAAATGCATGGCTTGGGCAATGACTTTGTCGTCATCGACAATGTCACGCAGAATTTTTATGTGAACCCCGAGCAAATTAAGCAATGGGCAGATCGCCACCGGGGAATTGGCTTCGACCAGCTGTTGTTGGTCGAGCCGCCTTACGATCCTGAACTGGATTTTCATTATCGTATTTTTAATGCGGACGGCTCCGAAGTTTCACAGTGTGGGAATGGCGCGCGCTGTTTTGCCCGCTATGTGAAAATGCGCGGCTTGAGCCCGAAGTCCGAGCTGCGCGTGAGCACTAAAGCTGGGCAACTGACCTTGCACATTGATGCCGAGGATAAAGTTACGGTGAATATGGGTAAACCCTTATTCAACCCACAAGAAGTGCCGTTCCAAGCACAAAAAGCCGAGCTTACCTACGTTATTCGCGCCGGTCAGGAAACGGTACTGGCGAGCGTGATTGGCATGGGTAACCCCCATTGTGTCATCAGCGTGGATGACATCGATAGTGCGCCGGTTGAGCGCTTAGGTGCGTTGCTGATGCGCCATGAACGCTTTCCTGAAGGTGTGAATGTTGGCTTTATGCAAATTATTGATAAGCATCACATTAGGCTGCGTGTTTACGAGCGCGGCGTGGGTGAAACCCAAGCTTGCGGTAGCGGTGCCTGTGCCGCAGTAGTGGCGGGTATTCGCCAAGGTAAATTGGCTGAACAGGTGGCAGTGGCGCTGCCTGGTGGTACACTGCAGATAAATTGGCGCGACGGTGAGCCGGTCCAGATGATAGGCCCCGCCGAGCACGTGTTTGATGGACAATTAAAACTATGACGCAAGAAGCAAAACAAACGCCTACATTTGCCATTGATGACAGCTTGGTTGAGGGTTACTTAAACGAGAATCCTGACTTTTTCGACCGCCATCCGCAGCTGGTAAAACAACTGAAAGTAACCCACAGCGCGAAAGGCGCAGTGTCTTTGGTTGAGCGCCAGCAGCAGCTATTGCGTGAGCGCATCGCGGAGCTAGAAGAAGAAATTACCGAACTCATGGGAAATGCGCGCCGCAACGAAGAGATTTTTCGGCACTACAGTGAGCTGTATAAGCGCCTATTACACACCCGTAGCTTTGCTGAGTTTGTGCAAGCGTTACAACATAGTTTCCAAAAACAACTGTTGTTGCCCGCGCTTACCCTCAAGATGTATCAAGCAGCGCCTGGCTTAACCGACGAATACGTAGTCACCGCAGATACCCACAAGCAATTACTCAGCAAACGCTTCCAACACTCCGCCATTTATTTGGGCCGCTTAACCGCCGCTGAACAACGCTTATTATTCCCAGCGCCTGCACCACACGAACAAATCGAATCGGTGGCCTTGTTGCTACTGGGGCAAACCGGGAATGAACTGGGTATTTTAGCCATTGGCAGCCATGATGCGAGCCATTTCGAACCGGCCATGGACCCGCTGCTGGTCAGCCAATTACAAGTGCTGATTAGTCATTTACTACCCGCATGGTTAGCGGCTGAGCATGCAACTCTCGACTAGTATTGACCGCTTTATTGACCACTTAACCGGCGAGCGCGGCCTCGCCGAGCACACCCTCAAGAACTACCAACGCATCCTCCGCGATAGCCAAACTCAATTTGCCGAGCAAGGCGTTACCGAGCTTAGCCAATTAAGTGTCGCCAAACTCGAGCGTTTACTCATGCTTTGGCGGCGCGGCGGTCTGAATGCGCGCTCGCTGGCGTTATATTTGTCGTGCTGGCGTACGTTTAACAAATACTTGATCCGGCAAGGCTGGCTCAATGAAGATCTAACGCTCGGCCTAAGCGCCCCGAAAGCAGCCAAACGACTGCCCAAGAATTTGGATGTCGACAGCATTAGCCAACTGCTTAAGCTACCCGCCGATGACGATCTGGCGCTTCGTGATGCGGCCATTATGGAACTGTTTTATGCCAGCGGCTTGCGCCTAGCAGAGTTAGCTAGTTTAGATATTGATGCGATTAATCCGCGCCACCGGGAACTGCGTATTCTGGGTAAAGGTAATAAAACCCGAATTGTGCCCTACGGTCGGCATGCGGCCCAAGCCATTGAAAATTGGTTACCGATTCGGGCCAAATGGTTGCAGAGCAAGCCTCAGTCGGCACAACAACCAGTACCCCAAGCAGCCACCGTGGAGTTGGCGCTATTTATTACCCAGCGCAAACACCGCATGCAACCGCGAACAATTCAACAACGGCTGCAGCATTGGGGTAAGTTGCAAGGAGTGCAAGGTGGCCTGCACCCGCATAAATTGCGCCATTCGTTTGCCTCCCACATGCTGGAAGCCAGTGGCGATTTACGCGCGGTGCAAGAGTTACTTGGCCATGCAAATTTAAGCACCACGCAGGTGTATACGCACCTAGATTTCAATCATTTAGCAAAGGTCTATGACAGCGCGCATCCCCGCGCTCGGAAAAAATCATGAAGTTCTATCGCCGTTGGCAACGCCCAGATGTGGTCAGTTTTGATTTAGACGATACCCTGTACGATAACGTTCCCGTGATGCTAGCGGCCGAAGCCGATTGTGCGGCTTTTATTCGTGAGCTTGCCGCGGCAGAGTTACCCGAGCTTGCCAGCTGGCAGCGCGCCGAGTGGCAAGCACGTCGACAGCAATTACTGCACGCCGACCCGCACTTGGCCGCTAACATGTCGGAATTGCGCCGGCAAACTATCTTGCGCAACTTGGTGGCATTAGGAATGTCAGCAACCACTGCAAAAGACATTGCTGATGCGGCACTCGCAAGGTTTATTACCCAGCGCTCGAAGATCCAAGTACCAGAATCAAGCTTTGCGTTGCTGCAGGCACTGCGCCCGCACTATCACGTCATTGCCATTAGTAATGGCAATGTGGATTTGCCGCAAACACCCCTAGACGGTTATTTTGATTTAGTCCTCCAACCGCATGCGGAACAACGTGGGAAGCCATTTGGGGATATGTTTGAGGCAGCCCAACAAGCGTTTCCAAAACTCACGCCCGCGCAGTTTTTGCATGTCGGCGACCATCCTATTTCCGATATTTTGGGCGCGCACCGTGCCGGCTGGCAAAGTGCGTGGTTCACCGGCGGCCTTGGCCATGCCGATGAGCTCAAAGTGCTGCCCAACTGCAGCTTCGACACCCACGCCCAGTTGCAGGCGTTATTGGCCTAACTGAAGCAACTTTATCCGGGCGGCACTGGTTGCATATACAGTGTCGCAGGATTACACTTTGCGCTTCGCGTTGATGTGATTTACAAGGAACCATGACCCATGACAAGCCCCGATATTAAGCACCCATTGCTGGCCGAATTGAACGACAAGCAAAGTGCTGCTGTGGCGGCGTCAGAACGCCATATGTTGGTGCTAGCGGGTGCGGGCAGTGGTAAAACACGCGTGCTAGTGCATCGGATTGCGTGGCTATTACAACAACGGCAGCTGTCACCTTTTAGTATTTTAGCGGTCACCTTTACCAATAAAGCGGCGGCGGAAATGCGCGGCCGGATTGAGCAGTTAATGGGCAGCTCAGTAAGGGCGATGTGGATAGGCACCTTCCACGGCTTAGCTCACCGCTTATTGCGGGCACATTACATGGATGTAAAGTTGCCGCAAAACTTTCAGATTTTAGATGCCGACGACCAACAACGCCTGATCAAACGCATTATTCGCGGCATGAATTTAGACGAGAAGCGCTGGCCCGCCAAACAAGCCTCTTGGTATATCAATGGCAAAAAAGACGAGGGCTTGCGAGCGCAGCATATTGACCCACAAGATCTGACCGAGCGCACCTTGCAAGAAATTTATGCCGGCTATCAAGATGCTTGTGACCGCGCCGGCTTAGTCGACTTTGCCGAGCTGCTACTGCGCGCCCATGAACTGTTGCGGGATAACAAACTGGTGCGCGAGCATTACCAGCGCCGGTTCCGACATATTTTGGTGGACGAATTTCAAGATACCAACGCCATTCAGTATGCCTGGATACAACTATTATCCGGCGTGAAAGAAGCAACCGATCATGTAAATTACGTCACCATTGTGGGCGACGACGACCAATCGATTTATGGCTGGCGCGGTGCCAAAGTGGAAAATATTCAGCAGTTTCTGCGTGATTATCCAGGCGCCGAAACCATTCGCTTAGAGCAAAACTACCGCTCCACCAGCACTATTCTGAACGCGGCTAATGCGGTCATTGCCAACAATAGCGACAGGCTCGGTAAAGATTTATGGACCGACGACAATGCGGGCGAAGCCATTGATATTTATGCGGCTTACAACGAACTCGATGAAGCACGCTACATCGTGCAGCGCATCAAAGGCTGGCACGAACAAGGCCACGCCTTCAGTGATGCCGCAATTTTATATCGCAGTAACGTGCAATCGCGGGTGCTTGAGCAAGAGTTAATCAGCGCCCAGGTGCCCTACCGCATTTACGGTGGGCTGCGCTTCTTTGACCGCCAAGAGGTAAAAGACGCGCTGGCTTATTTACGCTTACTGGCCAATCGCGATGATGATGCCGCGCTTGAGCGCGTGATCAACACGCCCACTCGGGGCATTGGCGCACGCACCTTAGATATTATCCGCCAAGCCGCGCGGGAAACCAGCTCCACCTTATGGACCAGTGCACGAACTCTAGTGCAAAACAACACCTTAAGTGGGCGCGCGCGAACCGCCGTGGCCGACTTTATGCAGCTGATTGATAAATTGGAAGATGACACCGCAGAATTGGCGCTTGGCACCCAGGCCGATGAGGTGATTAAAAGCTCGGGCTTAATGGCGATGTATCAAGCAGAGAAAGGTGAAAAGGCCGAAACCCGAGTCGAAAACTTAAAAGAGTTAGTGAATGCCTGCGACCACTTCCGCGACCTCGACAGTGACGAGGACTTAACCCCATTGAATGCGTTTTTAGCCCATGCTGCGCTCGAATCCGGCGAAGAACAAGCCGACGAATTTCAAGATGCGGTGCAGTTGATGACCTTGCATAGTGCCAAAGGCTTGGAATTCCCGCTGGTATTTATGGCCGGAGTTGAAGAAGGCATGTTTCCATCGCAACAGTCGATGGACGAAGCCGGCCGCTTAGAAGAAGAACGGCGGCTGTGTTATGTCGGCATGACGCGTGCCATGCGCAAGTTAGTGCTCACTTATGCGGAGCAGCGTCGAGTGTATGGCTCAGAGATGTTCCACAAGATCTCCCGATTTATTGGCGAAATCCCTTCCGAGTATCTGCACCATGTACGTATGCAGCAACAAGTTGAGTGGGCGGATACCCAAGCGCGGGGGCGTTTCCATAGTGGCGCCAGCCATGAAACTTTCGTCGAGAGTGGCTTCTCACTCGGGCAGCGCGTACGCCATGTAAAATTTGGTGACGGCACCGTCTTAAATTACGAAGGTAGTGGCGCGCAAAGCCGAATTCAGGTTAATTTCGATGAGCTGGGGAGCAAATGGTTGGTGGTGGCCTATGCGCGCTTGGAGCCGATTTATTAATGGCGTGGTTTGTGTACGTGTTGCAGTGTGCCGATGATACCTTGTACACTGGCATTACCACCGATGTCGAACGGCGCTTACACGAGCACAACTGTGATGACCGAAAGGCGGCGCGCTACACCCGTAGCCGCCGTCCGTTGCAATTATTTTATCAAGAAACCTGTGCCGATCGTGCCGCTGCCGCGCGCCGCGAATATCAGTTAAAACAACTCTCGCGGCCCGCTAAACTGCAGCTTAAGTTGGACTCAGCCGACGTTGGCGCTGCTGATGAATAAGCGAATCGACGCTGTAAATAGCCAGCGCGGTCCAGATGATCACGAAGGTTACCAGCTTATCCGCCGCTAATGGCTCGTCGTACACCAGCACCGCTAGAATAAACATCAGGCTGGGGCCAATGTATTGGAAGAACCCTAAGGTAGAATAGCGAATACGCTGTGCTGCCGCGGTGAAACATAAAAGTGGCACGGTCGTTACCACTCCTGCCGCCACCAACAACGCATTTAAGCTCCAACTATTAAGCATTAAATTGCTACTGGTCGACTCGGCAAAACCCAGCATATACACCAGTACCGCCGGCAACAGAATTAAGGTTTCTAACCATAACCCGGTAATAGAATCGACTGGCAAGCGTTTGCGAATAGCGCCATAAATCGCAAAGCTAAACGCCAGAATAAGCGCTACCCAAGGCACCGAACCAAAAGATACGATCTGAATAAGCACCCCAGTGACTGCCAGCGCTATGGCCACCAATTGCATACGCCGCATTCTTTCGCCGAAGAACAACATACCAATCGCGACGTTCAGCAGCGGGTTAATGTAGTAGCCCAAACTGGCATCCAAAATATGATTGTTATTCACAGCCCAAATGAACAGCCACCAGTTACCGCCTAATAGCAAAGTCGCCAACACCAGTCGCAGCATGTGCGACGGATTACGCAACACCGGCAAAATACGATTGAGACGACCTAAGCCAGCCATCAACACCAACACAATCAAGAACGCCCAGATAATGCGATGGGCAAGAATCTCGAGTGCAGGTACATGAGTGAGTAGTTTGAAATAGACGGGCGCAATACCCCACATGGTGTAAGCAGCAATCGCAAAGAATACACCTTGGCGGGCGCGTACGGCTTCATCGGTCATGACAACAATCCTTGTGGATTATGGTTAGCAACAAGATGTCAGCAAACCGCCTCATTGGAGCCCGAAAATATCGGAAATTTGGTCATGGCGGTGGTGCTTCGGGACAGGGATGCATACAATAGAGCCTGCACCCAATTGAAGTCAATGAGACCCGAGTCGAGATGTCCGCACCCCTACCCACAGCGCTGTCAAAAATCCTTGCCGAAACCTTCGGCTTCAAGACGCTGCGCGAGGGCCAAGCGGAAGTCATTGCAGCTGCTCAACAACAACGCGATAGCATGGTACTGATGCCCACCGGCGGCGGTAAATCCTTGTGTTATCAGTTGCCGGCATTACTAACCGATGGGCTTACGCTGGTCATTTCCCCGCTCATTAGCCTGATGCAAGATCAGGTCGAAGCGCTGCAAGCCATGGGCGTGCCTGCGGCTGCTTGGCATGGCGGACTGGCACCTGAACAAAGCCAGCAATTATTACAAGCATTGCAACAACAGCAAGTGAAGCTCTTATATGTCAGCCCTGAACGCGCACTTATGCCGTTTTTCTTGCAACAATTACAAAGCTTGCCGGTTGATCTGATTGCGATTGACGAAGCCCATTGTATTTCCCAGTGGGGTCATGATTTCCGCCCCGAATATGGGCAATTGTTGCAACTGCGCGAGGCGCTGCCACAGGCACCCATGATGGCGCTCACGGCCACCGCAGATGCCGCCACTCAAGCCGATATTCAAGCCCGGTTACAATTGCGCGAACCACTCGTCTACAGAGGCTCATTCGACCGGCCCAATATTCGCTACTTGGTGGAAGAAAAATTCAAACCGCAAAAGCAACTGCGGGACTATGTCAAACGCCAACGCGGTGCCTCAGGCATTGTCTATTGCTCCAGTCGCAAACGCGTGGAAGAGCTCGCTGAACGCTTGCAAGCCGATGGTTTGCGCGCTGCCCCCTACCATGCGGGCTTAGAGCACCATGTGCGGGAAGCTACCTTACGTGGCTTCGTGCGCGATGATATTGATGTGGTGGTTGCCACCGTCGCGTTTGGGATGGGGATTAACAAGCCAAACGTGCGCTTTGTGGTGCATTTTGATGTGCCACGCAGTGTCGAGGCTTATTATCAGGAAACTGGCCGCGCCGGCCGCGACGGCTTACCCGCTGAAGCCGTTTTACTTTACGACCCCGCTGATGCCAACTGGGTGAAGCGTATGATCGATGAGCAGCAAGACCAAGATCGACGCCGCATTGAACAGCAAAAATTTCACGCCATGCAAGCCATGGCCGAAGCACAAACCTGCCGCCGTTTGGTGCTTTTGAACTACTTTAACGAATACCGCGAACAAGCCTGCGGCAACTGCGATATGTGCCTGAATCCACCACAACAATACGACGGCACCACGGATGCCCAAAAGGCGCTGTCCTGTGTGTATCGCGTGCAACAGCAGTTTGGCATGAACCATGTCATTGATGTGTTGCGCGGCAGTCAGTCGCAACGCTTGCTAGAGCTGGGCCACGATCAACTCTCTACGTTTGGAATTGGCGCTGAGCATAGCCATGAATACTGGCAGTCGGTGCTGCGCCAGCTGATTCATCGGGGGTTGTTGATTCAGAATATTCAACGCTTCGCGGCACTTGAGCTTACCGCGGCGGCGCGCCCGGTGTTAAAAGGTGAAGTGGCGCTGCAGCTGGCGCAACCGCGCTTACAGGTGACCGGCAAAACCCGGGTCGCCGACCGTGGCGACTATGACAAAGTGTTATTCCGGCGGTTGCGCGTGCTGCGTAAAAGTATTGCCGACGCTGCCGAGGTTCCGCCTTTTGTGGTATTCAACGACAGCACTTTAGTTGAAATGGCACAGCGCTACCCTACCACCGCCGAACAACTTCTTAGCATTAGTGGCGTCGGGCAAACCAAGCTTGACCGTTATGGCTTTGAATTTTTAGCTGCCATTACAAGTTATCTGGACAGCGGTGCCGAAGTCAGTCTAATGTCTTAATATGCAAAGACAATTTGATCGGCTGCTCGAATTGGCAACGCCTTTTGTTGCAGCTTTTTTCGTCATAATGACTGTGTTTACTAGCACCGCGATGGCTAAGCCGCTGACGCTGGTGTCGTTGAGTGCAGACACCGAGCAACTGCAACTTAATTCGCAGTTGGGCTATCAGCTGGCTGCACCCCAAGTAAGCTGGGATTTACTGGCCGCTCAACGTCAGCAAGAAAACTGGTATGCCACTGACGAGTTGCAGCAACTGCTGCAACAACCTGATGAGCGCGAGCTATGGGCTCGAGTACAACTGTTTCAACGCAACTCGCCACAGCAAGACTATGTATTGCACATTAATGACCTATTTGTCAGCGATGTCAGCTTGTACCTACTCGATGCCAACAATCGACTGGTGTTGCAACACAATTACCAACTACAAACACCATTAACAGCACGCCATATTGCTTCTGAACAGCCGGTGTTGCATTTACAAATCCCTAATCGTGAAATACATACACTGTATCTGCGACTCGGCTCTCACGGTCAGCAAGTTCCGCAAATTACCTTGTTTAAACACGATGCATTCTGGCTCCAACAACAAACCTACGACATCGCCCAAGGCATTGTGCTTGGCGTGTTGCTGATGCTGAGCCTGGCTGCAGGCTTATGGGCCTGGCGCAGCCAAGATAGCGTGCTCGCTAGCTTTGCGACCGCTAGCTTACTATTCGCACTGTCGATTAGCTTACATACCGGGGTATTCACTCGCTATCTGCTCCCACATTATCCGGCGCAGGCGCTGCTGTGGTTAGCCCCCGTCCAACTCGCTTTGCTCACCGCACTGGCGTGGCTATGGGCGGCTTGGATCAAACAACGCCGGGGACGTGCGCTCGATCAGCAGGTCGCACGTGGAATGACGCTGGCTTTACTCCTAATCAGTGCCATCAGCATTTGGTTGCCGCCGTCACTATCGACCACCTTACTGTGGTGGAGCACAGTCACCCTGGGGGTTGCTAGTGTGGTATCGCAATGGCTAGGTGCGCGCCAACATTGGAATTACACCCGCATTATTCTCTTGAGTGGCTGGGCGCTTACCTGGTGCAGCCTGATGCTACTCAATCATCCAGCCTACAGTGCCTGGTGGAGCGGTTGGCCCGGGGTCAAAATTTATGCCGCTGCGGCTGGCGGCCTGATGCTCATTGTGAGCGTGCTCGAATTGCAACGCGGCCAACGCCTCTGGCGACGCTGGCGAGGCCTTCGCCAGCGCGCCAGACAACTTCGCCAGCAACTGCAACGGCTATTTAAAGAAAGCGGTGAGGGCTGGTTTCGTGCCGATACTCAAGGGCAATGGCAGAGCGTCAATCCGCCCTTACTGAGCATCTTAAAAGCGCGCTCACGGCGAGAGCTAATGCAATTTATGCCCGCCATGACCAGCTTACTAGGTGAGCATGAAGGCCGTTTTGACTTAATTCTGAGCCAGCTAAAGCAAGGCCAGCAATGGCAACATATCGTCGCTATTAAACGCCGTGATGGCAGTCAAATTTGGCTCGACCTTCGGCTCTTTATGCTACCCGATGAACGCGGCATTGGCGGCCGCTGCACCGATGTTACCAAGCGTATAGAAGCAGAAATTCATCTGGATTTTTTAACCCAACATGATCGGATTACCGGCCTGCTAAACCAACGAGCACTGCTGCGGAGCGCCGAAAAGCCATTACAGCAAAGACAGAAACTCAGTTTGTTGGTGATTGAACTCAACGAACTCGAGCGAATTCAGCAGCAAACCTCAACCGATGTCACTGATCAGTTGCTATTACAACTGGCGCTAAGTTTACGTCAATTAGTCAACGCTCAAACGCGACTCGGCCGACTTGATCATCAGCAACTGGGCGCGGTGATATTCGATGACGAACAAGCCGCTTACGCACTCGCATTTAGGCTGCAACAACAAATTCGAGAATTTCGGTATAACTGGCAAGGCCGAACTTTTAGCGTGAGCTGCCAAATCGGCATCTGCCAAGCGCAACCCGATACCTTTGGGGTTGAAACTTTACTTCGCCAAGCCCAACATGCGGTGCGTCTGGCGCGTCAGCAAGGCGAGTTCAGTATTCACAGTTTTAGTGTCGATGATCAGCGCCGCTTATTAAGCCGGTCGGATGAGGATTGGCGTACGCAATTGAACAGCGCCATGACTTATGACCGTTGGCAACTTTACCAACAACCTATTGTCGCGCTGCGTGACGACGATTTGCATTATTACGAAGTGTTGCTGCGGTTACCACGCAGTGATGGCACGCTTGCCTCCCCGGCGCAGTTTTTGCCGACTGCGGAGCGGACCGGGATGACGTCTCGGATCGATAAATGGTTACTGCAACGGGTATTGCAAACTCTTGGCGAACATCCTGCTGAGCGCGCACGACTGGCCCGCTGCCACGTCAATATCCATCCCAGCACCTTGCAAGACCCAGACTTTGTGATGTGGTTAGAACAACTCTTAATTACGCACCAAGTGCGGCCAGCACAGCTTGCACTTGAAGTGGCCGAAACTGACCTCAGCCACTATTTTGATATCTGCCACAAAACCTTCCAAACCCTGAATAAATTGGGCGTTGTAACGGTTCTCGATGGCTATGGCAGTGGGTTTAATTCTTTTAATTTGTTACGCCAACTGCCAATCCAGCAAGTGAAAGTGAATCGCTTTTGGGTGCAAGACATGCTGATTGATAAGCTCGATGCTGAACTGGTCGCAACCGCGGTGCGGCTCGCTCAATTACAAGGCCTTGAGACCTGTGTGGTGGGCGTAGAAGTAGATGAGGTGCGCCGCAAAATTGCGGCGCTACAGGTTGATTATATGCAAGGTTTTATTACCGGCGCACCCAGCCGTTGGCAGCTGGTGACACCATAGCCACTGCTCAGCATTACGAGCTCGGCGTTAAATAAAACTGCCACAAGTCGGCCAGCACCGGCACCATTGACAGCACCAGTAGCAGCGCCATCGCAATATTGAATAAGCGCTGCCAAAATGGCCGCGTCAGCACTTTACGCAACACCGAGCCGAAAACTAACCACACTCCCACGCAAGGGAACGCGACCAGTAAAAAGGCGCCACTGATACTAAGTACTTGCCACCAGGCGCTGGCATCGACCCGCGTAAAGGTGGCGATAGCACCTGATGCCATCACCCAAGCTTTACCGTTCACCCATTGAAATAACGCCGCCTGTAAAAAGCTAAAGGGTTTGTGCTCGCCTTTCTCAATTGCTTTGGGTTCAGCAGTACCAATGCGCCAAGCCAACCACAACAAATACAGTACGCCTAATACCTTAATCAGTTGATGAAGGTGCGGAAAACGCTCGAATACAACGCCAAAGCCAAGCCCAACCAGTAGCACCATAAACGGAAAGCCCAGACAAATACCGAGAAAATGCGGCATGCTGGCGCGAATACCGTAGTTCACCCCAGACGACATGATCATAATGTTATTGGGCCCGGGCGTGACCGTGGTGGAAAAGGCAAAAAACAGTACGGCAATAAAGAGTTCCATCGAAGCCTCAAAATTGGGTAAAAAGTGAACCAAGTAGTCGTTAAGTTCACTATAGTTTAGTAACTATCATTATCTCAGCATAAATTGGGAGCGACCTATGTTGCAATCAACATCTCGTTACAGCACCTATTCAATGGTAGCCGCGGCTATCGGCAGCTTGTGGCTGGCACCGGCTACTGCGCAAGCCAATATCAGCGTAGAAATAAAAGAATGGCAGGTGCCATGGGAGCAATCGCGCCCGCGCGACCCTTGGGCAATGCCCGATGGCACCGTGTGGTTTGTGGGCCAACGCAGTCATTATGCTGCTATTTTCGATCCTCAGGCTCAGCAATTTACTAAAATTGACTTACCCGAAGGGGCCGGCCCACATACGGTGATTGCCGATGAACGTGGTGCTTGGTACGCAGGCAATTTGAAAGCTCACATTGGCCTGATTAATCCTGACACCTACGCCATTACCCAATATGCCCCACCGGGTGATGGCCGTCGCGACGTGCACACGATGGATTTTAATAGCGACGGCCATATTTGGTTCACCGAACAAGGTGGTAACCGAATTGGTTTATTTAATCCAGACTCAGAACAATTCACCATGTACGACGTGCCCACCCAATATGCGCGGCCTTATGGGTTAGTGGTGCACAACGACCAACCCTGGGCCACCTTGTTCGGCACCCATAAGCTAGCCACGGTAAGTGACGGTGAATTAGTGGAAATTGAATTACCGCGTGAGAGTGCGCGTCCGCGGCGATTGGCGGTTACCGCCGATGGTATGGTCTGGTATGTCGACTATGCAGATGGTTACTTAGGCCGCTACAACCCGAATGACGAAGAAGTAAGCGAATGGCGTGCGCCAAGCGCTAAAGATTCGCGTCCCTATGGTATGGCTGCGGACAGCGAAGGTCGGTTATGGTTTGTAGAAACCAGCGTGCAGCCGAACCGGTTAGTGGGTTTCGATCCAGCCTCCAATGCTTACGTGGCGAATGTCGAAATTCCGAGCGGTGGCGGTAGCATCCGCCACATGTATTACGATGCCAATACCAATAGCATTTGGTTTGGCTCTGATGCCAACACAGTCGGGCAAGCTATCCTAACTGACAGCGAGTAACCTATGCGAACTGGTTTGGTGATCTTCAGCGCGGTGCTCACCACCGCCGTCGCGAGTGTTAGCGTGCTGGCTTACCCTGAAGGGGCGCCAGCGGCGCACACCGGCGGCTTTAATGAGCAAAACTGCGGGCAATGCCATTATGCCGGAGCACCCACTGGGGCACTCACCATTAGCGGTTGGCCAGCACAATTAGAGGCTGGCCAACGTTATCCGTTGGAGGTGTTGATCGGTAACAGTGAAGCTGTGGTTGCGGGAGTACAATTGAGCCTCCGTCAGGCAGACGGTAAAGCGTTTGGGCAGTTCATTGTGGCAGACGATAGCGCGTTACAAGTGACCACCCAAGCAGGGATTCAATATCTCACCCATCGCGCGCCGCAACCGCTACAAAATGGCAGTGCGCGCTGGCAACTGCTGTGGCAAGCGCCCGCCAGCGTCAGTGGTGAGCCTATCATTCATGCGTCCGCCGTGGTCGCCAATGATGATCAATCACCACTTGGCGACGGCGTACTTACGCTAGAGCAAAAACCTTAAGGCACCAGCTGTAATAAGGCTTTCGCAACCTCAGTGTGGTCCATATAGCCGCGGAATTGCTCGGCATATGGGCCTGCTGCCATCACCGGCACGTCAACCGCCGTATGCCCGCCGGTCGTCCAGCCGGTACCGGTTAAATCGGCAGTTGCGTACACCAAGGCCTCATTTAATGCCTCTTCACGCGCCTCTAAATCTAGAATATCGGCAGCGGCCATAATTTTCTGCCAATGGGCTTCGGTAAGCGGTAGGTTCAATTGTGGTTCTAAATAGCTGCGCCATTCAATCACTGGCAACTGCAGCAAATCTGCCGTCATTTGGTAAATAGAGGCGTTGATTTGCATGACCCGCTCCGACAACCACTCATAGACGCCGTCACGACCAAGGGCTAAACCGCCGGTAGAATGATCTGCAGTGATCACCAATAAGGTGTTTGGATGCTCTTCTTGGTAAGCAAGCACCACCTCAATCGCCGCCGCGAAATCAGCCATTTCATGCACCGCACAAGCGATATCGTTTGCATGCCCACACCAGTCAATTTGGCTGCCTTCAATCATTAACGCAAATGGCTTGCCAGTAGCACGTTGCTGCTGAGCTTGGGTGAGTAATTGCAAGGCTTTATCGGTTAAGGTGGCTAACCGCGGTTCAGCATCAATAGCATGGGGTAACCCAAGTGGCGCCAGCACTGCCAACGCGGGCGTTTGTTGTAATGCTGCGAGCTCTTCAAAGTCGGTCGCAATCGCCATACCGGCAGCGGCAAGGGTATCTAAATGTTTTACATCGTCGCGCTGAAAGTGGTCATAACCACCACCTAGCAACACATCGAACGACCATTGTCCCGGCGCAATCGGTTCGGCCAGTGAATCAGCAATGGCGTTGTACATGTTGCGCGACGGGTGATGGGTAAAAAACGAGGCCGGCGTTGCGTGGGTCACTTGCGAGGTTGACACTGCACCGGTTAACCAACCCGCTGCGCGCGCTTTTTCCATTAGCGTCTGTTGCGGGTGGCGCTCGGCATCAATACCAATCGCGCCGTTGTAGCTTTTTACACCAGTGGCAAGTGCTGTAGCACCAGCGGCGGAGTCTGTTACCCAAGTATCGTCATCTGGGTAGGTGGTAGCTGCGCCGCGTAACAATTCATCAAAGGGCGTTGTGGTCAATTCGCCAGCGCCACGCGTACTCATGGCATAACGGTATGCACTAATGTATTCGAACCCCATGCCATCGCCAATCATGTAGACAATATTTGGCGCGGTGGAAGTTGTTGTGGCCGGTATAGGCGTTGCCGCTGTTGATTCAGCAGGTGTACTCATACAACTGGCTAAAGTGAGGCTGCTTAACGCAAATAGGGTCGTTTTGAACGTTTTTTTGTAGTGCATACCAAGGTCCAATTTGCAAACTGTGTCAGTGCGCGGATGATAGCACATTCGCATGACATTTCAGTGACCATGATCACCCCCCTTAACCGCACGAGGAATCTACATGAAGTTGCAACCGAAATTATCGCGCAAGCTCCTCCTACCGGCGCTTGCACTTGCCAGCACATTTAGCCTAGGTGCCGCGGCTCAAACAGAGTCAGATGCAGCCCAACCAGATGCTGCTCAACAAGCCAAAGTGCATGACATTGTGAGTGCGGTAAGCGCTGCCAATATTGAACGTGATATTCAAAAACTGGTGAGTTTTGGTACTCGTCATACGTTATCAGAAACCGAGTCAGATACCCGTGGGATTGGTGCGGCTCGGCGCTGGATTAAGGCCGAGTTTGATCGTATTTCAGCGGCTTGTGGCGGCTGTTTAGAAGTCTATTACCAACGCGAAGTGATTAGCGGCGAAACTCGCATCCCGGAGCCGGTGGAAGTGGTGAGCGTGATTGCCGTACAACGTGGTAAGACCGATCCAAACCGTTACGTGGTGATGTCCGGTGACATCGATTCGCGCGTGAGCGATGTGATGGATTACACCTCGGATGCGCCTGGCGCGAACGATAACGCCTCTGGCGTTGCCGGCACCCTTGAAGCGGCGCGGGTACTGAGTCAGTACGAATTTGACGGCAGTGTTGTGTATGCTGCGCTGGCGGGCGAAGAGCAAGGCTTATTCGGTGGCCGGATTATGGCGCAACAGGCCGTCAAAGATGGCTGGTTTATTGAAGCGGTGCTCAATAATGACATGATTGGCAACATTGAAGGCGTGAATGGCGTCATCAACAACACGACGGCGCGAATTTTTGCCGAAGGTACGCGTATGGACGAGAGCCAAGATGAAGCCACTCGCCGCCGTTACACTGGCGGTGAGGTAGATTCGCCGACTCGTAACGTGGCGCGCTACATCGATAAAATGGCCGATTTATACATTCCAAACCTAGATACCATGGTGGTTTATCGACTTGACCGCTTTGGTCGTGGCGGACATCACCGCCCGTTCAACGATGTGGGTTATCCGGGCGTACGGATTATGGAAACCAACGAAAACTATAATCGTCAGCACCAAGATTTACGCACGGAGAATGGCATTGAGTATGGTGATGTGATTGAGGGCGTAGATTTTGATTATGCCGCCAAACTCACAGCGCTAAACGCAGTAGCACTGGCGAATATGGCTTGGGCGCCAGCACCACCTCATAAAGTCACTATTGCCGGTGCAGTGCAACCAAGCACCACCCTGAAGTGGGAAAAAGTGACCGGTGCTGTTGGCTATAAAATTTACTGGCGTTACACCGACCAGCCACAGTGGCAATTTAGCCGCTATGTGGGTGATGTCAGTGAGTTCACCCTCGACAACGTCGTTATCGATAACTACTTCTTTGGCGTGGCGAGCGTGAGTGAAGATGGCTTCGAAAGCCCAGTGGTGTTCCCAGGCCCAGCCGGCGCCTTCCGCGTGGGCCGCTAATGCGGCGCCACAGCTAACTTGGTCTGAATAAACTCCGCATGAGAGATATAGAGCAAATCAGCCACCTTGCGTAAGGTGGCTTCCTCATGCGGATCTAACTTGCCATCGGCATAGGCCGTACGCCATAACTGCTCTAGTAAGGCTAACTTTTCGTCCTCGCCCAAATGCTTCAAATGCTGCGTGAAATCGTGCAGTGACGGCGAGTCTTGCGCTTGCAGTTTTGCCGCGCTGACCACCTCAGTAGCCGCTGCCAGATCCAACTCATAAGCGGTTTGTACGTGCTCGGTAATGAACTGCTGCTCACGGTTATCTAACTGATGGTCCGCCATCGCTAAATCCACCATTAAACTAACCGCCATGACATCTAGTTCCGTTAAACCATGCATCGCAGTGGCTTGTGTGGTCGCCACTGTTGGCGCTTGCTGCTGTATTAATTGTTTGAGTGCCCGAAACATTTTGTCTCCTTTTATCGCAGTGCCCTACTTGACGCACCACTAGGTTGTGGCTCACATTGTAGGACTGATCTTACCCAGCGGGGTTCCATCTGCGTGACTTGCAAGCAAACCCCATAAGCAAGAGGAATGCAAATATGCGTTATTCAATCGTTGCCTTTAGCCTGATGGCCGTCTTGGCCGGTGGTGGCCTTGCCGCCTGTAGTCCAGCCCCAGAATCAACTTCAACCGCCATGCAAACACCAGTCGCTGCCGATCCGGCAGCGGTGCAAGCAGAAACTGAACGCTTGAACGCGTGGTTTAATGAGAAATACGAACAACAACTACAACAAAGCCCAATTTCGCTCACTTTTTTGGGTCGCAAAGACAGATACGGCGAAATTGATGACATGACGCGCGAAGCGGAAGAACGTCAACTGGCGTGGCTAGCCAATTCAGTTGATGAACTCAAATCACAATTTAATTACGACTTGCTAGATACTGAAGCAAAAACCTCGTACGACGTCTGGGTGTATCAATACGAGCAAGCAAAAGCAGCTGCCGAATTCCCGCACATGGATTTTGTGTTTGATCAAATGCGCGGTGCCCATACTTTCTTGCCGCAAATTTTAATCAACTTCCATCGGGTCGATAGCGCCGAGGACATGGCAGCTTACGTGAGTCGTATTGGTGGCGTTGGCACGGCGATTGAGCAACTTTTAGTGCGCGCGCAAGCACAAGTTGAACAGGGTGTTCGCGCCCCATACTTTGCCTACGAGCAAGTGTTGAAAGAGTCCCAGGGCTTAATTCAAGGCGCACCTTTTACCGATGGTGAAGATTCCAGCATTTATGCCGATGCGAAAAGCAAAATTGCTGCACTGGTTGCGCAAAACGCCATCACTGCAGAGCAAGCAGAACAACTGACTGAAGCTGTTGCAACAGCCCTTAACACTGAATTTAAGCCAGCCTATGAACAGCTTATTGCCTGGCTTGAGAGTGATATGGCCAATACCAACGATGTGGCAACCGGGGTGCACCAATTCGACAATGGTGATGCTTTTTATAAAATGCGTTTGAAATCGCAGACCACCACCGACCTCACCGCTGACGAAATCCACCAAATTGGGTTGGCTGAAGTCGCCCGCATCACCGGCGAAATGAATGCCATTCGTGAGCAAGTTGGCTTTGACGGCGACCTGCAAGCCTTCTTCAAATTCATTCGCACCGACGAGCAATTCTTCTATCCGAATACGGATGAAGGCGCGCAGATGTATATTGATGACTCGCAAGCCTACTTGGATTACATCAATGAAAAGTTACCAGAGTTCTTTGGCATTCTGCCGAAAGCGGACTTAGTGGTGAAACGGGTAGAACCGTTCCGTGAGCAAGATGGTGCCGCGCAGCATTACTTCCCAGGCACCCCTGATGGTTCTCGCCCCGGGGTTTATTATGCCCATTTGTCCGATATGAGCGCGATGCCGAAAAACGAAATGGAAGCCATTGCTTACCATGAAGGTAATCCTGGCCACCACATGCAGATCTCCATCGCCCAAGAACTTGAATCAGTGCCTGAATTCCGCACGCAAGCTGGCTTTACCGTGTACAGCGAAGGCTGGGGCTTATATGCCGAATTGTTAGCCAAAGAAATGGGCGCTTATCAAAGTCCGTACTCAGATTTTGGCCGCTTAACCACGGAAATCTGGCGCGCTATTCGCTTAGTGGTTGATACTGGCTTACATGCCAAAGGCTGGACTGAGCAACAAGCCGTGGATTATTTCACCGCCAACAGCCCGATTGCCGAGGGTGCAGTTCGTTCAGAAGTACGCCGCTACATTGTCATGCCTGGGCAAGCAACCTCTTACAAAATCGGCATGATTGAAATTTTGCGGATGCGGGAAGAAGCGCAGCAAGCGCTAGGCGACAAGTTCGATATTCGTGGCTTCCACGATACCGTGCTAGGTGGCGGTGCGTTACCACTACCGATTCTTGAGCGCCGTGTGCAAGCGTGGGTACAAAGCCAACTGTAGCAACACTCGGTACTAAATAAGGCCCGCTTCTAGGGCCTTCAGTACCGCTCTGGTTCTATCACGAACACCAAGTTTCGCCATAATGGTTGAAACTTGGTTTTTTACGGTGCCTTCGGATTTAAACAATGCCTCGGCAATTTCTCGATTACTCAGCCCACTAGCCATTAACCGCAGTACCGCCAGTTCTTTATCAGAGAGGGCCTCAGTCTTTTCTAGCCCGATCGGCTCCAGCAAAGTGCCCTGTTGCAAGCCCTGTAGCATGCGCTCAGTAACGGCAGGTTGGATCCAGCGTCCACCCATTGCCACCGTTTCAATGGCCTGCACTAAGGTTTCCAGCGCAACATCTTTTAATACGTAGCCCGCCGCCCCTTGTTGCAAAGCGTCTAACACCGACCGGTGATCATCAAAGGTGGTCAGCATCATCACTGGCACAGTCTGGCCCGCCGCCCGCAATTGCTGCAAGGTATCAATACCACTCATGCCCGGCATACGAATATCCATCAGCACCACATCGGGTTGTTGATTGCCAATATCAGTAAGCGCCTGTGCACCGGAACTAGCCTCGCCTACCACCTGAATATTGTTAGACAACGCCAATAAGCTGCTCACCCCCTGCCTGACCAGGGTTTGGTCATCAACTAAATAAACGCGGATCACGTGGCCTCCGAACGAGGTATTTTTAAGGTGGTCCGAAAGCCATTATCGTTGGCCTGCCAACACAACTGCGCGGTAATAAGTCGCGCCCGTTCTTGCATACCTTTCAAACCATTGCCCGGTTGCCACTCATTGGCTACCTTGCCGTTGTCCTGCACCACCAACTGCCATTGCTGTGGCGTTTGACTCAACTCGATATTGATAAGACTCGCGCGACCATGGCGCAGCGCGTTGGTAATTGATTCCTGAGCACAGCGCAATATGGCCTGCGCGACTTGAATATCATTCAATTGCAAGGCGGCATCGCAACTTACTTGAACCTGCACATGAGGCGAATCCAGCGCTAACGCCTGCAGTGCTTGTTGAATATCTATGTGGTCAGCATCGCGCAGGTCACTGACTGCCTCACGCACATCCGCCAGCAGTAATTTCGCAATGGCATGGCTGCGATCTACTGCTTGCTTGGCATCACCACTGGTTTTGCGGCTCGCCACCTGTAAGTGAATGGTTAACGCGGTTAAATGATGGCCCAATAAGTCATGAATATTACGTGCAATGCGGGTGCGCTCCGCTTGCTCCGTCGCTGCGGTAAGCAAAGCTTGAGTGGCTTTGAGTTCCCGATTGGTTTGCTCAACTTGCTGGCGGGCGCGTGCTTCTCGCAGCTGGGTCGCCATCGTCATAGTGGCGAATAAGTTAAATGTCCAAAATAAAATGGCTGAAACCCAACTATTGGGTACGCCCCAGTGCCAACCAAAGGCTATCCAAATTGGCAATGCGAATAAGGGTGAGAGCAAAAACGCCCGCTTAGTTGACATGAAATAGGGAAGTTGCGCCGACCAAATGGTGCCGAAAATTGCGACATAAGTGAATGGCACAATGAAGTAGATAGCGATAATCACCACCAACTGCAGCCCGACCAAAACCAAGCGGGTGCGCGGCTCATGCCGAAATGGCTGGTCGCGAGTCGCAAAAAGAAATAACCCGGCAAAGGTCAGCATCAGTAGCGCAGCAATAAACACCATAGGCAGTGGCTGATGTTGCACCCCGACCGCCATAAAGTACAAACTCGTAGCCGCCACTAACACAATGGTCAGTAACGCCGAGAGCACCTCAATTGTCAGCAGTTTGGCTAGTTTTTTCATGGGTATCCTGAGCAACTTGCTGGCAGTATGCGCAAGCTTCCACCCCAGCTCAATAGGCCGAAAGTCATGTTTTACAAAGTGACCTTTGGCACCTGCGCAGGCTGCGCCGCTCCCCTAAGCTTAGGTCATGAGCTGGCAGCTTCCATTTTTTGTCAGCAAGGAGCGCACATCATGTTATGCATTCATCAAACCATGTTGTACTTACACATAGTGCTAGGCGTTGTGGCGCTGGTGGTGTTTTGGCTGCCCATTGCAAGTCGCAAAGGTGGGGTCATGCACATAAAAGCCGGCAGAATCTATGTTTGGAGCATGTACGTGGTATCGGCTTCGGGCATTTTAATGGCGGTTATGGTGCTGAGTGCGCCCTGGTATTTTAAAGCTGAGCTACTAGCACGGGCGAATAATCCCGCGGTGATGTTGCAGCAAATCTATGAGTTTTGGAGCTTGCTGCTGCTGTTATCGGTGCTTACGTTCGTCGGTGTGCGCCAAGCCATGTTGGTGCTACAACACAAGCACGACAGCTCCGTATTTCGCCGCTTTGGTTATCTGTGGCTCCCCATCACCCTGCTAGCTTGTGCGCTCGTAGTGCTCATGATCGCCATCAAGGCCAGCCTTGCCGCTCAGCAAACCCTCATCTTGCACTACATTTTTGCCGGCCTTGGCACCGTGAATGGCTTACAGATGTTAGGTTTCGCGTGGCAACGCTCACCAGCGCCGAAGCGTTGGCTGATTGAGCATATTAGCGCCACGCTGGGTTCAGGTATTGCCGTCTATACCGCATTTTTTGCCTTTGGCGCACGCCATTGGCTAAGTTTTCTGGGACAATGGCAATTGTTATCTTGGATTTTACCCGGTGTTATTGGAACTTTTGCCATCTTTTGGGCCACCAAACGCTATACCCAACTGCGCACTAAGCGCGTACAAGGAACTGCTCAACCATGAATTGGATGTTGAAAAAATTAACCATCGTCGGACTGATATTTATGACGCTATCAGTGGCGAGCCATGCGACTGTTGCCAGTCTGCCTGAGAATGATACGCAAGCCATTAATACGGCCTTAAACGCCGGTGAACTAGACAAAGCGGAAACACTAGTTGAGGCCTTGGTGGTGAAATACCCCACGCACCCGGAAGCCCACTATATCCGCGGGTCGGTGATGGGTGCGCAAGCCTCGGACAGTATTTTCTCAGCGCTTAGTTATGCCAAAAAAGCCAAGGCTTCAATGCAGCAAGCCGTTGCGCTAGCCCCGCAAAACCCTAAGTATTTGGCAGGCCTGATTACCTTCTACACGGTAGCGCCGGGAATTGCCGGTGGTGATATGGAAGAAGCTAATCGCCTGATTGATAAGCTGATGACGATTGACAAACGTGAGGGTACCTTCAAGCGCCTTGATTACTATCGTGCGAACGAGCAAATGGAAGCTTTTGAGCAACTGCTGGAGGAATCCTTAGTGACCTTTGCGGGCATTCCGGATTTTTATTTCGTTGCCGGATTGCATGCCCAGCAACAAGAGCAAGCGGAGCAAGCACTGGAACTGTTCACTTTAGGCTCACAGCAACCAGCACTCACCCCAGCGAGCGAAACTGCGCGCTTACAGTCGCTATATCAGATTGGGCGAACCGCGCAAATTAGTGGTTTAGCCCTCGCCGATGGCAAAGCAGCGCTACGTGAGTTTATGACTCAACGCGGTGATAACGACCAGTTACCACCAATAGATTGGGCGCGCGTCAGGCTGGCGCAGTTACATGTTGCCACCGACCAAGTGGAACAGGCTCGAGAGCTGGTCGCATTAGTTGACGCGAGTGAGGACGAACGGTTAGCCGATGAAGTAAGGAAACTGCAGCGCCAATTACGCTAATTAACCGGTGATTGATAAACGTCAAACTATACGAGAGAAATGCTTGCATAAGGCCTGTCAGCAGCCCTATGCTTAGCCTTTATCATGCCATACATGGAAGCAACTATGACCGTATCCAAGGAAGTTGTCACTCACTCATCTGCGGCCCGTGCGCGCAACCTTCTGAGCGCATTAGCACTGGCTACCAGTTTAAGCCTACCGAGTTTTGGCGCGGCGGCTTTACTGCAACAAAATACGACGCCGACGGCAGACGTACGGGTTGCTACTGCATTACAAGAAGCAGCGCTAAAGTACGAAATTGATCAAGATGGTGATTACCGGATTCTCATTGAATACAGTGATGAAGGGCGTAGCCAACTCGTGTGGACCAATTCACAAACTTACGCGCTTGGCGACGCCTTGGAAGTTCGTGAAGTGTGGTCGGTCGCTTATGAAGTGCCGACAGTACTGCCCGTTACCCTAGCTAATCAACTATTACAGCGTAACTTTGATCAAATTATGGGCAACTGGCAGATCATGACAATTAACGGTGGCTCTTATGTGGTATTTGCCGCTAAGGTTCCCGCCGATTTGGCGGCCGAGGAGCTTGCCGCAATCGTGTATGCGGTTTCCGAAACGGCCGACGATTTTGAAGTTGAAATGATGGTTGGCGACGAATTTTAAGCGCCAGCTAGAAAGGAGTATACGCGTGTCCAGATTACCAATAATCCCAAGCATTCGTTCACAATGGCGTCGATATGCGCTTGCCATGACCGCTGCTTGGGCAATATCGGGATGCGCGAGCCCACCTACGCCGTCGGTTAACGAAAGTCCCGTACCCGATACCCATAGCAGCCGTACCAGCTTAGATTGGCAAGGTTATTACTCAGGATTATTGCCCTGTGCCGATTGCGCCGGTATTTTTACCGAACTTACCCTTGCGGAGCAAACCTACCAGCTGCAACAAACCTATGTGGGTAAAATGGGCACCAGTTTCATTGGTTCCGGAAGTTTCAGTTGGCAACAGAATGGCCGCTTAATTAAGCTCGATAACCTAGACACTGGCGCAGCTATCTTCCAAGTTGCCGAGGGGCAATTGCGCCAGCGAGATATGCAGGGCAATCCAATTCAAGGTGAACTGGCGAACGCCTACGTGTTGCATCAAGCACCATCACTAGACACCACCCTCACAACCCTCGCCAATACCTGGCAGCTGCTGCGAGTAAATGGTGGTGCCCTTCGTGCAAATACCGCTGAACAAGCACAACGCCCGGTCGCCATTCATTTTACCGCCGCCGGGCAAGTTGCCGGTTTTAGCGGCTGTAACCGGTTTGCTGGTGAGTATAAAATTTCCAATCGTGGCCAATTAACCTTAGGCGCCTTGGCCAGCACTAAAATGGCATGCTTAAACGATGACGGCTTAGAGCAAGAGCTATTAAACGCCCTCCAAGCCGCGGACCGTTATTTTATTGCGGGCAACACACTGCACTTGTTGAGCCTTGCGACCGGCCAAACACTGACCTTTCAAAGGGTCGATGCGAGCCCTAACTAAGCGCTTTGCAAAGCCTGCTGCGCCTGTTGATCAAGCTCTTCTTGTAAAGCCGGATCAAGCCGAAGTTGGCGTGCCAGTTCCTGCAAATAAGAACGCTCCATAAAATTTTGTGCGTCGACAGCAAACACACTGGCTAAATACATTTCAGCAGCCATCTCGGTACTCTTCGCAGCCCGTGCAACATCGGCAGGGTCTAGTGGCTTAGCGAGTTCTGCATGCAGCCACTGCTGCGTGCTTGCATCACCGCCCAACTTTGCCAACTCCTCATCAATCAGCTGCTGCTCGCGCGCATCGATATGACCATCTGCCTTAGCGGCGCCAATCAACGCGGTTAAAATGGCATGACTATGGGTTTCTGCCTGGGCTGGCGGTAACCGATCAATAGTTTGTGGTTCATGATAGGTACTGCCACCTGCCGTTTGTTTCTGCTGATAATTGTTGTAAGCCTTATAAGCAATCACGCCAAGCGCCGCTAAGCCGCCATAAGTCAGCACTTTGCCACCTATTTTGCGGCCCTTTTTGCTACCTAATAGCAAACCAAGTGCGCCGCCGGTAACCGCGCCACCGCCAAAGCTATTCATGAACCCGCCGGCAGATTTCCCTGACTGACCTTGCTGCTGACTTTGCGAGCCGCCGCCAAACAGCTGGCTGCCTTGCTGCATTAACTGATCTAACAAACCCTTGGTGTTCATAGTTGCCTCATATTTTGTAGTATTAGTTATGGTGAGCTTTACCTTACTTTACCTATGACGCTCTTTCTCTCACAAAATTCCCATGTCATCTTGTCTTATTGTGCCTAATTTTTCGATCGTTTATGCTGTCAGCTATTGCGCTGATGCAAACGCCCACTACAGGAATACCAGCAATATGCGTCTTAATCTGTGGCTCAGTGTATTGGTCGCCGCACTGTTTTTTGCAGCTATTATTATTGGCATATCATTCGCCGACTTACCGCGCTCGGTATTTGCCGTCTATTTTGTCTTCAGCCTGATCTCGTTTGTGGCGTTTGGGCTCGACAAGCGTGCCGCCATGCGCGGCGATCAGCGCCATAGTGAGGCCAGCTTACTAACCACCGCGTTGGTCGGTGGCTGGCCTGGCGCCTTAATAGCGCGCCACCTGTTTCGGCATAAAACCCAAAAAGCCGCGTTCCGCATCGAATTTTGGTTATGTGTGTGCGTGAATCTTGGCGCACTCATTTGGCTGTTCCAGTATAATGGCCTGACCATTTTACAAGAACTTGTGTATCGAGCCCTGAATGCCTGATGCAGCCCCAACCCGCGCCCTTGTTGTTGAAGGGGGCGCTATGCGCGGCATCTTCGCCGCTGGTGTACTTGATTGCTTTATTGAGCACGACTACAACCCGTTTCAGTTTGCCCTAGGCGTTTCCGCAGGTTCCACTAACCTAATCGGTTACTTAGCCGGCGATCACGGCCGCAGTCGGCGTATTTTGTTTGAGCACGCCGGCACCGAGGATTTCCTCAACTGGCGACGCTACCTAAAAGGTGGGCATTTTGCGGATGTGAGCTGGCTCTGGCACCAATCGTTTAATGATGTACCACTTTCAGTCACGCGCTACCTTGAGGGCCAGTGCCCGCTGTACGTGGTCACCACTGAGGTGGCCACCGGCCAAGCGCTGTATACCCAAGTGAATGCCGACAATTTGCATCAAGTGTTTCCGGCCTCCTGCGCCATTCCATTGGTGTACCGAGATTTTCCATTACTAGATGGACGCGCCATGACCGATGGTGGCTTAGCTGACTCGATTCCGGTATTGAAAGCTTATGAAATGGGCGCGCGCGATATTACCGTAGTGCTCTCCAATCCACGCGGATTTCGCAAAGTAGAACGCCAAATTCCACAATTTATGCGGCGTTTATTCGACGACCATCCACAGTTATTCGAGGCGGTGGTGCGGCGTTCGGCCATTTATAACCAAGCGATAGACTTTATCGACCACCCGCCGCGTGATTGCCGGGTAACAGCCATCGCGCCACCTAAGGGGTTCCCGGTCGGGCGCTTCACTCAAGACCATTACAAACTGCATGTCGGCTATAGTATGGGGCATGTAGAGGCTGGAAAAATATTCGTTAAACCGCGCGGAGGCGCTTATGTGGACTGATTTGCTATGGATATCCGTGGGTGTTGTGCTGTTGACCTTCGGCGGTGAAATTCTTATTAAAGGTGCGTTGGGTGCGGCCAAACGTCTGAATGTATCGCCATTATTGAGTGGCTTAGTAATTGTCGGATTTGGTACCTCATCGCCAGAACTTGCCGTTTCTGTGGACGCGGCGCTTAACCAAAGCCCTGATATTGCGGTGGGTAACGTGGTCGGCAGTAACATTGGTAACATTCTGCTGATTTTAGGCCTGTGCGCGATGATCATGCCGATGCGAGTGCAACCGCTAGCGCTGCGCCGCGACGGTTTAACCATGCTTGCCGCCACTATATTGGTGATTGCACTGATTGGCGGTGTAGGGCTGGCGCGTTTTGATGCATTGGTTATGCTACTCGCACTCGCGGCTTACTTAACGTGGGCGTATTTAACCGAGCGCCAACAGCAACAACCTGCGGCCATAGCTGCTGCCGAATTGCATCAGGCCGAAGCCGACGAAATTCAGCATTACCCAGCCCAAACTTGGAAAATTACCGGCTATATTTTGGTTGGTTTAGTGCTACTGATTGCCGGTTCTCGCGGGCTATTAATTGGTGCGGTAAGCCTGGCGCAAAGCTTTGGCGTGTCAGAAGCCCTGATTGGCCTGACCCTAGTGGCGGTCGGCACTTCACTACCTGAACTCACAGTGTCGGTGATGGCCGCCATTCGTAAACACGCAGATGTCGCAGTCGGTAATATTCTGGGCAGTAATATTTTTAATATTCTCGGTATATTGGGCGTGTCAGCGCTATTACAACCATTGCCGGTGGCCCAGCGGATGCTGCAATTCGACCTGTGGGTGATGCTCGCTAGTGCCGTATTACTACTGGTGTTTTTATTTACCGGCCGCCGGTTAAGCCGATTAGAGGGTGCACTGCTAGCAATAGGTTATGTGGCTTACGTTTACGCTAGCTTCGTACTGTTCCCGGGGTAATGAGATGGACGCTAAACTCGCCATTACGCAGTTACAAGCATGGGTCGCTCAGGTGGTGGTTAAATACAATCTATGTCCGTTTGCGCGGCGCGAAGTTGAATCAAATAGCATTCGCTACGTAGCGGCGGAAGGCCCTACCGAGCACCTGTTACAGCAGCTGCTAGATGAGTGCCTGTTACTGCAGCAACAGCCGAGCGTTGCCACCACACTCATTGCGTTACCGCGCGGCTATGAAGGCTTCTTTGATTATTTAGATTTACTCAATATTGCCGAGCAATTGCTGGAGGCAGAAGGCTTTACCGGCGAGTTTCAGTTAGCCAGCTTTCATCCGGATTACTGCTTTGCCGATAGCCCCCAGCACGATGCGGCTAATTTCACTAATCGCGCGCCCGTGCCGGCCTTGCACATATTGCGTGAAGCTCAACTGGAGCAAGCGCTGGCTGAATATGATGAGCCCGAGAGTATTCCCGATCGCAACATTGCTTTTGCCCGGCGAAAAGGTGCTGAATTCTTTGTGCAACTGCTCGCGCACATCACCAGTTCGGCGGCTGCGCCAAACAAACCTAACAACCCTCACTAACGGATAATCGCTATGTCTATGCTTAGCTACCGCCAGATATACCTGTTGATCATGCTCGTAATGCTAAGTAGTCAGCCAGTGAGCGCTACGCCCACAACGTCAAAGCCGCCAATCAATCCCGAAGCCCTTACCCGCAGCTATTACCAAGCCTTTAATGACCGCAATTTTATGCGCATTGACGAGCTGTTGGCCGAGCAGTTCGAATGGGCAAGTGTTGCCAACGGCGAGCGACGCGTTGAAATAAAAGGCAAAGACGCCCTTTTTACCTGGCTCACCAACTATTTTGAGGCCTGCCCCAGTTGCCGCAGCGAAATACTAAGCCTAGAGACCACCGGCCTGAGGGTTCTGATTCATGAACGCATGCACTGGCAAAATAGCAGCGGCGACTGGCAGCAAGCTGAAGCGAAAGCTGAATATGAGTTCTCGGACACTGGCCAACTGCAAGCCGCGACTTACATGGAATAATTCAGCTAACTGATGCGCTGACTGACGCGCTGACTGACGCGGAAAGAAAGCCGCTACACACGCGCCAGAATTTTATCTAGCTCGTTGGCAAATGCCATCCGATCGCGCTGATGCAAGGGCGGCGGACCGCCGCTTTGTTCACCACTAGCGCGCATGGTGTCCATAAAATCGCGAATATTCAGACGCTGCCCAATGTTGTCTTTGGTAAACAACTCACCGCGGGGGCTTAACGCGATAGCACCTTTTGCCAAGACTTCTGCAGCCAGCGGAATGTCGGCTGTGATCACTAGGTCGCCGGTCTCGCACAGCTTAACAATTTCAGTATCCGCGACATCAAATCCCGCGGCCACCTGAATGCTTCGAATAAATTTTGACGGTGGCGTTGGAATACGCTGATTGGCCACAAATACTAATTCCAGCTGCTTGCGCTCTGCCGCACGGCACAGAATTTCTTTAATCACTTTGGGAATTGCGTCGGCATCGACCCATATTTTCATCGCTGGCTCACTATTTATACTTTTAAAAAACTAGACTTTCACAGGGTAATTACGTCAACATGACTGCATTAATGGTGCTTTCATGCAGTATCTCAACCCGAGTTATCATAACAGGCTATGCCAAATTCCGCGTTCGAACAGTTAGGTCAATACATGGATTTGTTGCTCGACGCTATTTGCGTGGTCAACATAGACCATGAATTTAGCTATGTGAGCCCGGGCGCCGAACGTGTGTTCGGCTACAAGCCCAGCGAAATGCTCGGCCGTAGCATGTTCGAGTTTATGCACCCTGATGACCATCAAGCCACCCGTGACCTCGCGCAGCGGGTAAATAGTGGCGAGCAAGTCACCCATTTCGAAAACCGCTATATTCGCAAGAACGGTCAAATTGTGCATTTATTATGGTCGGCGCGCTGGAGCGAGAGGGATCACGTGCGAGTTGGCGTGGCCCGCGATATATCTGAGCACAAGCGCTTGGAACAAGAGCGTGAAGCCCTAATTGCCCGATTAGAACTCATGGCACTCACCGATCCGCTTACCAAACTCCCCAATCGCGCCCTGTTTTACGATCGCGTTGCCACCGCACAAGCGCGCGCCAGTCGCGACGGCACGCAACTCGGCGTGTTGTACTTAGATTTAGATAAATTCAAACATATTAACGACGCCTACGGCCATGCCACTGGCGATCAATTGCTGCAAACGGTTGCCCAGCGTATTGCGAGTAACTTACGTGCCACTGACACCGTTGCGCGCCTAGGCGGCGATGAATTTGTAGTCCTCGTAGATGGGGTGAATGACGAGGCCGATGTCGTGAGTGTGGCTGAAAAAATACTCCTCAGCCTGCGCGAACCGTTGCAATTGCCACATGGCACTGAGTTAGTCACGGCCAGCATTGGTCTAGCCTTATGGCCAATGCACGGCGACACCATCGATGCGCTCCTATCACATGCCGACCAAGCCATGTATCGCGCCAAAAATGCCGGCGCCAACCAGCTGAGCGGCTAAGATATTGGGAAGAACAAATCACTGCTTTGTTCTTGTCACCTTATTCACAAGCCCATTTAGTACATAAAAATACGTTTAATGTGCGCACAAATGAGCGAGCTTAATTGCTAACCTTTTCTAAGGTATTTCGACTTCGCCTGAACGGCCACCTCAACCATAGCTAAAATAGGTTTAATCACCGAGCTCAGAAGTTGTCAGTTGACAACCTCTTTTGTTTTATTTAAATTACTTTTTGAGTGTTACCACCAATATGTCGAGAAAAAAGCATACAAACAAAGAGATCGAAGCTGCATTGAAATATGCAGAGGCGTTTGGTTGGCGCATCGAGATTGGTGGTAGTCATGCTTGGGGAAAAATGTACTGCCCAAACAATGATATTCAATGTCGCTGCGGCGAGTTTTGTATTTCTAGTATTTGGAGTACGCCTAAAAGTACTTATCATCATGCAAAACAAATAAGAAAAGTTGTTGATAATTGTAGTGTTCTTCAACCTAAACAAAAGGAGAGCTAAATGATTGAATTTGAGTTCACCTTGAAGTTTGCGCTTCCAAATCCTGCCGATGATCCGGATTTTTATGTAGAGGCATTGAGTCGAGCAGGTTGTGATGATGCCATCATTGGTATTGGTCAAAAGGGGCGCATCGCACTAATCTTCAACCGTGTGGAACTTGATGCATTAACTGCTGTTTCGACAGCTATTAGGGACGTCAAAAGTGTCTTACCTGATGCCAAGCTAATAGAGTCTACGCCCGACCTAGTCGGGCTGTCAGATATTGCAAAATTAGTTGGTGTAACAAGACAATACTTACGCAAATTAGAGGTCACCAAAAGTAATTTCCCACAGCCGGTTCACACTGGAACCGTCGCCATTTGGCACCTTTCTACTTTTCTGGACTGGTATGAGGGAGCATCTAATAAACAAATAGATGCAAGCATCAAACAGATTGCTGCCGCGAATATGACGATTAATATTGCTAAAGAGTGGTCACAACTCGATCATGGAATTAAGTCGAGCCTCTCTCAGATAGCGTATTAGCGCAGCTGATTCATCATCAGATATTTACTTTACAGTTAAAGAAAATGTCATTCGATAGGGCATCAACCGACGACTTTAAATTGCCTAATCAGGCCGCATTTGCCGACGTGGAAGTAATACGTCGTTGATATAAAATCCGAATTGGCTGCTCGTACCGAGCAACTTGACCTTTCCTTCCTTCGGGATACTATTTATTTCTCGAGCGCTTAAACACAAGGAAACTCCTTCCAACTCCTCGGTGCCCGTCACTCGAATTCTGTTGCTACAAGCTTTTATTTTGCTAGCTTTTTCGTATTGAACCACCAAGGAGTTAGGCTGTTTCGAGGAAATCGAATGTAATGCCAATGGAAGCAGCTCATCAAAAAAGAAAAGTAAAAACATAGCGTAGTAAAGTGGTGTCAGATAAATAACCAAATAAAGACGAATACCCTTCGCTGACTTGCCTAAATTTATATAGCCTTTAGCCATAAAGAAGTAGCTAACTAGTACGAAAAAAAGTGTGCAAATCCAGATATAACTTAAGGTATTGTCCGTCCAGCTTTTGGCAGACATGAAATCCGTGAACAAACCAATTCCTGGCAGTACTGCTAATGAAATAGTTAGCAAAATCCACGAAATTATAACGATTCGATTCAGTCGAGATATGTTTCGTGGATGGCTTTCAGGGAAGGACTTATCTTGCGACATCCTAAGCCGCCATGCCGCAGGCGTAACCGCTACTCCAGGCCCATTGGAAGTTGTAGCCGCCTAACCAGCCGGTCACATCCAATACTTCGCCAACAAAATACAAGCCGGGCTGTAGTTGGCTCGCCATAGTTTTAGAGCTCACTTGGGTGGTGTCCACCCCGCCTAGTGTAACTTCCGCGGTGCGATAGCCTTCGGTGCCGTTGGGCTTAATCGGAAATTCACTTAAGTTATCCGCCACGTCTTGCAATAACTTGTTCGAGCAGTCGGCCAAGTTATGCGCCGGCCACTGAAATTGCTCAGCCAAAGTTTGTGCCAAGCGCTTCGGAAACCACTGCTGCAACACGCTGTGTAAGCTTAATTTTGGGCGCTCGCGGCGCAGTTTATCTAGCTCATCAAATATCTGTAGTTGCGGCAGTAAATTAGCATGTAGGGTTTCGCCAGGATGCCAATAAGACGAAATTTGCAACATCGCAGGACCGCTCATACCGCGATGGGTAAACAGCATGGCTTCTTTAAAGCTAGCGCGCTCGTTACTGGCAATAACATCGACCGCCAATCCGGAAAGCTCGGCATAACGAGCCTTGTCAGTGTCTTGTAAAGTAAAAGGCACCAACCCGGCCCGCACTGGCACGATGCGATGGCCAAACTGTTCGGCAAGTTGGTAGCCCAATGGGGTTGCGCCTAACTTTGGCATCGATAAACCACCACATGCCACCACCAGCGATTCGGCTTCTATCAAACCCTGACTGGTCTGAATCTGATAGTGATTGCTTACATACTCAACCGCCAACATCTCGGTCCGCAACTGTACTTTGGCGCCTGCTTGCTCACATTCAGTCATCAGCAGCCGCACGATGTCTTTGGCAGAATGGTCACAAAATAACTGACCCAAGGTTTTTTCGTGATAGGCAATGCCGTGCTTTTCCACCAAGGTCACGAAATCCCACTGGGTGTAACGGCTTAGCGCAGATTTACAAAAATGTGGGTTTTGCGAGAGAAAGTTTTCCGGGCTGGCGTACATATTGGTGAAATTGCAGCGCCCACCCCCGGAAATGAGGATTTTCTTACCCGCTTGCTTGGCGTGATCAACCACTACCACTCGGCGGCCTCTGGCGCCAGCAATAGCCGCGGCATGCAAGCCCGCGGCACCGGCACCGATCACCACTACATCAACTTGTTGGGTACGGCTCATGTCAACGCTCAAAAATTGCGATTACAGTGCACCAAGCACATGCTCAGCACTACTCACGCCAAAGGTTTTCTCATCTTCAACGAACAAGTGCTTTACCACACCATCGGTAATTACCATGGCATAACGCTCGGCACGGTCACCACCAAAATTACCGGTGCGCTTAATTAAGCCCAACGCCTGATGATAGCTACCATCGCCATCGGCTAGCATGCGTACCTTGTCGCCCACTTGTTGCGACTTACCCCAGGCCGACATCACGAATGCATCGTTTACCGCGACACAATTAATACTATGCACACCTTTTTTGAACAACGCATCAGCATGCTCTACAAAACCTGGTAAATGTTTTTCTGAGCAGGTTGGGGTAAACGCGCCTGGTACACCAAATAAAATATGGGTGCCCTGACCAAAAAGCTCGGCAGGATTGTGTTGTTGCATACCTAACTCGCCTTTAGCGGTTAAGGTGCCAGCTGGCAAAGTAGCAGAAACTTGAATAGTCATGAGTGATTCCTTGAGGTTAACGCGCACAACGCGCGACTTTAATTCGGGACAACAGCTAAATTACGACTGTGCACTGATCAAATAAATATCAAACCGCTGTTTATTACTAATAATTTGCTGATCGGGAGCAATGCCGGCCAATTTATCGGCATATTGAGGGCGCTTTACCACCACTCGGTTACGCGCAACCCGCAGAGCCGGTTCAAGTAAGCTGTCGCCATCGTCATCCTGCCCCACCAAGGCGTGGAACATTTGCATGTCCTTTTTCACCGCGGATTTGTGGTCGCGCTTGTGTTCGCCTTTGGGGTACATAGGATCAATATAGACGACATCAAAGCTACGCGGTTCCAAGCTTGCTAATAAATCATGCCCGCCCCACTGCAAGCGCTGCGCAAGTGGACTATGACTCGCTTGTAAGCGTTGCAGCGCATCTTGCAATAATTCTGCGACCACCCGGTGCCGCTCTTGTAAGGTCACACTGGCCCCCAAACTAGCAAGCACTAACGCATCGCGACCTAATCCGGCGGTGGCATCGAAAACCGTACAAGGAGTGTTTGGCTTCAGTCCAACCGCTTTGGCAATAGCTTCGTTTTTAATCGTCGCGCGCTCGGCGCGGGCGGCATGCTTACCATGCAGAAAATCAACCAATAAGGGGGTCATTTGCGGTTGCGCCAGCCACTTTAGCGCCAGCCCATGTTCGGTTGGCACTAACTCAAAGGCTTGCTCGCTCCCGCTATGCATTACGCCGCGCGCTCCATATCAATATGGGGAATGTCGTCTTCTAAATATTCATCGCCCACTTCCATAAAACCATAGCTGGCGTAGAAATCACGCAAGTAAGTTTGCGCGCTTAGGCGAATCGGTTGGTGCGGGGCACGTTCTTGAATAAAGGCAATGGCCCGTTGCATAAGCTGCTTACCCAAACCGCTGCCACGGTTACTGCCGGTGCTAAGCACTCTGCCAATACGGCTATATGGCTTTTCTGGCGTCGGTAAAAATACCCGTGCATAGGCAAGAAGTTTGCCGGTGTCGCTGCGCGCAAATAAATGCTGTGCCAAGGTATCTTGGCCATCGGCATCTAGATACGGGCAAGTTTGTTCAACAATGAACACTTCCTGCCGAATTTTTAAAATTGCGTACAAAGTACTGACGTCTAAATCATTAAAACTACGGTTTTCCCAAATCATGTGGCCACTTTTTTTAAGTTATTATGAATGTGGATAAGATTATTCTCGGGCGCCGTGAGCGCCTGCACACTATTGCTATCTAGACTAAAAAATGCAAGTAATTCAGCTACTTTATGACGATTGTCAGACTTTTGACTAATGGTTCTTGCCACCTGCAAGGTGGTGAGCTGAGCATTCTTGTACAGCACGCGGGTAAGTTCAGTGTCGTGATTACTAATCAACACAGGAATGCCGCGTTTGCGGGCCAACTTATCGGCACGCAATGCCAATTCAAGTTGGTGATCAAGGTTAAAGCCACCGCTGGCATAGGCGGTGAAATTAGCCGTACTCGATAACGGTGCGTAGGGCGGGTCGCAGTACATCACGTCGCCACTGCGCGCGCGCCGGAACATGTCTTCAAAGCTGCTACAGGTAAAAGTGGCGCGCTTGGCCTTTTCCGCAAAAAACTCGAGTTCTGCTTCCGGAAAGTAAGGCTTGGTATATTGCCCAAAGGGCACGTTAAAGCCACCCGACGCGTTATACCTGCACAAACCATTGTACCCATGCCGATTTAGGTACAAGAACAACAGCGAACGCTCATAACCATCATTGCTACGGTTAAAGCGCTCTCTTAACGCATAATAAGCGGTATCTGAGTTGTTTTTCGGTGAAAAATACGGCCGCGCATCGCGAATAAAGCTTACCGGGCGGCGCTTTAAGGTTTTGTATAAGGTAATTAAATCGGCGTTAATATCGTTTAACAGATACTTAGGATAATCGGTATTGAGGAACACCGAACCCGCGCCCACAAAGGGTTCGATTAGCTTTTGCCCAGGCGGCAACAAGCGAGAAATGGGCTCAATAAGTGAATACTTACCGCCTGCCCATTTCAAAAATGCGCGGTTCTTTTTCATTGCAGGCTCATCAATACTCGTGATGACCCTGATTGTAACCTGAATTGTTGCCGTTATTCGATGCTTGAATGCACACTCGCGAAAGTTTTTGGCCACGGCTGTAAAGCTTGTACGCTCGGCGGCAGTTGTGTGATGGCAGCACGCGCCGCATCAATGCTTGTATAGCTACCGTAAACGGTTATCCAGTAAGGGTTTTGGGCGTTGGTTTGATACACTTTCGCCGTGTTGATACCGGCTTGCTCGAGCTCGGCCATAAAGTTCGCTAACCACTCGGTTGAGCCTAACCGGTTTAACTGCAGCGTGTAGTGAGTTGGTGGCTGGCTAAGCGCCCAAGCGTTGTCGTATGACATCGGCAGTTTGTCGTTTGACGCTGAAATTATGTCATTTGACACATTTTGCCCGCGTTCACGCATTAAGCCTAAGGGAATGGTTTCCGCGCTAAGCTCGGCCTCGGCTGCGGTAGTTAAATCGCCAAGCGCGGCGTTATAGCTAATCGCCAGCTCAGGTGGTAGGTCAGTTTCAATATCCGGATTGGTGGGCTCAACGGCTGCTTCGGTAGCACTCTCGGTGGCCACTGCCTGCTCGGCAGCCGGCGTTAACGGTGTTTGCCAAAATTCTGCTGGCAAACGATGCAAACTAGCTAATTCTTGATTAATCGGCTGCACAATGGCGTTGTTATTCAGCAATACCGTCGCCAATAACGCGCCTAATACTGGCAGTAACACCAGTTGCCAAGTTGAAGGGCCTTTTGCGCCGGTTTGCTGGCGCCGTTGCGTGTGCGCCGAAAGCGCCACGGCAATACCATCATCAGAATCCTCTTGGGGCAGATCAAAAGGGTCTACACCATCGCCTAAATCCATGGCGCCGGGGCGTAAATGCTGCTGCAAATAACGCTGAATTTCACCCGGATAACCCGCCAGCGACATCAGCTCACGCTTGTGGCGTTGCTGGGTCCAACTCGGTTGTAGAGCACTTGGTAACATGGCTCGCACAAACTCAAACTGCTCCGCAAAGGCGAATGGTTCCACGCCAATCAGCAACGGCGATTGCGCGCCTTGATGGGCATCGCGGTAGACTTTTGCCCAACTTGATAAGCTCACTAGCACCACGCTCAAACGGGCATTTTTCGCATTCGCCTGAATATGCTGCAGCGCATGCTGAAGCTCGGCAATAAAGGTTTTGCTTAAGCGCTCGGCGTTGTCAATCACCACCACCGCATGCTGAACGCTGCGTTTACTCAGCATTTGCTGACCAAGCGGCTGGTCGTTCACGGTTACGGTTCCAAATAATTGGGTTAGCACTTGCGAGCGTAACTGCGCGTCTGATTGCTTGCCAGTAGCCGGTAGAAATGCCACTTCAGCATAATCTGAGGCTTGCTCAACGTAGAGTTCGGCCAACGTAGATTTGCCGGCGCCTTGGGGCCCATGCACGATCACCAACTGCTCACTGAAGCTGCTGACATAATGCAGGCGTTCAAGAACACGTTGCTGACTGAGCGTCGCCTGAACGGGCGCCGCCAATAAAATGGGGTGTGCTGCGGTTGCTTGCATAAACCTATTCCGACGTTAAATTTAACTTAAGTCGGCAATAGCGGCTTGTACCTGAGTTGCATCAACATCGCTGGTCAAAATTGCCCGCCCAATAGCGGTAGGCAAAACAAAACGTAATTGACCGGCTTTTACTTTTTTATCGCGCTGCATGTATTGCAGCCATGTCTCCCAAGGGAGGCGCGGTGGTTCCACCCGCAGCAATAACTGTTGTTGAAGCGCCACAATGCGTCGATATTCTGACGCGGTGAGAAGCTGCATTGCCATCGCCAGTTTAGATGCAATAACAATGCCAGCTGCAACAGCTTCGCCGTGTGTCCATTCACCATAGGCGGTGGCGGCTTCAATTGCATGACCAAAGGTATGGCCTAAATTCAACAAGGCACGCTGTCCTTGCTCGCGCTCATCAGCGGCCACAATTTCCGCCTTGATCTCGCAACTACGCGCAATCGCATAGCGAATAGCCGCGCTGTCTTGTTGCGCGAGCGCTTCGGCATTGGCCTCTAGCCAGCCGAAAAATTCAGCGTCATAAATAACGCCATATTTCACCACTTCGGCTAACCCGCTGCGATAATCGCGCACGCTTAAAGTAGACAAGCAGTCGGTATCAATCAATACCGCTTGGGGCTGATAAAATGCACCGATGAGGTTTTTACCGAGCGGATGGTTTACGGCTGTTTTGCCCCCAACTGAGGAGTCAACCGCGGCCAGTAAGGTAGTCGGTAGTTGATAAAAGTCCACACCACGCTGAAAGCAAGCTGCCACGAACCCTGCTAAATCACCGACCACGCCGCCACCTAAAGCCAGCACGGCACAATCGCGATTAAACCCGGCTTTAATCAAAGCCTCTTGGGCACACGCAAAGTTATCGAGGGATTTATGCTGCTCGCCATCTTCAATTTGCATCACTTCAACGCGATGCTGGCTGAGCTGCGCCAAAATGGGCGCTAAATATAACGGGGCTACCGTGGTATTGGTCAGGATAAAAATTTGCTGAGGTAGGGTCGGCAGTAGCGCGGCTAATTGTTGTTGAACACCAGCACCGATATGGATCGGGTAAGCTCGTTCAGCCAGCGCTACGCGGACAGTTTGCAGCATGGTTTAGATGCCGACTTTTTGAATAATCTCATCGATAACTACCTTGGCGCTTTGCTCATCAGTGCGCACGGTAATATCGGCGATTTCTTCGTACAAAGGGTTACGTTCAGCGGCTAAGGCTTCAAGTACAGCGCGCGGATCTTCGGCTTCCGAAATAAGTGGTCGGCGCTTATCACGCTGGGTGCGCGCTAGCTGTTTCTCGATAGTGGTTTGCAAGTACACCACAATGCCGCGTGCCGATAACCGGTTGCGACTTTCTTTGCTGAGAATAGAACCGCCACCCGTAGCTAATACAATACCGGTATTCTCGGTAAGCTCTTCGATGACTTTTTCTTCCCGCTCCCGGAAGCCTTCCTCACCTTCTAACTCAAATACCCAACTGATATCAGCACCAGTACGGCGCTCGATTTCATGATCTGAATCAAAAAATTCTAAGTGGAGTTCTTTGGCGATTTGACGGCCAATGGTGCTTTTGCCCGCGCCCATCGGGCCAACTAGGAAAATGTTACGTTTTTCAGCCATATATTTGCTTACATCACTATTTTAGTTAGCTTTGACTCACGAATCCGGAGAGTCGAATGACCTTCCTCAACCCATCGAAAAAAGAGGACGGATTATCGCAAGATGGCCGCGTGATCGCAAGCGTTAGCCGCACATTAGCGCGGCGTCGCACCTCCTACCGTCACCACCCGCGGGGTCACGAAAATCAATAATTCACGTTTTTCGTTAATCTGACTTTCGGTTCTAAACAGCACGCCAACGTAAGGAATGTCACCCAGTAAGGGCACTTTAGAAATGTCGTTCAAAATTTGTTGCTGATAAATACCACCTAGAACAATGGTTTCACCATTTTCCACCAATACCTGAGTGGTAATTTCCTGAGTATCAATGGATACCGCTGGACCGGTAGAAGTGCTGACTGTTTCGCCGCGGGTATTCTGGGTAATAGTTAAATCAAGAATAATGCGGTTGTCTGGGGTAATTTGTGGCGTCACCCGCAAACCAAGCACGGCTTTTTTAAATTCTACCGCGGTGGCGCCAGAAGATGCACTTTGCACATAGGGTATCTCGGTACCTTGCTCAATAGATGCTTCTTTCTGATTAGCCGTGGTAATACGCGGGCTGGCAATAATTTCACCGCGGTTTTCTTGCTCTAACGCCGAGAGTTCTAAATCTAATAAGCGCCCATCGGCCAGTCGGGCGACCTGAAAACCTAAAGTCGCAGCTGGGTTATTCACTGGCAAATTAACGTTTAAGCGATCGCTTAAAGATGGCACTTCACCATCAAGCAGTGCGCCGGTGCCCTCTAACGACCCGCTTAACGCATTATCGCTGCGACTTTGGCTGAAGCCCCAACGAATGCCTAACTCATCGCTGATATTGTCGCGTACGGTCACCATGCGCGCTTCAATCATCACTTGCTTCACCGGCACATCAAGCACCGCCACCATGTCCTTAATCGACTGAATTTGACTTTCGGTGTCGCGGATAAGTAGCGTATTAGTGCGCTCATCGACGGTTACCGCGCCGCGCTCCGACAACAAATTGGTGTCTTCGTTACGCAGCAACATGGCGATATCCGCAGCTTTGGCATAATTAATTTGAATGTAGCTGGCGGTCATCGGCGTGAGATCCGCAATTTTCGCATTAGCTTCTAAGTTTTTGGCTTCACGCTCTGCCAATTCGTCGGCAGGGCCGACAATTAAAATGTTGCCCTCAATGCGCTTATCTAAGCCTTTCACTTGCAAAATGGTATTCAGTGCCTGGGTCCAAGGCACATTGTCTAGGCGCAAGGTAATGGTGCCCGATACCGCATCCGACGCCACCAAGTTCAACTCATTTTCATCCGCCAAAATCTGTAGCAATTGGCGCACCGGAATATTCTGAAAATTTAACGAAATCGGCTGGCTATCGCCTTCTGCCGTTAACGCTGCCACCCCTTCTTCAGCTTGTGGGCGCAGCATCAGCGCTAATTCATCGCCATTTTGCTCAAGAAAATGGGTAAAGCCTGCTTTGCCCACAATTTCGATACGGGTATTGCTACCGTCGCGGAAGGTTTCAACATGGCGAATAGGGGTGTCGAATTCGCTCACATCTAGTAAATACAATAATTCCGAAGGTAAGCGAGTGTTGTACAAAGTCCAAGTGAGTTTGCGCTCGCCATTTGGCAAAATCTCATGACGTAATTCAGGTTGTACTTCACCACTCATTTCGTGACTGCTGGTGAGGGTGATGAGCGCGGCGCCAGCTTCAGCTCGACTGAAATCAAGATCCTGCAATTCGTGCCGAACTTGTTGGGCTTGCTCAACCTCCGCCGACGCACCAGCACTTGGCGTTTCAGTAGCTGCCACCAAGGTAATAGATAAGTCGTTACCGCTACGCGACACTAAATGTTGCAGCGGCTGACGGGTGCGAATCGATACCAGCAAATCGTCTCTTTGCTGCTCTAATTGCACACTCTCAATCAACGGGTGAGCCGGGGTGTCAAACGTGCCCAGCGGTAGCTCGGTATTGGTATAACGCAACAAAAATTCATTGCGTAACGGGTTCTGTGCCGCTCGCACCACTGGTGCAGCAACGACTTTTGCAAAGTTTAGCTGCAACGCGTAGCGATCCGGCGTAAGCGGTGCTTGATTAATGCCCGTTAAGGTATTTAACACATCGGTTTGCTGCCACGCAGCCACCGGTGCGGCGACGACGAGGACACTAACGACCAGCGCTTGCCACAAGTTATGCATGCGTTTCATGAATTTGTTCCTCCAGCTGGCACCGCCAAGCTCAAATAAGTTTCTTGTTGCTGCCAACAGCCATCGCCAGTCGCTATCCATTCACGTAAGGTCACACGATCTGAACTAATTCCGGATACCCGACCAAAATTTAAGCCTAAGTAATCGCCCACTGCGACCCGATGTAAGCGGCCATCATTGGTGACGATTAAGGCAATACGAGCGCCATCGCGGTTAAAAACGCCGCGCAATGACATTTGATCTAATCCCACTTGTTGCAGTACCGAGGGTACTCTGTCACGCGGTGGTTGCGGACAATTTCGTGATTGCGGTGCAGGCTCGCGCGCCTGCCCAGTGGGCATAGTGACAAAGGGGTCGCGATACTCACGGCCATAATAATCGGTATGACTTAGTGCCGGTAACGGTGGTAATGGCTCGGCATTAGGCACCGCCCCTTGGCGAATATTATCCATGTAAGCCTGCAAATCAGTGTGCTGACCGCTACAGGCGACTAAACCTAGCGAGACAACCACTAACAACAGCGCGCGCGTGATCATGGCTTGGCCTCCATCTGCAAGGTCTGCTGACGGTAGGTTTCTGCGGTTAATTTCAGCCGCAGCAAACCCGGCACGGCGGTCTGCTCCAAGGTAAAATCTTTCACACTAATGATGCGGTTTAAATTAGCGACATCACCAATAAAATCACCTAATTGATGATATCGACCCACTAAATCCATCCGAATAGGTAGTGCGGTGTAAAGCTCGCGCTGTAGCGGTGCTTCCCACTGGATCCGCTCAATTCGAAGTCCGGCTTGGGTGCCAATTAAGGTCACATCGTCAAGCAAGCGTGGCGTTTCATCGTCAGTCGGTAACATGTTGAGCATGTCACCTAACTTGCGTTCTAGGGTGTCGAGCTGCTCGCGATAAGCGGGTAAATTTGCCGCCCGAAAATACTTCAACTGAAATTCGCTCTTTAAGGCTATTTCCTGGCGTTTATCCAGCTGATATTTTTGCCAGTCAGCTGCTAATACGAAGTAATAAGCCAGCCCTAACACCACAATGGTAATGAGGCCATACACGCCCCACTGCCAGGATTTCGGCCACCACGGCATTTCGTTAATATCGAGCTCGCGCAGACTGGTTAAATTAATCGCCATTAGTTGTCTCCGCCGCGTCTGCAGTGACCACCAGGTTCACGCTGGCCGATAACGAAAATGCGTCGTAAGCAGAGTTTTGCTGCTGATCGGCAACCACTTGCTGCAATTTAATATCGCTGAAAATGCCTTGCTCACTGAGCGCCCGTAAGAACTCAGACACCCGATTGTTAGACGCACTGCGACCATCGATATACAACCGCCCAAGGCGCTTCTCAACATTCACTAAATACAGCCCTTCAGGCGCTAACTCTGCAAGTTCGTTAAGTATGGTGACCGCCGAATTACGTTCTTCGTGTAATGCTTGAATTAACGCCATACGTTGCAAAATGCTGTCTTTTTTCTTATTAAGAGCACTAATTTCAGCCAATTGAATATCCAATACTTCAATATGCTGCTGTAAATATTGGTTGCGCGACTGCTGCTGATAGCGCATTTCACCAATACTAAATTTAATCAAAAATGCCACCAAAGCGGCCACCGCAATAGTTGCGCCCACCTTTAACAGGAACCGATTACGGGCGCGCATGCGCTCTTGTTGGCGCCACGGCAGTAGGTTTACGTATGCCATGCAGAAAAACTCCGCAGTGCAAGGCCAATCGCCTGCACATATCGTGGGCCATGAGTCGCCAAATGTTGCGACCCTTCCGGCAGCGGGTAGAGTGCAAATGGATCAAGCACCACCACTGGGTAACTCACTTGCTGTTGTAAAAAGCGCTGCACTAACGGCCATTCAGCACCAATACCCGACAACACTAAACCACTAAAATCAGCGGTGCCGCTGGTACTGCTTTGGTAGAGCTGCAGACTACGAGTAATTTGCTGCCACATGTTGCCAGTAAAATCCGCCAGACTTAGTTCACTAAAACTGGTGAGATCGTCTTGCTGTAATTGCTCAAACACCAGCGCCGTTGGCGTTTGTTTATCGGTCAGTAGCTTTAATAAATTGTCGGTACCGATATTGTGATGGCGCGAAAACAACACTTCATCGCCCTTCATCACCAGCAACAACATATTGGTCGGATTAATATCCAACAACAGTAACGGTTGGTCGTGGCCAATTACCTGCGGGTGTTGGTGTGGCAGTAAGTGCTGAGTCGCGCGCCACAAAGCCTGCGCTTCCACATCAACAATCCGGGTTTGAAAGCCCGCCGCATTCAATGCTTCAACTCTGCCATTAATACTCTCAGTGCGCGCTGCCGTCACTAAAATACGTTCCTGAGTGCCATCTTCAGTGGGCCCCAAGCTCTCAAAGTCGTAACTCACCTCGTTTAAGGGAAACGGGATCAGGCTATCGGCCTCTACTTCAATCTGCTCGGCAATGGCCGTTTCACTTAAACCAGCCGTCACGCTGATAATTTTGCTGATCACTTGGGTACCAGCCACCGCCGTGACTACCTCGCGAACCTGTTGCCCGCATTGTTGTCTGAGCTGTTTGAGCATAGTGCCCAACTGGCCGATGTCGTTAATTTCGTCCTCGGCCATTATAGTGGCGGGAATTTGCAACTGTGCGACACAACCGATGCGATAACGGTCTTCATGCGGAATTAACTGCACCGCGTGCACCGCGTTCACACCGATATCAACACCGAGTGCAGGTTGTGGCCGGCCCAAACCGAACAGTTGCATGAAGAACCCCTGTGTAAAAGATAAACAACAAGCGTAGAGTCGTGCCGTAATTTGCGCCATAATAGCGTGTCATGCGCGAGCAAATATGGGACAGGTTGCGAACCGACACTTTGGCTGTAGCTGGAACTATAGTGTGGTTCAGAACATTACGCTTATCTCATTTGTAATATCTTTCTATAATAGTGGCGCGCGCAACGCAACCATGGAATGCGTAGAATTTCAGTCATCTGGTTAACATTTGTGAGGAATGCAGTTGAAGGTTTTAAAGTGGATTCTTAAGCTAGGATTGCTTGGATTTGGATTAGGTGTGATTGCCATTGTCGCACTCTATTTTTATGTAAAGCCAGAGCTACCAAGCGTTGCAGAGCTGCGGGATGTACAGTGGCAGACCCCTATGCAAGTGTATTCAGCCGACGGCGAACTGATTTCGCAGTTCGGTGAAATGCGTCGAATTCCTCTCACAATTGATGCCATTCCGCAGCAATTAAAAAATGCATTTCTCGCAACCGAAGATACACGCTTCTACTCGCACTTCGGTATTGACCCCATTGGGGTGGGTCGGGCGTTCTTTTTACTTATTAGCACCGGCGAAATTCAGGGCGGTGGTTCTACCATTACCCAACAGCTAGCCCGTAACTTCTACCTGAGCTACGAGCAAACTTGGGCGCGCAAAATTAAAGAAGCCTTTATCGCCCTGCATATCGAGCAAATGCTCAGTAAAGATGAAATATTTGAGCTGTACCTCAATAAAATATCCTTCGGTCACCGCGCGTTCGGGGTTGGTGCTGCCGCCCAGGTGTACTATGGCAAAACCGTCGATCAACTTACGTTGGCTGAAATTGCCATTATTGCCGGCTTACCGAAAGCGCCCTCGACCATGAACCCAATTTCTTATCCAGAGCGTGCGCGTGACCGCCGCGCGGTGGTACTCGGCCGGATGCTGGATGAGAACTTCATTACCCAGCAAGAATACCAGCAGGCCTTGCAAGCACCGATTCGAACCCGTGTACACGGTGCCGAAGTGACCATGGAAGCGCCTTATTTGGCGGAAATGGTGCGCCAAGAAATGATTGCCCGGTTTGGCGAAGAAGACGCTTACACCGGTGGCTACAAGGTGTACACCACCGCCAATGCCAAACAGCAACGTGCAGCCATTCGTGCGCTGCGGGCAAATTTACATCGTTATGATGAACGTCACGGCTATCGCGGACCGGTCGCTGAGCTCTGGGAAGCGGCAGAAGCGACAGATAGTGTCGCCTCAACCAATGCGCAAGACGTCGACGTACAACCGCTCGTCGCCACCGGTGTGGTGGCATGGGATCAGAACCGTATCTTTGAATATTTAGAAGAGCAGCCGAGCATTGGTGAGCTAGTACCTGCGGTGGTGACTGAAGTTGCCGCCGCTGATGCAGCCGAGCAATCCGCCACGGTAGTGATGCGTACTGGTGAAATTAAAACTCTGCCTTGGTCAGCCTGGAGCTGGGCGCGCCCGTTTATGAACGATGAGCGCCAAGGTAGCGCGCCTGAAACCGTGCGTGATGTGGTAGCGCCCGGGCATCATATTTGGTTGCGCAACGACCCAGAGCTCGGCTGGCGCTTAGCCCAAATTCCGGAGCCAAGCTCAGCCTTGGTAGCCCTGCGGCCGCAAGATGGCGGCATTGCTGCCGTTGTCGGCGGTTATAGTTTTGCGTTAAGCCAATATAACCGGGCACTGCAAGCAGAGCGGCAAGCTGGCTCGAACATTAAGCCGTTTGTATATTCTGCCGCGCTCGATAACGGTTTTACTCTGGCCTCGCTGGTGAACGATGCGCCTATTAATCAATGGAATCCGGGTAGCGGTATTGCCTGGCGGCCCCGTAATTCACCGGATGTTTACGAAGGACCTATCCGAGTCCGCCAAGGCCTCGCAAAATCCAAGAACGTGGTGTCGGTGCGCTTGCTCCGCGCCATGGGCATTAATACCACTGTGGACCATATTGCGAAGTTTGGTTTTGCACCTGATACCTTGCCACGCAATGAATCTATCTCGTTAGGGTCAGCCTCAATGACGCCGCTTCAGGTGGCGCGTGGCTATGCCGTATTTGCGAATGGCGGCTATTTAGTCGACCCCTATGTTATTGAGCGAATTGAAGACGAAGACGGTGAAGTAATTTACCAAGCCGCACCAAAAGTTGCCTGCAGTGCTTGTGAAGATGGCAGCCGACCGTTTAGCCAAGCGCCGCAGGTTATTTCTGAGCAAAACGCCTTTTTAGTACAACAAGCCATGAACTCCGCAATTTGGGGGGGCGGCAGCTGGGCCCATCGTACCGGCTGGAATGGTACCGCTTGGCGGGTGACTCGTTCTGAGCCGATCGTGGATAAAGCCGGACGCAACGTATATGGCAAAACCGGTACCACCAACGATGTGAAAGATACCTGGTTTTCTGGCTATGTTTCAGGGTTGGTTACCACCGTCTGGGTTGGCTTTGATAACCTTGAGCGTACCCTTGGCCGCAGCACCATGAACGCCAATTTAAACGCCTCTCAGCAAACCATTAGTGGCGTGGAGGCCGGCGCTAAAACCGCGTTGCCGGCCTGGATAGAATTTATGGAAGTGGCGCTTGAAGATGTGCCGGCAGAACCCACCTCGGTTCCGCCTAACATTACCTCTGCACGCATAGATTTAGCGACTGGCAAACTCAGCAAACGTACCGACCACACCTCACGCTTTGAGTATTTTATGGTCGGCACCGCACCTACTGATTACGCCGATAGCACCGATACCGAAGATAAGGTGTTTGAAGCAGAAGAAGGCCTGTTTTAACAGGCCTTCGGCATTCCCGCTAATCGCGGTTTTCTGCGCTTAAGCGGCTTAAGAGGTGGTTTAGGTCGGACTGCACGCCGCCGGCGGTCACTTGCTTACCAGCACCTGGCCCGCTTATCACTAGTGGCATTTCGCTATACCAGTCGGTATAAATCACGAAGATATTTTCACCCGGGATCAGGTTGGCAAGCATATCGCCCTCGGGAATGTACTCGATGCCCACTTTGGCGCTCACTGTATCGTCGGCTTGCACCGCAAAACTGGCCATTAAGCGTGGCACCTTACCTTCTTTTTGAGCATCGGCGTACATAGAGGCCATTTGCTCATCAAGCTCGGGTAAGCGCTCCATGAATTCAGCCATGGGAATGTCGGCCAATTGTTCTGGCAGCAGGCTTTCAATGTCGACATCTGTCCAATCCAGTTTCAGGCCTATTTCACGAGCTAAAATCAGCAGCTTGCGCAGAATATCTTGGCAGGATAAGTCTTCGCGCGGATCAGGCTCAGACAAGCCGCGTGCTTTCGCTTCCCGCACTAAATCACTGAACTTCACGTCACTGTTAAAGTTCTCGAACAGCCAGCTCATGGTACCCGAGAAAATACCGGAAATACTGCGAATGGTATCGCCGGAATTTCGTAAGTCGTTAATGGCATAATTGAGCGGCAAACCCGCACCTACTGTGGTGTTGTACAGCCACTCGCGCTTGTACTCGCGCTGAATGGTGCGAATTTCTCGATACTGCGCTTCGCGCGATGCGCCCGCGCGCTTATTGGCGCTAATAATGTGCACGCCGTTGGCAAAGAAGCTCGGATACAGCTGTGCCACCGGAATCGCATCGGTCAGGTCAATCATGACCAGCTCATCAAAGGGCGCGTTCGGCAGTTCGCCAATAAAATCACTCATAACATAAGGGCGTGCAAGGCGTTCGAAACTGTTTTGCCAGTCTTTTAATTCAAGCCCTGCTTGATCGAACCACAGCCGGGTGGAGTTACAAATACCAATAATTTGTACATCCATGACCTCGTTAATACGGTCACGTAGTTGCTGATACAACGAGATCCACGCACTGCCGATATTACCGCGGCCGACCACCAAAATACCCAGGCTGCGGCGGTAGTTAAATAACAAGCTGTGCAGGCGATTCAGCAAGCGGTTATCGAGCTTTTGCTGCAAAATTGCGATCACCGCTGTGCTGTTGGGGCTAAAGCTAATGCGGCGCACGTTTTGTTCGGCCAGTTGCTGTTTCAGCACCGGCATTTGCGCGGTTTCTTGTATTCTATTGCCGACCAGCGCGATCATGCTGTAACCACTCATTTGGGTAACATGGTCGTTCGGGTCAATAGCCGCTAACCACTTGGTCATAAACTCCAAATGGTTTTGGTGGTAGGCATAATAAGCCACCCGCTGGGCCAGCTCGTTCCAGCTCACCAACGGGGTTAAATCTAAGTCTTCAAAGGCTTGTACGATATCTTTCGCGGCAAGCTCAACGCGGAATAGCACCACCTCACCCAACGAGGTGAGCACTTTGCCTTTGGGATCAGTTTGCTCGTACTGGCCAATGCGGGTTTGCTGATTTTCCACTTTCAAACTGGAGCGCACCGCAATTACCATCCGCTCACGATTCACGGGTTGGAAGGTGCGAGGGTGCAACACTGGACTACCCAAGCGCGCCAGCTCTTCGGCTTCTTGCCAATCTAACGAGGGCAAGCTCACCACGCGCTCTACTTTGCGCGGGTCGGCGGAGTAAACGCCCGCCACATCTTTCCAAATGGTGACTTGCTTGGAATCGATCAAGCTTCCGACCAAGGTAGCGGAGTAGTCTGAGCCGTTACGGCCAAGAATGAGCGAACGACCGTCGGGGTCGCGACAAATAAAACCGGTCACAATAAAGCGCGTTTGTGGATGCGGCGCAATGCGCTCAAGCAACGCTTGCCGAGAGGGTTCCACCCGAATCAGTGGTTCTGGCGCATCATCAGCAACTAAGAAGGTACGCGCATCAATGTAATCTGCGCGAATGCCTTGCTTCACCAGCAACGCTGCTAACAAGCGGGCCGACCATAATTCACCGTAAGCTAACAGTTCAGGCCGATGGGTAATGGTTTCCTCACCACGTAACCAACCACGCCAGCGCACAAAATCTTGCCGAGAGGCCTTCATGACCGGATGTTCAACGTCATCGAGTAGCTCTTTAATGAGCCCTTGCTGATAGCTTTCTAATTGATTCAGCAACACCTCAGCAGCGTCGCTTTCCTGCTCGTGCGCATCAATAATCGCTAAGATACGATTGGTAGTATCGCCTGCCGCTGACACCACCACTAAATCGCTGGCGCCCGCATATTCGGTCACAATACGCGCGACCCGGCGGTAACAAAAAGCGTCGGCTAAGCTGCTGCCGCCGAATTTATGAACTTGAACTTGATCAGCAATGGTCTGTGCGCTAACAGTCATGATGCGTCGGCATACTCCGAAAAGGCTAAAAAGTTGATTATACGTGCCCATTTACGTGGGTCAAAGTAACTTAACCACAGCTTTGCACGCTTGTACAGATTAGCAGTATAGACTTCTGATTGACTGCGTCTATAAAGCCAGTACAATTTGCAAGGTCATATCAGTAGGAGTGCAGCACATGAAGTGGGATGGCGAATACATTTATCCATACGTTGAGCATGGTAAAAAAAGCGAGCAGGTGAAAAAAATCACTGTTTCGATTCCGACCAAAGTGCTGAAAGTACTCACCGATGAGCGCACTCGCCGGCAAGTGGGTAATTTACGTCACGCCACTAATAGCGAGCTGCTGTGCGAAGCCTTTTTGCACGCCTTCACCGGTCAGCCATTGCCAACCGATGAAGATTTACGCAAAGATAATCCGCACAAAATACCTTCGGCGGTGCGCGCAGAACTTGAACGGCGCGGGTTACCTATTCCCGATGAAGACGAGTTTTAACTCGCTATAACCGGTATTCTAGCGCCGTCTCATCGCAATGATCACGGCGCGGGCAAAGTTCGCAGTCTTTCATTACTTTTTCCGGCAGCTCTTCTTTCACCGTTAGTTTGAAATTGAGCTTGCCAAAAAACTCCGGCACACGGGTGAGTACAATGGTGCGCTTAATGCCTAACTCGCGCGCTTTCCACAGCAAAAATGCCACTAACTCAGCACCTAATCCTTTGCCCTGAGCCTGCGGGAATAACCCCAACGAGCGAATTTCAGCCAGCCCGGTGCCATATACATATAACGCCGCACAACCCACCACTTCATCATCTAGCTCGGCCACCGCAAAGCCATGAATAGCTTGCATCACATCGGCTTTGTCCCGCGGCAGGTTCTCACCTTGTTCAGCCCAGTAGGCAATGAGCTCACAGATTTTATCAACATCCGTCAGGCGCGCCTGGCGCACATGCAAACTGGCAGCCGTGGCCGCTTGTAACCACACTTGAGCGCGCTTTAAGCTACTTTTTATCGCGCTTGGTGCTACGCCACCCTGAGCACGGCGCTGTGCCATGCCGTATGCCACCGGCAGCACTTCATACACATCGGCTTGAATAGCGGGACAATATTGCTGCAACTGAGTCAGCGGCAATTCCGCCAAACTTACGCCTTGTTGTTGTGCCACCACCACTAATTGTCCGGTCACATGGTGCGCGTCGCGAAATGCCATGCCTTGGCGCACTAAATAATCCGCAAGCTCGGTAGCGTTGCTGTAACCCAGCTCGGCCTGATGCATGGCATGGGCCTCATTCACCTGCAACTGCGGGAGCGCAAATGCCAGCATTTGCACACATTGAAGGTAGGTCGCCACGCCATCAAACAGCCCTTCTTTGTCCTCTTGCATGTCTTTGTTATAAGCCAGTGGCAAGCCTTTCATAGTCGTCAGCAGCGCCTGTAAATGGCCGTAAACACGCCCGGTTTTGCCGCGTAACAGCTCGAACAGATCAGGGTTTTTCTTTTGCGGCATGAGCGATGAGCCACTACTTATTTGGTCACTCATCGCAAAACAAGCGGATTCGCCACTGACGTAAAAAATCACATCCTCCGCTAAGCGCGATAAATGCATCATGCCAGTGCAGGCGCTGTAGAGTAAATCCAACGCAAAGTCGCGATCGGACACCGCATCTAAGCTGTTATCACTTGCCTGGCGAAAACCTAATGCCTGCGCCAATTGCTGCCGATCAATAGCCGCGGTTGTGCCCGCCAACGCGCCACTTCCCAACGGCGCCACATCTAGGCGCTTGCGCGTATCTTGCAAGCGCTGCACATCGCGCTGCAGCATCGCCACGTAAGCTAGCGCCCAATGCCCAGCGGTAATCGGCTGGGCGCGCTGCAGATGGGTATAACCGGGAATCACACTCGTGGCATAACGCTCGGCAAACTCAAGCAAAGCATTTACCGCAGCTAAGTTGGCATCTATTAACTGTTGCACTTGCTGCTTACACCACAAGCGCAGATCGGTGGCGACTAAATCGTTACGACTGCGACCGGTGTGCAAGCGTTTAGCCGTCACACCAATGCGGTCGATTAACTGCGCTTCTACCCAAGCATGAATATCTTCCGCGCCGGTTTGCAACGGTAAGCGTGGATCTTTGGCAATCGCTGCCACCAATTCGTCGAGCGCTTGCTGTAAGGCAGTGTGGTCGCTGGCGGTTATCAGCTGCGCTTGCCACAGCGCCGTGGCCCAGGCTTTGGAGCACTGCAACTCATAAGGTGCGAGCTGATAATCAAAGCGCAACGAATCATTAAATTGTTGGAATTCAGCGGCACTTGGCTGGCTGAAACGTCCGCCCCATAAACTCATGATGTGGCCTCGCTCGCCTCGGTTTGCTGCGCGTGCAATGCCCGAATTCGGCTCGACAGGCTATACAAACGAATAAAACCTTCGGCATGTTGTTGGTTATACACGTCGTCTTCATCGAAGGTGGCAAATGCGGTTGAGTACAAACTGTAGGGTGACCGGCGCTGCATCACGGTGGCCTGGCCTTTATACAGCTTTACGACCACTTCACCGGTCATCACCTGTGCCAGCTCAGCCGCTGCTGCCAGCAAGGCTTTGCGCAGCGGGGTAAACCACCGGCCGTCATACAGTAAAGTGGCGAATTGGGCGCCAATGCTCTGCCGATACTGTAATGCGGTGCGGTCTAACACCAGCGACTCTAAGCCTTGCAACGCCAACCGCAGCACCGTGCCAGCCGGGGTTTCATAACAGCCGCGCGACTTCATGCCGACCAAGCGATTTTCCACCATATCTAAACGCCCCACGCCATGCGCCGCTGCGACTTGGTTCAACTGCTCAATCGCCGCCACTGGCACAACCGCTACATCATCAATATGGGTCAGTTTGCCCTTGTGAAATTGCAGTTTGATGAACACCGGCTGATCCGGTGCTTGCTCCGCCGCTACGGTCCACGTCCAGACCTGTTCAGACGGGGCACACCAAGGGTCTTCAAGCTCTCCGCCTTCGTGCGAGATGTGCCATAAGTTGGCATCGCGGCTATAAATCTTAGTGGCGGATGCGCTACAAGGAATACTCCGCTCGGCCAGATAGTTGAGCAGATCGGGGCGTGACCGTAGCTGCCACTCGCGCCAAGGTGCAATCACCTTCAAATCTGGCGCCAACGCCGCAAAGGCCGACTCAAACCGCACCTGATCGTTGCCTTTACCGGTGCAACCATGGCTGAGCGCATCGGCGCCTACCAGCCGCGCCACTTCCACTTGCGCCTCGGCAATTACCGGGCGTGCCAGCGCTGTACCGAGCAAATACTGATCTTCATAAATGGCACCCGTGGTGAGGGTCGGAAAAATCACCTCATTGGCTAATTTTTCACGTAAATCGACGACATAACATTCACTGGCGCCCGAGGCTTTAGCCTTTTGCTCAACACCTTGTAATTCATCATCGCCCTGGCCAACATTGGCGACAAAAGCCACTACTTCACAGTCATAGTTTTCTTTTAACCAAGGCACAATCGCCGAGGTATCTAAACCACCGGAATAGGCGAGTACAACTTTATTAAACTGGCTCATGCGGCAGCTCCTAACAATTCACATAAAATGGCATTTTGGGCGTATAACCGGTTTTCGGCTTGTTTCAGCACCACCGCTTGAGGGCTATCTAACACTTCCGCGGTTACTTCACGGCCACGTTGCGCAGGTAAACAGTGCATAAAGTATTGCGCGCCAAGCTGCTGCATTAGTTGTTGATTCACTTGGTAAGGCGCAAAATCGGCCATCACTTGGGCTTCGTCACGCTGTTGTCCCATCGACAACCAGGTATCGGTGTACACCGCTTGAGTCTGCTCGGCCGCGGCTAAATCATGTAATAGGGTGATTTTGCCACCGGTGCTGCTAGCCATCTGCTGGGCAGCCTCCAACTCGATTGGTGCATAGCCCTCGGGAGTAATAATTTGCAAGGTCATGCCTACCCGTGCGGCACCGTGCATCAGGGCTTGGCAGACATTATTGCCATCGCCAATCCAGGTTAGATGAACCTTGCTTAAATCACCGAATAGTTCAGCTAAGGTCAGTAAATCGGCGAGTGCTTGGCAAGGGTGGCAACTGTCACTCAGGGCATTAATGACCGGCTTATTGGCCGCTGCCGCCATGGTCTCTAAGGTGTGTTGCTGATACACGCGCGCCACAATGGCATCGTGCCAACAGGCTAAATTGGCGGCCACATCCTCGGTCGATTCCCGAGCACCCATAATGCTGGTGGCATCTAAGTAAATGCTGTGACCGCCTAAGCGATTAATGCCCGCGGCAAAGCTAGAGCGAGTGCGCAGCGATGGCTTTTCAAATAGCAGGGCAATGCTTTTGCCTTGCAATACTTGGCTGTAAGCCTGTGGCCGTTGCTTCATGGTGTGGCTTAATTGCAACAATGCTTGCACTTGGGCCGGGCTCACTTGGTTGAGCGCGAGTAAATCTTGCATATTAAAGGTCCTAAATTGGAAAGCTGGCTGTGAAATAATTGGGTCGTTGAGCCTGAGCCGCTTATGCAATAACGCGGGTGCCTGCGGCTTGACCATGAGCGAGAGCGAGGAGCGCTTGCGGGTCTTGCCAACTTGCCACCGCGATGCTTCGTCGGGCAGCTTGGGCGGCTTTAAGCGCGGCTTGTACTTTTACAATCATGCCACCGGCGAGCGTGCCTTCGGCTTGTAAGGCGGTTGCTTTAGCAGCATTGAGTTCTGGCACCAGCTGAGCGTTGGCATCTAAAATGCCGGCCACGTCGCTTAACAGCACCAGATCAGCGTTTAACAGCTGGGCAATAGCACCCGCGGCTAAATCTGCATTCACATTCAATCGCGCGCCCGTGGCACTGGTGCCAAGCGAAGCAAGTACTGGCACATAACCGCATGCGGTAAGCAGTTCGAGCAAGCGCGGGTCGTCCGGCAATGGCTCACCCACCGCACCAAGCGCAGATGCCTCGGTACAGCTGGTGCTAAAGCCAGCATTCAAAGTAAGCCCGACGGCATTCACTTGGTACTGCTGTAATGCCGCCACTAGTTGGCTGTTTAAATCGCCGGCGAGTACCCCCGCGATGATTGGAATATCAGCGGCAGCAGTGAGCCGTTGACCATTCACCTTTTGCTCGCTAACGACACCAGCTGTCGCTAATGCCGCAGAGATTTGATCACCACCGCCATGCACTAGCACTAACGGCCGAATAGGTAATACCGCCGCAAGCGATTGTGCTAATTGAGGCAAATGCGCTGGCTGTAACGCCCGCCCACCAACTTTAATCACCCAAGGCCGGGTACTGGTGGTTATCATAGCCGCCGCGCTCCCGGTAATAGCCCGAGTGCCGCGCTAAACCCGTGATAGTTATTTGCCAATTGCAACGCTTGCGCCGCGGCGCCTTTGAGTAAATTATCGATAGCCGCGCACACAATTAATTGTGGTGGCGCGTAGTCATCCCGAACCTGTGCGTACAAATCGCAAAACGGCGTATATTCAATTTCAGCTTGCCGTGGTGGCTTGTCACGCAAGCGGATCAGCGGCTGCTGGTGATAACTTGCTTGCCAGGCTGCATACACATCTTCGGCTGCAGTGCCCGGTAACAGTTGCGCATAAATAGTCGCCACAATGCCACGTTTGAAGTTACCCAAATGGGGCACAAAGACCACTTGGCGGCCCAAGGTTTGTTCAATTTCTGGCTGATGCCGATGCCCTTCAACGCCATAAGCGTGCAGGCTCACCTCACAAAATGAGGAATTCAACGATGCCTTACGACCGGCACCAGAAACACCACTCACCGCGTTGATCACCGGCACGCTCTGCCGATCGATAAGCGGTAACAGCGGTTTAAGCGCCAGCGCTGCCACCGTTGGGTAACAGCCGGGCACTGCAATGACTCGTTCCGAGCCCTGCAATGGACAATACTCCGCTAAACCATAGGGCACATAACCCACATCAGGCTGGGCAAAGCCATACACGCGCTGGTGGGTGGCCGCATGATGCAGCCGCATCGCACCGGATAAATCGAATACCGTCACCTGATCGAGCAATTGTTGCTCGGCCAGCGCGCTAATGACTGCCGCACTCGCCTCATGCGGCAGGGCTAAAAATAGCACTTGAACCTGTGCCACTAGGTCAGCAAGACCGGCGGGCTGCCAGGGTTCGATAATGAGCTCATTACCCAGGTGATATTGGGGAAATAGCTGATTGAAAGGCTGCGGATTGGCCTGCTCAGAGGCAAACAAATGAGTGGGTTGAAAATGAGGGTGGTGGTGCAGCAGTTGCACCAACTCGGCACCGCTGTAGCCAGACGCACCGAGCACAGCGCACTGAATGGCGCTGCTACGGTCATGCTGACTTTGTGGTTGCGTAGAATGACTCACCACCAAATACCCTCTTATGGAACTTGGTGGCGATCCTAAAATATAATTATTCTTTATTCAAGAATAAATATTCATTTTTTACGCATAATTTGCATTCTGCTAGGCTTCGTTCATATACCCTTTTGGCAATTCAATGCGAGCAGCACCGGTCGCCACCGCAGCTTCTGCCACCGCTTTAGCCACTCGCTGGCACAAACGCTTATCCATAGGCTTTGGAATAATATAATGCGGGCCAAACTCTAATTTATCGATGCCAGCGGCCTCTAACAGCTCAGTGTCTACCGGCTCTTTCGCTAACTCACGAATAGCGTGTACCGCGGCTAACTTCATTTCATCGTTGATCATGCGGGCCCGCACATCGAGCGCACCACGGAAAATGAACGGAAAGCACAGCACGTTATTCACTTGGTTAGGAAAATCCGAGCGACCAGTCGCCATGATCAAATCGTCGCGGGTGGCATTAGCGACATCGGGATGAATCTCGGGATCGGGATTCGAACAAGCAAACACAATCGGCTTCGGCGCCATGAGCTTTAGCGCCTCAGGCGGCAGCAGATCCGGCCCTGAAACGCCAACAAACACATCAGCGCCGGTGATCACTTCTTCCAAGGTGCGCTTGTCGGTATTGTTGGCAAACAAGGCTTTGTACTCGTTTAAATCCTCACGCCGTGTATGAATCACCCCTTTTGAATCAAGCATATAAATGTGCTCGCGTTGCGCGCCACACTTAATCAATAGCTCCATACAGGCGATTGCCGCCGCGCCCGCACCTAAACACACAATGTGCGCTTTGTTTAAATCTTTGCCCTGAATTTCTAAGGCATTCAGCAAGCCTGCTGCGGTTACGATAGCGGTGCCGTGCTGATCATCGTGAAACACCGGAATATCACAGCGTTCAATCAGCGCTTGTTCAATTTCAAAGCACTCTGGCGCTTTTATATCTTCTAAATTAATACCGCCAAAACTGTCGGCAATATTGGCCACAGTATTAATGAAATCTTGGGTCGTGCGATGATTCACTTCAATATCAATCGAGTCTAGGCCAGCAAAGCGTTTGAATAACAATGCCTTGCCTTCCATCACTGGTTTTGAGGCCAGCGGGCCTAAATTTCCTAACCCCAAAATAGCGGTACCATTGCTAATAACGGCGACTAAATTACCTTTGGCGGTGTACTTGTAAACGTCGGCTGGATCTTCGGCAATGGCGCGTACCGGCTCGGCCACCCCAGGGCTATAAGCGAGGGCTAAATCCTTCGCAGTCGCGGCGGGTTTGGTTAAGCTTATGGCAATTTTACCGGGAGTAGGTAGGGCGTGATAATCCAAGGCTTGCTGACGAAAGTCCGATTTTGCTTTGCTCATCAAAAGGTATCCATTATGAAAATTCGGCTGAGGCTGCCTCCATACTAGACCCTTTTAGCGTGGGAACAAATCTTACCTGCTCGGCTCACATTCGCCAGGATTGTAGAAGATTGTCAAAGTGGTGAATTTAGCACCACCGCCAAAGTCAGTAGTGCTGGGAGATAGGGCTATTTTGCGCAACAAAAAAGGCGCCTTTTGGCACCTTTTTCAATAAATCTTTACAAACCCGACAAATGTCTGGGTTTAAGCTATCGCTTACTTCTTGCCGCCAACCATGCTGAAACGCTTGTTGAACTTCTCAATGCGGCCGCCGGTGTCCATAATACGCTGTTTACCGGTGTAGAATGGGTGACACTCTGAACATACGTCCAAGTGTAATTCGCCGCCTTTAGTTGAGTTGGTGACGAAGCTATGGCCACAAGAACAAGTAACGTTCAGCGGCTCGTATTTAGGGTGAATACCTTCTTTCATTCGGGGATACCTCAAATTGGGCCGTATCGCCATCCGACCCGAAGTCGAACACCATACGCAAAAAAGTTAATGTTTAGGGGCGCGAATTCTACTGCTGCGGCGGTTAAAGATCAAGCACAGATTTGGACTTGCGTGGTGTGGCTGTGCGCCGCAGAATAACAGCCATGATAGACGATCCCAATACGACAGTAGAGGCAGCAGCTAAGCGCTTGATTCAAGTTGCTTTACCCTTGCCGCTGTATCCAAGTTTCGATTATGAATTACCGCCAACGCTACCTGAACCCGAGGTGGGCGCACGGGTGCGTGTGCCCTTTGGCCAACGCCAATTAATCGGCATTTGTACCCGCGCCATGCAACTGCAGCAAACCGCAACCGAGACTTTTGATTACAAGCCGGTACTGGAAGTGTTGGATACGCACAGCCTGTGGCAACCGAACTTGTGGAAATTAGTGCGCTGGGCCGCGCATTATTATCATCACCCGGCCGGGGATGCTTATGCGCATGCCTTACCGGTGCTGCTGCGCCACGGCGAAGCCCCTGATTATCAAACCACGCGGCAATATCTGTTAACCGCCGCAGGACAAGCCACTGCCTTAGCTGAATTAAAACGCGCCCCGCAGCAGCAACGGCTGCTAGCGGCACTACAACAGGCGCCGTTGCTTAGTCGTGATATTCGCCAACAAGAATTTGCCCAAAGTGCGCTGCAAGCGCTGCAGCAAAAAGGCTTAGTCGAACAGCAACAGGTGAGTGCGAAACCAAGCCTAGATTGGCAATTAGATTGGGGTGAACAGCCATTACAGCTGAATCCGGAGCAGGCGATTGCGGTAGCGACCATTGCCGGTGCACCGCAACCACAAACCTACCTGCTGCAAGGGGTAACCGGTAGTGGTAAAACCGAAGTCTACTTGCAATGCATTGCTGAAGTGTTGCGCAAGCAGCAGCAAGCTCTGGTGTTGGTGCCGGAAATTGGTCTCACTCCGCAAACCTTGCAGCGCTTTCAACAACGCTTTCAGGTGCCGATTGTGATGCTGCATTCAGGCTTAACCGATCGCGAGCGCCTCGATGCGTGGTTAGATGCCAAACAAGGCGCAGCGGCCATAGTGATTGGCACCCGCTCTGCCATTTTCACTCCCTTTGCCCGGCTCGGTTTGATTATTTTAGACGAAGAGCACGATGCCTCGTATAAACAACAAGAAGGCTTTCGCTACCACGCCCGCGACCTTGCGGTCATGCGCGGCCAATTGGAGCAAGTGCCGGTTATTTTGGGCAGTGCCACGCCATCGTTAGAATCATTGCACAACGCCCAGCAGCAAAAATATGTGCTGCTTGAGATTGCTCATCGCGCTGGTGGCGCCAAAGCGGTTCGGCACCAACTTCTGGATATTAAGAATACGGCGCTAGAGGCCGGTATTTCTGCGCCTTTGTTTAAATTGATGGAAACCGAGTTGAACGCCGGCAACCAAGTACTGCTGTTTTTAAATCGGCGTGGCTTTGCGGCCGCGTTGCTATGCCATGAGTGTGGCTGGTTAGCCCAGTGCCATCGCTGCGATGCCTATTTCACAGTGCATCAGCAACAGGGCTTATTGCAATGTCATCACTGTGGCGCGCAACAACGCATTATTCGTCAGTGCCATGCTTGTGGTTCCACTCAGTTAATGGGCCGCGGAGTAGGTACTGAGCAGCTTGAGCAAGTGCTGCAAGCACGCTTTCCCGACCATGGGGTATTGCGGATTGACCGCGATAGCACGAGCCGCAAAGGTGAACTGGCCAAGCATTTAACGGCTGCCACAGAGCAGCAATACAATATTTTAGTGGGTACGCAGATGCTGGCTAAAGGCCACCATTTCCCCAATGTTACCTTGGTGGCGCTACTTGATGTTGATGGCGCGCTTTACAGCAGTGATTTTCGCGCAGCGGAACGACTCGGCCAGCTTTACACCCAAGTTGCCGGACGAGCTGGACGCGCCAGTAAACCGGGTACGGTGGTGCTGCAAACCCATCACCCTGAACATGAATTGATTCAGGATTTAATTCACAACGGCTACGGCCATTTTGCCCGTACGACCTTGCAAGAACGGCGTCTCACACAGCTGCCGCCTTATAGTTTTATGGCATTATTTCGCGCTGAGGCGCATCAGCGCGAAGACGCCGAAGGGCTACTTCAGCAAATTGCCGATTGGTTACGCCAGCAGTTGCGCGAGCACACTCAAGTTCAGATCATCGGCCCCATGCCCGCGGTGTTAGAGCGCAAAGCGGGTAAATTTCGACTGCAACTGATTGTGCAGACGGAGCAGCGCGGATTACGCCAACAAGTTCTGCAATATTTGTTGCCACAGCTGACTCAGTTTAAGCTCAGCCGTAAAGTCCGCTGGTCGATTGATGTCGATCCGCAAGACTTCACCTAGCGCCCACAAATCAAGTACAATTAGCCCCATAATTACTATCGAATTACCCAAGTCACTCAGTACCCGCACAGGAAATCATGCAATGAAAGAGCAGTTGGAAGCCCTGTTAGCCGATGCGCTAACGGCATTAAAGCAAGCTGGCACCATTCCGGCCGATGTCACACCACGGATCCAGCTTGACCGACCGCGCGACAAAACCCATGGTGACTTTGCCTCTAACTTGGCGATGATGCTGGCCAAACCGGCACAAAAAAATCCGCGCGAGCTGGCAACTGCCATTATTGCCGCCATCCCCAGCAACGATCTCATTGCCAAAGCTGACATTGCCGGCCCTGGTTTTATTAACTTCAGCATTAGCCAGCAGCAATTGCTCGATCAACTGCAAGCCGCCTACAGCGACGCAAAATTGAATGTGCAAGTGGCGGAGCCGGGTAAGCGTATCGTCATTGATTATTCCTCGCCGAACCTTGCCAAAGAAATGCACGTTGGCCATTTACGCTCAGCGATTATTGGCGATGCGGTATCTCGGGTAGCAGAATTCTTAGGCCATACCGTGGTGCGCCAGAACCATGTGGGTGACTGGGGTACTCAATTCGGCATGTTGTTAGCACACATGGAAAGCTTAGCGGAAGCGAACGCCGAACTGGAACTGAGCAACCTCGAGAACTTTTATAAGGCCGCCAAAAAGCGCTTTGACGACAGCCCCGAATTTGCCCAGCGAGCACGCGAGCTAGTGGTGAAGTTGCAATCAGGCGATGCGTACTGCAAAGCGCTATGGCAGCAATTTATTGACGTATCCCTAACTCATTGTCAGGAAGTGTATGACCGCTTAGGGGTGAAACTAACTCGCGCCGACGTGATGGCCGAAAGTGCCTACAATAATGACTTGGCACAAGTGGTGAAGGATTTAGATGCGCAAGGCCTGTTAGTGGAAGACCAAGGCGCACAATGTGTGTTTTTGGAAGAGTTTGCGAACAAAGATGGCGAACCTTTACCTGTGATTGTTCAGAAAACCGGCGGTGGCTTTTTATACGCAACCACCGACTTAGCCGCCATTCGCTATCGCCAAAATCAGTTGCATGCCGACCATGTGATGTACTTTGTTGATCAGCGCCAAGGCTTGCACTTCCAGCAAATTTTTACCCTCGCGCGCAAGGCCGGCTTTGCCAAACCCGAGCTAGGGCTTGACCACTTTGGCTTTGGTACCGTTATGGGCAAGGATGGCAAACCCTTCAAAAGCCGCGACGGTGGCGTGACTAAGCTTGCTGATTTACTTGATGAAGCAGAACGTCGCGCGTTAACTATGGTGCAGCAAAAGAGCACCGACTTGAGTGCTGCCGAACAAGCACACATCGCCCGCGTGGTTGGCATTAGCTCGGTAAAATATGCCGACTTATCGAAAAACCGCATGAGCGATTACATTTTCGACTGGGACACCATGCTCAGTTTTGAAGGTAACACTGCGCCGTATTTGTTGTATGCCTATACTCGGGTCAACAGCCTTTTTGCTAAAGCGGGCGTAGCGCCCATGGCGTTAGCCGCTGACTTCCAGTTACAGGAAGAGCGTGAAGTGGCATTGGCGAACCATTTAGTGCGCTTTAATGAAGTGCTACACTCGGTGCTCGACAAAGCCATGCCGCACTATTTATGTGGCTACTTGTATGAACTCGCAGGGCTGTTTTCGAGTTTCTACGAAGCTTGTCCTATTTTATCCGCAGAGGCTGAAGCCGTGCGTGACAGCCGGCTGAAATTGGCGGCGTTAACCGCCCAAACTCTGCAACAAGGCCTGCAATTGTTGGGTATTGAAACGCTAGAGAAGATGTAAGCGCGATGGATTATGCCAATCGTAGTCGGCCGCCGAAGAAGAAGCCGACTGCTCAGAAAAAAACCACCAAGCAAACCAAGCGTGGCGCCTCGCGTCAGCGTAACCAGAAGCCTGTGCCATGGCTAGTGGTTGCGGTGGCCGTAGCGCTAGTGGCTGGATTGGGCTGGTTTTTAACCAGCATTAATGGTGCCAGCGAACAAGGGTCGACGACACCGCCTCCGGCAGCGGTCATAGCGCCTACTGACAACGTTAATGGCTTGCCAGAAAAACCTGAAGAGCGTTGGCAGTACATTGAAGAACTCGAAAACAAAGAAGTAGAAGTTGATGTGCCCGAGCGTGAGTTAGGCCCACCCAAACTTATGCAGTGTGGTTCCTTTCGCAGTAGCGAGGATGCCCAAGCCATGCGCGCCAATATTGCCATGGTGGGGTTAGAATCCCAAGTGCGCGAATCAAATGGCAATAACGGCCGCTGGTTCCGCGTGATCTTGGGTCCTTATGAATCCAAGCGGGATGCCGAACGAGATCGCCATAAACTGCAACGCGCGCAAATTTTTGGTTGCCAAATCTGGAACTGGAACCTCGATCAATTGTAAAAGCGGTGCAAGCGCACCGCTGCCCCATTGAAATTTCAAATCTTGCCCTCATTAATCTTGTCATGGTCATTCAAGCGCGGCAGCCATTGCTTGCCAGCGCCTTCAATTGAGGAATACACATGACAACGATCGTATCTGTACGCCGTGGTGACAAAGTCGTCATCGGTGGCGATGGCCAGGTATCGCTTGGCAACACCGTAATGAAAGGTAATGCCAAAAAAGTACGGCGGCTATACCACGGCCAAGTACTCGCTGGCTTTGCTGGCGGTACCGCCGATGCCTTTACCTTGTTCGAGCGCTTCGAGAGCAAGCTCGAGCAGTATCAAGGTAACCTAATGCGGGCAGCGGTTGAGCTTGCGAAAGATTGGCGCACCGACCGCGCGTTACGCCGGCTCGAAGCACTGTTGGCGGTAGCCGACAAAGACACCTCACTCATTATCACTGGTAATGGCGATGTGGTGCAGCCGGAGCACGATTTAATTGCGATTGGCTCTGGCGGGCCGTTTGCCCAAGCAGCAGCCACCGCGCTACTGCAGAATACCGAGCTGGGTGCGCGCGATATTGTCGAGAAGGCACTGCACATTGCGGGGGATATTTGCGTATTCACCAACAGTCAGCTCACTATTGAAGAACAGCAGTCGGAGTCGAAACATGTCTAATATGACCCCCCGTGAAATTGTTGATGAATTAAATCGCCACATTATTGGCCAAGATCGCGCGAAGCGAGCGGTGGCGGTAGCCTTGCGGAATCGCTGGCGCCGTATGCAGTTAAACGAAGAGCTGCGCCATGAAGTTACCCCAAAAAATATACTAATGATTGGCCCGACCGGGGTGGGTAAAACTGAAATTGCCCGCCGGCTGGCCAAATTAGCTCGCGCGCCCTTTATAAAAGTAGAGGCCACCAAGTTCACCGAGGTGGGCTATGTGGGTAAAGAAGTCGAGTCGATTATTCGTGACTTAACCGATGCCGCCATGAAGCAAACCCGCGAAGAGATGATGCAAAAGGTTCGTCATCGGGCCGAAGATGCTGCCGAAGAACGGGTGTTAGATGCATTGTTACCACCAGCTAAAACCGGCTGGGGCAGCGAGGAAGGCGAACGTGCGCCGGAGAGCAATAGTCGCCAAACTTTCCGCAAGAAGTTGCGCGAAGGCCAGCTTGACGACAAAGAAATTGAGATTGAAATTTCGATGCCGCAAATGGGCGTAGAAATTATGGCTCCACCGGGCATGGAAGAGATGACCTCGCAATTGCAGTCGATGTTCCAGAACATGGGCAGCGGCAAGAGCAAGCGCCGCAAATTAAAAATTAAAGATGCCCTGAAGCAATTAGTGGAAGAAGAAGCCGCTAAAATGCTCAATCCCGACGAAGTGAAAGAAGCCGCACTACAAGCTGTTGAACAGCACGGTATTGTGTTTCTAGATGAGGTCGACAAAATCTGTAAGCGCGGAGACGTAAGCGGCCCAGATGTATCACGCGAGGGCGTACAACGTGACTTGCTGCCGCTGGTTGAGGGCACCACAGTATCGACCAAGCATGGCATGGTGAAAACTGATCACATTTTATTTATTGCCTCAGGCGCGTTCCAAATGGCGAAGCCGTCAGACTTAATCCCTGAGTTACAAGGCCGTTTACCCATTCGGGTAGAGCTTGATGCGCTCACCAGTGAGGATTTTGTCCGCATTCTGACCGAACCTAATGCCTCATTGACCACTCAATACAAAGCATTGCTTGGCACTGAAGGCGTACAAGTTGAGTTCACTGCTGATGGTATTCGGCGGATTGCGGAAACCGCCTTTCATGTGAACGAAACCACCGAAAACATTGGAGCGCGGCGCTTGCATACAGTGCTTGAGCGGTTAATGGATGAAGTGAGTTTTCAAGCCAGCGATCTTGATGGCGAGCGCCTCACCGTAGACGCCGCCTATGTTGATAAGTACTTGGGCGAATTGGCGCAAGACGAAGATCTGAGCCGTTTCATTCTGTAACTGTTAGTGACGGCGACGGTTACGACTGTGGTTGCGGCTGCAGTCGAGCTTTAGTCAGGGGCTGCTGCTGAGGTTTCGGCAGCAGTTCCAGTGCTAATTGTTCAGTTAATGGGGGTGAATAGTAGTACCCCTGAATCACATCACAGCCCAACTCCACCAACAATTGATGCTGATAGGCACGCTCGACCCCCTCCGCCACCACTTGTTTGCCTAAACCATGGGCAAGATTAATCAGAGTTTTCACGATAGTGGCGTCGGCGTCGGTGGCTTGTAATTCAGCAATAAAACTGCGGTCGATTTTAATGCTATCAATCGGTAAGCGGCGCAAATAGGATAATGACGAGTAGCCCGTACCGAAGTCATCAATTGCGATACTCAAGCCCATCGCCTGCAACTGGGTAATGACATTCATCCCCGTCTTGATGTCAGACATGGCCACGTTTTCGGTGATCTCGAGCGCTAACCAACGAGCATCTAAGCGGTGTTTGCTGAGCAACTGCTGCAATTTGTTCACCAGTTCCGGTTGCTGAAAATGCTTCGCCGATAAATTCACCGAAATAGGGACTAAATGATGCCCGGCTTCGCGCCAGGCGACCAGCATTTTTGCGGTACGCTCTAACACCCATTCATCCAACTCGCTGGCCATTCCAAGCTGCTCGATGAAGGGTAAAAATTCACCCGGACCGATTAACCCGCGGGTAGGATGTTGCCACCGGATGAGTGCCTCAAAGCCACAGAGTTCTGCCCGCTGGGCATCCTCAAAAGGTTGCAAGTAGAGTAAAAACTCGTCGTCACGAAGCGCGCGGCGTAAGTCGGGCTCTAAATCCACCAATCGCGTGTAGGACTCATCCATTCCGCGCTGATAAAATACCACTGAATCATTTTCAATGAGTTTGGCATTGGCTAAGGCAATCGTCGCTTTATTGATCAACAACTCGGCCCGTGAGCCATGCTGTGGATAACGGGCAATGCCAATGGCGCAATTCATACTAATTTCACGCCCGTCAATTTGCATTGGCCGCTGTACTCGGGCCAGTAATGATGCCGCCATGTCCAGCAGAAAACTGCGCCGCTTTAAATGGTCGAACACAATCGCAAACACGTCGCCGCTAATCCGGGCAACGGCCAACGGCTGTGGGGTAAAGGTTTCTAACCGCGAAGCAAGTTCGGTGAGCACCCGGTCGCCACCGCGAATACCCAGCATGTCGTTAATGGCTTTGAAGCGATTGATACCGACCAACAGCACGCTCAGATGACGCCCGTTACCACGGCAGTAATCAATAAATACCGGAATTTTATTCACCAGCTGTTCGCGATTCTCAACGCCGGTCAGGGCGTCATGGGTATTCAGATATTCGGCGCGCTGCATGGCTAAAATAGTATTGCTGCGCTCAGATTCAAGCAGCCAAATAATAACACCAGCGGCGGCAATGGTGAGTAAGGTAAGGTTAGCAAGCCCTTTCAGCGCCAGCATCACATCGAGCGACGGCGTTGCAAAAGGCGCGATCACTAAATAGGCAAGCACGAGGTTTTTCACCCCAATGAGCGTAAAACTGAGGGCGATCATACGCGGCCCCAACGAACTTGGCGCCGCTTTAATGATAAGCCCACCCAGCCCCAACAACATGAGCCCGGTAACACTGAATTTAATCGATAGACCGAGACTGTTCATATTCGCAGCTAAGGCTGGCGAATAGATGAACGCGGTAACGGAAAATAAGCCGGTGAAGAATGCGCCAAAATAAAATAAGCGGCGGGCGGCAACAAAGGGCACTTGGCCACGCGTAATATCTAACACCCCAACGGCAAGAAAGGTTAGCGCCAAATATTGCGTGCCCAGCGCCACCGCCGTCAGGCCTTGAATAAACCACAGTGGCAGTGCATCAGGGAATGCTAGCACCGCAAAACGCAGCACTTCGCTCGCCCCAAATACGCCACTAGCAAACGACCAATAGCGGAGGTATTGGCGCTGGTAGGCAACAAAATAATGGCGCAGTAGTAAGGCAAAACATAGCAGCAACACCCCTTGTAAGAGGTGCGTAAAGCTCTCTATGGTGGTACTCACTAGTAACATGCTGGCAACGCTTTCTCGTTATTATTGTGGGTTGCTCGTTCAATGTGTTTTGCGTCCGTGACCTAACTCACTCACTCGGATTGTCACAAAAGCTTCTTGATTAAACGTGTTTTTTTGCATGAGCGCAAGACCAAAGTCGCATCCTGATGCTGTCACAGCCGCGCAAAGCAGGCTATACTGCCAACATCAATCTGTAAGCAAATAAATGGCTGTTGGTGACGCTTGTTCCAAGCTCGCACTCTAGCCTTTATGGCAATCAAAAAAGGAACCACCATGGAATACAACACTTCTGAGCTTTGCGATTTGTATCCTGACTTGGTCGATGTCGTCGAACCATTGTTTATACATTACGGTGGTCGAGAGTCGTTTGGTGGCCAGCTCGTGACCATAAAGTGTCATGAAGACAAAGGTTTAATTGAAGAAGCCGTACAGCAACCTGGGGCCGGCAAAGTGCTACTCATCGACGGTGGCGGCTCGGCACGACGCGCGCTCATCGATATCAATATTGCCGAAACTGCCCTTGAAAACGACTGGGAAGGTATTGTTTGCTTCGGTGCAGTACGTGATGTTGAAGCTCTTGATGAGTTAGATATTGGCATTTTAGGGGTGGCTTCAATTCCAGTGGGCGCTAGCAGCGAAGGCGTTGGTGAAGCCGATATCGCGGTGAATTTTGGCGGCGTGACCTTCTTGCCTGAAGATCACCTCTACGCCGACAGCACTGGCGTTATTATTGCGGCAGAACCTCTCGATATCGAATAGCACAGGCAGCTAGTGATGTTACCGCTGCTTCCTCTCGATCCTGCTGCTTACGTGGTGGCCCGCGCCGATGAAATTCGACTCGGCCAGGCCATTCACTATTTAGCCGATACCGCCGCCGCTCATCCTGATAACTTCGCCGCGGCGCTACAGCAAGCATATAGCGCTGGCCAACGGGTCGCTATTGTTGGGGTGCCAGAAAGCATCGGTCCGCGTGCCAATTTAGGCCGCGGCGGTGCAGAAACGGCATGGCCGGCCTTTCTAAGCGCATTCCTAAACTTGCAAGACAACTGGCACATGCCGAGTCACGACATTCTAATGTTGGGGCAGATTGATTGCGCCGACCTGCAAGCTGAGGCTGACTCCCTTGATCCACAGCACCCCAGTGAGCTGGCCCAGTTACGCGCACTCTGTAGCAAGCTTGACCAACGGGTCGCGCAAATTCTTGGTCCGGTATTTAGCGCAGGATTTGAAGTTATTTTGGTCGGTGGCGGACACAATAATGCGTATCCATTATTACGCAGCCTTGCCGATACGGCGGCACAGCCATGCGCTGCCGTAAATCTTGATCCCCATGCCGATTTTCGCCTGCGTGAAGGGCGTCACAGTGGTAATGGCTTTAGTTACGCCTATGTGGAAGGCGCTCTGGCCGATTATCATATTGTGGGCTTACACGAAGGTAAAAACACCGCCGCCAGTTTGAAGCAACTGGCCGATGCTAACTTTCGTTATCACAGCACCTCGCATTTGCGCGATATGTATTTTACCGAAGCCATGCAGGACGTGGCCGCCCGCGCTGCAGCTTGGCAACGTCCGCTGGGCATTGAAGTAGATATCGATGCAATTCAAGGCGTTCCGGCAAGTGCCATTAACTATGCGGGATGCCAAGTCGTACAAGCCGACTATTACGTGCGCACTTTGGCTGAATTGCCAACTACCCGCTATTTGCACTTAGCCGAAGCTGCACCAAGTTTGCACCCCAGCGGGGTAGCAGAGGGCAATCGGCAAGTCGGTCAAGTACTCACCGAACTGACTCTAGCCTACCTCACGGGTCGCACGCGTCGCCCTTAGTCCGCATAGCACGGCACCCCAGCGAGCCATAACTGCCGTAACGGATTCACCCCAAACTGGTAGCACAATTCCGCCGGGCTTTGCACATCCCACAATGCTAGGTCGGCACGCAGCCCCGTTGCAATCCGCCCTCTATCTCTAAGCCCTAAGGCTTGGGCGGCATGCACAGTCACGCCCTGCAAACACTGCGCCGGCGTGAGGCGGAAGAAAGTGGCGGCCATTTGCAGCATAAGTTGTAAGTTATGAATCGGCGCCGAACCCGGGTTTGCATCCGTCGCAATGGCAATCGGCACCCCATATTGCTGCAGCAGTTGCAGCGGCGGCAAAGTGGTTTCGCGTAAGAAATAGAATGCACCTGGCAGTAATACGGCCACGGTGCCGGCCGCGGCCATCGCCTTCACCCCAGCTTCATCTAAGTGCTCTAAATGGTCACAGGACAGCGCCTGATAGCGCGCCGCGAGCGCACTACCCTGTTGGTTTGATAATTGCTCAGCATGCAGCTTTACCGGCACGCGTAATTGCTGCGCGGCGCGAAATAATTGCTCAACCTGGGTGGTGTTAAAGGCCATAGTCTCACAAAAAGCATCTACCGCATCGACCCAACCCTCGGCCACTAAGGTGGGCAAAATCACCTCACAGATATGGGTCATGTAAGCATCGCCGTTGGCAAATTCTGGCGGAATCGCATGGGCAGCAAGTAAGGTGGTTTGCACAGTCAATGGCAATTGTTCGGCAAGCGCGCGCGCGGCTTGTAGCTGCCGCCGCTCGGCGCTGAGCGAAAGCCCATAGCCCGACTTAATTTCTATGGTAGTCACACCACTGGCTTGCAAGGCACGAGCGCGGGGCAAGGCTAATGCCACCAACTCCTCAACGGTTGCGGCTCGAGTAGACTTTACCGTACTCATAATGCCACCACCCGCCGCCGCGATATCGGCGTAACTAGCACCTTGCAAACGCTGGTCGAACTCATCCGCGCGCGAGCCAGCCCAGACTAAATGGGTATGACAATCAATGAAGCCCGGCGTGAGCAACTGACCATGTCCGTCGATGCACTCAACATCACGAGCGGGCGCTGCGGCGGCCGGTCCCGCATACTGAATAACGCCCGCGGCAATATCGACGACGGCATCTTCGAGCACCGTTAACGGGGTCGAATCGACTTGGAGCAGCCGGATATTGTGCAGGCGCACAGGGTTTGCTTGCTGCGCAGATTGGGTCATGCATCACCTATCTTGTATATACAAATAAATTCACCTAAACTTTAGCACAGCTTAAGCACTGGGAGCAGCTTCGCATGGCTAAATTTTCCTCGATTAAAGAACATATCTACAAAAAAATCTCCTCTGGTGAGTGGCCAGAACGACATCCGGTAAGTTCCGAGAATGCCTTGGCACTGCAATTTAAAGTGTCGCGCATGACCGCCCGCCGCGCGTTACAAGAGCTTGCCGATGAAGGATTGGTGATGCGCACGCAAGGCTCGGGCACCTTTGTCGCGCCCATTAAGTCGCAAACTAGTTTTATGGCAATCCGCAATATTGCCGATGAAGTGCGCGCGCGCCGCCATTTATACCGCGCACATGTGCAACTGTTGCGCGCTGAAGATGCCACCGAACAATTGGTCGATGCATTAAATGTAGAGCCGGGCGAGCGCATTTGGCATTCGGTTATTACCCATTATGAAAACGAATTTCCGGTGCAAGTAGAAGAGCGCTATGTTAATCCGCGCTTAGTGCCGCATTACTTAAAACAAGATTTCACCCGCATGACGCCGCACGAGTATTTGTGCGAAGTCACGCCTTTAACCGAAGCCAGCCATGAAATTGAGGCGGTCATGCCGCGCCCACAAGTGTGCCAATGGCTAGAGCTGGAAAAGCCTGAGCCATGCTTGCGTATCGTGCGCCGCACTTGGTGTGCCGAAGGTGTCGTCACCTATGCTGTGCTCACCCACCCCGGTTCACGGTTCCGCTTAGGTGGACATTTAACATTTTCGTCACGGGCCACACCCGAGGCGACCGCGGTTTAATTCAAGGATGTACGCATGACAGCAAGTAGACTAGACGAGACGCGCTCAGTTCGCGCCGCACGCGGTGCCGAGTTGACCACTTGTAATTGGCAAGTAGAAGCCGCCAAGCGCATGTTAATGAACAATTTAGACGCCGAAGTAGCTGAACACCCACACGCATTAGTCGTTTATGGCGGGATTGGCCGTGCCGCTCGTGATTGGGCCTGCTATGACAAAATTGTTGAAGTATTGGATCGGCTGCAACCAAACGAAACCTTGTTAGTACAATCTGGCAAGCCCGTCGGTGTATTTCCCACCCATCCCGATGCGCCGCGCGTGTTGATTGCCAACTCCAACTTAGTGCCGAAATGGGCAACCTGGGAACACTTTAACGAGCTCGATAAAGCTGGCCTGATGATGTATGGCCAAATGACCGCGGGTTCGTGGATTTACATCGGTTCGCAAGGCATTGTGCAAGGCACCTATGAAACCTTTGGCGCAGTTGCACGCCAACATTTCGGCGGTGAGGCCAAAGGCAAATGGATTTTGACCGGTGGTTTGGGTGGCATGGGCGGCGCCCAACCACTCGCGGCGACCATGGCTGGATTCTGTATGCTTGCAGTTGAAATTGACGAGTCACGTATCGATTTCCGCTTGCGCACCCGCTACTTGGATCATAAGGCCACTAGCCTTACAGAAGCGCTCGAACTTATTCAGGCAGCGCGCAGCAAGGGCGAAGCGATTTCAGTAGGCTTAGTCGGCAATGCCGCTGAGGTGTTTGCCGAATTAGTCCGCCGCGAGATAACCCCAGATGTCGTTACTGATCAAACTTCAGCCCATGATCCGTTGCACGGTTATGTGCCTAACGGCTGGACCTTAGCGCAGTATCAACAGCAACAAGACAGCGATGCCGATGGCACCGTGCTGGCCGCGAAACAGTCGATGGCAGAACAAGTGCGGGCCATGCTGACGCTGCAACAACGCGGCGCGGCGGTGTTAGACTACGGCAACAATATTCGCCAAATGGCGCAGGATGTTGGGGTTGCCAACGCCTTTGATTTTCCGGGGTTTGTTCCAGCTTACATTCGCCCACTATTTTGTGAGGGCATTGGGCCATTCCGCTGGGTGGCATTGTCCGGTGACCCTGAGGACATTTATAAAACCGATGCCAAGGTCAAAGAACTCATACCCGACAACGCTCATTTACATAATTGGCTGGATATGGCGCGTGAACGCATTGCGTTTCAGGGCTTGCCCGCGCGCATCTGTTGGATTGGCTTAGCCGATCGGCAACGCATCGCGCTGGCGTTTAACGAGATGGTGAAAAATGGTGAGCTGAAAGCGCCGATTGTGATTGGCCGTGACCACCTGGATTCCGGTTCAGTGGCAAGCCCTAATCGCGAAACCGAAGCCATGTTAGACGGTTCTGATGCGGTATCCGATTGGCCCTTATTGAACGCCTTGTTAAATACTGCCGGTGGCGCCACTTGGGTGAGTTTACATCATGGTGGCGGGGTTGGTATGGGTTACTCGCAACACGCCGGTGTGGTGATTGTGGCCGACGGCACCGATGCTGCGGCTCAGCGCTTAGCGCGGGTACTGTGGAATGATCCGGGTACAGGGGTGATGCGGCATGCTGATGCTGGCTACGAGATTGCGGTAAACTGCGCGCAACAACAAGGCTTAGATTTACCTATGATTGCCGGTGCCAATGGCACCAAACAAGGGAGTTAACGGCATGACTTCGGTGTTGGAATTCACCCCCGGCCAATTAAGTTTGGCCCAACTTCGTGAACTACATCAACAGCAACAGGGTTTGCAAATTGACCCGCAAGCTCATGCTGCGATCGCGCAAAGTGCGCAAGCGGTGGCCGATGTATTGGCTCGCGGTAAAGTCGTTTATGGCATTAATACTGGCTTTGGTTTACTCGCCAACACCCGTATTCCGAAAGACAAACTGGAAGATTTGCAACGGCGGATTGTGTTATCCCATGCTGCGGGAACCGGCGAATTACTTGATGACCAAGTGGTTCACCTTATGTTGGCGTTAAAAATCAATTCATTGGCGCGCGGTTATTCAGGTATTCGTCTGCAAGTCATTAACGCTTTACTCGCACTGTTAAATCATCGCGTTTACCCGTGCGTACCCAGCAAAGGCTCGGTGGGTGCCTCGGGTGACTTAGCACCGTTAGCGCACTTAGTGCTGCCGCTCTTGGGCGAAGGCGAAGTACGCGTTAATGGCCAGCGCTTGCCGGCCGCAGAGGGCTTGGCTATCGCTGGGCTGCAGCCGTTAACGCTGGCACCCAAAGAGGGCTTGGCCTTGTTAAATGGCACGCAGGCCTCAACCGCGCTCGCCTTGCATGGCTTGTTTGCACTCGAACGAGTGTTTGATGCAGCCTTGCTAACCGGCGCCTTAGCGGTGGAAGCGGCGATGGGATCGCGGGCACCATTTGATGCTCGAATTCATGAAGTACGCGGCCAACCAGGTCAAATCGATGTCGCCGCAGCTTTACGGGCAGTGCTGCAAGACAGCTCCGCGATTGCTGCTGCACACGAGCACTGTGAAAAAGTACAAGACCCCTATTCGCTGCGCTGCCAACCGCAGGTGATGGGTGCGATACTCGATAATTTACGGCATGCCGCGCAAGTACTCACTCGTGAGGCGAATGGCGTGACCGATAACCCATTGGTGTTTGTGAACGACTCCGGTGCGGACATTATTTCAGGCGGTAACTTCCACGCTGAACCGGTCGCTATTGTGGCAGACCTAATGGCAATTGCTGGCAGCGAAATTGGGGCGTTATCAGAGCGCCGCTCGGCACTATTAATTGATCATCATTTAAGCAATTTACCACCCTTCTTAGTGAATGATGGCGGTGTTAATTCAGGCTTTATGCTGGCTCAAGTAACCGCGGCAGCCCTTGCCTCGGAAAACAAAACCTTAGCGCATCCGGCGTCGGTCGATAGCCTACCAACTTCTGCGAATCAGGAAGATCATGTGTCGATGGCAACCTTTGCTGCACGAAAATTGCAAGATATTGCAGCGAATGTGCGGGATATTGTCGCGATTGAACTGCTTGAAGCCGCGCAGGGTGTGGATTTTCGGCGGCCGCTACAAAGTTCACCAGCACTCGAGGCTTTGCATCAGAAAGTACGTGAACGGGTACCATTTTACGACCAAGATCGCTACTTTGCGCCTGATATTCAGGCCATAGCAGCGCTGATTGACAGTGGCGAGTTAAGCCAGTTGTTGACTGCTACTTTGAACGAAAAACCGCGCTTGCACGGTTAATCGAGCTTGCCTAGCTCTCGTCGTCGGCGAGAGCTTGGCAATCAGCACACAACGCAACTTCCGGCTTCATAGCTAACCGTGCCGCGGAAATTTCCTCGCCACAATCCACACACACACCATACTCACCCAGCTTGATCCGCTGCAATGCGGCCTCTACCGCTTGTGCATGCCGTGCGGATGCTTGCGGTAACTGTTGCTCTAATTTGCTTCGAATACGCGCTAACTGTTGCGCCGAAAGTGAACTACTCATGCTGCAGTCCTTATGCTGATGTCGCTGCTCGTACTACAAATTGACCGGTGAACTCGGCTACCGGCCGGCTCTCGTCAAAAACCTTCGCCTTTAACGTTAAGCGCGCATTGCGGCCTTGTTGCAACGGTGAATAATCGCCAGTCACATCAGCTAAATGCGCAACCGCTCGCGGTTCATGGGTGACCGGTTTGTGGTAGTGAATAGTGCCATCGGCAAGCACCACTGCGCCGGCTAGCTGACGTTCTTGTAATTGTAGATGCAACAACCCCCAGCAGGTCAAGGTGGCTAACGAATAAATACTGCCGGCAAACATGGTGCCATGCACATTAATGTTGCGCGACAACATGGCCCGCGTTTCAAACTCACGACCGGTGTATTGGTAAATACGAATACCCATAGCATCCGAAATCGGAATATCCTGCTGCCAGGTTTGTTGCAAATCCGCACACCAATCCGGCCGATAAATAATCCGGTTTTGTTCGGTAAATTCTTTGCGTAATTGGTGCTCTGCGGCAGGGTTTTTCACCGTGTCGGCTTCTTCGGCTAGGGTATAGCCGCACTTTTGATAGAAGCCGAGGGTATTATCGCGCGAGTTGATCACCACATGTTTCGCGCCTTCTGCGCGCGCGACTTTTTCAAGTGCATAAACAATAGTAACGCCATGCCCCTCACCGCGATACTCAGGCGCACTCGCCATATATCTAATTTGCGCTTCTTCCGGGCTATTAAAATGGAGTCGGCCAACCGCAATCGGTTCGCCGGCAGCGTTCACCACCATGCGGTGATGGCTGACCTGATCATACTCGTCCTGCTCAGAACCAAGTGGCCGTTGAAAGGGTTCGCGCAACACGCGCCAGCGCAACTGAAAGTACGCCTGCAATTCTTGCTCAGAGGTTGGCGTTATCACTTTATACATGCACTACTCTACCTCTAGTAAGAAGGTCATGGGGCCATCATTAATCAGCTGCACTTGCATATCCGCACCGAATTGGCCGGTTGCCACCTGCACGCCAGTGGCCTGCAACGCCTGGACAAAATGTTCATACAGGTGCTCAGCTAATTCAGGTGCGGCAGCGCTAGAAAAACTTGGGCGACGGCCTGATGAGGTGTCCGCTGCCAAGGTAAACTGCGACACCACCAACGCAGCGGCACTAGTATCGAGCACGCTTAAATTGGTTTTGCCCTCAGCATCGGCAAACATCCGATAGGTAGCAACCCGTTGCGCCAGCTTACGCGCATGTTGCTCAGTGTCGTTGCCGGCAACCCCCAGCAATACCAACAAACCGGGACCAATCGCACCGACAGCATGACCCGCAACTCGAACTTCAGCTTCGCTCACCCGTTGTAATAGTGCTTTCATGCCAAAACTACCATGCTATGTGCTTCAATATTCGTCGCCTCAATGGCGTCAGAGCATAAAGGAGCGCGCGCGACAAAGCAATTGCTCGGCCCCGGCGCTCAGCGCATGGGCAATACCAGGTTCGGTGCTGGCATGACCGGCATCTTGCACCACTTTTAACTTGGCATTCGGCCAGCGACTAACCAGGTCATAAGCATTATCCATTGCACATACCACATCATAACGCCCATGCACGACTTGCGCTGGTAGATGGGCAATACGGTCAATTTGGTTCAGGATATTAAATTCATCTAAAAAGAACTGATGGGCAAAATAGTGGGTACCAATGCGCGCCGCTTGGACATGATTATCATCGCGCCGAATATGGTCGATCAGCCCAGATTTAGCGGTCAGGGTGCAAAGCCGATGCTCCCATAAGTTCCACGCCAAAGCTGCTTCTGCAGCCACCCCCCGATGTGGGCCCTGCAAACGTTGATATGCGCGCTGGATTAATTCCTGAGCATGCGCGGGCGCGCCCTTAAAGCCCAAACTTTGATAAAACTCGCGATAAAATTCAGGGAATAAGCGGGCAACGCCATCACTACCATACAGCCATTCGGTGTCCGCTGGCCGCGCCAGAAACACCCCACGCAATAACAAGCCCAAGAGCACCGGCGCACCATGCTGAGGCAAGGACGCTGGGGGTTGGGTATGCAACTGAATGGCATAGCACAACGCCAAGGTACTACCCCAGGAGCCGCCCGCCACAAACCATTGCTGAATACCAAGCGTACGCCGAATGGTTTCAATATCTTGCAGTTGGTCGGCAGTCGTATTAGCCGTTAAATCATGGGCGTAGCTGGATAACCCACAACCACGTTGGTCAAAGCCTATCACCCGCCATTGCTGTGGATTGAAATTACAGGCATGAAAAGCGTGCATGCCACCGCCTGGCCCACCATGTAATACCAACACCGGCACCCCGTTCGGATTACCGTACTGATAGACTTGCAACTCGTGGCCATGGCTGACCTTAATGCGTTGGCTGTGGAACGGCTTACTCAGCGGATACAGCATGATTGAACTCTTCGGCCGCAGCGGTAAGTTCGGCACCGAGCAGCACAATATTCCACGACAGATACATCCACAATAGCAGCAGCGGAATGGTCGCTACTGCGCCATAAATCGCCTGATAGGAAGGAAAATTAGTAATATATTCAGCAAAACCGTACTTGCCGAGCTCAAACAACAGAGTGGCGAATAACGCCCCCCAAATGGCGTGCCGAATACGCACAACTCGGTTCGGTAGCAACACATAAAGCAATAAAAATGCGAGCACAGAGGTCAATAATGGCACCAGCGTCAGCATGGTTTCACGCAGCCCGGGCACGTAATTCTCGGCAAACGACGCTAAGCTGAGCACATAAGAACTAATCGCAATGCCTGAGCCCATTAGAATTGGGCCCAAAGTTAACAGCATCCAATAAATGGCAATGGCGATTGGTAACCGCCGCCGCTGATAATTACGCCAAATTTGATTAATCGCGTTGTCGATAGTCATCAACAGCATAATCGCCACCACGATTAAAAATAAGATACCCACCGCCGTCAGCTGGGAAGCGTTACCAGAAAATTCCTGTAAATAGCTATTTAACGCAGCGCCTGACGTAGGCACCAGGTTATCTAATACCAACGCCTCAATGTCGGCGCGCATACCGGCAAACATGGGGAACGCCGCAAATCCGGAGAACATCACCACAATCAGGGGAACCAACGCTAGGCTGCTAACATAGGTTAAGTGGCCGGCCGTTACGGTAATGCGATCACGGGCGCAGCGCTTTACGAAGAACAATAAAAAAGCCCCGCTGAGCTGGCCGCAATAGCGCACTAGCGCCCACCATTCGCGTTTTGCCAGTGCCGCTTGCCAATAGGCGGGTAAGCGCGGTGCGCTTAGCGTCGACTCTTTCCTGTCCACTGAGGTGTTCCTACTATCATGATGGGTGCCGCGATGGGCTCATAGGCTTCATCCTAGCAAGCGGATTCGGTTTCTCGCAAGCCACACAAACTATTCTGTCCGCTTTTTCGTATTGGGATTACGAACTGCAGCAACAATAGGATATGTCAGCATGGCCGTAATTGTTTTTGGTGCCGGCGGCGGGCTTGGTCAAGCGCTGGTCAATGCACTGCTAGATGCCCAACTAACCGACCAAGTATTTGCCGTTAGCCGGCAACCGGTGCGCTTTGCCGATGAGCGAGTGCACAGTCAGCGCGTCGACAATTACGAGCCGGAAGCATTAGCGCCATTACAAGCGGCGTGGCAACAAACGCAAATAAGCGGCGTTCTCAGTGCCATTGGGCTGCTACACACCGCCGATTATCAACCAGAAAAGCGCCTAGCTGAACTGAACCTAGCGCAATTGCAGCACCAATTCACCGTGAACGCGGCACTGCCAATGCTGTTATTGCAGCAAACCTTGCCATTATTACCCACCAAGTCGCCAAGCTTTTGGGTGCAATTAAGCGCCATGGTGGGCAGCATTACCGATAATAAACTAGGCGGTTGGTACAGCTATCGTGCCAGCAAAGCGGCACTCAATATGCTTATTAAAACGACCGCGATTGAACTGGCGCGTACTCATAAGCAGTTGGCCGTTGCCGCCATTCACCCTGGCACCACCGATACCGCCTTGTCGAAGCCTTTTCAAGCACGTTTACCCGCCGATAAGCTTTACTCACCGGCACAGTCGGCCGCGCGAATTGTCGACGTCATTCAACACCTCACGCCCGCCCAAAGTGGTGGCTTATTCCATTGGGATGGCACTTCATTACCATATTAGCTATGGTGGTAAAAGTGCAACGCGCCGGTTAAAAAAGGGGCATAAGCGTTTGATTAACAAATCTAAAAGGTATTTTACCCGGCGTTCAAGGCGAGCTCTGGGCGCAGGCTTTAGTGCGCTCTTGGTCATGAGCTCAGGGTCGGCGTTCGCCACGAGCTCCACGCCGGCGGCATGGCAGTGGTCTCATCAATTACAGCTGGAAGGTGCGCATGTCGACACTCCGCAAGACGACACTGAGCAAAATTTTCAGGCGCTTTATACGCCAGCGATAGAATGGCAATGGGCGCCCCAATGGCAGCTGTACGGCAGTGCTTACTTGCGAGCCGGCAACACGGTGTCGGAATTAGTCGGCGATGTGCAGGGTGTGTCCAACATTGATGCCCCAGAACTGGCGCGACTCGGCGAGCTCTATGTGCAACGCAGCTTTAGCCAAGGCTGGCTAAAATTTGGGCGCCAAGATGAAAATAGTGATTTCGCAGTGAGTGACGTAGCCGCTCAATTTACCCATAGTTCGATGGGCTTTTCACCGTCATTGAATGGTTTGATCTTCTACCCAGACAGCGCTTGGTTATTGAGTGCGGCCTGGCAGCTGAGCGATCAGCAACAGCTGTTAGTGGGCCAAACTCAACAGCGTTCGAGTGCCGAGTGGCACTGGCAATATGCGCCGCAGAGCGTATTAAAATTGGGTTACTGGTATCATCGTGATTTACGCGATTGGGATGCAGCGCCCGGGCAACAGCACGCAAGTCATCCTTATCTGATTTGGGATCATCAATGGCATTCACAACTGTCGAGCTTTGTGCAACTTGCACCGAGTGATGCTGACACCGGGCCTATTACCCGCCAACTCGGCGCAGGGGTGGTCTATGATGTTAGCGCAGAACAGGCTGTGGGGCTTGGCTGGCAACGCGCGAGATTACGCCAAGATGGCGCGCCGTTGCAGGAAAACGCTGAAACCGTGACCGAATTTTACTGGCAACAACAACTGAACGCCGCGGTTCAGGTGCAACCGGTGCTACAATATGTGGCAAATCCGGCTGGCCGTGCCAGCACCTATTCGTGGGTCGTGCTGTTACGTTTGAACCTAAGTTTCGAACACTAGGTGAAAGGCAATAACGCCGCTGAACACGAATATACAACACACCGACCGAGGCGAGTACAGGAGCCACTATGCGATATTTATTAGCGATTATTTTGCCGCCATTAGCCATTTTAACCACCGGCAGAATTTTCCACGCTATTTTTAGTGCCGTTTTTTGCGCGCTGGTTATCATTCTCAGTATCGTCAGTATTGGTGGTCTGTTGTGGTTATGGCTGCTATGTATTATGCATGCTGCCTTTGTGATTGATGGCTATCACAAACGTGGCCAGCCGCGCACACCGCATTAATTGCAGCAAGGAGTATTCATGACCGCTATTTACCATAAGTTGTACCGCGCCAGTTGGGTGTTATTGAGCCTGTTACTGCTAAGTGCCTGTTCCAGTGCCTACTACGGCGCGATGGAGCAAGTTGGCGTCCACAAACGCGATATTTTGGTGGACCGTGTAGATGCCGCACGCGATGCCCAAGCCGAAGCACAAACCGAGTTTCGCAGTGCCTTAGAACGGCTGGATAGCTTGCTGAATGTTGATGGCGGCGAGTTAGAGAGTCGCTATGAAGCGTTGGATGCCGATTACCAAGCGAGCCAAGCCGCGGCAGAAGCCGTACGCGAGCGAATCGCAGCCGTTGATGACGTGGCTCAGGCATTATTTGACGAATGGTCAGATGAACTCGATCAATATTCAAATGACAATTTGCGCCGCGACAGCGCCGCAAAATTGCGTGACACTGAGCGTCGCTACGGACAACTCATTGATGCTATGCAACGTGCCGCTGAAAAAATGGACCCGATTTTGGCGAAATTGCTCGACAATGTGCTGTACTTAAAACATAACCTAAATGCCTCATCGCTAGACACGATCCGCGATGAATACCAAGGTTTAGAAGCGGATATCGGTGTACTCATTGCCGATATGGAGCGTGCCATCGCTGAATCTGACAGTTTTATTCAAACTTTACAGCAGTAGTTTCTGCACTCATTTACGCATGAATGTATGCACTTAATAACGAACAAGGATATCCGATGAAATTATTATTGTTAGCTGGCAGTGCACGCGAAGATTCATTAAACCAAAAGCTACAACGGCAGCTCGCCGACTTCGCTGAGCAGCAAGGTTTTACGGTGAACTTATACCCTGCGGCCGCACTTGAAGCACCGCTATATCATGGCGATCTTGAGGCGGAAAAAGGCCTACCAGAAGCCACCAAGCAATTGGTGAATGCGATTCAAAACGCCGATAAAGTGGTGATTGTAAGCCCAGAGTACAACGCTTCAGTGCCACCTTTATTAAAAAACGCGATTGACTGGAGTTCACGTGATAAGCAGGGTGTGTGGGCAGGTAAACTCGTATTACTGGCGGCCGCCTCGCCGGGCGGTTTAGGCGGTATTCGTGGGCTTAACCATTTACGCGATGTGCTTGGTAACGTACAAGCTTGGGTCGCGCCACTGTTTATGAGTGTGAAAAATGCCAGCGCCGAATCAATTGCTCAACTTGACGGCGACTTTGTGAAAAAATTCCTGCACCAAGGTGATGCCTAAATGTTCGATCTGCAACAGCTGACCAATATTGAACCTTTCAGTTGGCCCGGCATTATTACTGCGCTTATTTGCGGCACTATTGTTGGGTTAGAACGCCAGTTTCGTGGCAAACCAGTGGGTATTCGAACTTCATCGCTGATTACCTTAGGTACTTATGTGTTTCTGGTTGGCGCGCAAACCGTGGTCGCTGAGCATGGCGACCCATCGCGAGTGATAGGGCAAATCATCACCGGTATTGGCTTTTTAGGCGCCGGCGTGATGCTTGCGCGCGATGGCGTGGTGGTTGGCGTGACCTCCGCCGCATCCATTTGGGCCTTAGCTGCGTTGGGTATTACTACGGGGCTCGGTCATTATGGGGTAGCGATTAAGCTCGCCTTTGTGGTGGTGGCCGTGTTAGTTGGTGTGGATATGTTAGAGAACAGTTTTCAATCGTTAACGCGGGGGGTACATCGCAAATATACGGGCTGGCGTAAAAGCCGTAATGGCAGTGACCACCCGCCCTTAAGTTAACGGCTAACAACGCTTAGTTTAAGGTCACATCGGGCGCTAATAAGCCAGTTAGGAAGGCATCAATTGCCAGGGTTCCGGTGCTATTTAAGTCGAAGTAGGTGGTATCGAGCAGCCAGTTGTACATCAAGCCATCGATAAGGCTGAATAAACTGACGACAACTTGCTTTGGCTGTAATTCTGGTTTCAGTTGTCCAGCAGCAATAGCTGCTGCAACAATTTGCTCGACGTCAGTAATACACTCATTACGGCCACTTAAATGGCGCGTTTTGATCGGCAGCACATCATCAATGTATTCACACTTATGCAGCAAAATTTCTACCAGCGCGCGAGTATGCGGGTCTTGCTGCATGTGAGCGATAAACTTTAACGCGCGTAGGCGTAGTTGCTCTAATGGGTTATTTGGATTGTCACTGGCAACTTGGCAACGAAATTCATCCACGGGTAATTGCACCCGCTCCATAAGCGAGTCAATCAGATCGAGTTTATTCTTAAAATGATGATAAATAGCGCCGCGGGTAACATTGGCCGCCTCAGCCACCTGCATCATGGACGTGTTGGTGACGCCTTGTTCGCTAAAAAGTTTTTCTGCTGCATCAAGTAGCGCTGAACGCGTTTCTAGTGCATCTGCTTTAGTTCGCCTTACCACAACAACCTCAACTACATTTAACCACCAACACATTGCTGGATTTTTAGACAACTTAGTCAGCAGTGTATCGCAATTTAATCAAACATGCATGTATGTATGTAAATTTGTAAGGGTTACGTAAAGATGAATGTAAAGATGAACGGCTTTTGTAAAGATAAGCTCGAATCAATGGGATCAGCCCATAGTGAAGCATCAATATTAGGTAGGTGACCATGTTACACCACACGGCTAAATTATCTTACAAATCGTTAGTTCCGGTACTAGTGATGAGCGCGATGGCGCTTACGCTAAGTGCCTGCAGCGATAGTCAGGCAGCACCACAAGAAGACGACCAAGCGGAGTCCTTGGCACGGGTGCTCGTGATTGAGACAGCACCGCAAACCGTAGTACTAAGCCGCGCTTATGCGGCTCGTACTCAAGGCTCAAAGGAAGTTGACGTGCGCGCGCGAATTCAAGGTGAACTGATTGAGCGCGCCTATCAAGAAGGCCAACTGGTTGAGGCCGGCGATTTGCTGTTCAAAATCGAAAGTGCCCCTTACGAAGTAGCCGTTGCTCAAGCGCAGGCCGGCTTGCAGCAAGCGACCGCGGAACTTAATGATGCGAAACGGCAATGGGATCGTATCCGTAGCTTGTTTGAAGAAGGCGCAGTTAGCCAACGCGAACGCGACCAAGGGATGGCCAACTTAGAATTTGCGGAAGCCGCAAAAGCTGCAGCCGAAGCCGAATTACGCGATGCAGAAATTGATTTGAGCTACACCGAAGTGCGCTCACCTATTGCCGGCGTTGCCGGCCGTGAAACCATGTCGGTTGGCAACTTAGTAAGTAGCGGCGATAGTTTAACGGATGTGATTCAGCTCGACCCGCTATACGTATACTTTTCAGTACCGCAAACCGATTTAGCCGCCACTTATTTGCTTCAACAGGTAGGTGTGACTGTCAATCCTAATGGCGACGTGAAGCCGCCAAGCGCGCAAATTGAGCTGAGCAATGGCCAGCTTTATGACCAAGTTGGGGTGATTGATTTTGTTGGTCGTCAAGTTGATAGTCAAACCGGCACCTTGAATGTCCGTGCCAGCATTCCAAACCCAGATGCCATCGTATTGCCCGGCCAATTTACCCGGGTGCAAATTCCGGATATCCGCATTCCGAATGCGATTAGCATACCGGAACGGGCGATCGTGCAGTCAGGCCAAACCGCTACCGTTTATGTGGTTGACGAAAACAGCACCATTACCTCACGAGATGTGGTGCTTGGCCCGCGTAATGGCGACCAGGTTGTCATTCAAGTGGGCTTAAAGGCCAACGAAACCGTAGTGGTTGAGGGCCTAGCAAACGTTAAAGTTGGCCAACAAGTCACCACTGCAGCCTTTGAAAATGAAGCGAGCGCAAGCGCTGGCCGTTAAGTCATCAGCACACAGGTACAGCTATGATCTCTAAATTCTTTATCGAACGGCCGGTGCTATCGTCGGTACTATCGATTGTGATTGTCTTGGCCGGACTTGCCGCCATGCGCGCGTTGCCGGTAGCGCAATACCCACAGGTCGTGCCGCCGCAGGTGGTGGTCAGCGCCACCTATCCCGGCGCGTCGGCTGCTGCCGCTGCAGATGCGGTTGCCGCACCACTGGAAAGTGCCATTAACGGCGTGGAAAACATGCTGTATATGACTACTTCAACCTACGATTCAGGTGAGGTGAGTTTACGCATAACCTTTGCCGTTGGTACCGACCCCAACCAAGCCGCGATTGACGTCACCAACGAAATGGAAAGTGCGCTATCGCGCTTACCAGAAGAAGTGCGTACCGGCGGTGTGACGGTCACTAAAGAATCCAACGCGCTGTTAAAAATAGTGTCGCTTACTTCACCCGATGGCAGCCGCGACCCTATTTTCCTCAATAACTATGCGTTAATGACCATTCAAGATGAGATCCAACGCACGCCAGGGGTTGGTAACGCCACCATGTTTGGCTCAAAATCATATTCGATTCGGATCTGGTTACGACCCGACAAACTGGCCGAATACGGCATGACCCCGGCCGACGTTGATGCTGCGATTAACGAACAAAACGCCCAATTTGCTGCCGGTAGTTTTGGTGCAGCACCTAACCCCAACAATCCGCAAGAATTTACCTTAAGTGTCGCCACTGAGGGCCGCTTCTCGAGCGTAGAAGAGTTCGAGGACATTATTCTGCGCGCACAACCCGATGGCAGTATGGTGCGCTTAAGAGATGTTGCGCGGGTTGAGCTTGGCGCACTGAATTACAACTTTGATGCGATTCAAAACGGCGAGGCCGCGGTACCGATTGGGATTTATTTACGCCCCGGTGCCAACGCCCTAGAAACCTCACGGTTAGTCGATGAAGCGCTTGAACGAATGTCAGCTAACTTCCCATCCGGAGTCAGTTACACCACGCCATTTGATACCACCGAGTTTGTCGACGTGTCCATCAGTCAGGTGGTGCAGACCTTGCTTGAGGCGGTGTTGCTGGTAGTGGGTGTTGTGTATTTATTCCTGCAACGTTTTCGCGCCACCATTATTCCGTTATTGGCGGTGCCGGTGTCACTGGTTGGCGCCATGGCGGGCATGTATTTATTCGGTTTCTCGATCAACCTGTTGACCCTGCTGGCCATGGTATTGGCGATAGGCATCGTGGTTGACGATGCGATAGTGGTGCTCGAAAACGTCGAGCGGATCATGCGGGAAGATAAACTGCCGCCTAAAGCTGCTGCGATTAAAGCCATGGAGGAAGTTTCAGGCCCGGTAATTGCCATTGTCTTGGTGCTTTCCGCGGTATTTATTCCGGTCGCCTTTATTGGCGGCTTAGCCGGTGTGATGTATCAGCAGTTTGCGATTACCATTGCGATTTCCGTGATCATTTCGGGCATTGTGGCGCTTACCCTCACCCCAGCGTTGTGTGCCATTTTGCTGAAAGAAAAAGAGACACCACCACCGAAAATTTTACAACGCTTCAATGCTTGGTTCGATCGTGCCACCGAACGCTACACGAATGGTGTGAAGTTTATGCTGAAGCGTGCGGCACTTGGGTTTGGCTTATTTGCCGCCGTCCTTATTGCTGGCTTGCTCATGTTAGCTCGCTTACCGGCTGGGTTAGTGCCCGATGAAGATCAAGGTTATGTGCTGGTATCGCACCAATTACCTGATGGCGCGTCATTCGAGCGCACCGCTAACTTTGTTGATGGCTATAACGACACCTTGCGTGAATTACCCTTGGTTGATGGTGCCATTAGCTTTGTTGGTTTTGACTTAATTGCCGGCGGCTTGAAAAGTAACTCCGGCGCCAGCTTCGTCACCATGACTGACTGGGACGAGCGCAGCGAGGATGACCAAAGCTCGCAGGCACTAGCACAACGCATTACCGCGCAGGGCCAAAACTCTACCGAAGCGCGCATTGTGTCGTTCAACCCACCGCCTATTCAAGGTATCTCCACCACTGGCGGATTTGAGGGTTACTTAGTCAATACCCAAGGCGCAGATGCCGACGCACTGTTTGAGTTGGCCAATGAGATTGCCACAGCGGCTAATGAACGGCCTGAGCTGAGTGCAGTACGGACCACCTTAAACCCCAAAATTCCGCGCTATGTTGCGGAAGTCGATCGCGAACGAGCTAAATCGATGGGAGTGAATATTAACGAAGTATTCGACGCCATGAATAGCACGCTCGGGGCTTCTTATGTGAACGACTTTAACTTGTTCGGGCGGGTCTGGCGCGTGTACATGCAGGCCGAGTCTGAGTTCCGCTCGCGCCCAGAAGATTTAGCTAAGGTGTTTGTGCGCGCGGATTCTGGGCAAATGGTGCCACTTAATTCGGTGGTTTCCTTAACCCGTACCACAGGGCCCGACATTATTGATCGCTTTAACAACTATCCGGCGGCCAAAATGCTCGGTAATCCAGCCCCGGGCTACAGCTCTGGTGAAGCCATTGCCGCTATGCAAGAGGTGATTGATGAAGTGATCGGCGACGACCCCTACCATCAATTGTTCTGGGTAGGCTCAGCATATCAGGAGCAAACCACCGGCGGAGCTTCGCAACTTGCCTTCATTTTCGGAATCGTGGTGGTGTTTTTAATTCTCGCCGCCCAATATGAACGCTGGTCACTACCTCTGGTGGTCGTCACCGCAGTGCCTTTTGCATTATTTGGCGCCGCCATCGCGACTTGGTTAGCCGGTATGCAAAATGACGTCTACTTCCAAGTCGGAATTTTAGTGTTAATTGGTTTAGCGGCGAAAAATGCGATCCTCATTGTGGAATTTGCGGTGCTGGAGCGGGAACGCGGACAATCGGTATATGATGCTGCCATTGCGGCTGCACGCCTGCGCTTCCGGCCGATTGTGATGACTTCATTGGCGTTCATTTTAGGCGCGGTGCCGTTAATGCTCAGTTCCGGAGCGGGTTCCGCAGCGCGCAACGCCGTTGGCACAACAGTTGTCGGTGGCATGCTTGCCGCGACCTTCTTGGCGATTTTCTTTATTCCACTGTGTTATCTGGTGGTGGACCGCTACTTCTCAGGGCGGAAAAAATCATAGCTTAACCCCAGCAGTTAAGCCCTTGGGACCTTTCACAGGCCGCATACACTTACCAATGTATGCGGCCTGTTTCGATCTCATACTGCGCTTTTGGCGTATATTTTCTTAGCTCGTGTATACTTCTTACACGTGGTTCACCGCAATATGCAGGAGGCCTGTATGAAGAACGAGATAGATTATCGACTTGTGCTTGATGTGTTTGAAAAAATACACACGCATGGTAAGGCCGAGCAAGGGGCCCATGTGCTCGAGGGCATTACCGCCTCAACTGACTTTGACGGCTATACCGTATTTTTAGAGGGACATCGAACCAAACTCCGGTTAGAGTTCCATAATAAATATCACTTAGACTACGAAAGCGCGCGCGACTTCGACGCTTTCATGCGCAAACTTGAGCAAATTAGTAACGACTATGACAGTAAAATCGAAACCGACCAAAACCGTCCATAGCTACACTGTAGCCGAAGAAGTAGCGCACGCTCTTACCCACGGAATCGGCGCGGTGTTGAGTATCGTGGGCCTAGTGGTGATGATTTTATGGGCACTTGCCTATGGTGATACATGGCACGTGGTGAGTGCGGTGATTTATGGTGCCAGCCTTATTCTGCTGTATACCGCCTCGACGCTTTATCATGCGTTTCCGTGGCCGCGCATTAAGCGCTTCTTTCAGCAGCTCGACCATGCCGCAATTTACGTGTTGATTGCGGGTACCTACACCCCATTTGCATTAGTAAATCTGCGCGGCCCCTGGGGCTGGAGCTTGCTTGGCGTGGTCTGGAGTATTGCCTTGCTTGGCGTTGGCTTAGAATTATTCAAGCGCGAGCGGATAAAGTGGTTATCGCTAAGCCTCTATCTAGGCCTGGGCTGGATGGCATTAGTCGCGATCAAACCTATGCTCGATAACGTCGATAGCACGGGTTTGTTATTACTACTGGCGGGCGGCCTAGCCTATAGCTTTGGGGTGATTTTTTATGTGTGGAAATCGCTCCGCTTCCATCATGCTATTTGGCATCTGTTCGTGTTAGCCGGCAGTATTTTGCACTTCTTTTCAGTGTTTTATTACGTGCTACCGCACCCTGACGTTATATAAGCAACTACGTGGAGCAGACTAGGTGAGAGCTTGGGCGCGCACAGCATTAAATCTAAAATGGCGATGGTTCCTGATCTTCGCAGTTGCGGCATTAATTTTAACCACCGTGGTAAGTGTGGTACTGACGCAGTTTGCCAGCAATCAAATTCGGCAGCAGGTGGGAAACAGCCTTGCCGAGGTGGCCTACCACCTCTCCGATAAGCTCGACCGTGGCATGTTCGAACGCTACCGCGATATGCAGGTTGCCGCGAGTCTCACTTCGCGCTTACGCCTCGACCGCGATGAACAAGAACTGCAGCAACTGCTCAATAACCTGCAAACTACTTACAGCGACTACGCCTGGATTGGCCTGACGGATGCAAAGGGTAATGTACTGGTCGCTACCGGTGACTTGCTTGAAGGCATGAACGTATCGATGCGCCCTTGGTTTCAGGGGGCGCTTGCTGCGCCTTATGTCGGCGATGTGCACAGCGCGTTGTTACTTGAGGAAAAGCTGACCACCGATGCTGATGCCGGCGCGCCGCTGCGCTTTGTTGACGTTGCCGTGCCGATTCGCAACGAAGCTGGAACCGTCATAGGCGTATTGGGCGCCCACTTGAACTGGCGCTGGGCGCGAGAATTAGAACGTTCGGTATTAGCGGGACTACGCAACCGCACTGATATCGACGTGATTGTCACTAGTGGTAACAATTACGTGGTGTTAGGCCCGGATAATTTGCTTGAAAAACCGCTACAAAGCGATGCTTTAGCCGCTATGGAAGCGCGCCGCACAGGCTTTTTATTAGAAGCTTCTGTGGCTGATAACAGTGAAACTTTTTTAGTGGGCTATTCGCGCGGTGACGGTTACCGTGACTATCGTGGCTTAGATTGGAAAGTATTAGTACGTCAGCCCACCGATAGTGCTTTTCAACCGGTCGCTGAGTTTCGCAACAATGTACTGCTGGTCAGTATTTTTATTGTGGTCGCCTGCGCCATTATCGGCTGGGTCAGTGCCGGGCGGATGAGTCGGCCGCTATTGAGACTTACTGAAGCGGCCCGCAACTTAAGCGAACGCACCGACACCGATAACGCCCCCCGCCAAATTCCGACCCAACGCGAGTATCCTGAAGTGCGTGATTTGTCGGTGGCGCTTAACACTCTCATTCAACGCGTGGATGACAAGCAACGGCAGCTCTCACAGCTGAATGAAGACTTGGATGACACGGTAAAAGTGCGTACTCAAGAAGTACTGCGCGCGAATGAGGATTTGAAACGAGAAATTGAAGAACGCCGGAAAATTCAGCGCGAACGGGAAAAACTGATTGGTGAATTAGAGCGGCTGGCGACAACGGACTCATTAACCAAGCTGGGGAATCGACGCAGCTTTTTTGAGCATGGTGAGAAGTTGCTCAAACGTAATTTGCGCTTACAACAACCGGCTACCTTGATCATGTTCGATATTGACCATTTTAAACGCTTTAACGATACCTATGGTCATGCCGCAGGTGATGAAGTATTGCGCCAAGTAGGGCAAGCTGTGCAGGCCACCCAGCGCGGTTCAGATGTGAACGGTCGAACCGGTGGTGAGGAGTTTGCGTTGCTGCTCGACGCGACCGATGTTGATGGCGCGCAGCAGTTCGCGGAGCGCCTGCGTAAAGCCTTGCGGGAGTTACGCTTTGAAAATATTGATTCGGATGCTGGCATTACCGTGAGTTTAGGCATTGCGCTGTGGGACGGCGAGACCTCCTTAGAAGCACTCCTGAATCGCGCCGATAAAGCTATGTATGAGGCCAAACAAAAAGGGCGCGACCGAGTAGAGGTAGCGCCCATTGATAAAGCCGAGTAGCAGGGCCGCTGAGGCCCTGATGTTATGCTTCTTCTTTCGCACGACTCGCGCGTTTACGGTCGTTCTCACCTAATAAACGCTTACGCACCCGAATTGATTTTGGCGTAATTTCTACCAACTCATCGTCATCGATAAACTCTAGCGCTTGCTCTAGCGAGAAGCGGATAGGCGGCGTTAACAACAGTGCATCGTCGGTACCGGCGGCACGAATATTGGTAAGCTGCTTACCCTTCAAACAGTTAACGGTTAGGTCGTTCGAGCGGCTGTGAATACCAATCACCATGCCTTCGTACACTTCTTCACCGTGGCCGAGCATTAACCGACCGCGCTCTTGCAGGTTAAACAATGCATAGGCTAGCGCTTTACCTTGTGCGTTAGAGATCAACACACCGTTGTTACGCTGACCAATGCGGCCACCTTTGTGCGGTCCATAACGGTCGAAGCTATGGTAAAGCAAGCCGGTACCTGAAGTAATGGTCATAAACTCGGTTTGGAAACCAATTAAACCACGGCTTGGTACGTCGAAATCAATCCGCACGCGGCCTTTACCATCTGGGCTCATGTTGGTCATTTCGGCTTTACGTATGCCGAGTTTTTCCATGACCGCGCCTTGATGCTGCTCTTCAACGTCAACGGTTAAGTTCTCAAACGGTTCCATTTTCTGGCCGTTTTCTTCTTTAAGAATAACCTCAGGACGAGATACTGCGAGTTCAAAACCTTCGCGACGCATATTCTCGATCAGCACGCCTAAGTGCAATTCACCACGGCCAGACACCCGGAAGCGGTCTGGGCTATCAGTTTCTTGCACACGCAAGGCCACATTGTGCTTCAGCTCTTGCTGTAGACGCTCGAGGATTTGCCGTGAGGTGACGAACTTGCCTTCTTTACCCGCGAACGGCGAGGTGTTGACCTGGAAAGTCATGGTCACAGTCGGTTCATCTACTGTTAACGCCGGCAATGCTTCGATTTGACCTGCCGCACACACTGTGTCCGAAATTTTTAATTCACCCAACCCTGTAATAGCCACGATATCGCCGGCAGATGCTTTATCGGTTTCAATACGGTCGAGACCTAAGTAGCCAAATACTTGACCAACCTTACCGTTGCGTTGTGAGCCATCTGCGCCAACTACGGTTACTTGCTGGCCAACCTTGATGGTACCGCGCTTGATCCGGCCAATACCGATAATGCCGACGTAGCTAGAATAATCCAGCTGCGAAATTTGCATTTGTAGAGGGCCATCGCGATCGGCATCTGGTGACGCCACTTTTTCTAAAATAGTTTCGAACAACGGCGTCATATCAGTGCTTGGATTGTCTAAATCCAAAGTTGCATAGCCGTTCAGTGCTGATGCATACACAATTGGGAAATCTAACTGTTCATCGGTTGCGCCTAAGTTATCGAACAAGTCGAACACTTGGTCAACAACCCAGTCTGGCCGTGAGCCCGGACGGTCAACCTTGTTGACGACCACAATCGGCTTCAAGCCGTGAGCGAATGCTTTCTGAGTCACGAAACGGGTTTGTGGCATCGGGCCATCAACCGCGTCTACCACTAGCAACACTGAGTCTGCCATTGACAATACGCGCTCAACCTCACCACCGAAATCGGCGTGGCCTGGGGTATCGAGAATGTTGATCCGGTAGTCTTTGTAATTAACTGCCGTATTTTTCGCCAAAATGGTAATACCGCGCTCTTTCTCCAAATCGTTGGAGTCCATAATGCGTTCTTCCACTTCACCGCGGCTGGCGAGCGTGCCAGATTGCTGAAGCAGTTTATCAACGAGCGTGGTTTTGCCATGGTCAACGTGCGCGATGATCGCGATGTTGCGCAATTTGGCCAGTTCAGTAGCTTGGATAGTCATGGAGTTGCCTAAAAATGCGATTGCCGAGTTGCCTAAACACAAAGGGGGGAAGCCGATTGCTTTCGGTTGATTAAAATAGCGGCGTATTCTACCTGTACAACACCGGTTTGGCTAGTGAATTCTCTGTGACCTTTGCTGGGGGTCGGTATTGGTCGGTGCTTAATTGAAGCTAGAATGGCTAGCATGCACCAACTTGGTGCAATCATGGCGTGTGCGCTCGCGTTGCGTGGGGTTTTTTGGCTTCGGATTTTGTTTTATTTATTAAATTCAAATATTTATAAAATATGGCAAGCCGTTTGCATTAGTTTGTTCAAAGCAATGGGTTGGGTGTTGCAGCGCCGGCCTCCAGGTTTTGCGCAGCGCTTCTGAATAGATGCCGCAAGAACATGGACAAGCAGGCCGAGCTAGCCTACCTTAATCACTCACTTAGCAAGCAGCAGTCGAAGATCGCGGAGGATCCGATGTCTAAAGTGTCTACCCCACAAGATGTAATGGCATTTATTGAAGAGCACGATGTGAAATTCGTTGATTTGCGCTTCACCGACACCAAAGGTAAAGAGCAGCACGTGACCATTCCAGTGTCACAAATTAACGAAGATTTCTTTGAAGAGGGCAAAATGTTCGATGGCTCTTCAATTAATGGCTGGAAACACATTAACGAATCAGACATGGTGCTCATGCCGGATTGCGATTCAATTGTGCTTGACCCGTTTACCGAAGAAGTAACCTTGAATGTCACCTGTGACATTTTAGAGCCGGACACCATGCAAGGTTATGACCGCGATCCACGTTCAATTGCGCGTCGTGCAGAAGCCTACTTGCAAGCTTCTGGTGTGGGCGACAGCGCCGCGTTTGGTCCTGAGCCAGAGTTTTTCCTGTTCAACGATGTTCGGTTCCATACCGACATGAGTGGCTCGTTCTACAAAATTGAAGCCGATGAAGCAAAGTGGAACTCAGGTAAAGAATACAAAGAAGGTAACCTTGCGCACCGTCCGGGCGTGAAAGGCGGTTATTTCCCAGTACCACCGGTTGATTCTGCACACGACATTCGCAGCACCATGTCTACTGTTATGGAAGATATGGGCTTAGTGGTAGAAGCGCATCACCACGAAGTTGCAACTGCTGGCCAAAACGAAGTGGCTACCCGCTTCAACACTTTGGTGAAAAAGGCCGACGAAATTCAAATCTATAAGTATGTGGTGCATAACGTGGCCCATTCTTATGGCATGACTGCGACCTTTATGCCGAAGCCATTAGTTGGTGATAACGGTTCAGGTATGCACGTGCACATGTCGATTAGCAAAGACGGTAAAAACTTGTTTGCTGGCGACCAGTATGGTGGCTTGAGCGAAACCGCGCTGTACTACATTGGCGGTATTATCAAGCACGCGCGTGCTATTAACGCCTTTGCGAACCCGTCGACTAACTCTTACAAGCGTTTGGTCCCAGGCTTCGAAGCACCGGTCATGTTGGCTTACTCAGCGCGTAACCGTTCAGCGTCAATTCGTATTCCTGTGGTTGCGTCTGCGCGCGGTCGTCGGATTGAAGTGCGCTTCCCTGACCCAGCGGCAAACCCATACTTGTGCTTCACCGCGTTGTTGATGGCTGGTCTTGATGGTATTAAAAACAAGATCCACCCGGGCGATGCGATGGATAAAGACTTGTACGACTTGCCACCAGAAGAAGCAAAAGATATTCCAACCGTATGTCACTCGTTAGAGATGGCGTTGGACGCGTTAGATAAAGACCGTGATTTCTTGAAAGCCGGTGGCGTTATGACCGACGACATGATCGATGCTTACATTGCGTTGAAAATGCAAGACGTGATGAAACTGAAAATGACCACGCATCCGATTGAGTTCGACCTTTACTACTCGGTGTAATTGTTCGGTTTAAGTAGTTTGTGTGCTCGTATAATGGCGTCGACATTCCTGGTTGGGTCGGCGCGATTTGGGTACCTTGAGCTCGTCAGTGTTGCTGGCGAGCTTTTTTTTTGATGCTATGTTTGAGCTAGTGGCTTGGCGATTGGAGAGACTCACGCATGCGCTTATCATTTATTTTTATCGTCGTGCTGGGCGCTGCGGGCATACAGGCTGCGCTGGCTTTGGAACCGGCGGCTGGAGCGGCGGTGCAATCGGTAGCGACCGAGAAGGCGGTGGCTGAAGCGGCGGAAGCGACGACGGAAGTAGCGGACGCGATGGCACAAACGGCGGAAGCAGCGACGGAAGTAGCAAGCACTACTGAAATTTATCGTTGGGTAGACGCTCAAGGTCGCGTCCATTATGGCGACCACCCGCTGGCGAACGCGCAACCTGTGGTCGTAAACCCCGTGATGACTGAATTCGCGCGCCCGCCCGTTGCAGCCGAATCGCAGCCGCTCAGTTCGGATAATAATGATGCTGCCAACCGCCGCTCAGCGAGCGCTAATTCGGAACGCACGGCGACCATCATTCCAGCACCATCGGTAACCGTGAGTTTTGTCGAGCCGGACGATGAACAAAGCATTCGCGCTAACGATGGTAATTTGCGGGTGCGCTGGCAGGCACAAGCCGAGCGCTTGAATAGTGGCTTGCTATTTTTATTGCGCCACAACGACCGCGTTGTCTATCAGGGCGAAGCACCGGTTTATAACTTTGAAAATCTCGACCGCGGCGCTCACACTTTACAAGTACAAGCGGTGGTGAACGATAAAGGCCGGGCAGGTGACCTGCTGGCAGAATCCGCTCCCATCACTGTGTATATCCTCCGCGCCTCCATCTTAAACCCCAACAACCCACTAAATCGCACCAACTTGGTGCAAAAATAGTGCATTCCCCCTCATCCCCCTGTAAAATCGCACCAAACCAGTGCACTGACCTGTTGACTAAGCAGGTTAGTCACCTGCTTAGTCACCTGCTTAGTCAACAGGTCAGCTTGCTGGAGGGGGTGGGATGAATTTGGGAGATGCGCTGCAGACGGCGGTGGTATTGCTAGATGCGCGGTTACAGGTGACCTACGTGAATGCGGCGGCGGAAACGCTGCTGGATGGTAGTGCGAAGCGCTTGCTTGGTACGCCCTTTTACAGTCATTTTCGTGAGTTATCGCTACCTGAAACGCTGCTCATGCAAGCGCTTGCGGAAGGCTATAGTGTCGCGGATAGTGAAGTAGAAGCGGTTTTACACGATGGTCAGCGCATGCTGATCGAGTTCATGGCGCAGCCCTACGTGATGGCGCCGACGGACAAGGCACCGCACTTACTACTAGAACTAAAACGCGTTGACCAAGTTCGCCGAATTAATCAAGAAAGCAGCCAACAACAACAGCTCAAAGCTGCGCAAGCGCTGGTTCGCGGGCTGGCGCACGAAATTAAAAATCCGCTCGGCGGGCTCAGAGGCGCGGCGCAACTACTCGCCAGCGAGCTGACCGATACCAGCCTGCTCGAATACACCGATTTGATCATGCGCCAGGCCGATCGGCTGCGTCAGTTAGTCGATAAACTACTAGGTTCGTCGCAATTGCCCGAGCGCAGTTTGGTGAATTTACATGCCCTGTTGGAACAGGTTTTGCAGGTTATTCGAATAGAGTTTGGCGACAAGATAAAACTAGTGCGGGATTACGACCCGAGTTTGCCGGAACTAGAGGTGGCCGCCGAAGCGCTCGAGCAGGCGTTACTGAATTTGGCCCTGAACGCCTGCCAAGCGATGCCTAACGGCGGTACCTTAACGCTTAAAACTCGGGTAGCTCATCAGCAGACCATACACGGTAAGCGGTATCGTCAAACGGCGGTGATCAGTGTGGAAGATACCGGCCATGGCATTCCCGCGGCCATCAGCCACACCTTGTTCTACCCCATGGTAACCGCCCGTGATGGCGGCACCGGCCTTGGTTTATCAATAGCGCAAACCGCGGTCTATCAACACGAAGGCAAAATAGATGTGGATAGCGAACCGGGACGCACGCGATTCCAAGTGCTATTACCTTACACGCAAACGAGAGTAGCGCATGACGTCTGAGCAAGACTTAATTTGGGTATTGGATGACGACGACTCGATCCGTTGGGTACTTGAGCGCGCCTTGAAAAAAGCTGGGCATCGCGTGCAGCTATTTGCCAGCCCACAGGAACTTGCCGCCACCTTACAGCCCTTTATTAACACCCAACAGCACGGCGATGCTTATCCCGCCGTACTGATCACCGATGTGCGCATGCCTGGCGGCGATGGCCTGCAAGTGCTCGCTAACATGCAGCAAGAAATGCCAGCGGTGCCGGTGATTGTAATGACCGCACACTCAGATTTAGATTCAGCCGTCAGTGCGTTTCAAGGCGGTGCGTTTGAATACCTACCGAAACCCTTCGACCTCGACGATGCGGTGAAAGTAGTCGCCCGTGCACTTGAGCAAAACCGCCGCTTTCATCAACCGGCGCGGGAAGAACCACCGCTAGTCTCCGAACTGATTGGCGAAGCCCCCGCCATGCAGGATGTATTTCGGGCGATTGGGCGACTCTCGCAATCAAGCGTAAATGTGCTGATTAATGGCGCTTCAGGCACTGGTAAAGAACTCGTTGCGCGCGCCCTTCACCAGCACAGCCCACGTCACGATCGCGCGTTTATTGCACTGAATATGGCCGCAATTCCGAGCGAGTTAGTAGAATCCGAGCTATTTGGCCATGAAAAAGGCGCGTTTACTGGCGCCACTCAAAAACGAGTCGGGCGGTTCGAACAAGCCGATGGCGGCACTTTGTTCCTCGACGAAATTGGCGACATGCCACTGGCGGTGCAAACTCGCTTACTGCGCGTGCTGCAAGAAGGTCAATTCTACCCGGTGGGCGGACACCAGCCCAAACGCGTCGATGTCCGTATTATTGCGGCCACACACCAAAACCTTGAACAAGCCGTCACTCAAGGCAATTTTCGCGAAGATTTGTTTCACCGATTAAACGTCATCAGACTGCAATTGCCGCTGTTAAAAGAGCGCGCCAGCGATATTCCCAAACTGGCTCAGCACTTTCTTCGCCAAGCGGCAAAAGAACTGAGCGTTGAACCCAAGCATTTAAGTGTTGCGGCCATGCAAGCTCTGCAACAAGCACCATGGCCGGGCAACGTGCGCCAGCTCGAAAACACCTGCCGCTGGCTCACCGTAATGGCCCCCGGCCCGCAAATTGCGCGCGCCGATTTGCCAGCAGACTTGCTTGCCGAGGTGGCCGAACAACAAACCCACGCACCTCAATCCGAGCCCGCCGGTCATTGGCTGCATGGCTTCGACCAATGGCTACAGCAACAGCTACAGCAAGGCGCCGATAACATTATGCCCGGCGTGATTGATGAGCTCGAGCAGCGCGCCATTCACCATGCTCTGCAAGCTACCGGCGGCCACAAGCAAGACGCTGCCACTCGGCTTGGCTGGGGCCGCAACACCATTACCCGCAAATTGAAATCCGATTCCTAACAACGCTTGTATAGAAATGTAAAGGTTCGGTAAATCTTTACATTTCGATGCAACTAATCTTTACATTAAGGTCAAAGGCTTACTCTCTTACAAGCGATGGTTAGCAATATGACGACAGCAACAAGCAAAATTTTATTGATTGATGATGACGCGGAACTGAGCCAAATGCTCACCCAGTTTTTATCAAAAGAAGGCTTCCAAATCACCAGCGCCGACAATGGCGAGACCGGCTTACAAAAAGCCTTAAACGGTGGTTTCGACCTTATTTTGCTAGATATTATGCTGCCTGGCATTGATGGCCTGCAGTTGTTGCAGCGCTTGCGCCAGCAACATCGCAATACCGCGGTACTCATGCTGACCGCGCGTGGCGACGATGATGATCGCGTAAAGGGCTTAGAGCTTGGTGCCGATGATTACTTAGCCAAGCCGTTTTACCCAAAAGAGTTACTCGCTCGGGTAAAAGCCTTGTTGCGCCGCGCACCGAACACCAAAGTGGTGGCCGATGTGCTTGAATTTAGTGGCTTTCGCCTCGACCCGAATCACAATGAGGTGACTTGTGACGGGCACGCGCTTACACTAACCCCAACAGAATTCGATATCGTTCGTTGCTTGTTACAACATCCGAACGAGCTGGTGAGTAAAGATCAGCTTTCGGTCGCCGCTTTAGGCCGTGCACTTGCACCTTTTGACCGCAGTTTGGATGTGCACATCAGCAACGTGCGCAAGAAACTACCGGCGGCTGTCGATCGCATTCAAACCGTGCGGGGCAGAGGTTATCGGTTAATTGAGGTGCCATGAGCAACACGCGGCGAACGCGCTGGTATAATTCGCTCACGTTAAGACTGCTACTACTGTTTTGGACCTTGTTGTTCCTGACAGCCAGTAGCGGTTTTTTATTGGCCATTTGGCAGACCAAAACCCCCACCCCGGAGCCGCTCGCTGCCGAAGTACGTCGCACCCTCGAGCCACTACTTGAAGATCCACAAACCTTTTTGAACTTGCAACCCGGCCGTTTAATTGCGGGGGATTACCGCGTGGCCGCGCGACTCAACCCGAGTGGTCAGCAACAGTTACTCATTGCCGATTTTATTGCCACCCGTCAGCAGCAACTTATTTTGCGCCAAATCGATGCCGGCCGGCCAGAACAATTGCAGCTTGAAAACCAGCTCCTCATCGGCCCGTTTGAAAACGGCGGCACCCGCATTTTAGTCACCCGCCCGCTAAACGCCGAAGAGTTGCGTCAGCGTGAAGCCAATGCTCAGCAAGCCCGCGAAGCACGCACCCTCACCCTGATTGTTGGCAGTGGGGTGGTGGCTGTACTACTTGGTTTTTGGTTGATCCGCCCCATTCAAAGGCTTATAACGGCAACCCGCGAAATTGCCGCCGGTAGCGCCACCCCAACCTTGAAAAACTTGCCGCGGCGGCGCGATGAAGTAGGCGAACTGGCGCGCGCCCTGCACACCACCGCCCATGATTTAGCCGTGTCACGCGATGCCCAGCGGCGCCTGCTCAGTGATGTGTCACATGAATTGCGCTCGCCACTTGCGCGCATGCAAATGGCGCTCAGCCTAGTCGAACCCACAACCACTGACGACAACACCCACTGGCAGCAACTTGAGCGCGACCTGTTCCGGCTCGGCAGTATTATCGACCGTATTTTATCTTTATCGCGCTTGGAAAATGGCTTGGTGGCGTTAAACCGCGAAGCCGTTGATTTGCGCCACTTGGCCGAACAATTAGTTGAAGACTTGGGCTATGTCGATAGTGCTGCGGCCAGTCGCGTGCAGGTTATCGACAGCGACCATTGGTTAAGCTTACATAGCGACCCTGAGCTCATCCGGTTGATTATTGAAAACCTAGTCCGCAACGCCTTGCAGTACACCGACCAACAAGTCGAAATTCACTGCAATGGCCTCATCACCAAGCCAAAGTCACCACCACTGGTGCAATTACTCGTACGCGATTATGGCACTGGGGTAAGCGAAGACCAGCTCGTGCAGTTATTTGAACCCTTTTACCGCGGCGACCCCTCACGTCACCATCAAGCAGGCGTTGGGCTTGGCATGGCGTTATCGCGCCGGGCAGCGGGCGTATTAGGTGGCTACGTGACGGCCCGAAATCACCCTGACGGTGGCCTCGAAGTTCAGATACAATTGGGCTACGTAGCCCTTGATGAACCACTCACGGATGATGAACCAAGTACTCACTAACTGGCCCCACGATGACGATCCACAATGGTTTAACGCCATGCGCGAGCAGGTGTTACCGTTTTGGCAAAGCCAGGTAAAACTGCACGAATTCACCAGTTTTGACGGCCACAAAATTGTCTACACGCTTTGTGTACCAGACAACGCGAGCAAATTACTGCTCATTAGCCCCGGCCGCATTGAAAGCGCGTTTAAATACCAAGAGCTGATTTATATATTGGCGCAGCAGGGTATCGCCACCGCCACTATCGACCATCGCGGGCAAGGGCTATCGGCACGACTCACTCAGAATCCGCATCAAGGCCATGTCGATGACTTCAATGATTTTGTCGAAGATTTTGCTTATTTTGTCGCGGCAGTGAGCAAGCAGGTTCCCACCCTAGAACAATATCTGCTGAGCCATTCGATGGGCGGCGCCATCGCCAGTTTGTATTTAGCCAACCACGAGCATGAGCTAAAAGCGGCGGTGATGTCGGCGCCTATGTTCGGCATTCAAGCCGGGGCTATTCCGTTATGGTTGGCGCGGGCCGTGGTGAGTGTCGGTTATAAATTGAATCAGTGGCTAGCACGCAATACGCCGTGGTATTTCATTGGGATGCGCGATTATGATCCAGACCCTTTTGAGAAGAACCGCCTCACCCACAGTGCCGCGCGTTATCAATGGTTTCGTCAGGTGTATCAGGAAGAGCCAAAATTGCAACTAGGTGGCCCGACATTCGGCTGGCTGTATCATGCCACCCAAGCCAGTGAGCGGGCAATTTTACAAGCCAAACAAATTCAAATTCCGGTTACCGTGGTGAATGCAGGCGGCGATCAAGTGGTCAGCAGATCAGCCCAACAACGCTTTGTGGCGCAGCTGCCGCATCCGCAAAGCGAATTCATCAGTGTGCCCAAGGCCAAGCATGAACTGGTGATGGAAAGTGACAACTATCGCGAGCCGCTCATGCAAGCCCTAAGGACGATGCTTAACGATTAAGCGCCGCCGGCAAACCCTTGCTGCCGCCAAGCTTCGTAGCTCACTAGCGCCACGGTGTTGGAAAGGTTCAAGGAGCGATTGTTCGGCATCATCGGCACTCGCAAGCGCTGTGCTGGCGGTATCTGCGCCATCACATCAGGCGCTAAACCTGACGTTTCCGAGCCAAATAGCAACACGTCGTCGGGCTGAAAGTTAATCTCGGTATAACCCTTGGTGCCCTTGGTCGTGATGGCGTAAATGGTACGCTCGCCCATAGCAGCAGCAAAGGCGGCGTAATCTGGATAGCGCTCAACGCGGCTTAAATCGTGATAATCCAAACCAGCGCGGCGCAGCTTTTTCTCTTCCAAGTCAAAACCAAGTGGCTCAATAAGATGCAGCGTACAGCCATTGTTGGCGCACAACCGAATGACATTACCGGTGTTGGCCGCCATGACCGGGTTAAACAAGGCAATATGGAACATGCAGATTCATACCTTTATTCTGGCGGTGCGTTAACCGCTCCGGCTAAATTCGCTAAACTCGGCGCCACTTTGTTGAGTTCACCACTGCGGACTAACTCGCGTAAACGGGTTTCATAGACTTCGCGTAATTGGTGGCCACGCTCGGTATCGGCAAATACCGCGTGCAAGGGCAAACCCTCGTGCACCTCTAACATGCCATTGGTGTCGGTAAACCATTCCGGGCGATTGTGCTCGTAATCAATCACCGCCGCCACCCGATCGAGATCGAGCAGCGCGAAGCAATCTAAGCTGTTATCCGCAAAATAATACAGAATGCTGTTCGGCAGAAACTCATCATGGTGGGTGCCGCGGGTCACGCATACGGGACGCCGTAACGTGCCTAATTTTAGCTCCGCCAACAGCTGCAGATCTTTGGTAAAGGCATACACCGGGTCATCGTAGTCATAATGAGTTTGACTCACAATGGTATCCGCCGGTTGATGGCCGCGATACACACCAAACATGACATCGAAGCGCCCCTCAATCATCCCTTGTTGCGCACGATATAAATTGGTGGCGTTGAACTCTACTTGCTCGGCTCTATCACCAAACACCGCCTGCACTAGTGGTCGATAACGGTTGTTATCGCCGCTGTTACCAATGGTTCTAAAGTCATCCGCTACCACGCGAATACTTGGTATGACCGGCAATGCCGGCACTGCCCGCGGCAGCTCTAAACCAAGCTCGGCTATTTTCGCCTCAACCACACCTTGCTCATGCAGCTGGTTTAGTTTTGTTTCTAGCTTAGCCGCCAATTCCGCATGCTGTTGATTTAAATAGTGATAAGCCAAAGTGCGTTGCAATGGCACCGCAATATAATGGCGATTATCGGCAAGCTTGCTTTGCTGGTACTCAAAATTAGTCATCAGCACCGCTTGCACCCGGCCGCTATCGAGCAATTGATCAAGCTGGGTTAAATCGCTCGCGGCAATAGTAGCAGCCGGGGTTGGATGCTCACGCAAGTAGGACTCAATCAAGCGCACACCATTTACATACGCAAATGACGACACCCGCTCGAAGTTGCACACACCACACACACGGCGGTCTGCCACCATCACAATTTCAAAGGAATAAAGCGGAAAGTTCACTCTAATCAGGTTTTCGAAGCTATCTTCAAGCTGCGGTAAGCGCGCCAGCTCACCCGCGATACGGCCCCGATTCGCCTCGACTAAACTGCGTTGGCGCGGCATATCGATATATTCTAACCGATAGCCCAAATCAGCATAGGCGCGCTCAAGCAAGCTTTGCACGTAGGTTGGCAGAGGGCCAGAGCTGGGGCGGCGGAAGGTAAGCGCAGGTTGTGATTGCTCTTGCAATGCCAGCGGCAGCGCCATAAAAGTTGGTTGTCGTAGCAGCCATTCATCGGTTGCCGTTGCCAGGGTGCTGAACCATAACGCGACACAACCCAACACCATTGCAATCAGGCGTTGGCCTAGCGGGTACTGACGCTGGTTCACATTCTGCACGTAGTTTGGCACAGCATTCTGCTCATCATTTATACTCTTAAGGCCTTCGAGTATATCAACAGCTGTGGCGCGAGAAAGTTAGATTATCGTTAACTATTTAGCTGAGCCACAATTTGCCCTAGCCATGACCTTAACCAAAGGCACCGAAACGTCGCGCCTGACCGCCTTGCACCATGAGCTCACCACGAGCCCACACCGAATCAATTTCATGCTCTACATTCAATAACACCACATCAGCATCAACGCCAACGGCGATCACACCTTTATGGTGCAATTTTAAAATTTGCGCCGCGTTGGTGGCGACTGCTCGCACCGCATCTGTCCAACTCACGCCCAAGCCCACGGCTTCGCGCGCACTTTCGAACAGACTCTGTACCCGACCCACTTGCAAACCAACTAGGTCACCGGCGGCATTAAATTCGGGCAAACTGGCATTACCATCTGAACTCATACTCATGCAGGTGGCCGGAACGCCAGATCGCAATCCCTCGGCCAGTGCTGCGGCTGCGCTAATTTCGCCAGCGGCCAGCAACTCGGGCGTAGTGCTGGTGGTGAAGTCGATGTAGCCACCCGCTTTGGCAAAGGTAAAGCCTGCCTCGAGTAACGTACGATGGCGATTAATATGGGTAGCGTAAAACTGACTGCGTTTTAGCTCGGTTGTTTGCACCAATTCCTCCAGCGGGGTTAGTAAGCGCTCACCATCACCAACATGCACAAAAGTAATGCCCGCCTTGCCCGCAAGCATGCCGGCCACCCGCGCATCAGCAGCAATACGAGCCAATTCTGCGGTACTCGGTTGCGAGGAGCGATGATCAGATATGGCAATTTCACCCACGCCAATAAATGGCTCAATGAGCACAATGTCATCCCGCACCGAGCCGGTAATGGTGCGCACCGGCACCTCATAGGAGCCGGTATAACAGTAGGCACTCATGCCTTCGGTACGCAGGGCATAGGCTTTCGCCAATAAATCTGGCAAGGTGCGGGTGGTCGCGTCGGTTCCTAATGCCGCTATCACAGTGGTCACGCCGCCTAAAGTCGCATCGGTTAACTGCATGGCTGGGGTGCGGGTATGAAAACCACCTTCGCCACCACCGCCAGAAATATGCACCAGTGGATCGACCAACCCGGGGATTAACAGCTGTCCATTGGCATCGACAACCTCAGCCTCAGCCGCCTGCAATGGGCTTAACCACGAAGCCAACGAACTGCCCAAGGCGACAATTTTGCCACCGGCCATAAGTACATCCTGCAAACCTAGCGGCTCCGGCGCATAAACATTGGCATTGCGAATAAGCGTAAACGGCGTCGACATGAATTAAAATCCTATGGTAACGGCCGCGAGCATAGCAGCGACCGAGAGTAAAAATAGCCCGAATTGAAAGCGCCAAATAGTTTTCACCCAAGTGCCGAAGTCTACTTTTACCGCGCCTAAGCAACCAATTAATGAGGCAGACGTAGGAATAATTAGGTTAGTTAGCCCATCACCTAACTGAAATGCCAGCACTGACACCTGGCGCGACACACCCACGATGTCAGCGAGCGGCGCCATCAGCGGCATGGTCAGGGCCGCCTGACCCGAGCCCGAGGCCACGAAAAAATTAAATATCGATTGAAATATCAGCATAAACAGCGCCGAGGTATGGGTTGAAAAATCACCAATCAATTGGCCCGCGCCATGCAATATAGTGTTGAGTACCGAAGGCTCGGTCGCGCTATCACCACCCAGCAACAACACCAGCCCTTTCGCAAAACCCACCACCAGAGCGGCGGGTAACAAATCACTCGCGCCTTGCTTAAAGCCGGCTGCTAGGTCATTGGCACTCACGCGACGGCCAAGCAAGGCAATAAAACCGCACGCCAAACCCATCACAAAAAACTGCGTCGCAATTTCCGGAATGTAATAAGCTCGTGCCATCACGCCCCAAATGACCCACGCAATACCCGCAAAAAACGCCAGCAAAATAGCGCTGTCGACCCAATTAAACGGAGCTTTAGTGGCAGTATCGGTTGCTTGCGGATCACGGCGAACACGCGCGGCATAGCGCAACGTAAAGCCCAAGCCAAAGCCGGTAAAAACCACCCACAACAGCACTCGCTCTAACGCCCCTGATAATAAAGGCACTTCGGCGATACCCTGGGCAATGGCCACACTAAAAGGGTTCATCCAACTGGTCGCAAACCCAATTTGGGTGGCTGCATAGGTAATCAGCACCGTGGTCACGCCGTCGTAGCCTAAAGTTCGCATGACTGGCAGCAGCACTAAGCAAAACGCGATGGCTTCTTCGCCCATGCCAAAAATGGCACCACCGAGCGAAAACAGCAGAAACATGGCCGCAATAAACACCTGGTTCAGGCGCTGAGTGCGGGCAATTAAGGCCAGAATGCCATTTTCAATGGCTTGGGTGCGCAAAATCATGCCAAAGGCACCGCCCACCACTAACATAAAGGCAATCACGCCAATGGCCGAGCCCCACTTCGAACCCGCCACCAGCCCTTCAAAGGGTACATTCGCCAGCCCCATGCCGCCACCTTCGGCAAATAACGGCCGAGAAAACGAGTCATCGGGTACGTAGCGAAAACTATCTGCCACAATCCGCTCCCGGGTTTGTGGCTCACCATCAACCATGGTGGTTACGGTTTCTGTACTAAATATCCCGGCCGGCACCACATAAGCGGCTACGCCGGCCGCGATAGCAATGAAAAATAAAATAACCAGCACATCGGGCATACGCACCGATGGCTGGTTTACCGCAACGCGGTCAGTTTCAACAGACATAATGGTTTAGAACCTATAGGTTGCGCTTAACCGATAAAAACGCCCCATGGTATCGTGATTGAAGTGATCAACGTTAGCACTGGTACCATAGGCAGTTGGCGCCTCACGATCAAACAAGTTTTCGATGTTGAATCGTAACGTCAGCGCATCGCTTACTTCGTAACCCAAGTTAGCGTTCACTTTGGTCCAGCTTGGAATTTCGCGATCCGCCGTAATGCCTAAGCGCGCCAGCTCCGCCTCATTCAACCCTTCAATGTTATCGCGATAACCGGCGGTGTATTGCAGCGTCATACCGGCAAACCAGTCATCGTGATCCCAGGTCAACCGGGTGGTGACTAAGGTATCTGGATAACGCCAGTCACCAGCTAACTGCTCCACTTCCGCTTGCTCGGATAACTGCCGATCGAAGTTCAGTACATGGGTGGCATCGAAGGTCCAGCGCACATCACCGTACTCAGCGAAATCAAAATACTGAGTGTATGTTACATCAATACCATCGGTTTCTTGTAAACCCAGGTTTTGCAGCTGCAGGTTAATATCGCCCTCAATACGGCTGGTGATCACGCCATTACCGTTCGCATCGCATTCTTCAAAACCAATGCCCTCGGTTACCGTTGGTGCTAACTCACCGCAGTAGCGCAAGCTAGGATCGGTAATACTGCGCAGCAATAAGAACTCGCCATCAACACCAACAATATTGTCATGCTCAAAACGCCAATAATCGACGGTGAGGTCAATATCATCCGTGGGCGAATAGGCAAAGCCGGCGTTGTACGAGGTTGAGGTTTCGGCTTCTAACTGCTCATTACCGAATACTTTGGTCAGGAAGCTCACATCGACATCGCCCTCAAGGCAGTAATTACCGATAAACTCTGGCTTACAGTCGAGTACAAACGAGCTTAAGGTAACCTCTGCGCCCACTTGCGACAGCGATGGTGCGCGGAACGACTCGGCATAACTTGCGCGCAATACCAAGTCATCATTGGCGCGATAACGGAAGGTTAGTTTGGGGTTAAAGTCACCGCCAAAATCATCATAGTGGTCGTAACGGCCGGCAATCTGCATATCTAAATCGGGCAGTAATGGTACAAACAGTTCCGCATATAACGCCCACTGATCACGCTCGGCTTGCGCCCCGGTCGAGCCAAAGCCAATCACACCCGGGTCGTAATTATTTTCGAAGGTGCCGCGCGCCAGCGGATCGGGTCTATCGATAATTTCTTCACGCCGGAACTCGGTACCAAAAGCCGCCGACACCATGCCATGGCTCAGTTCAAACAACTCACCCGACATGTTGTAATCAACGCTTAATAAGGTCGATTCGCCATTGCGCGGCACTTGCTCTTCGAGCAGTGGTAATACATCGTCATTACCGGTTTGCCCATTAAATGGATTATACCAAAGGCCACCATTATCAGGGCTGCAATCAATGCTGCCGTCAGCACATAACTCACCGAGCAATGCAGCTTGGAATCGTGCTTCATTAATAATTCCGGCTTCGCCACGCTGTTCAGATTCACTGCGCGAATAGGCTACCGCCGCTTCCCAATCCCAGCTGCCCAAGTAGCCATTTACGCCACTGACAATACGGTACGAGGTGGTTTCATTGCTAATAGTACGGCCATCGGGGAAGCGTCCATAACTGGTGAGCACAGGATCAGGGGCAAAGCCTAAATCCGCATATAAATCGTCATAGCGCTGCTTTAATTCCGCCGGAAAGTCAGGATGATCGTAAGCAACGTCAAAGCCCGAAAATGGCGCCCCAGTAGAGTTGCTTTCAGACTCTGTGCGGCTGGCCATAATTTCGGTAAACCAATTGATATCACCGAAATTGGCGTTGATGTTAAGACCACCCCCTAATTGCTCTAAGCCCGCAGTAGTTGGCAGGTAAGCGTTCTGGTTATAAGCGCAATACTCACCAAACGCACTGGTCGGAAAGCCCTCTCGGCCATCAAAGCGCAGTTCATCTGGACAAGTTTGCTCTACATAATCAATGTCATCGAAGAAAATGGTGTTAAAGCTTGGATAAATGCCTTGTTGGCTGGGGAAAAAGCTTTGCGCGGTTTGTTCGCGATCGCGGTCGTACAAAGCGTTGCGCTTATAGTAATCCAAGTAAGCCGTCACATTGGTGCGACCGAAATTTTTGCCGCCCACCACGTTAATACTCACCGCATCGTCACTGCTGCTCGCTTCAGAATTACCATAAGTAGCGTTAAGCTCTACGCCCTCGTAATCCTTTTTCAGAATGTAGTTAATCACCCCAGCAATCGCATCGGCGCCGTAAGTGGCAGACGCGCCATTGGCCAGAATTTCGATGCGCTCAATGGCCGCCAGCGGAATACTGTTGATGTCGACAAAGTTTTCGAAATTATTGGCAAAGGAGCTCGCACTGATCCGCCGACCATTGACGAGAGTGAGCGTAGAAGAGGCACCTAAACCACGTAACGATGCAGCTGCTTGACCGACCGGTGAATCGCCCTGCAGCGCGCCGCTGGTCGCGGTTGAGAAACTACCGGTACCGCCGCGGGTTTCGCCTAAATACTTCAATAAATCACTAATATTATCGGCGGAGCTGTTGGCGATTTCCTCGGCATTAATAACCGTCAGTGGCTGTGCGCCCTCTAAATCAACCCCTTTAATTTGTGAACCGGTAACCTGTATACGCTCTTGCGCTTCTGACTCTGCTTGGCTGTTCTGATCTTGCATGGCAAGTGCAACTGGCGAGAGGCTAAGACCTGCGATCGGCAGTAAGTATTTGAGTGCAGACATGTTTGCTGAATGTATAGTTGTTGAAGACATAGCTTATCTCCATGAATTTTATAATAATTGTGTGTATTCGGAGCGTTCATTGCACGTTTTATCGGCCGCCGAGGCTCGCACCATGCGAGCGTAAAGCAGCTGTACGAATACGCACAGGACAGCAACGCCTAAATAGGTTTTAACGCTTGGATTTGGGGGTAGACAGCAGCAACGAAGCCACCGTGATAACGCCTACGCGTTACCTCAGTGCGCTATTCGTCCCACCATTCGGAGAGATAATAGCTACGGTAATGATAGTTAGTGAGCCGTGGGGCTTCCTTTAACATATCTGGCCGTGCCCTTTCCTGTGTAAAAATGAAGAGTTGCCACACGCAAGTGAACTTGCCCTTGCATTGACACGAACTATTTCTAGCATTAGGTTGTCAACCTGTCAATGTAAGGGCAACAGGCTTAACCAGCAGGAGCGCCAAAGATGTACGCTAAGTTAATGAAAAGGTTCGCCATTATTTTTACCTTGTCGAGCGCCGCAATAACCGCTGCGGCAACTGCCCAAACCGAGGGCAGTAACGCTAATCAAGATTACGATTTAATGCTCGTAGGTGGAGCCCTTAAAACTTGCTCTAGTATGTCCTCGCAATACTGCTACGACACCGATTGGATTGACCGCGACAACATGCGGCTCGACCGCTATTTGAACTTAGGTGGCCGCTACCAAGCACGCGCTACCGAAGACGCGCTTTGGCCAGCCCTGCGCCGCGATACCCGCGATGACGTGCGCGAGGCGCTAGCGCTGATCCGCGAGCGCCTAGGCGAAGACGTAATACCAGAACGCGTGTTTATTGAAGAATTTACCCGCCGTGCCACCCGCTATTTGTACGACAATATGTCGGATGCCGAGTGGAACCGCGTACTCGACCACTTAGAAATGCCAGTGCCAGAAACTCGCACTGAAGTGGCCGATGTTGAGCAAAACGTGAATAAGTCTTCAACTTTGATCATGAAGCGCTTTGTAGAAATGGCGCGTAACGCGGCCCGTGCCAAAGGTGCCGAAGCCGATGCCAAACCCAAGGTGTTAGTGATGACCGCCAGTGCCCGCGACCCGCTTGATGCCGTAGATTTTTATGTATCGGCATTTAATAGCGCAGGTGCCAATACCACCTGGTTACCCATTGATGCGGCCGTGATGGCCGCGCGGCGTAACGATGATTGCGACAACCTAGATAGCTATCGGCCGAAACACTTAGGCAGCTGGGACAGAGCTCGCGTACATCCACGCAAACACGCCGAGCAAGTAAAGCACTGCAAAAACCCTGAATTAGCGTTAGAGCTGGTGGCCAACGCCGATGCTGTGTTCCTTAACGGCGGCGATCAGAATTTAATGCGCAATGCGCTATTGACCCCAGATAACATGGCCAACGACTTATTAAACGCGATTTATGCCAAGTTGCGTGACGATGAGTTAGTGGTCGGTGGCACCAGCGCCGGCACCGCGGTGATGACCGCCCGGCCCATGATCAGCAATGGTACCAGTGCGGCAGCCTTAATTGATGGCGCCAAAGCCGCCGAGCCGCCGAAACCCGGCTGCGATCGCGACAACAGCTGTTCGCCCAACTTGGAACCAGATAGCCTGACTTATCATCCATTAGGCGGCATTTCGTTGTTTCCGTACGCCATTTTGGATACTCACTTTAGCGAGCGCGGCCGCCACGGGCGCCTATTACGCCTTGCCGCCACCACCGGCACACCTATGGCCATTGGCGTGGATGAAACCACTGCACTCATGGTGGATTTAGATAGTGGCAACTTTAATGTGCTGGGCGAGCGTGGCGTGTTCTTTGCCTTAGGCGCGCAGCAGGGCCCTAATGCCGTGGCGAGCACGTTTCATTACTTTGTCGATGGCACCAGCGGCGTGTTGAACGAGCGTGAAGTAACCAACGTAGAGTTCTCGACCCAGTTAGATTTGATAAAAGTAGAACCCACCAGCAACTTTATGAGCGACCGCGGCGCCGTTGATGCCATGCGCCTGTTCTGCCAGGAGCGCAAGCAAATACGATTAGCTCAAGATGAATTTGTGATGGTGATGCAGATTGATGATGAAACGCGCACCCAAAAAGCCGGCGCAGAGTGTCAGATTTATAATGGCAGAATGGGAATTAGCTACGAGCCGCAGCAGCAGTTGTAATTAGGTTATTGCGAGAGAAGTTGCGCCCCGGCGGTTGCTCGGGGCGCTGTTTTTAGTGACTCAGCAGCGGCTTAAGCAACGCCGTACTGTTCGCGATAAGCAGTGATTTGCGGTAAATAAGCCTGCAACTCGCTGCTATCTTTCACGAAGTTAATTACATCGTTTAATTTTACAATGCTAATAACCGTGGCGCCATAATCGCGCTCTACTTCCTGAATTGCGCTCAGCTCGCCCTTGCCTTTTTCTTGGCGATCGAGCGCAATTAACACGCCTGCGAGCGACGCGCCGTTGGCTTGCACAATTTCCATAGACTCACGAATAGCCGTGCCCGCCGTGATCACATCGTCAACTAGCATGACCCGGCCTTCCAGCGGCGAACCCACTAAGTTGCCACCCTCGCCATGGTCTTTTTTCTCTTTGCGGTTGAAGCAATAAGGCACATCTTTTTGATAAGTATCGAACAGCGCAATGGCCGCCGCCGTCGCAATAGGAATGCCTTTATACGCAGGACCAAACAGCAAGTCGTACTGTACGCCGCTATCTTGTAATGCCGCCGCATAGAACCGCCCTAAGCGCGCCAAATCTGAACCTTGGTTAAACAAACCCGCATTAAAAAAGTACGGGCTGGTGCGGCCAGACTTTAACGTAAATTCACCAAATTTCAGTACCCCACGGGCAATCGCAAACTCAATAAATTCTTTTTGATAGGGTTTCATACCAGCTTCCTACGTGATTGTTCCAGAAAACTTAAGCCAAAGCCTGATGCTGCAGATCCATGAGTTCACGAATCGCGTGGCGGGCAAGCTCCAACATTTCTGTCATTTCTTCCAGCGCAAAGGCCTCGCCTTCCGCGGTGCCTTGCACTTCAATAAACTTCCCGGCTTCAGTCATCACCACGTTCATGTCGGTTTCTGCGTTCGAATCTTCGGCGTAATCTAAATCCGCCACTGGCGTGCCCTTATAAATGCCCACCGAAATGGCCGCCACCATACCTTTAAGTGGATTCACCTTCACCATGCCCGCTTTGCGCATGTAGTTCAGGGCATCGACCAGAGCTACACAAGCACCAGTAATAGACGCCGTACGAGTGCCGCCGTCGGCTTGAATGACATCGCAATCAATCGTAATAGTGTTTTCGCCAAGCGCGCTTAAATCTACACATGAACGCAGCGCCCGACCAATGAGACGTTGAATTTCCATGGTACGGCCACCTTGCTTACCACGCGCCGCTTCGCGATCTGAGCGCGTGTGCGTAGCACGTGGCAACATGCCGTATTCCGCCGTAACCCAACCTTGCCCTTTGCCCTTCAAAAAGCGCGGCACACCTTTCACCACACTGGCATTACACAGCACTTTGGTATTGCCGAATTCAATTAACACCGAGCCCTCGGCGTGCAGTGTGTATTGGCGAGTAATAGTTACCGGACGAATTTGTTGAGCAGTACGGCCACTTGGACGCATGGGCAAACCTCTTTGGCTGGATATGATATTAATGGCCGCGAATTATATCAGATGTGAATGCAAAATACCGTGGCGATGGTAGACTTACAGCCAGCTACACACATGCAGCACCTAATGGATAAGCACATGATTCAAAGTATGACAGGGTACGCCCGGCACGAAATGAAAGCCGATTGGGGCAACGTGGTTTGGGAAATTCGTTCGGTAAATCAACGTTATTTAGAAACCTACTTTCGCTTACCTGAACAATTTCGCGGACTCGAAAATAACCTGCGCGAGCGCTTCCGCAAGCAACTGCAACGCGGCAAAGTGGAAGCCAACCTGCGCGTGCATATTGAGCAAAGCACCCAAACCAGCCTGACCTTGAACGAAGAGCTAGCGAAAAGCGTGATTTCGAGCGCCAACTGGGTCGCCAATCAGTCGATGAGCTCGCAGCTAAATCCGATTGACGTGTTGCGCTGGCCAGGCGTAGTAGCCGCCGCCGAAGAAGATATGGATGCCATGCAGGCCGATATATTAACCGCGCTGGAAGCCACTTTAAGCGAGTTTATTGGGAACCGCGAAAGTGAAGGCAGCGCCCTACGCCGGCTAATTGAAGAACGCCTAGATGGCATTCAAAACCAAGTGGAATTTGTGCGTGGACGCATGCCAGAAGTGCTGCAGTGGCAACGTGAACGCTTACTAACCCGGTTTGAAGAAGCCAAAGTAGAGCTAGATGCGCAACGCGTAGAACAAGAAATGGTGATGCTGGCACAGAAAAGCGATGTAGCCGAAGAGCTCGACCGACTGATGGCGCACGTAGTGGAAACCCGCAAAATTCTGAGCAAAGGTGGCGCGTGTGGCCGCCGCTTAGATTTCATGATGCAGGAATTTAACCGCGAAGCGAACACGCTTGGCTCGAAGTCGATAAGCGCTGACATTACCACCGCCGCGGTGGAGCTGAAGGTGCTGATTGAGCAGATGCGCGAGCAGATCCAAAATATCGAGTGATGTCCACAGATGTCCGTAATCAACCTTAAGGCTCTTTATTTAAAGGGCTTTTTTATTTTCAGTGTCCGTTGAAATCCGTATAAAGTGGTGGGTATCCAGTAAATAGTGGTGGGTAAAGTGGTGGGTATGCTATAGTTCTGTGAAGTACAAGTGGTGGGTAAATCTTAATTTCCACCTTTACTCATAGGAATCAATAGCTTGGCTAACCTTACCGCAACTAAAGTCGCTTCATTAGCAAAGAAAACGCCTGGCAGATTCGCCGATGGTGGTGGGTTATATTTTGTCGTACCCACCACGACTGATAAAAAGCCTGGGCAAGCTTATTGGATGCTTCGTTATAGCTTTAACAAAAAGCGCCGTGAATTGACTCTGGGTAAATACACCGATATGTCATTGAGTGAAGCTCGTGCGCAAGCCGCTTTGAAAATGGCTCAGGTTCGTGAAGGTCAGAATCTGGTGGCGTTGAAAAAACAAGCTCAGATGCAAGAGTTCAAGACCGTGAATGATCTGTTCGAAGATTGGCAACAGGTGAACCGCAAACGCCTGAAGCATCCACAAATTCCAGAACGCGTCTATCGCAATGATATTGCTCCTCATATCGGGGAATACAACGTTGACCAAGTTACCGCTCGGGACATCCGGCGGGTGATCACGGCCATTAATGATTCAGGTCGCCCTACTATTTCCAACGATGCATTGATGTACTGCAAACAGTTGTTTAATCACGGCATCAAGCTTGACGTGGTTGGCGCTAACCCGGCAAGTGCGTTTCAGGTAGACGATGCAGGTGGTATTGAGAAAAGCCGAGACCGCGCCCTTACCATTGATGAGCTTAAGCATGCATTTAAAGTGTTCAGAGCGAATCCGCAGTCATTTACCCGTGATAATTACATCGCCTGCACCTTGCTGGTACTGCTGGGTTGCCGGAAATCGGAACTATGTGAAGCGAAATGGAAGGAATTTGACCTCGAGAACGGCGTTTGGGAGCTTCCTAAGGAACGAAGTAAGTCAGGTGTAGGGCTAACCATTCCATTACCGGATTTAGCCGTAGAGCTGTTCCAGGAGCTTCAAATTCGTGCGGCGGGATCAGACTACGTATTTCCGAGTCGCCGCCGAGCCATTCGTCCACACATGGGACCTGATACCTTAAACCGAGCGATTGGTAAGATGTTCGGCATTGAAACGGGCAAACGCACCACGCCACCTAACTTGATGGGTGAGTTAGAATACTTTCGTGTACATGACTTACGTCGTACCTGCCGCACATTACTAGCGAGTTTGGGCGTACCTGGCCACGTTGCCGAGCGATGCCTTAACCATAAATTGAAAGGGGTTGAGGGCATTTACGACCGGCATGATTACTTCGAGGAGCGAAGAGAGGCGCTTGCCTTGCTTGCCGCGCGGCTGAAGCCTATTCTCGCTCCTAATTAACAACTAGTTTGTTTTATTGGGCATCTGGGGAGTTGGGAACTTCACTGATTTAATCTCTTCCGGTGTCGCGTTGCCTATTTTTGCCCTATTTACTAGGCTTTTAAATGATTCTATCGATTGAGGTATCTCGTCGCTATCAAATCGAGATGGTTGTCGCCAATCGCGGCCATCGGACTGCACCAATTGATGACTTACAAGTTGGTCTTTAACTTTATTTCGCTCTTCCACAAGTGACGTGACAAGGTGACTTAGTGCATCAATAATTGCCCGCTGACGTTCCATCTCGTCATCGCTAAACCTTAAATCTTTGAGTTCATTATTCAGGTCGCGTTCTAACTCTCGGTTTGTGCTAGAAAGCTCCGCTACTCGTTGCTCTAGATTGTTTATCCGATGCTTGAAGCCCTCGGTGTTAAGAGCATCTTTCACCAATTGATCGATGAATTCATCCTCTTTAATAGCGCTAGTATTAAGTTGCTTGTAGTGCAATTTTTCGAATTTGTAACGGTATTTGGCAAGCTTGCCAGTTGTCCTTTGGGGTAGTTCGAAAACATCATCGATGCGGAGATCATCTATAGTTCTTTTTACTTCGTCTGTCGTTAGCTTTCGACCCAATAAGCCAGGTGCCGAGCGGCTTGCTATAGACTTATTTATATTGTGTAAAACGCCCTCTCGAATCATCAACGTAAGCACGTCCTCAGCATCTAAAGGATTGACTTGCCCGTTGTTCGCGTTTGCTTGCTTGTTCAGCTTCTCGATAAATCCATAGACTTTCTTGCCCAGTGATGCCTCGTCAGGAAACGCGCGGTTACCAAATATGAAGTCGCCCACTCCGTGCTCTCGTGCAAAAGGGTTCGTAATGTCTTTCACGGTCAGTTTTTTTCGTTGCCTAGCTTTGTCGGTGAATAGGGAGTTGATACTGGCTGATTCGCGGATGAGCGTGTCGATCAGTTCATTTTTGCTGGCGGATGTTTCGTCGCTTAAGGTATTCAGCTGTTTGTCTGAGGTGATCGATATTTCGAAGGTTCGGCTCACCTTGTTTCCAGCACTTCGCCTCTTTTCAAATTGCTCATAAGCCGACTTTAAGTTGCGCAAAAATCGATAATCGCTGTCCTTAGATTGTTCATACAAATGGACGATATGATCTTTAAGTGACTGTGAGTCATCGACATCTTGACGCAGTGGAGGGCTATTCCGACGGTCCCTGAAATATTTCTTTAACCAAGTTACCGCTTCCCGATCCTGAAGGTCAAAATTGATGATCCAGTGGCTCCGTTTCTTGCTCATGGAAATCCATTCTCCTAATAATTAACAAGGTTTCAAACAGGCTTTAAAACAGGCTTTAAAACAAGCTTTTCAACAAGCATGAAAACAAGTTTTAAACTTATTCCAGTACCCTATCAGGTCCTTTATTTAAAAGGTTCTGAGATATCACGTGTTTGAGGTTATACTTGATGAGAAATATAGTCAAAGTCAAACCGTTAAATTAAATCACATTAATTAAACAAGAAAATTAAGAAGTAGGAGCACGAACTCGAGGCGTATAAATTGATGTTTTGTTCAAATTAATTTCGATGGAATTTAATGGCATTTTCGAGCTTAAATGCTCGGTAGGTAATTATTTGAATGTATGTATTAGTAATATATACATAATCAATAAGTGACTATTGGAGAGCAGCATAAAAGCTGCTCGACCATAACAGTCAGTATTATAAAGATACATAAAGGACTCCTTGTATGAAGCAGTCACATTCATACAAGGAGTCCTCATGAACAAGCGAGCTAAAGATAACACCAACCTAAAGCTAACCTATGAATCAACATTCAAGGGTAAGGATATTTATCAGTCAAGTGATGGTCTTGTAATCAATTACCTAGAATCAATCGATACAGTTTTTACGAATGCATTCAACGATTATGGTCGATTGATAGTGGTGCGAATCGACCTGCGTTATCCAAATCGGCCAGACGTGTTTCATCAAGAGGGTGATATCGGGGATTTTTTCAAAAAGCTTGATTATCAATTTAAAGTTGAGCGCACGCGACGAATGAAAAGTTATGGGCGTGGTCACTCCTGTGTATTACGTGGCTTCTGGTGTATTGAGCAGGACTCATCATCGAATCCTCACTATCACGTTGTATTGGTACTGCACGAAGCTTTTTTTGGTTGTCTAGGGCAGTTTAAAGGGAACACTAGAAGCCTTTCGCATTTCATTAGGCTTGCTTGGGCTAGAGTGCTTGGAGTGAGCTTAAGCGAGCTAGGCGGTGTTGTGGAATTCCCTGACAATGGCACATATCGGATTAAACGCAGCGATAGTCATGACTGTCCGGTTTTTCAAGCGATGTATTACCGTGTTAGTTACTTGGCCAAACTAAAAACCAAGCATTACGGTGACTACAAGAAGTCATTCGGTGCCAGCCGAAAATGACTACCTCATAATTAAATACTGCGTTGGGTAATCCTGTGAACGAATAACTTTCAGGAGAATCCCATGACATCAATCTTTGTTGGTAATACTTTTAAATCGCTTCCCGTAGAGTTTAGCAAATATGGTCTTTCGCCAAGTCGTCTGCGGCAATTACATCATGAGTTGGTTTTGCGCCCTGAGCAGAGTCAATCGATAGCTGTTGTAACGCTATCGCTTGCCTTGCCCGATGATGGCAAATACCGGCAATTCAAAGAGCTTATACGCGCATTTGAGAAATCGCTTCGCGATGAACTGCGCTGGTCAGGTGATAAGCGGCTAGAGCATAACAAACGCTTTTATCAGTCCAACGTTCGCTTTTTGTGGGCTTATGACGTTGATGGCGAAAGACGTCCAAAGACGCGCACATGGCGCCTGGCAATTGCTATACATGGCCATGAGTTGCGTGAAGCAGCCACTGCCGTTACCGAGTTTAAACTGTTTGCAAAAATGGCATGGTGTCGAGCACTCGGTTTCTCAAAGTTTAAGCCCGGTTCATTGGTGAAGCTCGGAAGAAAACCCGTGGTAACACTTGATAAGACATCCAATGATTACTTCACCGAGCTAGAGCACGTTTTTCGTCGATTGAGTTTACTTGCGCAATTACCAGCATAAAACAATACCGGATTGGCTAGCGGAGCTTGTCGACCAGCTCCTGATAATAGCATTCAAGGAACACGCCAGATGACCCCTTAAGTTTGGTAGCAATACTGTGGTCACGATTTGCGAACCGGCGACCACAGCTCAGGCATTCATACTTATCTTTGGTTCCATAAACTGGGACCGCGAATTTACCGCAGTCATTACAGCTTAGGGATTCGCGCTTGATGATCCCGAGGTAACGTTTCTCTTCATGGTCATGGTAACCATCCCATGCCTTACCTAATAGATTGAATAATCCCATTATGTCCTCCTTGCACTCTGAATGGCATCTATGCGCCAGCACAACAAATGTTGGCTGGTTAATCAGTGCGTGGTAGAAAATGCCACCAACCAATCGCTGTATAGGTTCAGCCGGTCGATAGGTGTGACGAATGGGCAGGAGATAAATTTATGAGTTATCGAATTCGCCCGCTTAAGGCAGCGCAAATAAAGGCAACGGCAAAGCAGACCAAATACAAGGAAAAGATACCCAAGGAGTTGGTCGATGCCATCACAACCATGTCGAGCTTAGTTAGCAAAGAGGGCATGCAGGTGCAGGAACAAGCCATATACTTAAGTACCACCCTTGCCAACCGACTGCCGAAGTCGCTTGAGTCGGTGGACTTTTGTTCAGCATTAGCGCAGGAATTTTTAAGTCAAAACTTGGAGGCGCTTTATTTGGCTGGACGGGTTGCGAAGAAAAAGTAGGCTCTACGTACGACAGTTTGCTGGCGCAACAATGCTTACGTGAACGGCATAGTGAGATCAGTGAAGTAACGAAAAAAACAATGGCGAAAGCATGGTAAAATTCTAGCAACAATAGCTCTCGATTCTTTGCGTATCTAGTTATACAACACAGCTTGTATTGCTCCACCTAATTCTGGCAACATGAATGATTCAGTATGATTAAAAGAAAATAGGATTCGCTGAGATTTTTTGTCAGGATGGCTGCTGCCGATTTGCCACTTCAGCGTCGTCCGAGTCGAACTTCATTCATTAGTCTGCATTTTGTTTTGTAAAGATAAAAAATCTGCAGGAACTTGAATACCACGTTAACTTAACCGGGAATTTAATATGACGTTGGATATTAATGGCGGACTCAAGAATACGGATATCAGCTCAAATAAGTATGTGGTGATTGATGAGCTTCTTTCTAATGCAATCGACTCATATTTAATTCGCCGTGAATCTGAGCAATTTGATGATGCTTTAACTGTCGAAATAAAAATAGACTTCGAAAAGCATCAATTATTTGAGGAGTTTGGTGAGAAAAATATCACTATTTCTTGCACTGATAATGGCGCGGGATTCGGGCCGCAACAGCTAAAAGCCTTTGTAACTAGAGATTCGACTTTTAAAGATCACTTAAAAATATCCGGGTTAGGAAAATGCAAGGGTACGGGGCGCATTCAGTTTTTTCATTTTTTTACGAAATTGACTATATCTAGTGTGGTGTCTGAAGCTGACCAATTAAGTTTGGTTGAATTGAATGTAAATGAAAATACTCGTGAAATTCAACTTAGCGATTTTAAACATTCAGCAATTGGAGATGTCGAAAAAAAGACGACATTGGAGTTAAGTTGGCTTAAAGAAGATGCCGCACGGAAGCACTTTGACTCTAATGGCGTAAAAAGCGATCTAGCAGCTGAGACAATCAAGCAGCATTTGTTTATGACTTTTTTGAACAGGCTGATTTTTTTGAAAGGTGTCATAGGTGACTTCGACATAAAGATAAGCGATAACCTAGCTGGTCACTCAAATTCAGTTCATATTAGATCGGCTGAATTACCATCACCAACCGAAACTAGTGTGCTGCCATTAACGTGCATCCATGGTAATTCCAAGGATCAAAAAGCGGTTATAAAAATCTCACGGTACTCACTGCAAGCAAGTAAATTTAAAGATTCAAAACATGAAGTGGCTCTTTGTGCTAATTCATCAGTGGTGCTATCGCTGAGCAAACATTATTTTAGAAACCAACGAGACAGAGAAAAGCCGATTAACGAAATGTTCGAGCTTATATTTGTTGAAAGTGAAATTCTTGAAAATACTGTGAATGATCAACGCGACAACTTTAATTTAAAAAAGGATTGCGTTGGCTCGGATTTACTCAGTGGCTTTTCATTGCAGGATATTATTGATTCTATAGAGGATTACGTATATCAAATTTTAACACCACAAGAATTTGATAGAGAAAATTTAGTTAAGCTAACCAATGAACGTTTTGGTATAACTCAATCTATGATTAGCGAAGCCAATATAAAAATTCGATACTCAGATGATGAGGAAAGCATAGCAAAAAGAGTACTTCGGAAGTATCAAGAGGATATTGTGAAGGATACATCTGAAATTTTTGATTTGAAGAAAGAGTTAGTCCAATTAGACCCCAGAAGCGAAAACTTTAGAGAAAAAATAGGTGAGTTGTCTTGGAAGTACACTTCAACGATAAAAAAAGTTGATATGGCGAACCTTTCTCAGCTAGTAGTTCGGAGGTCCTCAATTTTAGACGTTCTAAAAATGTCGATTGATTCAATGTTAGCCTGCCAACAAGATGAATTCGCTCGTCAGCAGAATGAAAAAATAATTCACAACATATTTTTTCCAACAGGAAAGGATAGCACTGACAATGTCGACCATGACATATGGTTGTTGAATGAGGAGCATCACTACTTTGACCATATTGCATCCGATAAGCCATTGGCTTCATTTCCTTGGGACGACACTACAAAAGTATTTGAAAGTGATGTTGATGAGAGACTTGAGGCGCTGTTTAAAGAGAACAATGAAAAGCACAGATTAAAGAGGCCAGATATTGCCATATTTAATGAAGAAGGAGCGGCTGTAATTGTCGAGTTCAAAGCGCCAGGTGTTGGGCTTCAAGACCACATAAGTGATTTGATCCAATATGCGAGACTTCTCGCTGCCAAATCGAACGGTAGAATACGCAAAATATACGGCTACTTAATTGGTGACACGATTGACGATAGCCGAATGCCAGGGTCCTACACGCAGTTCCCCAGCGGCATGGGTTATTTTAGCTCAGAAGCAATTATCGACCATAAAACGCGTATTCCATATGGCGAGTTGTATTCAGAAGTTCTGCAATACAGCCAATTTGTCGATCGGGCAACTAAGCGCTTGGCAAAGTATCGTGAGAAGTTAAATCTAAAGTAGTGAGCTAGAGCGATCATATCTCCAGCTCAACAAAGTCTCGGTCAACATCCTCTTGCGTTATCCCGATGTAACGCAGCGTTACAGATTCTGACCCATGGCGCAGCATCTTCATGACACGAGCCAGGTCGTTGGTGTTTTTATACAGGTGGTAACCTCGGGTTTTGCGCATTGAGTGAGTGCCCAGTGATAGCCCCACTTCCTCGCCTATCATGGATATGGCGCGACTGACATAACGGCGACTGAGTGGCTTGGGGCTTTTGTTCAGTGACCAGCGATTGCGATGGGATTGGAACAGATATACATGGTCCGGGTTATCACGGCGTAAACGTTCGATAATACTCAGTGCCTTATCGTTGAGTTTGATGGTGGCGGTTTTTCCGGTTTTACTTTCGACAATCATTAAGCGATCATCGCGAATGTCCTCAAACCGAATATTGAGCAAGTCGGATATCCGCAGCGCCAGGTTTAATCCTAAATCCCAGATGTCCGCCATTTGTTTGCCAAAGGTACGCTCCAGCAAGTGACTGACTAGCTTCACGGTGTCGAGGTTTTTAACAGCATAGACTTCTGCCATGGCTAAGTTCCTTTTTTGTCGTATAACGCGAAAACGGGAACTTCAGAGCATAATTTGCTCATCGGCCCCCGTTTTTATTGGCTTGCAGTGTTCCCTTAATACCTATTTGGGAACTTAAATGGTTAGGGTTGGTTGTCTTTCGATACAACGTCCGGCATGAACGCCCGTTGAAACACCCGCACCCCGGCGTCTGATAACGCATCGGCAATCAGCGGCACAATTTTACGGGCGACAAATTCAGTATCGAGACTAAAAATGCCCCGGTCGAACGTAATGACCGCCGCATAAGCTTCAGCGTCTCGTGCAACCCGCATGATTTCTTCTCGGTCGACCTTGCAGCGATTTACCACCTCATGCTCGAACCGATACGATGAAACCACTTCGCCACGGTCATCCAAGAATAAGAGTCCGTAGATGCCAGGCGCAGGAGTTGCTTCATGCTTTGCAATGTCACCGGTCGGAGGGTGCTCCGGCTCTCGTATAGTCGGTATTTCTCGCTCGCGTTGCTGCTGGCGAATTTGCGGAAGTACGGCCAGTGCAGTAATTGCCGCTTTAATGCCGAGTATCGCCCACTTACGAGCTTCAGGGCTTTGGAAAATTAAACTCATGATGCTCTCCTTAAAGTAAGCCGCGCTCGGCAAATGACACCGTGGTCTCGCCGACAACGATATGGTCAAGAACCGTGATGTCGACAAGCTGCAATGCTTGCTTCAGTCTCTCGGTCACGCGCTTATCCGCGTCGGATGGCTCCGGTACGCCCGAAGGATGGTTATGCGAAAAGATAACTGCAGCAGCGTTAGTTTCAAGCGCAGCTTTTACCACTTCACGGGCATAAACAGGTGCGGCATTTATGGTGCCCTGGAAGAGCTCACGAAACTCAATCAGGCGATGTTGTGAATCAAGGAGCATCACGCTGAACACTTCACGCTCCTGATGAGCAAGTTTATATTGAAGGAAGTCTTTGACGTTTTGCGGATTACAATAGGCATCACCACGCTGGAAGCGCTCTTCAATCAACTGACTGGCGCGATTGAACAGCTCAATCTCGGTCAATCGACGTGTGGTGACATAGTTCTTCTTAGGTTTCGGACAAGGGTTGTCTGTGTGCATGGTTGAATCCTTTGGTTATGGAAATGCACACAGGTGATATAGGTTTGAGATTTGGTTGAATCGAGCGGCGTAGTCAGTTTTATTTTTTGTACGTTACCGTCAAGGTCCCAGTTACCCTGTTCTTAGCAATCTCGTAATCGGGGTCGTAGGTGACAAGATTGTGGGCTCCCATAAAGGCTGCAGATGCAACACCAAATAATGCGGTTGGACCGAAGAATGAACCGGCCATCAGCGTTTTTCTGGCTTTGGAATAGACGCGTGACTTCATTCCCAGATTATCGATGTGCTTTTCGAGGGTTTCTATGGTTTCAGAAAAGAACAGTTGCGGGACATCATCAATAATGAAGCTATCGTGCTCTTTTAGAAGCTTCAGTAATTGGTCATCTTTGAGCTGATCAAATTTATAAACGCGAATATCCATGTGTGTTGTTCTCCGTATGATGGAAGATTCAAGCCTGAGCTTTCCACAAGCGGTCGCACAAAAGTCGGGTTAGTGATGAACCTTCGAAAAAATAGGGTTAAAGCGGGTAAAGGCGGGATGGGATAGCTTTATTGATGGAAAGGCCCGCTCCGTGGTTGGGGCGAGCTTGACTGGCGGGATTCGCTTAAGTTCTGCAGGCTCCATATAGATACAGTCGATCGCTGTGTCATTGGTGTTCAAGGGATGGATGTTTGGGATAAAACAGAAGTGGTATTTGATGAATTAATCGTCAGAGGTGTCATTTGCGGTAAGGTTAAGACCGTTCATCAACTCGGCTTTAAACTGAGCACCAATTGGCAATTGTTGTCCGTCAGCCATGACACACTCGGTGTATCGGCCCAGTTCACTTTGCACTAGCTTTAAGTGATGCAGATTGATGACGTGACTGCGGTGGATCTGCACAAATTGCTCGGGCATGCGACGCAACAGTGATTGCAGGGTTGCCCGGTGTAGCAATCGCCCTTCTTCGAAAAAGATCTCAACGTAATTACCGGCGGCACGGAGAGAAATAATCTCTGCGACTCGAATAACGGTAATCGTTCCAGGTTCAGTTTTAACGGCAATCAGATCGTAAGGATTAATCATCAGCGGCACCCCGCCCTGACGATATCGCTTGATAGGTAGATGAACTGTGCACTGGTTGTCTCCTTCAATAGTGGCAATGCACAGAGGTGATATAGGTTTGAAATCCTGCCAAACCGGCAAGCGCTGCTATTAAAAATACACTGCGCTTCGCTATCTGATGTCCCTATCACGTTAGCTATCCAATTACGTTACTTACTAAACATTGTGTCAAATGACGCCAATGCTGGCGCTAAATGTCATGAGCGAATCAATTTTCATGACCAGCTTTGTTTCTGGCGTGACCAAACTCAGGAGAACTTAACTATGGCCATTCAACGATTCGAAGCCCGTCATATCGATATTATTCATCGCGCATTTCACGGTGAAAGTGCTGCACCTTATTGCATGGACCTTATGAACCAATTTCATAGCGGCGTTGCGTTGTGGATGCCAGCGGACGAGCACGGCTGCATAAAACTGGCTGCGGTGTATGCCACCCAGCTATATCTCGCTAAACCATATGGTCAACAAACCGCCGATACCGCCATGGTAACCGCATTAGTTTTGTTGCGTTTATGCGGGGTAACCATTGAAGCAGGCGATAATCATGATTTATATGACCATTTGCGCACCCAGCCGGGTAGAAGCGACTACATGATCACACTCATGAATTGCGTGGAGGATATTAACTGGCCGCATCCTGAGAACGTGATTAGCCGACTGGATATTTTCGGAGTGGAGCGTGAACTTGGCAATCTTGATAGCCCAGAGATGCAGCATATGCTGGCTGACGAAGCCCGCGCTATCGCACAAAATTATCTGATTAACCCACTATACGGTGCTGAGCCACGAAAGGCATGGCAGCCCAGCGCTGACGAACGTTATGAGCAAGAGGAATATGAGATACAGCGGTATGGTCGCGTGGTAAGCCAAAGGGAAGGTAACTGGTGGTGAATATGTAAAAACATACAGGCACGGCCAATCGCATGACGAACTAAGACAGGAGACACGTCATGCGATTAATCAGACTACCTCAAGTAAAAGACATGACAGGGCTTGGCCGCTCATCAGTGTATAAATTAATGGCTGAGAACAGCTTCCCTAAACCAGTCACGCTTATTGGCCGGGCAAGTGCCTGGGTTGAGGGTGAAGTGATTGAGTGGATAGAGGAGCGTGTTGCGGAGCGGGACGGGTGTGACGTTTTGCGTACGTAAGCAAGTGGTTAGATAGCTCTGAAGCTTTCTGGTTTAGATGAGCCTTTGACGTATTGCTGGTCACATTTATGTATCAAGTTGGCCTATGCTAGGTGGATGTTGTAATCAAATAAAATAACAAGTAATTTAGCCTTAATTATGCGTAGGAAATAGACTATTGGGTTAATAGAACACCATACATGGAAGGTTAATTGTGTACAAAAAAAACAAAATTTGTCGTTATTTAAGAAAGATGCCAGTCTCAGATCCTTTGCTTTTATTCTTGTGTCATAGCGAGCGATGGAGAAAAAACCTAACGCAAACATTAAAAAATATTGATAGGTGTAACCCAGCTAGCCGGTGCTTAAAAGTTTTATCAGCAAGCGGAAAGGCCTTTACATGAAGATTGTTCCTTCTTACATCTGGGAACAAACTGAGCCGAGAAACAAGGCTGAGCACAGTATCTTTGAACTTCTGAGCGCACTAAACCTCCCAGAAAAGAGTGCGGCGTTACATAGCCTAAATTTAAGGGGAGACAAAAAGCAAAGCTGGTATGAGATTGATTTCTTGGTCATAACCGAATCTTGTATATATGGAATCGAGGTGAAAACTGGCTTTCTCTCCAGTCGGGATGGAGAGTGGCGGGTTCACAAGTCGAATATGGATATCGCGTACAAGAAAAAAAAATCTCCTTATATCCAAGCTAAGGACGCTACTCTTTGCTGGCGAGATCAATGGCTTTTCAAAAAATTTCCTGAATTCAGAGGTAGAATTGATTGCGTCTATATGGTCGCATTACTTCAAAATGACGAGGTAAGTTTGCGCGAAATGAATTCGCCAGAGTTGCCTCGTGAGGTTGTGCTTGGATGCGATGAATTCACAGTCGAGGGTTTGAAGAAGCGCTTAAAAAATGTGAGAGATTATCATCTCGAGCCTACAAAGAGAGGACCGAAAAGGTCAGGTATATCGAGAGAAGAAGTTGAATTCATCGTAAGCAAATTAAGGCCAAACCTAGAGCAATCTTACCCGACGGGAGTGAGAAACTTCCTCCTAAAGAATCAACATGAGCTTACGAACGAACAATATAAACTCATGGATGCATTGGAAAGTTTCGACCGCTTGGTAATCGATGGAGGTGCAGGCACTGGGAAAACTTTTGTCTTGACGCACTTAGTTCGGAAAGATGTCCTTCAGAGCAAGACAGTTCTAATTTTAACACGTCCAGAAAAACTGCGCTCTAAACTGAAGCTATTACTCGACAATGTAGATGTTTGTATAGCCGGACCGGAAGAGTTATCCAAAATTGAAGATAATCAGTTTGACACTCTTTACATAGATGAAGGACAAGACTTGTGCGATGAGAAGACAATTTTCGAACTGGATAAAAAACTTAAGGGGGGATTGGAGAAGTCCCGATGGCGTTGGTTCGGTGATTTTCAAAATCAACTGGGGTCTAAACTCCAGGTGTCCGAGGAAATATTTGATTTTTTAAAGGGACTCACCGGGAACAGTTCTTTATACCTTTTGAAACGAAATGTGAGGAATACTCCGAATGTTGTCCGATGGTTGGAGGCTATCTGTCAAGCGCGAATGGGAGAGACCGTTATGGCAGGTGTGGGGCCGGAAGTTCTTATTGAGAATGAGTGCAGTTTTTCTACTCTGTTAGAAAATGTGAAGGCTAATCCCGTTCTAGATAGTTCGCTTATCGAGTCTACGGTAATTATTTACCCGGAGGAATTTTTTGCTGAGTTCAAAGCAAGTTCTCTCGGTAAGGAAGTCGTCAGTAGAAATATTTTGACAAGCGATTCAGAGAGCTTCAAAGGGCTTGAATCTGAAGTGGTGTACGTTTGGGTTCCTCGGCAGATAGAAGATTTGGACTTAAAAGATTACTTATATAAAAGCGTTTCTCGAGCACGAGCAATATGTTTTGTTATTGCGAAAGATAAAAAGTCATTAATGAAGCAAGCCATAAGGTTGCAGGAATCAAATAATGAACCGAGCTAATATACGAGACAGAATTTCTGAAGAAATCAAGAGCTTGCTGATTGGTCCCTATGATGGAGTGAATGAAGTAGTCTCGGGTCGTCTCTCTCTGCGGTACCTTGCGGGCATTCTATACCCAGTTGGTTCAACACGCGGACAACTTCAGCAAGAGGTGACTCCAGAGTCTGCGGACTCCGGAGGAAGTGATGAGTTCTCTGCAGACTTAGAGAATCCACTCTCTCTCGCAAACGAGATGCTTCCGTCATCAGTTGCCATCTCTTTTTGTACTCATAAAGGCTCAGAAGTAGTCGTTGAAGCTAGTGGCGGGAAGTATGAACTAAAGGAAAAATCGCCCCAGAAATGGGAAAGACATCGACTGCCAGATAGCCAATTGATAATCAATACTGAACAAAGCCAGAGATTCGATGCTCTTGGCGGTGCTTGTGAAATTAGGGTCGCTCGGAGACAGTCCAGTTTTAGCTCGAACATAGAGATTGTTACTGTTGCTTTGTTGAACGCTCATAAGACAAACGATAAAGAAAACGTTGAAGAAAGAAAAAATATCGAGAAGCGAGTTTATCAAGTCGGCCTTTCTTGTAAAGCTTCGGGGGGCATTCTGCCATATGAAGATGTAAGTTACAGAATTAACGATTTGGAAGAGGAAGTATTAGCGCTTCAATATTCGAAGAACTCTGTTTTTGCTGTTGGCCATGGAGCCTCCGTTTCTTGGGAGAGTGATGGGAAAATAGCCGAGTCTGTCAGTATCGACTATTCACCGTCTGCTCGTGTCTATAGGCCGCTATTTGATAGCCTTAAGTTAGACGATGGCAGAGAATTTGATTCAACAGAAGTTCTCCGGCTTGGTTATCTTGCATCCTCCGGCACTTCAAAAAGTGATATAGTTTTAAAGCTTAGAGAGTTCGTTGATTTCTATGGAGAATGGATTGAGCTTCAAAAGGTAATTACAGTTTCATCAAAGTATAAAAGATCACGGGACCATCTGATATCTGCAATGTCGGAGTGTTTCATGAGAATGCATCGTAGCGTTGACCTGTTAGAGCAGAGGGACGACTGCTGGCGAGCATTTCAGCTTGCGAACGCTGCAATGTTAGTACAAATGGATCAGAATGATAGGATCAATACATTACGAGCATCCAGAAGCCGCGAAGGAAAAAATTGGCCAATTCCTGCCGATGAGGCAGTAGATCCAGGCGCCGATACGATTCCATGCCATCTTTCTAATCGCTGGCGACCGTTCCAGTTGGCTTTCTTTCTTCTGACAATGTTTGATCTCGAATATCCAGACAGAAAGGGCGCAGATACCGTAGATTTGATTTGGTTCTCTACGGGGGGAGGAAAGACAGAAGCTTATCTTTTATTGGCAGCCTACGAACTAATCCGGAGACGACACCGGTTCACTGATGCAGATATTGGGAGTGGAACTGGAGTGATCACACGTTACACTCTTCGTTTCCTTACTGCCGATCAATTCGCACGGACCGGGTCATTGATTTGCGCTCTGGAGAAGTTGCGGCAGTCCGGTAAATACCAGCTAGGAGAAGTTCCTTTTTCCTTGGGTCTATATGCTGGCGGTTCGGTTTCCTACAACAAAATAAGTGACGCTGAACAAGCGATATCCAAACTTCAGGATAATCCTGCAGAGGACCACCTTTTTCAGCTTGATTACTGTCCCAATTGCGGCACATCTTTACTACCTGACAAACCAAAGTTTGATAAGAACGGGGAACCGGACTTCTCTCAAATAGGTTATTCAATTGTTGAAGACCAAGTTCACGTTCGTTGCACAAATGATGCCTGCCAGTTTTCAAACCCTATAGGTTTACCCATAAAGACCGTCGATGAGGATATTTTTAAGACTCCGCCGAGTTTTCTTCTCGGTACAGTCGACAAGTTTGCAAATTTCGCTTTCGGTAAAAGAGAGGGAAGCATCTTCAAGGGAGCAGATGGCAAAAAAGCACCACCCACCTTGATAATTCAAGACGAGTTGCATCTGATATCAGGCCCACTTGGCACAATAGCTGCGGTATATGAGAGTGCCTTCGACGCTATAATCAGATTCCAAAATCGAGCATTAGGATTTGGGGAGCTAGGACCGAAGTACATTGCATCAAGTGCGACAGTTCGCGATTCTGACACCCAGATACAGCGTCTCCTAGGTAGAGGTTCAGCAATATTTCCCCCTCGAGGAATCTCCGCGACCGACTCCTTCTTTTCCAAGGAAGACAATGACATTGAAGGTTCACGTCTTTACATGGGGATTATGGCTCAAGGTTTGAACTCAACCTCTGCAGCCCACTGGACTGCCGCAGCGATGCTGCAAGCAGTCCGAGGTTACTGTGATATAAATGCATTGAATGCCGAAGACATCGACTTTCTATGGTCATTGGTCTGCTATTGCAATAGCAAACGAGAACTGGGACTTATCAATGCGTCAACAAATGACGAAATTCTTTCGAGGATGCGCGTATATCGGGCGATTCAAGGTTTGGATGAGACTGATATAAAAGAACTTCGCAAAGAAGAAGTGAGTAGTCAGGGTGTGAAGAGTATTGCAGCAACTCGGGGAAATCTCCTAATACCACTGTCAGATAATCACGATACACCGGTCAGAGACTTTATTCCGGCAACTAACATGATTTCTGTCGGTGTGGACATTGATCGACTTGGCGCGATGATGATTAATGGGCAACCTAAAACCACGGCTGAGTATATTCAAGCGTCGTCGCGAGTTGGCCGAGCCCCCTCAAAGAAAGGTCCTGGGTTGGTCTTGACTCTTTATTCACCTTCTAAACCCCGGGACAGAAGCCATTACGAGCATTTCAGAGCTTATCATGAAACTCTTTACCGACTTGTCGAGCCTACAAGCGTGACACCGGGTAGTGAACAGGCGCTTGAACGCGCTTTGCATGCCGCGATTATTATTTCTTTAAGGCATTCCATTTCGGGATTAAATAATCATCCGAGAGTGACTTCGTTCGAAGAACCAGAAACGAAAAAGATATTAGACCTGCTAAAGGAAAGACTACTTGCCTCTTATCCCAACCCTCTACATCAATCTCACGAAAGACAAACGATCTTGCGAATTTATGATCGCGTAATAGATCGCTGGCTTGATCTATCCGGTGAGTTTACTGATCTTGTCTATTACTCTAAGAGCAGGGGCGATCATGCCCTGATGAGCGATTTTTCTGCAAAACGTTCGTCTGGATTCCCCACAATGCGCTCAATGAGATCTGTAGATGTATCAATTCCAATGAAATTTAGGTGACGAGATGAAAGGTGAAATCAGAAGAGCTCAGCTAATTCAAACCTTTGGAGTTGGCGCAATTGTCGATGCTAATGGTGAGACGTTCGTTGTCAAAGATACTACTTTTTGGGATGCGAAGGAAAGAATTGAATGTTCCCGCCTATCTCGATTGATTCAAGGAAAAAGCCTTCGAACCTTTTCAGGAAAAGTCAATGAAGAGGAGGCTGTTCCAGTTGAACGATTCCCTCGGTGGTATTATTGCCCAGCTTGCAATCGGATGAGAAAAATCACAAAAGAAGAAGACTACGAAAATGAAGATGCAAGTTGTCCTCGCTGCAAGAATTCTCAGTGCAAGCATAAGCCGGAAATGATACCGATGCGTTTCGTAGCATACTGCAGCAACGGGCACCTCGCTGAAATTAATTGGTGGGCATGGGTTCACCAGAACGCTAGCGTGGCAGAAGACGGTCAATGTAAAAACAAAGACTCGCTTAAGTTTACTTCGGGTGGCCGTGCTGGTGGCGATTTCTTAGAAATGAAAGTCAAATGTGACAGTTGCGAATTAGAAAAAGATTTATCAGATATCCAGCGTCAATTTGCTAAACCGAGTGTTGTGGAGGGGTACGGTCAGTCTTGTTGCGGCAAGCAGCCTTGGCAGAAATATGAGGACAGAGAAGCTTGTGACGTAAAAATGAAAATCGAACCTAGAGGGAGTTCATCAATACACCGATCACTAGTTTTGTCAGCTTTAGATATCGAAGAGGGGGCAACTTCTGAGCTCAAAAGTAAAATTAGCTCCGATGCCAAAGAGGCTATAGAACGGAAGTGTCAAACGCTCTTGAAGCAAAGTGTAGGTACTCGTCAAATTCTCCAGACCAGAGTAACTGAAAAAGCAGAAGATATTCGTGAAAAATTTATGAATATTGCAGAAGACTACTCTGACAATGAGAATGATCTAGTCGAATACGGATTCCAGTTTCTTTTAAATGAACTAACAGTAGCTGCTCCTGAAATAGAGGAAGCAGAGGATGCTCAGGTAAAGCTTCTGGATGCAGAGTATGCTCTTTTGGCTCAGGGAGATGACATCGAGCAACGAAACTTTAAAGTTTTTTTTAACGACTGCTCTGATGATTCTGACCCAATTTTAAGGCGTGTCTTTTCAAGAATAGGTCAGGTAAAACGTCTTCGAGAAGTAAGGGCTTTTAAAGGTTTTGTCCGAGGAGGGGGAAAGTCCGAGCTGTCTCCCGACATAGGCGGGAATCAAAACTGGGTGCCAGCTATTGAGGCGTTCGGGGAGGGTATTTATTTTGAGTTCAATCAAGACATGTTAGCTGTCTGGCTAGAGAAGTATGGAGAGCAAGTCAGGCAAGCCCTCTCGAAGCAACTTAAAGCATTAGGAAAACTTCAAGAAAGGGTGAAGATCGGGATCGTGGAAGATCCAATATTTATACTTGCTCATACTGTCGCCCACGTTTTAATCCGAGATCTCACTTTCCGGTCAGGATACTCATCTTCCGCCCTGAGGGAGCGAATCTTCTGTGTTCCGGAGGCGAATCGGGCTGGAATACTGATTTATACGACGGACACAGACACAGAAGGCACGCTTGGGGGACTTGTAGATCAAGCTCGTCCTGAAATTCAGGCTCATCTTGTAAGAAACTTAAGCAATTTGACTAGTTGGTGTTCAGCAGATCCTGTATGCCGTGAAACAAAGGAATCTGGATTTCAGGGCGTCAATCAGGCTGCTTGTCATTGTTGTGCCTTAGTAGCTGAGACCAGTTGTGGTCATCAGAATGCGGGGCTCAATCGTTTGCTATTATCGGGTATGGGTGAAAAGTTTGGTGAGCCCCTAGGCTTTCTTAGTTTTGTCGAGGAGACAGCGCGTGAGGATGCCAACGTTTTCTGAACTAGATTCAGATCAACGTGGAATTTATACTGAATCGCCTACGAATCGGGCAGTGTTGGTTACAGGACCTCCTGGAACCGGAAAGACCGTGGTCGCTTTTCATCGTGCCTTACGGCTTTCAAAGGGAGGGAAGCCCGTTACCTTATTAATGTTTAATAACGTGCTTTCAAAGTACGCTGACAGCGTAGACATGGAACATGACATAAGCATCTGCAATCTACACAAATGGGTTGATCAGTGGTTTCGTCGCGCTTATAAAAAGCGCCTTCCATCTAGAGGAAGGTTTGACATAAATTGGCAAGTGGTTAGCGAAATTATTAGGGAAACGACAGATATCCCAACGTTACATCGACTATGCTGGGGTCATCTAATAGTCGATGAGGGACAAGACTTTCCAGTCGAGATGTATGAAGCTTTTATGGCTTTAATAGATCATCCATTATTAGAGGAGACTTCTCGTCCTACGCTGACTGTTTTTGCGGATGAAAATCAGACAATCACCGAGAAGAATTCTACCTTGCAAGAGATTCGACAAACGTTAGACGTTGGTGTCCGAAATAGAAGGTACTGGCGGCTTAATAAAAATTACAGAAACACACGAGAGATATCGGAGTTTGCGACTTTTTATCAGCTAACAGGTAGATCAGCAGCAAAAGCTCCAGATCGCGGTGGGATGAAACCGCAGGTACTAATACTTCCGAGTCATTCAGCAGTATCTGAACATATAACAAATTTTGTTATAAACAACGGTCAAATAGAGGTCGGAGTTCTGTCATTTGGTAAAAAAGCCGATGTGAGAAACATTTACAACGAGTTAAAAAATTCCAAGGAAGAAAAGAAATCAAAGCATCTACTTCAAATGTATGTGAATGGTAAAGCAAAGGAAAGTACTCACTATGACGCGAAATTCCTAAACTTCGGTGCGGCCCCCTCTATCACTGTACTTCACAACAAGAGTTCAAAGGGGCTTGAGTTTGATGCTGTTTTTGTTGTGAATATGCATCGGGATAGCCGAGCATTCGATGCAAGTGCTCAAGAGTTAATTAAAGATATGTATGTCGTGTCATCGCGAGCTAGGAACATGCTATTTTTTGATTTAGTTTGCTTTGGAGATTCACTTCCTCAGATTATTCGCTTGCTACCCTCACCGGAATTCAGACTATGTGGTTATGCTGCTAACACAGACTGGAAATCTTTTTTGCGTGAAAAGCTGAGTTGTGTTTCATGGTCGGAAACGGAGGAGATGGCTGACCAAATTAGAGCAGCTACTTTGGCGGATGAAATTTTATCTTTGGGTGATCAAGCGTCTGTATTTTTATCCACACTGCTCGATAGCTCCAGAGAATATTTGGCTCTGAAAGAGAATATTCAAGACTATTTGGATGGTTTAGATAAACAGAATGTTATTCGAGTGATCAAAGAAGTTGGATGTGAGCGAGTCGAGCGAAGTTTAATGAGTTAAGCCTAACTGGAAATAAAAATTATGAAAAATTACTTCATTCCAATTGATGAGATTGGACTAGTAGAGTTCTTGAGCTCAGGATTCATAGGCATTTCGACGAGCAGAGTTGACTACGAAGATATTCATACCAGGCAGTGGCCAAACATGGTTGTGGTGAAAAAATTAGAAGATTCACCGCTTCCAATTTGCTGTGAAGTTGAAACGAAAGGCAGAGCTTATTCATTTCCTGCGAAAATGGGCAGCAAAAGTTTTCAGCTTTATAGGATCAAATCAGCATTGTCCATAAACAACATTAAAAGAATACATTTTCCATCGGAAGAGTTTTTGAAGGATTTCATATCCAAATATCATTACATGAGTGATTTAGATGTTGATAGTTTCCAATTATTAGTTAGTAATTTACTTCTCGATCCGGAAAAGTTTAGATTGAATAATTATGAAGATCAGATTGAGTTAGTTGAAAATAAAAAAATGGGCGATGCGGATAAGAGCAAACAAAAAAAACTGATTTGCGATGGAAAGTCGATAATTGCTTTTGCATATGCTCTCCATTGTCACTTGAAAATCAATAGCAGTTACAATATACCCGTCTTATCATCTTCGGACGATGTGGATGTTGCTTTAAAGGATATGTCTGTAGTTTTGGGTGTAAACCTGCCTCCAACAGGACTTAATCTTTTAATTAAAGAATATTGGAACCTTTGTAGAATGGAAAGCATTGACGCTAGAACCGATCAAATGGAAATAGTTGAATTGCTCTCCTTAAGGCTACAATCTGCGCTTGGTAAGAATACCGAAGCTCAGAAAATAGTTTCTTTTCTTGATAAAATATCAAATGTTTTTATGGGTATGGAAAGCCACCCGAATTTAGATGAAAAAAGCGCGGAAAAAGCATTTCAATTTGGATTTTATATTTCATTAATGTCTAAAAACTGGACTGACTTCATAGAGCTCCGAAATAGATTCAGATTTTCAGATCAAGTAGACGTGATAGCTAAGTATCTATTTGTGTTGCGAAACAGTTTCAGTCAGCTTACAGAAGGCTTTTTTAAATCATTAGGAGCTAATAAAAAAATTTGGGCGTCGGCGATACTTGATTGCCATTCTTCGTCTAGGGCTGTCTTGAATATTAGCGCGGAGAAAGGGAGCGAGGACCTCAGGTTATTTTGCAGCTTAGCAGTAAACGATAGATATGTAGGAGGAGTCGCGAGAGAAATCAGCCCTGAAGAGCAGCTCGTCGTGTCAGCCTTGCGAACTTTCTCCGTTGAGCCGTTTAGGGATGACGATAGTGGTGATATTGCCGTTAAAAAGTATGTCCAGTCCAACCCTGTAGTTATAACACTCAAGATAGTTAACTGTGTAAACAGGTTTAAGTTGAATGAAGTTCACATACAGTATAAAACTTCTATTAAACATGGTGTATTAAGTGTGGCGAGCACTCGTTTAAAAATTCTTCAGCTGGTTTCAAAACAAGGGGTTGCTCTCGGTATCAACGAAGAAGGAATACTCGTTTTAACTCGGCTACAGATGGTTGACACTATGGATCGTGACGAACTATGGCATCACGTTGAGCAGGTCGCAGAAGGAGGCGCGTTAATGGAAGAATTAGTTGTCGACATGTAGCATCCGATGATGATTAATAAGTTAAAGCCTAAGTAGCCTAGATTTCAGCTACTATGCCAGCTGTTGAAAGTTACCTGGACATACAGACTTAATGCTTTTAAAATATAAATAGGGCCTTTTGCTGGTATATCATGAATGAATCATATTGAACTTTTTGCCGGGTGTGGAGGACTATCATTAGGATTACACGTCGAAAATTTTGAGCTCCTTCTTGCTAATGAAATATCTCCAATGGCTGCTGAGTCCTTTGCATTTAATTTTTTCAATGAAGATTTATTTAGTCTTGCAGAAGAAAATAAGCATCCCGAAAAAACGCTTTGGCTGAAAAGCCGCTACAAGGATTTAACAAGCAGGCTCCGCGAAAACCCGTTAAGCCTTCTTTCTGAAGAGGAAACCTTTTACTCCGACCTTCCAAGGGACAGTGAGGAGCTTAGAGGGAAGTTATTGATAGGTAGCATTGTAGATTTAAACAAAGCTATTTCAAAAAACAATCAGTTAAAAGCATGCCTAAGTAGCGGATTTAACTCACCGAGAGGGTTGGATTTAGTATCCGGAGGCCCCCCTTGTCAGAGTTTTAGCATGGCGGGTCTTAGAAATAAAAATTGTGAGAAAAACGCACTTCCTTGGGAGTTTGCGAAGTTTGTCTCGCTGACTAAACCAAAAATAGCAATGTTAGAGAATGTTAGTGGAATTCTCAGAGCGTTCAAAGATGAAAGAGGGTATAGATACTACGCTTGGTATGAAGTTGCAAAGGCGTTTGCTGTAATTGGATATGTGCCTATCTGTTTGCATATCAATGCACGTTTAGCTGGAGTAGCACAGAATAGACCTCGCTTTATTATGTTTGCTGTTAGGCGAGATTGTTTCAATAAGTTGCTATGTACTTTTTGTCCCAATAGCGCTTCACACAAGGTTTTGATGCTGTCTAATAGATTTTATCAGAACATTTCGGAGATCGGACCGTCGTTAGAGTTTGGATATCTGGACTATTTAGACGTATCGAAATCCGAGCACCGCAGTCTGTTTGAAAATTCGTTTCTATCTCCTTTGGTATCAGGAAAACCCGTGAGCGTTAGGGAAGCATTAGATGACTTGCGATTTAATAGTGACAAGTTGCCATCGGATTACATAAATAATTTAAATTCAATATTTGAATGGCTTCCAACCCGAGAGCATATAGAAAATCACGATCCAAGGGCCAATAAAGAAATCGTTAGGCGACGCTTCCGCCTTTATCAAATTTTGCAAAAAATCAACGACAGGTTTGTAACTAAAGATATTTTTTCTATATTGAAAGGGAAATCCTCTGAATTGGGCGAGAGAACTTGGGAGCTCTGCCGCAGTCATGAGTTGTTAATGGAAAACGGTCAGCTATCAAAGCTCTCTTCTAAAAAAGCTTTGGTGAGCTACTTGAAAGCTCATACGACGAAAAAGCAAATACAAAGAGCTCTGATTGCAGATAAACCGGCACCTGCTGCCTTATCTATACCGGATGATGCATGTCATTATGATGAGGCTGAGCTTCGCGTGTTGACTGTTCGCGAAATGGCGCGGATCCAATCTTTCCCGGATAATTTTGTGTTTCGCTCTAAAGTAACGACTGGCGGACAAATGAGGAAATTTCAAGTGCCTCAATATACGCAAGTAGGGAATGCAGTTCCTCCACTGCTAAGCATAAAACTTGGAGAATGCCTGTCGACGTTATTGAGTAAGCTTTAGTAACGCTGGCGCTAGCAATTTGTTAGCTAAATGCGCCGCCAGTGATAGCCTTGTAGTTAACAGTGACGACTTGAATCTTTAGCTGTTAGTTGGTAAATAAAACACTCATTGAGCCATTCAATATACCAAATCTAACCCAGATAAAGTGGTGGGTTATGTGGTGGGTAAATGTAATTTTTAAATGGTTATTTATTTTAAATTTTTGATTTTTAATTATATTTTAAAATATACAACAAGCAGATCCAGAATATTGAATAACTGGTTATGACGTAGCCTGCGGTTATTACCGCAGGTGCTATCTCGTTTACCGTCTAGTTTATGAATAAAAACTCGATTGGTTTAGAGTTTGTACCCATCGGTCTCATTTTAGCGGAGCGGTATACTTCGTAAATGAGTTTCGATAGCTTCAATCATCGACTTAGTAAGCGGTAAGTGCGCTTTTTCTTTCTGCCATACCTCGTGAAAGCCAGCCACGGTTTGCTTGGCGGTATCTAACACCAATTTTTCTGGCAACATGGCTTTAGCGGCCAAATGTGATAACTCATCCAGCGTGAAGTCACTGAATTTCTTGCTACGACTGACCTTTAACGATGCACTATCATCGGGGATATAAGAGATGGTCGAGACAAAGTCATAGGCTGGTGCAATGGATGCAGTACGCTTGTCTTTATAGATTACAGACCAATTTTTCAGATGCATATCTGCATTGCCGATTAGGGTATTGAACACCAATCTGCGAGTAAACTCCGCGATGTCTTCATATTGGCCTTCAATGCCAATAACCTGAGCAATATTGCGCATACTGGCTTTTTTGTACTTATCTTGAGGATAGACACCAAACACTTGCGCAAAATCTTCAATATGTATGGCTTGAGCACCTGCACGATCAAAGCGCTTAATCGCAAACGCACTACCACCATATTTGCCAATACCATTTGGGATATTAGCAATCTGGTTGATGGGGAGTAGCTGCGTCTCTGGCACATCCATGCCCAACATACGAGCCAATTCCATCATCGAATATTCATTTTCTGGCACCGCGTCAAAGCGAGACGACGGCAATTTCACAATCCAAGAGCCACCTGTACCGGTTGCTGGAACGGTCAAACCACCGCTTGCCTGTTGTACGGCTGAAAATTTCAACTGCACACCCGCCAATGAAAAGCGCATTGGCGCTTCAATTATCGCTCCAACGTCAATGCCCTCATGCACGTTAGGCGGTAAGGCTTCACCATCCGCCGGTTCAACCGTAATAGCACCTGCTAAATCTTGTCCTAACACCCACAATAGAAAAAATTCTCGCGCGGGGTTCACTCCGGCACGCTCTGCCAAGTAACGACGCATTGTCTCTTCTGGCAAAAGGTTAGAGAAAAACGGAGTTAGCTTGGTTTGGGTCGGTTTAAAATTAGTCAGCAAGCCACCTAGCGAATCTTTAAAACCCAGCCCTAATACGGGCCTTGATTCATCATTAATGTACGAATCCATAAAGGCAAAAAGCGTTCTGTCATTGCCCACGTTGGTTATCGTTGCGATGGGATTGCCGTAGAGCAACACGTTGAGCGTAGAAACATAATTAGTCATTGTCGCCTTCCTCTAGCTGATATGCAGGCGACATTGTCTCACCCTCTTCGATGCTCCCGAGGCTACTTCGAATGATAGACTTAATAGCAGGTACAGATTTTTTGGGAGCGACAAACAGCTCTAAGTCGAGTGCGCGGGCAATTGCAATCAAGCTGGACATTCTTAAATCAACGCCGCCAGCCTCGATTTTTGAAATATGGCTTTGCGGCACACCCGAACGCGCGCTCAGCTCTCTTTGGCTAAATCCCTGACGAACTCGAGCTTCTCGAAGACTTTCTAGTAGCTGCTCTGTTACATAGCTCATTTCGATACGCCTAAATAAATCAATTTATAAGAATAATATACAAAAGTATATAAATTTAATTCCGAAAACCCAAGAATGATTATCTATTATGAATCATATATCGGCTTTAGATATTCAATAATAGATAATCCATAACGCACTTGCTCACTTACAAAATACCACATCGAGCTTTAGGCGAAATCGATCACCCCTGCATGTTTCGGATTCATCCGAAACATGCAATTTTCTGGTCTTTCATCGTTGTGCTACTCCATAATGTCGTGGGGACATAGTCTTCATAATGGTGATGGCCTCTATTACACCGCCATCGTTTTATCATTATTCATTAATAGTTGGTTAGGCAGTGGGAATGAGTACGTTATTAGGGGCTTTGAGAACAGTAGGGAGTAGTGTGGGCTGTAACTTGCAAATTTCTGGTAAACCACGTTAACGTTTTGTCTGCATAAAAAATTGCGTTATTTCCTTTCCGACTGCCTCTGACTGAAAATACTGACTCAATTCCTGCATTGCTTTCGCATCGCTACCTATTTTTTTATTTGAGTCCTGATTCTCTCAGCCTGTTCATCAAGTTCACGACTGACAATTCTGCAGCTGTTGGGGCATTTAGTATCGACACGTTCTAATAGGTGATGAACAAGATCGTTTCTTTATTCGTTTTTTCTGCTCGCTCTCGCCTGATTGCTTTAATTTGACTAATGGAGCCAGCAAAACTCCCATTAACAACAAGGTATTTAAGCAAGTGCTCTAGTTGCTGAAAAAGTAAAACGTTCCGACCAACTTTAAGCAGAACATTATCTTCGGACTCTTTGTTCTTCATACACCGCTACCAAGGATCTCTAAAACCGTCAAACGAGGTTCTGTCATCAAACGAGTTAAAACTATCGTTATCAGAAATATGAGTGGCCATTAATGAGCTATTCATATCTGAATGAAGGTTATTGCCAAATACTGAACCATCAATGCCGTAAGGGTTCCCGTTAGTATCGAGTCCGCCTATTCCGCCTATCATCAGCAATCCTGTTGCTGGATTTATATGCATGAGGTCGTCGTCATAACCTTCACTTGTGTGTCTACACAGGCGGTCGCTATCCGAAGTGTGGGTCATACCAACGATATCGGTGTTATGCGACTTTGGTGAGCCAGAGAAAGTATCGACTTGTCCCTTTTTCGCTGTACCAAGATTCGCAAGAGCCCACATAAAAGCAAGTCCTGAACCAACTACCAGGATAAATACCAGCATAGTTAGATTTCCTTTTTGTCATATCTCGAGCGGCGGTAACTGCGCCACAACATCGGCAGCAGCATGATGGCTAGCACACCCAAACCCGAAATTGCGACGGTTAACCAAAAGTCGAAATCGCGTTCTGCAGCAGGCAAGGCCATTAATGTCGATAATGAATCTAAAGGTAATATAATGGCCGCCAATACCGAAATAGAAAACAGCATAAAGTTGTAGTTCTCTTCATTCGCTCGCTGTTGTTGCCCGTGCTGATAATCTATTTCATTAAACACCTTTTCTTCCAAAGCTTTCAGCTCTAAGCGCTCGCACACATACTTATATAAGCGCTGTGCCAGAGGGTAACCGCTTACTTGCGCTATATTATAACGTTGGCGAAATACTCGGATTTTTAGATTTAGATTTTTAAGTGTTTTTGGATTCGCCGCCGTTAGGCTCTCTTGAAAGCGCTCATATTGCATACGTTGATAAATAGCCAGCGCAAAAAGGTCGATATAGTAGTGATGACGGCTCAAATTTTCATGTAATGCGGTTGCACTGGGATCTCCGACAAAAATCAAGCGATGATATGCTTGCAAGCAATGCCAATTATCCCATACAGATAACATTGAATTTTTTAGCTCCGCAGCTTCTAATTGCGCTAGTTTATAGCTCGGTTTAGCAGGGTCCGCCCCTGCTACTAAATTCACTGTTAAGTTCTGATTCTCTTCGGATGTATTGGTTTCAACGTGCAAGCAATACGGCAGCTCATGACCAAGCCAATCTTCCATATTGTCTTCAGAATGACCAATATCGCGGCCAATCAATTGTTCAATCCATTTTGACAATGGTTGAGCGTTATCACCTTGAGACCATTTTGGTAACTCGGCGCTGTGGGATTTTTGAAAGAAACTGAAAAGCTGGCGTTGCAGTGGGAAGATATCGCTTTTTGATGCTGGAGTAGTGGATACCGATAGATATAAAAAGTGTATATTCCCAAAATCTACGAGCTGCACACCCGTCAATTCGGCGATGATTTCATCCGAGTAATTTAAGGCCAGATCGGCAAGCAGGCTGCATGATAAATCAAGACACCATCGCCCGTCTTCCAGAGGCCTAAATATATCTACTGTTGACCGATTGAAAAACCTCCGCATATCGACTTTCTCGGAGCTAGATAGGCCATTAGTCCAGTGCTTCCATGGTTGGCGCTGGAAAAGCTTTTTCCGCTCTAACTTGGTCAGATTTATCGGAAGTAATGCGGTGGCATGAATCGTATAACTCATTACTCGATTTCCTTATCACGTTCATCACGTAGCAGCTTGTCAATTCGGGAAATCGGCAGTTTTTCCGCTGCCTGAACTAAGCACTCATAGTCAGCTACAGAGAGACTTTGTTGTAGGTATTCCTTAACGCTCTTAACCTTAAGGTCATTTGCCTTTCGTCTAAAATAATCGTGGCTCAGTAGATGATACTTCCGAAGCACCTCTGCAAGATGCTGTATGTTGTTATCAAGGCTAGATATATCGATAGTTAAGCCTTTACCGCCTAGCATATCCTTGGAACTAATTGGATAACGATGAAACGGCCATGCTTGCATATTTTTTGTCGCGCATCGAGCAAGATTGAAAATAAATGAATGTGTAGTTTTTACGAACCAGCTAGCATTTATCTGGCTCGCATGAATACGTATTTGTCCGTAAGCATCATCCTGCACTACATGTTCTTCATCTACCTCAACCCCGTCTCTAGCTAAAACACTTTTGATAGTCTGGAGGTCGGGTTGTAATCTGCTCGGACGTTTAGTGAGCGTTGGTAATAAAGCCTCACCCTTTAAGTCCGCCCATGGCAACTCCAAAAATTCTTCGCCAAACTGGGCCCAAGCTCTTTCGGGATTGGTTTTCCCAACAATGACGAGCTTACAGTGTTGAAAGCCAGGCTCATAATCTTCAGTTGGCTCGATATGGATGCATTCATCGGGAATGTTGACCGCATTTTTTTCTTGCTGTTTCATATGCTGAATAGCATCAACAGCCATCAGGCTTACTTCGGTATGTGGACGCGCGACAACAACGAACGAAAAGTCGTTTGCGCTCATGTTCTCAACTGACTTAAACGGACGATTATATGCTTGAGTTGGGAGCCATCGCTGCGATACGGCACAAAGACGTAGCGACCTTGTTATTTTCCGAATGGGCTTTCCAAGCGCTATGGTGCGCTCTCCAAGTGAAGTGATTGTAAGTTTACCCGAGACGGATCGTTCAACGTAACCCAATGCAAACAGTTCCCTAATTTTCTCTTGTACTGTAACTTCAGCAAGCCCCATTAAATTGCTGAGTGCTATGTATTCCTCAACATTTTGAGCAAACGGAGCATTTAGCAATTCGAGAATAGTGACGTGAGTGAAATCGTGTTCCTCATGCGCTACTTCTTCCGTATTCATTTGAACGGCAACCACCGGCAACCAAAGTCGCTGATAGAAGAATAGCCGCAGTCCTTCAGCCTCAATTTTTCGGAACAGTTGTTGTTCGTCTTTAAAATCTTGGCTACTTCTCATGCATTCAATCCTCGCTGATTACTCGGATCCTGTGACTTATTTTTAGCTTTTGGTAGGAACCAAAAACCAGGGAGTATGGACTTCGATTGCTGCAACTGTGCTACCAAAAATTGCATGGCGCGCTTAAATTCCGCATCCGGAGCATCTTCCTTGGTTAATTTTGTCATCGTCTCTGTATTACCAATTATCACAAGCTGCCTTTTTGCCCGAGTCACGGCAACATTCATCCGCTGCCAGGCCTTCATAAAGCCAACATTTCCTCGCTCATTTGACCGTGAGCAGGCAAAGATAATTAACTCTCGCTCTTGACCTTGGAAGCTATCAACGGATGCAACAAGCTCACTCATCGGGATTTCAAGTGAAGGCAATTCGCCTGCTTGCTGAAGTGCTTTTATTCGCTTTTTAATTTGCGCGATATGAGCTTTGTACGGAACGATAATAGCGATTTCACGATTACCAAGTAATTCTGGCCGTGCCTCAAGTGCTCGCTTAAAAACCTCGACTACAATATTGGACTCGGATCGATTTCCAGCGAATTGGCCATTTTTGAATTGCTCGCTATTGTTATTCATCTTGGCGGTATCAAGCCACACAAAAGGGGTGGGGAAAAATTTCAGCAACGGGGCACTGTTAAGCTTATTTTTACCCGCATAGTACTTGCCATCATAAAATGCAGCAGATACAAAATCGCTAATTTCGCTAGGGCAACGAAACTGAGTATCGAGCATAAAGCGTCTGTTTTCGGGAGCGGTGTTCCAAAGCAATTCAAACCAGCTCTGGTAATAGAGCTCAAGCTCGTCATCGGTTTGGCTAAATTTGAGCTCTGTTAATACCTCATCCTGAACAATTGGGCGAATTTGCTTGTGGTCACCTACAAGAATAGCCTTTTCACATCTTGAAAGAGGAACCATTAGATTATGTGCTTGAATCTGTCCAGCTTCGTCTACAATAACTACATCGAAGTCGATGTTGCGAAACAGCTCCTTGGTGTTAATTCCAATACACGTGGCGCCAACCACATTAACGTGTTCCAAAAGTAATGGGTATAAACTTTGTTCACGTTCAGTACTAACTTTTTCAAACCATCTTCGCAGGACGTTTTTGACATGTTCAATACTCTTTTGCAGCGCATTTATATTGCTGCTAGATAGTTCGTATAGTGATGGTATCTCTATCACACCCGCGTAGTTACCTGGATGGTTTGCGTCAATAACGTTCAGTATTTGTCTCATCGAAGTGATTGCAGCTTTAGTGTCATCAATTTCTTTTACTAGCTGCTGTTGGCTATCTTGGCTTTGCTTCTGCTCGATTTCCAATCGATTTATCATCGCTTCTAAAGCTGTAATTCGGCTCTGCAATCGACGCATCGTTATTAAGTTAAATCCGCGTTTTATAAGCTTGAATAAACCTCGCGTTTGTTTGCGTTCTATACCCGAAAACTGCTCTAACAACTCATCCAAATCTTTGCGTTTACCTGCAATTTCTCGCGAACGCTGGTTATGTTCATCGTTAAGCTTTTTACGCTGACTTATAAATTGATCGAGCTGTATAGATTGCTGCTCAATACTTTTGAATGTTTGTATTATTTTCAGTGCTTGCTGTTGTACCGATTCCAAGAATACTTGCGCCCGATCTAGGTAGTCACTGAGATTAGGATCAGTAGTGAACATCCGCTTTTGCAGTTCGCGTAATTTATTGTCCAATAAGCAATCAGCAAGTGATGCGCTGACCTTAGACTCGTTGCCAATTCTTAAACACTCGAAGTTAGGTTCACTGATTAACCTCTCGAGGACGTTATCTACAGCTTTATTATTTTGTGACGTAATCAACACTCGCTTGCCTAGCGCAGCATAGTGTTTCACCCACTCTAGAATAACGGTGGTTTTTCCCGTTCCCGGTGGACCAAGGACCAAAGCATAATCAGGGGTGGCGATGCCTCCTTCAATTGCTCGTTGTTGTGATGGCGTGGGCGGAAATGCACCTGATTCGGTTACTAAGGAGTGGTGTTGAAACGAAGGGTGGTCATATTCGCCACTCAATAACGACAATAACCATGGGTTCTTGGTCTCACCTAACGCCAATGCTTTAAGTATCGCTCCGCGAATATTTTTCAATACCGGGAGTGCCATGAGTTTAAACGTCCCGGTTTTGGGGATAAGCGCGCTTTGAACTTGTCCGGCGCTACTTAAACGAATCACTGGTTGATTGGCGACTGGCTCATAATCAACTACTTCAAAGGCTAGACCTGAATCACTCTCGGTTTGAATATCATCGGTGGCAATCAGCTTAATTTGTTTCTCGACTAACCTTTCATAGTCTTTAGCTTCAAGAGTGAAATCGTAGAACACTCGTTTTATATGACGAACGGAACTTGCTTTCCACTCAACATATGAGAATCTCGGCTCGTTCTGTTCCGCGCGGCAGTCAATGTCATATTCACTTTCAATAAAGGCATTAAGTGTATCTAATCGATCTCTTTCTGCGTCACTAAGCTGACGCTCTTCTCTCGCCACCTTTTGACTTTTGGTGCGCAGGATTCCTGCTCGTTCTTGAAAGGTAATTTTAAATAAGCTTGCTAATTCGTCGACATATAGCCCATTTTTAATCTGCGGGTTTGCCTCTAAGCTTCTAAACTCTGTCCCAGAGCAAAATTGAACACCTTCGAATTGAAGAATTATGCCTTGTTGCATTGCTCGAGCTCGGTCGGTGCTATCGGCATAATATACCCTTTGAGGAAAAAGCCTTTTATTACCCTCTCGATTGGTACCCGCAGTGAAAACCAACTTTAAATCACCAACAAGTAACACAAACTTTGGTTTGTCACTGGAAAGCCCTCTTAGCATATAAATCAGTCCACGAGTCGCATTGCGAAGCACGTTACGAATGCTTGTTTCTGAAACCACTTGCCTTTGGTTTCCCGTCTGCTCTTGACTGTGCGTCAGCGTAGGGCGGAAATATTGATTGGTGGCATTTCCGAGTAACGCGATGGTATGTGGAAATTTTTCGACAACTTGATCAGGCCAAAATGGTACGCTTTTTAGTGTTGTTACCGCCATGTCATTTAGGCTCTCGTCATTACTTTTAAGCCGTTTACAAATTCGCCGAGTGTTGGGCGTTCGCTCGGGTTAAAGGCTGTCGCCATTTCTAATAACTCAAATAAGTGTGCGGCTTTTTTAATTTGCTGAGAGAGTGGTGGGTAGTCGGGCATATCCCAGTCATTCATTGAGGCGTTGACATGAAGCGATGCAGGCTCACCGGTCAGAAGAAACCATAAAGTTTGAGCGAGCCCAAAAACATCGGTTTTATCAGTTAAACGGACTTTTCTAGAAATGTATTGCTCTGGTGCTCGGTAACCTTGCGTTCCCTCTTCTAGACCTCGTTTTTGCACAGTATTTCCGAAATCAATCACAAATACCTCAGCGTTATGGATTTGTGTATGGCCCGGCCGCACAATAAGCAAGTTTTCAGGCTTGATATCCCGATGCACCAAACGCTCTTTATGGATTTGTTGCAGGCGTTGTCCGGCTTTAACGACTAATGAAATTCTAGCCTCGGCCTCTTTATGATCAGCGACTTCGCCGGAATAGAATTCAGCAAAAGTTATTCCATCAATCCAGTCGCAAGTTAAAAATAGATGGTTTTGAATCTGAATTACTTGGTGAACATGCGGCACTACACCAAAAGGCAAACGGTTAAGCGCTGTAATTTCGGCCGTAATATTTTTGGGATCGTTCGCATTTAAATCAAAAACCTTAAGCGCGTAAGTGAGCTCAGCTTCACTTTTCTTCACTCGCAATAGCGCACGTCCACTACTTTTATTGTTGTAAACTGTGGTAATTTTCGTGAGCCCCATTTGTTTGAGGGCGTTAGCTAGCATCAACTCCATAATTTAATCGCCTTATTCAGTGAAGCCATCGAGGGTCGATATCTCGCATTTGGGTGAACGCCTTTTGTCAGCAGTTCTGCATCCTCTGGCGGCAAATTGCTTCGCGATAATAAGCCTGAGAATTCGTTTTTTTGTTGTAATTTCAGTTTATTAGGTGAGGCTCCAGATAGAATGAAGGCGCAAATCATGGCAAAACTAAAAACGTCCGCACTCTGAGAAACGGCAGCTGTTGAATCCAATACTTCATCTGCTTGATATAGACGATCAAATTGCGTGCGAGCAGTGATTGGCAACGTTTTAATATCATCCGACTGCGTTAATTCGAAGTTTATCAGCTGTAAATCTAACGTATCACAGCTGTGGTTTTGCTGTGATATACGAATGTTTTTAGGGTTGATAGAGCGAAGTACAATCGCTGGTGACTTAAAACTGCTGATCAGACTTAAGATATGGCTAAGCTTTTTTATAGCCGACAGGCGCTCTGCTCGACTTGGATTAGTTTGCAGCCAATCTAACAGATTGGTTGGGTGTCCGGGTTCAAGAAAGATAATTAAGTCGTCGCCTTTATGGTAATGCCAATAATAATAAGGAATCCCAGGCACGCGGTGGCGTCCAAGTCGCTGCAGTACTGGAACTTCACGAGCAATTCTCGCAATAGATGTGCCACTATCCAGGCGCTTAAATGAATCATTTTTGTAACGCTTAGCCCAAACTTTGTCACCGTAATGGCTTGCTTCCAACACTGTGAAATAATCTGTCGATTCCTCCGCAATCACTTTCGATTCATCTAGAATTAGGCCAGGAGCCAACATCTGTGGTACTTCATTTGTATCCAAATCAATCAAGAATCGTTGGCAGATGTTATTAATCTGGGCGGGTGAAAGAAGCGGCTTTTTCTTCTTCCCAGCCCAACTTTCTGCATGTTTAATAATGGCGGGAACCATACTCTTTAGGTCGCAGATGAGTGCTTCACCGTAGTGATAAGGCAAGTTGTGCGATGCCCCATTACCATCTATACAGGTAACATCTGCGTGACTGGACGTAAAGCAGATCACGACCGTCTTTCTTGCTTCAGGAATTAGCTCGGGCGCAACGGACTGCAAAGCATTTTGATAGTTACGGATTGCCTCCAACCCCTTGCGAACCGGATTTGCATCCTTTATTTTTCTCGGTGGCTTCGATCGATTGTCGTGCAATATCATTGAGTTACGGTCGCTTGAGTCAACATACAGCTCAACATCGTCGGCGTGACCTTTCACTTCAATAAAAAACAGTCCGAGTGGCGTAACAAATAGAGCGTCCACTTCTCGTGTTGATTTCGCACCTTTAAAAAAAGGGTTGCGTACGACTCTGGAGCCTTGCAATGCACTGCTGGTAATAGCTTGTCTGGCTAACTCTTTGTGAACCGCATGCTCTGCGACATCCGCGGATGGTTCACCGATTAAAGCCTCTAACCAAGATTCATCATCAGCTTGCTCAGTACTTAAATCGACCGGGAAAATAACAGCACTCCAATCGTCCTCTTCCCGAACTACGTGCAGCGATTCACGAACATTGTGCTCTAGTTGCTCAAACCTCAATTGCTCAAGCATTTTGGCGTGGTTTAAACCGTCACTACTGAACACATACTTTGTGTCATAGCTGAGAGTGATTTGATAACGATGAGGGTTCAGGGGGCTGTTTTGTCCTAGCACCTGTTCTGGTTGAGAAACGTCTCTCTCTCGCAGTGACTTTACCGGCTGGTGTGGCGTCAATTCATAAATTCTGAGGTTACCGACAATATCGACAATTACCGTATTATTCTGCCGATGTGTCGCCATACCAAACACTGCTTGCGCACCGTTGTCGCGCAATAGGTTATCTAATGAACGGACAACCAGCTCGGTACGTAACATTGCGTTGGCCGATTGTTGCTGCAGCCATTGTAAACATAACGCTCGAGCTTTTTCAGGATTCGCGCCAGAGACGCCATCAATTACCACTATTTGACGCCGGTTTGGGTGTGACCAAACCAAATCTCCTCGATTTTGTGGCCCTTGAAAATGTTTAAATAAGAACTCGGTCATTGCGCTCAGACTCTAATGAAACGTGAATGGAAGGTCACGAGCTATGTTTTTAATAAAGCACTCTGGCCCCTCTAACTCCTGCGGCTCTGATGCTAATGTGCGCTCGTGCATATCATTAATAACCGAGCCCATCACATGTAATACGCCTGAGTGCTGCGGAGCATTCGCCAGTAAAATTGACTGCTCTATCCAAGGTTTTGTGTTCGCATACTGGTTGGTGAAGCGCCAAATGAGCATTCCTCTGTACAAAGCAATCAACTGCCACGGATGACCCGACTCACTCTGCCATTGCTGTTGTTGTGACCAGTAGGCTCGTGCAATATGCTTTGTAATCTCAGGGCACATGATGCAGGCCCTTAGTAGTAAATAATGGCTAAACCTTCTGCTGCGCGCGCCAGTGGCATATTCAATCGCTACCTTACGAAGGTCCAACTCCGTCTCTACGTTCAATAAATCACATAACCCATTGATGACCTCGTGTTCGTTGGCGTTCGCCTGATCCATCAACCAAATTAGTTGGTAATTTCGAGTTTGATTTATGTCTGCTAGGGCATCCGTTTGATCGTGTAACGATAAAAAAACCTCTAGTGCTTGTTGAAAAAAATGGGGTGCGCCAGCATCGTTCTTGAAGGCATAAATTTGCCCCATACTAGAGAGCAACTTGCCATAATTTTTTTTACCAATCATGGCTACGGGAATTTTAAGAGCCTCTTCAGCGGTTGATTCTGCAGCTTCAAAATTGAAGTTATTGCAATGCATGACGATGGTTCGAAGGAATGTTTGACAGGCGATTTGGGCATTCTCGTCGAACAACTGCATCGCTAGCGTGTGAGCGGACGTGGCTAACGCTTGTTCTACCCGGCCCAAGTGGTTGGCGGCTGCTAATTGCGTATTCTTCAACCTTAGCTTTTGTATTGAGCTTGTATTATCTGGTTGGGCTTGGGCTAACCAATCTGTGGCATTTAACAGAGCGTGCGGATGGTATTCCTTACGCTCTAGTTTATCGGCGCAATGGGATAGAAACAGCTCCCAGAGAGGCACATCAACTTGGCAACGCAAAGCTACTTCCTGCAAACTCTCCTCTAATATTGTTCCTTCTCGCTCTGCCTGACTTGTGCTGGCGATTTGATACCAATCTACAGGGGTAAGCTTGTGTTGGTGCTGAATAATTAAAAATAAGCGCTCTAATATATGTGATTCGGACTCAATCAAGCAGCCATCCAATAGCTCCGTTTCTTCAATAAATTTCCGGTTTGTCGGTTTAGGACTTCCCCACACATAAGCGAGACTATCAACATAACCATTATGTGGATGTCCTGTTTTTGGAATGATTTGAAAATTGAGATTTAGATTGGCGAGCCGCTGCGGGGAAAGAGATTTCATTTCAGTTTTTAAGGTTTCTGCCAACGCTCTAAGATCTGCACCCTCACGATAGGGTGCGCGCTGTTCAATAAATACTTTTAATGTAATCGGAGCGCCTGAGGCTGGCAGTAATGCAAGAACCCAACGAACCAGGTGCTGAACCGCGTTTATCCAACTTCGGCCTTCTAATTCACTAAGTTGGATAGTCGCACCCAAAATACCGATTGATTGATGCTTTAGAAGTTTCCTTAATTTGTGGTGAACTTCGTACGGCGAGCTGTCGGTCGCATGAAAAGCGTGTGGTAATAAAGGTAACTTGACGGCTTCAGGGTGTAGTAAGCCGACAACACGGCCAACTTGGTGATCCTCAGCAGGCAGCGTAAGCGCCTCAGCATTAAAGCGCGACCCTGTTTCATCTATGAGTAAGTGCCACACCTCCGCTTCCGGCAAATTAAGAATGCTATTAGGGTGAACTCTACTCATAAAATCAACAACTACGTCCATGTGCGGTGCTATTTGGAGATACTACATAGTTTGTCCTGACATTTGAAGTTCTGCTTCTGCGCTCCAGCTTAAGTTTGCTGCGTACGAAACCTTTTGACTGCAATCCCCAAACCCAAGCAGTTATCCCCAGAAAATTCCGTTAAACTGCAACGAAGGAGTTCTCTATGCGCAAATCCGACAAAAAGCTCGATAACGAAATCATCCGCCAGCTCACTGAAGTCTGCGAAACTATGAAGCCGCAGCTATCGGGTTTTGTGTGGCTCACGCACACCGTGAATTACCAGCGCTTCCCGGCTAGCCTGAATATCACTCTGGTATTTAATGAAGATGTACCGGAATCGGTGTTATTGGAGGAACTGGCGCAGTTGGTGCCAAAGGTTCAAACGGCGTTAAAGCCCTTAATTGGCCATATACTGCCCGCGAAACAAATTGAAGCACGGCGCGAACATCAGCTACATTAGGTTTTTTTCACTCCAAACGCCTGAAGTTAAAGCTCGGCACGCCACTTCACAAGGAAACAGCATGGCTACCTCTATATCTGATGACGCAATTCTAAAGGCGACCGGACAGCCGTGGCAGCATTGGTGTGAAACACTCGAGCAAGCCGGCGCACGCGATTTAACGCATACTGAAATCGCACAATACCTTGCCCAACAGCAGCACCTTTCTCATTGGTGGGCGCAAATGCTCACGGTTAATTTTGAACAACATATTGGCCGGCGAGTGGTAGGTCAGGATTGCACGGGTAAGTTTCGTGTATCTGCTAGTAAAACAGTGGCCGGTAGCATGGATGATGCGCTCACCCTCTGGATGAATGCCATGCAATCGCGCACCGACTTCAGCGATATTCCGATCAGTCGCGGCCCTGATATATCCCAAACTGAAAAATGGCGCTACTGGCGCTGTGGGCTCGCCGATGGTTCAGCGGTGTCGATTAATATTTATGAAAAAGCGCCGGGCAAAGCGGCATTATCAGTTGAGCACTCCAAGCTCGAAAGTGACGCCCAAGTTGAGCACTGGCGAGAGTATTGGAAGGGCATATTAAAAGCGCTTTAAGCTAGTTGTTACGGCCAATATGTTTGTTGCTAAACCGCGTTAGCCAACTTGGCGACACCTTAGCACCAAGCGCCAGCAGTTTAGTTTGCCAACCCACCGGCCAATGCACTTTGTTGCCACGATAATGCGCCATGCGAAACGCGGTGTTGGCAATATCCTCGGCGGTTAGTCGCACCCCTAAGCACTTAATACTGCCAGCATCCATGTCGGTTACCATGCTGGTTTGTACAAACAGCGGCATAATATCCATTACTTGAATATTTTTGGCTTCCCACTCAATACTAAGCGCTTCGGTAAGCGCGCGCACGGCAAACTTGCTGGCCGAATAACTGGCGAGCGAGGGTTGGCCATAAATGGCACTGGCAGAGCTCATATTGATCACGCGTGCGACACCTTGTGCGCCAGCACGCACCAAATATGGCAGCGCCGCATAGGAGCCTGCCAAAACCCCTTCCACGTTCACCCGCAACATACGCTGTTGGGCCTCTAGTGAAATAGTCTCAAAGGCGCCGGAATACAAAATGCCGGCGTTGTTGAATAAAAGGTCAATGCCGGAATCGCCAGCAAAACTCGCCAGCGCCTGTTGCCACGATGCGGCATCAGTCACGTCCAGCACACCAGTGACTAATCGCTCACCAGCTTGTGCGACTTCGCGCAGGTTATCGAGCGCCTCAATATTTATATCAAACGCCCCAACGCGCCAGCCCTCAGCCAGAAATTTCAGCGCTGTCGCCCGACCAATACCAGCCCCTGCACCGCTTATAAAAATCGCTTTCGTCATTTGAAAATCAGTTCCTAGTTGAGGCTATGTTTGTAGTTGGCCCCCTCATTTGACCCCCCGTACTACACGCGGCAAAAATTATTTCTGGGATAATCGTGATTCAACTCACCAAGTTCTGAGATCTAAAATGAACAATTTACTAAAAAATATTTCTGCAAGCTTTGCAAACTGGTTACAGGGTTTCTTCAAGAAAAAAGTACGACGGACAAGCAAGGGCACTCGTTTCTCAACGAGCAATGTTTTGATTGGTTTAGTTTTAGCTGCTTTTATAGACTTTGGAAAGCGTCAGATTACTGAACTTGCGTTTGATATATTTATAAGTTCTATGAATCTGAGTCTTCTACATTTTTTTATGGTTGTATTGTTAATTGTTTTGCCATTTTACGGCCTAGCTTGTATCGAAGCTCACAAACAACCGGCTATCAAACGTTCACTATCTCGAATACTTTATCTCCTCTGTATCCTGTTGACTTGTGGATTCATAATCATCGCATCATTAATGGCCGGCCTGGGCATATTTTGTCTCTTTCAAGGATATGCTTATTCAGCGGACGTGATACTGAGCGCTCTGTCTACAGCACTGTTTCTCTCCCTAAGTGCAATCTCAGCACAGTTTGCGAGAGAGTTTTTTCATATGGGAGCGCGCACCATTAATTAAGCGCGAGGTGTAACAGGGGTAGTGAGCGCCTGCGCTCACTTACCTACCTCAAATTCGCGCACATACACATCGGCGGTTAGCCGCAGCGAGGTAAGTGCTTCGGCCCGTGCACGGCCTTCGGCACTGGCGCGGTATAAATGTGGGGTCATGGTGAGTAACTGTTGAATGGCGGCCGCGGTTGGCAGCTCAAATTCAAAGGTTACGCGTTGTTCTGAGCATAGCGACCAATCGTCGGTTACCACCGAATCATAGGCTTTCTCATGCACCTCAGCATAAATAATGGCTTTTAATTCAGCCAGATGCTGGGGCGCCGGATCAACTGTAATTAAACGGCCGCCAGGGCGTAACACGCGTTTAAATTCGCTCAATACGGCAAAGCCAAACACGCTCAACACCGCATCAACACTATCATCGGCTAGGGGTATGGCACTGTTAGAAGCCACCACATAAGCGCCCGATTTATCGGTCCGCGCCGCGGCTGCCACCGCCCACTTCGAAATATCGAGCCCAACCCGCTGCACGTTTTTAGCTAGCGTATGGTCACCCAGCGCACGCAAGTAATAACCCTCGCCGCAACCGGCATCGAGCACCTTAACTGGCTCACTCCGGAGCACCACATCGCTCAGCGCGGCGGCTATGGGCGCATAATAACCGGCAGCCAAAAACTCGGCGCGCGCTTGCACCATGGCTTTGCTATCGCCCGGATCTCGTGAGCGCTTATGTTGCACGGGCAGTAAATTCACATAGCCCTGCCGCGCCATATCGAAGCTGTGGCCATGGGCACAGTGCCAACTTGATTCTTGCTGCTGCAACGGGGTGCGATCTAAGGGGCAAATAAAAAGAGAAGTTGTCATCGCGCTATTGTAGGCAAGTTCCAGCGGCGCAACAACGATTTGCACGCGGCTCGACCAACGCGGCGCGCTCAGCTATATTTTCCAATTCACTTATTAATGGATTATTAATATGGCAACTTCCAAGCTACCCGTGAAGCTATACGAAGCTATAGTGCTACTGGCGTTACACGATGAAAAAGGCACTTCGGTCGGCTGGTACATTGAATACAGTGTGGCTGCAGCCATTCTTGCCGAGCTCATGTTGCGTCAGAAAATAGCGCTTAGCAGCGATAATAAGCAGCATGTAGGAGTGCTAGACAGCTCACCGACAGGCGATCCAGTCATGGATGAGGCGCTTGCGAAAATCGCAGAGAAAAGCCGACCAGACTCGCTGCAAAATTGGGTTATGGCCATTGGCTACATTCATGATTTGAAGCATAAAGTAGCCGCGCAGCTGGTGGCCGACGGTATTATTGAAGCCGATACACAAAAGGTACTGTGGCTGTTTACTCAGAAAATTTATCCGGAAGTGAACCCCGAGCCGGAGCGCATCATACGTGAGCAAATGCGTGCAGTGGTGTTAACCGATGTCACGCCCAGCCATCCGCATTTGTCATTATTGATTGCTCTGGCACAAAGTGCCTACTTACTTCCTGAAGTATTCACTAAATCCGAGCTAAAAGCCCATAAAGCGCGTATTGATGCTATTGCTAAAGGTGAGCTACTCGGTGAGGCTGCAAGCGATATCGTGAACTCAGTACAAGCTGCCATTATGGTGGCCGTTATTTTGCCGACCATTTTATCAGCGGCTACCACCGCATCTACGAGTTCGAGCGGCTGCTAACTGGCGTCTACTCGAGGAATCACGTAGCATCGGTAGCCACTACCTACATGCACAATCATAACAATACATAACAGCACAGGAGCACCACATGTTCGAGTACAAACGTCTCGCCCTCGCGGTTTCTATGGCACTTTTGGTAAGCGCATGTTCTGATGCGCCATCTAACGATGCCGCGAATAACCAAGCCCCAAACGCCCAAGCGCAAACCGCAGCGCCTAGCGCAGAAGTAGTGGCCGCTGAGTCGGAAAAAGCCAATCAGCTATTTGAAGATATTTTCACTGAAACGGTCATGCGCAGCCCAATGTACCAGTCATATTTGGGCATTAAGCAAGACCAAGATAAGTGGGACGATATTTCAGAAGCTCGCTCTGCTGAAGATTTAGCACTCCAAAAAGCGCAACTTGAGCGGGTGATGGCGCTTGATCCAACCTTACTAAATGAGCAAACCCGCCTGAGTTGGCAGCTGATGAAGCAGCAGCTAGAGCAAGATATTGCTGATTACAAATGGCGCCACTACAACTATCCGGTTAACCAAATGTTCGGCATGCACTCTAGCGTGGCGTCGTTGCTGATCAACCAACACCGGGTACAAGAAGTGGCGGATGCCGAAGCTTACATTGCCCGCTTGAATGGCTTACCAGAATTGTTTGCGCAGTTAGAAGAAAACTTAAAGCTGCGGGCTGAAAAAGGCATCATGGCACCGAAATTTGTGTATCCGTACGTTGTTAGCGACAGCCAAAACATTATTTCTGGCGCGCCTTTTGACGATGGTGAAGCCAGTGCCTTGTGGGATGATTTCACCAGCAAAATTGGTGGTTTAGATATTGATGAAAGCCAGCACGATGCGCTACGTGAGCAAGCCCGCACTGCCATGCTGGAATCCGTGAAGCCGGCCTACGAGAGCTTGATCAGCACTGTAGAAGAAATAGCGGCGCAAGCTGACACTCGTGATGGCGCGTGGAAATTCCCGGATGGTGAAGCGTTTTATAACAATGCGTTACAGCGCACCACCACCACAGACTTAACCGCCGACGAAATTCATCAAATTGGCTTAAGTGAAGTGGAGCGTATTCACGGCGAAATGCGCGAGATCATGAAGAAAGTCGGTTTTGATGGCACCTTGCAAGAATTCTTCGTGCACATGCGCAACAACCAAGACTTCATTTACCCAGACACTAAAGAAGGTCGTGAGCGCTATTTGGCAGAAGCCACCGCCATTATCGACACTATGCGCGGGCGCTTGGACGAGTTGTTTTTACGCCAGCCTAAAGCCGACATGATTGTGAAAGCGGTTGAACCTTTCCGCGAAAAATCAGCGGGTAAAGCGTTTTATCAGCAGCCTTCTATGGATGGTTCACGCCCGGGCGTGTATTACGCCAACTTGTACGACATGGCATCTATGCCGACCTATCAAATGGAAGCCTTGGCGTATCATGAAGGTATTCCAGGTCACCACATGCAAATTGCGATTCAGCAAGAGCTTGAAGGTATTCCATCGTTCCGAAAGTTCGGCCGTTACACTGCCTACTCTGAGGGTTGGGGCCTGTACACCGAGTTATTGCCAAAAGAAATCGGCTTTTATGAAGATCCGTACTCTGATTTTGGCCGTTTAGCGATGGAGTTGTGGCGTGCAGTGCGCTTGGTGGTAGACACCGGCATTCACTCGAAACAATGGACGCGTGAAGAGAGTATTGATTTTTACGTGACCAACACGCCTAACGCGGAAGCCGATGCGCGCAAAATGGTGGAACGCCATATTGTGATGCCCGGTCAGGCAACGGCCTACAAAATTGGTATGAACAAAATTGTCGAATTGCGTGAAAAAGCTAAAGCTGAACTAGGCGAGGCCTTTGATATTCGTGAATTCCACGATGTGGTGTTAGCAAGAGGTGCGGTGCCACTGAACGTGCTCGAGCAATTTGTTGATGCTTATATTGCTGAGAAAAAAGCGGTTTAATTAAAGCAGGTGAGCGATGTCGCTAGGTTATGAATCTGAATTTTCTTGCCCTTATTGCATGGCACCCAATTCCTTAGAAATTGATGCCATGAACGATGTAGGGCAAGCGCAAATTGTAGATTGCCAGATTTGTTGCCAACCGATTGAGCTCACCGTCGTCGAGACGGGCCGTGGCGATTTTGACGTCATTGCCCGTACCGACGATGAATAAACACCGCCCCCGCTAAAAAGTCAGTGCTTCAGTCATAAATTCGGTGGGACTTAAATAGTGACGAGGCTCTCATCACTAACTCTCCACAATGGTCTGATATTGCGCCGCCAAATAATCGATTAAGGCGCGTACTGACGGCAGCATGCCACGCCGCGATGGGAAAACACAATGAATCACTTCGCTGCGCGGACGCCAGTCTGGTAGCACGCTGATCAACCTGCCAGCTGCAAGCTCTCGTTGCACCATTAACACCGGCAGTTGCACGATGCCAACACCGCGTATCGCCGCCTGCTTAAGCGCTAACATATCTGTGGTCATATAGCGCGGTTGAAATAGGACGCGCTCACTCTCCCCCTGCGCGTTGTGTAATAACCAGTGGTGATTTTCATTCGGTGTATCGCGTGCCATTGTCGGCAGTGTTGGTAGTAACCTTGGATGAGTGGGTGTGGCGTACTGCGCTAACAATTCAGGGGCCGCCACAATACATTGCTCCCGGCTTGCAAAAACTCTATACGCCAGCTCACTGTCCTCTAGTGGCAAAGCGCGTACTCTGATCGCTAAATCGTAGCCTTCAGCCAGCACATCGACCCGTCGATTGGTCGCATCGAGCTCAATATTCACTTGTGGATAGCGCACCATAAACTCGGCCAACATCTCGCCAACGTGAAAGTTAAGCAGCCCAATCGGACACGACAAACGCACGGTTCCACAAGGTTCCGCGCGCATTTTCTGCACCGCCTCAAGTGCGCTATCGGCTTCAATGAGCACTGCTCGGCAATGCTCATAAAATTTCTGGCCAATTTCGGTTAAGTGAAAAACCCGAGTAGAACGCACAATTAAATGAGTATCCAAACGCTCCTCAAGCTGACGAATACGCCGACTCAGATTCGATTTGGCAACATTCAACGCCCTGCCTGCTGGAGAAAACCCGCCGTGCTCGACAACTTTTGCAAAATAAAATAGGTCGTTCAGATCATACATTCGTTCACCCGCACCTTCTTTATTGTTCTATAAAAAGAACACTGAGTTCTTTTTTATTATCTACTACAACTTTCGTTCTTTATCTAGCATAGCAATTATCCATCGTCTGCATAGTTAAGGAGCCATTTATGCGAACTATTACTTCGGTTCATACAGCCACCACCGCCCATTGGGTGGGTAATGGTTTTCCAGTGAGTAGCCAATTCTCCTATCAGCGCGATGGGGCTGAACGCATTTCGCCGTTTTTGCTACTTGATTATGCAGGGCCAGTACAGTTCGGCCCGGCACAGATTGCGCGTGGCGTTGGCAGCCATCCGCACCGCGGCTTTGAGACTGTCACCCTGGTGTATCAAGGTGAGCTTGAGCATAAAGACAATGCCGGTCATGGCGGCACTATTGGTGCGGGTGAGGTGCAGTGGATGACAGCTGGCGCCGGTATTGTGCACGAGGAGTTTCACAGCGCGAACTTTGCCAAAACCGGGGGGACCTTGGAAATGGTGCAGTTGTGGGTGAACTTACCAGCCCAGCACAAAGCTACGCCGCCCGCCTATCAGAGCTTGACTAAGGCAGAGCTACCTTGGCATGCGCTCAACTCAGGGCGCTCGACCTTGCGCGTAGTTGCGGGTAGCTATCCAAACGCAACAGGCACTCTCATCGTCGGACCTGCGGCGACTCATAGTGACCTGTTGGTTGCAGACATCGGCTTGGCAGCAGGTGAGTCACATACGCTTCGCCTTGCTAAAACTTGGAATTTAATGATTACCGTGTTGCAAGGAACCGTGCTGGTAAACGGCAGTGAGATTGCTCGCGACGCAACCACATTAACATTCGCGCAGAATCATGAGCAGGTATTACTCGAGGCAAATAATAATGCGCGCTTGTTGATTACTGCTGGCGCTCCGCTGGATGAGCCGGTAGTGGGATACGGTCCTTTTGTGATGAACACTTGGCAGGAAATTGAGACGGCCATGAAGGACTTTGCTGCACTTTAATTAGGAGAATACAGATGAAAGATTATCCTCGTTTAGATAAAAATAATGCCGCGGTATTATTGGTTGATCACCAAACTGGACTGCTATCGCTGGTGCGGGATATTAATCCTGATACCTTTAAGAATAATGTCTTAGCGCTGGCTGAGCTCGCTAAGTATTTTGAGCTACCAACCATATTAACCACCAGCTTTGAAGCCGGTCCCAACGGACCTTTGGTGCCTGAGTTGAAGGACATGTTCCCCGCCGCACCATATATTGCGCGACCCGGCCAAATTAATGCGTGGGATAACGACGATTTTGTCGCGGCAATTAAGGCAACCGGCAAGAAGCAGTTGATTATTGCTGGCGTGGTGACCGAGGTATGTGTGGCATTCCCCACGCTATCAGCGCTTGCCAACGATTTTGAGGTGTTCGTGGTTACTGATGCCTCAGGCACCTTCAATGCGCTCACTCGGGACGCGGCGTGGGACAGAATGTCTGCCGCTGGCGCGCAACTAATGACGTGGTTTGGTGTGGCTTGTGAACTACATCGGGATTGGCGCAATGACATCGAGGGCTTGGGTACTTTGTTCGCGAATCACATTCCCGACTACCGCAACTTGATCAACAGTTACAATACCCTCACCCAAACTTCTAAATAATCACCATGACCACCAGTGCCAGAAAGCGCTGGTGGTTGGTTTGGTTACACCGCTAGCGCGTGGTCGGATACACTATCCAATCTTGCTCTTCAATTTTCAGCCACAGCTGCAGTTCGCGCTCCATCACGGTAACGCTATCGTTTTCTGCTACGTAAGGCTGTTGTGGCAAACCTTGCACCACCGCGGCCACATCTAATTGCTTATTGCGCACCGGACGCTGGCCTAAAATTTCATAAATGCTGGCCGAAATGGCAGTGGTTCCCACCGGCTCCGATACCAGCACGGGCGTACTTCCTAAGCGCTGCAACTCGGGCGCAATTAACCGCATCATAATTGGCACCTGGGTTAATGCTGGTGTGGGAATTTCGCGTACGCCAGGTAATTGCATGGCATCGCCCTGTAATCCAGAACCATGCTCAGGGGCAATCACAATCAGCGTGGGGCGGCCACTGGCTTTCACATCGTCGTAGAAAGTGTTCAGATCATTGAGCAGTTTTTCCAACCGTTGTGGGTAATTACGCGCGCTATTATTGGCGTTTGCTGGCAGCCCATTCTCACCGGCAATTAAGCGATTACCGTCATGCAGAGTTACGGTGTTGTAGAAGCTAAACCGCGGTTCTGTTGCGCTACGCACGTTTTCTTCGAGCAGGTTTTGCAAAATACTGAGGTCATCATAAATCGGGGTATCGTCGAAACCCGTCATAATTTGTGGTGCCGAATCGGCTACCCTCACCGGCAAGCCGGCAAAGCCACCATGTTCGGCGAGCAAACTTTTGAAATTGTCGAATTCGCCGGTGTGATTTAACACCAACTGGCTGCTGTACCCCAGTTCAGCTAAAGATTCGGTCAAATAACATTGGTTATTCGCGGCGCTAAATAGTTGTTCGTGGGGCACATGGCCACAGTTAGCCCGTAATAGCCGCAGCGCCGCCGGCCCTGAATAAGAGCTGCCACTGGTATATTGATTAAAAATAATATCTTGGCGACGTAAAAATGGGTGATTGGCAAGATTATAAGTTTCCAAGTCTTGCCACGACATTGAGCAAATATTGATCATGACAATATCAATATCGAGCCCGGTATCCGCCAACACGGCGGCCTCAGGCCGCTCCAGCACTCGGCTTTGCGTCCGATAGAATTCCGCTAACATAGTGTCGGGGTTGGCTGAATCTGGCGTTGGTGCCGATACCCCAAGCGGGGCCAGTGGTTGGGTACTGGTGGCCGCAGGCAATAGCGGCTGTATGCCGGGCGCTGGCTGTTGCCACCACACACTGATGCTCAATAACACCACAGCCACCACGGTCATGCGCAGCACCCTGCGCACGTATAAATACACAATCCAGGCCACCATGATCAGCGCCAACAACTCAAACGACACCAGGCGCGTGGTGAGCTCTAGGAGGTAATTCCAACTGAACTGGCTCACTTGCTCCCATTGAGCAAGCAAGCGCGAAATAGGTGGTAAGTGGCTTTCCCGGTACAACAAGGCCGCGGCTAAAGGTAACGCCAGCAGCTGACGTAAAACCCGCAACCACTGATATGGCAAGGGCACCACCAGCGCGGCGATGAATGCGGCGTTCCATAAACCAAGTAAATTCAGGCTGCCAAACCATGCCAACAACGCTTTGCCGATGAAGTAAAAACTCCACCCCTGCAACCCGGGCCAGTTAAACATGGTGGTTGCAGTGAGCTGGCGGCGCTGGCGTTGGTACAAGTCATCAATCATAGGATTTATCCCGCGGCGCTGGTGTATTTGGCTTCAACCGCCGCCGCGTACGAAAATAGATATTCATGGCCAACAAGCGTGCGAGTTGGCGCAATAGTGCGCGCACCAACGCCATGACCGTGGAGCCCACTAATATGCCAACTACCAAAGTGAGCAGCAGAATTTCCCAGGTTAATTCACTAGGTAACCACATTAGGGTCGCCTCCAGCTGGCCGGCTTAGGCGGCGGTGGCGCACTGCCCACAGGCGAGGCTCTTTTTCGACTCGTTTCCGGCACCACGGTTTGCTGCCGACGCGCCGCAATGGCCTCGGTATGATCCCGCTCAGGATACTGCTCTAACCGCTGCGCTAAAGTGTCTAGCGCTTGCACAATCACGTGTGGTGAGCAGTAGCGTACTTCACGCTCAAACAGGCTGGCACTGGGCAGGCCTAATAAGAATTTCAGTACGCTATCGACATCGGACTCGCGGCAGGCAAACAAATAAATGTATAACGCCCCGTCCGCAATGGTCATCACATCGCCCTCGCGGCGATTTTGACATTGCGCGGTAATTTGTACTAAATCCAGACCATCCATGGGCACACCGCGAATGAGCGCACAGTGAATTCCGTGAGCGCCAGCATACTTAGTATTTTTCAACACCTCTTTCATGAAGCTCTGTGGCGGCAAGTAACCTTGTAGCCGTTCGCGCTCATAATCGGCCAGAATACGTTCTAAATTCGGCAGAATAGGACGGGTAAAGCGCCAGCCGGCGGTATTATCAATAAGCACTAAAATACGCCCGAGTTTTAATTCGTACGGAATGATCATGGTGGCGCCGGCACGCAATAATAAGTTCTCGTCTTCATGCCGTACCGGCTTGGCAATCTCGCGAATAAAAATACGAATACTCTCGCCAAAAAACACCCGCATTTCGTGCACAATGTGCGCCAAAGCAATCACCGAATCACTGGCTTTAATACCAAGCAAAATACTGCCGGGTGAATTTTCCGGCACCTCATTTTGCCAATCTTCTAAGTGATGCAGCGGCTGCCATTTCGCCGGCACGCCGTCACTCGGTAAAATCGATTTATGGGTGTACCACACCGCATCGGCTTGCACTAAAGGTTCAATGTAATCGCGGGCAATCGCTTGATGCTGGGTCAGACGTGGACGGTCGGGATCAGAGTCATCAATAATCAAATTGCGCATCAACACATCACGCTCGGTATACCAGTGCTCAATATCCCAATGCCAAAAGTGCTCACCACGGAAAATAAGCGACAAGCTGTTGGCCATTGAACTGGCCCCAACAATCCATTGGCTTAATGGGTATTCGCTCAGCTCGCCCTGCGCCACAATAATGACCAACTTCTGCTGCTCCCGCGCCCAATTTCGCAAAGACAACAAACCTTGCTGCTGGAACATCAGCTCGGAAAATAAGGTGGGCGCGAGGCTATCTAACTCAACATACAATATTGGTGCATGCCGGGTAACCGCGCTCAACGCTTGCAGAAATGCCTGTAATTGGGGCCGCTTTTGATGCTTCAGTTCAACCAGCTTGAGCCCATGCATACGCGGCTGCGGTTGTTGCGTTGCACTTAAATTGTCAATCGTTTTACCACTCCCCAACGCGCAAACCGGCGCTGCGCTAGTAAGGGTTTGCAACAATTCATTACGCCATTCATGAGAATCTGCTGCCAGCACATGTACCTCACCCCATTCGAAATCGGGAAAAAGTTCAGGGGAGTCAGAGAACATGTGGTTCAATGTGGGCAAAGAAAATATGGGCAACGCTATTTCTCTTTTTTGAAAGCGTAGTAAGATTGTCTATATTAAATAAAAATTAACAAAAAAACAGGGGGCTTCGTGGTTGTTGATAAAGCCCAGACCACAGCAGACGACATTCGCTCGCTGCGCCAACACATTCAAGGTTCCACCATTCAGTTTGTCGAAATCCGCGCGAGCGAACAAATAGAGCAAATCCGCGCTCGTTGGCCACTGGTACAAACCTCTCTTGCGCGCATGCTTACTGCGGATAAAACATGATCCTAATTGCGATAAATTCCATCACGCCCGGCGCAGGTACGACTACCGTCGCAGCCAACCTGATGGTGGCGATGCAACGCCTCGGCCGACATGCGGTGTTGATTGATGGCGATCCGCGTAATCAGGTAAGGCTACATTTTGGCATGCCGGCAAGCGACCCCCATGGCTGGTGGCCGCACAGTGGTGAAGGTCTGCAGTTTAGTGATGCGGCGTATGTGGCCGCTCCACCTTTGGATGCCGCCAAAATTAGCGCGCACTTTGTGCCCTTTGGCGACAGTGCGTCAGTGCTCGAAAGTGATGCCACTTATGAGTATTTGGTGCGTCATCCCAGTGCTTTTCAAGAAGCCCTACAACACTCAGCAATACCAGAGTCGGCGGTGGTATTTGTGACGCTTAGTGAGGCACTGGTGCCGCTTCAATATCAGGTGTTAGCGGCGGCCGATTTTGCGTTCGGCGTGATCACCCCCAACCCGCTGTGGCAATTACAGTTACAGCGTTATTTGCGCAGCACCGCCGCAGCACGGCTACGAGAGCAGCAGCCCTTGCATGTGCTGCTCAATCAGTGTCAGCCAGAGTTAACTTTGAACAACGACATGGCGCAACTGATCCAAGCGGAATTACCCGCGGACATGGCCGTGCCGCTCACACTTCATCATGATCAACATGTACCCGAAGCGCTAGCACTGCAGCAGTTGGTGGAGAACTACCAGAGCAATGCACAATTTGCGAACGAAATTGATGCGCTGGCATTGTGGTTAGAAACGCAGTTGTTGGAGCGGGGCAATGCTACGTGAGCATTGGCGCCAGTGGCGTCGCCAAGCCACCCGCGGATCAGCTGCTATTCACCTGCTGATCATATATACCCATGCGCTGCTATTTAACGATCACCAGCAGCTGCGCGGCAGTTACTCCGTTTATTCGTTTTACTACTGGTTCCCGCAGATTGATTTAAACCGCCTGCGTCCCTTCGACGGGGTTCGCATGATTGTCCAGTTGTTCTGGTTGATAATATTTCGGACCCAGCGCACTGAACCTGTGCCGCCGGCCGCTCCTTTGGCTACCGTGGTGCCCCGCTTACAGCGCGTGAAAAGCCACGCTGGCACTTGGCGCCGTAAGTTTCGGAAGCACCTCATGCCGCTATGGAGGTTGCAACGCTATGTAAGCCATAAAACTATCGAACTGGGCGTCGAGCTCACCTGGAATGGCCGCTGGTTACAATATGTCACCTTAGCGGTGCTGTTATTCGGCTTAGGTGTGGTCATTACCGTGCCGATGGACGCCGGTGCCCAAGCCGTCATGCTACTGGGGTTCTGGGGCCTGGCCATGTGGGTGCGAGATATTCCGGGCCGCATTCCGATGATGTTTATGATGATCATCTCGGTGACCGTGAGTAGTCGCTACATTTGGTGGCGGGTGACGCAAAGCTTGAATTGGGATGCCGGCTTAGATTTGGCGCTCGGGCTTCTACTGTTAGGTGCTGAACTCTACGCTTGGACCATTCTGGTGTTGGGCTATATTCAAACTGCCTGGCCGTTACAGCGTAAAGTGGCCAAGCTACCCACAGATACCAACCAGTGGCCGAGCGTGGATGTGTACATTCCCACCTATAATGAGCCATTACATGTGGTACGAAATACCATTTTGGCGGCCCAACAAATTGAATGGCCACAAGATAAGTTGCAGGTGTACGTGCTTGACGATGGTAAGCGGGATGAATTTAAAGCGTTCTGCGATGAAGTTGGCGTCGGCTACATTATTCGCCCAAATAACGTGCATGCAAAAGCCGGTAACTTAAACCATGCGTTAACCCAAACCCATGGCGATTACATTACTATTTTTGATTGCGACCACATTCCGACGCGGTCATTTTTACAGCTGACCATGGGCTGGTTTTTTGAAGATAAGAACTTAGCCTTACTGCAAACGCCGCATCACTTCTTCTCCGCCGATCCATTTGAGAAAAACCTGAACATGTTCCGTGCTCGCCCCAACGAAGGCGAGTTATTTTATGGGCTGATTCAAGACGGTAACGACCTGTGGAACGCGTCATTCTTCTGCGGCTCCTGTGCTGTATTAAAACGTGGCCCGTTAGAGGAAATTGGCGGTATCGCCACTGAAACGGTCACCGAAGACGCTCATACCGCACTGAAGCTGCATCGGCGTGGCTACAGCTCAGCCTACTTAAACATTCCGCAAGCCGCGGGGCTGGCCACCGAAACCTTAGCCGCACATATTGGCCAGCGTATGCGATGGGCCCGCGGTATGGCACAAATTTTTAGGATTGATAATCCATTGCGCGGCAAAGGCCTTAATTGGGGCCAACGGCTTTGTTACGCCAATGCCATGCTGTACTTTTTAAATGGTATTCCGCGAATGATTTTCTTGCTCGCGCCACTGGCGTTTTTACTGCTAGAAAGTTACTTGGTGTTTGCGCCAGCAGTGATGATTGCAGCCTATGCCTTGCCCCATATTATTCACTCCAACTTAACCAACTCGCGTGCGCAAGGTCGGTTCCGCAATTCCTTTTGGGCGGAAATGTATGAGACTGTGTTGGCTTGGTATATTTTGCGACCCACCACTGTGGCCTTATTTGCGCCGCACAAGGGCAAGTTTAATGTCACCGCCAAAGGTGGCTTAACCGAGCGCGCCTTTTTTGACTGGAAGATTTCTCTGCCCTATGTGGTGTTAGTCAGTCTGAGTTTACTTGGTTTAGGGTTTGGTATTTGGCGCTTAATTTACGGCCCAGAAGATCAGGTCTTAACCGTCATTTTGAATTTGTTTTGGGTGTTTTATAACCTCATTATTCTGGGCGGCGCGGTGGCAGTGGCGGAAGAAGCGCGGCAGGTGCGGGTGGCGCATCGTATTGAGGTGAATCGAACTACTCAAGTACGCTGTGCCAGCGGCCACCGCTTTGGTGCAACTTTGGTTGATTATTCGGAGCATGGCGTGGCGTTGCAACTGCCAGTTGGGCACTCACTACAAGCTGGAGATTCATTTCAGTTTGTATTGCCCGTAGGTACTCGCCACGAAAGCTTCAAAGCGCAAGTTTTATCGGTGCGAGAGCAGGCGGTGGGGGCGCGGCTTATTTTAGATTCCTTAACCGCACAGCGCGATTTCGTTGGCGCCACCTTTAGTCGCGCGGACGCTTGGTTAGGCTGGCGTGATGAATCTAACATCGATCAACCCATCAAGAGCCTGCGGGAGGTCGTGGCGATCGGCCTGCGTGGCTATCAGCGGATTGCCAAGCAATTCGTACCAATATTAGAGCCACTATTTGTACACTTTCAAAAATTATGGCTGTGGGTCGCAACACTCTTCCCGCAACGTCCGGGAAGCAGAGGAGAATGGGTGTGATGAAATGGATGAATCAAGGCATGGTACTGGTCGGCTTTATGCTATGGGCCAGTGTGTTTAGCCTGCCAGCTGCGAGCCAAAGCGATGCTGCACTCGCTGCCTCAATGCATGTGCAAGAATCAAACTTTCGCATTTTAACCGGTGGCAATCCGATTGAACTCAATGGTATGCGCCCAATCGCAAGTTTTGACTTTGGCGGCCGCTTTGACCAAGTGGTGGTGAATGCCGAGCTCGATTTACGCTTGTCGACTTCGCCCGTATTGAATGGCGCAAAAGCCCAGCTACTGATTTATGTAAATAACGAATTAGCGCAAGCGCTGCGGTTGGCTCCACAAACCGAAGACAGCAGTTCACAGCGGCGGCGGGTAAAGTTGCCGGCGCATTTGTTCGCCAATTATAACCAAGTACGGTTTGAGTTAATTGATGGTGAGGTATATGAACAGTGCGCGTCGGGTAGTTTTGCTTCCTGGGTGGCCATTGATTCGCGTAGTACCCTGAGTGTAACCACCGAGCAGTTACCCTATGCCAACGAGTTAGCCTACTTTCCGGAGCCATGGTTTCACGCCTCTGATTTTAATGCGGCAAGCTTTGCGATGATGTTGCCCACTGCGGCAAGCCCAACCACGTTGCAAGCCGGTGCCATTGTCAGTTCTTACTTTGCCGCACTAGCCGATTGGCGCGAGGTGGAATTATCAGCCCACCGCTATAGCCGCGACACCTTATATCTGCCGGTACCGGCGGACGATATGACAGCTGAAGCTGAGCTGGATTTGCGCGAATGGCCAGCGGCACACACGTTACTGCTAATGACCGGCAACGACTGGCCCACTGGGCTGGTAGCGGCGAACGCTGAAACCATTGCCGATTTACCGACGCTTGAGTCGCCACAACTGATTGCCCTGAACAATCCCCGTTACCCCGCTTACAAAGTGCTGGTGATACGCGCGCAAACCGATGCCGAACTAGTCGCTGCAAGCCAAGCTTTAGCGACGGTGAAAACTGGGTTCAGTGGTGCCTATGCGGTGGTTCGCCCACAATCTTTGCCAGTAGCTGCACCTTATCAAGCACCCAACTGGATCAGTACTGAACGTCCGGTTGCCTTCCGCGAATTGGTCGATAACGAACAAGCGTTGCAGCGCGAGGGTTATCTACCAGCGCCTATTCGGGTAAGCCTGCGCCTACCGCCGGATCTGTTTACCTGGCAAGCGGATGAAATACCCCTTGATTTGAAATATCGTTTCACCCCTGCCACTACATCTATAGAAAATCAGTTAACCGTGCGGGTAAATGATTTATTCGTAAAAGCGTTTCGGTTAGACGATGAAGAGGTGATTCAATCCCAGCGTCGGATGCGGATACCGCTGGTCGATAGCGGTCTGTTTGCAGATAACATGGTCAGTATTCCGGCATTTAAAATGGGGCTGATTAACGAGCTACAATTTGCGTTCGAATTCGCCCAGCCAACCAGCTGTGCGGTCAAACCGTTAGCCAACAGTATTGGCGCTATCGATGGTGATTCACAAATTGATTTAACTGGTTATAGCCATTATGTGGCTTTGCCCGAGCTTAGCCTAACTGCCAAAACCGGGTTCCCATATACGCGCCTGCATGATTTAAGCGAAACCACCATTATTGTCGCGCCTAATACCAGTGCCGCCGCCACCCAATTGCTGCTGCGTTTAACCGCTGAGTTCGCGCGCTCAACCGGCAGCGCAACCACGCAGGTGACGGTCACGACCCTTGATGAGTTCGATCCAAATCAAGTGCACGATGTGATTTTGATTGGTCCTGAGGTATTAGCAGACTGGCGCCGACGCTACGGTGACGAGAATCTACAACGGGAGTTAAGCGCACAACCTTTAGCAGGCCGCGAGCTGCTGTTTAACAATCCGCAACGCTACTTTGACAATAGCGGCCCGAGTGCGGCAATTGTGGCATTTGCCTCACCGTTTCATCCAGAGCGGACCATTACCGCTTATACGGCCACCTCCGATGCCTTTTTAGCGCGGATCAATGAAGTACTAGGGAGTGCGCAAAACGCCGATAAAGTAGCAGGCTTTTTAACCGTCATGACGCCGGTACAAATTGATAGCTTCCCGGCGCGCCAGCAATATTACGTGGGTGAGCTCAGTGGCTTTACCTACTACGCTTATCACCTATCGAAATATCCGCTGTTGGTGGTGTTTGTTGCGCTGTTATTGCTCGGTGTAGCGGCGGTGTTGTTACGTCAGGTATTCGGTGCCATTGCCCGGCAACGGCAATTAGGTCGGAAAACCAAATGATCCGCGCGGTGCTGCTGCTAAGCGTGATGTGGTTGTCCGGCTGTGGCGTGGTTGGTAGTTACGCTTGGTGGCAACCAACCGCCACGACCTTGCAATATCAGCACCATTGGCAGCGCTTAGTGGCTAATTTTATTAGCCCTGATGGCCGCGTGATTGATTTACATAGTGAGCGCGAGATCAGTACCTCCGAAGGGCAGGCCTATGGCATGTTTTTAGCTTTGGTGGCCGACGATCAAGCCACCTTCGATAAGCTATTAAACTGGACCAAAAAGCACCTGTTACCGGCGCAGTCGTTTACTGATCCTCCCGCATGGTTATGGGGCCAACGCGACGATGGTAGCTGGGGAGTGCTCGATAGTAACCCCGCGTCTGATGCTGATATCTGGATGGCCTATGCATTATTGCATGCGGCCGAGCGCTGGAACCAACCTAGCTACGCCGAGTATGGCCGCGCCTTAGCTAACCAAGTGCTCCGCGAGCAAACGGCTGAATCCGTTCATGGGTTAGTGTTGTTACCCGGCCCCCAAGGGTTTCGCCATGCGCATGGGGTAACGGTAAATCCCAGCTATTTTTCTTTGCCACTGTTTATTGATTTAGCTAAGCGCTTGCAGGATCAGCGCTGGCTAGAGCTGCATCAGACCGCCACCCTGTTGTTGCAACAACTCACTGTGCTGGGTGGGGTTCCAGATTGGGTAGATGTGGATGAGAATTTGCAACTCACCACTGAGCAAGCATTTGCTAATAACAACGGCCACTTACTCGGCAGTTACAACGCCATTCGCACTTACTTGTGGCTGCGGATGGAGGCCGATAGGCTGGCCAGCTCGGTCACCGCGCTCAACTTTCGTTACCCGCCACTGATAAACCGCTTACAGACCTTGCCGGCGCCAGAAACCTTAGTGTTTGAGTTGGCCAGCTCGGCCACTACGCCACCGCAATTTGAGCGCGATGCACCGGTCGGTTTTTATGCCATGTATGCCCATTACGTGACCGATGACGAGGTGCAACAAGCGCTATGGCAACAGCTTAGCCAGTGGCCGCCAACAGACTATGCGGAGCGCTATTACGACACGATGCTGTTGCTGTTTGGGCTTGGTTACCAGCAGTGTTATCGCTTTGACGAAAATGGCGCCCTAAAGCTCAACCACCATCGAGGTTGTCATGGTTAAAGCATTCTCTCGGCTCATGCTCACCTTGCTGTTAAGTGTGCCAGCATTAGCATTGGCAGCACCGCCCTCAGCACAGGTTGCGGATATGATTGCTGAACGACTAAAACTGTGGCAAACCGAAGGCCGCAATGATCGCGTTGAGCAACTTTTAGCTCAGCTCAGCCGCAGTAATCCTCGCCATCCGGTGCTGCTAGAAACGCAAGCACAACTGGCGTTACAACAAGGCCAAACAGAGCGCTTTTATGCGCTGCTAGCGACGCTTGAACAAGTCGCCCCCGACGCCTTAGAAACCGCCCGCCTGCGTGAAATCGCCAATTTATCCGATGGCGCCCGACAAGCGCTCGCGACCGCACGCTTGTATACCTTGGCGGGGCGCTATGAAGAAGCCTATGCGGCTTATCGCTCGGTATTTAACGAAGCACCGCTGAATCTTGATTTAGCCATGGATTATTGGCGTTCAGCTAGCCAAGCAGGGCGGCATGATGAGGCTTTGGCAGGTTTTGCCGCGTTGCGCGAGCGTTATCCGCAATCATTAGCCGCGGAATTAGAGCTCTATTCGGCACAGTTGCGGGCGAATCAGTTAAGCGCGAGCGCTGCAGCTCGGGTAAAAAGCCTCATCGCTACGCCGGCGGTAAGTGCTAACGCGCGTCAGATCTGGCTCCGCTATATAGGCACCGCACGGCCAGTACAAACCGAACAAATAGCTGAGCTACAAGCTTACTTACAGAGCTATCCGGCGGATTTAGAAGCGGAAAGCTTATTGCGCACGCTCGCCACCGAGCGCGCTCAAACCCAGGCTTATAATGCCAAACCAAGCACCCAAGCATGGCAGGCGGCGGCAGCAGCGCTTGATGAAGGCGCCAACGAGAAAGCCTTAGTGGAAGCTAAACGTGCCGTGGCACTTGATGCAAAAGACCCGCAAACCCACGGCATGCTAGGTTATGCATTCATGCGAAATGGCCAACAACGGGCGGCATTTGAGGCGTTTTCTAGCGCTCAGAAGTTGGCTCCCGAGGCCAATGAATGGCAACAAATGGTACAAGAAAGTGCCTTTTGGGCGCAGTTAGAGCAAGCGGATGCCGATGCAGATGCTGGTCGTTATGCTGACGCCCGAGCCGTCTACCAAGCAACCTTGGCTGAACAACCGGTGCAAGAAGCAGCGCTGTGGGGGCTATATGGGGTGCTTGAGGCTACTTTACCTACCGCAGAAGTAGATGCTTGGTATGCCAGTTTGACCCCGGCGCAACGCCAAATTTTAATGGCTGAATTTCAGCGCCGGCGCGCCACTCAGTTAGCCAGCGCCGCGGCAGACGAAACCGACAGCGCCGCGTCCTACGCTTTGTTGCAAGAAGCCATTGCGCTTAACCCCAACGATCCATGGTTAACCTACCAAATCGCCGGTCGTGAACTTGAACTGGGGAAATCCGAACAAGCCCAGCAACGCTTCGAGCGCTTATTGGCAAGTTCAGCTGATAGTGAGCCGAGCACAGTAGCGGAAACGCGCTACGCCTATGCGTTATGGTTAAGCCAAGCTGAGCAAAATCAACCGGCGCTTGCTCAGTTACAGTTGATCCCCGCGGCGCAAAGCACTGACAATATGCAAGCGCTGCAACAGCGGCTGGAAGTAGCTGAAGCGCTAGCAGCAGCCGATTTGCGCGACATCATTAACCAATGGGAGCAACTCGATGGCTACCAAGCCGCGCAGGTACTAAGCGCATTTAGTGACAACGACATAACTACCGATGCTACCGCACCCACACAAGCTCAAATCGACGCTAAATTGGCGCAGTTCCCCGAAGATATCGACTTATTGCTGGCTGTTAGCGAATACTATACCGCCACCGGAGAAGCCGAAGCCGGTTATGAACTGGCACTTCGCACCATTGCACTGCAATGGGGTGCAAGTGATGACACCAATATCGCGTCAGTTTGGGAGCAAGCCGCCAACGACGACTGGCGCACGGCTCGTTTACGCCAGCAAGCGCTCAGCTATACCGAGGCCAACGAGGCGGTACTGCAAATTGGTTTTGATTATCAAAATCGTGATTCAACGCCTGGTGTGTCCTCATTAAATGCGCAAACCTTGCTGCTCGAGTTAGCCGTTCCTCATCATGACCTGTTTGGTTTAGGGGCGGGAGAGTGGTTTGTAAAAGTCGACCCCACGCGGATTGACGCCGGCACGCTTGATTTAACCGATGAGTTTGTCCGCGAACGCTATGGCACCGGGCTCTTGTGCGACGCGAGTTGTGATTTGAGCCCTCGCGCACAGCAAGATCAGGGCGTCGCCATTGGGGTTGGTATTCGTACCGAGCGCTGGAGCGCCGATATCGGCACCTCGCCGTTGGGATTTAATGAATCTACGCTCACCGGTGGGCTCGCCTATACCTCTAGCTGGGGCGAACTGGGTTGGTCGGTAGCTGCCGAGCGACGAATTCTGTCGACGAGTTTATTAAACTTCGCCGGCGCCGATGACTTTCGTACCGGCCAAACCTGGGGCCGCGTCACCCAAACCGGCGTGAACCTCTCTGCTAGCTGGGACCAAGGCGGCGCCATCGGGTGGTGGGGCTCGGCAGGTTACGATTGGTATCGTGGCATTAACACCGCAGATAATGCCCGCTGGTATGGTTATACCGGTGTCTACTGGCGCGCCTTTGAGCGTGAATGGCTGGCCATTGATGTTGGCCTCAATGCACTCACTTGGAGCTTCGATGCCGACTCAAGCGAAGCCACTTTCGGTCAAGGTAGCTACTATAGCCCGCAATCCTACCAGTCATTGAGTGTGCCAATTACCTTCTATGGACGCTGGCAACGCTGGTCATATTCACTGCGTGTTGCGGTAGGGCAATCACGCACCACCGATGACGACGCGCTGTTTTATCCCGGCCATCCGCAATTGCAGCAGCAAGCGGTTGATATTGCCCCCACCACTTTTGTCGAACCAGTATTCCTAGGCGGCAGTTCTAGTGGTTTTAGTCGCAGCATTAATGCGGCCATTGAATATCGTATTAATGCTCATTGGTATGTAGGCTTCGCTGCCAACCTACAACGCGCCGAGTTATTTACACCCAACAACGGCATGCTGTATTTGCGCTATCATTTTGGTGGCTATTCACTGCCCCCGCGGCGACCGCCCCAACCCCCGGTTCGCTACGTCGACTTTTAACGCGCGCACTGCCGCGGTTGCCTCCGGCAATTGATGGCAGTGCAGTTGAAACACATGCCATAAATCATCATAGATTTGTAAATCGCTGGGTACGCCCGCGGCGCTCGCTCGCGCATGCAGTTGCACCGCATCGTCATAGAGTATTTCATCAGTGCCGACTTGAATGGTAAGTGGCGGCAGGCCAGTTAGATCGGCAAATAAGGGTGAACATAACGGATGGTCAGTGGGTGTTGTTTGGCAATAAGCTTGTGCAGCGGCCCGCAAGCCTTGAGGTAATAACATGGGATCGCGCGCCGCCCGCTCGGTGTGGCTAGGTAGGCTTACCGTCAAGTCTAACCATGGCGACAGCAGTAAGAGCCGACTCGGAAGTGGTTGCTGCTGCTCGCGAAGCTGCAATGCGGTGGCTAGCGTTAGTCCGCCCCCGGCTGAGTCGCCGGCAATCATCATTTGCTCAGCCTTAATGCCCTGCGCTAATAACGCCTGATAAGCGGCTATCGCATCGTTCAGTGCCGCGGGGAAAGGATGCTCAGGCGCAAGCCGATAGATCGGCATCCACACCGTCGCCTGTAGTTCTAACGCCAACCCATCGACCAATTGGCTATGGGTTGCCACACCACCAAAGGTATAGCCACCACCATGCAAATACAGTATGTGCAAAGTCGTGGCTGTTACTGGGCTTACTTGATAACAATCGCGGCCACCAAGCTGTAAGCGCTGCCGCTGCAGCCCGTGCTGCACCTGTTGGAGTGAACGACCACGGAGCAATTTGGCGCTATTCATCAGCAAGCGCCGCAATTGATGTGGCACCCAGGGCTGAAACAGCGGCTGAATACCGTATTTAATGAGCCGACGCAGGGCACTCTTATTCATTGCGGAGTAAACTCATAGTCGGCCAGACGCACGCGTTTCGTTCGCCATTTATAGGTAAAGGTAAAGCCAAACCAATTCACCACATTGCGGCCACTGTCATTCAAATACCAGGAGCTGCAGCCTGATGCCCAGACGCTGTGCTTTAACTTTTGCTGCAGTTGTTCAACATCATGTTGTTGAGCCGCCGCCGTTACTTCCATGGTTTGCTGGCGTTCAGATTCAAGTAGGCGTAGGCATTCCCTTACATAGTGCATTTGCGCCTCAAGCATGATCAATACCGAACTATGAGAGAGGTTGGTGTTGGGTCCATACAGCATAAATAGATTCGGGAACCCATGCACGCTGATACCTTTATAGGCTTCGGCACCTTGGCGCCATGCATCTTGTAAACGTTTACCATTGCGTCCTATGACGTCGAATTGCTGCAAGAATTCGGTCGCTCTAAACCCGGTTCCGAAAATAAGTACATCAAGTTCAACCTGCTCGCCGGTTGTCAGGGTGACACCGGTTGGGGTTATCGCTGCAATAGCGGTTGTTTCTACCGCAACATGCGGCTTAGCAAGCGTCGAAAACCAATCATTGGCTAATAAAATACGATTACAACCGGCGCGGTAAGTGGGAATAACCCGGCGATATAACTGCGGGTCATGAATGGCTTTTCGAGCCATTTTCTTCGCGCGAAACTCAGCCACTTTTAAAATGAATCCGAACTTAGTAAAGGCGAGGGCACGCGCTTCGTTCTTTAGATAAATGAGCGCGCGATATAGCTTTGCCAAGCCTGGCACGTAACGCAGAGCATTCAGTTGCCACGGTTTGAAGGGGGTGTTTTGCTTCGGGATCACCCACGCTGGCGAGCGCTGAAACACCCTTACTTGCTTGGCCAGCTGCGCAATTTGAGGCACAAACTGAATAGCTGAAGCGCCGGTGCCAATCACCCCAACTCGTTTATTGTCGAGCTCAACCCCATGTTGCCAACGACTTGAGTGAAACGCCGGACCTGCAAACGCCGTTTCGCCGTTTTGATCAACGCCCGTGAGCGACGGATATTTCGGTTGATTGAGTTGGCCAACGGCCGTGATCACCGATTGCGCTTGCAACTGTTCACCGCTAGCCAACGTGACGGTCCAAAGTTGCAATGCCTCACTAAACTCTAGTGCAGTGACGCTAGCGCTGGTTTTAATATGGGGCATAAGCTTGAAGTTAGCGATGCACTGGTGCAAATAGGCGTTAATTTCTGCTTGCCCGGCGTAACGATTTGACCAATCACGTTTCGGTGCAAATGAGAGTGAATAGAGGTGAGATTCGACATCACAAGCAGCGCCGGGATAAGTATTATCTCGCCAAGTGCCGCCAATATCTGCGCCTTGCTCAAGTATCAGAAAGTCGGTCATGCCCGCGCGGCGTAGTTGGATACCCATGCCGATGCCGGCAAATCCTGCGCCAATAATAATTGCTTGATACGTTGCTGTCATAATCTACCGAGAAGGCACCCAAACCCAAGTTATGTTCTTAGGTTGCTACTCTAGCACTGCTTAGTGCCAACTCGGTAGTTTCTTAATTAATTGATAACTCGCCAGTTATAGCGTCATTTCAATTCTTACTTTTTGCGTAACTGGGGTCTGCTGCGGCGCGTAACGCCAGCGCTTTACCGCAGCAATCACTTCGTTATCAAAGGTATTTTCCGGCTGCGATCTTAGCACCTCAACTTGCTCGGTTTCGCCCCGTTCATTAACCACAAAGCTAACCTCAACAAATCCTTCAATACCTGCTGCAGCTGCATCAGCGGGATATTTTGGATTAATCCGCACGATTGGCATAACGTCCTGCACCGGCGCGGCAGTCGATCCCGCCGGCGCTATTGCGTTACCTGCTGGCATAGCCGTGACAGGTAATTGCCAAATAAACATGGCCGATATGGCCAATACACTCGTGCACAGCAGCGGGGTATAACACTTGGGATGCGGTTTATTCAATTGCTCAATGCGCTCTTTTAACATAGTCACTTTCCTTTGTTGATAGATGTAGTGCGTACTACAAGGCGCAAACGATAAAATTGCACGAAAGCCTTTCGCAGTTTGAGTTGTCGACACGCCAACACTCGCTTTCAGGAGGGTATTGGCATAACGGGTAGGATTGGCATGCCGCGCTAATACGTCGGCATCGCAAGCAAGCTCCTGATCTGCCCGAAATCGGGTATAGCATTTCCATGCCAGAAGATTGAACCACTGCGTGCTCAGTAGCAGCCAAGCCACTACGTTGGCATGCAGATCGCCACGGCGCCAATGCATGAGTTCGTGGGCAATAATGAGCTCACGCTCGGCTTTGTTGAAATGCCCAGCGAAATCCGTAGGCAAGCGTAAAGTGGGTGTGATTAGGCCTGAGATACTTGGGCTAAAACCGCTGCTGCGGCTGACTTTTAGGCCTTGACTACGGTAGCAATGGCTCACTTTTGTCTGCTGATAATCCAAGCCAAGTATGGCCCACATACCGACCACGCCAACCCACCAAATGGTGCCCATGATGGTAACGATAGACCCGCTCGCCGTTTGCTCCGTGAACAATGATAGTTGTGAGCTTACACCGCTAACTGCCATAAGTAGCGTTGGTTGATAACTACTTATCCAATCGCTTAGCAGTTGATATAGCGAGGCAGGTAACAGGGTCACCAGCAACATGGTAAGCCCACCGATAGGCAGTAACGCCCACAACTGATAAAGGCTACGCGCGCCCAACCACGCCAACAACCGCCGATGCATGATGAGCATGACTGCACCTAATACACTGAACGTGAGGGTAAGGTAGATAATGGCCTCAGTCATGCTGATCTCCTTGCCGTTCTTCCCACTCGCTAATAATCGCTTTGAGTGAATTAACATCGCTTTGGCTCAATGCTTGTTGATTCGCAAAACCGGCAACAACCGCAGAAACTTGTCCACTAAACACCTGTTGCACGAAGCTTTGACTTGCTTGTGCTTGAAATTCGGCTTGGCTGAGCTCTGGGTGATATCGATAAACACGGCCTTCCTGTTCAAAACTGACAGCGCCCTTTTTTACTAAACGGTTGAGTAGGGTCTTAATCGTTTTTTCATGCCACTTTTCATGTTGCTGAACCGCAGCTACGACTTCCGCCGAATACATGGGAGCGCGTTGCCAAAGCGCTTTTAAAATGACGAGTTCTGCGTTTGATATTTCCGTTGCTAAAGACATCATTACCTCGTGAACTACAAATGTAATCTATGGTTTAAGATTACACCTGTAATCTAATTATGCAAATTTATTTTTCCTTTAGTCGGCAAGCGACTGAATGTAAACCTTCTAGTGATTCATATCGTCTACACTTTTATGGTTTAGTTCTTATGCTTATTTATGCGACGTTATTCATTAGCAATATCTCTGGAGATAAGGTGAAAGCAATGAAACTAGGAGTGCTTGCCGTAGTCACGACAACGCTATTAAGCGGCTGCGTGGTTTATGTTGGTGATGCCCAAAGTGGTGGGCGTTGGAGTACGGATGATCTCAATCATGAAACTCGAACGCTGAGTTTAGCGGCCAGCGAGCTTACCGCACTAGAGGCAAATATCGGCGCCGGTAGTTTGACCATTACCGGCGAAGCAGGGCGCAGCACAATTGAAGTGAGCGCGGAGGTTTACTATATCGATGGCGAAGATATTCGCTTATCGTTACAGCGCAAAGGGGATAATGCTGTATTAGTCGCCGGCTTTGAAAATGGTGGTTACAACGGTGCCAACCCCTACATTGACGTGACCATTAAAGTACCAGCAGCACTGCAACTTGCCCTCACTGACGGCTCCGGCAGCATTGATATTAGCGGGTTAACTCAGGCGATGGATATTGAAGACGGATCTGGCAGCATAAACATTGACGGTGGCAGCGATGTTGAGCTTGATGATGGTTCTGGTGAAGTTGTGATCCGCAACCTTAGCGGCAATGTAGACATCGAAGATGGTTCTGGCAGCCTCACCATCATGGATGTAGCTGGTGACGTGAATATTGATGATGGCTCTGGCGGCATTGACGTCATGCGCGTAGGCGGCACGGTCACCATTAACGATGGCTCGGGTAGTATTCTTGTAGACACCGCAGGGGGCTTGAATATTATTGATGACGGTTCTGGTGGTATCGATACCCGCAACATCAAATCACGTCTGTAACACCAATAAAAAATCCCCCGCACCTGAGTGCGAGGGATTGTTTTATTAAAAGTCTGGCGGTGTCCTACTCTCACATGGGGAGACCCCACACTACC
>CAMPHF010000003.1 GCA_946885915.1 uncultured Idiomarina sp.
CAAATCCTGCTCCCGCAACCAATCCGAGACCCTCAGCAGTACCAGCATCAAGCGCTCGCAGCGCCGCGAATATATCAATCTAAGCTAACACGCCAGAATGAGTTTAGCTCCTCAGCGTAGGTGCTGGCAGGCAATTGGCGTAAGTAGTTAGCCATAATGGTACGGATTTCGTCTGTACTTGAATAAATCAATGAACTTCCGTCCAGATGTGGAAACTCACCGCCGCCATTAGCGCGATAATTATTCGTCACCACTAAAAACAATTGCTTCGGGTTAAGTGGTTGCCCCTGATAGCGAATATCAATAACCCGCACGCCTTGGGGGCTGATCTCGTATTGATAAGTTAAACCCAACAGCGTATCAAAATTGTAGTTAGGCACTGCTTCATTCACGTAGCTCGGACACGCCGAGTTTTGCTGAGGTGTTGCTGTTGCGCTAAACGCCTGTGCTGAATGACCCAACCAATCAATTAATTGAGCCCCAGTTAATTGCACGACACTTAACGTATTGGGATAAGCATATAGATCTGAAATATCGCCTAACGTGACAGCGCCGGCGCTAATATCCGTTGGGGCGTTAGAACCGACACAACCTGCGCGAAACGGCGCTGCTGCACTTAGCAGTGGTAATTCGCTAGGCAGTAGTTGTTGTTGCTGCAATAGGCGCGCGTACCACCACTGTGCCTGCTGAATAAACTGCACCCCAGTGGCAGGCGCCAATCTTGCGTTTATATTGCTTAATTCAATAGTGGTGCGGCCGACCGGTGTGGCCAGAAATTCGATAACGGGCTGTTTCACGCGAGTGGCAATTGGTGAGAGCACATTGTCTGAAGCGGTCTCGGTTTGGGCCCAATTAGAGACCTTAAAATCACTCACCTGCCAGTGACCTTGTTGGGTGGTCAACGTCAGGTCGATCACGCCAAGATGACTACCAAATCGCCCAGGTTGCACCGCAGGTATGCCGAAAATACTACCGCGGACATTGTCGACGTGGGGAATGTTGTGGTAATCCTCGGCCCCAGGAAATAGTCGATGTTGGTGACCAAATAAAATAGCACTGATGCCATCGACTTGCGCCAATTGATAAACAGCTTGCTCTGGCCCCCACTGACCAGCGGCAGCTGATGGCGGCTCTAAGCCGCTATGCGCAATTGCAATAATTAGATCGGCGCCTGCTGCTTTTAAGGCTGATACCTGCTCTTTCGCACTCTCTGCAATAGGTTGTACTGTTGCTACGCCGGTTAAATGTTGTGCATCCCACACCATAATTTGGGGCGGTAATACCCCAAATAAGCCAATCTTCAACATGTGAGACTGGCCGTCACTAGCAACCACTTCGCGAGTTAACATGGTATGGGCTTGAATATTGTCTAATTGCTCATTCTGAACCTGAACATTACTACTCAGCACTGGGAATTGTGCTGCTGCGTATGTGTGTCGCAAGAAATCTAAGCCAAAGTTAAATTCATGGTTACCCAGGTTAGCCGCATCATATTCAAGTGCGTTGAGCGCAGCGATCATCGGGTGGATCATGTCTGGTTCAGAGCTGTTAAGCCCCTCGGCGGCTGCCCAATCCCCGAGCGGACTGCCTTGAATTAAATCACCATTATCTATGAGTAGGTGTTGTGGTTGCTGCGCCCTTGCCTTCTCAATGAGCGGCACCAATCCAGTCAATCCTTGAGCGGTTTTGGCCGTTCGTGAAAAATAGTCGAACTGATCAAGGTGAGCATGTAAATCTGTGGTTTGAATAATCCGAAAAGAAACAGTCGCGGGCATGGGCGTTGCGTTAGCTGGAGTAGCGATATGGCAGAGCAAAAAAGAACAAAGGAGAATGAGCTTGTTATAGTTAAGCACTGTACTTTTGGCTAGCAAACTGGCCAACATCAATCACTGGATCTAGTGCGCTTGGCTGCAACCGATTCAGTAGGACTTTCACCACATCGTACTGTTTCAAGCTCTTAATATCGGAAACGCTCATTTGCTCATCGAGCAGCATACAGCTGGCGAACTCAGTATCACGCTGAACGATCAGAAATTGCCCGGCGGTAAAGCCAGAGTTCAATTCACAAATACGTTGGGTGTTTGGTAGTGGTCTTTCGCTCTGCTGAAAGTGCCAGCTTTGTGGCATTTGGGGGCGCCCGAAACGTGTCCAGGCAGTCGCATTTAGCGCGATAGCCAATTGTTCTACCGGAGCGATAGCATCGCGTGCTTCTAGATAATCAATAAGCTCATGGTAGTAGTGAGCGTCTTCACAATCGAACGCAAACTCACCGGACACCATAGCCACTAATTTACTAGCTTTAAAAGGAATGTTATGAACAAATTCATCACTTAAATGGAGTGATAAACGCTCGCTGGTTGTGTCGTACTGCCAAGTCCAATGCTCTGCTGCGCGCACAATTAACATTCCCTATTGTTATCGTTGTTTATTGGGCTGTTAGCCTGTCGCTAAAGCTACCCGATCTTTACATTGATTACAAGCTTTCGACCAAATCTCGGACAAGTTTAGGGCCTTGATAAATAAAGCCTGTATAAATCTGAACAAGCTTCGCGCCGGCGCTAAGTTTAGCTTGCATATCAGCAGCTGAGCTAATCCCGCCCACGGCTATAATGGGAACTTTATCTCGCAATACCGCATACAACTTCCGGACGATCTCAGTGCTGCGCTGTTGTAAAATCGCGCCACTTAACCCCCCTGCTTCATCTGCATGGGGTAGCCCCGTCACTTCACTTCTATCTAAAGTGGTGTTGGTAGCGATAACTGCATCGATTTGAGCGGCTAACAGTGCGTCGGCCATAGTACGGAGCTCATCATCAGTTAAATCTGGAGCAATTTTCACCGCTAACGGCACATACTTTTGATGAGTTTGGCTTAATTCAGCTTGTAAAGTTTTCAGTTCACGCAGTAGCTCTGTTAATGCATCACCATGTTGTAAATTGCGCAAGCCTGGTGTGTTTGGCGATGAGATATTAATAGTGATGTAACTTGCGTACGGGTAAACCGCTCGCATGCAAGCAGCATAATCGGCAACCGCGTCTGCTTCTGCGGTATCTTTGTTTTTGCCGATATTGATACCAAGCACCCCTTTGAACGAAGACTTTTTAACGTTCTCGATAAGCGCTTCGACACCGCCATTATTAAATCCCATGCGATTAATGAGCGCTCGCTTTTCGGGCAGGCGAAACATCCGTGGCTTAGGGTTCCCGGGTTGAGGTTTGGGGGTAACCGTACCAACTTCAATAAAGCCAAATCCCATTTGCGCAAATGCATCAATACACGCGGCATTTTTATCTAAGCCCGCCGCCAACCCGACTAGGTTAGGGAAATCTATTCCCATCACGCGCACCGGTTTGAGTGGTAACTGCTGACGCCATGCGAATGCAAGCGGAGTATGGGCAAAGCGCTGTAACTGGCTTAGGGTAAAATCATGTGACCATTCAGCATCCTTGCTGAATAGCCACTTTTGTATGAGCGAATACATCAGCACTCACCTACTTTGCGGTAGCGCAATTATGACTTAACAACATTAACTCACGTAACGCCACAGAGAATTTGGCAAATTCATGGCTCTTCGTGGTTCGGAAGTCAGAGAGCATGTGCTGCCAACGCTCGATGAAAACATCGTTCTCGTCGATCCAGGTTGACAGCATTTCACTCGCTTCTTTCACGTCGGCTTTGGCTTTCAATACCACCTGCGTTAATGCCCGCTGCTGCCAATCAAGTTCTTCACGGAAGGCCGCGCGAGCCAATGCTTGCCAGTGGTTCGCGACTGGCTGGCTGTTGATCTGGTCTAAGAACCAGTGCAGTGAAATTTTCGCGCCCAGGTTGAAGTAAAGCTCGCCCACAGTTGCGAGTTTCTTGCCGGTATCGTTCGATACTTCAGCAATATCCATCGCTGAGAACACACTACTAAGAACGCCTACCTGAGTCGCCAGCGACTTAGGTGCGCCCTGCTCGATATACTTCTCAATAATGGTTTCAATACCTTTACGCTCGTCTTCCACCAAATAATTCAGGACGTTTTTGCGCAAATCATCAAAAGCTGCCTTGTAAAAATCAAGATACTCTTGAATACCGGACAGACTTGGATTGCGATGACGCAAGAACCAGCGAGTTGCACGACGCACCATCCGGCGGATTTGGAATAACATTTGATTCTGTAATTCCGCTGGCATTTTGTTATTTGCCGCTTCAATTTCTTCCTGTAACTGGCGCACATTGAAACATTCGCGGGCCACAACGTAGGCCGACGCAATTTCGGCAACTGAGGCTCCGGTGGCATCTTGTTTGCGGTGAACAAAGTTTGGTCCCATATCGTTCACCATATTATTTGCCAATCGCGTAGCAATAATTTGGGCACGCAATGGATGAGATTCCATCGCAGGGGCAAACTGTTCTTGCAACTGGCGTGGGAACGCATTGACCAATAAGCGACCATGGAATGGGTCATTCACAATAGCTTCATCAAGCAGTTGCTCTTTCAACACCATTTTGCCGTAGGCTGTTAACACCGCAAGTTCCGGACGGGTTAAGCCTTTACCTTGCGCTTGGCGCTCAGCAAGCTCATCGTCATCGGGTAAAAATTCTAACGCGCGATTCAACTGGCCTTCACGCTCTAAATGATGAATGAAGCGTTGTAATTCTTTAATCTGATCCGGGCCACGGAGCAAGGTTACCGAGATCGATTGAGATTGCCGGCGACAATCGCGCAAAACGATATCCGCAACTTCGTCGGTCATGTCATATAGCAATTTGTCACGTTGTTTACGAGTTAAATCACCGCCGTTGACTAAGCCATTCAGCAAGATCTTAATATTCACTTCGTTATCCGAGCAATCAACACCACCCACGTTATCAATCGCGTCAGTATTAATTCGCCCGCCTATACGTGCATATTCAATCCGGCCTAATTGCGTGAAGCCGAGGTTACCGCCCTCTCCCACAATTTTGGCTCTCAGGTCTTTGCCGTTCACTCGCAAGGCGTCATTGGCGCGGTCGCCAACATCTGAATCGGTTTCTTTGCTGCTCTTCACATAAGTGCCGATACCGCCGTTCCAGAGTAAATCGACTTCCATCGTTAAAATGGCTCGAATTAACTCGCTAGGCGCCATAGATTTCTTACTTGTACCCAGCATTTTCTTCATTTCTGGCGTCAGCTCGATCGCTTTTGCTGAGCGCAAGAAAATACCGCCACCAGCAGAAATCAGCTTACGATCGTAATCGTCCCAAGATGACCGCGGTAGCGCGAATAGCCGCTCGCGTTCTTTAAACGATTTCGCCGCATCTGGTTCTGGGTCAATAAAGATGTGCATGTGGTTGAAGGCTGCTTGCAGCCGCGTGTGTTTAGATAACAACATACCGTTACCAAACACGTCGCCAGCCATGTCCCCAACCCCAATTGCGGTAAAGTCGGTGGTTTGACAATCAATGCCTAACTCACGGAAATGGCGTTTCACAGATTCCCAACCGCCGCGTGCGGTAATACCCATTTTCTTGTGGTCATAGCCCACTGAGCCACCCGAGGCAAACGCATCACCTAACCAGAAGTTGTATTCAGCAGAAATGCCATTCGCAATATCTGAGAAGGTTGCAGTACCTTTATCCGCAGCGACGACTAAATAGGTATCGTCTTCGTCATGACGCACAACATCTTTGGGTGGCACGACCTCACCATCAATAATGTTGTCGGTAATATCGAGTAATGCGCGAATGAAGGTGCGGTAGCAAGCCTTGCCCTCTTCAAAGAATGCTTCGCGCTCTTCTGGCAAGTTCTTACAAACAAAACCACCTTTCGCACCCACTGGCACTATCACCGTGTTCTTCACTTGCTGTGCTTTCACCAAGCCAAGGATCTCGGTGCGGAAATCTTCCCGACGGTCAGACCAGCGCAAGCCGCCACGGGCAACTTTACCGCCACGTAGGTGCACACCCTCAACGCGCGGTGAGTACACGAAGATTTCAAATTTAGGCAATGGCAATGGCATTTCAGGTACAAGTTCAGGTAAGAACTTCACCGACACGTATGGTTTATCGTGGCCTTGCTCGTCAGCTTGGAAGAAGTTAGTGCGCAGTGCGGCACTGATAAGTTCAACGTAGCGACGTACAATACGGTCATCGTCCAAGTTTGCCACTTGTTCAAGTTCAGTATTGATACGAGTTTCAAGCGCTTCAATCTTCTTCTTCACATTTTTAGTGCCGGGCTCGAACTTGGTGTAAAACAGCTTCACAACCAATTTCGAAATCAGCGGATATTTAGCAAAGGTGCTTTCAATATAAGACTGGCTGAAGGTGGTACCAATCTGCCGCATGTATTTGGCAAACATACGTAAGATAGTAACCTGACGCCCTGTCATACCGGCACTCAACACCAGCCGGTTAAAACCATCATCTTCGTAGTGCCCTTGCCATACCTTGGCAAATGCTTCTTGGAAAATATCTCTTGAGGCTTCTAAATCTAGCTTGCCATTGCTGTGCAGCATGTGGAAATCTAAAATCCAGCCGATTTTGCCATCACTGGTTTTCACCATGTATGGGCTCTCACCGATAATCCGCAGGCCAAAGTTTTCCAACATTGGCAGCACATCAGACAAGTGAATCGGTTGGTCTTTGTGGAACAATTTAAGCTTAATGTATTTGCTGTCTTCGCTCTCTTCGCGTGAGCGATAGAACAGCATACCTAACTTGTGCTCTTCATTAAGCGCTTCAAGTTGAGCAACATCAGCAATTGCAACGGAAGGTAAAACATCTTCCTTGTAGGCACGCGGAAAGCCGCTGGCATATTTCGCATGCAAATCGTTCGCCCGCGCTTCACCATGAGTACTACGCAAAATGCGCTCGAAGTTATCTTCCCAAGTCCGCGCGGCTTCAATCAAATTTTGTTCCAATTCTTTCACGTCGATATCCTGATCAAATTCGTTCACACGTACCGTGTAATGCGTACGAGCTAACGAGGACTCTGAAAAATAAGTCGTAAACTCAACTTCGCTGTCCGACCCCAGCGTGCGGGCTAAAATACTTTGCGTTTTCTGGCGCAGTAAGGTGTTGTAACGCTCTTTTGGCACATACACCATGACCGACACAAACCGGCCAAAGATATCTGGGCGAACAAAGGCGCGTGTCATATCCCGCTCTTGCATTTGCAACACGCCAAGCCCAACTTCAAGTAAATCCTGCTCGTCGGCCTGCACTAACTCGTCGCGCGGGTAGGTTTCAAGAATGTTCAACAAGGCCTTCGCCGCGTGCGAACCTGGCGCAAAGCCCGAAGCATCCATTACCCGTTTAATTTTATCGCCAACCAACGGCACTTCGCGCGCGCTATTGTTGTAAAAGCTCGACGAGTACAAACCAATAAAGCGCTCTTCGCCAATTACATTGCCTTTCTTATCGAAACGTTTAATACCAATGTAATCGCAATGTGCGGGGCGATGTACTCGCGACTTCGAGTTGGTTTTCGTCACCAACAGCAAGCGGTCATCGAAGGTAATATCGCGCGTAGCCTCTGGCAAAGACGACACCATGCGACCTTTAGTTGACTCGGAATTACGCAATAAGCCTAAGCTACTACTCGGTACTTGTTGGATTTCGTAGTCACCAGCCACCGCTTTCAGCTGATACTGGCGATAGCCCATCAGCGTGAAATTATCCTGCGCTAACCAATCAAGAAATTTGCGAGCTTCGGCTAATTGCTGCTTGGAACCAGGATAGCTAATATCCGCCAATTCTTTGGCCACGTTCTCCAATCGAGTACGCATCGGCTGCCAGTCGGCAACCGCTAAGGTGACCTCATCCATGACCGACGCCAGTTCTTTTCGCAAGGCGGTAATAGCGTCTTTGTCGGTTTGCCGATCAATTTCAACCAAGAACACCGTGACGACATCAACTTGCTCGCCCTTGGTGCCTGGCTTCAATAATTCTGAAATTTTACCTTGCGCCCGCTTGTGTGAAATCGGCAGGTGTAACAGTAAGTGTGAGGTGATCCCCAACCGTGCGAGTGCCATTCTGACGGAATCCACCATAAACGGCATATCCGTCTGTACGATTTCAATAATCGAGTGTGGTGATTCCCAGCCATGACGAGCGACTTCTGGGTTGTACACTTTAATGGCGGCCTTATCGCCTGGCGTGTATTGGTTGAAGCTTTGCCATAGCCCCATAATGGCGCCGTACATATCACTATCATTACGGTGACGTAAATCGTCTACCGAAATAGTTTGATATAAACGCATGGCAAAATCTTGAATAAGTGGCGCTTGTGCAGCTGCAACTTTGCTCTTAATGAGGTCAGCGACTTTTTCTAAAATCACTGGCGGGTTCCCATCGCCCAACGACATATGTGTGTGTCCTTGCTCGTCAATATGAATAGGAAGAAGTGTATGATCATTGTCGGACATTTATGTCAGCTATTCAACGGCTTTTCATCGCTTTCGATACAGTTCAGACCACGCCATTTCTGGCGTGCGGAATGATTATCCAAAACCTGTGCATGAACAGCACCAAGTGGCGAGGAATTAACTGACTTTTTCGAGCTGTAAAAAGCGGTTGTTAGCATCCGTGGTGAGCCGGAAGCGGCCATGAATACCATTGCTGCCAACGAAGGGTAACAAGCGTCCAGCAGGCAAGCTTAGTCGCAATCCACCCTCGGTTCTGATGAGTACATTCAGGTGCCCTTGGCCATAATAGTTTTGCTGGTATTCGGCATAACTAATATTGAGTCGAAACCAATGCTGTTTGGTCATATTTATGCAGCTTTACACCGGATCACCAGACAAACTCTGTTGGATTTTTTCGAATAAATCTTTGGCCAAGTTCGGCAGTGCTTGCAATCGCGCTAATACAGCTTGCATTTGCTGGGCTCGATCCGCATCAAAGCGGCGCCATTGCAACAGCGGCGTGATTAAGCGCGAGGCAACTTGCGGATTGGTACTGTTTAATTGGGTAAGCGCCTGCTCTATGAGTGCGTAACCCGCCCCGTCGGCTTGATGAAAGTACTTCATATTGCGCCCAAAACTCATCAATAACGCATAAATTCGGTTCGGATTATCCCAACTAAAATGCGGGTGTGCTTGCAGCGCTTCAACACGCGCCACGACATCGCCGTATTGTGCGCTAGCTTGGCACTGTAACCATTTATCCATCACTAGCGTGTGCGCCGACCACTGTTGCTCAAACTGGCTGAGTAAGGTGCTAGCATTCGGTAATTGAAATTTGGTCGCTGCCAGCAACGCGCCGATACTATCGGTCATCCCCGCCGCGCGCTCAAACTGGGTGGTGATGAGGTGCAACAATTCCGGATCTGGTTGTTGTCGGCTCGCGCGCGCCAACATCTCTAAGCAGCGATTACGGAACGAGCGCCAACCCACTGCAGTCTGCGCGTCTGCGCTTGCAAGGGCTGTAGATGCTTGTTGGTAACCTTGGCGCCAGTTCGCTAAGAATGTCGTGGCCAGCTGGTCATGCACCTGCTCTGTCGCAGTTAATAACTCAGCCAAGGGTATTTGGGCAAAGTGCTCAACCAACTCTTCAACCGTTGGTGGCGCTAACATTAAGGCAGCCAATGCAGGGTCAGTAATGTTTTGCAAGCAAGTATCTAGCGCCGCAGTTAACTCGTCACTGAGCCCTAGCTGTTGTTGCTGCATGGTTTGCAGCACCGCATGGCGGAGCATGCCTTGCATCGCATCCCAGCGAATAAACGCATCGTTAGCATGAGCCGCAAGCAAGGCTTGCTCAGCTGCAGGTTGATCAAACTTAAGTTTTACTGGCGCACTAAAATTATCTAACACCGATAGCACCGGCGCTTCATCAAGATGATCAAAAACAAAGGTTTGAGTTGCTTGGGTCAACTCAAGAATAGTGCCACCCGCGGGCGTTTGCTGATACACCGCGCCGTCACTTGCTAACGACAGTGGCTTGCCGGTGGCGCTATAGGCACTCACCACCACCGGTATATGTAACGCTTGCTTGTCACGTTGCCCAGGGGTTGCTGGGGTGTGCTGACTAAGCGTTATACTTAATTGCTGGGTCGCAGCGCTATAACTGTGCGACGCCGTCAATTCAGGTGTACCAGCTTGCGAGTACCAGCGGCGGAACAAGCTCAGATCACGGTCGCTGGCGGCTTCCATAGCTCTGATAAAGTCTTCACAAGTCACCGCCTGGCCATCATGGCGCTTGACGTATTCTTGCATACCGGCCTGAAACAGCTGTTCGCCTAACAAAGTATGCAGCATGCGGATGACTTCAGCGCCTTTGTCGTACACCGTGACGGTGTAAAAGTTATTCATTTCGACGACTTTATCGGGCCTGATTGGATGCGCCATGGGGCCAGCATCTTCACTGAACTGATGGGTTCGAATCACCTGCACTGCTTGAATACGATGCACGGCTCGAGCGCCCATATCTGCGCTAAATTCTTGGTCGCGAAAAACCGTCAAACCTTCTTTTAAACTTAACTGAAACCAATCCCGACAGGTAATCCGATTGCCAGTCCAGTTATGAAAATATTCGTGGCCTATGACCGCTTCTACGTTGGCGTAATCTTGATCCGTTGCGGTGGCTGGGTTGGCTAGCACATACTTGGAGTTAAAAATATTTAACCCTTTGTTCTCCATTGCGCCCATGTTGAAGAAATCGACCGCAACAATCATGTAAATGTCGAGATCGTAACTCAGGCCAAATCTCGACTCATCCCATGCCATCGCTCGTTTTAACGACTGCATCGCGTGGTCAGCCTGATTTAGCATGCCTGGGTCGACATATAATTCGAGCTTTACTTCGCGTCCTTCTTGGGTAGTGAAGTGATCACGCAAGACATCGAATTGTCCGGCCACTAAAGCGAACAGATAACAAGGTTTAGGATGTGGATCATGCCACTCAATGCAATCTCGGCCTTCGGCATCAAGGCCTTCACGCACCAAATTACCATTACTTAACCGATGTGGATAACGCGTTTTGTCGGCAATAATGCGGGTTGTGTAAACGGCCAAAACATCAGGTCGATCGAGGAAATAAGTAATACGACGAAAGCCCTCTGCCTCGCACTGAGTGCAGTAGGTATCACCGGCCATATACAACCCTTCCAAGGCTTTATTCGCAGCTGGATTGATCTGAGTTTCGACGGTTAATGTGAAGACCTCGGGGCAATCAGCTAAGACTAACTCGGTGTCATTAACTTCATAGTCTTCCAGGGCAACCCCATCACAGGCGAGCGAAATTAATTGCAATCCCTCACCTTGCAGGCGGAGCGGCTCTTGGTGCTGACCAACGCGTTCGATGCGCATTTGGTTGACCACTCGCGTTTGTTCTGGTTGCAAGTCAAAGGTCAAATCTACCGTGGTAATGGTAAACCGCGGCGCCTGATAATCGGCACGGTAGGTAGCTACCGGTGTCGTTGCTAATCGCTCTGCCATCATCATCCGTTACCCTGCCGTGGTGGTTTGCGCTTGGCTACGGCCTGAGTTGGCATCGAAGCCAGGTAAATACAAGATTTTAAAGCCAGTGTAAGCCAGCAAAATGGCGAATAATGGCGTTAACAAATTGAAAAACGCAAACATGCCATATTCAAACGGACTGACAGCTAACACGCTGAACATGTAGGCACCACAGGTGTTCCATGGGATCAGCGCCGAGGTGATGGTACCGCTATCTTCTAAGGTACGAGATAACACCCGTGGGTCGAGTCCGCGCTTGCGGTATTCGTTTTTGAACATCCGTCCGGGTAAGACAATCGCCATGTATTGGTCGGCAGTTAACACGTTAGCGCCAAAGCAAGTAAATAAGGTTGCGGTCACTAACGAACCGGTCGATTTAGCGGCGGTCAGCATAGCTTGGATGAAGCGCTGCAGCAGTCCAATCTTCTCCATAATAGCGCCGAACGTCATGGCACTAAGTATCAGCCAAATGGTGTTTAACATGCTCTCCATACCACCGCCACTAAGCAGTGAATCAAGATCTTTATTACCCGTTTCAACCACAGTGCCGCTGGTTAGTGCTAACCACACGGTTTTTAACGTTGCGAGCGCCCCGCTCTCTCCCGCCATTCGAGCGATAGCATCTGGCTGAAAAATAACAGCCCAAACACCGCCGAGCAACGCACCAAAAAATACCGTCGGTAACGCCGGCTTACGGGTTGCGGCTAACACTAACAGCACGGCTAATGGCACTAACATCAGCCAACCAATATTAAACGCATTCAACAATTCGCTTTGCATACCCTCTAAGGCTGCAAGACTGACACTAGATTCGTTATTGAAACCCAGCAGCGCAAATAACACTAGTGCGGTCACAAAGGCTGGCACTGTGGTGTAGCCCATGTACCTAATGTGCCCAAACAACTCCGTACCGCTTACCGCAGCAGCTAAGTTCGTGGTATCAGATAATGGTGACATTTTGTCACCGAAATAGGCCCCGGATACAATTGCGCCCGCTGTAACTGCCGGCGACAACCCTAAGCCAGCGGCAACGCCCATTAACGCGACACCTATGGTGGCTGCAGTGGTCCATGAGCTGCCAATCGCGACGGCGACAATGGCACAAATAATACAGCTCGCAACATAAAATACGCTGGGGCTAAGTAATTCAAGACCGAAATAAATGAGCGTGGGCACGGTACCAGACAATAACCAAGTACCGATAAGCGCACCGACTGCGAGAATGATCAACATCGCCCCCAGTGCAACTGAGATACCGTCGGTAATGCCTTGTTCTATATCGCTCCAGCTATAACCATTGCGAAAACCAATTAAGGTCGCCACACCAGCAGCAATTAACAGCGCGATTTGATTGGGTCCGTAGGATGAGTCTTCACCAAACAAATAAACGGATGTGGCAAGCATGGCAACCAGCGCCACTAGAGGAATGAGTGCTTGTAAAAAAGATGGCGATTTCACTTGGGTTGAAGCTTGGTTAGGCTCACTCATAAGTGCTCGGTCCCTACATTTTATTGTCGTTTGAATTATGATCAGGTTAGTCGTCAGCGCGCTGTAGCAATATCCGCGGCTGCACAAAGGCGGTATATGACCATAAAAAGGCCTATAATCGCAAGTTATAACGACAACGACCGCCGAATGGCGGTCGTTTATCAGCTAGTTTTGGCTAAGCTAAGTTATTGCATTGCCAACTTATTTTTATCCATTAAATTAAATGCAATAAAAATAGTCTCATTTAAGTAAGGATCAAACTCGGGCATATCTTCAGGAATGTTATCCAAGTCCTCGATAGGCTCACGCCCGACTCGCGCTAAACGCTCATTAATACGTGCTAAACGCTGTTCACGTTGCGCTTCTTCCTCCGCTTCCCGCTCAGCCAAGACTAAACTAATCCAAGTTTTGTCCCGTTGCTCTTGATAAGTCGCAATGTCCTCTAACACATACTGAAATTCCGGGTTGGTCTGAATCCGCTCATCTACGCGCTGCTGCAACTGCTGATACTGTTCAGGAACACCCTGATCAACCATCACAAAGTTGGCGGGTTGAATTTGATCCCACGGCAATGCGTTATCTTCGCTTGCTTCACCGAACTCGTCCGGATCAACAAACTCAGGTAATTGCACATCAGGCTTCACCCCCTCAAGTTGGGTAGACCCACCATTAATGCGATAAAATTTTGCGACCGTATATTGTACGCTTCCCATCGGTTCAGAGAAGAAATCAAAGCGGCGCTGTAAGCCACGATGTTGTTGAACTGTGCCCTTACCAAAGGTGTTTTCACCGACAATGACTGCGCGCCCATAATCTTGCAATGCAGCGGCAAAAATTTCCGAAGCTGACGCGCTGTAACGGTCGACCAATACCGTGAGTGGGCCGTCATAATAGGTGCGGCCATCACGATCGCCGTTCACTTCAGCACGACCACTTGCATCGACCACCTGCACGACCGGACCTTGGTCGATGAACAGGCCAGTCAGGGTAATAGCTTCTGCTAATGAGCCGCCACCGTTACCGCGTAAATCGATCACTAAGCCTTCGGCACCTTCACTTTGCATCTCACCAATCAGCTTCACCACATCCGCGGTCAGGTTATTGTAAAACCCAGGAATGTTGATAACACCCATTTTGCGGTCTTGGTACGGGCCTGAGTCTAAGGTTTTTATTTCGGCTTTAGCAGCGCGGTCTTCAAGTTTTACTTTATCGCGCACAATACTGACTTCAACCGGCGTGCCACCTGAGCCCTGACTCGATTTCAGAACTTGTAAACGCACGGTCGATCCCTTCGGACCTTTAATTAAATCAACTACATCATCAAGCCGCCAGCCGACCACGTCAGTGTAGGTTTCCTCATCCTCTTGGGCTACACCAATAATGCGGTCTTCGGGTTTGATCTCACCGTTTTTATCAGCAGGACCGCCCGGCACTAAACTGCGAATAACGGTATAGTCGTAATCCGCTTGCAGTACGGCGCCAATACCTTCGAGTTCCAAATTCATATTTTGTTGGAAACGCTCGGCATTCGCGGGCGACAAGTAGCTTGTATGCGCTTCAACGCTGCGTGCGAAGGCGTTCATGACGGTTTGGAAAACATCTTCGCTATTGGTTTGAGTTAACCGATTTAAGGCGCTGTTGTATCGTTGCGCTAAGGTTTCTACCGTCTCTGGCCAGTCCTTACCCGCCATGGTGAGATTTAACGCATCGTATTTTACCCGTTGGCGCCAAATCTCATCTAATTCGGCTTTACTTTTCGCCCAGCTCGCGTCTTCGCGGTCGTAGTAATATTTGTCATCCGCTTGGCTAAAATCAAACGGTTGCTCGGAATCGAGTAGCGACAAGGCGTACACATAACGTTCGAATCGGCGTTGTAGCGCTGTTTCATGAATATTGTAGGCAATCGTTAAATCGCCCGTGCTGATCATGTCATCAAACAGCTTGGCGTATTCTTTACTGCTCTGCACATCGGCTTCGAGCAAAAACATTTTGTTGTAATCGAGCATCTCTAGATAACGCTCACGAATTTGCGCTGACAGTTCGTCATCTAGTGTTGCTTTAGAGAAGTGATAACGAGTGAAAAAAGCTTGAACGCGTTTACTCGCAACTTGATGCTGCGCATCCGGTGACAACGCAGGTAGCTCTGTCACTTGGTGCTCGGGGGGTACGGCATATGCACTTGAGCCTGCTAAGAACAGGGCTAAGGCTAGAGGCTTCACGACCCAACCGCTTGCGTTCAACTTTTTCATGCCTGACTCCTTAATCGAAAAATATATTTTCGATCTTTACCTTCATCGTCAGTCCGTTTTTCAATTGGACTTGAATATCGCCTTTTTCAATCGCCACAATTTCACCTGGCGATGGCGCTTGACCTACTTTTACTTGTACTTGTTGACCGATTTTCAGTTGGTTAAGTTCCGCACCTTTAAGCTTGGTTGCGGCCGCAGGCTTGGGCGTGCTGTTCGGCTTACCAGACTGACTACGCTTCGGCGGATTTTTGCGTGCTGGTTTTGCTTGCCGCGGTTTGCCTTTGCCAGCCGGGGCGTCTTGCGCCTGATCTGGTCGAGCTTTGCTTGCTTCGGAGTTGTTTGATTCTACTCTCGCTTGCGGTGCTTTGCGCTTCGCCGCCTGCTCGCGACTCTCCGTCAAACTGTCTTTGGCATGTTCAGCATGTCCGGCTTCTACCACACCAGCCGCTTGGCCATCTAAATCCACGCGCTCTTTACCTGCCACCACACAGCGCAAATAACGCCAGCTGTTGGTGTAGTGCCGTAACGCCGTACGCAGGCGAGTTTTGCTGACCTTTTCATCGTCAGCCAAACGCTGAGCTAAGTCATCAAAGATACCTATTTTTAAAGGCTTTGGTTCACCCGATAGAATAAAGCACGCGGGGAACTGCTCTGCCAAATAGGCAATAACGGCTTTGCTAGAGAGTTTGGTTGGTTGGTTCGATGCGTCGTTCTGCATCGGTTCTGACGTTTCAGTCATCCGTAAAATCATCCTGTTGGCGAACTTCAGCGAGCACATCTTCCACGTAGGTGGCCATATCGTCGCTGTCTAAGGCCAGTAGGTCATCATTCTCCATCCATGTAAACAGCATACGGCGAACGACTTCCTCAAGGCACACTAAAGTATCGTCTTCATCACTAAAATCGGCGATAAAAAATAGCATTTGATTGATTTGATCAGCTGCAAATTCCTCGTCACCCTCGAAAAATGCCATTTCATGGGCTGACACTAAATAAGTTCGTGCATCAAACTCATGAAACATAAATTACCACTTTAACTGCATTGCAACTTGCGCAAATAGGCTTAGCCCTGCAGCGTCATCCTGATTAAAGCGGCCGGTGACCGGACTATCAATATCCAGCACCCCTACCACTTCGTCATTCACGATTAATGGCACAACCACCTCAGCATTAGAGGCCGCATCACATGCAATGTGGCCCGGAAACTCGTGCACATCATGAACTAACTGGGTGGCGCGGGTAGCCGCGGCAGTACCGCAAACCCCTTTACCAAATGGGATGCGTAAACAGGCAACACGGCCCTGAAACGGTCCCAGAATTAATTCCTGATGGGAAGTTACGCTACGGTCTAGTAAATAAAACCCAGCCCAATTTACATGTTCGAGTTGTTCGAATAGCAAGGCTGAGAGATTAGCTAAATTGGCGATTAAGTTGGGTTCATCTGCCGTGATAGCTTGTGCTTGGCGGTATAAATCTTGATAAAACTGTGACGTCATGAGTTACTCTTGGGTGAATCTTCAGGCACTAGTGAGAATCGAGCAATCGCTTGCTCTAGGCTAGCTTTTACTTGTGCTTTAGGCTTAACAATGAGCTGGCCATCAGCACCAACGGTAAATAAATCTTCGCCAGGTAGATAGCGAGCTTGATAGGCAATAATAAGCTGCAAACTATGATCACGTTGTTTCGCCGAGAGTTGCACACCATCGGGCCACCGACCCGTTTCAACAGCAGCGAGCAACTTTTCAAAAGTAGCGGGCGTGATGGTCGCGATTAAGTCATCAAATTTCATTATCGACGTTTCTTACCAAGCAAGGCAATCCGTGCTCGCGCAATAATATAAGTAATAAAGCCGGCAATCATAAAACCCACCGCAAGGTTAAAAGGCAAGCTTTCCGGTGCTGGCTGCTGCAACGCGTAATAGGCAAACGCCGCAATGGTCACTAGCAGTGATAACATTGCCCATTGATTTGCCTTATCACGTTTGTGTTGGCGTACTCGCGCCCATTCTTTATCAAGCTCTTCGCTAGATTGACCTTGTGGCACGTAACCACAATGCTGGCAATGGGGGGCTTTGGTCGATATGCGCTTATTACACGCTGGACAGTTCGTTAGTGCCATAACCTACTCTTTTGCTACTACTCTCGGAGCAATATAAGGCTTTTCCAGATAAATTCAAGCGCTGCGCCGCTTTCGCAGGCATGAAAAAGCCCGCTCGAGGCGGGCTTCAAGTGGTTTAAACATTACTTCTTATTAGATTTGTCAAAATCAACCCAATACTCTTTCACGGTTGACTTCATTTCTTTGCGTAACAGCACTAAGCCGAGCAAGTTAGGCAGCGTCATCAGCACAATCGCAACATAGGACAACGTCCATACCACTGTGGTGTCGGCGAAAGATGCGACAAAGAAGCCTGCAACGTACAAAATACGGTACGGCATCACACCTTTTTGCCCCACTAAATAAATAATGGCTCGGTCGCCGTAATATGACCAGGCGATGGCGGTTGAAAAGGCGAATAGCAACAAGCTCAGTGGAATAATGTATTCACCGGCTTCACCCAAAAATCCACGGGCAAATGCTAGTGACGTGAGTGGTGCTGAGTGAACCAACGACTCACCAATCACCACAATATCATCTTTCCGCAGCTGCCCATTTTCAACCCGTAAAACGCCAGTATATGGGTCTTCACCAGCAACAATAAAGCGCACGTTTTCCGCAACTGAACGCGCGTGTAACAAGGTGTAGCCGTTACTGACTGCTTTGCCGTTAGCAACTTCAATACTGCCGCTAAAGGTACCAATGGTATTTTCCTTGGTGTCGTTTAGATAGTGGTAGAGTGCTTCACGATCAGCGGCTGCCGCATCATCATAACTGCCGGCGATAAAGGTCATATCAGTTCGAGCAAAGGTATTTTCATGTTTCTCTGTCCACACGCCTGAAGACAAAATAACTAGCCCGGTGAGTGTACAAATAATAATGGTGTCAATGAAGGGTTCTAAAATCGAAACCATACCTTCAGACACCGGCTCATCTGCACGTGCACTGGCGTGTGCAATTGGTGCTGAACCCTGGCCTGCTTCGTTGGAGAATAAACCGCGGTTTACGCCTCGGTTGAAGGCATAAGCAAAGGTTGCACCCAAGAAACCGCCAGTAGCAGCTGAGCCGGTAAATGCGTCAGAGAACACCGCAACAATTGAAGGCCATAAATTCTCTGCGTTGTAAAAAATAACGCTCAGAGAACCTAAAATGTAGATGGCGGCCATAAACGGCACAATTTTAGAGGTGACCGCTGCAATTCGTTTGATCCCACCAATAATGACCATGGCCAGTGCAATCGCCAGTACCCCGCCGGTTAGCATTGGCTCGATGCCAAAGCTGGCTTCCATGCTCACCGCAATATTGTTGATCTGCGGCATGTTACCAGTACCGAATGAGCTAATGACCGTGGCAATCGCAAAAATCACCGCCAACCATTTCATATTCAAGCGCCGATCCATGTAATACATAGGTCCGCCTGCCATAGTGCCATCTTCGGTTTTAACTCGGTATTTATGCGATAAGGTAACCTCGACAAATTTAGTCGTCATCCCCAAGAATGCGGTAATCCACATCCAAAACAACGCGGCTGGGCCACCTAGAAAGATAGCCAGTGCAACGCCACCGATGTTACCGGTACCAACTGTACCCGATAGTGCAGTCGAGAGCGCTTGAAAGTGTGAGGTATCGCCTGGGGTTCCTTTTTTATCAAATTTACCAGTAACGACTTTCCACGCATGACCAAAAAAGCGTAATTGTGGAAAACCTAAATACAACGTGAAAAATAAACCCACGCCAAGTAGTAAGTATGGAAAGTAAGCTGCTGAGCCTAAATAGCTATCAAGCAGCAGCAAAAAGTTATTAATGGCGTCCACAAAGTCCCCCTCGCCTCAATCAATTGTTGAGGTTGTTATTGTTGTCATCTACTTCATTAAAAAATTGGTTGTCACTACCTGCTAAGCTTCGCTTAAGCACGCAGTTTTGGTGCGACAGCGTATACAGCACTCATCACATCTGCGCCAAACTGGCGACAACGGTTGACCGACCAACCATAGTCTACATCTGGCAAATTCGCATTATCTTTAAACGGCATTTCAATAGTATACGCTAGGCATTTAAACGCTTCTCCGACCGCCGCGCAAGCGATGGTTAAGTTAGCTTCCCCGGGGGCATCTAGTTCATAGCCATATTCGGTTTGAAATTCTGGCGTTATCGCCAACAACGCGTCTTTAAATGCTTTTTCTAAGCTGGCGTGGCGCTCATCATAACTTGGAATGCCTTCGCAACCGGCCACGAAGTTATACGGAAGGCCTTCGTCACCATGCACGTCTAAAAACAAATCGACACCCGTTTGATGCATCATTTGCAATACATAATAAACTTCCGGACTGCGCTCTACGCTCGGGGTTGCCCATTCGCGGTTCAAGTTGACGCCCGCAGCGTTAGTACGCAAATGGCCACGAGCACTACCGTCTGGGTTCATATTCGGCACAACGTAAAACACGTGGTCTTGCAATAATTTACGCATTGCACCGTCTTCGTCGTCGAGTAAGCGCGACAAGACCCCTTCCATAAACCACTCAGCCATGGTTTCACCGGGATGCTGACGCCCAGTAATCCACACCGATTTTTTATGATCCGCCGGCTCACCGATAACGAGCAGGTTGATATCGCGACCATCGAGGGTTTGGCCCAGTAAGACGTGCTGACAATCCATCGACTGCTGCGCCCACTGTACTAGGTCTTGATGGCGTTCATATGAATAGGGAATGAAATAAGCGTAATAGACACTTTCTTGGTCGGGGGTGTGGGTAATGGTTAAACGTTTGCCATCGTAGCTGGTGGGTACCCGGAACCAGGTTTCACGGTCGTATGATGCGAGCGCTGAGTAATCTTCCCAACCTTTTGGATAAGCTGCATTACCAGCATTCTCCAGATGCATAACATGCTCAATTCCAGCTTCACCATAAAGTTTAAAATGAAACCATTGATAGAAATCAGACTGGTGATCTTGACGAATATTTAAGCGAATATTCTCAGGTGTCGTTGCTTCAAGAACTTCTATGTTGCCGCTGTCAAATTGTGCGGAAATATGCATGCTGCTGCCCTTTTATTTAATTAATTTAAGTTCTACATAAAACGCAAAAAGCGCTCACGAAGAGCGCTTTTCATTTTAGTTTGGCAAATTAAGGATTTTTTGTCCGGCCATTTCTTCTGCAACCCGAATAACTTGGCAGCTGTAGCCAAATTCATTGTCATACCATACATATAATACGGTACGGTCGCCGTCGACAATGGTCGCTTGTGAATCGACCACGCCAGCGTGACGGGAGCCAACCAAGTCACTGGAGACAATTTCCGTGGATGCAGTAAAGTCGATCTGAGCTTGCAGATCTGAGTGCAGTGCTACCTCACGCAAAAATTCGTTCATGCTGTCACGATCTGAGCTCTTGTTCAGGTTCAAATTCATAATCGCCATCGATACATTTGGCGTTGGCACCCGAATCGCATTACCAGTTAAGCGGCCCGCCAACTCTGGTAAGGCTTTAGCCACCGCTTTTGCCGCGCCAGTTTCAGTAATCACCATATTTAATGGTGCTGAACGACCACGGCGATCGGCTTTGTGGTAATTATCAATCAGGTTTTGATCGTTGGTGTAAGAATGCACGGTTTCGACGTGACCGTTGCGAATACCGTACTGGTCATTAATCACTTTCAGGACCGGCGTAATGGCATTGGTAGTACAGCTTGCCGCTGACAAAATAAGGTCTTCAGGAAGAATGTCCTTATGATTTACGCCATGTACGATGTTCTTGATGCTACCTTTTGCCGGCGCCGTTAACAGTACCTTCTTCACCCCTTTAGATTTTAGGTGTAAACCAAGGCCCGCTTCATCTTTCCAAATGCCGGTGTTGTCAATGACGATGGCATCGTTAATACCATATTGGGTATAATCGACCTGATCAGGTCCATCCGAATAAATAACCTTAATGCTGGTACCGTTGGCTTTAATTGAGCTGTTTTCTTCGTCAACGGTAATCGACCCATTGAATGGCCCATGAATCGAATCGCGCCGCAATAAGCTCGCACGTTTTTCGAGATCGCCGTCACGTCCACCACGCACGACAATGGCCCGCAACCGCATTTTATTATTACTACCGTTGCGCTCAATTAATAGCCGTGCCAACAATCGACCGATCCGGCCAAAGCCATAAAGCACGATATCTTGGGCAGGAATTTCATCCGCTTTATCAATAATATCCGCTAGCTCTTCACGGATGTAAGTTTCAATATCTCGGCCTTGTGCTTTATTTTTATGCAAATAATTGAACGCCAACTTACCTAAGTCGACTCGAGCGGGTGCGAGCGTCATTTTGCTCATGGCTTCCAAAAACGGATAGCTCTCACGCAAGCGCAATTTTTCGCCTTCATGGCGGCGGATCAAACGATGGGCTTTGATAATGTTGATAGTTGAAACATTGAGTAAGCTACGCCCGTAAACCAGAATTTCGACCCCGCTGTTACGATATAGACGGCCCAATAATGGCTGCATCATTTCCGCGTATTCTTGGCGTTCTTGCCAGCTCTTTAATGTTTGATCTTGCGTGTCAGACATATCGAAAAACCCTTACGGTGAATAATTTATTGGACGCTTGCGGCAACGCACGTGGGTGTGGCTCAAGCAGCGACAGACAAAAGTCGCGCTATTGTAATGAAAAACCCCGCAGGACGCCAACATCAACGCGAATTTGTCATCCGCAAACGCGTAAAATTAGGCGAGCCGTGCTTGAGTTGTGGTAAGCTTAAGCGCTTACATTAAGCCAGAATAATTAGCAGGAGCCCCCATGTTACGTCGTACCAAAATTGTCACCACACTCGGACCCGCCACCGATTCACCTGAGGTATTGCGGCAGCTTATCGCCGCTGGCGCTAACGTGGTACGGCTGAATTTCTCTCACGGCCACGCTGACGATCATATTCGGCGCGCTAACTTGGTTCGCGAACTTGCGGCGGAGCAGCAAAAATACGTGGCAATCCTGGGCGACCTACAGGGCCCTAAAATACGGGTTTCGCGCTTTCGTGACGGCCCTATCACCCTCGCCATTGGCGATCGTTTTACCCTCGATGCGCAATTAGATAAAGAGGCTGGCGATCAGCAAGCAGTTGGTATTGATTACAAAGAACTGCCGGACGACGTCGAAATGGGCGATATTCTGTTACTTGACGATGGCCGCGTGCAGTTGAAAGTGATGGCAGTTGAAGGCCGCCAAATCCACACTGAAGTAACCGTCGGCGGCAAACTCTCTAATAACAAAGGCATTAATCGTTTAGGCGGCGGCTTATCAGCGGCGGCATTAACTGATAAAGATCGCGCCGATATTTTAACCGCAGCTAAAATTGCCGTAGATTATTTGGCGGTGAGTTTCCCCCGCAGTGGCGATGATATGCAGTTAGCGCGGCAGCTGCTACGCGAGGCCGGTGGGCATGGTGCGTTGTGCGCTAAAATTGAGCGCGCCGAGGCCGTAGCAACCGATGAGGCGCTTGATGACATTATTCGTGCTTCCGATGCGGTGATGGTTGCCCGTGGTGATCTTGGGGTTGAAATTGGTGATGCTCAATTAGTCGGCAAACAGAAAAAAATTATCGAACGCTCACGCCAGTTGAACAAAGTGGTGATTACGGCGACCCAAATGATGGAATCGATGATTGAAAATCCAATGCCAACTCGTGCTGAAGTTATGGATGTTGCCAACGCCGTGCTTGATGGTACCGATGCAGTAATGCTGTCAGCTGAAACCGCTGCTGGTAAGTTCCCGGTAGAAACGGTACGGGCAATGGCTGAAATTTGTCGTGGTGCAGAAACCCATCCGAGCGGTCAGCTCGATGATGCGAGTTTGCGAGAAATGTTTAACAGTATTCAGGAAGCCGCTGCGATGGCCGCAATGTACGCAGCAACGCATTTGGCTGGCGTAAAAGCCATTATCGCGCTGACCGAGTCAGGTTTTACCGCCAAGCTTATGTCGCGGATCACCTCAACCCTACCTATATTCTCTCTTTCTCGGCATGCACCTAGCCGGTCAAAATGCGCGTTGTATCGAGGCGTGTATCCGATTGCCTTTGATTCGACCAAAAGCCGTCCTGAGCGGTTGGTATTGGATGCGGTCGAAATGGTGAAACAACGCGGCCATATTGAAAGCGGTGACTTGGTCATCCTCACACATGGCGACGTGATGGAAACTGTGGGCTCAACCAACACCTGTAAAATTATTACGGTTGCTTAAATTAGCTCTGCCGACCGACGCTCTACAACGGGCGTCGGTTAGTTTTCCGGCTTATCACGCCCTTCGAACTCCGCAATGATATCGTCAAGGTCAGCAAGATAATCATCCAGCTGCTCCAGCACTCGAGCGCGTTGCCGCTCACTCAAGGTTTGATACATAATAAGTGTGTAGGTTTGATTAACCTTACTATTGGCCGCACGGATCTCAGTTAACTCAGGACTTTCAAACGTCTGCGGATGGCGAATCAAGGTTTCGATGCGGGTTGTATAATCAGCTGATTGGGGACCTGCTTTCAGCACCGCCTTGAACTCGTCAAGCCACGCTTGCCGATAGGCTAACCAAAGCTCACCATTGGCTTGTTGTGCGGCAACCCAATCCGCCACGATACCGCGTTGCTTCGCCGATAACCGCCCTATCCACTCGCGCACATCACCTTCAAGTTCATCCCGTTGCTCCGTGACACGCTCGTCAGGCGTCATTTCCGCTAGCCGTTCCGCACGTCGCTCGGCTCGCTCGTCAATCTTCACTTGCATGTTGTTAGTAAGCTCATCCACCTGGCCTGGGGTAAGCTTGGGTAAATGCTGCAACGCTAAGGGTAAAGTTTGCTCACGCACTCGGTCCCAAAAATACCAAGCATCTTGGGTTAAGTTCGCAAAAGTGGTTTCATCGAAAGTTTGCGTGGCAATGGCGTCGCGTAGCATGAGCAAACTGTTGCGATAACGCGGTAGTTCAGAGGTCGCATGCCAATAATGGAGGGTTTTGATTTCTCCCATCAGCAGGTCGTCTTGCGTGCTATTAAGGGTGACGTAGTCGTCTACTTGCCAAGCAATAAAGGTATCCGCAAAACGATACCCAAGCTGGGACGAACAGCCCATCAAGGTAACCATAGCGGTAACGATGACGATTCCTAAACGACGCATACACTGCATATTAAATCCTCAGCCTACTTTTATAGTTAGCTGAACGCTCAGTTAAGCATTAAGGATCAATTTTTTAATACGGTCTTTGTAACTTCGGCTTACTTTTAATTCTTTGCCGTTGCGTAGCACCAAGTGATATTCACCATTTTGGCGGCTACATAATTTTTCGACATGCTCCATATTCACAATGGCAGAGCGATGGATCCTTTGAAAACGCTGAGGGTTTAACTCTTGCTCCAATTCTTTCATCGTACGCCGCAAGATATGGGTTTCATTTTTGGCATGGATACACATGTAATCTCCTGCCGCATCAACCCATTCAATAGCGTTAATAGCCACTCGGGTTATCTCACCACTTTCTTTAATCGCGATATGATCAGGATAACGACCACCGGTTAAATCCTCGCCACTCGCCAAACGCTTTAAAATAGCCTCGCAATCCTCACCAGTGGCCTCAGCCACCAGATTGATGAGTTTGTCTTGTTGCTGTTGTTGCTGACGCTCAGCAATGATGCGCAAGGAACGCTCAATGGTCTGTACTAAACGATCACTATCGACGGGTTTGAGTAAGTAGTCGATAGCTCGTACTTCGAAAGCTTTAATCGCATACTGGTCATAAGCAGTGACGAATACCACCAACGGCATCTGCTGCATCCGTGAACGTAGCGCTCGGATCATCTCAAAACCATTCATGGTTGGCATTTGAATATCAAGGAATACGATATCTGGCTGCTGTGTGCAGATATCCTCAAGCGCTTGGGTGGCACTAGCGCAACTGGCCACAACCTCAACTTGAGGTAGTTCCTGCAAACGCAGTTCAAGCCCGCGTCGCGCCAATGATTCATCGTCAACTATGATCGCTTTTATTGTGGTTGTCATGTAGCGTTCACCTGCTCAAATGGCATACGTAATTCTATTCGTAAGCCCGTCGGTTCGTTGGCACTCAATGTAAAGGAGTAATGCTTTCCATACAAGGCCTCAAGCCGATCTCGGGTATTCATTAAGCCGACACCACCTTGTGCCAAAAGCTCTGCTGGCGGTACTTTAGAGCCAGGCCCGTTGTCCGACACCGTTAAAATTAAATCATCACCATCGACCACAGCGCGAATGATGATCTCGCCACCGGTTTCTAATTTTGCAATTGCATATTTAATGGAGTTTTCGATCAATGGTTGCAGGATCAAGCTAGGCACCAGACCTTTACGAGCGAGCTCATCAATATCTATCGACACTTTTAAACGGTCATCAAACCGCACCTTCTCAATATCTAAGTAAAGTAACAAGGCGTCGATTTCTTTGGTTAATTCAATTTTCTTAATCGGCTCGTTGTCCAGCGAAAAGCGCAAAAAGTGGCTCAATTTCGACATCATCTGGTTTGCCAAATGGTTTTCTTTCAACATAATCAAGGTTGAAATGGCATTTAAGGTATTAAACAGAAAATGTGGATTAAGTTGATAGCGCAACATTTTGAGTTGGGCTTGATGCGCCATTGCGGTTGCCACCAACGCCTTACGTTTTTCATCTTGCAGCATCTGATAGTATTTAATGCCGAAGTACAAGCCCGACCAACTTAGCATAATGTAGAATTTTGCTAGGGAGTTTTTAAAATAAAACCAATTACTTTCCGGGCGAAATCCAAACCGATAAATTTCCCAATAAGTAGTATTGTCGATCACTGCCCACGTGGCTGCGCTAGTATAAGAAGCGGCCAACACAACTAACACCAGTTGCCAGGGTTTTAGGTCCCAAATTCGCCGATAAATGTAGCGCAGCGGCACGGTAAGTAGGAAGCCGGCATAGGCGCCGAGTAAAATGATGAGGGCATAAATGTCGCGCATTTCATGCATCAACGAGCCAATGTAGTGCACTAACGCGTAACCAAACCACCCTGCAGCTTGCAACACCCAAAAGAAGCGGTTGCGCTCTTCCACCAGCCACTTTAATTTCGCCAATTGGGACATTGGCCAGCTATTACTCCACTGCGTCATTCGTCAGGACTCTATATTTGATCGATATCAATCAAGGCAGCTTTAAATAATTCCTTGATATCGTCGCCACCACGCTGGCGGATAAACTGAATGCCAAACTGAGTTCGTTGTTGCTCATCCGTATCGGTAATTCGGACATCTCGGACGATACCGTTTACCGTAATGTCTTGGTCGAGCCACTTAAAATTAAGATCAATATGACTATCTTTTTCGGTATCAACGACTTCATCCGCAATCACCAATTGGCAACCACTCATCGATAAATCTAGAACTAACCCTTTGTGGTCAGTAGGACCACCGGCAAGTTTCGTGATGGTGACTGGCAGCCGTGTTTCAAATCGTTTATCGCTACGGATAGGGCGACTCTCGACAATTTGCGGCATGTCGATGAATAACAATTTGGTCGGATGGTTAATAATAAATTCTATATCACTACGAAATGCCAGCACTTCCCCTAAATCGCCTTCCAGAACAAAGCGCACCACCACGGCAACGCCGTCATAGATGGCATCACGCATATCGCCGAACCGACGGGCATCAGGCATTGCAACGATAAACCAACGACGTTTACTAATGCCGACGAACTCGGTTTGAAACCTAAGCGGTACTGACGTCTTGTTGACCTGTACCTCGACCCGAGCGCCAACCGGTAACTCAAATATTTTTTTCAATTCATCCACTGAGCACGCTTCCTTATCGTCATGGCTTCTGGTTAAATTCGGGCTACTGCAGTTCACCAATTATTGGGAGTGTGATGTGTTGCGCTACAAAATAACACCAATCGATAGCCACGGTCATCAATTTGAGGTCGAAATATCTATCGATGCGCCGAGTCCACAGCAACAGCTTCAGTTACCCGCTTGGCTGCCTGGTAGCTATATGATCCGTGACTTCGCCAAACATATCAGCGATCTTCGCGCAGTCTCTGCCGCGCAACCTCAGCAACAATTGCCTATTCAACTTATCGACAAACAAACCTGGCAACTTGAGACCAATGGTGAAGCAGTCAGAATAAATTATCGTGTTTACGCCTGGGATCTATCGGTTCGTACCGCATACCTAGATCAATTCTGGGGCTTTTTTAACCACAGCGCGCTGTGTTTGGCTGTGACTGGCAAGACCGATGAACCTTGTCAGGTTGATATTGTACTACCTGCTCGTCTTGCTCATTGGAAAATTGCGACCGGTATGCCGAGAATTGCGGGCGATGTCTGGCGTGCAGGAAGTTTTAGTGCGCCCAATTATGATGCCCTAATTGATTATCCGGTGTTGCTTGGTGAGTTAACCATTGCCTCTTTCGAGGTCGGTGAGATCCCCCATCATCTGGTTCTGGTTGGTAAGCATTATGCTGATATGGACCGTATCACCGCAGATTTAGCCAAGATTTGCGAACAGCAACTGACGTTATTTGGTGAACCAGCCCCCTTTGCTGAATATTGGTTTTTAACCATGGTGCTTGGCAAAGGCTTCGGTGGTCTTGAGCATCGTAATTCAACGGCACTGATGTGCTCGCGCAAAGATCTAGCCACCGTAAAGACGACTCAGGTTGAGGCTGATTACCGGGTGTTTTTAAGCTTGTGTAGTCATGAGTACTTCCATAGCTGGAACGTGAAGTCATTAAAACCAAAAGCATTCCTGCCCTATCAATTGCAGCATGAGCAATACACAGAGCAATTATGGTTTTATGAAGGCATGACGTCATATTTTGACGATTATGTCTTACACCAAGCCGGACTCATCGATGCGCAGAGCTACCTGCAGTGTGTTGGCGAAGCTATTGCAAGGGTTGAACGTGGCCTAGGGCATCAGCGCCAAACCGTCACTGAATCGAGCTTTTTGGCCTGGACCAAGTTTTATCAGCAAAATGAAAATGCGCCCAATGCTATTGTGAGCTATTACGCAAAAGGCGGCCTGATTGGCCTTTGTATCGATATTATGCTGCGCCAATCAGGTGCATCGTCAATCACCCTAGGTGATGTCATGCGGCAGTTATGGCAGGCCTATGGCGTGACAAGTATTGGCACCGATGATGACACTGTGATTCAGTATTTTATCGATCAGCAGCGCGATGATATCGCGGCGATGCTAAAGCGCGCACTCTACACTACTGAGCGGCTGCCACTAGCTGAACTGCTGGCCAGTGTCGGCGTGGAGTTGCAGTGCGTGGTGCCAAGCGATGACAATAGCTATAACGGCAAACCAGTGAAAGAATCTTTACCAGTGCAGCTTGGGGCCAAATATAAGGGCTCCCCACTGGGCTTAGAACTGACTCATGTGTTTTTAAACGAAGCGGCCCATGAGGCCGGGTTAGCAGCCGGCGATCGGATCATTGCGATTGATTATTTAGCGGTACAAGAGAGCAACGTCAAAGAAGTGCTAGGCAGATTCCAACCTGAACAGATGACACGTATTCATGCGTTTCGCCGCGATGAATTGTTCAGCGTAGATATTCGCTGGCACGCGCCGGTTGCAAGCTCTCGGCAATTGAAAATTGTCGATAAAACGCTTGCTGCCCGCTGGCTTCGAATAACCTGATGAGGTGACGGTCGCTTAGCTCCGGCTTTTATTGCTCAGTAAATGGCTGCTGGTTGAATAGCGTCGGCAATAAATTCGGATCTAAACGCTCGTCTTGCCAATTGACGCGCCAGTCAAGATGAGGACCCGTGACCCGGCCAGTGGCACCAATATCAGCAACCCGCTCGCCTTGGGCAATGGTTTGACCGACCTCAACCCAAATTTTATCTAAATGGATATAAGTGGTGGTGACGCCATAACCATGGTCGATAATGAGGGTACCACCTGAAAAAAACATATCCGGCACGGCTAAAACCACCCGCCCAGGCCAAGGCGCGACCACCGGAGTGCCTGTGGGCGCCGCAACGTCAAGTCCGAAGTGTGGCTGACGCGGCTCACCATTGAGGATCCGCTGGCTGCCATAAAAGCCACTAAAGCGCCCTGCTGCCGGGCTTAAAATTGGGGTAAGAAAATCAGTTCTGGCTGAGCGTGTTGCCCGTGCTGCGCGCACTTTCTGTGCGTCGGCTTGCGAGCGCGCGACTTGTTCAGGATCCGGATTGACGGTGGCCGGTGGCACCCCATCTACGCGTTCGATACGATACTCGCGAGGTTGCAGGGTTAACTTGCGGACGACTTGCTCGCCCGATGGGAATTCCAAAACCAACTGCTGTTCCAGTGCTGCATCGCGTCCGAAACCGAACACAAATTCACCCGCTGGAGTTTGCGTTAATGCGACTCCATTTAGGCTAATACTGGTACCTGGCTGGGTTTTACCAACAATGAGCGCACCTTGGGTGAGTTCGCCACGTAGCTCTATCTTGGGTGTCGCAGCGAACGCCGACACTGCCACCACCGACCCGGCTAGCAGCAGTAATAATTTGCTGAGGAGATTATGCATAACCTATGGCTCCTTTACCGACGCCTTCGAAGGCGGTTACGCGTACACGCTGCTGCGGATGCGCCTGTTTGATCCGCACCGCTAAGTATTCGGCGATACATTCTACCGTTGAGTCAGTCGGGATCTCATAGTTTTCGGCGGCTGGCACCAATAACTCAAACCGGCCTTGCTCTGCCAAATAGCTGTATGCAACATGACTTGAAGCGCTACAAATATGGGCCTCAGGCGAGCGTGTTAGCGCCTCAAGATCAGCTTTGTCTTCCGTAGATCCTAGATAAATGTCACGCCAGCGTTCGCACCATTCGTGTTCAACCTGCGGTACTCGCGCATCATCAAGGTGCACGACAAGGCGTGAACGATGTCCATGAGCAATGCGCTGACAATTACCGTCATGTTTCTTCAAGCCATGGGTGTAATGATAAAAATTACCATCAATAGCCTCGGGCCGCAGATGGAGCTGTAAACCGGCAATGTTCTCGGGCAATTCACGCCTGATCACAGCACATAAGTAGTCTGTTACCGTGTCGATGTTCACGTCGTCGGCATCAATAAACGCAAAGGCGTCTGCCGGGCAAAACAAGTGAATCGATTTGTGTTGCGGACGCAAGAAATCGACCCAATAGTGGCTGTCATCATCTGCGTGGGTGACTTTGGTATAAGAATGCTCAGCCGGTACCGCGAGTTTATGGTCAACGGCGCGATCGATAATGGCTTTGATCTGCTTCTTAACACGACCAAAATCAAGCACCATTGATTGCTCGTTAAGCGCACCATCTAAAATAATATCGACGATCCAGCTTTCACCGACTATGCCTCGCTGGGGGCACAAATATGAGAAATCGATGACAGTGAGATCGTTTACAAATAGTTGCATGAAATTAAAAGTCCAACGGCTAATTTACTCCAGCGCGATTATAGCAAACTTCGCGCTTAGATAGCGGCTAAAAATAGTGCAAAAATTGCCAAAATATATGCCCACTCAAGAGCAACAATAAAGCGCCCATGGCGCGATCTACCCAGTGGCTATAACGCCAAATACGTCGATACATAGGTGGCCAGGTTAATAAGTACGTGAGCGTCACAAACCAAATGGCGGTGGCCGCCGCCAGATATAATCCATAAGCCGTTTTAACAACTAGCGGCGTGGTTGGTGCAATCACGGAGCTAAACAGCATAAAGAAAAACAGCGTCGCTTTCACATTCAGACCATTAGTGAGAAACCCGATACCGAACGCACGCAACGGCGTTATGGTCGCGCCAACAGCTGCAGTTGTCGTTTCCAGCGCCGGCGCAACTCGCGGTTGGGCGCGAATAGCTTGCCAACCTAACCAGCCGAGATAACTACCACCAATGACCAATACAGTGAGATAGATCCATTGATAACGATGTACCAGCACCGCCACACCAAGCAGAGAATACGCCACATGAAGTAAGATGCCGGTGCCGATGCCTAGGCTCACCCAACGACCTAATCGGCGACCATAATGTAATCCATAGCGGGTTACGACCGCGAAATCAGGACCCGGCGAAACCACTGCAAGAAGGTGTAAGGTAGCAATCGTGATGAATTCAGCTAGATACGGCATCACCAAATTTAATTCCTATGTATTAACCTAAAGGTATTAGCGTAAAGTTTGTTTGATTTGGCTTAAATTGCGTTATAGTTAACTTAGTTTGTATTTATCAAAATCAAGGTTGAGCATGTCAGACAAACATCCGTCCCTCAATGCACTGCGCGTATTCGCTGCTGCCGCTTATGCCGGCAGTTTCAAACAAGTAGCGCAGCAATTAGGTGTGTCGCAGTCGGCAATTACGCGTCAGATCCAAACCCTTGAAGCGCAACTAGGTACGCGCTTATTCCAGCGTGACAATCGGTTACATGCCCTCACCCCGGCAGGACAACGACTGGCCCCTGAATTACAGCGTATTTTTGAGAGTTTGAACAGACTTATCGAGCAAACCCAAGACGTTGGTGATGCCACCATTACGACGTTAAAAATTGCGTTATCAAATGAGTGGCTACGTTGGTGGCTCGCCCCGAAATTAGCTGCTTTTTATAGTATTTATCCGCATATTAAACTGTCGTTCATCGATATTCCAATGCAGTTGGAGAGTACAGAAGCAGCGAAGGCCATTGAGCAGCTGCAACACGAAGGTGTTGATATGGTCATCGCCAGTTCGCGTCTACGCGATCGCCAAATTACCGCAACGCCTTTAACTGAATTAACCTTAGTTCCGGTTGCCCAGGAACGTCGTGAACTAGCTGATTATGAATGGTTGGTACCAAATCAATCGAGTTGGTGGCTTAATTTTCAAGCGCAACTTGCACCAAACGACTTGCTCCGCGTGATTGACACCAAGGCGATGACAATGGCCGTGGATTTATTACTCCAACCGCAGACAGCCACCCTAGTCTACCTGCAATTTTTGGCGCATCCGCAGTTACAGACGCTAGTGGCACTGCACGATGCTGCCCTGCCAACCAAACAAATGCTGAGCTTATTTGTGAAAAAAAGAACGCAACAACCGGTACCCATTGTTGCGTTCAGTAAATGGTTACAACGCCAAGACTAGTCTGCTGTTAGCCACTCAGGATGGCGAACCGCTTGGACTATTTCGCCAAATGAAGACGCGCGATGGTAAAGTCGCACAGATTCACCCGTTCGCTCGGCGATAGTAATTGAATGTACCAGGCCAATAATGGTGCGTGCCTCACTCACCAACACATAATCACTACCAAATTGCTGCATGGTTGCCACCACATCGCCAATGGTCGCATCCTGCAGCGCTGTCTGTGGAATCACAGGTAGCTGCTTTAAATTTACCATTAAGTCGCTGGCCTCAAGCGCTGCCCAAGGACGTTGAGTCTGTTCGGCCAGTACCACGCTGCGACGCGAATGTAATTGATGTAAGGCGAGCAACCCGAGTAATTCTTGATGATGCCCCACCACTAGAGCTTGTCTTACATGAGCTTGTAACAACCGTTGTTCGGTTTCCTGTAGTGAGCTAGATGGACTCACACGGATAAAAGCGCTCCGTTGTTGTTGGAAATATTCGACCACTCGTTGGGCTGGTTGGTGCCAGTCAATTCGCTGGACAGACAAAGGCTTCACTGCGGCTGACTCCAGCGCATAGCTATCGCTGGTGAGCGCACGGGCTTGCTCAATGGAATGAAAAAATGGCATGTTCGTATCCTTTAATGCTTGCTGATTGCGTACTGCACAACGCATGACACATCGGCAAAAACTGGGGCTCTAGGCCCTACCTGTGGGAACTTTCGAAGTTCGAGTATTAAAAATTCAGAAATTAAAGGAATACGGCTGGGGGTGCTCGAATTTGTGCCAGCGCAAAGGCAAGCTGGATATGAGCCGCACTAGTGAGCTGGGGGAGCGCTGTTTTAACTTGTTGCAGCGGTTCGGTGACCGCAATAATGATAGCTTCTGGGGTGTCGCTATTATCGGTACTGGGTGGAACCGATTGTTGATCCGCGAGTGGGGTTAGATACGCAACATCTTGATGCAGCGCTTGCGGATGAGGTGCTTGCAGCCACAAACCAAGAACCGCGATGAGCACAAAGCGGATCATGATTTGATTTAACCACGGCTGCGACGACATCAATGGAATAACTCAGCGGCTCATAAATGCATATACCTATAAAATAAGGCGATGAAACCAGCTTTACAAGTCACATCGCCTTATTTATTTACGCAGCAAGAAGCATGATGGCCACTTACATGCTCAGCGCAGTTAATTCGATTTCTGCGGCGGCACCATAAATCGCACTCGCATCCCCGCTCAAGCGGCCACTTGGTGTTGTGGTTGGCCATAACTCACGCAAGCCAATAATACGCTCACGAACTTGATTAATTTCAGCTGCAGCTTGTTGTTGCTGCTCACTATTTAGGTTGTCCAGACGTTCTAATACAATTTCAGTGAAACCCAGCGCATCTTGATATTCATGGACATTTGCCACTTCGCCCGACTTGATGCCAATGGCGTACTCTTCGCCAGCCACCGACAACATGCTGGCAATACTCAAAAACAACGCTTTAGCACTCATCTGCGCCACAGGTTCATTGGCAGCGATAGCTTGCTTTAACTCGGTATAGGCAGTTTGAATCTCAGTCTTAGGCGCATCATTATTCACTGCGTTGGCCAGCGCCGTTAATTCGGTCGCAAAGCCTGGCAAGTTGCGCGCGCTAAAGGCGGACTCCAGCCCTGCATACAACTCATCACCGGGGTGTTTCATATGCGTTTTAGCCATAGCAATATGGCCTTGTTCATACAATTTCATACCGACCCATAAATGCCCACGAATGAGCCCTAATTGCGCTAAAAACGCCGCATCATTGGTATTTAAGTCGATAGTCGCAGACACCATTTCCGCCTCGCCCATGGCTTGTGGCGCTGCAAGATAGTGACCTGATGCCGCTTCAACCGCCGGCTGAACTGGTGCTGCGAACGCTGTACCTGTTACAGATAAGGCACCGACAACTGAAGATGCGATCATAGTCGCTGACCAATGTTTCCGTTTTTCACTCATTGCCATGCTGATAAACTCCTCGTTTGACTACGTGCGTCAGTGGCAGTGTAATGCTACACTCACTCACACACTCAAATGATAACTATTCTCAATCTAACATGATCATCTATCTTGAACAAGTACTAGACTCGGGCGTCGTTGCCGCTATTCAACAAAAATTAACTGATGTGACATTTCACGATGGCAAACAATCTGCAGGCTATGCGGCGGTGACAGTCAAACAAAATAGCCAAGCCGAACATGACCCGCAGGCGCAGGCCATACTGAAGCTGATTTTAGATAAATTGCAGCAACACCCAGAGTTCTATCAAGTGGCTCGGCCGAAACAGTTTGGTCGTTGTTGCTTGAATCGTTACGGGATTGGCGACAGTTACGGTTGGCACGTTGACGATAGCTGGATGCAAGGCATTCGTACCGACTTATCATTTACCCTTGGTCTGAGTGCGTTAGCAGATTACGACGGTGGCGAATTGAGTATCGAAGACACCAGTGGCACCCGGAGTTGGCGGATTGCTGCAGGCGATATACTGATTTACCCTAGTCATTATTTACATCAAGTAGAAACCGTCACGCGTGGCCAACGGGTTGCTATGGTTGGTTGGCTGCAAAGTCTGATCAAAGCCCCCCATCATCGGGAAATATTATTTGAGCTGCAGCAGACCATAACAAGTGAATTTCAACGGCATGGTAAAACGCCAGAATTCGATCGCTTAACGCGCGTGTTTCACCAATTACAACGTGAGTGGTTGAGCTAACGCCGACGCACCTGTGGCCCTAAAGGAGATTGTTTTGAGCACCCTGCAACCTGTCTTAGCTTTTGACGTTTACGGCACCCTCATTGATACCCATGGGGTGGTTGATGCATTAACGTCCTACTTAGGCGACAAGCAAAGCGCCCAATTATTTTCGCAACAGTGGCGGGATAAGCAGCTCGAATATTCTTTTCGCCGCGCAGCTATGCGTTGCTATGTTGATTTTAGCGAGTGCACGACAAGCGCACTTAAGTATGTCAATGGTGCCTATGACAACGCCCTTACTGAGCCCAATTGCGAAGCCCTGCTGGAGTTGTACACCCGCCTGCCCGCCTTCGCTGACGCGCGCGCCGGGTTAGAGCGTTTTGCTGCCGCCGGCATCCCCTGTTATGCGTTCTCCAACGGCAGTCAAGCTGCCGTGCAGCAATTGCTCACACAAGCTAAATTAACTGAGCTACTACAAGGTATTGTCAGTGTAGAAAATATGCGTGCTTTCAAGCCCGATCCGGCAGTTTATGCATATTTTATGCGCTGTGCCGGAGTATCTGCAGCGCAAGCTTGGCTAATCTCGAGTAATAGTTTTGATGTGTTAGGTGCCAAATCAGCAGGCATGCGGAGCGCTTGGATTAAGCGTTCCGAGGCGCAACAACTGGATCCATGGCCGGATCTTGAACCAGACCTGCAGCTCACGAGCTTGGTGAGCCTCGCTGAGCACTTTGGCGTTTGATGCCACCGAGATGACAGCCTAACTACTTAGGTTTGTATTGCGTCGGGCAATAACCACGATCGATGGCGGGATTGCGTAGCGCTTGATGCTTACTGGTTCTGGCCGTCACCCGCGCCCGCCAATTTTTGAAGGCTTTTGCTTTTAATTGACTGCGCATAAGGTTGATTACTTGCGGTTCAGATAAACCATAGTTGAACTCAATCGCTTCAAAAGGTGTGCGGTCTTCCCACGCCATTTCAATAATACGAGAAAGTTCAGCATCGCTAAATCTTGGGTCATGCATTGGATTGTTTGGCATACCACTCCTACCTAGCTCATCACGCCCCACATATCGCTAAACGCCTTGGAGCGAATTCATTCATAAGCATATTACGTAGGCTTTGGCGCGAAGGTTTACCGAGCTTAGCTTGGCACCTTACTATTCGCCCTATCGTTTTTAAGGGTGAGAGCAAACAACATAATGAGCGCTAACGGTGGGATCACCGATGCCACCATCACAATAATCGTTGTCGCAATCGGTGTTGTGGTTTTTCGCTTTGCCAAATAGTAAGCCACGATACCCGTGATCACGAGTGTCAGCAAAACCAACTGTCCGTACAGTGTCATGTTTATATTCATCATCAGCATCCTTGGTAGTTAACAAGCTTTCGCCGCTAAGCACATGTTCAGCGCATAACTAAGGTTGCCAGATAAGGAGCAAGAATTGAAGAGCAATGCAGGATTAAGGGGTTTACGGTGGTTATCTTCCACAACCATCTTCCACAGTAGGTTTTGGTTGTGTTGGGGGATTAAGCTAAGTGCTTGATTTTAAATGGTGCCCGGGGCCGGACTTGAACCGGCACGCTGTTGCCAGCGAGGGATTTTAAATCCCTTGTGTCTACCAATTTCACCACCCGGGCATCGGGGGGATTTTTTTTGGAGGCGGGTCCCGGAGTCGAACCGAGGTCCACGGATTTGCAATCCGCTGCATAGCCACTCTGCCAACCCGCCAAAAAATTTGGAGCGGGAAACGAGATTCGAACTCGCGACCCCAACCTTGGCAAGGTTGTGCTCTACCACTGAGCTATTCCCGCATCCAGTGCCGACGCATTCTACTGCCTAAATCGAATGCGTCAACGGTTTTTTCACTATTTGTGTATCGTTTGCTTATTTTTAGGACAATCTGCTTTATTCTGCATCAGTTTCAGCATTGCCCTGCGCTTGTAACGCCAAAATTTCTTCGCGCAGTCGCTCTAGCTCTACGTAAGAAACGTATCCTTGCATACCCCGCTCGCCGCCTATAATTCCGGGTAACGCAGAAAAGCCAAATGCAGTCGCAACGTGGGTGTTGTAGTTAATCACCTTTTGTTCAAGGGTTAATTCACGCTGCGGTAAGCCTGCAGTGGTCGTCGTAGCAATCGATTGAATTGATTGTGCATCATGCAAACCATCATGTGCAAATAGCGCATTATTCACGGCGGTAAACTGCGATGGCTTGTCGCGCCATACCCACAGTGCGTAGTCAATCGGTCGTAAATTCAATGCCGCAATACTTGGCTGACCTACAGGTAGATAAATCATAAATACTTTTACGTCATTATAATTTCTTACCAAGGCCCGTAAATTTGCTTCCACTCGAGCGCAGTCGGCACATTCATAACTGGTGAAAAAGGCAATCTCTACCGGCGCATCTTTAGCACCATAAAATGGATGGACGCCCTCATTGCCAAACATCCAAACATAAGGGTCGAATAGTTGCCCGGCAACTTCCGGAGCTGCTGTTGTCGTATTCTCTGTTGGTTGCTGTGGTTCCTGTGCTGTAACCCTGTTCATTAATGCGCCAATGAATAGCAGCACAACCACACTAGCAATAGCTAAAAATCTCATAAAACCTCAATTAAGATGCAGCCGAAATATCGGCCCAAGCGGCGCGTAGGTATTCCCACATCGACCATAAAGTAAGTACAAAGGCAACATAGAGTAAAATGGTAGCCGTAATAATCACAAAGCTATTCGCTTCCCATAGTAATCCGGTAAGAGCCACCATTTGCGCTATCGTTTTCCACTTCCCGAGATTGGACACCTTGACTTGCTCCTGACGCCCAATTTGGGCCATCCATTCACGTAAAGCCGACACCACTAATTCGCGACTCACAATCGTAAGCGCCGGAATGGTCACCCACCAACTGGCATAATCTTCGACCACCACAACCAGCGCCGCCGCGACCATCACTTTATCGGCAACCGGGTCAAGAAAAGCGCCAAACGCGGTGAATTGATTTAATTTGCGCGCAACATAGCCATCGAGCGCATCGGTGACTGCAGCGATAACAAACACAAATGCCGCCCAAAAATGCGCATCGGTATCAGGTATGTAATAAATCACTAGAAAAACCGGAATGAGTAACATCCGGAACATCGTCAATAAATTAGGAATATTCCACATTATTATTAAGATTTCCCTACTCGTCGCGGAATGCGTAATAAATGGTCTCAGCCATACTACGACTTATCCCTGGAATATTTGTCAGCTGGTCAATACTAGCTTGTTTTACCTGCTGCAATCCACCAAGATTCTGTAATATTTTCTGCCGACGCTTCGCACCTATACCCGGAATATCCTCTAGCGTAGAGGTTTTTCTCACCTTCGCCCGACGCGCTCGGTGCCCCGTAATCGCAAAGCGGTGAGCTTCATCTCGAATGTGTTGGATCAAATGCAAACCAGGATCGTCGCTCGCTAAACTAAGCGTATTTTCAGCGCTACCAATAAATAGAGTCTCTAGCCCGGGCTTGCGCGATTCGCCTTTGGCAACACCGATAAGCAACGGCGCGCTGGCTCCCCACTCGGCGAAATAATCACGCGCCTGATTCAACTGCCCTTTGCCACCATCAATAAACACGATGTCAGGAATGTTTTCACGGCTACCATCGTCATCGCGGGCATGGTCATAGCGTTTTTTAAGCGCCGCTGCCATTGCTGCGTAATCGTCGCCGGGCGTGATACCGGTAATGTTATAGCGTCGATAATCTTGCTTTTTCGGGCCTAAACCATCGAATACCACACAAGAGGCAACGGTTTGCTCGCCCATGGTATGACTGATATCGAAACATTCCATTCGTTTAATATCATCGCCAAAATCAATGGCTTTACCCAGCGCTTGAACTCGCGCCACCATGGTGCTGTGTTGGTTCAATTTCGTCGCCAGCGATTGGGTAGCATTTTTCTGCGCCAGTTGTTGATATTGTTTGCGCTCGCCGCGCACTTGCAACGCTAATCGTACCTGCCGCGCTAAACCGCCCTCTGCTAATGCCTCCCCCAATAAGTCAAGATCATGCGCACGCTCTTGTGCGTCATCACCGGTATCATCAGGGGTAACACTGCTTAGCAACGGGAGGATAATTTCTTTCGGTAACTGCCGCCCAGCTGTCGCAGATAAATAAAACTGCAACAGAAACGCCATTAAAGCTTCGCTATCAGAGGTATTTGCCGGAACTTTGGGAAAGTAGCTACGTGAGCCTTGAATATGGGCCTCGCGAATAAATAATACATGAATGGCGCACACGCTCCCTTGACGTGCAAAACCAATCACATCTAACTCCGCTTGGTTACCGCTGACGGCATTGCGTTCCTGTACTTTACGTAACGCCGAGATTTGATCGCGAAAGCGTGCTGCACGCTCGAATTCCAAGCCTTGACTGGCAGTTTCCATATAAGTGACGAGCGTATCTATCACTTGCTGGTTGTTACCCCGCAAAAATTGCTTCGCCAAATTGACTTGGGTGTTGTACTCAGTATCACTGCAGTAATTCACACAGGGCGCTAAACAACGTTGTAATTGATACTGTAAACAGGGGCGTGAGCGCGCGCGGTAATAACTATCATCGCATTGGCGTACCGGAAACAGTTTCTGCATGAGACGTAAACTTTCGCGGACGGCAACACCATTTGGGAAAGGCCCAAAATAGTCGCCTTGCTCACGCCGAGCGCCGCGATGAAACGCTAACCTCGGGTGCTGGTGCTGACTGACCAAAATAAATGGATAAGACTTATCGTCACGCAGTAATACGTTATAGCGCGGACGATACTTTTTAATGAAATTGTTCTCGAGAATGAGTGCTTCGGCTTCGGTGTTAGTTACCGTAATGTCCATACTGGCGATTTGGCGCACTAAGGTTTGCGTTTTAGGAGTGTCGAGCTGCTTGCGAAAGTAACTCGACACTCGCTTTTTCAAGTCTTTTGCTTTGCCAACATAAATCACCTCTCCGGTCTCATCATACATGCGATAAACGCCAGGTTGATGAGTGAGATGGCGAAGAAACTCCTGCGCGTCAAATGCCTGACTCATAATTCTCTTTCTTTATTGTTCGACCTCAACAATGCCCGCTTGGATGGCCGCATGGGCCAGCGCAACATCACCACTTAAGCCTAATTTGTTGAAAATACGGTAGCGAAACGTATTCACGGTCTTGCTGCTAATATTTAGATACTTCGCAATATCCGCAACTCTTACGCCCCGCCCAATCATCTGGGTCACCTGCAATTCTCTATTACTCAGTACCGCAAACAAACTCTGTTCAGGTTGATGCTTCGGCTTTCGCGCAAAATATTGTGCAACTTGAGCGGCGACATACATTTGGCCACGGCTCATAGCATCCATCGCGGTGAGCAACTCACTGCAGTCGCCATTATCGAGCAAATAGCCGTGTACTTGCGCCAATGAACACTGAAAATCTAACACATCCTGAAAGCTACGCCCCCATAATAGCAGCAATAAATCTGGATAACGACGCTGTAATCGGCGCCAAGATTCGAGCGTCGCATCGCCACTTAAACGGCTGCAGAGTAAAACCACAGCGGTTGAGTTCTGACGGGCACATTCACGAAGCTCGGCGAAGGTTTTACAAATACCTACCACTTGATGCTTTCCTTGAGCCGCTAGGATGTGCTGCATACCTGCACTCACAAGTTCGCTCGACACAGCAAGAATGACTGGTGTCATACAATTTTTCCTTTATTGTTCCATTACTTAAAGTGTAAAGATGAAAGTGTTAACGCTCCGAATGGGCGTGAACGAAGGTAAGGTTTTGCCAAATTGACATAAATTTGCAACCGTAATGCTACTTAATTGCAACAATTCGCAAAATAGAGAAAAAATCGATAAAAATATGACAGGAAAATAAAGAAAAATGTGTCATTTGACACTAAATGCGGTTTTGATCGACAAGTTGCCAGAGATAGATGGCGAGATAAGTACGATAAGGCGCAGCAATACTTGGGTTGATATAAACTTGGTGTTCACTCAATAAGCGGATGGCTTTTTGCAAACTACTATCTGCGGCCGGAAATATGTCTGCTCGGGCAAAATGGAACATGGCTAAAATGGCGGCAGTCCAGCGCCCAATGCCTTTAAACGACGTCAGTTGCCGCATCAGCGCATCATCTGAAAGCTGCACCCAGCTTGGATATGGGTCACCGTGCACTTCGATGTAATGATTAAAATTCACAATGGTTCGCGCCTTCGCCCGACTACAGCCAGCCTCAATTAAACTCAGCTCGGGTAGTTGTGATAAGCGCTGTAAACCAGCCTCCGCCGCGCGTTGCTCGGCGCGTGCAATAATAGTTTCGGAGGCTTTACCACTGAGCATCTGGCGAATAATAATCCGTGGTAACGCAACCGCGATCTCAGTGCCACTTGGTTGTAGCGGCTCAACTTTTGGCACCGTCAATAAAAATCTATCCAATCCAGGCTGGGTAGCAATCAGATGCTGACTAATTTGCGCGGCCGTTGGCATAAACGTTAGCCAAACACCGTGACCGTTTGGCGACTCAGTGCGACGAGCCGTCCCCTGTCGTCCCAAATGGTTGCATGGGTGTGTCCATAGCCGCCCCCAGCATGATCGATATGGGCGATATATTGCCACCAATCATGGCTGGTTTTAGCCGGTAGCGGTTCAATGAACTCAATTGTCCAAGTGAGCGAACTGGCAGGTGCAGGTTGGCGTAAATGTGGCAACAACGCCGGTGGCCAGGCATCGACTAGCCCCAGCAAATAACCGACGGTAATGGGTTCAGCTTCTTGACTGAAGCGCATCCAACCGCCAAATTCACGGTTTTTCTGGCCACTAAAAGGTAGCCCACCCACATTCACCCGATAATCAAAATGTTGGGTAAATTCAGGGATAAATTGCTGCAAAGCCGAAGGAACCGAAGCTAGATCCGGCATGCCCGGCCCCTCATTAAAGCTCGGGATAACAGGCGCAGGTAATGCTTCAACTTGAACCTTAGAATCGCGATCACGACCGTAACTTGCCAACGCCGAGAGCACGACTTCTTTTTCTTGCACCAACTCAACCGCAATTTGAGTGACAGATTTCCCCTCACGCAGGACCCGCCGGATCACTTGTACCGAACCAGGCGCTACCGGCCCGACAAAAGACACCGTAAAAGCTCGCAAGCTTTGGTCACTCGCTGCGCCATAATGAGCGGCCTGCCAAGCTATGGCGGCGGTAAAGCCTCCAAAGAGTGCGCGGCCTTGGCCCCAACCTTCAGGAAGTTCGATGGTTTGCTCCGCCACGGGAGATATTTGAGCGAGTGTTTCAGTAAAGTTCATGACTGTCCCTACGAATGAGCCGGTTATGTAACGCTCAGCAAAATTGTTCAGATAAGATAGATAACCGATTATAAACAGGTATGACCAGCGTTATGCAAGTACTTACGTCAGACGCCTCACTCGCACGCACAAAAAAACCCGCAGCACGAGTGCTGCGGGTTATTGAAAGTGGCGGAGAGAGAGGGATTCGAACCCCCGGTGGGAATGAACCCACGCCTGATTTCAAGTCAGGTGCATTAAACCGGACTCTGCCATCTCTCCGCAGTCTTTGGCTGTCGCCGTAAGACGATGCGAATAATAAAGACCCTGATCACGCTTGTAAAGTAAAAATTTAACCACCATCTACTGTTTGGCGGCAAATTGAACAATTTGGTGAAATTGTGCGGTTTATGTTGGAACCTTTCCTTGCTTCCAGTATTCTAAGCCACAGTTATTTATTGATTGTTGTATGGTTCACCAGTCGCTTTCAGTGCCTGCGCCACACCGCAATCTGAGTTATAAAAACGGAGAAAATAATGCGTAACCAAGCCCAAATGTATACAGCTCAATCTGAGTCGGTACTGCAGGTCAATAAAGTTTTACGTAACACCTACATGCTATTAGCACTTACTTTAGCATTCAGTGCCGCAGTCGCGGGTGTCACCATGGCGCTTAATTTGCCGCATCCAGGGTTTATTGTGACCTTGGTTGGTTTTTATGGCTTGTTATTTCTGGTTCACAAAACTGCAGAAAGCGCGACAGGCTTACTAAGCGTATTCGCTTTTACTGGCTTTATGGGGTACACCTTAGGCCCAATTTTGAACATGGTGCTGGGTGCCGGTGGTGGCGACATCATCATGACGGCGTTAGGTGCAACGGCGCTCATCTTCTTTGCTCTATCGGCTTATGTGCTCACGACTAAGAAAGATATGTCGTTCTTAGGTGGCATGATGATGGCTGGTTTTGTGGTGTTGTTAGTAGGTGTGGTTGCCAATATCTTCCTACAAATGCCAGCGCTTAGCTTGGCGCTATCTGGCTTGTTTATCCTGTTCTCGGCCGGTGCCATTCTAATGCAAACCAGCGCTATCATTCATGGCGGTGAACGCAATTACATTATGGCCACTGTAACCTTGTTCGTGTCGCTGTATAATATTTTCATCAGCTTGATTAACATTCTGATGGCTTTCGGTGGCGGTGACGAGTAAAACAGCGCGTTTAATTAGCGAACGCTGTGATATAAGCCCCGCCCTGCGGGGCTTTTTTATAGCTGTTACGGGCATGAGCGAAGAATATTTATGGCAACTTTTGTTCTCAACCTTAATCATCATCCTGATGATGCGCAGACCGCAGCACTAGCCTTGCAATTCGCGCAAGCAGTCATAGGCTCAGCGCATCAGCTAGTGCAGGTGTTTTTTTACCAAGATGCGGTCCACTATCCGTTTCACCCAAGCGCCACCGCTTGGCAGACATTTGCACAACAACATCAAGTGCCCTTAGTGGTGTGCCATACGCAAGTCGAACAGCGCGAACTCGAGCCAGCATCGATGGCTGCTGAATTTACCCTCAGCGGTTTAACCGAATTTGCGACTGTCGTTGCCGATGCCGATCGTACGGTGAGCTTTTAACATGGCGGAATCGTTATTTACGGAAGCACAGCCTTTACCAGCTGCTATTGTTTGGTTGACACAGGCCGATGCCATGCAGGTTAACGCGGGCATTGATATGCTCCTTGCGTTGGCTAATATTGAGTTACCCGTGCGCTTAGTTATCACTGACGATGCATGCAGGTGGCTGGTCGCACCCGCTGCCTCAGCGACGCAGACGCCCTGCCCGCATAAACGTTTAGGGTTATTAGCGCTGTATGAGCTAGAGCCGATTTTAGTGAGCGCGACTGATAAGCTCTCCACTGACCTTGAAATTGCGCAATGTACACCCGCACAATTATCGGCCGCGTTGCATAGTGCGCAGCATATTATTCGTTATTAAGGACGGCACATGGCGGTATTTCAACTACTAGAATTGCCCTCAGCGCTACCATTAACATCGGGAGATGTGGTGGTTCTGCTTGGTCAAGCGCGCAGCGCGCTTGCTAATGCAACATCGCCTCCTACTTGGTTACAGCAAACGGGTGTACGCTATTACGGGGTGACTGACCAAGCCCAGCTGTTATCGGCCGAACACATTGCCACCCTTGCGCAACTCAAAGTGGCGTTTATCACGCCGGCCAGTTGGGTGGAGCTGGTCACCGTACAAACACCTATTATTACTTATCGTTAATTGGATCATCACATGTTCGAAGTGAATGGCAAAACCTATCCAACCGACAAACATGACTACCTAGCTGACCATCAGTTATGGGATGAAGCGCTGGCGCTGCATATCGCTGAACTCGAAGCAATAGATTTAACGCCTGCGCATTGGGAGGTTATTCAGTTTATTCGCGAGTTTTATCAAACCTACGACACTAGCCCCGCGATGCGGATGTTAGTGAAAGCAGTGGCGCAACGGTTGGGTGCGGAAAAAGGTAATAGCCGTTATTTATTTCAACTCTTCCCGAAAGGCCCGGCCAAACAAGCAACGCGTATTGCGGGCTTGCCGAAGCCCGCAAAATGCCTTTAGGGTTAATGGCTGTAGTTTAAGGCGTAAGCCGCTCACGGCCACCAAGATAAGGTCGTAAGGCCGGCGGAATAACGACCGAACCATCTGCTTGCTGGCCATTTTCAAGCAGCGCAACTAAAGTGCGCCCTACCGCTAACCCAGAACCATTCAAGGTATGCAATAATTCGGGCTTTTTCGCACCTTTACGACGAAAACGAGCTTGCATCCGCCGCGCTTGAAAATCCCCAACGTTTGAACATGAACTAATTTCCCGATAGGTATTTTGGGTCGGCAGCCATACTTCTAAATCATAGGTTTTAGTGGCGGCAAAGCCCATATCACCGGTACACAACACCACTTTACGGTAGGGTAATTCAAGTGCTTGCAATACAGCTTCGGCGTGGTTTACTAACAGCTCTAAGGCGGCCATCGAGTGCTCAGGCTGAACCAGCCATACGAGTTCAACTTTGTCGAATTGGTGCTGGCGGATGAGCCCACGAGTGTCGCGCCCGTGCGAGCCGGCCTCACTGCGAAAACATGGCGTATGAGCGGTGAGTTTGAGCGGTAATTGGGCCTCGTCTAGAATCTCATCCCGCGCTAAATTGGTCAGTGGCACTTCAGCGGTCGGAATTAATGACAACGGCACCTGTTGCTCAGTTGCGCCTTTTACGTGGAATAAGTCTTCGCCAAACTTTGGTAGTTGGCCGGTACCATAAAGGGTGTCATGGTTTACCAAATAAGGTACATAGGTTTCGCTGTAACCGTGCTGTTCCGTATGTAAATCCAACATAAACTGGGTGAGCGCACGATGCAGCTTGGCAATATCGCCACGCATCACCACAAACCGCGCCCCGGTTAACTTGGCTGCGGCATCAAAATCCATCCCATTGGCAAATGCCTGCGCAACATCAACATGATCTTTGGGTTCAAAATCGAATTGACGCGGCGTGCCCCAACGCAAGATCTCTTGGTTTTCGCTCTCGTCAGCGCCAACTGGCACACTCTCATCAGGTAAGTTAGGAACCGCACTGGTAAGGGCGTGCAACTCTTGCTGCAACGCTTGTAGCGCATCTTTAGCTTGCTCAAGATCGGCACCTAATTGGTCAACTTCCGCCAGCAAGGGCGCGATATCCTGTCCCGCAGCTTTCGCCTGGCCAATGTGCTTGGAACGACTATTACGCTCGGCTTGTAACGACTCAGTTTTTACCTGGAGCGCTTTACGCTGTGCTTCTAACGCCTCAAAACTTGCGGTGTCTAAGGTGTAACCGCGGCTCGCCAAGCGTGTTGCGGCTTCGGCTAGTTCAGATCGAAAATACTTAGCGTCTAACATGTTGTTCCTACAGTTTGCTGAAGGTCGATAAAATGCGATCGGACACTAGGATGCGCCCTGATCATGCCCAAGCGGCTGCCCAAACAGCCACCACGCCAGAGCTACTGCAAATAGGCTGAGCAGCACGCTCGCTAGACTATAAAGCGTTGCTTTTAGCCATTGCTGCTGTTGCAGTAGCTGAAATAATTCTAACGAGAACGTCGAAAACGTGGTAAATCCACCGAATACGCCCACACCTAATAGCAGCCATAAGCTTGTCGCAGATGACTGAGATTGTTGTAGCTGCCACAGCCACAACATGGCCAAACCAAATGAGCCGCTTATGTTAACGGCCAAGGTAGCAAAAGGAAAGCCACTCGCACCATTCAACAAGCCAATACTGACCAGATAGCGCAGACTGGCACCAACGCCACCACCAAGGGCTACCCACAAAATGTTAATCATCATCACGCTGCCATTCACTTTGGCGATCTAGGTCACTCAACCAGGCAAGCTTCGCCTGCAATTTTTGCTCTAGACCTCGCCCCTGCGGTTGATAAAAGTCGCCCTCGACACCGGTCGGCAAGTATCGCTCACCGGCCACGTAGGCGTTCGGAAAGTTGTGGGCGTAGCGGTAATCTTCACCCGCCCCTTGCGCTTTATGTTGTGCCGTTGGTGCATTCCGTAGATGCAGAGGCACCGGTGCTTGTTGCGAAGCTTCTGCGGCTTGGCGAGCTTGTTTGAACGCCGTATAAACCGCGTTGCTTTTTGGCGCTGCAGCACAATAAACCAAAGCCTGCGCCAAGGCACGTTCACCTTCTGCTGGACCGACTCTGGTGTAGGTATCCCAGGCATTTAGGGCTAATTGTAAAGCGCGGGGGTCGGCATTACCAATATCCTCGCTGGCAATCGCTAGTAACCGCCGCGCAATGACTAACGCATCACCACCACCCACTAAGAATCGGGCGTACCAATATAAGGCGCCATCCACTGATGAACCTCGCACCGATTTATGCAATGCCGATAAGACGTTGTAATAATGGTCGCCCTGTTTATCGAAGGCTGATGGGGCCTCGCCCAACGCCGTCTTAATCGCTGCGACCTCAATCACCGTGCTCGGATCGTCAACAAAATCACTTATCACTTCTAGGTTGGTCAGTAACCGGCGGCCATCCCCGCCAGCCTGAGCTAATAACCACGCGCGAGCATCGGCGCTAAAATTCATTTTTAACGAACCAAGGCCTAGATCGGTATCGGTCAGCGCGCGCTCAAACAATTGGTTTAATTCAGTATGGTCGAGCAGCTGCAAACGATACACGCGGGCCCGCGAAAGCAGCGCGTGATTCACCTCAAAGCCGGGGTTTTCAGTGGTAGCACCCACAAATACTAAGGTGCCATTTTCAATGTGGGGTAAAAAGGCGTCTTGCTGCGCCTTATTAAATCGATGAACCTCGTCAACAAACAATAAGGTTTTATGCCCTTGCTGTTGATTGGCTTGAGCTTGTTCAACCGCTTGCCGAATGTCTTTTAAGCCACTGGTTACCGCACTGAGCCTTAATACTTGAGCACCGCCATGATGCGCCAGCAATTCTGCTAATGTTGTTTTACCTGTACCCGGCGGACCCCACAGGATCATTGAGTGCAACTGCCCTTGCTCTATAGCTTTGCGCAGCGGTTTACCCGGCCCAAGCAGATGGGTTTGACCAACATACTCGGCAAGGGTTGTAGGACGTAACCGAGCGGCTAACGGCTGATTACCATCCTCACCAAAGCGCAACGCTAGGGTCTGCACTATCCTAATCGCTCCTACTGGTTAAAATCGCGCCTGGCGTTGGTCATCAACATCGACATTGGGCGGCACATCAAATTGGAAGTTATCTGACATGATTGGTTGGTTTATTTGTTGATCGGCAAGCGTAATCGTGTTGGTTTGCCCGCGACCATCGTCTAGCACTAAGGTATGCATGACGTTGTCGGCAGTTAGTAAAATGGTCAACCGTTCCGGGCTGTTGCTGCCGCCATTCTGCTCGCTCAATTTTTGCATGTTCGTTTCAATGACATAGCCGCTGCCAGCCTCGATAGCACCGACTTCCGCTAGCTCAGCTGCTTCGAGTTCACGCACGTCGTAGCTGTGCCAGTCATCACTTTCGGCATTCAGGAGTAACAATAACGGCGATTGGCCAACCGCATCGGCTTGATCATAAATGGTGACTTGCTCAATAAATGCATTGTAGTACCAGACCGTCTCACCATTGGCGATCAATAAGGTTTCATCTGGAGCATCTGTTTGCCAACGCAATTGCGCCGGCCGCGCGAGCTTCATCACGCCTTGTAGCTGCTGCACTAAATCGCCATTGGTATCTGTCACTGCTTGGCTAAAACTGGCACTTAAGGTGGTTAAATTTTGCAATTTACTCAATAGCGCTTGCTTTGCCGCTGCGCCGTCCGATTCCTGTGCCATTAATGAGCCGTTGCCCAATAAACAGACCGTCACCAAAGTGATGCGTAACCAGCTTGGCACGCTCCGAGCTCTTGATTCCGCACAACCCATCTTATCTATCATCCATCTACTCATTCATTAATCCCGTGGAGGTTTGGGAGCCAGCACCTCGCGCTGACCATTACTTCCCGCAGCCGTTACGACACCGCTGGCTTCCATTTGTTCCACAATGCGCGCAGCCCGATTGTAGCCGATCCGGAACTTACGTTGTACTGATGACACCGACACCCGACGGGTTTCCGTGACAAAGGCTACCGCCTCATCGTACAGCTCATCCCCTTCACCATCACCAAACTCCAGTTGCTCGCCCGGCAATAAATTTTCTTCGGACATATCGCCGTTGAGGATTTCTTCAATGTATTGCGGACGACCACGCTTCTTCCAATCTTTTACCACTGCATGAACTTCATGGTCATCTACGAAAGCACCATGCACGCGCATCGGCACTCCGCTCCCCGGTGCTAAATACAACATATCACCGGCGCCTAACAGCTGGTCAGCACCGGGCTGATCTAAAATAGTGCGCGAATCAATTTTTGATTGCACGGTAAAGGCAATTCGCGTCGGAATATTCGCTTTAATCAAGCCGGTAATGACATCGACCGACGGACGCTGCGTGGCTAACACTAAATGAATGCCAGCCGCCCGAGCCTTTTGCGCAATTCGCGCGATAAGCTCTTCAACCTTTTTACCAACAATCATCATCATGTCGGCAAATTCATCAATCACGACCACAATATTAGGGAGTTTTTCTAATAGTGGTGGCAACTCATCCATAGAATCGCCCGGTTTCCAAAGTGGGTCGCGGAGCGGCTGAGCACTGTCTTTGGCATCCATTACTTTAGCGTTGTAGCCTTTTAAATTACGAACACCTAAGGCTGACATGAGCTTGTAGCGACGTTCCATTTCGCCCACACACCAGCGCAGCGCATTAGCGGCATCTTTCATGTCGGTCACGACTTCGGTCAACAAATGTGGAATGCCCTCGTACACCGAAAGCTCTAACATTTTCGGATCAATCATGATCATCCGCACGTCTTCAGGCGTCGATTTGTACAACAAACTGAGGATCATCACGTTCACCCCAACCGACTTACCAGAACCTGTGGTGCCCGCCACCAGCAAGTGCGGCATTTTGCCTAAATCGACAACCACGGGTTGGCCTGCAATACTCGCGCCTAGCACCATAGTTAACGGTGATTGGCTGTTGTGGAAACTGTCTGAACTTAACACTTCCGACAAAGTGACCATTTCCCGATACTTGTTCGGAATTTCTAAGCCCACATAAGATTTACCGGGGATAACCTCGACTACCCGTACTTTTTCAACTGACAAAGAGCGTGCAATATCTTTATCTAAATTCGATACTTTTGAGACTTTCACACCGGGTGCAAGATCAAGTTCAAACCGAGTAACCACTGGCCCTGGTTGCACGTTGGCGACTTTCGCATCAACGCCAAAATCTTGTAGCACGGCCTCTACGGCGCGGCTCACCTGCGCTAACTCATCTTCTGAAATTGGATTTTTATTGCGATCCTTACGGTCCAACAAGGCCAACGAAGGCAATGGATCAAAGGTCTCAGGGCTGTCCTCGGCGGCGTCTTCAACATCATTCACCGCCGGAGCCGCGGGCTTTGGCGTCGCGTTGCTCGTTACCGCAGGTGCAGGCTGGCTCGCAATCGCCATTTCGTCAGCGCGTTGCTCCGCTTCTTCCCGCTGTGCCCGATGAAATCTCGCGGTTTCACTCGCGCTGGTGTGACTGGTTACTTTAGCCGTGGTACCGAACAGACCGTCCAAATCGATTGTCGGTTCATCGGCTCGTCCGCGTTCATCCAGCGGCACTTCAAGTTGCGCGTCGTCAAGCGCTGGTTCTTGCGCCATTGACGCGGTGCCTGCTGGCGAAGAAGTGCCGCCAAATGGCCATAATTTGTGATACCAACGCTTGGTGTTTGGCGACGTTTGGTCGCGCTGCTCCACGTCAACAGGGTCGACATCGTCCAGCGGCGGCGCAAAATAAGTACTGCTGTCCGCCGGCAATCCAAGCGCCGAGGTCGCTGTCGGCACTTCGCGTTCTGTGGGCTTGGCGTCAGTGTCGCTATCTTGCGGGGCTAACAGGCCGTTGATGAGCTTTTTCAGCCACTGCAATAACCATGAAGTGGCCGTGATTACCGCCGCACCAATCGCCTCAGCTAGTGCAATCCATGACAAACCGCTCAACAATGTCAGCCCGGTGGTTAAGAAAGTGAGCAGTAACAGTGTGGTGCCAACCAAATTGAAGTAGGGTAGCAACTTACTGCTGATCACGTCGCCCACTACCCCGCCGGCCGAAAAATCAAAGATGTTGTCAAAATTAATGGATGCTAATGCCGAGGCGCCAACGAGGCTTAAGACTAAGCCAATAATACGCAAGCCAACGGCTAAATAATCTAGTTCCGCTAAATGATGGGGACGTTGAAACGCAAGATAGCCAAGCGCGGCGAAACCGAATGGTAGTAAGTAGGCGACGAACCCGAATGCAAACAGTAAGGCGTCCGCAAACCAAGCGCCAATCGCGCCAGCGGCATTATGAATATCGCCTTCGAAGCCAGTTTGTGACCAACTTGGGTCAGCCGGATGAAAGCTCACCAGCGCCAAAAATAAGAACACTGCGAACGCACCGCAAATTATAAGACCAACTTCGAGAACCCGTTGCATTCCTGTCATGCTAATTCCTTGCGTTAACTCGCGTTCATTGTAACGAAAAATGTGGCCGCTGTGGGGGAATTACGCCCCTTTTACCAACACTTTATGTTCTTGTTTTATCTCTTCCATGACCACGTAAGTACGAGATTCGTTCACTCCGGGCATCATCAATATGGTTTCACCAAGCAACTTCCGATATGACGGCATATCCGGCACTCGGGCTTTGATTAAAAAATCAAAATCACCGGACACTAAATGACATTCAAGAATTTCATCGGTCTTGCGCGCAGCCTCACTAAATTCGGCAAATGCATCGGGACTGGTGCGCGCCAGCGTGATTTCCACAAATACTAGTAAGTTCGCCCCTAGTTTATGCGGATTTATCTTCGCGTGATAGCTCTCTATCACACCCTCCTCCTCTAATTTTCTTACCCGCTGCTGACATGCGCTGGCACTGAGTCCAATTCGCTCCGCTAAGGTAACATTGGGCATCCGTCCATCTTGCTGGAGCAATCGCAAAATTTTGCGGTCGATTCGGTCAATCGTGATTTCTACGGGTTCTTCAGGGCTAAACATAATAATTACCGTTTTTGATAAGCATAAACCGTGTTTTACACTATTTTAAGGCCATAAAAAAGTAGGAAACACACCGATGAAGATCTTTATAATGCCCGCACAAATTTGACCTCACATTTTCACAATGACAGAAAAGGTGTCTGCTATGTTAATTGGCGTTCCTAAGGAAATTAAAAACCACGAGTACCGTATTGGTCTTACCCCAGCCGCGGTACGTGAGTATGTTTCCCACGGCCATCAGGTGATTATTGAAAGCAATGGCGGTGCAGCTATTGGCTTTACTAATGAAGATTATGAAGCAGCGGGTGCCAGTATTGTGGCAACGGCTGAGGAGATTTTTGCACGCGCCGACATGATCGTGAAAGTGAAAGAGCCACAACCTAACGAGTGTAAACAGCTTCGTGAAGGTCAGATCCTTTATACTTATTTGCACTTAGCGCCTGATCCGCAACAAACTAAACTGTTAGCAGAAGCTGGCGTTACCGCCATTGCCTACGAGACGGTAACGGACAACCGTGGTGGCTTGCCGCTATTAGCCCCAATGAGCGAAGTAGCTGGCCGCATGTCGATTCAAGCGGGTGCGCACAACCTTGAAAAATCAAAAGGCGGCAGCGGCACCTTACTGGGTGGCGTGCCTGGCGTTGAACCGGCGAAAGTGCTGGTAATTGGTGGTGGTGTTGTTGGTACCCAAGCGGCCAAAATGGCGGCTGGCATGGGCGCTGAAGTCACTATTTTAGACCGCTCTTTGCCACGTTTGCGCGAACTTGACGATATTTTCATGGGTCGCATTAAAACGATTTATTCGACGGTCGATGCGATTGATAAATTCTCTCGTGAAGCCGATCTCATCATTGGCGCCGTACTCATTCCGGGCGCAGCGGCACCTAAGCTGCTGACTCGCGAACATATCAAAAATATGAAACCGGGTTCAGTAGTGGTTGATGTTGCGATTGACCAAGGCGGTTGTTTCGAAACCTCAAAAGCCACCACCCACCAAGACCCAACTTATGTCGTTGACGAAGTTATTCACTACTGCGTAGCGAATATGCCAGGTGGTGTAGCTCGTACTTCAACTATCGCACTGAATAACGCGACTTTGCCGTTTGGTTTAGCGCTTGCCAACAAAGGGCTGAAAGCACTGCAGCAAGATGCCAACCTGCGCAATGGTCTGAACATGCATCGCGGTAAAATTACCTACAAAGCCATTCATGACGATTTAGGCCAGCAACTGGGGTTAGACTATCAAGACCCGCTGGAAGCTGTTGCTAACTAAGCAGCATTAGCCCTACCGCAGCAACCTCAGCAGTTGCTTTTGTAAATAGCCCGGTACACTTGTGCCGGGCTTTTTACTTGTGAGCATGGCTTGATGTGAATACAATCGACCCCATGTTTTTATAAGCGCTAGTTTATCTAGCTTGATCATTGCTTGAACCGAATTGGAGAAGTACTCGCATGGCAGAAGTGAAGCATTGCCGCCTGTTAATTCTAGGCTCTGGACCCGCCGGATATACCGCTGCTGTATACGCAGCACGCGCAAATTTAAACCCAGTCATGGTGACCGGAATGCAACAAGGTGGCCAGCTTACGACCACCACTGAAGTGGAAAACTGGCCAGGTGATGCCGAAGGATTGACCGGTCCTGACTTAATGGTTCGCATGCAGAAACACGCCGAGCGATTTAACACCGATATTATTTTTGACCACATTAATCAGGTTGATTTCACTAAGCGCCCATTTACCTTAACGGGTGATAGTGGTGTGTACACCGCAGATGCCGTGATTATTGCCACCGGTGCGTCAGCCAAATATCTGGGGCTGGAATCGGAGCAAGCATTTATGGGCAAAGGCGTATCAGCTTGCGCAACTTGTGATGGGTTCTTCTATCGCAATCAGAAAGTGTGTGTGGTCGGCGGTGGTAATACGGCCGTTGAAGAAGCACTGTATTTGGCCAACATCGCCAGCGAAGTACATGTCATTCACCGCCGTGACAGCTTCCGAGCGGAAAAGATTTTGATCGACCGGTTAATGGAAAAAGCGGCCAACGGTAACGTGACTTTACACCTCAACAAAACTTTGGACGAGGTGCTTGGCGACGAAATGGGCGTTACCGGTGTCCGTATTGCCGATACCGAATCAGGCGCGACCAGCGAATTGGACGTGATGGGCTGCTTTATTGCCATTGGTCACCAACCTAACACTGGCATTTTTGCCGGCCAGTTAGACATGAAAGACGGCTATATTCGGGTTCAAAGTGGCTTAGATGGTAACGCCACAGCGACCAGTGTTGCGGGTGTTTACGCCGCGGGCGACGTGATGGACCATATTTATCGTCAGGCCATTACCTCAGCCGGAACAGGCTGTATGGCAGCGTTAGATGCCGAGCGCTATTTGGATGGCCTTAGCAAAACGAAATAATGCCGATGGTGAACCGTCGGTTGAGTATATCAGGTCAACATGATCGTACAGCTGCCGACTGAGCAATTGTTGTTTCCCTCACCCACAGCCGCACTCCGTGATCCTAACGGGCTGTTGGCGGTGGGTGGTGACCTTTCCCCCGCGCGGCTGCTGTGTGCCTATCAACAAGGTATTTTTCCGTGGTTCGGCGAACACGACCCCATTCTCTGGTGGAGTCCTGATCCGCGCGCGGTGTTTAAGCTAGATGCGCTCCATGTTAGCCGCTCGATGCGCAAATTCATTCGCCAAACCCAATATTCGGTGAGTTTAAACTTGGCTTTTACCCAAGTGATCGAACAATGCGCTGCCCAACGGCGTCATCGCGAAGGCACCTGGATAACACCGGCAATGCAACATGCATACACGCAACTACATCAGCTTGGCCATGCTCATTCTATTGAGGTTTGGGATGGCGCCAAACTAGTGGGTGGCATGTATGGTGTCGCGGTAGGTCGTATCTTCTGTGGTGAAAGCATGTTCCAGCAGCAAACGAATGCGTCAAAATTGGCGTTATTTACCTTTGCGCAGGCCTTTGCCGCGGCTGGTGGCAGGCTCATTGACGCACAGGTCGGCAATCCTCACTTGGCGAGTTTGGGCGCCCAGGCTATGCCTCGCGAAAAATTTTTACACCAGCTACACTTAGCCCAGCAACAACCGTTGGAGAGAGACTTTTGGCGCGCCCGAACGCTCCCGTTATGCAGTTTGGTTTAACCGCCGCGAATCAGTGTGGCTATTTGCCCACCGAACAAGAGCGCATTGCGGTATTGCTTGAGCCTCCCGCCGCACAACGCTCGGCTGAGGATTATGAGCGCTTGCTTCAGGCTGGGTTTCGACGCAGCCATAACGATCTCTATCGACCTTGGTGCGATCACTGTAGCGCCTGTCAGTCACTCCGCGTAGATAGTCACAACTTCACCCCAAGTCGCTCGCAACGGCGGGTCAGCAACAAAAACCGTGATTTAGCGCTGGTGATTCAGCAATACCCGCAACTACCGGCAAGCCACGCCGAGTTGTTTTGCCGCTTTATTAATGAGCGTCATGCAGATGGCAGTATGTACCCGCCTAATCCGGATAAATTTGCGACTTGGGTTGCCTGCAGTTGGCACCCACCAGAATTCTGGGAATGGTATCTAGAGGACGAATTAGTCATGGTTGCCATTGTTGACCGGCTGAGTGAGAGCCTATCCGCAATGTACACTTTCTTTAATCCGCGTTTGGCCGAGCGTTCGCTCGGCACCTTTGCGATTTTAGAACAGCTGAGAGTGGCGCAGGAAGCATCACTTCACTGGGTGTACCTTGGTTATCAAATTGATGACTGTCATAAGATGAATTACAAAGCCAAGTTTATGCCTCATCAACGCTATATTAGCCAACAATGGGTGCCATCCGCTATTGAGGCCAATCGATTACAGCCGTGACTGGCATTTGATCACGAAAAGCGCTAAACTCTTGCGCACTTTTTTGCACACTTTATAACTAACCGAGACAGCCGAGGATTTTGAATGGCGAAAGAAGACAGTATTGAAATGCAAGGCACGGTCCTAGATACGTTGCCTAACACTATGTTCCGCGTTGAGCTTGAAAACGGCCACGTGGTTACCGCCCATATCTCTGGCAAAATGCGCAAACACTATATTCGTATTTTGACGGGCGATACGGTAACCGTACAGTTGACGCCGTACGACTTGACCAAAGGTCGAATCGTGTTCCGCGCGCGTTAATTACTGTCTCGGATACAAAAAACCGGTGCGATTACTCGACACCGGTTTTTTTATGCTAGCCCCATTAGTTGCTAAGCGCTTGAATTAAGACTCAATTGCCTCGCTACGATTATCAAATTCGAAGCTAAGCGCTTCTGAATCGTCAGGTTTAGCATCGGCTTTCACGCTTACTTTCACACTTCCACCGCGTGCTAATTTGCCGAACAAGATTTCATTCGCCAAAGGTTTCTTCAAGTGCTCTTGAATAACACGAGCCATCGGGCGAGCACCCATTTCACGATCGTAACCTCGCTCAGCAATCCACTCGTGTGCGGCCGCATCTAGTTCTAGCGATACGCCTTTGCGATCTAATTGCGCCTGTAATTCAGCAATGAATTTATCAACAACCTGATGAATGACCGCCGGATCTAAGTGATTAAACCACACAATCCCATCTAAGCGGTTACGGAACTCTGGGGTGAAGATTTTATTGATCTCGCCCAGTGCATCGTGGCTGTGATCCTGCTGTTTAAAGCCAATCGACTTGCGGACCGTTTCGCGCACACCAGCATTAGTTGTCATCACGATAATTGCGTTACGAAAATCAGCCTTACGGCCATTGTTGTCGGTCAGAGTACCGTGATCCATCACCTGCAACAGGATATTGAAAATATCGCTATGCGCTTTCTCTAGCTCATCCAGCAGAATGACACAATGAGGTTGCTTGATAACTGCTTCGGTGAGCAACCCACCTTGGTCAAATCCAACGTAGCCTGGAGGCGCACCAATCAGCCGACTAACGGCATGACGTTCCATATATTCAGACATGTCGAAGCGAACTAATTCAATCCCCATCGCTTTGGCTAACTGCTGCGTGACTTCGGTTTTACCAACCCCAGTCGGACCCGCAAAGAGGAAAGATGCGATAGGCTGATGCTCGGTCGCCAAACCTGAGCGCGATAAGCGAATGGCCGCAGTGAGCTTATCAATCGCTTCATCTTGCCCGAACACCACCATTTTCAGGTTGCGGTCTAATTGTCGTAATAGCTCTTGATCAGAACGCGACACCGATTGCTCCGGAATTCGCGCAATTTTGGCTATGATGGTTTCAATATCTGCCACGCCCACAGTTTTCTTACGTTTCGACGGCGGTAACAAGCGTTGACTCGCACCGGCCTCATCGATCACGTCAATCGCTTTGTCCGGCAAGTGCCGCTCGTTAATATACTTAGCGGCTAACTCAGCCGCAGCACGCATTGCAGGCTGGGTGTAACGAATACCGTGATGGTCTTCATATTTTTCTTTCAGACCCATTAAAATTTTGGTGGTGTCATCAACAGATGGTTCGGCCACATCGATTTTTTGGAAGCGCCGCACTAACGCGCGGTCTTTCTCAAAAATATTTTTGTACTCAGTGTAAGTGGTAGAGCCCATACACTTCAGTTCGCCGCTAGCCAGCATAGGTTTCAACAAGTTAGAGGCGTCGAGTACACCACCGCTGGCCGCACCGGCACCAATAATGGTGTGAATTTCGTCAATAAAAAGAATAGCGTGCGGTTTCTCTTTCAATTCTTTCAGCAGCATTTTAAAGCGTTTTTCAAAATCACCGCGATACTTAGTACCAGCTAACAAACCACCCATATCGAGCGAATAAATTGTGGCTTCGGCCATAATTTCAGGCACGTCGTGATTCACGATACGCAACGCCAAACCCTCGGCAATCGCGGTTTTACCAACGCCCGCCTCGCCCACCAGCAACGGATTATTTTTCCGGCGACGACACAAGATTTGCACACAACGCTCTAATTCATGGTCACGACCAATTAACGGATCAATCTCACCAGCCCGCGCCTTGGCGTTCAAATTGGTGCAGAAACGTTTTAGATAGCTTTGTTGCTCTTCAGCTTGCGCGCCCTCGCTCTCCGCACCAGAATCTTGCTCTGCTTGCGGGCGTTCATCATCCACTTTCGAAATACCATGAGAGATGTAATGCACAACGTCGAGGCGGGTAATATCACTTTTATTAAGCAGATACACAGCCTGAGATTCTTGTTCACTAAAAATAGCGACCAGAACGTTTGCGCCGGTGACTTCTGCATTGCCAGATGACTGGACATGAAAAACTGCACGCTGCAGGACACGCTGGAAGCCTAACGTAGGCTGCGTATCAGTTTGCTCCTGCTCATCCTCAAAACGGGGCGTGCTGCGCTCTATGTAACTCAGTAATTCAGCTTTTAATTGGGCAAAATCAGCACCACAGGCACGTAAGGCGTCTGCGGCATCAGGATTGTCTAACAACGCGATGAGTAAATGCTCTACCGTCATTAATTCGTGACGACGTTCGCGGGCTAACCGGAAGGCATCGTTTAAGGTTAATTCCAAGGCTTTATTTAACATAAGCACTCCTTCCTACTACGTGTAGCTTACACGACTGCTCAGCTCAACTGGGCTCCATCGAACATAACAGCGGGTGTTGATGTTCACGAGCATATTGGTTGACCTGTACCACTTTGGTTTCCGCCACTTCTGCGGAATAAACCCCACAAATTGCCTTACCTTTATAGTGAATTTGCAACATGACGTCAGTTGCCTGTTCACTGTTCATGCGGAAGAATCGCACTAATACTTCAACGACAAAATCCATCGGCGTGTAGTCGTCGTTATTCAAGATCACCTTATACATGGGGGGTGGCTTGAGTTGTTGTTTTTCTTTGACGCCGGATTGGTGCTGTTGTTCAAAATCACTCATTAATAACCACTCTATCAGTACTATAGTGCGGAAAATCGGTTTTCGCGTACTTCTGTTGTCGTTTATTTTTCACTAACAACAGGATTACAAAAACGACGAAAATTCGCACAAACGACTTGACTAATGCTAGAACTTACCTAGAGTTAAACATGGCGTTGAGCAACAAAGAATTCAAGCCTCCCTGCCACTCGTGTTTAGTTATGTTATTGAATTCTTTCACAGCTTTGTGTGAAAGATTCAACAGCAGAAGTACAAAACATGCGCTGCATGGTACTTCTCACTATTTTTAACATACGCAAGCACCCGTGGTTTAGATTGCTAGCATTCCAAATTGCAACGCGTCGAATGTCACAATGACGTTAAACACCGCCCCTTGGCAACGGTTTAACGCAATAACAATAACAGAGTTTTCTTGTACAGAATAACGAAGGAAGTAGAAGTATGGCTACCGGTAAAGTCAAATGGTTTAACAACTCAAAAGGCTTCGGCTTTATTGAGAGTGAAGAACGTGAGGGCGATATCTTCGCACATTATTCCACTATCGAAATGGAAGGCTATCGAACCCTAAAAGCGGGGCAAGATGTTGAATTTCAGCTGGAAGAAGGTCCTAAGGGACTGCACGCGGTCAACATTACGCCAGTGCAAAGCAAGTAGCGTTCATCAGCGCTAAACACTGCGCCGCTACACTAGCTTGCAGCATAATTAAAAACGCCGAGCTCAAAACTCGGCGTTTTTTTATCCATCGCTAAAATTTAGCTATCAATCCCAAAGTAGCGGCGTAATTGATCACGCAAATTGGGCGGGGTACCGACAATGGTTAAGGTATCCGTTGTCGGGTCATATTTCACCCGCTGGTTCAGCAAGGTTTGGTCGAAGCCCACACTTAAACCGCCCCCCTGCCCCTGAAATTTAATCAGCTTGCGCAAGGTTGCGCGGTCTGCCGGAAAATTGTCCGCCAAAGGTTCATCAGTCTGGGTCTGAGTAAAGGCCATAAAGTCCGGCGCCTGGGGTGCCGCAACTTGAAACTGAGTAGCTAAATCCTGTACCTGAACTTTTTCACCTTGGCGCCACTGCTCGTCGCAATAATCATAAGCTTGTTGGCGAATGGCTTGGGACGTCTCGGCAGGTAACTCAGCGGCTTGGGTGTATTTTTGCACCTGCTCGACCAATTGTTGAGTCTGGGCTTTGGCATTTACCCGCTCAGCACAGCCCAAAAAATCAAGGAAGAAGTCCGACACCTTGCGCCCAGCACGACCTTTAATAAACGAGATGTAATCCGTCGCAGCCGGATCGCTCGACCAAGTGGATAGATCAATTCGGGCAGCCAACTGCACGCGACTTATCTCTAACTGTGAGGATTTATCGACGGCTAAATCGGGACCAATGGTGACGCCATCCCGGCTCGGCAAAAAGCTCACCGTTAAATAATCGGTGGCGGTATGTTGGTAGTGGCTAAACAGTAAAAAACCCTCTTCCAACATCGCGTATTTTTCTAGTTGTTGATGTAACAGCCGCGCTGCCGAATGACTAAACGCCACAAAGCTGAGTTGCTGTTGCTGCCACTGGGTTAATAAGTCAGCGAAATTGCCGCTAATGTCTACCTCAGCATCATCTTCAGCCCCCACGAAACTCGCATAGCCCTTCGCTGGCTTGGCGTTATAAACCGACGTGAGTTCGCTCAGCAAACTTTCAAGTTCAACACTATCAGGCAGTGCTTCTGGGCCCAAACGTAGCCCAAGCGAAGCATCACTTTGATAAAAGTGATGGATAATACTGGCGGCGATTTTAAATTCCATAGGGCGTTGTATTCCTATACTGAGTGCGGTTCGAGCTTACCTACGGCTCGAACTTATGGTAAGCTGCGGCGCATTCTAGCATGCTAAGGAACCTAATAAATGCCCATCGTTTCCAAATATTCGAGCGCGCAACAACAGCAACTTCTTGATGATGTGATGGCGGTACTACAACAGCAACAAATCACTCCGGATCTGGCCCTTATGACCCTTGGCAATGCGGTAACCCATGTCATCGCGAAACACTATTCGGCAGCAAGCCAACCGCAAGTGGCTGAACAATTTGGCAAAGTACTGCTACAATCGTTGCAAGCTGCCAACTAATTAGCGGCTCATTATTGTCAGCACTAAACGATACACAATGCTTAAGCGCTAGAGTGCAAACGGGAGCGAACCAGACGCATGCGAAAACAGCAACGCCGCGATAAAATTGCCCGTCTCATTAGTTGGGGCCATTGGTTCACGTTTGCCAACATTGTTGTGGTATTGGCAATTGGCACCTTGTATGTCGAGGCCGCAGAACCACCAGGTTCTGGCCTTGGTACACTCTACTTATTAATCAGTTGGCTTGGCCACTTTGCCTTTTTGCCATTTGTATTTTTTATTATTCTGCTGTTCCCATTTTGCTTGGTCGTCCCCTACGCTCGTGTGTTACGCGGTATCGCCGCCCTAGTTGGCGCGCTGGGGTTATTAGCCCTGATTGCAGATGCGTTATTTTTCCGCTACTACGGCTACCATTTAAATACCTACTCACTATCGCGCTTAGCCCTCGACGCCGAAGCCCAATTTCAAGGCGCTAGTTTCGTCATCATACTCGGCCTGCTGCTTACCTTCGTGGTCGTTTTAGCCTTTGAACTTGTGCTTGCTAATTTAGCCTGGAAGCGGTTAGAGCAAATTCAACAACGGCGTTTTGCAGCCCCCATCACCACCGTATTCGTGTTGTGTTTTCTGACTAGCCATAGCATCCACATTTGGGCTGATGCAGTTTTTTATAAACCTATTACGCAACAAGACGATTTATTCCCACTGTCGTATCCGACAACGGCCAAAACACTCATGGCGAAGCACGGGTTGATCCAACCAGAGCAAAGTCCACCCTCCCAATTAGCGCAATTACTGGGCGCGCAACTTGGTAACTCCGGGCAAGTGGCGATCGATCCGCTGAATACCGGCGTATTGCAAAGCGTGACCGTGGCACAGCTGCGCTACCCCCTTGGCAGTGCGATGTGTGCGAAAACCGCAACCCAACCCAAAATTGCGCTGGTGTTGTTTGACGAACTGCCTCCAGCCACAGTCACTCGCCTAATGGAATCTGGATTGTTAAAACGCAGCGAGGCCACTATGTATGCCGCCGCAACTGCCGCAGAAGGTGAGTTTATGGCGCAATATGGCTTAACCATTAACTATGCCGATGCTATCACTGCGACAGGTCAAGCGCCTGCGTATGAGCGGTTGTTAAACGACTTTAATTTGGCACTGAATGTGGCGCATACCGAGCAGGTCATTACGCAATGGTCTGCGCATTCCGCGCCGGATACACAGCTTTCCTTGCTCCGAGCAAGCCCCGCCGATGTCGATGAAGCGATTGCTTGGCTAGAGACTGGGGCATTCGATAAAATCATGGTGACCGCCCTGCATGCGAGTACTTGGCAAGCTAGCCAGCCACAGCAAGCAAATCCTCAACAGTTACAGGTGCCACTGCTTACCAAAGGTTACGACTTGGACGCGCAAACGCGAGCGCAACTGTTCGACTTAATGCCAACGGTTCTGGCCGACTTGCTTCAGTGCGAACAAGGGTTTGGTGCACTCACTCAAGGCCGTGATCTTAACCAACAACCCGGCTTGCCCATAACTTTGCTGGTCGACGATTACCTCATTATCGTCGGCCAAGAACTGGTGAGCGTGATTGATAGCCGTGGTGATCTTTACGGTTTTAATCCGGACGATTTCAGTGCGCTGCCCAACTCTCAGCCACCAACGCCGGTGCTGATTGAATCGGTGCGGCAATTGCAGCGCTTCGCTGATTTCGGTGCTCGTTAAATCCGCGGCTGGCTGATTTATAAGCAGTTGATGGTTTAATTTGCATTTTAAGCGGCGAATCGCTTGCGTAAGCAGCGTAATTCAGTAAGATTACAGCCCTCGGTCGGCGTGTAGCGCAGCTTGGTAGCGCACTGTCATGGGGTGTCAGGGGTCGCTGGTTCAAATCCAGTCACGCCGACCAATTCTTTCCTTACTCATACCAATTTCCTGCAATGTGAATAGTGGCAGCTTTAGGTGTCTTCCTAAGCCGCACTGGTGCCGTGAATTACCTCATAAAAACTTCTGCAGCTCGAGCATAATTGCTACACTCGTCGACAACAAATAACCACTGGGAAGATGGGATTACGGCATGCTTGATGTCACTACTATTACGCCCATGCAAGCGACCGATGTTGACGCGCTGGTTGCGCTAGAACAAGCTCATTACGGTCAGGATGCCTATTCACCAACGTGGTTTCACCAATGTTTATTGCAATGGCCACAGTGGCAGTTTTGCGCGCGTCAACAGCAGCAGCCCTGTGGCTATTTGAGTGTTGCGCCCGGCGCCGAAGCTGGCCAACTTTGGTTAATGGCGTTGTTAGTGGCAGCCTCAGCGCGTGGCCAAGGGCTTGGCAAGCGGTTGCTGGCAACTTTGCTGGAACACGGCCGCCACTACGACATCCATTTAACCGTCGCACCCGACAATCGCAGTGCTATTGCACTCTATGAAAGCTATGGTTTTCGGCTGAAACAACAGCTACCGAATGCACTCGGTATTGGCAATCACCGTTTACATATGCAGCGCTTAAAAGATATTGTTGAACCTTGATGCGCACTTGATATATTCTCGTTTGGAATATATATATAACCACAATATTAATTACTATTTTGCAGGAGAGTAACGTCATGTCGATGTCAATGCCGCAAGTTGAAGCTGTCCTCGATAGCGACAGTGAAACCTTTAGCTACGTGGTCTACGACCAGCCTAATGGTCATGCGGTGATTATTGATCCCGTACTCGATTTTGACTATAAATCGGGCCGCACCACGACCGCATCGGCCGACAAATTATTGGCTATCGTTGCTCGCCATCAGTTACAAGTAGAATGGATTTTAGAAACTCATGCACATGCGGATCACTTAACCGCAGCCCCCTACTTACGCGATAAGTTAGGAGCCAAAATCGGCATTGGTGAGCACATCACAACGGTGCAAAAAGTATTCAAAGAAATTTTTAATCTCGAGAAAGAGTTTCTTCCGAACGGTGCGGAATTTGACCATCTTTTCAAAGATGGCGAAAACTTCAAAGTCGGCGCGTTATCGTTTCGAGTTATGCACACGCCCGGCCATACGCCCGCCGATCTTGCTTATATCGTCAACGAGCAAGCCGCGTTTGTCGGCGATACCATGTTTATGCCAGATGTGGGAACTGCTCGCTGTGATTTTCCGGGCGGTAGCGCCAGTATACTGTTTGACTCTATTCAGAAGTTGCTAAGTTTGCCCACAACTACCCAAATCTTCATTTGTCACGATTATCCTCCAACGGGACGTGACTATCGATTTCAAACAAGTGTGGATGAGCAACGCCAGCACAATATTCATGTGCATCAGGGTGTCGATAAAGCAAGTTTTATTGCCAAACGCGAAGCCCGCGATAAAACCTTGGCCATGCCGCGCCTGATTCTACCGTCGATACAAGTGAATATCCGCGCTGGAGAAATGCCGCCTGCCGAAGCAGACGGTAAAGTCTATCTGAAAATCCCCCTCAATAAGCTGTAGCAACACAGCCTGGCGCTAGTCGCTCGCACCCAGTGCGAGCGCTTGTTTGGCCCGTGTCTCTATATCTTGCGCCCGCGCTACTGGTAGCCATTGTTGTAATTGCGGGGTCAATAACTGGGTTAACGCATCAATATGCGCGGGGCTATCATTCAACGCCGGAATATAGGCAAATTTTTCACCGCCAGCTTCAAGGAAATAATCGCGGTTCTCTTCCCCTATTTCCTCAATCGTTTCTAAGCAATCCGCGGCAAAACCTGGGCAAAATACTTGCAGAGATTTCACGCCTTGTCCGGGCAGTTGTTTCATCGTCTCGTCGGTATAAGGCTTTAGCCACTCCTCTCGCCCAAACCGCGATTGGAATGTGGTGAGGTATTCATCGGCTCCTAACCCTAACCGTTCGGCGATAAGCCGCGATGTTTTGTGGCATTGGCAATGATAAGGGTCACCTTGTTTTAAATAACGCAACGGCACACCATGATAAGAAAACATGAGCTTATCCGCTCGCCCATTGGTTTCCCAGAAGTGTTCGATATGCTGCGCAGCGGCTTCTACGAACGGTGGAAAATCATGATAATGGGTCATGAAGCGCAGTTCAGGCAACCACCGACGGCGCACAAAATCTTGACTGATCTTATCGAAGGTAGAAGCTGTGGTTGACGCTGAGTACTGTGGATACAGCGGCAGTACGACTAATTTGCGCACTCCTTGTTGCAGCATACTCTCGAGTACACTTGGAATACTCGGGTTGCCATAACGCATCGCGAATTCAACCACGACATCTTGGCCAAACTTTTGCTGCAGTTGCACCCGTACAGCATTGGCTTGTGCTTGGGTATAAGTCAGCAATGGTGAACCCTCCGCAGTCCAAACCGTGCGATAGGCGGCGGCTGAACGACGCGGACGTACCCGCAAAATAATGCCATGCAAGATCACCCGCCACAGCAAACGCGGAAATTCAACCACCCGGGGATCGGCGAGGAACTCACCTAAGTACGTGCGTAACGCACTAGTAGTGGGCGCATCGGGGGTACCCAAATTGGTGAGTAAAACACCTATTTTATCTGCTTGCCGATGCGTGAACGTTGGACTTCCTTGATACTTCATTGGCCTTGAACTCTTTTTATTGACCCGGTTGATACCACCAGAGCGCAGCAACAGGAGGCTCACTCAATGACCAACCGGGATCGGTTAACTGAAAAATACGACGTTGAGCTAGTTGTGAGCGGCGTAAATCCTCGCCGTGAAATTGTTCAAGCAAAGCTTGGAACTCACCGCTTTCGTATAACATTGTTAGACCACGTTCGATACGCTGCGCTAAGGCTTCTTGATCACGATGGACGTAGAAGAAATCGGCAAGAGGATAGTAAAGCGCGACGTCGGGCACAATAGCAAACTGCGTTAAATCTAATTTCAACACGCCCACTTCGCGCCACAGTTCAATTGCAGATCGGCTGTAAAAATCGAACGCGCCGGTGCTCAACTGTTGATACAACTCCTGACTCGTTTGCGCTACAGCAACATGTGCAAAATTGGCACGAATAATACTCAAGTCAACCCAGTCCTCACCAAAACCGGTGGTTAAGGTACGCAGTGGCGAACCACCCAGCAGATGAGCTCGAATGCTCTCAACCCGCTCTGGCCGGCTCAGCATCAGCCGCCAACCAAGTAGCCCGCGCCGAATAGGAATAAAAATAGGGCGAAGTTGCGGGTGTTGCCAATGCCCAGAAGCGAGTACCCCAACATCTATGGCCCCATCTTTAGCAAGCTCATGAATAATCCGAGACGACGTCATTTGCAGCGGAAACCTTGCAACGACCAGCTCACCCTCGGTTGCGGTGGCTGCCAACGCCGCCTGCAATAGCTGCTGAGGATAATCCTGCTCGGCAGGTAAATCGATATGCAGTGGATTGATAACAATCGTTTTGGCCGTCAACGCTGGTGCTGGTGCTGCCCACACCAGCAACAAGGTCACCAACAACCACCAACGTAAGGTTCCCGAGAGCAACTTATTCGCGCTCCAACAATATGGATAGCGGAACGGTCACACCCGATAATAGCGTTTCCACATCTAATCCTAAGGTTATGGCACCTATTGCATCGCCTTCTGGCGAACGCACCACGCGCGTCCATTGGGCTTGAAAACTCTGCGTAGATGCATCGTAAACTATATCGTCCAAGAAACTATCACTCATAGCACTGGGCTTATTGTCTTGCGCTACGCCTATCGTCTGCTGAAACTTCACTTCGTCGGCCTGATTAAAGTCACTAGGAACCCGGCTAAATGCAACATTAGCGCCCTGCCTATCAAACACTAATATCTCGTTCACGCCGTCATCGGTCGCTAGCGCCAGTTGTGCGAGCGAACGACTGAGCGGTCGACTTAAATAATCGGCGATGAGGGTGTAAGCCCCACTTTTATATTCGGCTTGCCAAGTCTCATCGATGGTTGGTAGCGCTATTTCGTCATATTCTGTGGTGATTTGCTGTAGTTCCGACAGAATCGTTGTTTGCGTCAATAGCATCTCGAAATAAGCCGCAGCGCGTTGTTGTAAATGGCGCTTTTCCACCTCGGATAATTGTACCGTCAGCCGCTGACAGTGGCCTAAACCTTGGTTAAAGTCACGGAGGAAATTGGGACGTTGTTGCAAAAAATCATGACGAAAATACACACCCAGCTGGGCATAGCGTAAAAACTGCATACGAATTGCTGCAGCGGGCTGATATATTGCCACACTTGCAAGTGCACGTTGGTCCGCGACCAGTGCATCCACCCGCCGGGCTGCTAATAACTGGGTTAGCTGTTCAATGCTATTGGCTTCAGCAATTTGACTCACCCGACCTTGCAACCACTCGCTTTCACTACTGCCACGCAATACACCAATCCGAAAATCTCGCAGCAAACGTACATCCGGTAAGGGTTCTGTGCCGAGCGATACTAAAAACCATTTCTCTAGTGCCAGCGGAGCAGATAGGCGTGCATAGCCATCGCTTTGTTGATTTTTGACCGCACTAAAATAACCATCGGCCGCACCTTGACGAACGTCGTATTCCGCACGTTTGGTGGGGACCACATCAATTTGATAACTCACGTTGTATTGATTCAACGCACAATTTAACGTCGCGACCGACACCCCACTGAGTTTTCCTTCAATGAGCACTTGGTAAGGGGGTAATTCCGAGGTGCGTAAACGTAATTCAGCGGGCGCGACTTGGGCAGTCGCAAGCCCTACCGGAGCCAAGCATAGCAGGCTCCAATAGATCCTGAGCAGACAACCTCGATAGCTTTGCATGAACGTTCCCTCGCGACGGCAAACTGCCAACCTCAACTCTGCTAAGCATAGCTGAAAGCAGATAAAATAGCTGGGCTGTTTGTTGCGTTTTAGTTAAAACTTGCCAAGCGCTTGCCATGCCCGCTGCAACGCAGTTTCAATGTGCTCAAAGAGGAATGGCTTGGTAATATAGTCGTTCATTCCTGCTTGCTGGCTGCGCGCTCGCGTTTCACTAAACGCATTCGCGGTAAGCGCGATAATTTGCGGTTGGGTAATACTCAGCTGCCTGATCATTTGAGTTAACTCTAAGCCATCTATTTCCGGCAAATGAATATCCATAAAGACCACATCATAATTTTGTTGTTGCAAACATTTGATTACGTCTTGGGCACGCTGGCACTGCTCAAATGGCACGCCAATATCTCTTAACATGGCGGCAATAATGACTTGATTCACCTCACTATCATCAACCACCAGCACCCGACTATTGGCGGGCACCTGAATGCCAAGTTTAAGCGTACCAAGCATATTGGTTGAGGTGGCGGCTTGTCGCGGCAACGGCGTTGCTGGAATGCTCGATGCAGGAATGGCTGGCGCCGGATTGGTCGCAGCTGGTGTCGCCATCGGGCTTCGCACGGGTTCAGCGGCGACCGTCACTGGAATCACAACGCGAAACAGACTTCCCTTACCGAACTTACTTTGCACATCAATGTGGCCGCCAAGTAATTCCACCAGACTTTTTACAATCGCTAAGCCCAAGCCAGACCCGGAACGACGTCGATTTAAATCAGACTCCTCTTGCTCAAACATCTGCCAGATCCGGCGCGTATTGCGAATACCGATACCTGAATCCTGTACCACTAGTTGTAATTCACCGACGGTTTCTCGAGTTCCAAGATCCGGGCGTAATTGCCAATCTAAGCGCACCGAAATATAACCGGTATCGGTAAATTTAATAGCATTACTGACCAGGTTAGTAGCAATTTGAACCAATCGCGCATGATCCGTCCAAACCCTTGCCGGTAGTGCATCATTCAGCCATACCTGAAATTCCAGTTCTTTATTAGCGATAATATCGCCAAATAATTGTTGGATGTGCTGCACTAATTGACGAGGGTCTTCGGCACGCCGAACCATGCGCAGCTTACCCTCTTCCGCACCGGTTAAATCAAGCACGTCGTTTAAGGTGTTCAGTAGATAGTCGCCACTGCGCTTAATGGTTTGCAGCAGCTCACGCTGCTTGGTATCAAGCGGTGTCTGCTCAAGCATATTGGTAATACCCAAAATGCCATGTAGCGGTGTCCGAATCTCATGGCTAATATTGGCCAGGAACAAATTCTTTGCTTGTGCGGCGCGGCGCGCCTCTATCTCGGCTTCTTTCTGTAGCGAAATGTCGGTTAGAGTACTGACAAACTTCAACGCACGACCATTTTCATCACGTTCAGTAACCCGCCCACGATCTAAAACATAAATATAGCGGTCGGTTTCGGTGCGCAGCCGATGAATGCTTTCATAAAATTCCACGTCCCCTTGCAGGTGCTCGTGTAGACGCTGGTTAAACTGCTGAAAATCATCCGGATGCAAGCGGCTGACGACCTGATTTAAGCCACTGCGCAGTGGCAGTTGCGCTAAGCCCAAAAGTTCTAACCAGCGCGGATTCACATTTAACCGATCCGTTTGTGGCGCCCAATTCCAAATCCCAACGCGAGTTCCCTCGAGTACCAACGCCAGCCGATGACGCTCTTCATCAAGCGCCAGTTCAAGCTGCTTACGCTCGGTAATATCAATAATGTAACCAAATAGATACTCCACTTGGCCAGTTTCATCACGTTGCATGATGGTGGTATCAGACACCCAAATCACTTCACCATCAGCGCGCAGCAGCCGATAATCTTCGTGGGTAAAGCTATGTGGTTGAGTCGGATCGTGCAACGCTGACTCAATCTCTTCGCACATACGCTGATAATCATCAGGGTGAACCAGACGTTCATAAGTCAGGCCAAAACGTTCAAAGTTTTGTTTGGTGATCCCGAGCAAACGCACCACATTTTCAGTCACGTACAATACTGGCCAACCCGGACTTATTTCCCAAACAAACACGGAAATCAGGCCACTGGCAGATAGTAGTGCTTCGAAATCGCGGTCTTTTATGGCCACAGTTTTACTTTCTCTCTTATTGCCCCAGTACTTATCCAGTCGTGCAACTGATCAGCCATAAAACGGCCCTGCTCAATGGCGCGCTGCCAATATTTAAACCGCGTTGGGGCATCTAACTTAGCAAAATCAGTACGATCAGGAATCTTGCCATAAGGTAACTGCTGCAAGAAATGTTCAGTCGGCGTCAACATCACTACATTTGGCCACTGGCGACCTGACAAACGCCGATGCTTCAAAGATTTATCAAACCAACCTGGCACCACATATTGATGGAAATGGGGATATAGCACTAAGCCTTTAACCTGACTTAAATCAACATCAAAATGGTAATCGATAATACCACCATCGCGATAAATACCTGGTGGCGCGCCCTCAATATCACGCACTCCCGCTAACACCATCGGAATTGAACCCGTTGCCAGTAATGCAGATTTAAAATTGGCTTGGGTTAGCGCTACTCGCTTTGTCGGAAAATCTTGCCATTGCTTCGTAAACTCGCAATCCGACGCTGGATGATGAAACAACACTCGCTCGTAACTATACTTTAGCCACTTGCGTTGCACCGCGTTTAACGACGCGGCGCCGAGCAACCCTAATAATTGCAGTTTTGATTCTACCGCCGCTAGACCTTTTGCCCGTGCCACAATAAAGTGGTGGCGAAATTTGTCTTGCTGCAATAGTTGCTGCAAGGCTGCATCTGGTATGTAACTGGCAAGCAGCTTTTCAGCTTCATGGGTAATTTCTGCAACCGTGGGTTTTGCTGAATAAGTTTGGGTGCGATAGAGTTCAGCAAAGTGGGCAGAGGCAGCAACCGGATCAGGTTGACCCAGACTGGCAAAACGCCAGGCTCCCGCCGAGGTACCTAACACATCAAGAGGCGCTTGCCGTTGCTGAAAAAAGTCGCCGAACAAATACCGATCTAAGCCTTGTAAAACAAACCATTTAGGTCCGCCAGAAGCGCCGAGTAACAGACCAATATCATCTGCCTGCAAGCCATGCTCTTGGATATGCAGGTAAGCTTCACGCCCTGCTCTAATGCTTAACCAGTCTTGCTTGCTCACGTCAGCTCCCACCTGATTTTTTATTATTTATATAAATTACAGTTACTTGAATGTATTGACCGCTGGTCACTTGCATAGCTGACTCTTGTTCATATAAAGTTATACTTAAATCTGTCGTTTGCTCTCGGCCAATAGCCCCACCCCAAGCAATATTCCAACACAAACTGGCGCTAGATAGCTATTTGGTAATTGTGCGAGTAGTTGAGCGATGATCGGCGTCAACCAAATGACTAATAAACCATAACCAAAGGCGCAAATTAAAACGAAGGCCAATGTGCGAAACACAAAGTGCATGCCAGCTAATTGGCGTTTCAGGGCGCGGTTAATATTATCACCATAAATGACTAATAAAGTCGCCATGATCATCATCGCGAAATCAGACAAATAGGGACGTAACCACTGGGCTAATTGATAGGTGATCTGAAACCAAAAATCTGCCATGTTGGCGCCTCGTGACAATCGGTTTTGCTTGGTTTTTTGAATGAGTGGTATGCTACCACAATCATTAGCGATTAGAACGAATGGAGCACACCAATAGATGAAGGTTGTATCTTTCAACATCAATGGGATCCGCGCGCGGCTGCATCAATTAGAAGCACTCATTAGCAAACATCAACCAGATGTGATCGGGCTGCAAGAGACCAAGGTTCACGACGAGCAATTTCCACTGGAAGCGGTTGAAGCACTTGGCTATCACGTTATTTTCCATGGTCAGAAAGGCCATTACGGCGTGGCGTTGTTGTCCAAACAACTGCCACAAGCGGTGCAATATGGGTTTCCTACCGATGCCGAAGATGCGCAACGACGCATGATCATGGCAGATTATGTAGCAGCCAACGGCCAAGTTGTTCGCATCTTAAATGGCTACTTTCCACAAGGCGAAAGTCGCGACCATCCGTTAAAGTTTCCAGCCAAAGAAAAATTTTATCAGGATTTAATGCAATACCTTGAGACCTCAACAGCGCCAGACCAACCCGTGATCGTGATGGGCGATGTCAATATTAGCCACACGGATCTTGATATCGGTATTGGTGAGGATAACGCCAAGCGTTGGTTGCGTACGGGTAAATGTAGTTTTCTGCCTGAGGAGCGCGAATGGTTACAACGTCTTCTCGACTGGGGTTTAGTAGATACCTATCGAGCCTTAGTGCCGGATGATCAGCAACAATATAGTTGGTTTGACTACCGCTCCAAAGGTTTTGACGACAATCGTGGGCTGCGCATCGACTTGATTATGGCAACGCCTACCTTAGCCGAGCACTGCGTTGCCAGCGGAATTGATTATGAACTACGCGGTATCGAAAAACCCTCTGACCACGCGCCGGTATGGAGTGAGTTTAACTTGGTTTAGGCGCCCTACGGCCGGGCTATGCTTAATGCTGGTCCGGCGGTAATTCATCCAACACTCGACGCAATAACTTGGCCAGATCAAAATAGGTTGGCGTTTGCTTTAGCGGAGGCCTTGGAGATTTTGCGCCGGCTTGGCTTAACTTGCGGTCGAGTTCCAGGTACCACGCCTGTAATTGTGGCGTAAGCGCAGTCGCTGCCCGCTGTCCAAACCAATACAAACACTGCACCGGCAACATCAGCATAAATAAACTCGTGGCGATTGCGATGGGCGTGAACTGCTGTCCTGCAGATTGCCACTGAACCAACAAGTTCACCACCGCAGCCGCTGGCATAGCTCGCGTTGCCAGCTTTGTTAACGGTACCATCTTGGTTTCAGTAAAAGCTGCAACCACTGCATGTTGAGGCCACGCAGTCAGGTAGCGTTGACCACGGCGAAGGATCTCAAACACATCAAACTCCTAAATTATCTGCTGAGCTTCATCACTGTGCGATTATTCAGCGTTGTGTGAAAAGCGAACTACAAGCATAAATACTTATATATCAGTACTTAAGACTATTTAAACCTGCTAACTCACAGACTTATCCACACAGAATGTGGATAGCTTATCTGATTTCCATCAGCGCTTGTGGGATACCCGTAATTTTGCGATGATTTCACTATTACTGAACAACTGCAATAGTGCGTAACGCATGGCTTCGCTGCAAATGTTAGCCCCTGTTCACGGACGTATCCAACCGCTAGCGCGGCACCCATCCCGTTGGTTCGCTAGCGGTGTGCTAGGTGATGGCATCAGCATAACCTGCCATGGTCATGATGTCGTCGCTCCCGTCAGTGGTGAGCTGGTTGAGGTCAATGTCGCCGGCACGCTGTTCACCATTGCAACGGCGAACCTGATTGTGCAACTTGGCTTTAGCGCCGAAGTTGTCACCGGCGCTGAGCGGGCGATTGAACTCACGAGCCGGATTGCGCGGCAAGTAACGCCGCGGCAGCCAATTAGCGCGGGTAGCCTATTATGTCGCTTACGATTGCCCGAACTCACGCAATGTTTTGGCCATCGAGAGCTCGCCGTGATGGTCTATGCAAAGCAGCATGCGACACGCCTAAGTGAGCAAGTTTTGCGGGTACAGCCCCTGCAAGCGCGTCAAGGCGAAACTTTGCAGTGGGATTGGCAATCAGTGACCACCTCATCGTCCACCAGAGTTAAGGAACCGCGTTAATGACTTATATTGTGTATGGTATTCCGAACTGCGATACCGTCCGTAAAGCACGTAAATGGATGACCGCGCAGCAACTCGACTATCGATTTCATGATATCCGTAAAGACGGATTAAGCGCGGATCAGGTTGAACGCTGGTTCAGCCAGTTGTCGCTCGAGCAAGTATTGAACAAACGCAGTAGCAGTTGGAAGTCGGCATCGGCACAACTGTCAGCCACACCTTCTGCGCAGGAACTTGCTGCACTTATCAGTCACGAACCGACGTTGCTAAAACGTCCACTATTAGCAACTGCAACGGATACAGCCCTCGCCTGCGGCTTTAAGGAAGTAGAATGGCAAGCCCTGACCCAAGCTTAATTGAAACGCAAGTGGTTGCCTTAGCCGAGGCACTGATTGCTCGTCCTTCGGTCACCCCCGATGACGCCGGCTGTCAAACGCTCATGAAGAAACGGCTTGCCGCGCTCGGGTTTCACAATGAAACCCTAGAGTTTGGCGATACCACCAACTTGTGGTCGCGCCGCGGCAGCGCTGGGCCATTATTTTGTTTTGCGGGCCATACCGACGTGGTGCCGACCGGTCCAGTCGAGCAATGGCAGACGCCGCCGTTTGAACCCGTGATCAAGGATGGCTATTTGTATGGTCGTGGCGCCGCAGATATGAAAGGCAGCCTCGCGGCCATGTTAGTGGCAACCGAACATTTTATTGCCGCTCATCCAGAGCATCAGGGCAGTCTCGCGTTTTTAATTACCAGTGACGAAGAAGGGCCGTTTATTAATGGCACGACACGGGTGATTGACACCCTTGAGGCACGCCAGGAAAAAATCACCTACGCGTTAGTTGGTGAACCCTCCTCTACTACTGAACTTGGTGATGTGATCAAAAACGGTCGGCGCGGCAGTCTCACCGGACAGCTGACGATAATCGGTAAGCAGGGCCACGTCGCCTACCCGCATTTAGCAGATAATCCGGTGCATCGAGCGTTAGCCGCACTCACTGAGCTGGCTCATGCCCATTGGGATGATGGTAATGCGTTCTTCCCACCCACAAGTTTCCAAATTTCCAATATCCACGCGGGTACTGGTGCTGGCAACGTGATCCCTGGTGAATTGCAGGTACAGTTTAATTTTCGCTACAGCACCGAATCTTCTGCGGACGGCCTAAAAGCTCGCGTACACCAGGTTCTAGATGCTGCACAGCTTGACTATAAATTGCGCTGGACGCTGAACGGTTTGCCATTTTTAACGGCGGCGGGCGCGTTGGTTGAAGCAACCCAAGCGGCGGTATTAGAGCAAACGGGACGCGCAGCTGAACTCTCCACCGCTGGCGGGACATCAGATGGCCGCTTTATTGCGCCAACCGGGGCGCAAGTGGTCGAGTTAGGCCCGGTAAATGCCACCATACATCAAGTCAATGAGTGCGTAAAAGTGGCTGATTTAACAACGCTTAGCTTGGTTTACTATCGCCTTTTGGAGCACTTATTATGCTCAGCACCGACCAACAATTAGGTTGCGTCACCACCCATGTGGTTAAAGCTCCTGCAGCTTTAGTTTCAGCACAGGTTGCGGCGCCTCAAATTGAGTTACAGCCCAAGGTTTGGGAAGCGCTTGCGGCACTCACTGAACAAGCGCAACAGGATGGTATAGCATTAAGCGTGGCCTCTGGTTTTCGTTCATTTGAACGACAACTCGGTATTTGGAATCGGAAATATAGGGGTGAACAAGCCTTGTATGATTCCCACGGCAATCAACTTGATGCCCAAACCCTAACTCCCGGTGAAAAGATCGATGCTATTTTAACTTGGTCGGCGCTGCCCGGCGCAAGCCGGCATCACTTTGGTACCGATCTAGATGTTTACGATCCGCGTCCCTTTGCCAATCCTGAACAGCCCCGTTTACAACTATTAGCTAGCGAATACAGCGAGGGTGGCCCCTGCTTCGAATTAGCAGCTTGGCTCAAACGTCATGCTCATGAATTTGGTTTTTTCTTACCGTACGCTCGCTACCAAGGTGGGATAGCTGCTGAACCCTGGCACTTGAGCTTTCGAGCTGAAGCCGAGGCAGTTCGTGCCAACTATTCACTTGAAGCGCTTGCGGAAGCAATTGCTGCTGCGCCCATGGAAGGTAAACAGTGCGTATTAGCGCGACTTGAACAGATAAAAGAGCGATACTTAGACAATATTTGTACAGATAGCGGCTGGAGCGATATATGGTGTGGCTATTAATTTTACTGGTGTTGGGCATTATTGGCGGTAATATTTTACTATTAAAATATTCCGCCAAGGTTGGCTGGCCGACACCTGAACAACTTAAGCAAAAAGGCATTCGCGCTAAACCCCTTGACGATAACGAAGCGTCATCAGACACAAAAAAAGAGCCATAATGGCTCTTTTTTAAGGCGTGCTAAACTACGCTTAGTCGAAGTGCAAACCTATCCGTGCCGCTACTTCTTCATAAGCTTCAATCACTCCGCCAAGGCCTTGGCGGAATCTATCTTTGTCTAACTTTTTCTTGGTCGCTTTATCCCACAAGCGGCAGCCATCAGGGCTAAATTCGTCACCCAACACGACTTGTCCTTCACGAGTCACGCCAAACTCTAATTTACTATCCACCAGCAGCATGCCAGCATCGTCGAAAAGTTTCGTTAAGGTCTCATTAACGATTTGGGTGAGGCGTTTCATTTCTTCCAACTGTGCCGCGGTTGCCCAACCGAAAGTGATAATGTGCGACTCATTAATCATTGGATCTTTAAGCGCATCGTTCTTTAAAAAGAATTCAAAAGTTGGCGGATTAAGCGCAATGCCCTCTTCGATGCCGAGCCGCCGCACAAGAGAGCCTGCTGCATAATGGCGCATCACACATTCAACGGGGATCATATCTAGCTTTTTGACCAGCGACTGAGTATCACTCAAAAGTCGGTCGAGTTGCGTCGGCACGCCAGCAGCTTCCAGCTTCTGCATGATGAAATGGTTAAATTTATTGTTCACCATGCCTTTGCGCGCTAACTGTTCGATACGCTCGCCATCAAAGGCTGAGGTATCATTACGAAACTCTAATATTAACCGCTCTGGGTCATCGGTTTCATAAACTGTTTTCGCTTTACCGCGGTATAACTCTGCACGCTTTTCCATGACTGTCACGCCCTTATGCCCGTTGATGGCACCTAATATCAATAGTCGATAACTGTACTACTTTGGTTATTCTAGACTTAATCCTAATTATTCTTGACTCAAGCGCTCAAATTCCGGGCCGAATACCGTATAGAATTTGGCCAACGCTTCAGCATCTAGCACTTTTCCTGCGAACGAAATCGTAATGGTCACCTGATCGTCAATATCCATTAACTGCAGCAAATAATCGCCTTCTGGCAGATCAAGATTAGCGTTTGCGCCACTACCAAATAATGAGAAACCACCTGCTTCATACTCAAAGTAATATTCACCAAGAGATTTATCCAAGTCATCTAGGCTAAAGCCCAGTGACTCCATGGTTTCTTCAGTCAGTGCCCATGCGGTTTCAAAATCTGTGACAACCGTAAGCGCTGGTTCACCGTCGGCATTAAAGCCGAGCTCTGGCACCACTGCTGCTGCCATCGCATCGCGCACGAATTGTTGCTGACTGCGCAGCAATTCACGAATCACATCGTTTAACAGTTCAACTTCACCGTTACGCTTTAATAAGTCCGTACCGTAGTTCACCGATTCGCCATCAATCGCTTGTGAAAAGCTTGTTGCCGACACTAATAAAGAGGTTGTACGTCCGTGCGGCTCAGTCGTTTGGACTATTTCGTATTGCGCTTCAGTTTCAAGCGTAACGCCGAGTTCATCACCCCACGATAACCAACCCTCTTCCTCTGGTTCAAGTTCAACCTCAGTGCGAATAGGGGCCGTTAAAATACGTTTGGTTTGAGTTTGCTCTGCCACGGCTATGTCGTTTTTGGCCAAGGAGGAAACTAGCGCATTCCACACGGTACTTTCGACGTTTTCGATAGCTTCAACTTCATCAAAGTATACGCGCGCTAACGTCTCTGACTCTTCTACCCGCGCTCCTGCCGCAATAGGTCGTACTTGCTCAGGTGCGGTAATGTTCATAACGCCGCCAACCGCCCCAGCGCTCACATCAACTGGCGGGATTTGGTACTGCTCAGCAGGTACGGGCAAGGTTAAATCTGGCGCTGGTGCTAAAGGTTGAATGGGTTCTGCATTGGTATATTCAAAATCGCCGAGAGCTTGAGTTCTATCGTTGCTACTACAACCAGCCATGATTAATGCGCTGCTGATAGCAATCGCGACTACTTTAACTTTCATTATGACTCCACGCTTAAATGAGTTTGGCGGCTTTTAACTGTTGTTCGATTGCCTGTTGGCTCACAAGTTCCGGTTCCGTCAGTGGTAATCGGTAAAATGCACTCATGCGCCCCATTAACGCCAATGCCCATTTGACTGGAATTGGATTCGCTTCAATAAACATCACGTCATGCAGCGGCTGTAATTGCGCATCTAATTGGCTTGCGTCTGCGGTTTGTGCCGCCCGCGCTGCGTCAATCATGGCTCGCATGGCTGCCGGCACGATATTGGCGGTCACGCTGATCACACCGTCACCGCCAGCCAAAATAAAATCGCAGGCAGTTGGATCATCACCACTCAACAAAATAAAGTCAGTGCCGCAATACTCACGCAGTTGGGCTACCCGCGCGACATCACCAGTGGCCTCTTTAATTCCGACGATATTGTCAATTTGCGCCAGCTCAGCTACTAATTCAGGCTTCACATCAAACGCCGTACGACCCGGTACGTTGTAGAGTAACTGGGGTTTATCGCTGGCCTCGGCACAAGCACGATAATGAGCAACTAGCCCTTTCATGCTAGGTTTATTGTAGTAGGGGTTGACGTTTAAAAAGCCGTCAATCGCAAACTCACTCATGCGCTCCGTTAAATACACCGCTTCAGCCGTTGAATTCGACCCATTGCCGGCGATAACACCGACACGGCCCGCGGCAATTTCTGCAACGGCGCCCACTACCGCGATATGCTCATCATGGCTTAACGTCGCAGACTCACCCGTTGTGCCCATCGCTACTATCGCTTGGGTACCGGCGTCACAATGCCAATTAACAAGCGCTTCTAGCTCGCTGTAATCTACATTACCTTGCCGTGTAAACGGTGTGACTAGTGCGACAATACTGCCCTTTAGCATGCCCTGTTCCCCTTTATTTTAGGCGCACAATGTTACTGACTCAGCCCCAGAAACACAAGCCTGAAGCTAGACGCTTTTGTCATACTTTTCGGCCGTGTTAACGTATACAGCGTTGCAATGATAAACCTTATTCACCGGAACCATTGGAGTGACCGTATGAAAACCTTAGCCGCTGGCGCGCAAGCGCCGTTATTCGAACTACCAAACGCCAATGCGCAGTCGATTAAATTGGCCGACTTACTGCAACAAGGCCGCGTCCTTGTTTATTTCTACCCCAAAGCGATGACGCCGGGCTGCACCGTGCAAGCGCAACAACTGCGTGACCACCTCGGTAGTTTCCAACAACATGGTGTGCAAGTTGTTGGAATTAGCCCTGACGAGCCTAAACGGTTAGCTAAATTTGTTGAACGAGACCAACTAAATTTTGAATTACTTGGTGATACTGACCATCAAGTGGCCGAAGCATTCGGTGTTTGGGGTGAAAAAAAGTTCATGGGTAAAGTATACGATGGCATTCACCGCATTAGCTTCTTGATTAATCAGGATGGCAGTATTGCGAAGGTCTTTGATTCATTCAAAACCAAAGACCATCATCAAGTGGTACTAGATAGCCTTTAATTGGCTAGTTGCCGGACGTGGCCGCGCTCGTCGATGGCGCCTCAGCTTGGGGCGGTTGATTCGACAGCGCGGTAACCACAGCTTTAACCAAGCTGGCCAACGGAATCGCGAAGAACACGCCCCAAAACCCCCATAAACCACCAAAAACTAACACCGCTGCGATAATGTACACTGGATTTAAATCAACGGCTTCTGAGAACAAAAGCGGTACCAGTACATTGCCATCGAGCGCCTGAATAATTAAGTAAACCGCCATGATGTAACCGAGCTCAGCATCCCAGCCAAACTGCACAAATGCTACTAGAAACACGGGTATGGTCACAACTACGGCGCCAATGTAGGGGATCAGCACTGACAGCCCAACCAATACACTTAACAGTGCAGCATACTGCAAATCAAACGCCCATAAACCAAGATAGGTAGCGGTTCCGACAATAACCACCTCGATGGCCTTACCACGAATATAATTCATGATTTGTAGATTCATTTCGGCGCCCACCTGACTGATCAAGCGACGATTAGAGGGAAGCGCGCGACTCAAATGCCCCAGCAATAACGCCCGATCTTTGAGCATAAAAAACAATAATAGCGGCACCACAATCAGGTAGATGAGCAATTGCATGACGCTCACTAAAGACGCCAAGGATTGCCCAATGAGTAACTCACCGAATAACAAGACCCGCCGTTTGGCCGATTGAATCAGCTCAGAAATCTGATATTCATTAATAAAACCTGGGGCTATTTCTGGCAAACGAATGAGCTGCTCTTGAATGGCTAAGAGCATGTTCGGCATATCACGCAGCAGCTGTAGGCCTTGTTGCCAAACCACCGGCACAAAGAAGATCAGGATGGCGAGCATCATTGACACAAACAGGAGGAATACCAAGGTCACTGCGTAAATACGCTGCACCCCAAACTTTCGTAAAGACTGTACCGGCCACTCCAACAAATAGGCGAGCGCCACGGCCATTAAAATAGGCGCTAATAGCGCACCAAATAAGCCAATGAGTAGCGCCAAACCAAGCAATAACAAAAACAAGGTACCAGCATCTGGGTCAGAAAATTTACGCTGATACCAACTTTGTAATTGTCGCAACATAACTTGTCCTTTACTTCAATGACGCGCTAATGGGTGAACTTATCTAGAGCCTCAGCGTAGCATAAGCTGTGGCCGTATGATGTAAGCTCTTCTGAGTTCGGGAACTAATCATAGCCGAAAACGTCTTACAGCCGACAGTGCGAAGCGAAGATTTGCCTGTTAAGCTAGGGTAAATAATGCGTAGCTCATGCCAATACGCGGGCTGCAGCCGCCAGTCACAGGGTTTTCCGAGAAGATGGTAGTGAACACAAATAACAACAAGGGTGTGATAAACAGCTGGATTCAACGCTCAGCGGTGCATCTGTATCTGCTGTTGGCTCGCGGTTATCGAGGCATTCTTACTTTCATGCTCGCAAGCTTAATCGCGTTCAGCGCGCAACAACCGTTGGCGCACGCCCAAAGCTCAGAAAACTTGCCGCAGCTCGGAACCACGGGACGCGCGACCATGTCTATTCAGCGCGAGCTCACCTATGGCGATATCTACATGCGTCAAATGCGCGGTGCCGCGCCTATTATCGGTGATCCCGTGCTAGACGAATACCTAACCGACCTCGGTAACCGTCTGGTCCGCCGTAGCCAAAACGTGCGCTTTGGCTTTGAGTTTTTTTGGGTAAATGCCGAAGAAATAAACGCCTTTGCTTTTCTTGGTGGCAAAGTGGGCGTGCATACCGGATTAATATCAGAGGCAGCCACTGAGTCAGAGCTCGCCTCTGTGCTGGCTCACGAGATTGCGCACGTGACCCAACGCCATATTGTCCGAAATATTGAAGCGCAAGCGGCCAACTCACCAAGTACTTTAGCCGCTATCCTGGCCGGCGTTATTCTTGCCATGGCAAGTCCAGATTTAGGCATCGCGGCAATAAGCGCGGCGCAAGCTGGCGCCATGCAAAACCAAATTAACTATACCCGCCTATTTGAAATGGAAGCAGATCGGATTGGCATTGGCATTTTGGCAGAAGCAGGTTTTGATCCCCAAGGTGCGCCAGCATTTTTCGGACGCCTAGCGGACAAGTACCGTTATGCATCAAAACCACCGCAAATGCTGCTCACCCACCCTTTAAGCGAATCTCGGGTGGCGGATACGCGCCAGCGTGCCGACATGCTGCCCCGCCCTATTAACCTCAACCAGCGCGATTTCCTGTTTGCCAAAGCACGAATTCAAGCGCGTTATTTGCAGAATCAAAGCGCCCAAGATTTTGCCGCTAAATTTAATGATCGCAACGAAGATATAGCGGCTGCCGCACGCTATGGTGCCGCGATACTTGCACTTGATAGTAAGCAACCTGAAGTCGCTGCGGAACTACTCCAGCCGTTATCCCAGCGCTATCCACGCGATCCTTTCATATTTGATGTGCAGACCGATATTTTAATTGCGCTGAACCGCGCCGATGCAGCTGTTGATATGCTCCGTAATATTTATATTCAACGTCCTAATGAACCAGTGGTCACGCTTAATCTTGCCAATGCAGCGCTAAAAGCGGGCGACAACCAATTAGCGATCCAACTATTACGAGACTTTTTATTGCGTAACGATAAACATGTGCTGGCGTTAGAGTTGCTCGCGGACGCTTACCAAAATGATGGGCAGATTGCGGCAATGTATGAAACTCGGGGTGAGATATATGCCATGCATGGCGGCTTTAAACTAGCGATTGATCAATTCAATACTGCTCATACCAATACCGACAATCAGTTAACCCAAAAACGCTTGCAAGCGCGCATTGATCAGGTGCGTTCATTGCAAGCGATGGCGGAAACCTTGTAAGCAACGATTTAGTCAGCGCTTAGCCCCGTCGCAGCTTTAAGACTGGCAATGGTCTGCTCGCCGAGTAACGGCCCGGTAACTTCTCCTGTTGGCGTCACAATATAAGTAGCCGGCAGCGCTGCGGGGCGCGGAAATGGTAGCTGCGGCGCTGGCGAAGTCTGAATAAGTGGAAACTCAATCTCGTATTTCTGCCGCAACGCTTGCAATGCCGCATTATCTAATTGGTCAAAACTAACACCCAGCAAGGTCACTTGATCGCCGTATTGATGATGAAATTCGTTAAGTTCGGGAAGTTCCCGTAAGCAAGGTGCACACCACTCCGCGAAATAATTCACAACCACGTATTGGCCTTCATAATTCTGCCACGCGGTCGCACCATGCACATCAGTATGAAAATCCGGTGCAGGCTCGCACGCCGTTACCGTGGTAGCCAATAGTAATGCGAATAAGGTTCGCCGGATGAGTTCGAATCGGTTCATGTTTACTTCCATCTACGCTAAAGTATGTGGATTCATAAAAGTGTGCTTCGCACCACTTAGTAAGAGGTATCAACCACATGGCTGCGGTCAAAATTTATCACAATCCACGCTGTTCAAAAAGTCGGCAAACGCTTGAGCTATTGCAGCAACATGGTATTGAACCTGAAGTTGTAGAGTACTTAAAAGCTGTGCCAAGTACAGCGGAAATCACCACTTTACTACATCAGCTAGGGTTTACCTCTGCGCGTGAGTTAATGCGGTCGAAAGAAGAGGCTTTTAAAGCGCAAAACCTCGACCAGGTCACTGATGAAGCGGCCCTAATTCAAGCCATGCATGAACATCCTAAACTCATCGAACGGCCGATTGTGGTGGTTGGCGAGCGCGCGCGACTCGGTCGTCCCCCTGAGGCAGTGTTGGATATTTTGCCATGACCCCAGTGGTATTGATCCTTTATCACTCTAGTCACGGCAGTACCCAAGCGCTAGCCGATGCGATTGCCGCTGGTGTGAGCGCGGCGGGTGCTGAGCCGCGATTGCGGGTAGCGCCGGGCAGCCGCGCCACGCGCGATATCGAGGTGAACCTTGAAGATTTGGAGCAATGTCATGGGTTGGCGCTAGGCAGTCCAACCCGTTTTGGTCACATGAGCCACCACTTAAGTGCGTGGTTTGAGCAAACCAGTACACACTGGTTACGTGGCACCATGATCGATAAACCAGCCGCGGTATTCACCTCTACTGCCAGTTTGCACGGTGGACAAGAATCAACCTTGCTAAGTATGGCCATTCCCCTGCTACATCACGGTATGGTGTTAGTCGGTATTCCTTACAGCGAACCCGGTTTACAACAAACCACGGCCGGTGGAACGCCTTATGGCGCCAGTCATCATGCGTCAGCACAAGCAAAAGCTGCAAGCGATCTTAGTGCAACCGAACGTGAGCTCGCCGTAGCCCTTGGAACACGATTAGCTCGTTTTGCGCAGCAATATCAACAGGAACAGAGTCAATGACCCCTCGTATTAAGATTTTGCGCTGGCTCGCGCTAATTGGCTACCTTGGATTATTTGGTTTGGTGCCACTGTGGCATATCTGGTTAGCCCCAAGCCCATTGCATGGCGTTGAATTTCAGCTATTACTTTATTGGTTACCGTTGTTTTTCCCTTTGCTGGGTATTATTCGCGGTAAACCTTATACCCATGCTTGGGCTAACTTTATTTTGATGTGGTATTTCTTGCACAGCCTAACCGTGCTCTACACAGCGCCAGAAGTACGTGGTTTAGCATTGCTTGAACTGATGCTCACAATCATGGCGTTTATTGGTTGTACTTATTTTGCGCGACTGCAAGGACGAGCACTTGGGCTCACCATACCGAAACTGAAAAGCGAACCGGAATTTCAAAAATCAGTATCTAAGCCTTCAACCAGCAGCCCTGAAGCCGAGCACAAGCACTCGAACTAGAGCAATAAACAACGTTTAATGAAGGGAATGGTGAGGCGCCGTTTAGCCGCTAGCGACGCCTTATCTAACTGAGCTAAATCATGCATTAAACTATGCATACTGCGCGCACTACGTTGCAATAAAAACTGTGCAGCTTCTGCGGTTAAATGTAAGCCGCGCATTTTGGCGCGTAGCTGTAATGCCGTCATCTTGTCTTCATCGCGCAAAGGATAGAGCGATAGACTGAGTCCCCACTGCAAACGCGAACGTAAATCGGCTAACGCAATCTGCTCGAGCGCTGCTTCGACACTGGTCGATGTGGTCATCACTAATCGATGCTGTGGCGCGCCATCGGTATAACGATTCAACAGCGCAAACAAGGTTTCTGACCAAGCGGCTTGGTGCCATACCTTATCAATGTCATCTAGACACAACAGCGGCATTTGCTCCAGCCCCTCTATAGCCGAGGCCGTTAACGTCGCGTCGGTTAAGGGTAAAACCATAGCAGGTGTCTCACTCGCAGCGCACAAAGCATGCAGAATATGACTTTTGCCCGTTCCGCTTGCACCGCTCACTACACACCAAGGCACCCGTTGTTGGTTTCCAAGCTGGGGCCGCTCGACAAAATCCCGCAAGGTCGCAATCGCGTCGTGATTCTGCCCCGCGACCAAGGTTGCAAAAGTCTCATCGTCGGGCAGTTGCACAGCTAAGCCCAACTGCTGCGGGGCTGGGGCTATGGTTGCCATCTAAATTCCGGCATTGATGCTGCTGCCGCAAAGGGTGAACGCGAGATGGGTTGCAAGCGCCGATCAAGTCCGAGTACCTGTTCAGCTCGTCCGGCGTCCACTTTCAATTGCAATTGATATTCTGCTTGTTGCGAGCCAAACTGCCGCAGTTCGAAGCGCTCAATAACCGCCAAACTGCGCAAGTAATTTTCTAAGCTTAGGATATCCGTGACTTGGGTAAGGTTTAACACCCGAATCGCCAAGCTATCCCGACGCGCCGTCGATTCCCGAATACCATAGGTTTCGCCAAGCTGCTGCGCTAGTGAATCAATAACCGGTGCGGCTAAAAACGCTGGATCGTCGCCATATACCCGGCCTTGGGCACGCTCATTACCAATCCAGGCCTGCCAATCAAAGACCCATTGGCCGCTGGTCACATCGCCTGCTGCTGTTGCGGAAAACTGATCAGTACCTGAATTCATTTGGTAATTACGAAAGACCCGAGCAATCACAATTCCGTCCGCTTGATAGCGTTCCCCTGCCCGCAACAAAGGTTGTTGAAAGCGGCCCCAAATATCAGCGACGCTCACGCGCATGCGGTCGGTTAAATCAAATAGTGGTAGGCTGACCGGAACACCGCGTAACTGAGCCTGATTAAGCAATTGTTGTTTCAGCACTGATTCATTATCGCTGCCAATCACATCACGCTCACCGGCGCTATTCTCTTGCGCTAACCAAATCAGCAGCTGCGGGCGACGAGAACCCCAGATTGGTGCATCAAGCTGGCGCAACAAGGCATCAACTTTGGTGGGATCAAAACTAGCACTAAGCTGCAACCCGTCGGTATCGTTTTGCCGATAACTGTATTGCACCAGGTAGTCATTCACTTGGCGCAATGCTTGCTTTACTTCGGTACGGGTGACGATATCAGCTTGACCTGACACTTTGATCAAGGTTTGCTCAAAGGCCTGTTGCAACCCTTGTTGCCGCTCATTTTGCGCTTGACTGTAAACGCCTATGGTGGCGCCATACAAGTTGTCAATTTCCGCCGCTTGGCTAGCGCCACTGAGGACAAAACTACCGACTAGCAATAATGTCCAAGACCACATTTTCCAGTAGCCGCTAGGTAACCAAGTTTTGTTCCGCATATTAGGACCCCAACAATGCTTGTTATAGGCATGATAAACAGCTGGTGAGGGTGCGGCAAGTGACAACCTGTGGATAACGATGTTAAAGTGTCAAAGTTTCGCAAATACCATGCCTATGGGGATAATTTGTCATGTTAAAACAACAACTTCGCGGTATCAGCTCATTACTAACAAGTATCACGCTGATCGGCATCTGTGTTGGCATGACAAGTACATTATTAAGTTTGCGCGCCACCATTGAAAACTTCGGCACCCTCGTCACTGGCGTGATCATGTCCGCCTATTTTATTGGTTACTTATTCGGCACAACTCGCGCCCCCAAAGATATTCGTCGCGTAGGCTATATTCGAGCCTTTGGCGGGCTTGCTGCGCTGGCTGCGGCTTCCATTTTGGTACAGGCCATTTGGGTCGACCCAGTGGTCTGGTTTGTGATGCGGTTCGTGACCGGGTTTGCCATTTCAGCCATCTTTGTGATTGTTGAAAGCTGGCTAAATACCATGGCAGACAACAAAAATCGGGGCACCTTGCTCTCGGTTTATTTAGTGCTTATTTATGGCGGGTTAGTTGCAGGCCAGCTTATCCTCGGCATTACCGACCCAGCCTCTTTTATCGCTTTTGCGATTGTCGCAGTGCTAATTAACTTGGCACTCATCCCAATCCTGATCAGTGTCACGGTGGAACCAACCACTCACGAAACTCGCAAAGTGCCGATCAGAGATTTAATTCAACTGGTGCCGCTAGGCGTCGTCAATGCGTTTGTGATGCAAGCCTGCTATGCCATGTTTTATGGTATTGGTCCGGTGTACGCCACCTATATCGGCTTGAGCGTGCCGGAAATATCCTTGTTTATGGCGGCGTTCATATTAGGGGGCGTATTAGCTCAAGCCCCAATAGGTTTACTCTCAGATAGAGTTGACCGCCGTATCATGATTGCCTGTTGTGCGGCCGGTGGTGCACTGCTTGCACTCACGTTGGCACAACTCGGTCCCAGCCAGGTAAGTTGGATTTATGTGTGCGTGCTATTGCTAGGTGGCTTTATTTTACCGCTTTACTCATTAGGCATGGCACACACCAATGATTATCTGGATAAAGATCAAATGGTGGGGGCTACCAGTGCGATCATTAAAATCGGCGGCATCGGCTCTATTATTGGTGCGCCGAGCGTCGCTGCTTTAATGCAGTTTGGCCAAGTCGATTATTTCTTTTATGTGATGATGTCACTCATTGCTTTGGTTGGCAGCTACGCGCTGTATCGCACCACGAAGCGCCAGAAAGCTGAACAGCAAACGCATTCAAACTTTACCATGGTGTCGCCTGGGCAAACCTCTGAGGAACTATTAACCGTGTTAGCAGAGAGCAGCCACGAAGACTCGCAAACGACTAGCCCAGACAGCGCGGCAATCCTCAAACGCAGCGATGGCACTTAAGTGAGCCAGCCATTCACAATCGTCTGTGCGGCTTCGCTTAATTCCGCCAGATGTTCGGCGCTCACGAATGACTCACAGTAAATTTTATAGACTGGCTCGGTACCCGACGGACGCGCCGCGAACCAACCATTTGCCGTGGTGACTTTCACCCCACCGATCAGTGCATCGTTAGCCGGCGCCTTGGTTAATACTTGGGTAACTGCATCTCCGGCTAAACTTTCCAGCTTCATTTTATAAGCTTTCAAGCCACCGAATTTGGCGTTTTGCCCTGCCGACGAAGCCACATCCATGCGTTGATAAAATGAGGTACCGTGAGTTGCACATAATTCCGCATAATATTGGCTTGGCGTTTTACCGGTACGAGCTAGCAGTTCAGCCGCTAGCAAGCACATGACGATACCATCTTTGTCAGTCGTCCAAACTTGTCCGCGTCGATCGTAAAAAGTGGCGCCGGCACTCTCTTCTCCGGCGAATGCCATGCTGCCTGCGGCTAATTCTGGCGCAAACCATTTAAAACCAACGGGCATTTCTCGTACTTGCCGGCCACGAGCAGCTGCGACCTTATCAATCATCGCGCTAGACACCAAAGTTTTGCCAATGGTTAGCGCTGCCGGCCAGTCACGCGAAGTGGCCAAGTAATCAATTGCCACCGCGAGGAAATGATTGGGGTTCAACAGTCCACCATCGGGGGTGACGATACCGTGCCGGTCGTAATCCGGGTCATTACCAAACGCCAAATCATAGTCATCTTTTAAACGTAACAAGCTCGCCATCGCATGCGCCGAGGAGCAATCCATCCGAATGCGCCCGTCTTTATCCAACGTCATAAAACGAAAACTTGCGTCTACATCGGCATGATAGATATCAAGCTGCAACTGATAGCGCTCGGCAATCAGTGCCCAATAACTTGCCCCAGCGCCGCCCATGGCATCAACAGCTAACTTCAATGGAGTCTCTCGCAGTGCCTCAAAATCAATAATATCTGCGAGCGCGTTAATGTAAGCGTCGCGCCAATCTACTTCGACACATAATTTGGAGGCCCGCGCCTCGGCGTAGCTGACCGCATTCACACCAATCAGTTCGGCACTTAAAATAGCATTGGCATACTTTTCGATAATTTTGGTTGCAGCGCCATCGGCTGGACCACCGTGCGGCGGATTATATTTTAACCCGCCGTCCTCGGGTGGATTGTGTGATGGTGTGATCACCACACCATCTGCGAGCGCAACCTTGCCGCTATCGGCATGAGCCTGCTGCTCGCGATTGTGAGTCAGGATCGCATGACTAATGACAGGCGTTGGCGTGTATCCATCTGCAGCTTGAATATGTACTTCAACACCATTGCCAATAAACACCTCAAGCGCCGTCATAAACGCAGCTTCAGACAACGCGTGGGTATCGCGGCCAAGCATGAGCGGACCGCGAATGCCCTGCTCTTCGCGATAGGCGCAAATAGCCTGACAAATGGCGAGAATATGAGGTTCGTTAAAACTACACTTGAGTGCACTGCCGCGGTGACCAGAGGTTCCAAACTGTACTTGTTGAGCGCGTTGGCGTGGATCCACCTCGTTCACAAAATAGGCACTCACAAGCTGTGCAACATTGACCAAATCTTGTGCTTGCGCCGGCGTTCCCGCGCGCTCATGTATTGCCGCTGCCATTATAGAAAATCCCTTATTAACTCTGCATCTGTTGCGCTGTAACCTAATTCCAGTGCCACTTGGGTGAGCATTGATTTTTTACGAGTAGTGTTGTTATTGGTAATAACCCAAAATGCGGAATCGGGGATCTGTTTCGGATTAGTGCTGTTCCCCGCCTCGAGCAGTTCGGCTTCAGATAACGCGAAATAGATACGATCTCGGCCGCGAACCTGTAACACTTTGTCAAAATCATCCGCATGGCACCGATAAAGCATCGCTAAAATGTGTAAAAAGCGCGCCACCACACTGCGCTGACCGGCGAAGTCGGCTTTATCTAACACGTCGAACACTCGCTTTGGTGACCCACTCGATGGTTTCTGGTTAGGGCTCACAACCGCGCTGCTGAGTGCATTAGACGCCCGTTCGGGGACATCACCTAACTCGCCCAAGCCTAGTAAACGTCGCAATATAGTCGATGCGCTTTCACCGATATCGCGCGTATGGCTGGCAATATAGGTATACAATTCGTCGTCAACTTCAATCCGTTTGCTCATCAGTACTGTAACTCCTCAATTGATACCCTTATTATACCCATGCGAGCCAAATGCTCCATGCCCAAAGGAGATGGAATGACAGCTAATTTATCCAACTTAGAGCCAGTCTCACTCAATTATGAGACCTTAGGTTCTGATCAAGCCCAAACAACGATTATGCTTATCCATGGTTTGTTTGGTGATTTAGATAATTTAAAAACGCTCGCCCGCCAACTTGCCGAAGACTATCACTGTATTTTGGTAGATGTTCGTAATCACGGCGATTCACCTCACTCTGACGTCATGACCTACCCGGCGATGGCGACAGACATCAAAGCGCTGATGCAAAAATTAGGGCTACCACAGGCAATATTTATTGGCCATTCTATGGGTGGAAAAATTGCCATGCAGGTCGCGTTACACGAACCGGATTTAGTAAAGGCCTTAGTGATTGCTGATATTGCGCCGGTTGCCTACGATGAACGCCACCGCTACATTCTTGATGCTCTCAACGAGATTGACCCGAGCCAACTCAGTAAACGCCAGCAAGCTGACCAGCAATTAGCCGAACACATCGGCGAGCGCGGGGTGCGTCAGTTCTTACTAAAAAACCTTGAATTACGTGGCGAGCATTATGAATGGCGGCTAAATTTACCTATTCTTGTGAAAAATTATGAAGCCATTACCACCGGCGTAAGCGGCACACCCTATCAAGGTCCGGCACTGTTTATTAAAGGCGCAGAATCTGATTACATCACCAGCGCGCACCGTGCCACCATTCAACAGCTGTTTCCTCATGCCGAGGCGAAGATCATGAACGGTGTTGGGCATTGGTTACATGCCGAAAAACCCCAGGTTTTTAATAAGTTGGTTAGCGATTTTTTAACCGCGCAAGTGGCGAATGGCGATTGAAGTTAGCTGTGCCCATGCGTTGTGCTGTCGCCCTAAAAAAAACTTTATGGTAAACTTGTTGCAAGTATTTCTCATTTAGGTTTGGCGTAACTAGCAAGCGCTCGCCAATACAGACTCAATGACAACTCCGGTGAATTTCACATGCTGTCGGAATATTTTGAACAAATTGAGATATTAGCCTTGAATTTCGCACTCGCCGCCCTATTTTTGCTAATAGGTTTGGCCATTCGCGACGTATTAAAACAGGCGCAGGTACCTAAATTTGGCCGTTGGGCCGTTTGGCTCGTATTATTTCTTGGCTGTTTTGGGTTCCTAGCAAAGGGCATTATCCAGGCCTTTTTAGAATAGATTTCTTCAACCTTTAGGGTGGTATAACAACCTATGGCAAGTGTTGGTATTTTTTTCGGAAGTGACACAGGTAATACCGAAGCTGTGGCGCAAATGATTCAAAAAGAATTAGGCAAACAGCTGATAGATGTATTCGATATTGCCAAATCGACGAAAGAGCAGATTGCTGAATTCGACCTGCTCTTGTTCGGTATTCCGACTTGGTATTACGGCGAAGCGCAATGCGATTGGGACGATTTCTTTCCTGAGCTTGAGCAAATTGATTTTACCGACAAACTTATTGGTATTTTCGGCTGCGGCGACCAAGAGGACTATGCCGAATATTTTTTAGATGCCATGGGTATGGTGCGAGATATTGTTGAAGCGCGTGGTGGTATTGTTATCGGTCACTGGCCCACCGAAGGCTACCATTTTGAAGACTCCAAAGCCTTGGTAGATGAGCAGCACTTCGTCGGCCTAGGTATTGATGAAGACCGTCAACCAGAGCTAACCAAACCGCGCGTGCAACAATGGTGTGCGCAATTGCGTGACGAGTTAATGCTCGATCAACTCGCGTAAACAGCAATCCTCATCTGCTGCAGCCTAGGCCGCTTACGGCGGCCTATGCTGCTACTTCGGTCGAAAAAATTGAACTATCAGTCGCGGTACGACCAAACTTTACGCAAAGTCTCCTACTAACGGTTCCCTCTTCGCTAAATCTGTCTATAATCGTGATGTATTTAAATGTTAATTCGACCGACAATAAAGTGGACCCCTATGGCAAGCAATGATGAACTACAACTAAAACGCGCTGGCTTAAAAGTCACTTCCCCTCGAGTTAAAGTGTTGGAGATTTTAAAAGATCCAAATAACCAACACATCAGCGCTGAAGACGTATATAAACTCTTGCTCGACCGCAAAGAAGAAATTGGCCTAGCTACCGTCTATCGGGTCCTGAACCAGTTTGACGATGCCGGAATCGTGACTCGCCATCATTTCGAAGGTGGTCGTTCGGTATTTGAACTAAGCAATAAGCATCACCACGATCACCTAGTCTGTTTAACCTGCGGTCATGTGTTCGAATTTGAAGATGAAGTGATTGAAGATCGCCAGCGTCAAGTTGCCGATACCAACCAAATCAAACTCACTAACCATAGCCTTTATTTGTATGGCGAATGCCAACGTGGCGATAGTTGTGAATATAAAGCGGCTGCAGAGCAAGATCAGTAATGTCGACTCCTTGGCTGATTTACGGCGCATACGGTTATAGTGGTGAACTGATTGCTCATCATGCCAAACGAATGGGCTTATCACCTATTTTGGCCGGCCGTGATAGCGCCAAAATCAAAGCGCTTGGCGAGCGCATGCAGTTACCCTGGCGGGCATTTTCGTTATCCGACCCGCAGGCGGTGGCTGAGCAGTTACGCGATGTAAAGCTGGTTGTTAATTGTGCCGGCCCTTTCTCACAAACTGCGGTGAGCATGATTGAAGCCTGTCTTTTGGCTCGTACTCACTATCTTGATATTACTGGCGAAATTGACGTTTTTACCCATGCCCATGCGCAGCATCAACGTGCACTCGACGCCGGCATCGTCATCTGCCCTGGTGTCGGCTTTGATGTCATCCCCACAGATTGTCTGGCCGCACGGCTTAATGCCATGATGCCCGGAGCGGTTAGCCTGAAACTAGGTTTTGATTCGCGCTCACGAATGAGTATAGGCACCGCTAAAACGAGTATTGAACGGCTCGGTTATGGCGGCGCAGTACGCGAAGATGGCGCTATTAAAACCGTACCGCTTGCCTACAAACAAGCCTTGATAGACTTTGGTGATGGTGAAAAGAATGCCATGACGATTCCATGGGGAGACGTTGCAACCGCCTACTACACCACCGGCATTCCCAACATCGAAGTTTATATTCCGGCTAGCCCTACGTTAGTAAAGCGCTTGCGTAAGCTGAATTGGTTACGCTGGCTACTCCGCCGCACTACTGTGCAACGCTGGTTAGGTAAAAAGGTAGAGCAGCAACCGGCTGGACCTAGTGATAACGAGCGCCAACACTCGCCAACCTATGTCTGGGGCGAAGTCACTGATGCGAAAGGACACACTGAAAGCTTGCGCTTGAAAGTTAAAAACGGGTACACCATCACCATGTATGGTGCGGTTGATGTTGCCCATTTCGTGCTCAATAATCATCCGGCTGGCGGTTATTACACGCCCGCGCGGCTTTACGGTGCGAGTTTGGTCGACAAATACATCATCAAATAGCCACTAGCTGCGCTTCCAGCTTAGGCTTTAAACGAACAGCAAAAAGGCGCCAATTGGCGCCTTTTTTTTAGTTACCACAAGCTGCGCGACTTAACCCTCATCAACCCAGCCGTCACGTAAACCAACGGTTTGATTGAATACTGGCGCTGCGGCTTGATGATCTTGGCTATCGGCCACAAAGTAACCAATTCGCTCAAACTGATAGCCAACCCCTGCGGTACTTGTGACTAAGCTCGGTTCAACAAAGCCTTGTTTCACCACCAGTGATTGCTCATTTAAGGTTGCAAAAAAGTCCTCTTCCGCTGCCGGGTTTGGTACTTTAAATAACCGATCGTAAAGACGGAATTCGGCAGCTACAGCGGTAGCCGCGGCCACCCAATGAATCACGCCCTTCACTTTACGTCCATCCGCTGGGTCTTTCCCTAAGGTATCAGCATCATAACTACAGTAAATCGTACTAATTTCACCGTTTGCATCACGTTCAACACGTTCTGCTTTGATTACGTACGCATTACGAAGCCGTACTTCTTTGCCCAGTACCAAACGCTTAAACTTTTTATTCGCTTCTTCGCGGAAATCTTCGCGTTCAATCCATAATTCTTTGCTAAATGGCAACTCGCGCTCGCCTAACTCAGGTCGGTTAGGGTGATTGGGCGCCAGCAAATACTCAGTGTCACCACTGAAGTTTTCTAGCACCACTCGCACCGGATCGATAACGGCTAATGCGCGCGGCGCATCATGATTCAATTCATCCCGAATACACGCCTCGAGCATACTCATCTCGACTTGGTTATCCATTTTGGTCACCCCAATGCGATGACAAAATTCGCGAATCGATGCAGGGGTGTAACCGCGCCGACGTAAACCAGCGATAGTTGGCATGCGTGGGTCGTCCCAACCCGCTACTTGTTGCGCTTCCACCAACAAGTTTAGCTTACGCTTGCTCATGACCGTGTATTGCAAATTCAGGCGTGAAAACTCAATTTGCTGAGGATGACAAGCAATACTAATGTTATCCAGCACCCAGTCGTATAACCGACGATTGTCTTGAAACTCCAAAGTACACAGTGAGTGCGTAATGCCCTCGAGCGCATCTGAAATACAATGGGTGAAATCGTACATGGGGTACACGCACCATTTATCGCCCGTTTGATGATGATGGGCAAAACGGATCCGATAAATGACCGGATCGCGCATGCACATAAACGGCGATGACATATCGATCTTGGCCCGTAAACAACACTCACCCTCGGCAAACTCGCCTTTGGTCATGCGCGCAAACAATTCAAGATTTTCGTTCACCGATGTTTCACGATAAGGGCTGTTAGTCCCCGGCGTTTTCAATGTACCGCGCATCTCACGCATGGCGTCTTGGCTGGAGAAATCAACATAGGCTAAGCCTTTTTCAATCAGCTCAACCGCAAACCCATGCAATGCATCAAAATAATCAGACGAATAACGTGGCTTACCGTCCCAATGATAACCGAGCCACTCGACATCGGCTTGGATAGCACGCACGTAGTCTACTTTTTCTTTTAACGGGTTAGTGTCGTCAAAACGTAGGTTACAAAGCCCTTGGTAATCTTCGGCAATACCAAAATTCAGCACGATAGATTTGGCATGCCCAATATGCAAAAAGCCATTCGGCTCCGGCGGAAAACGTGTATGCACCTGTTGATGCTTCCCGCTGGCCAAATCCTCATCAATAATATGCCGAATAAAATTACTGCGACGAGCTTCGGTCTCTGCCATGAAATTTAGATCTCCAACACTACGTTTATTAGGGGGACAAGAATTGCGGCTTATGATCGCAGGTTATCTGCCTGCTGACAAGCAACACCGAAAAATCTGAAGTACTCAACAAGGCTTGCTTCAGCGGCCTCTACCGTGACTTGATTGAACTGTACCTGATGCCCCGGCGGAGTTTGGGCAAGCATATTACAACTCTCCCAGGTCAGTTGTAATAGCTGCGGATAGCCGCCTAAGGTTTGAGCGTCAGCCAACATCACCACGGGTTCGTTTGAAGGCGGTAACTGCAGCGTTCCTTTGCCTAGCGGCAATGACAAAATACCAGCATGAGGCCAACCTAGCGGCGGATTGTCTTCGCTGGGTTTGAGCCGCACCCCCATTCGATCGCTGGCCGGTGTAACTTCATAACTCTGCTGCCAGCACTGCTGCTGACTGGCGCTTGGCAACGCATGGTAATGCATACCGGGCGTTGCCGTTAGCTGCAACGGTTTAGCATCAGCCACGGCCTGTGCCGATGGATAGTGAGGAATAAATCGAGCTGGCACTCGTTGATTCACGACCACGCTCTGGTCTGGTTGCGCATAATGCAGCTGCTCGCCACTTTGCACGGGGTGACCATGGCCGTCGGTTCCGCCTTGTTGTTCTCGGGTGACGGTACTCACACTGCCCTTCACCACACACTCAGCAGGCACGGCGAACCCACCTGCCACCGCAATGTAGGCGCGCACACCCGCCCGGGCGTAACCAAATTCAAGTTGGTCCCCGCGCCGCACCGGTACCACTTGCCACTGTGGCTGTGCGATACCATTAATGCGCCAATCTATGGTTGCTCCACAAACTGCAATATGGGTCGCCTGGGTCGCCACCGCTTGCAGTCCGCCAAGGGTTAATTCTAATTGTGGCGTATGATAGCTATTGCCTAGCAGTCGATTACCCCACAGAAACGCCAAGGCGTCGGCAGGTCCGCCACGGGTAATACCTTGTGCTAAATAGCCATAGCGGCCAAAGTCTTGCAGTGTTAGGAGCATTCCCGGTTGCTTAATCTGCATGCTGTTGCCGATCCTGAGTCCGTTGTTGATAGTCTTGCTCACTAATAGCGACAAATTTCACCCGATCGCCTGCGCGCCAGTTCGGGAGCCCGACAGCACGTCCAAGCAGATGCCATCCACCCGGTGATGCTAATGGATAAATCGCCGTTTGACGCTCAGCAATGGCTACCGAGAGCGCCGGCACTTTGGTTCGGGGAGAAGCCAATCGAGGTTGTTGTAACTCGGCGGCGACATCGCCCATGTAAGCAAAGTTTGGCGCAAAACCTATGGTGTAGATGTAATATTCGGGGGCGGTGTGTAATTCAATCACATCAGCAACCGTCGTATCGAGCGTTGCGGCAATGGTCACTAAGTCGGGACCAAGTGTTTCGCTGTAGCAGACCGGAACTTCATGCAACTGCCCGCTGTTGGTGCCTGACCTTTCCGCCAGCTCAGGGCGCCCTTGAAACTCTTGCCACGCTTGTTGTAATCGTTCAACCACGGCGCTAGCCACAAGTGAGCGAGCATGAGTGGCTATAAAGTCATAATAGAAATGCGCTTGATGATACCCACCAACGACCTCGACTAAGATAGCCTGAAGCTGTCCGCAAGCGCTATCGGCTGGCACCTTACCATCGCTTAGCCACGCTAAAAAATGTTGCAACTGTTGATTACAAAGCCGGTCGATCTCGTTACTGAGCGGCGAGCTCGCTAAATCAATAAAAATAATACCAGGTTGCAATGGGTATGCCCGAAAGTGCGGCCATATAGGTTGCACCACAAGTTACTCCTTTTCCTGATCAAGATATGCGCGAATCGCGGCGGCGGCAGCAGGTGCCACTGGGTTGTCGCCGTGTAGACACAAGGTGTCGGCATTTAACGCCAGCCACTCACCTGTTGCTGTCGTCACCCCGCCCTGCTCACACAATGATGTCACCTGCGCTACGATACTCGTCGAATCGAGCAATACAGCATCGGCATGTTGTCTGGCGCGAAGTTGCCCGCTGGCCTCATAGCGACGGTCGGCGAATGCCTCAAATTGCAATCTGAGCCCTAATCGTGCGGCCACTTCAACTTGTTGTTGCACGCGCTCACTGGTTGGTGTCCCAGCTAAGGTCAACAGCGAACACTCTGGCGCCACCGTTACGACAGCTTGGCAAACCTGCTCGAATAACTCGCTATGTTGCTGCATATCGTTGTACAAGGCACCGTGGGGTTTCACATGGGTAAGTGAGACTCCCTGTGCGCGACATAGCGCTTGCAACGCGCCAATTTGATACTGCACGATGGCTCGAATTTCCGCATCGGAAAAGCGCATGGAACGGCGCCCAAATCCGGCTAAATCCGGATAAGCCGGATGGGCGCCAATAGCAACCTGGTGCTGCTTGGCGAGTTCTATTGTGACTTGCATGAGTGCAGGTCCGCCGGCATGAAAGCCGCAAGCCACGTTAGTTTGGTCAATGTACGGCATTAACTCGGCATCAGCGCCCATCGGCTTATCACCAAAGGCCTCGCCCATATCACAATTCAGCAGTAACTGAGATTTGCGCATCATTCACCCTTAGGCGCAGATTCCGTAGCTGTCTTGTCCGATGCGCGTTGCGCGCCCACAAACCGAGCGTAACTGTATCCAAATAGGTAAATACCTAAACCGATGCAGGCGATATGCAGCGGCGGCAGAATAAGCACGAATAGTTGATGCTTCGCAGCAACGGCCGCTGTTCCCGTCAAACCTAGGGTGATCACCATGGTAGCTAACAACGTCAGCCAAGGTAACGCGCCGACAAGCTGTTTGAAGCGCAATACAGCGGCCAAACAACCTAGTACGATTCCCCACGCTAGTGGTTTGCCAAGCCCATACCAGCTCAGTTGATACGCGTCTATCCACTCGGCAAGCTGGGCAATGCTCGCGGTATAAAAAAAGATCCCCAGTAATCCCGCCATAATGACTAATCGTTTCAAAATCGACATCAATAGATTCCTTAACCTTGGCTTACGCCAGCGCTAGACACTAGTTGACCAAGGCCGCAGCAATGGCAATGAGTGCAATGATGATGGGGAGCCACAGAATCGGCGACTGCTTCCAAGTCATCGATTTGCGTTCAAAATTTTCTGCAGCATTGGTTGCGTCTGCTTCCGCACTTGGCCCGCGTTGTTTAACTAACCAAAACGTGCCAATCACTAACAGCAACACGCCCACAATTTGCCAGCTACTTTTGGTGTCTCCGGGTGGCGACAATACCGCCATTAGGATGCCGCAAATCATGACCGCCAAGGCTAATATTCGCAGCATGACTTTGTTGTTCATGGATACCTCGTGTGATTCATATTGTTATCGTTATGAGCGCCTGTATTTCGGCGCTGACATCGCACCGTTCAGCCGTTATACCTTAGCATTTTTTGCGACCGAAAGTAGCCTACCAAAGTCGCATTATCCGACTTAAACAATCGCCACCTAGCCAATACCCTGTGCCTACCTACACTGGTGTTAACCACTCATTCAACCCAGCAGCACTCGGCATATGCTCTAAAACATAATCAATCCATACCCGCACCGCTGGTAATAAGCCGCGCCGATGCGGGTAGACCAAGTGCATAATGCCAGGTGGCAACTGCCACTGCGGCAACACTTGAGTGAGCGCACCTTGCTCCACATAATCGCGACACAGGTAATTCGGCAGCGCGACAATTCCCTCACCTGCTGCCGCCGCCTCACGCAGTACCCACATATCATCCGTGAGTAGTCTTGGCTGATAAGAAATCGTTAATTGCTCACCGGACTGGTGCGTGAGCTCATATTGATAGCGGCCGTTACTATAGGGCATCGATAGCGTTGGCAATTTTAATAGATCAAGCGGATGATTAAGTTCTGGCTGCGCCGCTAGCCACTTTGGTTGGGCAAATAAGCTCGTCGGTGACGGCCCAATAGTACGCGCAATTAAGCTTGAATCCTCAATTTTACTGCGCACTCGAATGGCGACATCGATACCCTCATCAATTAAATTCACCGGTCGATTAGTCGCAATTAGCTGCACCCGTACTTCTGGGTAACGCCGCATAAAATCTGGCACCAACCGCGCCATCACACTTTGCGTAATCGCATAAGGACAAGACACCCGCAAATCACCGCGCGGCGTTTGGGTTAATTGTTGCGCCACGTCATCGGCGGCAGCCACTGCGCTCTCTATGGCTTGGCAGTGCACCAGAAACGCACGGCCAACATCGGTAAGCACCAGTTTACGCGTTTGGCGGTGCAATAATTTCACGCCTTGCGCATGCTCAAGCTCGGTTACGCGACGACTAAGCGTAGATTTTGGCATGCCTAAAGCGCGCGCCGCTGCGCTAATACTGCCCGCCTTTAAAACCCGCGCAAACAACACGTAATTAGTAATATCTTGCATATCACTTCCTTTCAGTAGCCCGCATCGGCCACATTATTTCGTTCCAAATTTGGAACGATTACTTTCATTCTAGCCATCTAATCATGTTTATGGAACTTCGTTAAACTATGCATGTAAATAAAAACTGCGTGTCGTGAAAAACACACGCCACTTTAAAATCTGCCACAGCAACGGGCAAAGGAGATTTGAAGATGAAAGTATTACATTTAGATTCAGGTTTATTCGAAGGTCAGAGCGTCACCCGTCAACTAAGTAAAACCTTGGTTGAAAAATTGGGTGCCAGAGACGTGATTTATCGAGATTTAGTGCAAACGGCACCTGCTCACTTAACTGCTGACATCATTCTAGCGGCTGGTAAAGCAGAAGCTGAACGCAGCGCTTTTGAGCAAGAGCAAGTCGCGCTCACCGAAACGTTATTAGCAGAGCTATTCAGTGCCGACGTATTGGTTATTTCAGCACCCATGTATAACTTTACGATTCCCTCGCAACTAAAAGCCTGGGTTGACCGCGTATTACAAGCGGGTAAGACCTTCCGCTACACTGAAACTGGTGCAGAAGGACTGGTGACCGGCAAGCAGGTTTACATTGTGTCGAGCCGTGGCGGTATTTATAGCGAAGGCCCGGCGGCAGCTATGGAGCACCAGGAGAGCTACTTAAAAGCAGCGCTCGCTTTTATCGGTTTGACCGATGTTCAAGTGATCCGTGCTGAGGGCGTAAATTTGGGTGAAGAGCCAAAAGCTAAAGCTATTGATGCAGCTAAATCAGCGATTGCCGCACTCTAGTGAGTTGCTAACGGGCAAGCTTCGCTGCCTAAATAAAAACGGACGCCTTGCGTCCGTTCTTTTACTTCTGTTTCGCGCCCTACGCAGGCATTGATTACGCGGCAGCTATGCCTAGTAAGCCAGCAACCATACCAATTGCGAGTACGCCAACAATCATCACCACATTGACAAATAATGCGACGATAATAGCGTGTCCCCAATTCAACCGCTCACCGTTAAAACCAACCAAGAGCATTTTATTCAAAACCACTGATACCACAAAATTCACCAGCATCGTCACAATTGAATCAGTGGTAATGGCAGCTAAAATCGCTTGCACGACCATAGAGATGATCGTCATGACGACAACGCGGCCAAAAGTGCCCCAAAATGGCAGCTTAAATTTTGCCGACCATGAAGTACCTAATTTAATCAGTGCGGTTTGAATCGACAGCAACACAAACAACACCACTAAAAAGGCAATCAATCCACCGATGATTTCACCGATGCTTAACGAACTAAAATCGAAATTCTCTAATCCCTGCATGTTATTTTCCCAAAGTTTGTTGAATCGGCGTTATTAAATCATAATTTTGAAAAATTGCTAACCGCAAATCGTAACAAAGCTTAACTAAGTTTCATGACCCAACGCAGCGGCAAACGCTTCATCAGAAAGCCAATCAGTGCCCACGGCCAGCCCGGCACATACGCTTTTACCGGTTCCTTCTCAATCGCGTTCACCAAGGCGCGACAACCTGTTTCGGTATCCACCATAAACGGCGTATTCTTCACCTTTTCATTAATCTCGGAGCGAATATAGCCCGGTAAAATGGCACTTACTTTAATCGGCGTGCGCATCAAATCGGCACGGATCCCTTCAGTTAAACTTAATAACCCAGCTTTGGTCGCCGCATACACCGTCATCGCTCTGGGCATACCGCGTAAACCGCTAATAGAGGCAATAGTGACTAAATGTCCGGCATTCTGCGCTCGGAAGATTTCCAAGGCCGCTTCACATTGCGCTAGTGCCGCCACGAAATTAGTTTCTGCCGTTTGCTTGTTGGCATAAAAATAGCCAGTGCCGAGCGAAGCGCCTTTGCCCATACCCGCGTTGACGATGACTCGATCGATATCACCAAATTCAGTTTTAAACGCCTGGAATACTTCAAACACTTGGTCGTGCTGATTAACGTCTAAGGCGCGCACACTAATTTTAATCTCGGGATATTGGGCCAGCAACTCGGTGCGCAGTGTTTCGAGCCGGTCGGTACGCCGTGCACATAAGGCTAAGTGACGCCCACGCGCAGCAAACTCCCTCGCCATTCCCTCGCCCAAGCCAGAACTTGCGCCCGTGATCAGTATTGTTTTGCGCGTCATGCGGTATGTCCTTTTCGTTGATATTGTTTAATAAGCCGGCGCGCCCGCCAATGTAAATAATTGACGATGAACCAAAAGTTTTTAAAAGCTTTATTATTGGTTTGGCCATGGTGGTAGCGATAATAAATTTGTTGAGCGATGACACTTAAGCGGAACAACCCAAACACCTCGTAGAACGCCATGTTCAAAGGGTCTAGCCCCAGCTTCTCACAGTAATAGTCAATCACTTGCTGGCGGGTGAACATACCTGGTAAATGGGTCGGTTGGCGGCGGGTTTGCTGCGCGATAAAGTTATCATCGGCTTGCACCCAGTAGGCCAGCAAATTACCCAGATCCATTAATGGATCGCCAAGCGTTGCAAGCTCCCAGTCCAATACGCCAATCACCTGGGTGGGATCGTCCGCAGCCAGCACGACGTTATCGAAGCGAAAGTCATTATGGGTCAGACAGATAGTTTCCTGACTCGGCCGATTGGCGTAGAGCCACTTCATGATTCCGCGTCCACTTGGCACATTCCAAGTTTTCGCTCGCCGATAGCGCTCGCTCCAACCGTCTAATTGACGCTGGACATAGCCCTCACCTTTCGCCAGCTCGCGCAAGCCGGCGGCATCAATGTCAATACGGTGCAATTCAACCAAACAATCGAGCACGTGTTGGCACAACTCGGTGGTTTGGGCCGAGCTTAAGTTCAGGCCGCGGGGCATATTGCGGCGCGGAATAATCCCGACTAGTCGTTCCATGATATAGAAATCACTACCAATCACGCTGCTATCGGCGCAGTAGTGCAGGGTTTTCGGCACATAAGTATAGACACCTTGCAGTGCGTGCTGCAACCGATACTCACGCTCCATATCATGGGCTGATTTAGCTTTGGTACCGGCAGGACCACGGCGCAAAATGATATCGGCGTTGGTATAAGCTAAACGGTAAGTCCAGTTTGAGGCCCCCCCGCTGAACTGAGTGACTTCAGGCCTGCCGCTTAAGTTCAGATGTTGTTTCAAATAGGCATCTAACTTAGCGACCGGCAATTCCTCGCCTGGCCGAACTTGGCTGGCGGTATCGATGATTGAACTCATGCTATCCCCTTCTGGCCGCTTGCCGCGCCGCCTGCTGCTTGAGTTCAACTTTCGCAATGGTACTGCGGTGCACGGCGTCAGGACCATCCGCAATTCGCAGCGCGCGCGCCATCGCAAACAAACTCGCTAATGGCGTATCCTGACTCATGCCCGCCCCACCAAATAACTGGATGGTTTCATCCACCACTTGCTGCAGCACATTAGGCGCAATCACTTTTATCGCTGAAATCTCACGCAAGGCTTTCATGGCGCCAACCTTATCTATTTGCCAAGCCGCGTAAAACGTCATCAGACGCGCCTGATCAATAGCCATGCGTAAATCTGCCACGCGCTCTAAATTACCGTTCAGTTGGAGTAGCGGCTGACCAAAAGCAATCCGCTCCTGACCGCGTTCGACAAATAATTCCAGCGCCCGCTCTGCAGCCCCAATAGCGCGCATACAATGGTGAATACGCCCCGGCCCGAGGCGGCCTTGAGCGATTTCGAAACCACGCCCAAGTCCAGCAATAATATTTTGTTTTGGCACCCGAACCTGATCAAACAGCACCTCACCGTGACCATAAGGCGCATCGTACTCGCCAAATGCGGTGAGCATGCGCTCAATATGCACGCCTGGGGTATCGAGTGGCACCAATACCATGGAGTGACGCTGATGTTTCGCCGCATCTGAATCGGTCAACCCCATCACAATCGCTACTTTCGCGTGCGGATGACCAATACCTGTCGACCACCACTTGCGACCGTTAATAACTACCTCGTCACCGTCTGCAACTATGGTCGTTTGCATGTTAGTCGCGTCGGAGGATGCAACATCCGGTTCGGTCATACAAAATACCGAGCGAATGTCGCCGGCTAATAATGGCTTGAGCCACTGTTCACGTTGGGATTCCGATCCATAGTGATACAGCACTTCCATATTGCCGGTGTCCGGCGCATTACAATTAAAAATCTCCGGAATTATCGGCGAACGCCCCATAAGTTCTGCTAAGGGCGCATATTCAAGCGTTGTGAGACCAGCACCTAGCTTTGCGTCGGGTAAAAACAAGTTCCATAAACCTGCGGCCTTTGCTTGCTGTTTTAGGGTTTCAATGAGCGGCACCAATTGCCATTGCTGCCAATCACCGCCCTCATTCAGACGCCGGTTCTCTTTTAAAATATGAGCCTCATTCGGATCTATATGCTCATGAATAAAGCGCATCAGTTGCTGCCGGTATGACAAGCTCTTGGCGGACGGTTGAAAATCCATAGGTTCACCGTTTAAACAGTTGTTTGAATTGGTTTGATTGTAGAGGGGTTTTAGCGAAAGATGAAGCCTAACGAACCGACATTTACTCAGATTGGTCGCGTTGTTGGTTGATTAATTGAAACAATGCCACCGTTGCTTCTACATCGCTTTGGGCGCGGTGATGTTGGCTTAAAGGTAGTGAAAATTCGGCAGCCAGCGCACTCAACTTGTAGCTACTTAAGCCCGGCAGGTAACGCCGTGCAAGCCTTACCGTGCAAAGTTGTGGGGCCTGAAAGCCTTGCTCTATACGCGCGAACTCGCGTTGGATGAAGCCATAATCAAAACGCACATTGTGCGCCACAAAAATAGCATCGGTGAGGAACTCACGAATACTATCCGCGACCTCAACAAAGGTTGGCGCGCGAGCCACCATCTCATCGCTAATCCCGGTTAACTTGGTAATATGAGCGGGTATTCTTCGTTGTGGGTGGATCAAGCTATGCCAACGGTCAGTCACCTTACCCTGTTGTATTTTCGCCATCGCGATTTCGGTGATCCGATGCCGATCGCTGGTACCACCGGTGGTTTCAATATCAACCACTACGTAAACTTGCGCTGGGTTATAACGCCACAAGGTGGGCTGCACATCTACTTGTACATGATGGCGCCTGAGGAGCTCTATCGCGGCTACCTGATTACGCCGTAACTGGTCGCCTGGCGCCTTTACTTCAATAAATCGCACTTGGTCTGCAGTCCAAGCCATTAAATCTGGAAAACCATCGTTAGCACCGAGATAATCCCGTGCCATGTCGCGCAAAATGCCGGCTAGCTGCTCAACCGATAGTCTGTCAATCAGCACGAATAATGGTTCTAGTAACTGCTGGTGCCACCGAAATATGCCATTCGGGGTACCGTAATAACGGGTACTCATGGTTAACAAGTGCTGCCGATAATGCGCAGGCGATGCCAATTCATCCAAGCGGACTTCAATAGCCACCTGATAATCTTGATAAAACCGGTTAGCGATCAGTACCGGCGGGAGCCGATCAAACTCCGAAGCAAGCCCCGCAGCGTGATACAACTCAGGCCAAAAGACTAAGCCAAACAACTGCCGCCACAGTTGATTTTCCGTATGTTGAGCTTGCTCACCCCGGCCCCGTAAATATTGAATCATCCCCTGCTCTGGTTGCTTTAAAAAAGCCTCATCCAGATCGATTGGCGTTAAACCCGCGCGCAACAAATCGGTATGAATTCCAGTGCGCTTGCCTTCATACTTACGCGCGTAAAAGTCCTCGCTAAAAATCCGTAAACTATCATCCAGTAACTCCCGCTGGGTCAGCCAATCTTCGAGTTTCGACTTGACCAACGCTTTCTCGCCTTGCGCATAAGCTAACCGAATAAACTGCTCCTTCGCGCGCGGGTCGTCACTAACACGCCAACACCTCAGAGCAAGCGCAGGCGCATTAAGTTGCCGCCAACGCAGCCCCAAATAATAGCTACAGCGACTATGTTGATAAGCAACTTGCGCGAATCGCAGCGCGTACTCGGCGGTAGTTGTAGCTGACCATTGCGCCCATTGGTCGGTTAACTGCTCAAGCACAGCTTGGTCAGGTTGCTCATGCTTCAATTCGCGCGTGATCAACGCCAGTTGAAAGCAAGCTTCTGCCTCATCCGGGTGGGCAAAATGTTGACGAGCGGATTGCACCGCTTGTTTGTGGGTCGCTGCAACCCCAAGGTCGCGCAACGAGAACTGCGTCATACTCGCACGTGAATGCTGGGGTTTTAGGCTTGGTAATTTACCAAAATAGACAAACAGCAAGCGCTCAAACTGCGTGCTATCAGCAAGCACGACGAAATCCTGCCAAAATGTCAGCTGAGCTAATTGCTGAAAGTGATCGGTTACAAAGGCCACCCAGATCGCTTTAGTGGCTGATTTTTTAGGGGCGGCAGCGGTTAAACTATCGGTCTCAGCCACTAATGTCTGCAACTGCAATTTAGTCAGCTGGGCAATCGTTGCGAAGCACTCTGCAGGGTTTGGAAGACGCAACCACCCCGCTGCCAATAATGCTTGTAATTGATCTGCAGGCGCGGCTATCTCGCTATAGTACAAACTAGTTTTCAGCAGTGGCCCACGACGGCGGTTTAGTACTCGCACGAGCAAACATTGCTGCGCAAAAGGTAGCGCCTTAAACGCCTGAATCACCTGTTGTGCCGCGAGCGGCAATATTGCCTGACAGCGGGATTCTAAGGTATCAAGTAGCTCAATAAAGTGATCATGATAATAGGTCGCTGGCAGCGTCGTTGGCGGGGAGGTATTCGCGCTGTACATATCTTTCCATCAGCCCTAGAACAATATCCTTAGCTTATCGAACTCCCAATAAAAAGCCCAGCTTGAAGCTGGGCTTTGGTGAGAATGACAGCAGCGCGTGCGCTTACCAGCCAGTTTTCTCACGTAATGCTTTGCCGATATCAGCCAAGCTACGAACCGTTTTCACACCAGCGGCTTCAAGCGCTGCAAATTTTTCATCTGCAGTGCCTTTACCACCAGAAATGATTGCGCCCGCGTGGCCCATACGTTTGCCTGGAGGTGCAGTAACACCAGCAATGTATGAAACGACCGGCTTGGTTACATTGTGCTTGATGTATTCAGCCGCTTCTTCTTCAGCGGTTCCGCCGATTTCACCAATCATCACGATAGCTTCAGTCGCAGGATCTTTCTCAAACAGCGCTAAAATATCGATGAAGTTTGAGCCAGGAATTGGGTCACCACCAATACCGACACAAGTAGATTGACCGAAACCTTCGTCAGTCGTTTGTTTTACCGCTTCATAAGTCAAAGTACCTGAACGTGAGACGATACCCACTTTCCCTTTCTTATGAATGTGGCCAGGCATAATACCAATCTTACACTCGTCTGGCGTGATAACGCCTGGACAGTTAGGACCGATCATGCGCACACCTTTGTGCGTGAGGTATTCTTTCACGTACAACATATCTAAGGTCGGGATACCTTCAGTAATACAGACGATCAATTCAATACCAGCATCTGCGGCTTCAATGATCGAATCTTTACAGAACGCGGCTGGAACATAAATAACCGATGCCGTTGCACCCGTTGCTTCAACTGCTTCGCGTACGGTGTTGAAAACTGGCAAACCTAAATGCGTTTGGCCACCTTTGCCTGGCGTTACACCGCCAACCATCTGGGTACCATAAGCAATGGCTTGCTCAGAGTGAAAGGTGCCTTGACCGCCAGTAAAACCTTGGCAGATAACTTTGGTATTCTTGTCGATTAAAATAGACATTATTTGCCTCCTGCCGCTGCAACCACTTTATCCGCTGCATCAGATAAGCTCTGAGCTGCAATGATGTTGAGGCCGCTTTCTTCAAGCTTCTTACTACCTAGTTCAGCGTTGTTACCTTCTAAGCGCACAACCACTGGTACTTCGACACCCACTTCTTCTACGGCGCCCATAATACCTTCTGCGATCATGTCACAACGAACGATACCGCCGAAAATGTTGACTAATACTGCTTTCACAGCTTTGTCAGACAGGATGATTTTGAACGCTTCAGTCACGCGCTCTTTGGTTGCGCCGCCACCAACATCCAAGAAGTTAGCAGGCTGACCACCAGCAAGTTTCACGATGTCCATGGTGCCCATTGCCAAACCAGCGCCGTTCACCATACAACCGATGTTGCCGTCGAGGGCGACATAGTTCAGGTCCCACTTCGCCGCTCGCGCTTCGCGCTCGTCGTCTTGGCTAGGATCGTGCATTTCTTTGATTTTCGGCTGACGATACAATGCGTTGCTATCGATGTTCACTTTACCGTCTAGGCAGTGCAAGTTACCTTGCTCAGTAATAACCAGCGGGTTGATTTCTAACAAGGCGAAATCGTACTGCTCAAACATTTTCGCTAAACCAAGGAAGATTTTAGTGAATTGCTTCACTTGGTCTGGGTTTAAGCCGAGTTTGAAGCCTAACTCACGACCTTGGTATGGCTGCGCACCCACAACTGGGTCGATGACAGCTTTCAAGATTTTCTCAGGCGTTTCTTCCGCAACTTTCTCAATTTCCACGCCGCCTTCAGTTGAAGCCATGAACACGATTTTGCGGGTTGAACGGTCAACAACTGCACCTAGGTACAATTCAGTCGCGATATCGGTCAAGCTCTCAACCAAAATTTTCGAAACTGGCTGACCATTTGCGTCAGTTTGATAAGTGACTAAGTTTTTGCCTAACCAGTTGCTCGCAAATGCGTGCACGTCATCAAGGCTTGACACTAACTTAACGCCACCTGCTTTACCACGGCCACCAGCGTGAACCTGAGTTTTAACAACCCAACGCTCGCCGCCGATTTTCTTAGCTGCTTCTACTGCTTCATCTGCGGTGTCAACCGCATAGCCTTCCGATACTGGCAAACCGAACTCTTTAAAGAGTTGTTTGGCCTGATACTCATGCAAGTTCATGATGCTCTTCCGATTCGTTTGAACAACAAAAGCAGCCGCAGCTGCTTACCCGAATTTCGCGCCGAATTCTAGCGGAGTCGGCGCTAAAAAAACAGCCGCAGGTGGACATTTCAACAATAGTTCAACACCTGCGGCTGGTCTTACTGCTTAAACGTCTAAAATTAGACGCTGTGGATCTTCTAGTAAATCTTTAACCGTCACCAAAAAGCCCACCGATTCTTTACCATCGACAATGCGATGGTCATAAGATAACGCGAGGTACATCATTGGTAGAATTTCGATTTTACCGTCAACCGCCATTGGCCGTTCTTGGATTTTGTGCATTCCCAAGATGGCGCTTTGTGGTGGGTTCAAAATTGGCGTCGATAACAATGAGCCAAATACACCACCGTTAGTAATGGTGAAGTTACCGCCTTGCATATCATCAAGTGACAACTTGCCATCACGGCCTTTAATGGCTAAATCTTTGATACCTTTTTCGATATCGGCCAAACCAAGTTTATCGGTGTCACGCAATACTGGCGTGACCAAACCGCGCGGCGTCGATACTGCAATGCTGATGTCGAAGTAGTTGTGATAAACAATATCATCGCCATCAATTGAGGCATTCACTTCTGGGAATCGTTTCAAAGCTTCAGTAACAGCCTTCACATAGAAGCCCATAAAGCCCATCCGCGTACCGTGGCGCTCCTCGAAAACATCTTTATACTTGCTGCGCAAATCCATGATTGGCTTCATGTTGACTTCGTTAAAGGTGGTCAACATGGCAGTATCGTTTTTCGCTGCCAATAACCGCTTCGCAATGGTTTTACGTAAGCGCGTCATTGGTACTCGTTTCTGGTCGCGATCACCGGCGGCCACTGGTGCACTGCTGGTGCTACTCGAACTTGAGCTAGGGCTCGCTTTGTTCGAAGCTTGCTGCACGTGCTTCTCTACGTCTTCTTTGGTCACTCGTCCGCCTTTACCGGTGCCTTTCACTGCACTCGCTTGTAAATTGTGCTCAGCAAGTAAACGACGCACTGCAGGGCCTGCTACTTCGCTATCACTGTCATCTGAGCTAGCCGAATCTGCTGCTGAGCTAGCAGGTTTTTCACTGCTTGCTGATGCAGACCCGCCGGCCGTGACGATGCCAATCACATCATCCGCACCCACAGTGGCGCCCTCTTCATGCTTAATTTCGCTCAACACGCCATCCGCAGGCGCAACGACTTCAAGCACAACTTTGTCGGTCTCAATGTCGACCAAGTTTTGGTCACGTTTCACCGCTTCGCCGGCTTTCACGTGCCAGACTGCGATAGTCGCATCGGCAACAGATTCAGGTAGCTGCGGCACTTTCACTTCTAAGCTTTCACCGCTTGTATCTGAACTGCCAGCAGCGGTTTTGTCAGCGGCTTTCGCTTCGCTCTTTGCATCAGACTTCGCAGCCGGTTTTGCATCGCCTTGCGCTGCGCCATCGCCTTCTTCTAATTTACCGATAACTTCTTCAGCACCGACAGTTGCGCCTTCATCAGCTACGATCTCACCCATCACGCCATCTGCAGGCGCAACGACTTCGAGCACCACTTTATCGGTCTCAATATCGACTAAATTTTGGTCACGCGAAACTTTATCACCAGGCTTCACGTGCCATGTGGCTACGGTTGCATCCGCTACCGATTCGGGGAGTTGAGGAACTTTAATATCAATCGCCATGGTTCAATATCACCTATTTAATAGTTAGCGCGTCGTCGACAAGTTGTTGTTGCTGTTTGTTGTGCTCGGTTAAATAACCTACTGCAGGAGCTGCTGAGGCGGCTCGGCCAGCGTAAGTTAATTTAGCACCGGCTGGAATGCTCGCCCAAAAGTTGTGCTGGCTACTATACCAAGCACCTTGGTTTTGCGGCTCTTCCTGACACCAAACGAAATCTTTTACATGCTGATAAGCTGCCATAATTTCTGCTACTTGCTCTGCAGGGAATGGATACAGCTGCTCGATACGAATAATGGCGACGTCGGTCTGCTTCCGCTCACGCCGTTCCGCAAGTAAATCGTAATATACTTTGCCAGCGCACAGTACAACCCGTTTCACTTTTTTCGCATCAATATCATCAATTTCCGGAATCGCATTCAGAAATTCACCATCTGCTAGTTCGCTCAATTCGGATACCGCAAGTGGATGCCGGAGTAACGACTTGGGCGTCATCACAATCAACGGCCGGCGCACCGGACGTAACTGCTGGCGACGGATCATGTGGAATACTTGCGCCGGTGTTGTTGGTACACAGACTGACCAGTTGTGGTCCGCAGACAGTTGCAAGAATCGCTCGAGGCGTGCTGAGCTATGCTCAGGGCCTTGGCCTTCATAACCGTGAGGTAAGAGCATGGTAAGGCCACACAAACGGCCCCATTTCTGCTCACCCGAGCTTAAGAACTGATCAATCACGACCTGTGCACCGTTCACGAAATCACCGAACTGTGCTTCCCACAAGACCAATGCCTTAGGTTCTGCGGTCGCGTAACCATATTCAAAGGCCACCACGGCTTCTTCTGACAATACCGAGTCATAAATTTCAATCGGAGCCTGACCCTCACGCACGTTATTTAACGGCATGTAGGTAGAAGCATCTTTTTGATTGTGTAATACCGCATGGCGATGGAAGAAGGTACCACGGCCACTATCCTGACCCGTCATTCGAATGCGATGCCCGGCATCTACCAAACTTGCATAAGCCAATGTTTCGGCAAAACCCCAATCAGCAGGTTTTTCGCCAGCAGCCATTTTTTTGCGTTCGTCATAGGCCTTTTGAACTCGAGAATGCAGTTTAAAATGCTGCGGGTAAGTACTGATAGACTCACCAAGTTGCTGCACCTGCTCCATGCCGATCTTATGATCAAACGCCACATCCCACTCGTTGCCGATGTAAGGAGTCCAATCCACGGATTGATTCTTCATCGGGCGATATTCAGGTACCACGATTTCGCCTTTATCGAGTTGGTCACGATACTGGCTCACGAAACTCTCATAATCGTCGTTGCTGATCACTTGAGCTTCGGTTAAACGCTTCGCATAGAGTTCACGCGCCACTGGATGCTGTTTCACTTTCTTGTACATCAATGGTTGCGTGGCACTTGGCTCATCAGCTTCGTTGTGGCCGTGACGACGGTAGCAAACCAGGTCAATCAACACATCACGCTTGAAGGTATTGCGATAATCGAGCGCAAGCTGGGTGACAAATACCACAGCTTCAGGGTCATCAGCATTGACGTGGAAGATAGGCGCCTGAACCATTTTACCGATATCAGTACAATACTGAGTTGAGCGCGTGTCTTCACGTTTTGAGGTGGTAAAACCAACTTGGTTGTTTACCACAATCCGAATCGAACCACCCACTTGGAAGGCGCGAGTTGCTGACATATTAAAAGTTTCTTGCACCACCCCTTGGCCAGCAATAGCCGAGTCACCGTGAATAGTGATTGGCAATACTTTGGCACCAGATTGATCACCTAACCGATCCATCCGTGCTCGTACTGAGCCCATCACGACCGGGTTTACAATCTCTAAATGGGATGGGTTAAAAGCTAATGCTAAGTGGACATCGCCGCCGTCGGTCGCGAAATCAGACGAAAAGCCCATGTGATACTTCACATCACCCGAACCTTTGCTTTCCGCGTGCTTACCGGCAAATTCGTCAAACAAATCTTGGGGCTTCTTGCCCAATACGTTCACAAGAACGTTGAGACGACCACGGTGGGCCATGCCAATAACGACTTCTTTAGCACCTTTTTCGCCGGCGCGATGAATCAGCCCTTTCAGAAGCGGCACTAACGCATCACCGCCCTCAAGCGAGAATCGCTTGGCACCTGGGAATTTAGAGCCTAAATATTTTTCTAGGCCATCCGCAGCAATCATTTCCTGAAGAATTTTTTTGCGTTGCTCAGCCGTAAACTTCGGCTGACCGAGGACGCCTTCGAGGCGCTCTTGAATCCATCGCTTTTCTTCAGTGGATACGATGTGCATATACTCTGCACCGATCGAACCACAGTAAATTTGCTCTAGCGCTTTGTGAATGTCGCCAAGCTTCATGGTTTCTTTGCCGACGGCTAGCGAACCCACGTTATATTCGTTGTTGTAGTCGTCGGTAGATAATTCGTGATGGGCAAGCGATAAGTCCGGAACTTGCGCTTGTTTCCAGAGTTCTAGCGGGTCAAGGTTAGCGTGTTGATGGCCGCGGAAGCGATACGCATTGATAAGTTGCAGTACCCGAACTTGTTTCAAGTCGGGTGCACTTGGCGAGGTGCCCGCTTGCTTCAACTTATTCTTTGCGAGCTCACGAAATTGCTGACGAATTTCACTGTGCTTTAAATCAGTGCCCGCTTCCAACGTTGGTAACCCGTCAAAGTAGGCGCGCCATTCGTCGCTTACCGCTGTCGGATCATCCAAATATAGCTCAAATAATTCCTCGACATACGCCGCGTTACCACCTGCAAGGTGGGAGGATTCTAGCCAGGCTTGCATTACGCCATCTTGCATCGCTGTTCCTTCACACTCGTTTTATAAAAAAATAGCCATCCAAGCTGGATGGCTATTTCGATACAGCTCGGCCACTACTATAGCAAATCAACGCCATTAGACTAAATGGCGCGACTCAATAGCATGGATTTGATGTGTCCAATAGCCTTAGTTGGGTTTAACCCCTTCGGACATACGTTGACACAGTTCATGATACCGTGGCAACGGAACACGCTAAACGCGTCGTCCAAATCATCTAAACGTTGCTCAGTCGCGGTATCGCGACTATCCGCTAAAAAGCGGTACGCATGTAATAGACCAGCAGGGCCGATAAACTTATCAGGGTTCCACCAGAACGACGGGCACGATGTAGAACAACAAGCACACAGAATGCACTCGTATAAACCATCAAGCTCGGCGCGCTCTTCAGGTGATTGCAAGTGCTCGCGTGCCGGCGGTGTGCTGCTATCGTTCATCAAGTACGGCTTTACTTTCTCGTACTGTTTGTAGAACTGGCTCATGTCGACAATTAAATCACGAATCACGGGTAAGCCTGGTAATGGACGCACCACAATTTGCTTATCTCCACCATTCAGCGCAGAAATAGGCGTGATACAAGCCAAGCCGTTTTTACCGTTCATGTTTAACCCATCCGAACCACACACACCCTCACGGCATGAGCGACGGAACGCTAAAGTTGGATCTTGCTCTTTCAATTTGAGCAATACATCCAACACCATCATGTCACGCCCTGCTTCTACTTCTAGCGTGTAATCTTTCATGTAAGGTGCGTTATCAACGTCCGGGTTGTAACGATACACTGAAATTTTCAACGTCTTCATCATCGTCACCTACTTAGTAAGTCCGCGCTTTCGGCGGGAATGCCTCACGCAATTTCGGTTGCATATTCACTTCACGTTTCACCACTGAGTCGTCCTCTGGGCGATACACGGTATGCACTAACCAGTTCTCATCGTCCCGCTCTGGGAAATCAGCACGGCTATGTGCACCACGGCTTTCCGTGCGGAAGTTGGCCGATACTGCGGTTGAATATGCGGTTTCCATCAGGTTATCAAGCTCAAGACACTCGATCCGCTGGGTATTGAACTCGCGACTATTATCGTCAAGCCGTGCGTTGGCTAAGCGTTCACGAATTTCTTTCAACTCGGTCAAGCCCTGCGCCATTGCATCACCTTCACGGAATACCGAGAAGTTTAACTGCATACACTTCTGCAAATCTTTCTTGATCTGCGTTGGGTCTTCACCTTGTTTGGTGTTTTCCCAGCGATTCATACGGGCCAACGCTGCGTCGATGTCATCTTGGCTTGCGTCACGGGCTTCCGTGTTAGCCGCTAGCGCTTCACCTAAATGCAAGCCAGTTGCACGGCCGAATACCACTAAGTCAAGTAATGAGTTACCACCTAAACGGTTCGCACCATGTACTGATACACAGGCAATCTCACCACAAGCAAATAGCCCTTGAATAGGCTTGGCTTTACCATTGCTATCAATGGTTAAACACTGACCGTTAACGTCGGTTGGAATACCACCCATCATGTAGTGGCAGGTCGGGATAACCGGAATTGGCTCTTCCGCAGGGTCAACATGGGCAAAGGTTTTAGCTAGGTCACACACGCCTGGTAAGCGACTTTCTAAGGTCTCGCGACCCAAGTGGTCAAGCTTCAGCTTAATGTGGGTACCCCAAGGGCCTTCACAACCACGGCCTTCGCGGATTTCAGTCATCATAGCGCGCGCTACAACGTCACGTCCTGCTAAGTCTTTAGCATTCGGTGCATAACGCTCCATGAAGCGCTCGCCGTCTTTATTTAACAGATAGCCACCTTCGCCGCGACAGCCTTCAGTCACCAACGAGCCTGCACCAGCAATACCGGTTGGGTGGAACTGCCACATTTCCATATCTTGCACGGGTACGCCAGCGCGTAACGCCATACCTACGCCATCGCCGGTATTAATGTGCGCATTGGTGGTAGATGCATAAATACGGCCAGCACCCCCAGTGGCAAGTACCACAGCTTTGGCTTTAATAAAGTAAATTTCGCCAGTTTCAATATGAAGAGCAGTGGTGCCAATGACCGCACCATCTTGGTTCTTCACTAAATCAAGCGCATACCACTCCGAGAATACCGTGGTTTTATTCTTCACGTTCTGTTGATAAAGCAGGTGTAATAAGGCGTGACCGGTACGGTCTGCAGCGGCTGCAGTACGCGCGGCTTGCTCACCACCAAACTGCTTCGACTGACCACCGAATGGCCGCTGGTAAACTTTACCGTTCTCAAAGCGCGAAAATGGCAAGCCCATGTTCTCAAGCTCTAAAATAGCTTCAGGGCCAGTTTTACACATGTATTCAATAGCGTCTTGGTCACCGATATAATCCGATCCTTTTACGGTATCGAACATATGCCATTCCCAGTTGTCTTCATGGGCGTTGCCAAGCGCAACCGTGATCCCGCCTTGGGCAGATACGGTGTGTGAACGCGTTGGGAATACTTTCGACATCAGCGCACAGCTCATGCCTGATTCAGATATTTGCAATGCCGCACGCATACCTGCGCCGCCTGCACCAATCACTACTGCATCAAATTCTAGGGTTTGTACGCTCACTTCAGACACCCTCCACTGGCCACACGACTAATAAACCGGCAAGCCAGTAGACAATCAGTGCGACGCTAAAAATGAATTGGACCAAGGCTCGTAAGCCGGTGTGCTTCACGTAATCAGTTAACACCTGCCAAATACCAATCCAGCCGTGGATTAGCACTGCAGTTAGCGCCAACATGGTGAATACTTTCATGCCAAAATTGGCAAACAACCCCGTCCATGCGGCATAGGTAAGCTCTGGCGTACTGACTAAATAGCCCACCATGAAAATTGAATATGCGGCCAAGATTAATGCTGTAGCGCGCAATAAGATGTAGTCGTGTGTGCCACTCCGACCAAACGTAGAAGCTACTTTTACCATAACCAGACTCCCGCTAATACTGAGAGAATTACGGCCAGAACGATAACGATGTTCGCGCTCGCGTTCCCTGACTTAATTTCTTCAAAATGGCCCATATCCATCAACAAGTGACGAACACCAGCCAAAAGGTGATAACCCAAAGCAGTCAAAATACCCCAGGCTACAAACTTGGCGATGAACCCACTGAACAGGCCAGCAATAAACTCGAAGCCCTCAGCAGATTGCAACGAAATGGCTAACGCCCACACCAATAGCGCTAATGACACCAGCATGATGACACCAGACACCCGATGCAATATCGAAGCTTTCGCGCTCGCGGGGAAATGGATTGTTGTTAGGTCTAGATTTACAGGTCTTTGTTTTTTCACGGTTGTTTTGCCTTTTATAAAAGCATTGTAAACATGCTCAGGACAACAGACGATGGGCGACGAGCTCCGGTTGGAACGTTGCACCCCTGCGCCTACCCTCTCGCATCCCCAGCTGGGGACCCTGTTAGATCGCCGCAAAGTATATCGACCGTCGCTAACAATTACAATGAATTCAAGCGACAGAATACAGCTAGCTATTCGATCAACGAGAATTTCGTAAAGATAGATCAACAACCTCAAATTGCAGCAAAATGCGATTTGGATTCACAATCAGACCTTGGTCTCATTTAGTAATCCAAAATGCTCCGCTATAACGTATTAAGCTTCGTCTTGGATGACTATCCTGAATATTTTGTCAAGCCCCTCGGCCATTCGGATAGTTGTCATGAAAGCGACACAAGCCCCCGCTAAAATTGACAAATCAGGTAAAGATCGAGTTAAATTAGCGTCCTTTTTTCAAGTTAAAGCAGCAACAACAAGGAGATTTCCTTATGGCTGATCGTAAAGCCACACTGCAGATTGAAGGCCAATCAATCGACCTTCCAGTGTTATCAGGTACTGCTGGATACGACGTCATCGATGTGCGTGCGCTGGGTAAATATGGTTATTTCACCTTCGACCCTGGCTTCTTAGCAACTGGCTCATGTGAGTCAAAAATCACTTACATCGACGGCGAACAAGGTATTCTTCTGCACCGCGGCTATCCGATTGATCAGTTGGCAACTCAAGCTGATTATCTCGAAGTCTGTTATATGCTGTTGCATGGTGAAGCACCAACTCAAACTGAATATCAGAAGTTCAAGCAAACCATCACCAAGCACACCATGGTGCATCAGGGCTTGCATAACTTCTTCAACGGTTTCCGCCGCGATGCGCACCCGATGGCAATGCTGTGTGCGGTCACTGGCGCACTTTCATCGTTCTATCATGATGATTTAGATATCCATGATGAGAAGCAACGCCTACGTAGCGCTTATCGGTTGATTGCTAAAATGCCAACTATTGCTGCCATGGCTTATAAATACAGCATTGGTCAGCCGTTCGTATACCCACGCAACGACCTGAGCTACTCTGAAAACTTCTTAAATATGATGTTCTCAGTGCCGGCTGAGCAATACCAAGTGAACCCAGTGGTTGCCCGGGCGATGGATCGTATTTTCACCCTGCACGCTGATCACGAGCAAAATGCCTCAACTTCAACAGTGCGCTTAGCTGGTTCATCAGGTGCGAATCCGTATGCCTGTATCGCTGCTGGTGTCGCGTCTTTATGGGGCCCTGCACATGGCGGCGCTAACGAAGCTTGTCTGCGGATGTTGAAAGAAATCGGCTCGGTGGAAAACATTCCTAAGTATGTCGCGAAAGCCAAAGACAAAAATGACCCGTTCCGCTTGATGGGCTTTGGTCACCGCGTCTACAAAAACTTCGACCCTCGTGCCACGGTAATGCGTGACACCTGCCACGAAGTACTTAAGGACTTGAACATCAAAGATCCGTTGTTAGATGTGGCGATGGAACTGGAGCGGATCGCGTTGGAAGATTCTTATTTCATTGAGAAGAAGTTATATCCAAACGTTGATTTCTACTCAGGTATCATTCTGAAAGCGATTGGCATTCCAACCAACATGTTTACGGTTATCTTTGCCTTGTCACGTACTGTGGGTTGGATTTCACACTGGCAAGAAATGATGAGTGAAGAAAACCAGAAGATCGGTCGCCCTCGCCAGCTGTACACAGGCGCAGCACAACGTGAATTCACCCCACTCAAAAAGTAAATCGGTGAATCACAGCAATAAGGGCGTCTACGGACGCCCTTATTATTTTCACTATAAACGTTGGTTATTTTCACTAATTTTTAGCAAATTCTTTACTATTTTATTGTTCCAACTTCCCGCCAAAATCAGTCGCAAAAACATAACTCATTGTTTTTAAATTAAAATGTTTTATTTTTAAAGTTGGCACGCCAACTGCTTTAAGTCTTTCATTCAATATTAAAAAGAATCAAGGACTTACCATGAACATCTCTCGCTTGTCTTGTGTTGCTGGCCTACTAGTCGTAACTGCCACCCTACTTTCTGGTTGTGATAACGCCGATGCCGTGGCCACCGAAGTGACCGCGACCCCGGAGGTCGCTCGGATTCCGGTGGCAACCCTTGCCCTTGAACCAACCTCAATCACTTCTATATACCGCACCACCGCAACGCTTGAGGCGCGCGAAGAGACAGATGTGACCAGCAAGGTAAATGGCATTGTTGAGCAAATTCTGGTTGAGGAAGGTGATTACGTCGAACAAGGTCAGGTACTGGCAATTCTACGTGATGATGAGTACGCCATTACCGCAGCGCAAGTCGCGGCAGAGTATGCCAGTATTAAGAGCGAGCTAGATCGCATGAAAGAGATGGCAGCACGGCAAATGGTGAGTGCCGATGCCTATGATAAATTGCGCTTCCAACTCGACATGGTGAAAGCCAAACTCGACATGGCACAACTAAATCTGACGGAGACACGCATTGTGGCGCCAATTTCAGGCCATATTGCGACGCGGTATGTCAAAGTCGGTAATCTGGTCAAGCAATACACCGCGCAAACCCTGTTCCACATCGTTGATCAAGATCGCTTACAAGGTTTAGTGCATCTACCTGAACACGAGTTACGCCATATTAATGTTGGCCAAACCGCGCAACTGCGCGTAAACGCCTACCCTGGCGAAGTCTATACCGCTACCGTTGAACGCATGAGCCCGATAGTAGACAGTCGCTCTGGCACCTTTAAAGTGGTGGTTGCGGTCGAGAATTTAAATCATCATTTGAAAGCCGGTATGTTTGGCCAATTACAACTGCATTACGCTACCCGCGATGATGTTTTGGTCGTGCCGCGTTATGCCTTAGTGATGCAAGATGGTCAACCGCACCTGTATGTGGTCAACAGCAACGGCGAAGCAGAAAAACGGGCCGTTACCCTAGGGTTCGAAAATGACAACCAAGTAGAAGTAACCGCTGGCCTGCAACCCAGTGATGTGGTGGTCATTACCGGACAAAACAACCTAAAAGACAAAGCTTTAGTAACAGTGATTGATGGCCCAATGGGCGCGCAAACACTTACCGCAACCGTTGAAACTGCAGCGGACAAAGCACTATGAGTATAGCTAAACTTGCAGTCAATCGGCCGGTGACCATTGCCATGGTCACCCTTGCGGTGATGATTTTTGGGCTTGTAGCGCTTAATCGCCTGCCGGTTACCTTATTACCTGATTTATCTTATCCAACCCTTACCATTAGAACCGAATATCCGGGCGCAGCGCCGGCTGAAGTAGAACAACTAGTCAGCAAGCCGATTGAAGAATCTATCGGTACCGTGAAAGGTGTGCGGCGGGTTGAGTCAATTTCTCGCGCCGGCCAAAGTGACGTGTTGTTGGAGTTCTCTTGGGGCAGCAATATGGATATGGCGAGTTTAGATGTGCGCGAAAAACTCGACCTGGTTGCACTTCCATTAGATTTAAAAAAACCCATAATTTTGCGTTTTAACCCAGCGCTTGACCCGATTTACCGGCTAGCTGTTAGTTTACCGAATGATGAGAGTCTTGAGCCAGATGCTGCCATTGTGAGACTCAAACAACTGCGCACCTACGCCGAGGAAGAATTGAAACGCCAATTAGAGAGCGTCGATGGCGTTGCTTCGGTGCGCGTTGGTGGTGGCTTAGAGGACGAAATTCAAATTCTGGTGAATGAAGACCGTGCCACACAGCTACAAATTCCAATGAGCTTGATTATTGAGCGGTTACGCGAAGAAAACATCAATCTTTCCGGTGGCCGTATTGAAACCCCGCGGTTTGAGTACTTGGTGAGAACGCTCAATCAATTTGAAAATCTTACTGATATTGAAAATATCTACATAGCGAGTCGCAACGGCAGCCATATTCGCCTCGCAGATATTGCAGAAGTTCGCGATGGCTACCAAGAGCGTGATGCGATTACCCGGGTTGCTGGGCAAGAAGCCGTCGAACTAGCGCTTTATAAAGAAGGTGATGCCAACACCGTAGCGGTTGCTGCAGCTATTGAGCAACATATTGAGCAATTACGCAGTGCCAAATTGATCCCCGCCCAATATCAGCTAAAACCGCTCTATAATCAGGCCATATTTATTGATAGTGCCATTAGCGAAGTTCGGGATGCAGCTATTTTTGGCGGTTTGCTCGCCATGGTCGTTATTTACGTGTTCCTGCAACGCGTTTGGCCGACCGTCATTATTTCCTTGGCAATCCCCATTTCTATTATCGCAACCTTTAACCTACTGTACGGCAACAACGTCAGTCTGAACATGATGTCGCTCGGTGGGATTGCGCTTGCCGTCGGGATGCTTGTTGATAATGCGATTGTCGTTTTGGAAAATATTGCGCGCCATCAGGCAGCCCCTGATTCAGCGCCGGGTGCGGCCGCAGTGAAAGGTACCCAAGAGGTGACGGGTGCTATTATTGCCTCCACCTTAACGACCATGGCGGTGTTTTTCCCACTGGTATTTGTCGAGGGTATTGCCGGTCAATTATTCAGCGACCAAGCACTAACGGTTACCTTTGCCCTATTAGCATCTTTGCTGGTTGCATTAACGCTGATTCCAATGCTGGCGGGACGCGCGACTCAACAGTCGACCACCACAACGCTGGATTCGTTATTAACCGCGCCTGCCCCGGCCCCACGCTGGCGGCACTGGCTGTTATTGCCACTGCTAGTAGTGACCCGTTACCTGCCGCTTGGGCTAAGTTTCCTGTTGCAATTAATTGGCCGCGCCCTGGCTTGGCTGTTTTTCACCCTCACGCGGCCATTATTACGCGGTTTCAACTGGTTATATCCTCGTCTTGAACAGCGTTACCAAGCTTTACTCGCGGCAGCCCTGCGCCGCGCCAAGCTCACACTCGCCACCATTACGTTGGCGGCGGTTGCCTGCTATGCCTTGTTACCGACCTTACCGGTAAGTTTACTGCCGGAACTTGCCCAAGGTGAGTTTTACGCGGAGATAGAATTGCCTGCTGGCACAGCCATTGAGCGCACCGATGCGACACTGGCCCAACTAGCCGCCCCACTCGCTGCCGATGCTCGGGTATTACGCTACTACAGTATGGCTGGCACCGGCGCACTGCTGAACGCCTCTCCGGCGCAAGGCGGTGATTATTGGGGCCGGCTTAATGTGGTGATGCAGCCCTATGCGACGCCAGCGGACGAAGCCGCAGTGATGGAGTTACTACGCCAACAAGCTGCGATGCTGCCGGGCGTAAGTTTAAAAATCGATCGTCCCGCATTGTTCAGTTTTAGTCGCCCACTGGTGATTGAAGTAAGTGGTTATGAGTTAGCCGCGATTGAGCAAAGTGCCCGCCAATTAAGCACAGCGCTCGGCCAATCTGCGCGCTTTACCGACGTCCAGATGAATATGCTAGAGGGCCAACCTGAAATCGCGATTCATTACGATCATGCACAGCTTGCTCAGCTGGGATTAACCGCAGCCCAAGTCAGTGAACTACTGGCTGCGAAAGTCGGCGGGCGGGTCGCCACTCAATTCAATCTCGATGACCGCAAGATAGATATTCTGGTGCGCACTGAGGTAACCGCTCGCGATTCCTTGGCTGATTTACGCCAATTGGTCGTCAACCCTGGTAGCGAGCGTGAAGTTCCCTTAGCCGCGGTCGCCGAATTTGAGCTCATTACTGGCCCAAGTGAAATTTCTCGAATTGATCAACAACGCACCGCCGTGGTGAGCGCAAACCTTGGTTTTGGTGATTTAGCTGAGGGCGTCAGTGCAGCCCAACAAGTGATCAATAGCCTTAGTTTTCCACCTCAGGTTTATGTGGCGGTTGCCGGCCAGAATGCAGAAATGGAGGCGTCATTCCAATCACTGCAAATGGCCCTGCTACTCGCTGTATTCCTAGTGTATCTGGTGATGGCATCCCAGTTTGAATCACTCCTTCATCCTCTGTTTATTCTATTCAGTATTCCACTAGCAGGCGCAGGCTCGGTGCTGGGCCTGGCCTTAACCGGCACAGCATTAAGTGTGGTGGTATTTATTGGCTTGATTATGTTAGCCGGTATTGTGGTGAACAATGCCATTGTATTAGTGGACTGTATGAACCAACTCCGTGCCCAGGGAGTCGCTAAGCTTGATGCCATTCAACAAGCCGGCTCACAGCGTTTGCGGCCGATTTTGATGACCATGCTTACCACAGTGCTCGGGCTGTTGCCGTTGGCACTTGGGTTAGGTGATGGCGCTGAAATTCGTGCCCCAATGGCAATTAGCGTGATATTCGGGTTATTTTTCTCGACCTTACTGACTTTGCTATTTATTCCTGCACTTTATGCAGTATTTGACCGCAAAACCTTTACCAATGCGGAGCAATCACTATGATGAACGCCGCTGAATTAGGTGCAGTATTTGCCCGCTTTGCGCTACGCCGGCCGGTCACCATTTGCATGATTTTTATCAGCTTGGTGCTACTTGGTGTGGTGTCCAGCCGGCTGTTGCCATTGGAGAAATTCCCGGGTATCGAAATTCCCGAAGTGATGATTCAAATTCCTTACCCGAATTCTACCCCAGCCGAAGTGGAGCGTTTGATCACTCGCCCCGTGGAAGAAGCATTGGCAACTATGCCGGGCATCAAACGCATGCGTTCGTTCTCGACCGCAGACATGAGCCAAGTATTTCTCCAACTTAATTGGGATTCGGACATTAACGGCAAAAGTATCGAAGCGCGGGAAAAGATTGATACCATTCAACACATACTGCCAGCCGATATTGAACGCATTATGGTGTTGCAATTTAACACCGAGGACATGCCGATTTTCCAATTGCGGATCTCCAGTCAACGCGACTTAAGTAACGCCTATGAACTACTCGACCGTAACCTTAAGCGCCCGGTAGAGCGCGTATTAGGTGTATCTCGAGTGAATTTATATGGCGTCACACCGCAACAAATCACGATACGACTCGATGATCAAAAAATGCAGGCACTGCAGTTATCAACCACCGAAGTCACCGCTTGGCTGCGACAAAGCAATTTCGCGATGACCGCAGGTGAAATTATTACCGAATACGATCGCATCCTCGTCAATCCCCAAGGCGAGTTTCGATCGCTGCAGGATATTCGGAATCTACAACTGACGCCGCAACTGAAGTTAAGTGATATTGCCAGCGTCGTCCGGGAGCAACCACGGCGCGTTGAAGGCCGGCACCTTGATCAAAGTTATGCCATTGGTATGGAAGTATTTAAGGACTCAAATGCCAATCTAGTAGATGTTTCACGAGCGGTAATGGCGGTGATAGACGAAGTCCGCCAAGACCCTGAGTTTGATGGTATCAATCTCTATGTCATGGATGATACCGCAGATGGCGTCACCACCTCGCTCGCTGATTTATTGGATGCGGGCCTAATTGGCGCGGGCTTAAGCTTCTTTGTGCTGTATCTATTTCTGCGTAACATCACCACAACCCTCATTGTCGTGCTGTCAGTACCCATTTCGATTGCGATTGCCCTCGGCGGCATGTATTTCTTCGGCTACTCGTTGAATATTTTGTCACTCATGGGGCTGATGTTGGCCATCGGCATGTTAGTCGACAATGCCGTGGTGGTAACAGAGAGTATTCAGCATGAAGTCGAAACTAACGGTGTCAGCGCCGAGAGCACCATGCAAGGTGTAGGTAGAGTGTCGCTGGCGGTGATCGCCGGTACACTCACCACCGCCATCGTATTTTTACCGAATATTATTGGTGAAAAAATCGATGTTACGGTGTTTTTAGAGCATGTTGCTATCGCGATTTGTTTCTCGCTAGCCGCATCACTGTTGATTGCCCAAACCTTAATTCCACTGCTACTAAATCGATTTATTCATAAGCTGCCGAAAGCCAAACAACAAGCTGAAGTGGGCGCTATTTACCGTGGTTATCGACGGAGTCTTGGCTGGAGTTTGTCACACCCCCGCTGGACCGGCTTCATCGCTTGCCTATTGTTATTTAGCATCGCTATTCCCATAAGTTTGGTAAGCGGCGACAGCGAGCAAGGTGCGTTTAACAATCAGCTTTATATTAATTACAACATGAAGCAACAATACAAACTCAGTGAAGTAGAAGCTGAAGTTGAGCGATTGGAGCAATTTTTATACGCCAACCAAGAGCGCTTTGAGTTTGAGTCCGTGTACAGCTACTACACCCCCGGCTATGCGGTTACCACGGTTATTTTGAACGATCGGGTGAGTAAGCCACTGGCCGAACTGATGGCCGAAATACGTGCTGAATTTCCGCCGATGCTGCGGAGCGAGCCTGGCTTTGGCTGGTCGCAAAGTGGCGGTGGTGTGCGGGTAACACTGAGCGGGCAATCAACGCAAGTATTAGACCAAATAGCCGGCCAAGTGACAGCCCTGCTGAGCACCATTGAAGGGCTTAGTGATGTTCGGTCGGAGTTACAGGAGGGCCAATCTGAGCTGCAAATTCAGATCAATCGGGAACAAGTTCACCGGCTTGGCATGAGCGTGACCGATGTCGCACAGCAAGTCGCGTTAGCATTACGTGGTGAACGGTTACGCTCCTATCGCGCCGATCCGTCCGGCGAGTTACCGATCCGAGTGCAGTTTGCGGCCGATTATCAATTTTCGTTGGCACAACTGCAGGCGTTGGTGATTACTCCGCCACAGCAAGCGCCAGTGCAGTTAATCTCAGTGGCCACCATTACCACCGTCCCCCAATTAAGTGAGATCCGCCGCACCGATCGACGTACCGCAATAAATATTGGCGCCAACTTAAATGACTTACCGTTAAGCGAAGCGCGCGACAAGATCACCGAAAAGCTTGCTAACTTGCAATTACCACAAGGCTATCAATGGAGTCTTGATGGCAGCTTTCAACGTCAGCAAGAAGCGGAAAACATCATGCTCACCAATATGCTGCTGGCCTTGTGTATGATTTACATCGTGATGGCCGCTCTGTTTGAGAGTTTAGTGCTACCAACGGCTGTGATCATGTCGCTATTACTCTCGATTGTCGGAGTATTTTGGGCGTTATTGATAAGTGGCGAATCGATTACCGTGATGGCGATGATTGGTATTCTGATTTTAATGGGGATTGTGGTGAACAATGGTATCGTCATGGTAGACCGGATTAATCAGCTTCGACACCAAGGTTTAGAGTTACGCGAGGCGGTAATTGAAGGCTGTATCAGCCGCTTCCGCCCCATCATTATGACCGTTGCCACCACTATTTTAGGGCTAGTACCACTAGCTATGGGAAGTACTCAAATTGGTGGTGACGGGCCTGAATACGCGCCAATGGCCATCGCCATTATGGGCGGCTTGGCGTTCTCAACCCTGACTAGTTTGTGGCTGGTTCCATTCGCTTATGTGCGGTTGCTGGCCTGGCGCGAACGTCATCGGGAACTGCGTGCGCGGAGTCGCCAGTGGGTAGATAAGCTCATGAAAAAGCCCGCATAAGCGGGCTCTTTTGCGATAACTTCAACCGTAATGCGCCTACTGCCGCGCCCGTGCTAAATCATCTGGCGTATCAATACCGGCCGGTGGTGCAATAATCGCCTCAGCCACGTGAATACGCTCGCCGTGCCACAATACCCGCAATTGCTCGAGGGATTCTAATTGTTCCAATGGACTTGCCGTCCATTCGGCATAGCGATGCACAAATTCCGCCCGATAAGCGTAAATGCCAATGTGCCGCATAAATGGCCCCACTAACGGCTGTGCCTCGCTGCTTGCCGCATCGAATACGCCACGCTGATAAGGAATGGGCGCTCGACTAAAGTACAATGCATAACCGTTCGCATCGGCCACAACCTTGACCATGTTGGGATTGAACATTTCGGTTACCGAACTAATGGGAACCGCTAAGGTTGCCATCGGTGCTTGGCGCTGACTAGCCAAATTTTCAGCCACTTGCAGAATAATTTCCGGCGGAATAAAAGGCTCATCGCCTTGCACATTCACCACCACTTCATTATCGGCGAGGGCTAAATATTCGAGCACTTCAGCCAGGCGTTCAGTGCCGCTTTGATGATCGGCGCGAGTGAGCATCGCGCGGCCGCCAAACTGTTCAACGACGGCTAAAATGCGCTCGTCGTCGGTAGCAACTATCACTTCAGCGGCGCCACTGGCTTGGGCACGCTCGTACACATGCTGAATCATCGGCTTGCCATTAATATCAGCAAGGGGTTTGCCGGGCAAACGTGTCGAGCCGTAACGGGCTGGGATCACAACCGTGAAACTCATTTCGGTATCTGCTCCAAATCAGAGGCGCTCAAGTGGCGAGCTTCATCTTTAATTAACACCGGAATATCTGAGCGCACCGGATAGGCGAGCTGATCACCCCGGCATACTAGTTCCTGGGCATCGGCCACCCACACTAGCCGCCCTTTACATAGCGGGCACGCAAGTAAACCTAGCGTTTTTGGATCCATTGCCATGCTAACTCCTCACTCATCAATAGCAGTATTCGCAACTGCAGCACCGGCTGCAGCTGGTGGCGGTAGACGCTTCGCCAAATACGAAAATAATGCCGCGGGTAACTGCGCTTCTACGGCTAAATAATACCAATGACGCGGCGCAAAGGAGCGACACTTAGCAGCATCTTTTTCTGTCATCACGACCGGCCGCTGCCGATCAAAGTCGGCAAAATCAGCCGCGCTAAACGCGTGATGATCGGGAAAGCTGCACGTTTGTGCTAATTCAAACCCTTGCACCCGCAAACTATCAAAAAATCGCTGTGGGTGACCAATCCCAGCAATCGCGATAACCGCCTCACCATCGGGCGTCTCAATGGCTTTTTTATCGGCGACCCGGAACCAGCCTGCTGGTTGCAGCGTCATCACCATCGGCTCGCAGCCATCATGCTCAAGTTGCGCTTGCAAGCGTGGTTGCGGTTCTCCGTTTACTACCACTAGCGCTTGTTTGGCTAGTGCCCGCAATGACTGCCGCAACGGTCCGATGGGTAATTGCCAGCCATTACCGAAGCCACGCTCACCATCTACCACAACTAAGGCTAAGCTGCGCCCCAGCGCAGTATGCTGCAAGCCATCATCACTCACCAGTACATCGCACTGCGGATGGGCTGCTAATAACGCTCGAGCCGCGGCTGGGCGATCCGGTGCAACCACAACTGGAACCCCACTGCGAAATGCCAACAATAGCGGTTCATCGCCCACGGCCGCCGCTGCACTAGCGGTGGTCACCAATTGCGGGAAAGGCCCCTGCCCGCCATAACCGCGAGAAATAATACCCGGCTGATAACCAGCGGCTTGCAGCCAACGTACCACCGCTAAAACTACTGGCGTTTTACCCGTACCACCAACACTCAAGTTACCAACCACAATAGTTGGAACCGGTGCCTGCCACACTTTTTTCAGGCCTAACCAAAAGCCTAATTTATGTAGTCCACGGGCTACTTGATATAACAGCCACAAGGGCAGGAGCAGGTAACTCCACCACTCTGGACGCCGCGCATACCAGTTTTTTTCTAACCGCCGCATATTATCTCGAACGCCCGCTGCGCCGTGCACAGATCATGACGGCTGACCGCCAAACTGTAAATTGTATAGCGATGCATAAGCACCTTGCTGCTCGAGCAGCGCTTCATGGGTGCCACGCTCCACCACTTCACCATCTTCCATCACCAAAATCTCGTCGGCATTTTCAATGGTTGATAACCGGTGCGCAATCACGATTGAAGTTCGGTTTTGCCGTAAGCGGCTGAGCGCATTTTGAATATGACGTTCTGATTCGGTATCTAGCGCCGAAGTCGCCTCATCAAGAATAAGAATCGGGGCGTCCCGCAACAATGCGCGCGCAATGGCAATCCGTTGTCGCTGTCCACCTGAGAGCAATACCCCGTTTTCGCCAACCATAGTATCAAGCCCTAATGGCAGGTCGTCGGTAAATTGAGTGACATATGCCAACTCCGCTGCCCGCTCAATATCAGTGCGGGTCATGGTTTCTTTGGCGCCGTACGCGATGTTGTTAGCAATGGTATCGTTAAACAAGGTCACATGTTGCGACACCACGGCAAACTGGCGCCGTAAACAACGTAACTGATAGTCACGAATATCCACGTCGTCTAGTAAAATTCGCCCTTCTTGAATGTCATAAAAACGTGTGAGCAAGTTGGATATAGTTGATTTACCACTTCCCGACCGCCCAACTAAAGCTAAGGTTCGGCCCGGCTGCAACTCAAAGTTGACTCCAGCTAAAGCCGGTGCACTGGCTTCGTCATAACTGAAACTTACATGGTCAAAGACAATTTTACCCTGAGCGCGATCTATACATTGCTGACCATCATCGAGTTCTGGACGTTCATCCAACACTTCAAAAACACTGATTGCCGCAGCAATACCACGCTGAAAATCACTATTAACATTGGTCAACTGCTTTAATGGCCGCAACAGCATCATCATCGCCGTCATCATGGCAGCAAAAGCGCCGCCGGAGAGTTCCTGCAACATTTCAGGAAAACTCATAATAAACAACACCATCGATAGACTTAGTGACGCAATAAACTGAATCACGGAGGTACTCACCGAGGTCGCAATAATCATTTTCATGTTTTGCTGACGAGTATTATTGTTCACTTTGTTGAAGGCCGCTGATTCGCGCTCCTGACCTTCATACATGACCACAACTTTATGCCCATTCAGCATTTGTTCAGCCGTTGTGGTGACATTACCCATTGAGCGTTGCATATCGCTCGAAACGCGACGAAACCGGCGTGAAACCACCGCAACCACCTTCGCGATGAGCGGCCCTACCACTAAAAACGTGAGCGACAATTGCCAGCTGTGATAAAACATGATGCCCAACAAGCCAATCACAAACGCGCCCTCGCGCACCAAAATTAAGACTGCACGGCTGCTGGCTTCGGCAATTTGCTGAGTGGTGTAGGTAATTTTAGATATCAGGTCGCCGGTGGAGTGTTGATCATGGAATGACACCGGTAGGGTCATCATATGTTCGAATAGTTCTTGGCGCAGTTTAGTGACGACTTTAAAGCCGACATAATTTAGAAAGTAACTAGAAATAAAGTTAAAAAGACCACGCAAAATGAAAATAACCGGCACAAATAGTGCCCCGTAGATCAACACGGTGGGGTTTTGCTTCGTCAATCCTTCATCAATGAGCGTTTCAATTTGCGAGAGAAAAAAACTATCGACCGCGGCATAACCTATCATCCCAAATATGGCGAATGCAAAGGCCGCGCGGTATGGTTTAACGTAGCTAAATAAACGCCGTAAGGTCTGCTTTTTTTCTAGTTGAGAATCCATGCAATCTGCTTTTATCTACGGACAGGCCGTTATTCTAACCGTTTTCCGACTTCGGTTACTAGTCGTCTCCCATGAAGGGGTCGGTATCTATCCAGCCATGTAGTTCCTCAGCAAGCGGTTGCACCAACTGCCATTGGCGGCCATCGGTACGAATGGTAATTTGCCCACCCTGCGCGGTATCGCGGGTGACAATGCCGAGCGCAAAGTAGCGCGCGAGCACCTCGGTGGCAGGCAGTTCCCAGCGGCCTAATCGAGCTCGACTAAAGATCGCAACCGCGGGTTGCACATGGCGCAGCAGCACCGCAGAACTGGAACTCAAGCTACCATGATGTGGTACCAATAAAATGTCGGCGCGTAACTGCGCTTGCTGACGGCCTAATACAGTTGCTTCGCCTAGGCCTTCAATGTCGCCTGGCAATAACAAGCTAAAGTCGCCATATTGAAGCCGTACAACGCATGAATCATTGTTGTGCTGATGTGAACTTGAGCGCTGCGGGTGCAGCACTTGCCAGCGCACATCTCGCCATTCCCCACGTTGCCCGCTCACACATGGCCAGCCCCCTGCACCACGCCATAATAGTGAGGGGAAGTCGCGCAGCGCAGCAGCGGCACCACTAGCATGGTCAGCATCTGCATGACTGATAAATAACTGTTCAAGCTGTAACTGATGGGTTCTTAAAAAGGGCCTAACGATGCGTTGGTAGGCAGTATCGCGCCCATAACCCGGTCCAGTATCGATTAGCATGGCGTGGCGCCCACGGGCGACCACAGTGGCATTACCATGGCCAACATCTAATACATACACGGTTAAAGCGTCGGCGCGCGTGGCCTCCCGTTGTTCATGAAAGGTCATCCCCAGCCCTAGCAGTAGACTAAGGATAAGTTTGGTCCGCCTAACCAGCGGAAGCCTGGCAATCACCCAAACCCCAAACGCCACCCAAATAAGACCAAGGAAACCGGCGTCTAACCACGGCTGAACCTGCGCTAACAAGGCCTCTAACTTAGGTAGCAACCAGGCCACCGGGTATCCCGCTAAAGACCAACTGACTTGGCTGAGCGCGGGCCAAGGTAACCACAGCGCGAGCATGCCAACCAAAGCCAATGGCAGTACCCATAAGGTAATAACGGGCACCAATACTAAGTTAGTGAACGGCGCCACCCAGCTCACCCCGCCAAACACCAGCAACATGAGCGGAATTAATGCCAAGGTTAATAACCACTCTAACCGCCACAACATCACTAACTGCCGCCACCACCGTTGCCAGTAGCGCTCCTCCTCGTTTATGTTAGCGGCTGCTGGCTGCAAGGTAATTAATACCGCAACCGCCAGTACTGATAACCAAAACCCAGCCGCTAACAATGCCAGCGGATCAAATATCACCACTACCGCCGCTGCTCGCAGCAAAATACTAAAAGCCGGGGTCGCGGCAGCGAATTGCTTCAAAATCAAGGCGACGGCGAGCATCAACAGCGCACGTTCGGTGGCGACCGCGAAGCCCGTCACCCACGCATAGCTGAAAGCAATGCACCAACCCAACCAAGCACAACAAAAGTAACCTTGGCCGCACTCGCGTTGGCGGCCGTGGCGTAGCATGATCGAACTGCCATATAGCCGCTTATAAAGCCACCAAAATAACCAAGCCACAGTGACCGCTACTAAACTTAAATGTAGGCCAGAGATAGCAATAAGATGGGCTACTCCAGCCTGTTTGAAGAGTTCATAATCCTCCGGCGCAAGCCATTGGCGCTCACCAAAACTAAGTGCTAATAACACCCCCGCCGCAGGGCTAGCTTGCAATGCTTGCAAGCGCTGCCACCACACTTGCCGCCATTTTGCAGGGCCCGTTGCGGCAACTAACCGTCGTCCCACCGCAATGGTACCAAGCGCATCAATACCATCTCGAACCCACAATCTATGCCAGCTGGGCGAGCCCTCGTTGCGGGTGCTTTGCGGTGGTTTTAAGCGCACGTTAAAGCGCCATACTTCACCGAGTTTAGGGTGTTGCCGAGGGGATGGCTGATACCATTGCAGCGCGACTTGCTGCACCGCAAGCTCGACCGGCGCACCCTCGATAGTCGCAGCAGCTAATACGGTGCCTCGTAATTGCCAACGGCTCAGACTGTGAGCCGCTGTGGCGTCAGCGCGAAACACCGGGATATCATCAATGCGTAATCTAACTGTCAGCTTCTGCTGCCAAAATTCAGGGCTTAACGATTGCTGCTGATGCACAAAAGCATTGCCACCACCCCATAGGATGCCGCACAATACCGCCGCCAAGTATGCAGGGTGTAACATGCTAGCAAGCGCTTGCCGATCACCCTCAAATTGGTGCCTAGAGCGCCTTACTATCGCTGCTACGAGCCAGCAACATGCGACTAAGGTCGCAACCAGCAATGATTGCCTCGTGAATATTTGGCTGTTTAAATAAAAGCTCGCGCCAAGGCCGACCAAAACGGCGATGAGTATCCGGTCGGTCGTCACCAGCTGCACGGGGAGCTCCTCGCTGAAGCTTTTACCAAAGCGTTTGAAGGGATAGTTGTCAACATGCCACGTAAGTTTATCCGCCGCATGATGCCGAACCACGAAGCCATTCGTTCAAGTAAAAGCTTGAAGATATTCGGCCGACTGTTGCATGACGGAAACTTGTGGCACTTGAATCGTCGATCCGCATCTGGCGCGTTTGCAGTAGGCTTATTCTTCGCCTTTGTGCCGGTTCCTTTTCAAATGGTATTGGCGGCCGCAGTCGCGATCATCGTGCGCGTCAACTTACCGTTATCTGTCGGCCTAGTTTGGGTTTCTAATCCCATCACCATGCCGCCGCTGTTCTACCTTTGTTACCTAGTTGGCGCTTGGCTTATCAACGAGCCACCGCAACCCTTCGCGTTTGAGCTAAGCTGGGAATGGTTGATGCACAGTATCGGCACCATAGGCCCAGCATTTTTACTTGGCTGTGCGGTATTTGCTGTATTAGCGAGCGGGCTTGGGTATGTCGTTATCCGCTTGTTATGGCGCCAGTCAGTGGTGCGCGAATGGCGCCAACGCAACAGCCGTCAACAGCCGCGCTCACCTCAGTGATGATGTAATCCTTGAACCGGATCTAAACGTGCCGCTCGCCACGCCGGATATAAAGTTGCTACCATGCTCATCAATAACGCGACGACTATGACTACCGCAACATCACTCCACGCCAACACACTGGGCACAAAATTAATAAAATAAACATCACCGTCTAACAAGGTTTGGCCGCGCAATTGTTCAATCCATCCCAACAGCTGCGGTAAGCCAAGCGCCAACGCACAACCGACCATAGCGCCGCTAACCGTGCCTATCAGCCCACTTTGTAAGCCTTGCCACACAAACACCCGAATAATGAGACTGGCGCGCATGCCCATAGTTTTCAAAATAGCGATTTGTGCTTGTTTGTCCTGTACGGTCATGACGAGGGTCGAAACGATATTAAAACAGGCAACCGCCAAGACAATAATCAACACCAAATACATCACCACTCTCACTAACTGAATATCGCGATATAAGTGCCCTTGCGCATTCATCCAGTGGTCTATGTAAACGTATGAAAGCACCTGATTAGCTAAATCCATCGCTAACCGTGGCGCTTGGTAAACGTCGTCAATATATATATGTAAGCGCTGCACACCATCCGCAAGCCCGGTCAGCTGCTGTGCCGTGGCAAGTGATACATAAGCTTGCTGATGGTCAATTTCGCCACCAAAGTTAAACTGCCCAACCACGTTTAAGGTCTGGCGTTGCGGTTGCCGAAAGTCATTATCACGGCTGAGCAACAAGGTGAGTTGATCCCCGCTGCCAAGCTCTAATTGCTCAGCTAAGCCGGCGCCTAACACTATAGTTCCGGGTTGTTGCAACGCTTGCCAAGTCGCGCTCGGCATAAAATCTGCAATTGGATGTTCAGCAGTAACATCCACACCGAATAACTGCATCCCGGTAAACTGCGTGCCTTGTTGCACCATCGCCTGAGTTTGAATTACCGCGTGCGCGGAACGAACTTCCGGCTGTGCTTGGAGCCGCGCTAAATTTTCCTGCCAAGCTGAAATCTGGCCATCAACGGCGACTAACTCAATGTGTGGCGTCACCTTTAAAAAACGAGTTTCTAACACCGTTTGAAACCCATTCATCACACTTAAACCGGCAATAAGTGCGGCGCAACCCAAGCCAATGCCGATGGTTGATGATGCGGAAATGAAAGATAAAAACCCCGCCCCAGTGCGCGCCCGCCGAAACCGTTGCGCTAACAGCCAAGCTAATTGCCAACTACGCATAGCCAGCCTCAGTCACTAGCTGTCCCTGTTGTAGGTGCAAGCAACGCTGCAAGCGACCCGCCAACGCTTGGTCATGCGTGACTAGCATAAACGCCGTACCGAGCCGTTGATTTAACTCCAACATTAATTCGTAAACGGCGGCGGCTGTCGTGGCATCCAAATTACCGGTCGGTTCATCGGCGAGAATTAATTGCGGCTCAGTCACCAACGCCCGAGCAATTGCTACCCGTTGGCGTTCGCCACCACTCAATGCGGCAGGACGGTGATTGGCCCGCGCCGGTAAGCCGACTAAGTTTAATAAGTTGGCTGCGCGTTCACGCGCTTCAGTTTTGCGCATCCCGCCTATCAATAACGGCATCATTACGTTTTCTAGCGCATCGAATTCGGGCAATAAATGATGAAACTGGTACACAAAGCCAAGTTGCTGATTACGCCAATCGGCGCGTTGATCCTGTGACCACTGATAGATGTCTTGCTGGTTAAAATACACGTTACCGTGACTCGGCTTATCAAGCCCACCAAGTAAGTGCAACAGGGTACTTTTACCCGATCCTGAACTACCGACTATGGCCAGCATTTCCTTCGCATTGATGGTGATATCAACGTGATTCAACACGGTTAACTCGCGATCTCCATCACGATAAGTTTTGGTCAGTTGCTGACACGACATCAACGATTTAGTCATAACGTAAAGCCTCAGCAGGTGAAGTTTTCGCTGCCGCATAGGCAGGATAAAGGGCCGCTAACAAAGCCACTGAACAGGCGCACAACACGATGAAACCCAATTGGCTTGGGATCAATAATACCGGCAACCCCTGTCCACTGATTTGGCTGAGATTTATGCCCACAGCAGCCACAATCTCATTTAAATTAAAAGCCACCAGTAAGCCTAATAACACCCCATAAACACTGCCCATGATTCCGTTATAAGCACCTTGTAACAAAAACACTTGATGCACGAGCGCGGGCCGAGCGCCTAAGGTTTGTAAAATCGCGATATCCTGACGTTTATCCTGAATCATTAACAGCAAGCCAGAGATAATATTGAAGCCGGCCACAAAAATGATCAGGGTGAGCATTAACCACATCATGCGTTTTTCCATCGCCACCGCGGCGAATAATTGGCCGTAGCGACTGCGCCAATCTGCCACAGCTAGCTCATTACCCAACTGCTGCTGTAGCGGTAATCGTAATTCTGGGGCTAAGAATGGTTCAGCCAATTGCAAGCGTAGCCCGCTCACAGCACCACTGTCGAATCTCAAAAGGCGTGCGAGATCGTCGCCATGCATAAAAGCTAATTGACTATCGACCTCGGACTGCATGGCGAAAATGCCAGATATTGTGACTTGGCGCTGGCTCGGCAATAAGCCCAACGGCGTGTAAATACCACCCGCGGCCATCACCACTCGAACTTTATCACCAACCAACAAGTTGTGTTTTAACGCGAACGCTTGACCAATAATGAGGTGATAGCTACCTGAGCGCAGCTGATTAATCTCACCGCGGATCATATGGCTAGCTAAATCTGTCAATAAATCGGACTCGACGGCATTCTCCCCTGCTGATGTTGCCGGGAAAAGACCTTCTAGGGCCAAGGGTTGAATCGCACCCGGCACTTGCACCAACCCAAGATTGCGTACATAAGGTTGCGGCGTTAAACGTTCATCAAAAGCACTAATGGTTGAGGCGACATCTTGCCAAGCTTGCATCCCTCGCGGAGCATCCACGGCAGTTACCGTTAAATGGGGAATAACACCTAAAATGCGTTGTTTCAATTCTCGCTCAAAACCATTCATCACCGCGGTCACGACAATGAGTGCGGCCACGCCTAGGGTGATCCCCAGCAGTGCGAAACGATTAATGAACGAGGTGAAACTACGTCCCTGGCGTTGGCGACTGTAACGTAGTGCGATAAAACGGGCGGCAGGCCTTAACATGAAACGACAAGTTTCCTTACTTAGAGTTGCTTATTGAGCGATTGCAAGCATAATGACCTGAACGATTGATAGCAACCTTGGCGCTACGGGGACTGACCATGAGTCATAACATCGAACAAGCATTATTAGACGACTATGCCGCCTATTTTTCGGTGCAGCAAGATTTTTCTCTGAACGTAGTGCCCGTCAATCAGTTACCCGATGCTACTCAATTTGAAACCGCGATTCCCGAGTTGTTTCGCATGGCGAGCGACATGTTAGTCGTCGATCAACAAGCGCTCCGAGATTTAAACATGGGTGAGCGTAGTGCCAAATTAATTGCAAGTGTGCTGCAGCAACAAGCGCAACGCATTAGTATGCTGTCGACTTATTTATTGCGCCAGGAAGACGACCCAGCGCATCGCTGCGAAGGACTCACCTATAGTGGCGGCGGCTGCAGTTTTACCAACACTAAAGCCGCGTTGCAGCTGGCCCAAGGTGATTGGGTACAAGTGAAGTTATTCCTGCCCGAGGACCTCGCTGCGGTCTGCGCTTGGGGTCAAATTATAGCGCTTGATTCGGCCACAACCGCTCCGACGGATGAACCAAACCCCGCGCAAATAACGTATACTGTCGCCTTTAATCGAATTCGTGAAGCAGACCGTGAGCTGTTGGTCAAAGCGAGTTTGCAAACGCAAACCAAACAGCTGCGCGCACGCTCCATGGCACGCCAACAAGCGCAAGAGAATAACGAACCCGAATGAAACCAGCTGTCGTACTGCAACCCCCAATTTCTGCACAAGCAAACAAAGACATTACCTGGCAAGGCCTTCACGGTAGCAGCCCTGCACTGGCACTAGCTCAAGCCATCAAGCAGCATCCTGCGATGGTACTCATTGTGACGCCAGACGCGCCGCAAGCGCATCGCCTTGAGTACGAGATTCGCTACTTTTGTCCGGAGTTTGCCGCTGACATTATGGTGTTTCCGGATTGGGAAACACTGCCATACGATAACTTTTCACCTCATCAGGATATTATTTCTGAGCGCTTAAATGTATTGGCGAAGCTGCCCAATACTAAGCGTGGTGCGCTCATTGTGTCGTTAAATACTTTGCTGCACAAAATTGCACCGGTTGATTATGTGCAGGCGCACAGTCTTGCATTGCAAGCTGGGCAAGCACTTGATATCCACGCGCTGCGAGGTCAGCTTGAGCGCGCCGGTTACCGAGCGGTGAATCAAGTGATGGAACATGGTGAGTTTTGCGCGCGCGGCTCGCTGCTAGACGTATTCCCAATGGGGTCACTTGAACCCTATCGTATTGATTTCTTTGATACCGATATTGATAGCATTCGACCATTTGATCCCGAGTCACAGCTCTCTGCCGCCCCAATTGCGGCGGTCGAATTGTTGCCGGCACACGAGTTCCCGACCCATCAAGCGGCGATTGACCAATTTCGTGCTCGATATCGTGATTATTTTGGTGCCAGCAATGCACGCGAATCCGTGTATCAGCAAGTCAGCCAAGGCGAATTTCCCGGTGGCATTGAGTATTATCTACCGTTGTTTTTTAGCCAAACCGCGAATTTATTTGATTACCTGCCCGCCGAAACCTTACTCGTTACTTTTGGCGATCTACAAGGCAGCCTTGAAAGTCTTTGGCATGATATTCAATACCGTTATGAGCAACGGCGTTATGATCAACAACGCCCGTTGCTGCCGCCAACCGAACTGTTTTTAGCTGCCGATGAGGTACACGGCCGCTTTAAAGCCTACCCCCGGATTCGAGCCTTGGTGCCAGAGACGGCCGCACAACCCGGAAAGCAAGTTTTTGCGACCCAACCTATTGCAGATATCGCGGCGGAACATCAGCACAAACAGCCGTTCGAAAAGCTGCAGCGACGGTTGCATGAGGCACAACAAGCCGGTTACCGGGTATTGTTCAGTGTCGAAAGCGCGGGACGACGTGAAAGTTTACTCGAAATTCTGCGAAAATTAAGCATTATCCCGCCTGAATTTGATAATTTCGCTGAATTTAACTCGGCTGACGCAGCTTTTGGGATCACCATTAGTCCTATCGTCAACTCATTTGAGTTAAGCGCTGAATCAGCGCAGCCCGGACTACTATTCATCACCGAAACCGAACTCTTTGGTCACCGAATTAGTCAACGCCGGCGGCGTGAACAGAAATCGCCGCTCAGCACTGACGCCATGGTTCGCAACTTAGCCGAGCTTAAAATTGGTCAACCTGTGGTGCATTTAGAGCATGGCGTTGGTCGCTATCAGGGGCTACAAACGCTCTCAGCCGGTGGTATCGAAACCGAATTTGTGACCATCGAATATGCCAATAACAGTAAGCTATATGTACCCGTCGCCGCACTACATGTGCTAAGCCGTTATAGTGGTGGCGAGGAGAGCGCCGCGCCGTTACACAAGCTCGGCAGCGACCAGTGGGAAAAAGCTCGCAAACGTGCGGCCGAAAAAGTAACGGATGTTGCTGCTGAACTTTTAGATATTTACGCCCAACGGGAAGCCAAACCTGGTCATCCATTTCAGTTGGATGACATTGAATATGAACGCTTTGCCGGCAGTTTCCCGTTTGAAGAAACCGTGGACCAACAGCAAGCTATTACCGCTGTACTGCAAGATATGCAGGCTCCACGCGCTATGGACCGGCTGGTTTGCGGTGATGTTGGCTTTGGTAAAACCGAGGTTGCAATGCGGGCCGCCTTCGTAGCGGTAAATGACAACAAACAAGTTGCCGTGTTGGTGCCAACCACCCTACTCGCCCAACAACATTACGAAAACTTCAAAGACCGCTTTGCCGATTGGCCGATCCGGGTCGAGGTGTTATCGCGCTTTAAAACCGCAAAACAAACCCAAGCCGCGCTCGCCGATATAGCAGCCGGCAAGGTTGACCTTGTGATCGGCACTCACAAGCTGTTACAAGATTCTATTAAGTTCCAGGATTTAGGCTTATTGATTGTTGACGAAGAACATCGCTTCGGGGTCCGCCAAAAAGAGGCCATTAAACGCTTGCGCGCCGACGTCGATATTCTCACGCTCACCGCCACTCCCATTCCACGTACTTTGAACATGGCCATGAACGGGGTGCGGGATTTGTCGATTATTGCTACTCCACCTGCCAAGCGTCTGGCCGTTAAAACCTTTGTTCGAGAATATGACGCACCCACAGTCCGCGAAGCCATTTTGCGGGAAATTCTGCGCGGTGGGCAGGTGTACTTTTTACACAATAATGTGGATACCATTGATAAAACCGCTCGCGATCTAGCCGAACTAGTACCCGAGGCTCGCGTCACGGTTGCCCATGGCCAGATGCGTGAACGCGAGCTGGAACGCATCATGTCAGATTTTTACCACCAACGCTTTAATGTACTGGTGTGTACAACCATTGTTGAAACCGGGATCGATATTCCCAGTGCCAACACCATTATTATGGATCGGGCCGACCATTTAGGCTTAGCTCAAATGCACCAATTACGCGGCCGCGTGGGGCGTTCACACCATCAAGCATACGCGTACCTGCTTACCCCGCATCCTAAGCGGATGACCAAAGATGCGCTCAAACGGCTTGAGGCCATTTCTCAGCTTGAGGATTTAGGCGCTGGCTTTATGCTCGCCACCCATGACTTAGAAATTCGGGGCGCGGGCGAACTGCTCGGCGATGACCAAAGTGGTCAAATTGAAAGTGTCGGCTTTACGTTATACATGGACATGCTGGAACAAGCGGTAAAATCCCTGCAAGAGGGCAAACAACCCGCGCTCGATCAGTTGTTGCGGCAACACACTGAGATTGATTTGCGCATTCCAGCATTGATCCCAGAAACCTACATCGCCGATGTGAATTTGCGGCTGAGCTTGTACAAACGTATCGCCAGTGCAACCGACACTGCGAGCCTAGACGAACTGCAAGTTGAACTTATCGACCGCTTTGGGTTATTGCCGCCAGAATTGAAAAACCTGATCCAGCAAACCGCGTTGCGTAATCGCGCTGCCGCTTTGGGTATTGCTAAAATTGATGGCAGCGCTCAGGGTGTTAACTTTGAATTTAAACCCGAAACGCGGGTGCAACCGGCCGCATTGATTACACTGTTACAAGCAGATCCACAAACTTATCGGCTTGATGGTTCTGCAAAACTTCGCGTAAATAAAGCGTTAGAAGATACTCAAACTCGGATAAAACTGGTAGAGTCCGTGTTACAGCAATTAAGCCCTGACGCAGCGGCTGCAAGCTAAATAATGATGTTCAACACCAGCAGCTAACGGGAGACGGTAGCGTTGATTTTTGCGAACACAACAGCCCCCCAATTCCTAGTCATGCCAAGTTGGCACCTAGCCCGACGCTACGCTGCTGGTTTGCTTGCCTTGCTCTGCTTCGCCCTACCGAGCGCACATAGCATCGCACAACCACGGGTTGACCGCGATCAGTGGCGCTGGTTTGAAATCGAAGTATTAGTGTTTAAACATACCCGCGCGAGTGAATTAACGGAGCGCTTTCCACTGCCAGTGGCGCCGCTTGATTTACGCGGCACACAGGATCTGTTAACGCCCTACTACGTGCCCTCAAGATGGCATTGGTTGGTAAATCTACCCACTTGTTCAGCATCCAACTCGGTCACCGAATTTTGGTGTGCAAGCAATGCCGAGCAAGCGCTGTTCCCCGTGCCGCAGCTGTGGCCAATGCCTAATCCACTGGCCAGCATTGAGCGCACGGGTGTGGTCATAAACGGCGCTGGCGGTAATATCGAACAAGCAGCGGCAGCGTTTCTGATGCCAGCCAGTAATCACTTATTTACTGAACTTCGCCAAGAACTGAGTCAACGGGCGATTGGTCAGCCTTTATTACATGTGAGTTACCGGCAACCCGTATTTAACCGCGGCGATAACTATCGAGTGCGGTTATTCGGAGGTCACAATTTCAGTGCTGAATACGACTTTTTTGGCTTCCTGTTGACCCCTAATGTAGCGCCAATCACGCCATTACAAAGTGCCGCAGAAACGCCTGATCAACTCTCGCGTATTCAACAATTACTTGCTTTGGTAGACCAAGGCGAATTGAGTTTTCAGATCGGTAATGATGCGCAACAGCAGTTATTGCCATTACGCCCCTCTCGCAACTACCCGGGCTTACCAGAGCAGGTATTTGAGCTTGATGGGCTGATGCATATTTATCTGGTCGGTAATTATTTACATATTGAACCTCAGCTTATCTTGCGCGAACAAACAACCGCCCGCGAAGCCACGCCGACCATGGCCGCACAAGCTGACTACGCGCTCTCGCAACAAGAGCGCGTGCGCGCTAAGCCATTTTTACGGGCTTATGAATTTACTCAAGTTAGACGAGTGATCAGTCATGAAACGCACTACTTTGACCATCCTAAGCTTGGAGTCGTGGTGCAAATCCGGCGCACCGATTTATCGGCTCGGCGTTAGTGCACTCCAAGAAGTAGAACGAGTATGAATATGGAGAAATACGAAGAACTGTTACTGGCGCTGCGCAAAATCATTCGGGCCACCGATCTCTACTCCAAGCAGTTAAATAAAGATGCCGGCTTAACCGCGCCACAATTACTGATCTTGCGAGAGATTGCGGCCAATCAACAAGTTACAGCTAGCCTCGTGGCGCAAAACATTACCTTAAGTCCAGCGACCGTCAGTAACGTGATTGACCGCTTAGAGCATCGCCAGCTTATTCATCGTACGCGCAGCGCAACGGATAAACGCCGGGTAGAACTCAGCCTCACAAGTGCTGGCGCACGTTTGCTCGCTGCCTCACCACGCCCGTTACAAGATCATTTTATTGATAAATTTTGCGATTTAGCGGATTGGGAGCAATCGCTATTGCTCTCTTCCGTGCAACGTATTGCCCAAATGATGAATGCTGAACGCATTGATCCCATTGGTTTATTGGAACGCGGTAGCGCGTTTGAACCAAAGTCATCAGCCGAGGAGAAGTAAATGATTCAGGTGTCAAATCAGTCACAGCGGCTTCAAGGTTGGTTGCAGCAGTCATTAAAGTTTAGTCTCATCGGCGTGGCGGTGAGTTTGCTTAGCGCCTGTCAAGACTCCGAGTCGATGCCTGCTATCGGTGATTGTGATGCCGGTGCAATAACCCCAATTGCCGCCATACAAGGCACAGGTGCCACCAGCCCACTATTGGGTGACGAAGTGACCATTGCGGCTATCGTTAGTAAAAATCTCAGTCGTGAAGACCAACATCAAGCAGTTTATGTGCAAAGTTTGGCAACAGCTGTCGATAACGACCCCAACACCTCAGAAGGGTTGGTGGTAAAAGTGAGCGAGGCTTATCCAGAGCTAGTTGCCGGTGATGTGGTGATTGCCCGTGGTGAAATTCAAGAAATACAAGAGGTTACCTCGCTAGTACTTGCACAGCCATTACAAGTTTGCGCGGCACAAGAAGCGCCAGTGCCTACCCCGTTGACTTTGCCAGTGGCGAATGTAGGTGAGTTTGAAGCCTACGAGGGCATGCTAGTTAGCTTTAAACAACCTCTAGTTGTAAATGGCCATTATCAACTCCAGCGCTTTGGCGAATTTGATGTTGCGGCCGAGCGATTGTACACGCCAACGCAGTTGACGCATGAACGCGCCGAAATAGCGCTACTGTTGAACCTTTATGCGCGCCAACGCTTGGTGATTGATGATAACAGTCAGTTACAAAACCCCGCTGCCATTCCCTTTCCGGCGCCGCAATTGACCGCAGATATGCCGTTGCGAAGTGGTCATGAAATTATCAATCTGCAAGGTGTATTGCTTGAACGCGACGGCAACTATCGCATTCAACCGCAGTTGCCACTGACTATTCTACATGCGAACCCGCGCCCCAACATGCCGCCGGCACCTGCTGCTGAGGCCATCCGCGTCGCCAGCTTTAATGTGCTCAACTACTTTAATGGCAACGGCCAAGGTGGGGATTTCCCAACCCCAAGGGGGGCCGAGACGCTCGCTGAATTTAAACGCCAAGAAGCCAAAATTATAGCGGCAATCGCAGCGCTGCAAGCACACATTGTTGGCATTATGGAAATAGAAAACGATGGTTATGGCGAAGCTGCTGCTATTCAGACGCTAACCCAAGCGCTACGTGCACAAACAGGTGCCGACTGGCGGTTTATTACCGCGCCTAACGGGCAGCGCTTAGGCACTGACCAAATTACCAATGGCATTCTTTATCGGGCAGATATTGTAACCCCACAAGGCGCTGCACAAGTATTGCGCGACGGCCCGTTCCAATGGGGCAGCCGTCCAGTATTGGCGCAGGCGTTCAACCGCCTTAATACTTCTGCCACTCAACCATTGTGGGTTGCGGTGAACCACTTTAAATCCAAAGGTAGCTGCCCAAAAGACGCCGCCGATCCTAATGCGAATCAAGCTGATGGCCAAGCATGCTGGAATCAGTTACGGACAGAATCAGCCCTAGCGCTGAGCGATTGGCTAACAACGCTGACCGCAAACGCAGCTAACAGTGCCCAGGTTGTGCTTGGTGATTTTAATGCCTATGCCCAAGAAGACCCCATGCGCACACTAGCTCAAGCCGGCTATATAAACCTCGCTGAAAAGTTTGAACCCAAAGGCTATAGCTATGTATATGATGCCCAAGCTGGAAGCCTCGATCATGTTCTGGTGAACCAAGCATTGGCGGATAAAGTACAGCAATTGGCACATTGGCATATTAATGCTGACGAACCGCGCGCGCTCGAATATGGTACTGCTTACAAATCAGAACTGCAGCAGCAACAATGGTATGCCGCCGACCCTTATCGCGCCTCTGATCATGATCCGGTGTATATTGATATTCGCTGGTAGCCAATAACGTGCGGAAGCTTGTTCAATAGGCTCGCTCCGCCACTAAAACGCCGGCAAATAAGCCGGCGTTTTGCATTTAACTAAGCGGTTGCTTGGCGTTATGCCACCTTAGTATCGCTTTTGGTCAAGCGCTCTAGAAATGATTTCGGTGACGAGCCAATCTCAATTTTCTTCGGTTTCATGGCATCCGGCACGACTTTTTCTAAGCCAATAGTCAGTAGCCCATTTTTCAGTGCAGCACCTGTCACTTCAACGTGATCCGCTAGATTAAATTTCCGCTCGAAACCACGGAATGCGATGCCTTTGTGTAGGTATTCACGCTGCTCATTGTCTTCAGCCTTTTTACCCTGCACTTTTAACACACCGCTTTCAACTTCAATTTCAAGCTCATTGTCGTCAAACCCAGCGACGGCAAGGGTGATGGCGTAGCGATTCTCGCCCACCACTTCAATATTGTATGGGGGGTAGCCTCCGGCGCTGTTGTTGTCTGAACGCATCGCCGAATCAAGTAAGCGAGCCATCCGATCAAAACCGATGCTACTACGATATAAAGGGGTTAAATCAATTGTGGCCATAGGTAATTCTCCTTAAGAAGCAATTTTATGACGTTAGTTTATAAACTAGCTTCATCAAGCTAGGGTTGAAGGGCGACTCTCATCGAGACATCGCCCTCAACTCTTATATAAGCGCCAGAAAATAACTTTCAAGGCCTAGGCCAGAAAAATTTTACGCATGCCAGCCTAATTCATCCGCTCGTTGTTGTGCTTGCGCGGGCACATCGGTCTCGACAAAGTGGTGATGCAGAACTTGCACGCCGAGCAAATGATTAATAATGGCATCTAGCTGCACTTTTTCCTCGACCGGTACGGCTGGGTCCTCGTGCCGGGCAAACATGGCAGCCACTGCGTCATAATCTAATAATCCGGCCTTCGCAATGGCTTCTCGCGATAAGAACTGCGCCGCAAGTTGCTCAACTGCTTGCCATTTTTCCGGATCGGTATGCGCTGGTGGCGCCATAAACGCGAACTTTTCACGCTTATAAAGCACTTCCGGCAGTAAGCCTTTCATGGCTTCACGTAACACATACTTTTCTTTATTACCCTTTATTCGCAAGTGCGGCGGTACTTTAAAGGCGTATTCGGCCAATTTATGATCAAGAAACGGTGGCCGGGCTTCCATCGAGTTGGCCATATCAACCCGATCCCCACCCCAAGTGAGAATTTGCCCTTCTAACATGGTTTTAATCCAGACATATTGGGCGCGATCAAGAGGGTGACGCCCTTTCAACATACTCGCATCTAAGGTGTCGGCTATCGCTTTACCCGGATCATAATCTTCCAGCGCTACCCGATGTTCAGGTGCGATAAGTGGTAACGCCACATCAGCACAGGCTAACCACGGTTGCACACAGCTTGGGGTAAAGCCTAGTTTGGCATTAAACGCCGGACTGACAAACTCTTCGCGGGCCAGCATGGCGCCCTTAAAGAGTTTGTTATTCTTTTCCAGCAGTGCTTGCCAGGCTTCACGTTCACTGTCAGGTAAATGATCAAGACCATGCATAAACATGTCTTTGCGAAACGCCGGGTAGCCCGCAAACAACTCGTCTGAGCCCTCACCAGTAAGCACAACTTTATAGCCAGCTTCATTCACTTGCTGACTCATTAAGTATTTAGCGACGCCCAAGGTGTTGTAAATCGTGCGTTCGGTATGCCACAGCGTCTTCACGAAATGATCGTACAAGTCATTGGCCTTTAACGCCATGATGTGATGATCGGCACCAGTCGCCTCAGCCATTTCTTTTGCAATCGGGGTTTCATCATAATCGGCAGAGTCAAAACCAATGGTAAAGGCTTTCACCGAAGTCTGCGTCGCGGCCGCGGATAACCCAAGGATCGCACACGAATCAATTCCACCCGACAAATAACAACCAACGGGTACATCTGCCGTTAACCGATGCTGCACGGCTTCCAACAAGTGTTCACGCACCCCCTGAATATAAGCGGCTTCATCCGCCTCGTCACCGGCATGCTCATGGGCTGCTGGAAAATCAACATCCCAATATTTTTCTTCAGTGACTTGTAATTTACCGGCTTGCCGCTGCACTTTTACCACATGCCCAGGTGCTACTTGTTTTACGCCTTTAAATGCCGTTGTACCCGGCACCATCACTTGAATCAGTTGATGATAAAGACCTTGCGTATCGAACTCACGCTTAACATCTGGGTGAGCAAACAATACTTTCAACTCTGAACCGAACACCAAGCCATTTGGCGTTTCGGTGTAATACAAAGGTTTAATGCCGAAGCGGTCGCGGACCAAGTAAGTACAGTCTTGCTCACTATCATAAAGTGCGAAGGCGAATTCACCACGCAGCTCAGTCAGCGTGTCCGCTAAGCCGTAGCGCTCAAATAAATGCAAGACGATTTCAGAATCGCTTTTCGTGCGGAATCGAGCCCCTTGCGCCGTGAGATCTGCGCGAATACGTTTAAAATCATAGAACTCACCATTATGAGCCAACAGCAAGCGCTCATCAGCCGATAAAAAGGGCTGGCGCGCCCGCGTCTCATTCAAATCAATAATCGACAGCCGCGCATGGGAAAAACCCACCCCATGCTGAGGTAATACCTGATAGCCGAAGCCATCAGGGCCGCGGTGATGCATAATCGCCGCCATGTTCACCAAAGTTTGTGGATTAATTTTTGCGTCTGATTGCGCCTGAATTACACCTGCGATGCCACACATAAATCGCTACTCCTGTTTCTGTTCAGCCGCTTGTTATACGACGTCAATCACACGTTCCGCGCGTTCTACCATGCAGGTTAGCAACGCCATTCGTAAAAACACTGCCCCTCGTGCTTGGCTGAAGTACCAATTATGGCTACTGTTGTCTAAATCTGTCGCCAACTCCTCACCGCGCGCCAGTGGATGCAAAATAATCGCGTCTTCTTTTAATGGCGAAGCTGCAGTTAAATGGAACGCTTGGCCATAGGTATTAAAACTCTCACCTTCCCAAGAAATGGCATTAATGTAGACCACATCTAAGCTCGGTAATACCGCATCTAGCTCATTGGCAAAACTGAGTTTTAAGCCGGCTGCTTCGAGTTCTTCGCGCTGACCTTCGGAAAATAACGCCTCACCAATAGTGTCGTCGTGAATGATCACCAGCTCACTTACGATATTGGCAAATACCGTAAGACACTTTAATAAGCTCCGTACGGTGCGCATCTTGCCCGGTACGCCAATCACACCAATTTTAATTTTAGCGCTGCCATCGTTTGCGACCAGCTCGGGCCGCCATTTAAAAATTGCGTACAAATCAGCTAAGGCTTGTGTTGGATGCTCATCAATACCATTGCCAGCATTAATAATCGGGATCCGCAGCGCATCAATCATTTCGTACAATGACTGTGCATTGGTGTCCCGCAGTACCACGCAATCACCGTAATTGTTAAACATTTCGGCGACATCGGCCAAGCCTTCGCCTTTGGCGATACCCGTGGTTGACCGGTCGGTAATGGACATAATATCGCCCCCCAACCGATGCCAAGCACTCTCAAACGACAGCCGAGTTCGGGTGCTTGGTTCGTAAAATGCACTAATCAAGATTTTGCCTTGCAAAGGCGTGCTAAACCGGCGCGGATTACTCTCTATTTTGGCCGCTAAGCGAAATAGCTGGCGCATGGTTTCCACACAAAACTGATCTGCAGACACAATGTGTTGCTCTGCCAGTTTTAATAAATAATCACCGTCTTCCTGAATCGTCCGCAGCAACGCTTTGGGGTGAGCATCACCATAAACATCTGGCCGTTCACGCTGAAACGACACATCCTGATTGGTCATAGGGTTACCATAATTGTTGAGAAATGAAATCCTTTATAAAGCAGCCAATTAACACTAACGGCGCGGCCAGCGCCAAAAGCAAAGCTACCCATACAAGTAGTTGAAATGCAGTGAATGAGATCATGAAGGACGTTCCTCGGCTAACTGACGCCAATCAAAGTTTCCTTGGTTGAACCGGCTACCATAAAGGCAAACCAATCCAGATACCGCACACGACAGCAGTGCAGCCACATAAAATCCAATCGCGAAATAGCCGATAAGACCAGCACTGGTACCTAATACCATCGCTAGTGCGGCATCACGGCCCCGCAATTTTTTCGAATACAGCCCCAACACAATCGGGAAGATGGTGCTGGCGACAAATGCACCGGCAAAATTCAACAAGGCACCAAGCGTTGCGATACGCGGTAAGCAGAGCAACCAAGTTATACCGCCGAGTACTAAAATCGCCATTCGGTTGACCCGCAACAGTTGCTGATCTGACGCTTGCTTGCGCCAACTCTGTTGATATAGATCACGGGTAAGCAAATCGCCAGTCGCGGCCAGCAACGAATCAAGACTAGAAGCTAGCGCTGAGAACACCACCACAAACACCACGATTGCGCCCACTTTACCGAGTACCGCTGCAGCAACCACCGGGCCCACCATGTCTGCACTTGGCGGAAAGATGCCAAGTTGCGGGCCTGCCAGCGCAATGAAGCCGGTGACAATTGGGATAGGCAACCACAACAAGCCACCAACGAAAAAGGCGCGGCTCGCCACTTTGGCTTTAAAGGCCAGCGCTCTTGACCACCACACATTGGAATGAAAAATTTCACCTAAACCAAAAAATATATTGTTGAACAAAAACATAATGGCCGCAGGAAAAAGCCAATTGAGCAATTGCGGGTGCTCGGTCGAAACCGACTGGTGAATCGCACCAAGCGATGTGGTGTCGATAATGAACCAGGCTATCCCAACCACACCGGCAATAATAATGAGTGCTTGAATGAAATCTGTGGCAATCACCGCGCGTAAGCCGCCAAACAAGGTGTAAACCACGCAGATAAGCAGAATAGCGCTCATGCCCAGATGGTAATCAAGCCCACTCAGCGCTTCCAATAGAATGCCGCCCGCCATACCTAAACTAACCAACCAGCCCAGCGCATATACCAGTGATATCACCATAAATGCGACCCACGCCGGCCGACCGTAACGACCGCGAATAAAGTCACCGCTGGTGTAGCCATGGGGTAACAGTTGCTTAATTCGACGCGAGAGCGGCGCAAACAACAGCAGGCCGAGCGCAGCGAAGGAGTAGCCCAACATGCCCCAAATTCCAAACTGATAAGTTAACTGTGGTGCGACTAAAGTGGTGTTAGAGGTTACCCAAGTCGCCATTGCGGTTGCCGTGGCAAAGGCAAAGCCAACATTGCGTCCGGCAAGCGCAAATTGTTCGTGGGTGGTGTTTTTGCGTCCTAACCACCAGCCAAATAGCACCCATGCGAGACCGAACCCCACGACTAATGCCAAACCTAGCGACGCATCTAGCGCAAAGTTGGTGTTGGTCATGAGGTTATATCCGAGTGAGCCGATTCAGACATCGCTTGGCGATGGCCACTAAGTAACAACCACAGCAACAACACAAATAGCACTGCACCAGCGCCAAACCAGCCGAGGGCTTGTGTTAAAGTGTAATGTTCAACCGTTACTTGAACCGGCTGCGTGACGGGTACTCCGGCAGCATCGGTAAAGCGAAACCAATAGCTATCGTTCGCTAAGCCGGACACGGTGATTTGCGCGCTATCGCCTAACAACGGGTAGCGTTTTTGTAACTCATTGAAGTTGGCAGATTGGCTTTGCTCTAGCCACCAGCCGTTGGGAGTCGCCGCCACGGCATCCGGAGCAACACTGAGCGTAACGTAGCCTTCTTTGCTAAGCGCGGTACTAGCGGTTAAGGTAGGTGCAGAATTAGTCTGCAATGCAAATGCGAGGTTACCCGCCAGCAACCCAAACCAACCCAGCAGCAAAGCTACCAATAATGGCAAAAAGCGATAATATTGATGATAGTTCGTACTTCCAAATCGTTTCAGCACGCACAATTCCTATGCTCGGCTTAGACGGGTTTGCGAACGTACGTAGCTCACAAAAGTAAGTATTTAGGCTACCAAGCCCAAAAATTATTTTCAACTCTAACTAAATCGTCCTCAGCATCCGCAATGGCGCTGTGGCTGCGGATACAACCAAAAGCGCACGAACTGCGTATAATGCGTTGCAAGCACTCAGAAGGAGCCTAGATATGCCTTATACCTTTCTCTGTAGCCTCGGCTCCAACATCCGTCCGGAGTATCATGTGAGCCGTGCCAAGAGTTATTTGACTGGCGTCGGAAGTAAAATTAGTTACTCACGCGTGATCACCACTGAACCGGTAGCAATGCCAAGCGACCAGTTGTTTTTGAATGCGCTGTTTGTGATTGAAACCCACCTAGATGCGAGCAAACTGAAGCAAGCGTATAACGCTATTGAAATAAGTTTAGGTCGGGATCGGTCTGACCCGCTATGTAAAATAAAAGACCGTCCAATCGATCTCGATATCCTCGGTGAGATACCTGCGGCGGCTGAGCGTGACGCTGAAGTGGCGTTAGCGCAGTGGCCGGCAACGCCAGATTACTTAACCGTGCTGCGCAACGAATTATTCTCCCAATATTACGCTTTACCCGCTCCACAACAGGAATCCGTAAATTCATGAACCAAGAAAAATTTGCGCTGATCACCGGCGCCGGTCGGCGCTTCGGCTTTGCACTAGCTGAGCGCCTGCTTGCCCAGGGCTATCAGGTTTTTGCCCATTACAACACCAGTAAAGCAGGCGTTGCCGAGCTTGAGCAGCATGGCGCAATCGGCATTCAGGCAGATATGAGCGATTTAAGTGCCGCCGCAACTATTATCGACACCGTGAAGCAGCATACCGATCGTCTCGATCTATTGGTGAACAATGCCTCATGCTTTTTTACTAACGAAGTGGTAGACAGTAGCAATGATAATTTGCAGGCCGTATTCGGCGTACATGCGATGCTGCCTTACCTGTTGTGTCGTGACTTGGCCCCGCTACTGCGCAACAGCGACAATGGCCTCATCGTCAACATTACTGATATCTACACCGATAGCCCATCCACTGATTATGTGGCGTACTGTGCGGCGAAAACGGCCCTTGCGAGCCTTACTCAAGGGTTTGCCAAAACGCTAGCGCCCGCGGTACGAGTTAACGCAATTCAACCAGGCCCGGTGTTATTTTTGCCCGAGCACGATGGTGCGCACAAACAAAAGGTATTAGCAGAAACGCCTTTGAAGTTAGAAGGTGGGCTGGAACCTATGCTTAAGACAGTTGAGTTTCTTCGTGATAACCCATTTATGACGGGTGAGTTTATCAAAGTAGATGGCGGCCGCGCGCTGCTCATCTAACAGCGCTAGCTGTATCTGCCCCAAGTCATACGCTCAACAGCCGTTTTTTAACCTAAAAAAAGAGCGCCAATAAATCTGGCGCTCTTTTTATTTGCCGACAAATTGTCGATTGGCAAGCGTAGGTGCTTAGGCTGCCAACATTTGGCGTAACACGTAATGCAAAATACCACCGCTCTTGTAGTACTGCAGTTCGTTGCCAGTATCGATTCGACATTTCACCTTAAAGCTCACGGTCTCCCCATTCGCTTTTGCCGCGGTCACTTCAAGCAATTGACCCGGTTTAAGATCATTGTTAATGCCGCGAATCGAAATTTTCTCATCGCCAGTTAAGCCGTGTTTTGCTGCGCTCTCACCATCGGCAAACTGCAACGGCAACACGCCCATACCAACTAAATTGGAACGGTGGATCCGCTCGAAGCTCTCGGCAATAACCGCTTTCACACCCAGTAAAGTAGTGCCTTTTGCGGCCCAGTCTCGGCTTGAGCCAGTACCATATTCTTTACCCGCAAGAACTACCAGTGGCGTCCCCTCTTGTTGATACTGCATGGCGGCATCATAAATAGACATTTCCTTGCCGCTTGGCACATGGCGGGTAAAGCCCCCCTCCACATCTTTCAACATTTGGTTCTTAATGCGGATATTCGCAAAAGTACCGCGCATCATGACTTCGTGGTTACCCCTACGCGAACCGTAAGAATTGAAGTCGTTTTGTGCTACGCCATTTTCTTGCAGATATTTACCCGCCGGCGAACTCCCTTTAATCGAGCCTGCGGGTGAAATGTGGTCGGTCGTAATTGAATCGGCGAATAACGCCAACACATGTGCGCCATCAATATCCGCAAGTGGTGCGAGTGGCTTATCAATGCCGTCAAAAAATGGCGGGTTCTTCACATAAGTCGACTCGTCACTCCAGCTGTAGGTGTTACCCTCACCAATCGGAATAGCTCGCCACTCATCATCACCTTTAAAGACTTCGCCATATTCGCGACGGAACATATCACTATCAACTAAACGTACAGCTTCAGCGATTTCTTTCGAGCTCGGCCAGATGTCTTTTAAATAAACATCGTGACCATTTTTATCTACACCCAGCGGATCGTTGCTTAAATCTATGCGAGTAGTACCACACAAGGCATAAGCAACCACTAAAGGCGGCGACGCCAACCAGTTTGCTTTCACATCTGGATGCACCCGTCCCTCAAAGTTGCGGTTGCCTGATAACACTGAGGATACCGTGAGGTTGCCCTGGCTAATTGCTTGGCTAATTTCCTCAGGCAAGGGCCCCGAGTTACCAATACAGGTAGTACAACCATAACCCACCAAGTTAAAGCCGAGTTTATCGAGGTATTCGCTCAAGCCTGCTTTAGCAAGGTAATCAGTCACCACTTTCGAACCTGGCGCGAGCGATGATTTCACCCAAGGCTTACGTTGCAAGCCTTTCTCAATGGCCTTTTTCGCCACTAAGCCAGCCGCCATTAACACACTCGGGTTAGAGGTGTTGGTACAGCTTGTGATAGCGGCTATCACCACATCACCATGGCTAAGGTCGAAATCGCGCCCTTTAACTTTTACCTTTTTGTCCTGCTCAGCGGTTTGGCCACTAGTTTCGAGCATTAAATCGAAAGCCTTGCCAAGCTCCGGCATTCCAACCCGATCTTGCGGACGTTTCGGACCAGCGAGCGATGCGCCAACTTCGCCTAAATCAAGTTCTAAGGAATCGGTAAATACCGGCTCTTTTTTGGTTTCTCGCCACATCCCTTGGGCTTTACTGTAGGCTTCAACCAATGCAACCGTATCTTCATCACGGCCCGACAGGCGCAAATAATTCAGGGTTTCTTGGTCGACCGGGAAGAAGCCACAAGTTGCACCATATTCCGGTGCCATGTTGGCAATGGTGGCGCGATCGGCAAGCGGCAAATGATCTAAACCGGGCCCATAGAACTCAACGAATTTGCCTACGACCCCTTTCTTGCGCAGCATTTGGGTAACGGTTAACACCAAATCCGTGGCCGTAACACCTTCAGGTAATTTACCCGTCAAACGGAAGCCAATCACTTCTGGAATCAGCATCGAAACCGGTTGGCCGAGCATCGCCGCTTCCGCCTCAATACCACCAACACCCCAGCCAAGCACACCCAAACCGTTAATCATCGTGGTATGAGAATCGGTACCCACCAAAGTATCAGGCAGCGCAAAGGTTTTGCCGTCTTGCTCTTTCGTCCAAACCACTTTCGCTAAGTATTCGAGGTTCACCTGATGGCAAATACCGGTGCCCGGCGGGACTACCCGGAAGTTTTGGAAGGCTTTTTGACCCCAACGCAAGAATTCATAGCGCTCGTAATTGCGCTCCATTTCAATTTTGACGTTCTCTTTAAAAGCTTCTGGTGAGGCGAATTTATCAACCATCACCGAGTGGTCAATGACCAAGTCCACTGCTGATAAAGGGTTAATCTGATTAGGATCTTGACCAGCTCGGGCAACCGCATCGCGCATTGCCGCCAAATCGACGACCGCAGGTACCCCGGTAAAATCTTGCATGAGCACTCGGGCTGGACGATATTGAATCTCGCGATCAGAGCTTTTGTTCTGCAACCATGCGGCCATGGCTTCAATGTCGTCAGTCGTAACGGTATCGCCGTCTTCATTGCGGAGTAAGTTTTCTAGCAAAACTTTCATCGACGTCGGCAAGGTATCAATATCGCCCACCCCGGCTAACTGTTTCGCCGCTTTGGGTAAACTGTAGTAATGATATTCCTTACCATTCACTTCAAGTGTACTGAGCGTCTTCAAGCTGTCTTTAGCAGCCATAACTATCTCCCGTTGTCGTTATTTTGGCCTTCCATTAAGCGTAGTTGTGCGCGCGCTTATTTACAATCTGTAGTGACTAACTCAACGTGAATCAACAACTGCGAGTTTAAGCTCGCCTGCTCATTCACCACAGCACGCAACAATCTGAATTTATTGCTTATCTTTAATTACTATGGGAATGAGCACGACAAAGATCAACCGTCAGTCGATCATTCAGCCAAATGACGGGCGTGAAACCTTAACTGATCTTCAATAAAAGTCGCGATAAAGAAGTAGCTATGATCATACCCCTCGTGCCGGTGCACCTTAAGCGCACTGCCACTTGCCGTGGCCGCAGCTTCAAGTGACTCAATCCGTAACTGTTCAGTAAGGAATTGATCACTTAACCCAACATCCACACGAATTGGCCATGGTGCTTGAGTTGTGCGGAGTAAATAGCTGGCATCGTAAGGCTGCCAAGCCGTTTCATCGGCACCTAAATAGGCACTGAAGGCATCACGGCCCCATTGGCAAGCGGTAGGTTCACAAATGGGTGAAAAGGCTGACACACTTTGGAAGCGCTCAGGATGTCGTTGCGCCAAGACCAAGGCGCCATGGCCACCCATCGAATGGCCGGCGATACTGGCAGGCCCCTGTAAACCGAGGCTTTTTAGCCAACTTGGTAGTTCGTCAATCAGTAAGCTTTCCATCTGATAATGACTCTGCCAAGGCGCCGCAGTTGCGTTGACATAAAATCCCGCACCTTGGCCCAGATCATAACGATCGGCATCCGCTACCCCGGTGCCGCGCGGACTCGTATCCGGCGCAACAATGGCCATCCCTAATTCAGCGGCAATCCGTTGCGCACCTGCCTTTTGCACAAAGTTTTCATCAGTACAGGTAAGCCCCGACAGCCAATATAAAATGGGGGTGCGTTCATTCCATTCAGGTGGTAGATAAAGGGCGAATATAGTCTCGCCCTTTAAGCACTCTGAATAGACTTTGTAGCGGCGTTGCTCGCCACCAAAGCAGCGGTTGCTTGAGAGTAAGTCCATCTCGCCTCCTAGTCTTGGTCAAACAAGATCACAGAACGAATACTCTTACCTTCATGCATTAAATCAAAGGCTTTATTAATATCGTTAAGCCCCATGGTATGGGTTACAAACGGATCCATGGGAATATCGCCTTGCAGGTATCTCTCTACGTAGTCAGGCAACTGGCTGCGCCCTTTCACACCGCCGAAGGCACTGCCCCGCCAGACTCGACCTGTCACAAGTTGAAACGGTCGCGTGCTGATTTCTTCACCGGCACCGGCAACACCAATAATCACCGACTCGCCCCAACCTTTGTGACAACACTCGAGCGCCGAACGCATTACATTCACATTACCGATACACTCAAATGAGTAATCTACGCCGCCATCAGTGAGCTCCACGATAACTTCTTGGATCGGTGCATCGTACTCTTTAGGATTCACACAATCGGTGGCACCCAGCTTGCGTGCCATGTCGAATTTATCGGTGTTAATATCAATCCCGATAATACGCTCAGCACCTGCCATTTTTGCCCCGATAATGGCGGACAAACCAATCCCACCTAAGCCAAAAATGGCGACGGTTGAGCCTGGTTCAACCTTGGCGGTATTCATCACCGCACCAATACCGGTGGTAACGCCGCACCCTAATAAACACACTTTATCAAGCGGCGCTTCTTTATTGATTTTCGCCAGCGCAATTTCAGGCAAAACCGTATATTCGCTAAAGGTTGAGGTACCCATATAGTGATGGATAGCCTTCCCACCGGCGCTGAATCGCGTCGTACCATCAGGCATTAAGCCTTTACCTTGGGTTGCGCGAATCGCTTGGCACAAGTTAGTTTTGCCAGAGCGGCAGAACTTACACTCGCCACACTCTGGGGTATATAACGGAATCACATGGTCACCGGGTTTTACACTGGTCACACCGGCACCAACCTCTTCTACAATACCACCACCTTCATGCCCTAAAATCGATGGAAAAATCCCCTCTGGATCTTTTCCCGACAGCGTATAAGCATCGGTGTGGCATACGCCAGTTGCAACAATGCGAACCAGCACTTCGCCAGCTTTTGGCGGCGCAACATCAACGGTTTCAATACTAAGTGGGGCACCTGCTTGCCAAGCCACTGCGGCACGACTTTTTATCATGGCATACTCCTAGTTTGTGCGATGTCAAAACACTAAGTCGCACAAGCCTAGCAGATATCATTACGAATAACAGACGCCTTTAGTCGAAGTGAGTCGACGATGTAGTCGAATGTTTATTTAACCACCAAAATTTTGCTTGCTGACACCATTTTACATAGGTCCGTTGCTCACGTGGCTGCGGCAGGTAAGCCTGCGTCATATCCCGTCCCAAGCGATGACTTAACTGCACCGGATAAGGTTTTAAGCCAATTACGTTTAACCCCAGCTCCCACCACCATTGAAAGTCGACATCAAGGGGCCGGAAAAACTGCGTCGTCCGTTCAAGTAACTGTGCCGCGGCTTCGCGCTTAATCACATAAGCGCAACTGCCCCGCGGAATACGTTCATAGCGCACCACAGTTGCGGCCCCAACTTGACCTGTCACTTGGGTACGTTCCCGTTTGTAAGGCTCCGCTATTTTAATAAAATTCCACGGCACCTGAATGTCGCGAATACGGTTGGGCAATTGGTTAAAACCATCAATAAGTACCACATCGTCTTCCAAGACGATGCCATAGTCGGCGCCGCTGGCGGTTAACTCTTGCCACGCCCGGCGATGGTTTAAGTAAGTCGCAACATCACGCGGGGTTAAGTTGTGGAAGTAATCATTTTGATTACGTGCCACATCCACATGCTGCTGATAAATCGTCTCATCAACCGCATTAGCGGTGAGCCCTGATACTCTTGTATAGTGCATCCCCGCACGAGAAAATTGTTGTTTCATTTGCTCAAGTCGTGAGGTCGCGGGTTCCGCGTTTAATAATAAAATTTGATAGCGCATGGAGCATCCTCAAGCATATTTTTATGGCAGTATTTGTTTAGCTAGGTCTTGTGATCACCTCACAGAGTCACCATAACCAACAAAGTTCAGCAGCAGCGCGGCATTTACTTTATCTTTACCTCATTGAGTTAGTTTTGCCGCCGTTACCGCACAAGGAAGATCGCATGAGTAAAGTATTAAACGACCTGCTTGAGTTACTGAAACTCGAAACCATTGAACAAGGTATCTATCGTGGGCAGAGTCAAGATTTGGGCTTTGGCGCCGTGTTTGGTGGTCAGGTCATTGGTCAAGCGCTCTCCGCCGCTAAAGAAACCTTACCCTCAGATCGTAAGATTCACTCCTTACACAGCTATTTTTTGCGCCCGGGCGATGCCCACAAACCTATTGTGTATGATGTTGAAGTGATTCGTGACGGCAAGAGTTTCTCAGCTCGGCGGGTGAAGGCGATACAATTTGGCAAACCCATATTTTACATGACCGCGTCGTTTCAAATCGACGAAGAAGGTTTTCAACACCAAGACCCAATGCCTCAGGTACCAGGCCCGGAAGGCCTAGTCTCCGACCTCGATATTTATCGTGAGCACGAGCACCTCATTCCCGCCTCGATCCGTAATAAATTCATTTCAGAAAAGCCCATAGAAATGCGCTTTGTGACCGAGGTGAATCCATTTAAACCGACAGTAGATGCGCCGAAACGTTATGTCTGGTTTCGCGCGAATGGCGCGATGCCAGATGACCCGCGCGTGCATAAATACTTACTCGCTTACGCATCAGATTTTAATTTTCTACCGACGGCACTGCAGCCTCATGGCAGAAGCTTTGCGGCACCAAACATGCAAATCGCGACCATTGATCATGCGATGTGGTTTCATCGCGATTTCCGGCTTGATGATTGGTTGTTATATGCAATCGATAGTCCGAGTGCGCAAGGCGCGCGAGGTTTAGTCCGCGGTCAGTTTTTCAATCGTGATGGCGTGCTAGTTGCTTCGACGATTCAGGAGGGGGTGATGCGAGAGCGCTAAGGCTCTCGCATCTTTTACTACAGCGCCGATTAAGCCACAGATAAGCTGAAGAATAAGCCGGCGATGGCTGCGCTCATCATATTGGCGAGTGTCGCCGCCAACAGTGCCCGCATACCCAATTTGGCAATATCGTGACGGCGGCTTGGGGCCATCCCACCTAACCCACCGAGCAAGATTGCGATAGAGCTAAAGTTGGCGAAGCCACACAACACAAAGGTAATGATGACTTGTGATTGCGCACTTAATTGATCTTTGTACTGCACAAAATCCAGATACGCCACAAACTCGTTAATCACCAGCTTTTGTCCGATAAAGCTACCGGCCAACTGTGCTTCATCCCAGCTTACGCCCAACACATAGGCTACCGGCTGAAAAACATAGCCGAACAGCTGTTGCAAAGTAAGTTCAGGGTAACCAAACCAGCCACCAACCCAACCAAACATGCCATTAACCAGTGCAATTAGGGCCACGAACGCAATCAACATGGCCCCAACGTTTATCGCCAATTGCATCCCATTCGAGGCACCTGACGCCGCGGCATCAATGACATTCACGGATGGATCTTCAACCTGCACATCTTCAATATCGTTGCGCGGCTTCTCAACCTCGGGGATCATCATTTTTGCCATTAAGAAGCCAGCTGGAGCTGCCATAAAACTTGCAGCAATGAGGTATTTTAACTCAACCCCAACTCCAGCGTAGCCGGCCAGCACAGAGCCTGACACCGACGCCATACCACCGACCATCACCGCAAACAACTCGCTGCGTGTCATAGTGGCAATAAATGGTCGCACCATCATTGGCGCTTCGGTTTGCCCGACAAAGATGTTGGCTGCCGCGGACATAGATTCAGGTCGGCTGGTACCCAACAATTTCTGCATACCGCCGCCCAAAATACGAATTACCCACTTCATGACACCTAAGTAATAGAGCACCGAAATAAGCGATGAAAAGAACACGATTACACTTAATACTTGAATTGCGAACACAAACCCAAAATCGGGGCTGGCGAGTCCGCCAAACATGAACTGAATACCCGCATTAGTGAAGCCAATGACCTTAGAAACGCCCTGCGCAACGCTAAACAACAAGTCCTGACCGAAGGGCACGTACAACACGAAAGCGCCCAAAATAAGCTGAATCGCAAATGCACCTGATACCGTGCGCCAGTTAATGCCGCTGCGGTTGGTCGAACAAAGATATGCAACAAAAAGAATGACAGCGATGCCAAGAAAACTATTCATAAATAAAACAGACCGTGTTATTCCGCCAACAACTGACGAATTTTTGATTTGATAAGATCGATGGCGATTTCGTTTTGCCCACCGCGGGTTACCACGAGGTCAGCAAACTGTTTTGACGGTAAAATAAATTCGAAGAAGGCAGGTCGGACTGTCTCTTCATATTGTTCCGTAATTGACGCCATGCTTCTACCGCGCTCTTCTAAATCGCGGCGAATGCGACGCAATAAACAAATGTCGAGCGGCGTATCCATAAATACCGAAATATCGAATTGCTCACGCAGCTCGGGGTCGGACAATAATAGAATACCTTCCACCATCACCACGCGCCCTGGCACCACTTTAATGGTTTCAGTCATGCGGGTGTGGGTTTTGTAATTGTACTGCGGCATTTCGACGGCATGCCCTGCGCGCAACTGCTGCAGATGCTTGAACAAGAGTTCATGTTCGAACGCTGAAGGATGATCGTAATTGGTCAACAAGCGCTGCTCAAAACTGAGGTGACTCTGATCTCGATAATAAGCATCTTCAGCCAGAATCGCGATACCACCCGTACCGAGCTCAGCAACGAGCTCTCGGTAAACCGTGGACGCAAAGAGGCTTTTCCCTGACGCAGACGCACCTGCAATCGCAATGATTGTTGTATTTTGCACGCGAACCTATCACTTGTTATCCGACAACAGCGCGCAATTATCCTTTATCAAGCTCAGAATTGGAAGTGTAGACATTTGTTACATTTTAGTTCTTATACAAGCGTTGAATTTGCGCTCGACTGAATTATAGTGGCAAACGCTTACTTCATAATAAACTGGGAACAAACCATGCGTTTTTCTAGAACTCTTGCCGCAATTGCGGTTTCTACAGTGTTGTTGGGCGGCTGCCAAGCAACTGGACAAGGTAACACCGAGCAAGCACGTGCTGTGCAGAGCCAGCAGTTACCTGAAGTAAATATCAATTACGAGAGCTTTACCCTCGACAATGGCTTGCGCGTTATCGTTCATGAAGACCGCAAAGCACCTATCGTGGCGGTAAACGTTTGGTATGCGGTTGGCTCTAAAGATGAAGGCGAAGGTCAAACAGGCTTTGCGCACTTATTTGAGCACTTAATGTTCAACGGTACGGAAAACTACGACGACGAGTATTTCGGCCCGTTTGAACGTGCCGGTGCCACCGATATGAACGGTACCACCAACAACGACCGAACCAACTACTTCCAAAACGTGCCAACCCCAGCGTTAGATATGGCATTGTGGATGGAATCTGACCGGATGGGCCACTTACTTGGTGCCGTTACCCAAGAGAAACTCGACGAGCAACGCGGCGTTGTTCAGAACGAGAAACGCCAGGGTGAATCTCAGCCATATGGCCGGGTATTTACGGTTTTAGCTGAACAAACCTTCCCTGAAGGCCACCCGTATTCGTGGTCGGTTATCGGTTCAATGGAAGATTTGAATGCCGCGTCATTAGACGACGTATACCAGTGGTTTGAAGATTACTACGGCGCAGCGAATGCCGTGGTCGTACTCGCTGGTGATATCGATGTAGCAACCGCCAAAGAAAAAATGCAGCAGTACTTTGGCCATATTGCACCGGGTAAACCACTCATTAAATCTGAAGCTTGGGTGGCCAAAACAACCGGCACCAAGCGCATGACCATGGAAGATAAAGTACCGGCGCCGCGGGTTTACAAAACCTGGAACACCGCCCAAATGGGTACTGCAGACTCTGAGTATTTAGGGTTACTGTCAGAAATTTTTGCTGGCGGCAAAAACTCACGCTTATATCAGCGTTTAGTTTATCAAGATCAAATCGCTTCAGCCGTATTTGGCTTCCAATATGAGCGTGTTTTAGCCGGTCAGTTTATTGTCGGTGCAGACGCGAAGCCTGGTGTTAGCTTAGAAAAAATCGAAGCAATTATTGACGAAGAATTACAACGCTTACTGAAAGAAGGCCCAACCGCGGAAGAGTTAGCGCGGGTGAAATTCCGTCAAGCAGCCGGCTTCGTGCGCGGTGCTGAGCGGATTGGTGGTTTCGGTGGTAAGTCTGACATCTTAGCGGCTGGTGAAGTTTATCACGACAACCCTGGTTACTATTCGCAGCAGCTTGAATACGTTGAACAAGCACAACCAAGCGATATTCAGGGTGCGATTAAAAACTGGCTGACCGACGGTGCCTTTGTCTTAAACGTGGTTCCGCAACCCAACTTCACTCCAGGTGAGCAAATTGCTGATCGTTCAGAATTGCCAGCAGTCGGTGATTTACCTGAGCTCGACTTACCTGAGTTGGAAACCTTCACTCTGTCGAATGGTTTAGAGGTTGCTTTAGCAACGCGTAGCGACGTACCTACCGTACAAATGCGCTTGGCTATCGATAGTGGTTACGCGTCAGATTTTGGTGCCAAGCCAGGTACTGCCAGCTTCACCATGTCGATGTTGAAAGAAGGCACCAGCTCGCGTGATGCATTAGGTTTACAAGCAGAACTAGATAGCTTGGGTACCAATTTATTTGCCTCTGCAGGTCTTGATGGTTCATCCATTAGTATGGACAGCTTGACTGTGAACCTAGGTGATAGCTTGGATATTTTCGCCGATGTGCTATTAAACGCTTCATTCCCACAAGCTGAAATCGACCGCAAACGTGCGATTTGGTTAGAAAATATCAACAAAGAAAAGGCTCAACCCATGTCACAAGCTTTACGTGTCATGCCGCGCCTTATCTTTGGTGAAAATCATGCCTACAGTGTGCCGTTAACAGGTTCAGGTACTGAAGAATCGATTAACGCCCTCACTCGCGATGATATGGTAAACCACGTAAGCACCTGGTTACGTCCAGATAATGCACGTTTAGTTGTCGTCGGTGATACCACTGCTGAGCAGTTGAAGCCATTACTAGAAGAAAAGCTCGCAAATTGGACCAAGCCAACTACGGCCAAGCCTAGCAAGCAATTTGTTCCAGTGGCACCACAGCAAGCCAGCCGTGTTTACCTAATCGACCAACCGGGCACACCGCAATCGACTATTATTGCTGGTCATTTAGCACCGTCTGGTCGTTCAGATAATGCCGAAGCGATTGATGTGATGAACACCATTTTAGGCGGCAGCTTCACTAGTCGTTTAAACATGAACTTACGTGAAGACAAGAGCTGGTCTTATGGTGCACGCACCAACTGGGTTGATGCGGACGCGCAAGGTATCTATCTTGCGGTTGCCCCGGTACAAACCGACAAAACCAAAGAATCAATGCAAGAAATTTTGCGTGAATTCACCGGTTACATTGGTGACAAGCCAGCAACGGAAGCTGAACTAGAGAAAGTGAAAGCCAACAAAACGGCGCGCTTACCTGGTGCTTATGAAACCAAAGGTGCATTACTCGGCGCTATTGCCAACATGTTAGACAAAGGCGAAGACATGGCCTGGCTCGAGAACTATGGCACTCGTATCAACAATCTTGATGTCGAAACCATTGATGCAACGGCTGACGACGTATTACGTCCAAGCGCACTAACTTGGGTAATCGTGGGTGACTTGAGCCAAATCGAGGAAGGCGTTCGTTCGTTGAACCTCGGTGAGGTAACGGTACTTGATGCTGATGGTAATCCGGTAGAGTAAACCGCTTTCTAAAGCGTCTGACGAAACAAGCCGCCTCATCATGAGGCGGCTTTTTTATCGTTTTAAGCAGAATGTTACTATCGGCGTAGAAACGTTAGGGGGTGTTTTCTAGATTAAGCGTACCACCTTGCGAGAACTGCTTAATGATAGCTGCAACCTCACCTTCCTCTACCAATTCTTGAAAAGCCGAATAAAGCTGGGTGGCACGGTCCGGATCTCGACGACTCAAAGCACAATATACAGGGGTTGGTGCCGCCCATAACTCATCGGCGGCAATAGTTGGATAACGCGAACTTATTTCGTAATAACGTTCATGCAGATCAACACTCATAGCAACATCAACACGCCCTTCCAACAAGCGCTTTACGTTGGCCGCTAAATCTGCCGCATTATCGCGTACCGCTAATTGCGCATCGAAAACTGGATTTAATTCTGGGTATTCAAATCCATACAAAGTACCAATTCGCATTCCGCGGACATCATCTGGCGCCGTAATTGGCGCCCGACTTTTTTGCCTTAACAGCACCTGTTTGGTTTCAAATAATATCGGCGACCAACGCAGCTGTTGCGGCGCTTGTACCCAATCAGGGCTGAGAAAGCAGGCTAAATCGGCTTGGCCTGATTGCAACCATAATTCGACCCGGGTGCGGGGTAAGTTCACATAATCGATATCAACGAATAAGCGCCGTGCGAGTTTGTCCAGCAGTTGCTTCGCGATACCATCGCTTAAGTTGCCACCACGATAAATGGCATAAGGCGGTGAATTACTCTCGCTAACCACAGCTGTGAGCGGCCGCTGCGTCTGAGCGATTAGCGGCGCGGCCAACAACAAACCGCTGGTGACTACACTAATAGTGACGCACGACAATAACCATGGACGACGTTTCACGGGCTAACCTCGCGATGCTTGTTTTCATTCAACATACTAAAAGAAAGCAAGACAACAAAGTGAATTCAATGCTTTCCTTGCAATTTGCTCAATTCGCTTATAATTTCATTCATAATACGTTGTGAACATTTTATCGGTTTTCAGCGAATCAATTTTCAATAGTCGAGTATGGCGTGCATGACACCGTTTCGCTCAGCGTTACTCCTTAGTTTAATTTACCTACTCTTAGGCGTGCTTTGGATCGCGTTTTCAGACGCTACCTTAATGCGCCTTGTGGACGATACTGAAACGCTGTCCGAGCTGCAAACCTACAAGGGTTGGGCATACGTTTTTATTACCAGCATTCTGTTGTTCGGGCTAACGCTGAGTGCACTCAGACGTGAACGCAACTTATCCCAACGTGATGCCTTAACGCAATTGTGGAACCGCCACATGTTTATGCGTGAGCTGACCAATCAATTGCTGTTAGCACAACACGATAACCAATCGCTGTGTGTGGTGGTGATTAACATTGATAAATTTCGCGAGCTCAATACCAGTGCTGGTCAACTTGCCGGAGATCGCTTACTGCGGGATGTCGCTGCCCTACTGCGCGAACATTTCGATAGTTTCTCAGTCATCGGTCGCTTGACCGGTGATGAGTTTGCGATTGCTTTGCGTGATGCAGACTGGCTGCAAGACGTCATTCCGGCCGTTAGCCATTTACAAGAGAAAGTGACCCAATTAAAGGTTGTCGGAAAACAACAACAAACCATTAGTTGTTGTGCTGGTATTGCGAGTTTTCCGGCCGATGGTGAAAGTGCCCGCGAGTTATTGAATGCCGCCGCGCTCGCGCTTACCGAAGCAAAAGAAGCGGGTCGCTCGCAATTGCGCATCTACAATCGTGAATATGGCGAAGGCCTCCAGTCACGCTTGCAGTTAACAGAAGACTTCAAACACGCGCTCCGCCACAATGAGTTGCAGCTGGTCTATCAACCACAATTCAATTTGACAGATCATCACCTGGTTGGTGTTGAGGTGCTGCTGCGCTGGCACCACCCGTGTCATGGCTATATTTCGCCCGATGTGTTTATTCCACTCGCCGAGCAACAGAATTTAATTCACGCAGTGACTGATTTTGTAATTCGAACGGCGATTGATGAATTGCAAGAATCGGGGTTACTTTACGATAAAGTTTCTCGACTTTCGATTAACGTGTCAGCCCGCGACTTCTTTGGAGAGAATAGCCATGCTCGATTCGCTGAGCACTTTGAGCAGCTATCGGGGGCGTGGTCAGTACTGCAATTAGAGATTACCGAAACAGCGGCGATGGAGAGTATTGATGTGATCCGCACGGTGTTGGAGCGCTTAAAACGCAAAGGCGTGTCGGTGTCACTGGATGATTTTGGCACCGGTTACTCATCTCTAGCCGTGTTGCGCCAATTGCCAATTAGTGAATTAAAAATTGATCGGTCATTTATTAATGATTTAGCGCGTGATGAGAACGATGCGCGACTGGTACGCACTATTCTTGCGATGGCCGAGTCATTGAGCCTACGAGTGGTGGCTGAAGGGGTTGAAACAGAAGAACAAGTACAATTTCTCCGCCGTAACGGCTGTCAAGAAGTACAAGGCTATCATTTTGCTAAGCCAATGCCGTTAGCACAGTTACAAAAATTTATTGCTCAGTTATAGCGGCAACATTAGCTGCTGAGCTTAGCTTGCCAACTGCTGCTCGTATTTAGGGTTATAAGTAGCTTCCCATAAATTCCCGTCAGGATCGGCAAAGTACCCCGCATATCCCCCCCAGGCTGTCGGTGCCGCTGGCTTCACCCAACTCGCGCCCTGCGCTTGCGCCTTTGCTAAAAATTGATCCACCGCTGCCGGTGATGGCAAATTATGAGCGAGTAATACCTGCTGTTGCACGGGGCTAGCCAAACCATGGTTCGCCGCTACCTTGGTAAAAGGCTGTGCCGCTTGTCCTGTTTCATGGGCAAGCGAGGCGCGCGGCCACAAGGCCAAAATTAATCCCTCAGGTAACTGGTAAAATACCACCGCGCCATGTTCATACTCGGTGCCAACAATACCATCACTCGGCCAATTAAATAGTGCGTGATAAAAAGCATGTGCGCGCGCTAAATCTTGAACCGTTAACGTCAGGTAACTAAGTTGTGGTCTCATCATTTTCACCATTTTTTGGATACTCAAATTTTAGTACCAACATTAGAGTAATCGCAAATTCGATAGTCACTATCGAAAAAACCGAGGTTACCGCCACTTACATACATTCACGAATGTATGTAAAATCACTTCATCAAATTTATTATCTGCATGAAGGATTTATGTCTAACTTATTACGTAAAACGCTAACAACAACGGCACCTCTGCTCAGCCTATTAACAGCCCCAATGGTGCTCATCGGTGCCCCCGTACAAGCCAATGAAATACATCTTGCGGCGGACTATTCAGCCGACCAGCTGCGCGGCGCTCGAATTGGTTATCGCTGGACTAACCTGGACTGGCCGGTGACCTTACCTGCTTGGCTTGGATCACCGCGATTACATGCCGAGGCTGCCCTTAACACCTGGCAAAACTCCAACAACACTAGCGACAATCTAACCGCGCTCACCATGAGCCCGGTGATCAGCTGGAGCCTCACCGATGGCAACCGACCGCTGCAACTGGAAGCGGGTATAGGCGTCAGCTATTTTGAAAAAACAACGCTTGGTGATCGCCGCTTGTCGACCCAATTCCAATTCGAAGATAGGATTGGATTGACGTGGCAATATTCAACCACGTCAACCGCTCGACTCGGCCTGCACTACTTTCATTATTCTAATGCTGATCTGGACCAGCCCAATGATGGCCTCGACTTCTTTCGTATAAGTTGGCACTACCCGATTTAAACGAAGGGCAGCCGTGCTATTGCCCAGCAAAGCACGGCTGCATCCGTCAACACTATACTCAGTCGATGCCCTGCATGAGCTCGTCAATAATGTCTTCCATAGTAATAATGCCAATTAATTCATTGTCATCCACCACTAACACCCGCTTTACCCGATGATCTGACATGAGTGCGGCTACATGCCGAACGCCAAGACTCTTACCAACGGTAATCGCCGGTTTCGCACAAACATCGTAGACGTTGAGTAAATCGATATCGCCATCTTCGGCAATGATCGTTTTAATAATATTGGTATAGGTAATTAAGCCGTAGGCATCATGTTCATGCCGTTTGTCGACTACTAACGACTTGAGCCGATGCTTTTTCATCGCACTAAGTGCCGCGCGAATACTGGCAAAAGGTGAGATCCGAACGACCTCAGCAACCATTACATCTTTTACTATTTTCATGCTGAGCCTCCCCGCTCATGGGAACCTTGTGAACAATTGGGGTTGTAACTTATTCGTCAACTTGTTTCAGATGTGACTCAAACTTCTCAATCTGGCTCATATCAATCCCGGCAAGATGCTCTAAGGCCAAGGTAAATACCAACCCTTTCGAATCATCTGGATCAGCCATCACCACTTTCTGCAACGCTTTCATCACCTGCAACGATAAGGATTTTTCCAAGACCATCATCAACACACTTTGCGCACCGTCATAAGTGAGTCCAAAAAAGGTCTTTTTGGCATTATTACTAATGCCGCGCGCCGACAGTAGAGTAATTCCCCCCGCCCCGAGCTCTCGCGCAGCATCAATCGCTGCTTGCTCTAAATCCTCAGGCACAATCGCCACTAACACTGAAAATTTCATCTTAGTTCTCCTGTGCCTCCGCAACTTTTGCGGCGCGTTGATGAAGCCATTCACGGCAACCTGCATAGGCCATTACCGTGAGAATAGGGAAAATAGACGCAAAGGCAATCAAGCCAAAACCATCCATTAAAATATTACGCCCTGGAATATGCGTCGCCAAACCAATACCAAGGGCGGTAACCAATGGCACGGTCACTTCGGATGTGGTGACGCCGCCAAGGTCAAATGCCAACGCAATAATATATTTAGGCGCCCACCAGGTCATCAGAATCACCATGCTGTAGCCGACCATGATGTATACATGCATGGAATCGCCCATGAGAATGCGGTGCACCCCAACGGTGATACCAATCGCTACACCAAGGGCAACAAATAGCCTTAAATGCTGACCGTTAATTCGCCCTGCGGCCGCTTCTTCAGCTTGTTGGCCAATGGCGATTAGAGCAGGCTCCGCCATAGTGGTTGCAAAGCCTATTGCGAAGGCAAATAAGTAAACAAACAACGGCTGATCGTTCAAAATGAGCTGTTCCGCCATTGCTGTTCCGAGCGGAAATAACCCCAGTTTTAAACCCACCACAAATGCATACAGGCCCAGAATAACCAGTAAAAAACCGCCGGCAACTCGCCGCACCTGAGACAACCCTTTGCGCAAAATCACGTATTGGAAAAATAGTACGGTCAGAATAATGGGTAACACATCGCCTAGCATTCCAGCTAAATCTAGCACCATCGCCAGTGGCGATTTAGCTGCCACAGTGGTTGCTAACGCTGGCGTGAACTCAGTGCTGGCCGGAGTACCATCGAAGACCACAATTCCGTAGAGTTGCACGGTAATCATTGGCACCATTACCGCTAGCGCGACCAAACCAAAACCATCGATGAGTGGATTCCGTCCGCGGATTGATGCGGCTAAGCCAATACCGAGCGCAGCAATTAATGGCACCGTCACAATATTCGTAGTCACCCCGCCTGAGTCATAGGCAAGCCCGACAATCTCCGGGGGCGCGAAATAGGTCACAATCACCACTAATACGTAACCGGCAATCATGAGCCAGTGAATCGGCCACCCTAAAATAGTCCGCAACACCCCAAGTGCGACCACCAAACCGACCGATATCGCAACGATCAGGCGTAAAATCAAGGCATCTATTTTACCCTGACTAATTTGTTCTGCTTGCTCTGCGACTGCGATGAGGGCGGGCTCTGCCACCACGGCCGAAAAGCCCATAGCAAAGCCAAACAGCAGCAAAACAGGCAATGAACCAAGCCGCGCAAACTGGTTGGAAAGACTCTTACCAACGGGAAAGATACTTAAATCAAGACCATGCAAAAACAGAGCAACACCCAGCGCGACAATCAACAACCCCAGCGCAATACTCGGCAACTCGGCTGGGACTTCTTGCACGACCAACAACTGAAAGAGGCCAACCACTAGAATAATGGGCAGCAAATTACGTATTGCGAGCAAGAAATGATGCAGCAAACTAGTCATTTTGGTGGCGCTTATCCAACTGCAAGATCAGCATACAAATCACCACAAATAATTCAGTTTGTTCATCATCGGCATGAACTTGAATGACATGCTTGTCGCGTAAAGAGAAGAGTTTTTCACTTGCTGAAGCTAAGGTTTTACCTTGGTATTCGACCGTAAAACTTAAATCTAGAATGTTGGCGCCCCGCACCCAAGCACCACCGTAAGGCCCTTTTTCCACCCAAAACTGGCGTTTGAAACTCAATAATTTGCGGCGGAACCACATTTCACCGGCGGTTCCGGAGACAATATAGGTTGGGCGAATCGCTAATTTCTTTTTCCGAATAGTTACCAATTCGGTGTTGCCGGCATCGGCTCGGTATAGCTTCCAGCGTTTCGAGATAAGCGAAAACCGGCCCTTAGCAACATAACATTCGCGGTCACGCTCGTCGCTAATGGTCATGCCGCCGAACAAAGAAATAAGATGATTTGAAAAGGTTAAATAGCGGCTCATGTTCAGCGTCTCCCTGCCTGTGATGAACCTAGTTTATGCCTAAATTACAGGCTTTGTCAGGTCTATTTATCAATTCGGCATTGCTCGCAGCGTTCAGCGCCAGTTAGCCATTTCGACACTTGATTACGATGCCGAGCAAACCACAAGTACACCCAGTCAGCAATACGCCGAATGCCCCACCAACGCAAAGGCGCCGTGAGCCAGCCACGCCCTACCGCTGACCAAGCGGCGTGAGTGACATCTAAGCCATAAATCATCTGGCCGTTGGCCAACTGTCCATGCAAAATTTGATTCGCCCGCGCCACCTCCACGGTTGGAAAGCGCGCGGAAAAATCAGCTTCATGAATATTTTCAAACTGTAGTTGTTGGCGTTTGTTTAATTTTGCCAAGTGGCGCATTTCACGCACGCACAAAGGGCAACCACCATCATAGAAAATAATCAAAGCAGCCATTATGAACCCTCACCGGGAATAGCCAGCGCTGCCACAACATCGCGAATGAAAGCAGCATCATTAAACCCGGGCTGACCCGCCATATCGTAACCGCGACGCACAACAACCAAATCCAGACTCGGAATCACAAGCAGAAACTGACCGCGGTTACCACGCGCAGCAATGGTATCTGCGGGGATACCTGCAAATTGCGCATCAAATAACCACCATTGTGCGCCATAGCCAGGTGTCGGCTCGCCCGCACGATTCTGTCGCGGTGGTTGCACCGGTGCAGGGCGGCTTACGTACGCTAACCAATCCTGCGGTAGGATTTGCTCGTTATTCCAACGCCCATTTTGCAGATGCAAAACGCCAAGCCGCGCCAAATCACGAGATGTTGTCCATACCTGTGACGACAGAATAAAATCACCTTGCCAATCGGTTTCCAAAAACGTATGTTGCATACCGATTTTGTCTAACAGCGCCTCAAACGGAAACGCTAAATAGTCTTCAACATGATCAAAACGCTCCCGCACAGCCCTTAGGGCTAGTAACGTGTCGTTGTTGGCGTATTTCCAGCGGCTTCCCGGTATTACTTCAAGGGCCGTTTGAGTTGCGGTATTCGCGACCGCACCGCCGCCCATGTATAAACGGTCAGTACGATTACCTGCCGCATTACTATCTAACCCAGAAGCCATATGCAGCAATTGCTCGGTGGTAATGTGGCGCCGCGGATCCAGCGGCTGCGACCAATTGTCCAATGCTGCAGGTGCTTTCACATCGAGCAAACCGCGGGCAACCGCTACTCCCACTACACTGGCGCCAATACTTTTGGCTACCGACCAAGTACGCTGTGACGTAATCGGTGAAAAGCCATCAATATAACGTTCGAGTAGAATGTCTGACGGCGTGGCAATGAGCACCGCTGAAGTGCGCGCACCAGCCCCATAGTGGGTAGAAAAAGCTTGTTGAATAACCTGCTCTAACGCGGCATTAGCACTCTTCGCGTTCACCTCGGCGCGCTGTTGCCAAGGTTCACCATTATCCGCTGTCGGCGCCTGCCAACCATCCGCGAATGCGGTTCCACCCGGGACCTGCTCAGCATCCGCTAAGCTCGCCCCCACTGGCAGATCAACGCAGCCTAAGCGTGGCCGCCACAGCGAGTAGCGCGGCGGCATGTCGTCACGGTAAGGCACCGCAACATAGGCTTGCTCGCGGTTGATCTCGACATTATCTGCCGCCACCGACGCAGTGACCTGGTCTTGCACCAGCGGATAGATGCCGGTGAGTTCATGTTCAGCAATAGCTGCAGTTGCTTTATTCGCATTAAACACCGCGCTACAGGTAAAGTTAGCCTGATAGCCCGCGGCATACGCGGCAATAGTTGCCTCGTCTTCCGTCACTTGAGCAACGGCGTGCAGACTTAGGCCACTTAATACCGCCCCGCACAGCGCGACAACCCCGTTTCGCTTGTTGAACATGAACATTTCCTTTTAATTTCGCTGCTGGCTAGTTGAAGCGCTGCTCTCTAAGCCAACGGACAAAGCTTATATACGAGCACGCACATAATCGAGACCACCACATACCGCCGCAACTTGCGCAGCGATACATTCCGCTGGGGTTGTTTTATCACTATCAGGATATACTTCGGTGGTGCTGACGTAGCGCGCGTCAGAAAGCCCCATACACAGCCCTAGCTTCTTACCCGCGTAATGAATCACCCCTGGCTGTTCAATGTCTGCTCCGATTAATTTGCCATCGGGATCCGGTGGTGCAATGTGGGTAACAGCAGCCACCGAGGTAATAATGGCATGTTGAAAATCAGGTTCAGGAAGTTCAGCGTTGCCGACGGTGTAAAAGCCGTCTGGAATATGCCACGCCTTTTGCTCAACTGCGTCGCGAGCAGCTAGTGCTGGGCGAAACTCGGAATTATCGGTGTCCGTCGTTTCGTGTAGATCAATATGGACCAAGGGTTGAATATTGTGTTGCTGTAAAAAACTCATCAGAAATTCGGCTTCGGGTGCCGCTGAGGGTTGTTTGAACGAGCGGTTTGGATCAATTGCCGCTGGGTTCCAACGATTGATCGTCTCGTACCCCCAAGGCGACACACAAGGTGCAATCACCACATTAAAGCTGCTCAGGTAATCGACCGCGCGAGTGGCTAAAAATTGCAGTGCGCCGTGCACGCCGCTAGTTTCATAGCCATGCACGCCACCGGTTACTAACACTGTTGGTAGCTTTTCATCCAGGTGCCGCGGCAGCACGATGTGAAGTGGATAATCTATCGCTTTTGGCATCACATTGGCATAAGGCAAGGTACCATATTGATGCGCGCAGAAGTGTTCACTTAGCCGGTCAAGGTGCTGCTGCAACGGCTGCACAACTTCATCAAGGTACGATCGACGCCACACTTGCTGCGCTAACCACTGCTGCTTTTCGGCGTCACCCCAAGGTTGCCCGGGGGTGCCAATTGGATACGATTGCGTCATAACGACTTCCTAGGTTTAGAATGAACGTCGCTATGCTAGCAAAGCTTCGCGTACAAACCCAGAGCATCCGATAAACGCCAGCAACCAGTTACTTAAAGCAATCAGACTGCCTAATGACCAGAATCTAAAATACGCAGTAAGTCTTCCCCCGACATACTATTCTCGTCAGCTGCCTCAACAAACTGCGAATAAGCCTCGATATCGGCCTGAGAAAAGCTGCACGGCTCACGCTCGTGTTCAGCGGGTAAAGACTGCGATTCATGATTTGAATTTGGCATCATGGGGCTCCTTGTGTTGTCCATCCTTGTTCAGCGCCAACGCTAATGTTTGGCCAGTACCCGCGTTAGTAGGAATTAGCCTTGCCGAACACTTGTATAAGTCTCTGACAATCCTCATATGCGGATACTCTGAACGCTTACAAATTAGCAGAACATCATACGTTTGGCTAATTATTGAACAGATCATTTTGCTATAACTGTGCTATATTCCCGCACCATTCAGAATTAACAATTAGAGGTTCTCGCATGGCTGCTTTCGGCACTGAATTTATGCCAAAAATGACGCTCGCACGTTACGTACAAGGCCACTGGGGTGAGTTAGAGTGGGTCGCCAGCGATGCCTTACCATTACATCCTGCTGCTCATGTGCTGCATTACGCAAGTACTTGTTTTGAAGGGCTTAAAGCATTCAAACATGAAGATGGTAGCGTGCACATTTTTCGCATGGAGCGAAATGTTGCGCGCATGCAACAAAGCTCGAAGCGGTTATTTTTACCGCCGATTCCTACCGCGTTGTTAGAGCGCCTCATTGTCGACGCCGTCCGTGCGTATGAAGCCGAAGTACCAGCGCCACCGGGATCGCTTTATATTCGCCCAACCCACATTGGCACCGAACCCTCTATCGGCAAAGCAGCCGGCGCCACCAACGCTTCATTGCTTTACGTTTTGCTGTCGCCGGTCGGTAATTATTTTGCTGCTGGGGCAAAAGCGCTGCGCTTGTATATAGAAACTGATGCTATGCGCTGTGCCCCGCATATGGGAATGGTAAAAGGTGGTGGTAATTACGCTAGTGCGCTGCAACCGATTCAAGCAGCGCGTGCCGCACATCAAGCCGACCAAGTACTATTTGCGCCAGGCGGTGATGTTCAAGAAACAGGTGCAGCCAACTTTATCCTGATTGATGGCAACGACATCATTACCAAAGATCTTGATTCGACTTTCTTACATGGTGTAACTCGTGATGCCATTTTAACGCTTGCACGCGATATGGGAATGAATGTGCAAGAGCGAGCGTTATCGGTAGAAGAGTTGTTGACGCGTGCGCGCAAGCCTCATACCGAGGCGGCTTTATCTGGCACTGCCGCGGTACTCGCTCCGGTTGGTGAACTTGTGTACCAAGATCAATTAATCCGCGTTGGTAGCGGCGAACCTGGCCCGACTACGCTGAAATTACGGCAAGCTCTGAATGATATTCAATGGGGCCACAGCAAAGATAAGCACGGCTGGCTCACTCGAGTATCGGCATAACCTTAGGACGGGTCCAACGATAGTGTTGGACCGCCTGCTGCTCAGGCGTTGTTAGCTTGCCAGCGTGGACAAACCCAAGCTTTTGTAACAGCTTAATAGACGGCTCATTATTCGCATTCACGATTGCGCTCAGCGCAGCAACCGGTGTTGTCGCTAGCACTAACTGAGCCGCTTCATAAGCCAACCCTTGCCCGCTATGCTCTGGAAACAGCGCATAACCCAAATCAGGTTCGGTTAAGTAATCACGCTGTAACAGGCCCACCATGCCAATCGGCACATTAGTATCAGTCCGAGTCGCTTTACAAAGTCCAACGCCATATTGCTGATAACTGTGCAACGGGCCTTGTTGCAAATAACGCTTGGCATCGGCTTCACTGCGTACTTGTTTATCACCAATAAATTCAATAAAACTAGGTTCATTCAACAGCGCTAACACCCATTTGGCATCGCGCAGCGTAAGCGATTCGAGTTTAACTCTGGCACTTTCAACAGGTACCGGAAGTAGCAGTGGAATTGTGGCTTTAGTTGTTGCTTGCATGGTTTTTATCATCCCTTGATGAGCCAAGGCGCGGATGCACAGCCTGAATACAAAGGTTTCGGGGGGTTAGCTGTGGCTCACAAAAAGTAAAAACAGCTACGTCATAGCCAGCTTCATGTAACCAACTCGCGCGATCAAGTACTAACCATATTTCAAGTAACCTACCAAACACTCTGCGAACCGCATCCATTCTTTGCACTGCTCGCCAATGCGCTATACCCGCGGCCTCATGTGCTTGAGTATCCGCCCTAGTTAGGCTGCCAACTGCAAGCTGATGCTGTGTGGCTGCCCAGCTTACAAACTCGGAAAAATTACCACTTAACAATGCTTTGGGAAAAGTACTCAAGGGCAGGTATTCATTACCGCCCGTGTAAGTCCGGCGCCAACTCTCGTAACCCAACCGCCATTGTATTTCGCGTTCGCGCAGCACCCGAATGCGCTCACCGCCAGTCATTTGTCCTTGCACTGCTAATTTCAAATCAAACCGACTTAGCGCTAGCTCTGTCGCTGCTGCCGCGCGACTACAGGGCCGATAGCGGCTAGCTTGCTGTAACGGATAACAACAGGGCGCCAGCTGCACATACGGCACTTTCGTCGCAATTACCCGACGGATCAATTGGGTATGCAAATCACCACATGCATGTAGCGCTACTGCCGACGTGATATCGCTAAGCTGTGCATCAACATCAGGGCTCAACACATCCGCGCACACAAAAGTCTGATCGATACCATGCTGACGGGCCAATGCTTGCCCTGCTTCACTTAGTTGCGGTTGCCACTCCAAGCTACGTACCGGTTGAGCATATTCATACTGTAATAAGCGCCCGAGATGACCTTTGCCCGCGCACCACTCAAGCTGCAACCCTTGCGGCGGACGTAGCTGCTCGGTAAAGGCCTGAATTTGCGCTAATTTGCGGCCCGAAATGCCGCTACTGAGCCAAAATGGGATTGGTTTATTGGCTCGCTGCTTGGGCGCTGCTAATTGCTGCTCAAGCTCAGCTCGCCATTGTATGGGCTCAGGCAGCCAAGGTTGGAATTGCTCAGCCGCATAGTTCGCATCGGTGTTCAGACGTTCAATACTGGCGTCAGATTGCTGCCACAACCAGCTCGCTAAGGGTTCTGGGAATGGCAAATGATGGTGCTCAAAAGGTTTGAACTGCCAATATGCTCGGGTTTGATGTAACCGCTTACCAAGTTGAGTAATGAGTGGCTCTACATCATGAATCACAGCTTGTTACCACCCCGCCGACAGCTTTATGCAAATGTAATATCGACAGAAAAATAGCCGTCAGCGAGATCAAATGATAGCTCACCACCCGCTTGCTCGACGATTTTTTTGACAATACTTAGGCCAATACCAGATCCATCATGATGGGTATTTTGACCACGATAGAAGCGTTCCGTTAACCGATCAGGGTCAATTGTCACAGCCGCTGGTAGCCGATTACTGATACAAAACCGCTGCCCCTCTAGTACCACATTCACTGTTGATGGTCGGTCTGCGTAACTGAGGCAGTTGTCGATTAAATTTTCTAATAAAATCCCCCAATTATCCTCGGAAATACGAGACCATACTGGCCCCTTAATCTTCACCTCTAACGCCAACCCGAGCTGCTCAAATTCCTCATAGCGACGCGCCAACAACGCCCGTAGTTGAATGGCTAAATCCTGCTCGCTCGCTTGCTGCGGCAGCTGTTCAATCCGGGCTAGGTCTAATAATTGTCTTACTGCGCGTTGCAACCGCTCGGTGCCCTGTAACGCCGCATCTACCTGGGCCTTTTGCACCTGCGGATAAGTACTTTGGAGAGCGGCTTGAATGGCAGCCGTAGGTGTCTTTAATTCATGAGCTGCATCCGCAATAAAGCGTTTTTCACGCTCCACCGCAGCCCTGATCTGCGCTAAATATTCATTTAATGCGGCGACAATTTCGACCACTTCTTCGGTTTGTTCGTGTTCAACAATAGGCTCATGGTCGCCAGGAGAACGGCTCGCTAATTGCCGCGCAAGATGGTGTAAACCATCAAAATGTACGTTCACCAAACGCCAGCCCAACCAGACAATAATCGGCAACATCAGCAACAGCGGTGTGAGCGTATCTACCGCTAAATCTAAACCTAGTTCGGCCCGAAAAGCATCACTCTGGAATACCATTAATTGCAAATTTAGTGCACTATCCTGAATCCCATAAGCGTGCCAAATTTCGCCATCCACTTCTGCCATAGATAACCCCTTTTTAAACGGGTAGATAGCAGCAGATGGGGTAATATCGCTCAAAAACGTTGGGGCTTGGTCAACTTCACCAAACCGGAAAGCTAACTTACGCTCATAGGCATGCTCCCCTTGTGGCTGAGGAACGACAATCGGCTCTTTGACCAGTTCAATGTCACTTAACGGCCTGCGTTCGGATGCGATAAGCGCATATAACGTACGCCCTTGTTGAATTAACTCCGCATCGAATAACTCATTGATTTCATGCTGAGTCTCAGCATATATCCACGCAGATGTCACGAGTGAGCCAAGACTGAATAACAAGCTCAAGGTGATTAGAATACGCCGCCGTACCGATCGCAATTTGCGCCGCACTCGGTTGAGTATCATGCTTGCCATCGGTAACCAATTCCACGGATGGTTTGAATTGCATGATGTTCGCCAAGTTTCTTGCGTAAGTGGTGCATATGTACTTCGAGTGCATTACTCTCTGGCTCAGCCTCACCTCGACTGAGTTGCTGTTCGATAAATTCTCGGGTAAGAACCCGTCCGGCTCGGCTCACCAACAGCTGTAATAGATCAAACTCTTTGGTTGACAAAGCAACGGGCTGCATCGCGACTCGGCAGGTGCGTTCCGTCATATTCAGCAGTATTTCACCTTGTTTTAGTGTGGCGCTGGTGTGACCTAACTGGCGCCGTCCAAGTGCACGCAAGCGTGCTGCCAGCACATCCATATGAAAAGGTTTAACTAAGTAGTCATCGGCGCCAGCATCGAGACAGCGGATCACTTCCGCACTTTCATCACGGGCCGTTAAAATCAGTATTGGCAGGGTCACTTGCTTAGCTCTTAACGCTTGTAACACCCGCTTACCATCAAGATCAGGTAGCCCCAAATCTAAGATTATCGCTTCCGGTTGGTACTGCGGCACAGCACTAATGGCTGCGCCCCCCGTGCGTACCAAGGTTGGAATAAAGCCGCGCTCACGTAGGCCAAGCTCAATGGCTTGGCCTAAGATGGCATCATCCTCAACGATTAATATGTTCAATGACGACGTTTCCGTTTCGCAAGTTTCTGCTGAATTTTTTCATATAAAGCCTGTGCTGCTTGATGGCGATATTCATCGGCAAGCTCCCGTCCGACTCGAGGTTGGGCGGCCAACGAGCGCTCTACCGCAGCTAACGCCGCCTCATATTCACTGGCCTCAAATAGATAATCGGCGTAAAAGTAGTTGTTATCAATACTTTCCGGCGCAATCGCGATACTTTTTTTCAGCAGTTCTAAAGCTTTGTCATCATCACCGAAGCCAAACGGCCAGCCCGGCACTTTAAAATAGAGCGTGCCTAAAGAGGCATAAGCAGACCCCTGTAAAGCTTGGTCATCAAGCGCCAAAGAGCGCTCTAAACTGGCCTTAGCCGCCTCCGCATAATCGAGTGCTGACAGCCCTCCCACCGCACCCGCTCGTGTGCTTAACACAATGCCTAACCACGCATGGGCTTCGGCCCGCTCTGGATAGTCATTCACTAACGCTTCAGCAGTGTCGGTTAGCGCTGCAAATGCCGCAAGTTGTGGATCATCACTAAGGGTGTAGTTTACCTCGGCCCAACGCTGCTGCACGGCGAGCAAATCTTGGTTGAATTCAGGCGTTGCCGCAACTTGCAGCGCAATCATGTAAAGTATGGCAGTTAATGCGTATTTCACGATTTTCATGACAATTTCCTCATTGCTTGACGTTCAATTTCAATTAGTTTGGTGGTTACCTTTGCGAGACCTCGATCGAGTACTTGGGGTAACCACTGATTCAGTCGGCGAAATATTCGCTCGCCACGCCCAATAAATAGATTTGGCCGCTGCCGTGCAATTTGGTCAAGCAGCTGCAACGCCACTGCTTCTGGCCTATCGACGCTGGTGTTAGTGGCCTCATTCAGTGTTTTGGCGAGGCCATCGTTAAAGGGGGTCGCAATAGCTCGGGGGGCGGCATACAAAATTCGTGGCTCGCGCGTAGTGAGCTCGCGCCGAAGCGCTTCAGTAAATAGCTGCAAGCCCGCCTTCGATGCGCCGTAAACTGCTTGTCCGGGGTAACCAATGTGACCCAGCATGGAACCGACAAACTGTAGCCATTGCAGTTGATATGGCAGCTTGAGCAAACCTTGGGTCAACAGCATTGGCGCCGTGAGATTTATCGCCACGGCTTCATAAATCTGCGCTTCACTCAATTGTGGCAGAGTACCGACCGCACTCACGCCCGCGCAAAACACCACCCCGGTCAGCTCAGTATCGAGTTCGCCCAGTGTCTCAAATAACGCCTCGCGATCACTTACCTGAGTGATGTCGGCGGAAATAATCGGATAGGTCTGGCTCGGTTTGGCTTGACTACGCTGCACCCCAATTACCTGAGCACCGCGTTGGATGAACTGCAGTGCCAGCGCGTGTCCGAGTCCGCCACTTGCGCCAATCAATAAAATGCGTTGCTGTTGCCAATTCATTGGGTTTACTCCGCAAGCGATGGCAAGGCACGAAACATTTCGCCATAAAGCCGATAGACTAATTTTGCCGTATCAACAATGGCAGCTTGCGCCTCTACATCGGTGAGTTGGTTCATGAGATCCTTAAAGAAAGCGACATGATCAAGGTCAAGATCGCCGTGTGATAACAAATAACTAAACGCTGAGTTCGGCAGTTGTAGCGCGCTTTTAATTTTTTCAGCCGCTTGCGTGGCAAGTGCAATACTAGTGCCCTCCAGCACATGAGCCATCCCGAAAAATGCGGCCGGATGCAGCTGCTGAATGCGGTCATAGACGCTGTGCACCATGGCTTGGGTCGCCCAATTTGCTGGTGCCAATTGGGTGATATCAGCGCCGCTTGCGCGCAGATCATTTAAAATCCAACGCTCATGCCCGTATTCTTCGTTAATGTATTCAATTGTTGCTTTACGCATCCATTCCAGCTCACTGGGCAACCTAGAACCGGTAGCCATCAACAGTGGTACGGTATGTTTTACATGGTGGTAGGCTTGGGTAAGAAAGGCCTGATAACGCGTCAACGTCACCTGACCAGACAACGTTTCTTGCAACGCTGGGGCGCTTAACAGAAAGCTTCGTTCAGCACTTGTTTGTGCCACTAATGAATCATAAAAAGCCATGTTATACCTCGGTAATTTCAGTCATTTGAGTGATCTCATTGAAGCCTGCTAAGGCTTGCAAAATGGGTTGATAATTTGCGTCTATCTGACGCCGCCGCAAGCGACCGTTTGCGGTTAACATGCCATTGTCGGGCGTAAACGCCTCGGTTGCGCGATGCCAATACTTCACCTGAGCGTAATCAGGTAGCCGCGCATTTAATTGCTGTAGACCCGCGCTAATGCTCGAGGCGGTTGCGTCGGGTGCAGGATAAATAATGGCAAGCAGCTCGTTGGTTGGGCTTAAGGTCAGATAAAACTGCCGCCAAGCCGGACTTAATAATGCCTCTGCCTCCACCCAACTGGGGGCGACGTTGCGACCAAAAGCAGTCACTAGCACGTCCTTTTTGCGACCGTCGATATAAACAAAACCATCACTGTCGAGGTGGGCTAAGTCGCCAGTGGCATACCAGCCCGCGGTCAATGGCAATGGTTGGATGGTATTCTGCTGTAAATAGCCGCTTGCTAATCCGCCCGTAACCCAAAGTTCGCCATCGACGATTTTTACCTGGCGGTTATTCAGTAACTTGCCAACACTACCTAGGCGCTGCTGCTGCGGGCTGTTTAAGCTAATGACCGAGGCAGCTTCGGAAAGACCGTAGCCTTGATAAAGCGGTAGACCTAATTGTGCTGCCTGGGCAAGCAATTGACTTGGTACAGGTGCGCCACCAACGGCTAGAAATCGCAACCGCTGACGTAACGGGTCATGCTGCTTAGCAAACTGGACCACTAGCGCAGCTAAGGCCGGAGTGAGGATCATGCTGCTTGGTAACAGCTGTTGTAGCGCCTTGCCAAATACGGCTTGGTTAAACTGGGCCGAGCCACTAAACCCTAATTGTGGCAATGGTACCAACTGAGTGACGGCACCAAGCCACAAGTTCAGCCATACCCCAGCAATATTTTCCAACAACACACAAAGCGGCAGCACACTCAAATGAACCTCCGCAACAGTGGCGGTAATTTGCGTCGCAATGGCTTGTACCACGTCAACTTGCTGGACAAGTGTCAGCGCCACCGCTTTAGGTTTACCGGTACTGCCCGAGGTATAGGTAAGCTTGTGGCATGCTAATGCGGGTGCTGTTTGGCTGCGGCGATAAAGCGCCAGCTGTGCCGCGAACGGCCACTCGGTCTGAATTGAATACTGAGCCGTATCTATGGCGTGACGTTGTGGCATATCTGGCGCGACTAAAATAGCGTCAACGTTGGCGTCGCTTAGTACATGCTTAAGTTGTTCTGGATGAAAGAACTCCGGTAATGGAATACAAGTTTTATGCGCTTTTGCACATGCTAAATCGAACAACACCCACTCAATATCATTAGCTAACGCCATCGCAAAACGTTGGTGCGGCTGTTGCGACAGCCAGCTAGCACGGCTATTTACAGCACTCAGCAGTTGCCCATAGGTTAACGATTGCGTGGCGCCAATTAAGGCTACATGCTGAGAGGGGTGCTGTTGTAAACGAGCCCAGAAATCATTCATCTTGGGCACCCGCATACGCTAGCTGTAAGGCTAAAGAATCAACTAAGTGACGACCATTAGTTGCGTGGCCTAAACATACTTGAGGTTGTTGCTGATAGTATTGCCCCCACAATAAGCGCTCTTCTTCACTCAACGCGCTGTGGGTGGCGGCCGCCATCACCTGAATACGCAACCCTAAGCGGGCCATATAACGGCGTAAGGTTGTTGTGAGCGTGAACATCATCCACTCGCGTTTGAGACTGTGCGCTACTTCTATGAGCGCACCAAACAGCACACGCATGTAGCGAGGATGACTCACCGCTAGACTACCTATTTCAATTAATTCATTGCGCGCTACGGGTAACTGGGTGGCACCTGCTGCTTGGCTTAAATAGCGCTCGCTAAATAGGCTTTGCTCGTCAGCGAACTGCAACCCGCATGCTGCGCATAAGTTGCCTTGCTCGTCGATAACCGCTACCAGTCGGCGCGGCAAGTTAGTGATACACGCTTGGAACGCCAACCAATAATGCTGACAAATAAAACGCTCTAGGCTGGAGCGAGATAGGTTGCTAGTTACATTGGCACCATCTTCAACAATAACGACTCGATAATATTGCGGCACATTCACCGGCGCTTCAGTCGCAACTTTTTGCAGGGCAAGACTCATCAGCTAAACTCCTCACGGAAACTAGCCTTCAGCATGCGGGCGTAAGCTTAAGCAATACTTAAGGTTTGATCGGTAGTTGTGTAGTCGTGGTTTGCACAAAAGTTCCATCTTTTTGCAGCGGTAATCGATATTTATTGGTCCGGTACAAGTAGCCTGGCAACAGTGCGTGCGCTAAGGCATCTTGGCTAGCGCATTCAGCAGCCCCAATAGCCTGACCAAGTTGCTGGCCATTAAAGGTAAAACATTGCGCGGGTTGCTGTGGCTGTAACACCACTAATTGCTGCGGCGTTAACCAACCAAAATTTTGATTAAATTGCAGTGGCGCGCGATTAGCCGGCGGCACGTCGGTTCGAGTTAAATCTTGTCCGATGGTTGGAATAGCAGCACTAACGCCAGCAAGCGACAACAATGTTGGCGGTAAATCAATTTGGCTTGTAATCGCGTCGGTCACCCGTGGCGCGACTGACCCACCTAAAATAAGTGCCGGAATATGAAACTTGTTAACTGGGACCAATGCATCGCCATAGACGCGGCTATCATGGTCGGCTACCACCAAGATAATTGAGTTTTGCCAATAGGCACTTTCACTCGCTTGCTGTAAAAACTCACCAAGCGCGTAATCGGCATATTTCACGGCATTTTCGACCCGCGCAAAGGGCAACGCATAGGGCTCTATCTTGGTCGTTGGATAGTCAAAAGGTTCATGATTAGACGAGGTGAAAATGAGTGTAAAAAATGGCTTTTCAGCTTGGTGCTGGCGTTCTAATTCCTGCTGCGCGTAATCAAATAAATCTTCGTCGCTCACCCCCCAACTGCCAACGAATTCGGGCGCGACAAAATCCTTCTGCTCAATCACCTGTTGAAAACCATTCCCCAACATAAATTGCTTCATGTTATCGAAGTGGGCGTTGCCGCCATAGATAAACTGGGTGTGATAGCCCTGCTCAGCTAGTACCTGAGCGAGCGTAAAGAAATCATGCTGGGCATTGGGTAGTTTCACTACGCTGCGCGCCGGCGTTGGCAAAAAGCCAGTAAGTACCGCCTCTATGCCCCGAACGGAGCGAATACCAGTGGCATACATTTGCTCAAACCACCAACCACGATACCGCCACTGCTCCAGCTCTGGCGTCACCCCAAGTCCACCTAATGACTTCACGAAGGTCGCACCAAGACTTTCCTCGAGCACGATAATAATGTTTTGAGGCCGACTCGGATGCGCCGTCGCGGGCTGGTAATGAAGCGTTGGTAATGCTGCCTCAGCGCTATCATCAAAAGTTAAAAAGTTCACTTGTGCAACGCGAGCAAGTATTTCTGCTGCTGGCATATCACCATAGACGCGCGCGAGTTCCGCTTCATGGCGCATACTGTAAAGGATATAAGCAAGTTGATAGGTCGAACTTACCGTAAGGCTATTGATCAGTTGATCTTGGGTGGTCGCAAAAAAGCCCGGATTGACGGGACGGTGCGCGAGTGTTCCACGCGCCATTAACAACACCAGCACCAGCATGGGCAACCAGCCGAATAATGACCAGCTGCTGCCGCTAGCGCACCAACGATGATAACCATAACGGGAAAGCTTGACCCAACCCCAAATCAATAGTCCGCCCAGCAATACCACCAGCATCAGTTCAAGCCGAAATCCTTTCCACATCATGGTCATGATTTCTTGCGGGTATACTAAATATTCAAAAAATATGCGCTGCGGACGCGAATCAAATTGACTAGTAAATGGCGGGGTAACCAATTCCATCAAGATGATCACCGCCCCCCAAACCATAAACCAAACTTGCACTAGTCGTTGCCAGTGTTTTTGCCAGCGCCACCATAAAGGCTGCACAAGTAATAGCGGGGCCATTAGGTAGCCAAGCAGACTCGCATCGGCACGTAATCCCAGCGTAAGCACCGTTAACATCGAACTATCCACCGGCATTCGTGCTGACCATAGCTGCAAAAAGATAACTCTAAAGAGGCTTAACAAGCATAGAATGATGACCACTTGCCAACCCAAATAAACATAGGGCTTAAACCATGTTTTGCTGCGCTCGAACATGCCAACCTCCAATCGTAAATTCGCAGCAGCATGACCAACCTTGCTTAAGGAAAACTTAAGAAATCTAAAGTAAAGTATGGCGAGTTATCAGAAGCGGGCGGTAGCCATTGTGCGCCCTAAGCGACTTTCAGATGAGTACAGCTACATGAAAAAACGGCGTGGTATAAATAGAATTCTATGGGCACATTATTATTCGTTTCGTGGCTTGCGCTATTGCTTACGCCACGAAGCAGCTTTTCGACAAGAGTTTTTGCTCGGTTTAGTTGTCATTCCGGCGATTTTCCTTGCCAACCTAACAAACGGCGAGCAAGCCCTACTTTGTGTGAGTTACCTGCTTATTTTGATCGTGGAATTGTTAAATACCGCCATTGAGAAAACGATTGATAGGATCAGTCTTGAGCTTCACGAACTGAGTCAAATTGTGAAAGATGTGGCGTCGGCTGCAGTAGCACTGTCTTTTATTCAGTTTTTAGGGTGCGTAGCGATCGTCTTTTTCTTGCCCTAACCCCCATAAAAAAGCCGCACCAGATGAATTGGTGCGGCGTTTTAAACTCAAGCTAACTCATGAGTATTTTAACGGTAGTTACTCGTAGTAAGCGTCTAACGTCACGCCACTAAAGCTCGAGTAAGCACGCACCCCGATGTGGTAAGTACCAGCTTGCGGGTTATTCACCGTACAGGTTTCGTTGTTACCGCCTTGATACGGCCGACAATCCCAATCGCTCGTGCTTGGCTGAGTACCGAAGTTCAAGTACAAGTCAGCATCGCCGGTGCCACCAGCAATGGCCACTTCAAGCGAACTAGCACCAGCTGGCACATTCACGGTGTAACGAACCCAGTTACCAGTCGTTGCCGATAGGTTTTCAATGGTACCGCCACCTGCACCTGAACCACCTGAGCCGGCAGTGAACTCGCCCACCAAAGACACACCGCTATATGCACTATAGCCTTGGATCATGACGTAATAAGTACCCGCTTGCACGTTGCTAATGGTGCAAGACTCGTTGTTGCCACCTAAGTACGGCCGACATTCATATTCACCCGTGGTTGGCTGCGAACCGTAACGTACGTACAAATCGGCATCGCCAGAACCGCCCGACATCGTGAAGCTTAAGTCAGTGGCACCACTTGGTACAGTTAAGGTGTAGAAAGTTTGGCTACCCGTTGCACCGCTTAAGTTGCCAACTACAACCCCGTTACTGAGGGTGTTATCACCCGGTTCGCCACCGCCTCCAGAGCCATTGCCCAGGGCTTGTTGAACCGCTGCAAAAGCATCTACGATACCAGTACCACAGCCACTACAGCTGGCCGGGAATGAACGCGTGCTCGCTTTTAAAATGCTCTCCACTTCATCTGGTGTTGCACCCGGATCAGCTTGTTTAATAAGCGCCGCGACCCCAGCAACATGAGGCGCCGCCATTGAGGTGCCCTGACTGTAGCCGTAACTATCAGAAGCCGGACCTTGCGAGCCTGAATTGTATGTCGACAACACGCCGTTCGGATCGTTAGCGAATGACTGAGCGCCACCTGGTGCCGCGACATCTACATTCGAACCGTAGTTGGAGTAATAAGCGCGACCACCATCTCGATCCGTTGAGGCTACATTCACCACCCCACTGCAGTTGCCAGGGTTAAAGTTAGACGAGTTGGCGTTGCTGTTACCCGCCGCAATAACCACGGTCGAGCCGTTGTTGCGCGCAATATTAATGGCTTGCTGGGTGGTACTTGAACAACTACCCTGCCCACCTAAACTCATATTGATCACGTCGGCTGGGTTAGCGTTACTTGGTACGCCAGACACTGAACCACCTGATGCCCAAATAATACCGTCAGCAATGTCCGCCGTGGTGCCACCACAACGGCCAAGCACGCGCACTGGCACGACTTTGGCGTTATAAGCAACCCCAGCAACACCAGTGCCGTTATTACTTACCGCAGCTATAGTGCCTGCCACGTGGGTGCCATGCCAGCTAGACGATTGATTTTGTGCGGGGAAGCCGCCACCACAAGCGCCAGCGCTGACCCAATCCCCGGGATCGCGGGCATCGCTGTCGCGACCATTACCATCGTTGCCGACAAAACTGTCAGAGATCATGTCATAGCCCGGTAAAATATTACCGACCAAATCAGCATGGGGACGATAGCCAGTATCTAGCACCGCAACCACAGTTCCGGAGCCGGTCGCATCGTTCCAGGCCGGCTCTACATTCAAGCCACCCGTGCCCTCATAATAATGCCACTGATCATCAAAACGCGGATCGTTCACGGTCGCTAGCGGACGAAGTAAACGGTTCACTTCTACACTCTCAACTTGAGGATGACGCGCTAACCGCTCAAGTAACTTCTCAGCTTGTTTGGCCGGTATCCGAGTTTCGGTATCAAACACGAAACGTCCCGGTAAGCCCATGCCGCGATTAAATGTAATTTGCTGCCCTAATTGACCAGAAAATTGCTGCGCAACACGGCTGTTTACGTTCGCTACTTCAGCTGCGCGAGCTAATCCTGTGGCTTTGTTGGCTTGCGCCAAATCACGCATTAGCTGCGATTCTTTTTTAAACTTCACAATGAAGCCAACCGCTAAATCATCGTTCACCGTAGATTGCGTGGCTTTACCACGTTCCGGTAACGGCTGATTAGGTGATTTGGCAAGAACGGAACCCGATACGGCTAGGCTGCTTAAGGTGGTAGCTAAGGCGACAGCCAAAGCACAACTTTTTATCTTATTGTTTTTATTAAGCATTAGTAAACCTATCAATATTTATGAATGATTTGTCGATTTTTATCGACTTGTTAGGTTTATCATCTGTGAAAAATTTGTAAACAACTCTTACAAATAAAATTGATAGAATACTATGTATTTATTTTGTTATTGATACGACTTATCGCTTTGTAAAGATAGGTAAGTATTGGGTGGCGCTGCCTGTTGTCGCGCAATTTGAAGTAACTTGTATAAGTTTAATGAGTTATAACTTATGCACTAATCGTATATAAAACGCTCGCTACTACTCTGACCATTATTTTTAATACGATTTATTCTCACTGTTTGGCGCCTTGATTTATGCTAAAAATACCACAACCACATTAATAAAAAGATGGATACACTAATGAGCAACACCCGCGAGCAGCTTGAATCGAGTTGCGACGTTGCCTGCCAAAACCAAGGCGCAATAGCTGTCACTATCAATCCGAAAATTCGAGATTTAGGTGGTTTTCAAGTGCGGCGATTACTCCCAACAACCGCCCTTCGAAGTGTTGGCCCATGGGTATTTTTTGATCATATGGGGCCGGCATCATTCTCACCCGGTCCAGGGCTTAACGTGCGCCCACACCCGCACATTGGTATAGCTACTGTCACTTATTTATTCGAAGGTGAGATCCTACATCGGGACTCCATTGGCAGCCTGCAAGCTATCCGCCCAGGCGATATTAATTTAATGATCACCGGCTCGGGCATGGTGCATTCAGAGCGCGAGCGAGACGAGCGCCAGCAACAACAACGCAGTTTACATGGGTTACAGCTTTGGCTGGCACTGCCCCTGGAACATGAAGAACACCCACCAGAATTCTTGCACTACCCTGCTGCAGACATTCCAACAGCAACCCCAGAGCAGGTGCTAGTGAGGGTAATGATAGGCTCGGCTTACGGCGTCACCTCCCCCGTTAAAACGCTATCCGAAACCCTGTACGTCGAAGCACAATTAACAGCTGGACAGCAGTTAACGCTACCCAGCGCACCTGAGTTAGCGGTATATGTAGCCGATGGAGCGCTTGAACTCGACGGCCAAGCGCTTGCCACTTACAGCATGACTGCCATTGCAAAAAATGCTGGGGATAATGTGCGCATTCGCGCCACCAGCGCTAGCCGTATCGCTATTATCGGGGGTGCAAGCCTAGGTAAACGCTATATGGAATGGAACTTTGTCTCGAGCAGCCAAGCGCGTATTGAGAAAGCCAAACAAGCCTGGCGTGAGCAGACTTTCACCCCAGTCGTTGGTGATGAGGACGAGTATATTCCTTACCCATAACGACACCCACGGCTTGCAGTATTATGACAAGTATTGAGTTGAGGGGTTAGGCAATTAGCTGCAAGCCCCAACGCACTGCGGTGCGCTTTACTGCTGCTACATTTTCGGTGGCAATAATGCGGATCGGAGTCATGTCGAAATCTGCTGAAAGTGGCAGGTTTTGTTGCAACCAGGCCAGCATAGCTTCACCCGAATGAATGGTTTGAGCACCATCAAAATAGCGTGAGATTTGCCCTGCAATAAGCGGGAAATGGGTGCAGCCCAGCAGCACTACATCTGGCGTTTGCGCCATCCCATTGATACCGCCAAACTTATCAGCAAAATAATGATTCAGCGTAGCGTCCAACACCGGTCCGGTAAATAACTCTTCTTCCACTATCGGCACAAACAGCGGGGTTGCCATCGCCTCTACCTGCTCAAACCCGAGCGCTTTAATACGCGCTTGGTAAGCACCTGAAGCAATGGTTGAACGCGTGGCAATGACTAAAATTCGGCTCTGAGGTGATACTGAATCAAGCTGCTGCAGCGCCATCACACCGGGTTCTAACACGCCATACACAGGTTTATTCGAGAACAGCTGCATCGCGTTGAGCGCGGTCACACTAACTGTGTTGCAAGCGACTACGACAAAGTCTACGTCCGCGCCATTAAAAAACTCGACGGCTTCAAGCGCATAGCGCGTGATGGTATTCGAATCCTTGCTACCATAGGGCACTCGCGCGGTGTCGCCATAATATAAAATATCGCTAAAACACCCACTCTGTTGCAGCGCTTTGGCCACCGTTAAGCCACCAACCCCACTATCAAAAACGCCTACTTTCACGCGCTTACCCCAGTTTGAAGAACCCATAAAAAAACTGCCGCTATTATGCGGCAGTGATTCGTGCTTCTCAAATGAAAGTCGCGGGTTTTACCTGCGCTTACACCTCAGTGTGCAAACGGACATCAATATTGTCGCGCGTCGCATTGGAATATGGACATACTTCGTGCGCATCTGCGACCAGCTGTTCGGCTTGCGATTTGTCTAACCCAGGCAACTTCACATACAAATCCACGTCAATCCCGAAGCCATGATCTAACTTACCAAACCCAACTTCGGCGCGAATACTGGCGTTTTCAGGTACTGATACCTGCGCTTGCCCTGCAACAAACTTTAATGCACCAAGAAAACAAGCCGAATAGCCGGCAGCGAATAGTTGCTCAGGGTTAGTACCTTCACCACCTGAACCGCCCATCTCTTTTGGCGTAGAGAGCTTAACCTCTAGTTTTCCATCATCAGTTTTAGATTGACCTTCACGACCACCCGTTGATGTGGCTTTTGCTTTATACAAAATATCCATGCTTAAACTCCTTTTCGCTTACTGTTGTTCATAAAATTTATGCTGTATATACACCTACGCAAAGCAGGCAGATATAGTTCAAGCGGCTTCGAGTTCCAGCAACCAGCGTTTACGCTCAATACCTGCCGCATAACCGGTTAGTGAACCATCGCTGCCAATCACGCGATGACAAGGGACGATAATCGCCAATTTGTTGGTACGATTTGCTTGTGCAACCGCCCGCACCGCTGTCGGTCGTTGCAGCGCCGTGGCCTGTTCTTTGTAGCTGCGCGTGGCACCATAAGGAATGTTTTGCAGCGCTTGCCAAGCTTGTTGTTGAAACTCAGTGCCTTGCAAGTCTAAGGGCAATTCAAACTGCTGACGTTGGCGCTTAAAATACTCATCTAACTGCTGTTGCAGTTGCTGAAATATTGGAAGTTCAAGCGGCTCTGCCAAACTTTTTTGGGAACGTTCAAGCTGGCGGATAACCGAGATTGCATCGGTTTGGCTGCCGAAAGCCAACAAGCATATGCCCTGCTGTGAGGCCCCCGCCGTGAGCTGACCAAGCGGAGAGTTAAAAGTATGTGTCGCTAACATGACCGATGCTTACTCCAGAAAATAAAGTGAGGAATTAACGATAGCACTGCTTGGTTAAACTGCAATCTGCGCGAGGTAGATAAACACAAAAACCTAATTGATAACGGTTATCATTTAGATTATCATATGCAGCATTCTCGTCACGAACTTAATTAAGGATGTTGTTGTGAAACCACTCTCCCCACTTGCCATCGCGATTAGCGTCGCACTCAGCGCCTCATTGAGTGTCTCTAAAGCTTCCGCCGAAGCTGATCAAACTGAAGCAGCCATTGAACGCCTAGAAGTAAAAGGAGAGCAAACTAGCGGTTATCTTGCTGAAGCGCAGCAATCAGCCTCTAAACTCGACCTTACCATAAAGGAAATCCCACAAACTATTACGGTCATCACTGCGGAAAAACTGCGTGATTTCGGCCTTAACGATTTAAATGGCGCGTTGGAAAACTCAGCCACCGTCAACGTAGAGCAAGTAGAGAGCGACCGCACCTATTACACCTCACGCGGATTCGCGGTGAACAATTTTCAAATTGATGGCTTAGGCTTACCGCTCATCAACGATAATACTCATGGGCGCGTTGATGCCGCGTTGTATGAACGAATTGAAATTGTGCATGGCGCAAATGGCGTCATGACCGGAATCGGTAGTCCTTCAGCGACCATCAACTTAGTACGCAAACGCCCGACCTCTGCAACGCAAGGTAGTGTTAGCGCCACGGTGGGGTCATGGGAGAGTTACCGTTTAGAAGGTGATTTTTCTGGAGCCATTAATGATGCTTGGCGCGCTCGAGCTGTAGTTGTTGCAGATGAGCGTGGCTCGTACCTTGATCGCTATGCCAATGAAAGCCAGGTGTTTTATGTGGTTGCTGACTACGCCCCCACTGCATCCACGCTAATCACTCTCGGTCACAGTGAGACCAATAGCGAAACCGATGGCAACTTATGGGGTGCACTTACGCTCTACTATGGCGATGGCACCCCAACCAACTTCGCCACCAGCACTAATATTGCCGCCGACTGGTCCGAGTGGAATGTACGCGAAAGCCGGAGTTTTATTGATGTAGAAACCGCGCTTAATGACTACTGGAACTTACGTATCGCTTACAACCGAGTCCGCACCGATGAAGATAGTTTATTGTTCTACACCTACTTAGCCGATCCTGCAGTCGGACTCGATCCGCAAACGGGCCTTGGCTTAATTGGATATGGCAGCGAATACGACTTAGACGACAAACAAGATACGCTAGACGTTTACGTAAACGGCCGCTTTGAGGCATGGGGACAAACCCATGAAGTGGTTGTCGGTGCCAACTGGGCACGACTAGATTATACCGATACCAGTTTGTACGACTTTCACACTGGCAACGGCTTTCCGGTAATGCCAGCAATACCCACTTGGACAGGCGCTACGCCCTTACCTGAGTTTACAGATGGTGCGGCTGGTAGTGTGATCGATAACACCCAACGCGCACTCTATGCGCAAGCACGGCTTGGTATTACCGATGCTTTAAAAGTACTAGTGGGTGGCCGTTACAACGAGTTTACCACCGATGGCTTTGGCTATGGCGTCGATAATAGCCGCGACGAAGCCGAATTTATTCCTTATGTGGGCGTGACCTACACTGTCAATCCAGAAGTGATGTTGTTCAGCTCTTACACCGAAACCTTCATGGCGCAGAACCTGCGTAATGAAAACTTCGAACGACTACCGGCGCTCACTGGGAAGAACACAGAGGTGGGTGTAAAGGCAGACTTATTTGATGGTTCAGCATTACTATCGGCCGCGTATTTTATTGTTCAGCAAGAGAACCTTGGCGTTGGTGCTGGCGATGCCATTAATCCAGCTACCGGTATTCCAGAGCCGATATATCGCGCTGTTGATGGTATTGAAAGTAAAGGATTTGAATTAGAACTTGCCGGCGAACTATTGCCCGCGCTGGTAGCCGGGCTACAAGGCAATATTGCGCTTACGTCCTTTGAACTCGACGGCGATCGGCTGGTAGAGGACTACACCCCTGAGCATCTGCTTCGAAGCTCCATTACTTATACACCGAGTACATTAGAGCAACTCACGGTTGGCGCTACCTACCTGTGGCAAACCGATATATCCCGAGTGCAAGGTGTGGTTGGACCGAGCTACGCCAATGCCGGCGACACCATCATCACTACCCAACCGGCCTATGGTCGCCTCAACCTTATGGCCAACTATCGTTTCAATGACGCATTAGGCCTGACTTTTAACGTTAATAATGCGACCGATGAGAAGTACCTAAACAGTTTACTCTGGGCGCAGGGTTATTACGGCGCGCCGCGTAATTTCAGCGTAAACCTCACTTATAAATTCTAAATTTCGGACCTGACTATGCGTAAAACATTGCATAAATGGCATGGTTGGCTGGGGATCATTTTTATGATCCCCTTTCTGCTTATTTGCCTAACGGGCAGTCTGCTCGTGTTCAAAAAGGAAATCGACGCTTGGCTGCTGCCAGAAGTTGCAACGCTTGTATCTAATGAGGCGGACCGCTTGCCGCTCGACACTCTAAAACAACGAGTTCAGCAACAATTACCGGATTACGAAATTGGCAGTTGGGAAATATTCCCGGCGGGTCATGACGAAGCTGATCGGGTGTTTGTTATCAAGCACGGTACCGATGCCTGGCACAAAATACATCTAAACCCCTACACCGGTGAATTACAAAGTCAGCCGACTGAGCCTGGACATTACCTCACAGACTGGCTTCTAGAACTGCATTACACCCTACTGTTGAACGACCTGAAGGCGTTAGATTTCAACTTTGCGACTGAACACTTCGGTCTATTGCTTACGCTAGTATTGGGCTTGTTTTTACTCTTTATGGGGGTGTCTGGACTTATTATTTATCGCCGATTTTGGGCGCGCTTCTTCACTTTACGCTGGGATCAGCGCTTACTGACAGTATTTAGTGATCTGCATAAAATGGCGGGTACTTTTGCCTCTCCTATTCTGCTCATACTCGGCGTGACCGGCGTGTATTACAACGGCTTAATATTTTACGAGGAGTGGACAGAGCATGGCGGCGGTCAAACTCATCACATCATGACCGAAAGACTCTACAGTAATGACGTGAGTATTGATGCGCTGGTTGCTGACAGTCGTAGGCGAATAGACGACTTTAAGCCCACTTATTTATTGTTCCCGTATGAGCCCGAATTACCCTTTACGGTATTCGGCCGCGCCCCTACCGCTAATCCACTATTAAGCAATTACGGTAGCATATCGAACTACAACGCTTGGACCGGCTTATATGAAAGCACCTACAACCTGAATGAACAGCATGTCGGATTAAAAACCCTAGACGCTTTTCGTCGGCTACATTTTGGCACTTGGGGTGGGCTGCCGATAAAAATACTGTACAGTTTTATCGGTTTGTTACCATTACTATTGGCTATAACCGGCGGCTATCTGTGGTGGCAGCGGCGCAATAAACGAGCACGCCGCTAGTCCGTTATCTTAGGCCTGATTCGGCACAATCGTAAGTTCAACTCGACGATTTTGCTCACGCCCGGCATCGGTGTTGTTACTGGAAATTGGCATTGATTCACCGTAGCCAACCACAGTTAACCGACGACTATCAACGCCATGCGTGAGCAATCTATTTTGCACAGCGGTCGCTCGATTCACCGACAACTGTTGGTTATAGCTGGCTTCACCGGTGCTATCGGTGTGGCCTGCCACCAACAAAGTGGTTTTTTCATACTCATTTAAAACCCGTGCTACATCCTGCAAAATGGGCGCAAAGTTGGGGCTTATTGATGCATTCCCGCTAGCAAAGGTAATGTTGCTCGGCAATTGCAGATGGATCTGGTCGCCATCACGCACCACACTAATGCCACTGCCGGCTAGCTCCTCTCTAAGCGCCTGCTCTTGTTGGTCCATGTAGTTACCAATGGCACTGCCTGCCAACGCGCCTACTGCGGCACCCCAAATATAGCGGCTCTTATCATGGTCACCGGTTCCTTTTCCAATGAGTGCGCCGGCAATGGCACCAATAGTCGCGCCTTTTTGGGTGTTATTCATATTGGCGCAGCCGGTGGCTACCACCATGGTTAATGTACTCATTATGACTAAGCGTCGCATGCTCGTACTCTCCTGTCAGTTAGCGAAGCGATTTGCGACCTATGGGAGTACCACCGCGGCCTAAAGTTTGCGGTTTTACGTACTTTTAACTTACTCTAAGTGCCTTATTCCGCATCATGAACTGCCATGTTAAGTGCTTACGTTGGTTTATTTTTCAGTGCATTTATTGCCGCTACCCTGCTGCCGATGGGGTCGGAAGCGGTCATGGCTGGACTATTGCTAAACGACTACCCATTTTGGCCAATAGTACTCACTGCAACCGCCGGCAATGTGCTGGGTTCTATGGTGAACTATGGCTTAGGACAGGGGTTGCGGATTGGTGCTGAGCAGCTCAATCAGCGCCAGCAGCGGCGTCTGGCCAGCCTAGCTAAAGCAGAGCAGTGGTTTGCGCGCTATGGCGTATGGAGTTTGCTATTCGCGTGGTTGCCGATCATCGGCGACCCACTTACGTTGGTAGCGGGATTTGTGCGGGTGAAGTTCTGGCTATTTACCTTGCTGGTAACGCTTGGCAAATTTACGCGTTATTTTTTGCTCGCGTTAGCAGTCGCTTGACGTGCGGCACTAATCCTTGCCGCTAAATCGGCAGTAATCGGCATTGGCTTGAACGGGCTAACATTTGCGCCGCCAGTATTGCCTGCGGGCACCCAACCAAATACAGTTTTAGTGGCCGCCCCCACAATTCTCAGCAGTTGCCCCAATATTTCCCGCGTTTGGCGCTGACGCCAGCCCCAGCCGAGCATCTTCATGTGCACCACAACATGCCAGTAAGTAGAGGCCTGCCCCAATACATGGGCGCGCTCTAAATGATGAAATTCACCCTTCGCATTGCCGGCTAATCGTTGCTGGCTCGCTTGGTGTAATTCCGCTTGTGTGGCAGGTGCAATTTGTTGACGAAAACCCATGTTAGCTCCCGTTGCAATCAGGCTGCGAAAAGTATAATCGCCAGCACGAATCTTACGCCAGTTATTTGTCTGATTCAGGCATTTCAAATTGTCAGCGTTGCTCGGTGCCGATACACTTAAATGCCAACGCTAAATGAAACAAGGGCTTGGCTATGCCAGCTATTAAAACCGCCAGTTTGTGCTTTATCGCATTTTTTGCAGTCATCTGTTGCCACCATCAAGCGAGCGCAGCTGAGCTTACCCGCAGTCATTTGGCAGTACTGCAATCTAAACAGCTAAATTCCGACATTACGATACAAGTAGGTTTGCCAGAGAGCTACAATCACTCTGATACCACCAACTATCCTGTTTTTATCGTGCTCGATGGCGCTACGCAATTTGACCACATTTATGGCAGCACGCAATTTTTAAGCACTTATGCGGTCATCCCAGAAATGATGGTTGTTGGCGTCGCCTTAAGCGAACGCTTAAAACTTTATACGCCCACGGAGCACCCTGATTTTATCGAACGATCTGGCAAAGCGAATGATTTGTTAGCGTTCTTGCAGCAGGAGTTAATGCCGCAACTAAGAAACACTTATCGCATCAATGATTTTGTGGTTGTTTCTGGTCACTCGCTCGGTGGTTTATTTACTAGTTATTTAGCGCTGCAGCATGCCGATAATTTTTCGGCCTACATTTCAATAAGTCCAAGTTTGTGGTGGAATAATTTTGAGTTACTGAATTCGGAAGCACTTGCTACGCCTGCCAATTGGTATGTCAGTATGGCCAATGAGCCCGGTGAAATGGCAGCGGGATTTGCGCAGCTAGAGGCTGCGATACAACAACTTTCATCGTCATTTCCACGAACCACAAGCCAAGCGTTTCCAGCGGAAACGCACGATACAGCGCCGCTTATAGGGAATATCGAGGGTTTAAAAGCGGTTTTCTCCGAATTTAATGCTGTACCTAATATCGAAATTAAATCGCTAGCACAGTTGCAGAGCTATTATAAAGAGTACGCCAAAAGCTCTGGTCACAACTTTGCATTATCTGCCCACCAATACAACGTCTTTGGGTTGAAAGCTGCATACGAGCAACAAGTAACCTGGGGTATTGATATTCTTAAAGCGGGCACCGCCGAATACCCTCGCTCTGATATGCTCTGGGATAGTCTCGCAACTGCCTATTCGCTGGCCAATCAACATCAGTTGGCGTTAGCCGCTTCAGCTCGTGCACTTGAGCTCGCAATGCAGAATAACTCTAAGTATCTCGGCGAAATTAAAGCTCAAAATCAGCGCTTGCAACAGCAGGTAAAGACATGAGATTCAAGTTGCCGACGAGGCCGTTAGTCGTTTTATTATTAAGGAGTAAATGGTGAAACTCACGATTGATATTAGTAAGTATCCGCTAGCCGATGATTATATTCCGCCTATTAAGGGTTTCATTGACCTGCTCAATTCTCGCTTAGCGCAACACAAAGACGTATTGGTGCTTACCAATACCTTAAGTACGCAGGTGTTCGGTGATTACGACGCCGTCATGCAAGCGCTGAATGATTGCATTAAATGGTCATTTGAAACTTATGGCAAAGTTATTTTCGTGGTGAAATTTTTACACGGTGATTTACGTCCAAGCTAGCTGCTTCTCACGTAATAACTAGTATGAAAATTACCGACATTGAAACCGCCCGCGCTGAATTTGATGCGCTCATAAACGTGCATGGCCCACTCACGGTATTAACCGGTGCAGGCTTAAGCACGGCCTCAGGCATTCCCGATTACCGCGATGCACAAGGTAACTGGAAAAGCGCTCCGCCCATTCAACATCAAGACTTCATGCGCAGCGAGGCCATGCGCAAGCGCTACTGGGCGCGGTCGATGCACGGCTGGCCGGTGCTTTATCATGCCCAGCCCAATGCCGGCCACCATTACCTTGCGCAACTCCAACGGCAAGGCAAAATTGGCACTATCATCACTCAAAATGTGGATGGCCTGCACCAGCGCGCTGGCGCCACCGATGTCGTTAATCTGCATGGCTATGCCAACGACATGATCTGTATGAGCTGCGGCGCACGCTCACCTCGATTAGAAATGCACGAACGCTGTTTAGCGCTGAACCCGCATTTCGCAGCATTAAGCACGGCAATAGATAATGCTGTGCCACTACCCGATGGTGATGCTGCCATTGACGCCAACTTTGACGACTTTGAAGTCGCGAACTGCACGTTATGCGATGGCATTTTAAAACCTGACGTGGTGTATTTTGGCGATAACGTGCCACGCGAGCGGGTTGAATCCGCGCAGCGAGCACTGAGCAACAGCGGTGGCTTATTAGTGATTGGTTCCTCACTAATGGTATTTTCGGGTTATCGGTTTGCCCAGCAAGCCCATGCTGCGGAACAGCCCATCGCCCTGCTCACCCGCGGCAAAACCCGGGCCGACGATATTGCCACCCTAAAACTTGATGTGCCCATAGAGGCCGTATTATCTGCCTGAATAACCTCCATAAAAAAGCCCGGCATCAGCCGGGCTTTTTAACTCATTATTGGTCTAACAATAATGCTTACATGAACGAGTATTGCACACTAAACACGACGCTACGCGGCATAATGTAGCGGCCGTTTGGCGCTTCAGGATTACGTGGGTCACCCTCGGTAATACCTTGTTCGTCAGTTAGGTTATCAACCGCTAGCTGCAAACGCACTTGGTTTGATACATCAACCATTAAACCGAAGTCGATTTTCTCATAACCTTCTAGCGTTACCGTGTTCTCGTTGTTACCAAAGCGATCGTCTACCGCAGTGAAGTTGGCGTAAACCGTTGATGGCATATCGGCCACAGTAAACTCATAGCTTGGCGTAACACGGAACTGCCAGCCTGGCTGACGTTGTGCTTCGTTGCCTTCATTGGTCGGGCTATCCGTGATCTCAGTTTCTTGAATGGTCGCGTTTAGCGCTAACGAGAAGCCTGAAATGTGATCATAACGACCATCAAGTTCAATACCGTATGCTTCATTCGTTAAGATTTCAGCAGGTACGCCCGGACGACGCACAAAGGTATCGCCTTGTACTTCGTTAGCAAACGCAGTGGCAAAGAAGCGGATGCTATCGCTCATGAACTTGTAACCAAATTCAGTTTGCGTCACTTCTTTAATTAAGGTTTCGCCATTTGAATACACGCCGTAGTTATCACGGAAGTCGTCAAAATATGGCATTTTGTAACCACGGTTGGCACGTACAAACACACCACTGAAATCACTGAGTTTGTAGTTTGCACCTAAGGTCCACGAGGTTTTGCTCTCATCATAAACCACAGGTTTATCAACGGTGCCGTCTAAGCCTTCGTCTACGGTGTAGTTCACTTCATGGCCTTCGCGACGAATACCACCATCAATGGTAAGTTCATCGTTCACAAACCAAGAACCCGCAGTATAAAGTGCCGTGGTTTGTGCATCACCCACTGAACTAATGTCGTAATCAAATCCACAGCTCACTTCGGTGTCATTACACTGAATGCCGGTCAGCATTTCGCCGCCTGGCTGCAACACATGGTAAGCCTCGTTACCAATACTCCACCAGTCATCGGCTTTGGTTGAAGCCGTGTATAAACCGAATGAAATGTCGAACTGTTCAAAGCTTTTTGAAATAGCTAAATCGTTGGTGAAAGACTCAATATCTTTCAATACGACCCAACGACCGATTTGCTGCACTGGGGTGGCGGCATCATACACTTCACCGGTAACCGCACCGGTTGCGCTCATGCCATTGTCGGCAACAGCACCCACCGTAGTGGCGGCCCCAGCTGGCACTAGGCCAAAGGTATTCGCTTGGCCCTTGGTGAAGTTAAAGCGGTCGATTAAGCGCCAGTCATTGGCTAAATTCAAGCGCAAGCTACCACCACTGACTGAACCATCCCAACCACGGCCTTCGCCAAAGTCAAATTGCTCAGAATTGGCATTATTTGGGCCAAAGTTAACCGTCGCTTGACGATTTAGTGGCCCAATTTGAGTGTAGTTTGCATCAATACCTTCAATGTTTAATGGCGTTGGTAAGTACCAAGTACCCTTGTCGTCGGTTTGACGGGTGTAAAAATTCAACTCACCATTATCAAATTCTTTGGTGAGGTTAATCGTGAATTGGTTGCCCTCTTCTGAGTTAAACCCAGCTTCACGAATACCTTCAGAGCTTTTCACATAACCACCGACCATGTAGTAGAAGTCGTCGGCAAGTGCGCCACTCGCCACTACATCGATACGATTTAAGCCGTAGTCAGACACAGAATATTTCGCCAATGCCTCTGGCGTATCGCTACCGCGCTTCAAACGGAAGTTAGTGGTCAAGCCTGGCTGGCCGTTGCTCACGATGGGGTTTGGACCGCCACGTAAGCCCTCAACCATTTCAATAGTTTCATCAATTCGGAAAATTTGTGAGTTCTCAAGAAAGGATAAAGTTGATGGTGGGTATACGGGTGAACCTTCCAATGAAATCGTCAGGAATGGCGCATCACCGCCACCTGGGAAGCCGCGAACCCACACGTTAGCGCCTGACTCACCGCCTGAACTTTCAACCCAAACACCAGGAATGGCTTTGAATAAGTCAGCGGTAGACTTTGGTGAAATCTTGTCGATGTCCGATGCGTCGATATTGGTGACCGCGAAACTGGCATCGATTTTACGAATACCACCACCACCTGGGGTACCGCTTACAACAATAACTTCCGCATTGTCGTTCTGTTCTTCATTAGTGGCTGCTTCTTGGGCAAACGCCGTACTGGCTAGCGCTGCAGAAATAGCTGTGGCGAGTAGACCTCTCGAGAACAACTTATTCATGGTGTGCTCCTGACTGATGTTCTGTGATTTTTATTGTTAGTTGTTTTGTATTAAACAAAATCTAGCTTCATAGTTGATGAACTTAGTGTCTATTTTTTGGCCGTTCACCAAAGCCGCAGCGTCAACATAGTTCGCCTTGCAATCGTTTGCAAGAACCAATTTGCAAACGATTGCAACTTTATCGCTTATTTTTGTTAAATCCTGTTTACAATAAGCCAGTAACACCGCAACATCCCTAGACATGCAGGCTACAACATTAGACCTTAGTCGAGATACCGCATTTTCACGGCTATCATCGTGCACAAAATAGAATCATAAACGGCAACGAAACTGACATGGCAAAACAAGACAGCAAACTCACTTTGGCAAAGTTAGCGGAACTCGCGGGCGTTTCTACCTCTACTGCATCGCGTGCGTTAAAAGATAATCCGCTCATCAAGCAGCAAACTCGCGATAAAATAAAAGCCCTAGCCATTCAACATAACTTCAGCATTAATGCTGCTGCTAGCCGGTTGCGCACTCAAAAAACCCATGTGATTGCGGTTATTTTAAATATTGTTGAACACACCGAGCAAAGCGTGACTGACCCATTTCTATTGAAAATAGTTGGCGATTTAAACATGGCTTTAAACGCGCGCGGCTACGAAATGTTGCTCTCGAATTCGTTTATGGCAACCGACGACTGGGCGAATTACTTTATCAATAGCCAACGCGCCGATGGCATGATTGTGATTGGACAAGGCAAAACCACCGCCAAAATAGATGCGGCGGCTGCAGCTGGTGCACCGCTGGTGGTATGGGGAGAGCCCAAAACGCCCTCGCGCTATCCGGTAATTGGTGGCGATAACTTATTTGGTGGGCATCAAAGCACTTGGTATCTGTTAAACCACGGTTGTGAGCGTATTCTGTTTTTAGGCGATCCTGAGCATGCCGAAATGAAACAACGCCACCAAGGCTATCTAAATGCGTTGAACGAAAAGCAAGTAACGCCTGATCCGCGGCTTACCGCCGCCATCGATATTACCTCGAAAGCGGCATACGACTACGTGAACCAACATATACTTGAGCATGGCCTGAATTTCGATGGCATTGTTTGCGTCAGTGACATGATTGCGTTAGGCGCATTAAAAGCGCTAAAAGAGCGTTACGTGAACATACCGCAAGACGTTAGCATTGTCGGTTACGACGATATTGCCTTGGCCGAACTCATGCACCCAGCCCTTACCACCATTCGACAAAATACCCAACAAGCCGCAGAAATGATGGTGAGCGAGCTTATCAAACAGTTTGAAGGCTACAGTGGGGCCTCTCAAGTGGTTGATACTCGACTTATCGTGCGTCGCTCGACCGCTCAGTAGGTCGCACCAATGCGTGGGTTAAAGTAAGAAAATTGCAAACGATTGCAATTGCATTTTCATGACGCTAGACTCGAACTATCGTCAACATAAAAGAATAACGACTATGCTACCACGCCTGTTGATTATTGCTGCTATTGCAGCCAGTTACTACGTGTTTGCCATCTTGCTCAACAGCGTTGGCACCGTTATCTTGCAATCTATAACCAGCTTTGATGTGTCTAAGCCCCAAGCCAGCACGCTCGAGGGCTTCAAAGATCTATCCATTGCCTTAGTTTCATTCCTCATCGCCTCTTTCATTCCCCGAGTTGGTTATAAACTGGCATTACTCGCCGGCTTGGCCTTAGTTACGCTGCTGTGCGCCATCACCCCGAGTATTGGCGAGTTTTGGGCGATTAAACTGTTATTTGCGGGGGTCGGTACTGCCTTTGCACTAGTGAAAGTGTCGGTGTATGCCATTATCGGCCAACTCTCGCCTGACACACGCTCCCACTCATCACTCATGAACATTATTGAAGGTATATTTATGCTGGGCGTGCTGTCTGGCTATTGGGTGTTTGCGGCCTTTATAGATGCGGCAAACCCCGCCTCGCTCAGTTGGTTAAACGTCTATTATCTACTCGCCGCTTTAGTTGCCATCACGTTTTTGGTGGTGCTTATTGCGCCAGTCGAAAAGCCGCCAGTGCAAACAAGTGGCGCAATGACGGAATTTGTCGCGATGTTGAAGCTTACCTATCAACCGCTCGTGCTTATTTTTATTCTGTCGGTGTTTTTGTATGTACTCATTGAGCAAGGTATAGGGTCTTGGTTACCCACCTTTAATCGTGAAGTGCTTGGACTACCCGTTGATGTGAGCGTGCAAATCACCAGCATTTTTGCTGTGTCTTTGGCGGTCGGCCGCTTAGCTGCTGGTGCCGTACTAAAGCACATGCATTGGTATAAATTCCTAATGCTCTGCATTGTGGCCATGGCCGCCACCATGCTGTTGAGTTTGCCGCTGGCACAACATGTGGGCGATACCCCGATTAGTTCATGGTTAGATGCACCGTTAGCAGCATTTTTAGTCCCGCTGATTGGGCTTACCATGGCGCCGATTTATCCGGTGATCAACTCAGTGATGTTAAGTTCGCTACCCAAAGTACAGCACGCACCGATGACCGGGCTTATTGTGGTATTTTCCGCACTAGGCGGCACTACCGGCTCGATTGTCACCGGCTTTACGTTTGATGCCCTGGGTGGCCAGCAAGCGTTTTACTTCTTACTCATCCCGATTGCGCTTATCTTACTTACCTTATTCTTCTTTCGTCGCGCATCGCGCGCTATACAAACCGCTGAGGCTAACCAATGAGCGGTTGGCAACAAGCGCACGAGTTTTTCGCCAGCCAGCTGTTCCATGACGTACAACTGGCGGGACTATTTGTAGATAGCAAAACCTTTGCCGACGCCATCGGTAAACGCCCGCTGAGCGATATTTGTGTGCGCTATGAACAGGAAAAACAAAGGCCCAATTTTAACTTGGCTGAGTTTGTCGCGGCTGAGTTCGACATTCCGACGCCTATTGCCCTGCCGAATGTGCAGTATTCCCATGTGGATGATTACATTACGGCTATGTGGACGGTGCTTAAACGGCAACCCGATACGCCCAAATTCGACAGTTTAATTCCCCTTCAACACGCTTATGTAGTGCCTGGTGGCCGCTTTCGCGAGATTTATTACTGGGATAGCTACTTTACCGCGCTGGGCTTAATGCAAGATGGGCATACTGAGGTGGTGATCAGCATGCTCGAGAATTTTCTCGATGTACAAGCCGCCATTGGCTGTATTCCTAACGGCAATCGCGCCTATTACCACAGCCGGAGTCAGCCCCCCGTATTGGCGTTACTGTTTGATTTAGTTGCCGATCAGTTATCTGTGGAGCAACGCAACCGCGCTATTGCCGGACTCGAGGCGGAGTATCAGTTTTGGATGACTGGTGTTGACCAGTTAAGCAGCACAACGCCAACTCACAATCGCGTCCTGCGCTTAGCCGATGGCAGTATTTTGAACCGCTATTACGACAGCGATGCCAGCCCTCGCCCGGAGTCCTACCGAGAAGATAGTGCTGAGCAAGCCCTTGTCGACAGCGGTGACGCTAGCGAATTATTGCGCCATATAAGAGCTGCTTGCGAATCTGGCTGGGATTTTAGCTCACGCTGGTTTGTCGATGCTGACGATTTCACCAGCATTCGCACTACCGCGATTGTACCTGTTGATTTAAACGCCCTGCTTTATTTGCTTGAGTTGCGGTTAAGTGAATTAGTGGCTGATAATACGCAGCAAGTGGCATACGCCAAGGCCGCGGCACGGCGTAAACAAGCCATCAATACACATTTATATGATGCTGGTCAGGGTTTTTATTTCGACATCGATCTCAGCCGCGCTAAACACACTAAGATTTGGTCGTTGGCCGCCGCTGTACCATTATTTGTGGGACTAGCAGATAACGTGCAGGCCAGTGCTGTGGCCACCGTACTGGCACGAGATTTTATGTGCCCAGGTGGATTGATCACTACCCTACATGCAACTTCGCAGCAATGGGATCGCCCCAATGGATGGGCGCCACTGCAATGGTTTGCTGCGCAGGGATTAAAACGCTATGGCCACGACAGGGTCGCACAGGACATTATGCAGCGCTGGGTTAACTTGGTGCAGCACTACTACGCCGAACACGGTGTGGTACTGGAAAAATATAATGTGTGTGACATTTCCCATCGCGCCAGCGGTGGCGAATATGAAGTACAACTCGGCTTCGGCTGGACCAACGGCGTATATCGCGCGTTTCAAGCGCAGCTACACGATTAGTTAGTGGCGGGTTGCACCGCCCTGCTAATTCTTCGCAACTCTTCCCACAGCTCAGTTGCAACCACCGCTAACTAACTGTATAAATAACCAGTATCGTAAAATACCCAAGAGGATTAATTATGGCGGTAGTAACTCAATACGTTGTTGTGCGAAACGGAGAGGAAAAAATGACATTTAACAGTAAAGCTGAAGCCGACGCCCACGACAAAATGTTAGACATGGTCGACGAGCTCATGCCTTTGCTTGAGCGCAGCGAAGCCATTACTGACGAAAAAACCTTGGAAGACCTCGCCTTTTTCCTGGCCCGTGAACGCGAGCCACTACTCATTGCTTTGGGCGCCAAAAAGCCTGCAAAGAAAAAGGCACCCAAAGCTGTGGTCAGTAACGCCGCTTAAAAAATATAAATAAAGCCAACGCCCAATTCCGCTTCATAATCGTTGCGAGTAATTGGGCTGTCAGATACGTCGCTGCTGTATTGCTCGTACAAACCTTCAACGTAAATCTGCCAGTTGTTATTAACGTAATGACGATAATTATAGTGCAGTGCAACCGAGCGCAGACCGCCGCTTAAATTAGTTTGCGCTAAACCAGATGCAGTGGCTTGAGCTGGCGTAATACCGAAGTCGTTGTTAGCCTGATCACTGTCATGGAACACCACTACCGCCGAAATTTCATGGCCGCTGCCATCGGTTTGCTCACCCAAGCGCGTGCCAACACCCAAAATACCTACATTGCCGGTATCGCCAGTTACCACCCGACCGTCTACCCAATAACGCCAGTCACTATCTAACGCTCGGCGAGCTTGTAGCACAAATTCAGTGCCTTCTTCGGTTTCACCAAGTCCGTTTAAGCGGCCATCGTCTGAATCGCTCTCAGCACGGCCTTCATTAAAACCAAGCGTAGCTTCGAACAGCCAAACGTCGGCACGCAGACCACGCCAGCCCAATGCTTCACCCGCGAAATAGAAAATATCATCGTCGTTGCGCCACTGAATAGCGCCCGCAGGCTCTAACTCAAACCCGAACTCATCCGAACCTTCGTAGGCCGATTCATACTCAATACCGGCACCGAGTGCAAACGCCCACCCGTTTTCACCTAAGGTGAAATCACCGACTGATGGCAAGGGTACCAACGCTGTTTTCTCATCTTGTGCGAAAACGGGTTGGCTAATAGCCGCGGCCATGAGTGTGGCTAAACATGTAGTAGTGAACTTTTTCATAGAATTCCGCCCTTTCACGTTGTCAACAACGTAGCGCTATAACAAATGTTTATGAACTGAGTATAATATTGAAAACTGCGCGTTGCGGATCATCTGGCGGGTTTTATTTTTTGTAGGTAGGCCAATCGCCTGACGCTTTCGCGTCAGGCGATATAGGAGACTAGTTAAGTACGGTTATATCGCCGAGTTGGCCACATTTCCACTTTCACAATTAGCGCGCCGATACTGCGTATCTACTGCCTCGTACTTACCTTTAAGCTGCGCGTATTCTGCTGCTTGAGCACCATCACCACCTTCCAAGAAGAATAGCGCTGGCCAAAAAAGCACTAAGCCAACTCCCATTTGCCATTTATCCGCATCAGCTTCTTCATCAAGCTGTCCACCCAAAAGACCAACTCGGCTCGAAATCCCTCTCATTTCATCGCGCATTTGGTCGCAAGTCATTCCCGAATACTCATTAGGAGACACGTAAGACGACTGAATATCTCGAGCAGGGCTAGCGCAGCCGCTGAGTCCTACAGCTATTAATGAGGTAAATACTAAGGTTTTTAATTTCATGTTCTCTCCATCTTATTATTTTTTGCAATCAAATCCCTATGACAGATCACGCAAAGATTGTAATTAAATTGTGAATTTTTTTAAACTTAAAAACCTTAAAAAATCGAATCAGCCTCGGGCTCTGCTCCATGACACATTCGCGCGAATGCCAGCAGACCCTTATGCTTAAAGAAATGACATGATTAATCTGACTTCAAATTCACTTTAAAGTATCCTAAGAACAATTAACTTTAGCCGCAGCAGACGCTCACAGCTGTCTTTAAAGACGATTCGGAACCTTATGTCAATTAACCTACAAGCGCTTTATCCGAAGCTCATTAATTTGTTATTGGACACCGTTTTTGTAGTAGACCGGCATGATCAAATTGTTTATGTAAGCGACGGGTGCGAAGCGCTACTTGGTTATCGTGCGGATGAGTTAACAGGAACAGTTATTACGAACTATGTGCACCCTGATGATCGCGCCAACACCAGTGCTTCCATCGTTCGAGTAATGAATGGTCAACCCCACCTTGATTTTCGTAACCGCTACATTCGCAAAGATGGTGGTATTGTTTATATCTTATGGTCAGCACGCTGGTCAGAGGAAGATGGGGTCCGAATAGGTGTTGCGCGCGATGTGACGGCCTTGGAAAAAACCGAAGCAAAACTATACTTTCTTGCCCATCATGACCCGCTCACAGGATTGGCAAACCGCGCCTTATTTAACGAGCGGCTCGATGCTGCACTGCGTGTAGCTAGGCGCCAACACAATCATTTCGCATTATTATTTATAGATATTAATGATTTTAAATTTATCAACGATGTCCACGGCCATGCGGTGGGTGATCACGTGCTCTGCACTATTGCGCGTCGCTTGGAAAAGCAAGTTCGGGAAACCGACACCGTGGCTCGAGTGGGGGGCGATGAATTCACTATCTTGTTAACCGATGTTCAATCGGAACAGACGGTTTCAAATAAAGTGGCACAGATCACGGCCGCTATATCTGAACCGCTTAGCGACGAGTTCAATCACATCTCCATGCCCTCTTGCAGTATCGGCATTGCACTTTATCCAAATGATGGAGAAAGTGCAGATGTGTTGATGAGTTACGCCGATGGCGAGATGTATCAAACAAAAAAAGCGCGCGCGGCAAACCTACGGTAACTTTAGAGTTTCCCGCTTAAAGTTGCTCACAATAAGCGGTATCTTCCGACGCGACGCCATCTTTGTAACATTGCTTCACGCTCTTGACGGCGGTTTCATGATATTGAAAGAAACCATCGTTCACACCATATTTGGTTAAAGCCGTTATCTGCCGCGTGCCATTAACCCACATCTCCATCATTTCACGGTTATCATCACGAGAACTAAGTTGCACCATCCGCGTGGCTTGCAACTTTGGCAACGCCTGCAAATGCAATTCTGCATCAACTCGACGACCATCATTAAATTGCGCGAGGCTTGCGCCCACTTCAGAACCTGCCATCGAGCCGCTTATCGCATCGTTAAGCCACACCCGCTGCACTTCCCCATGTAGTTGCCCATTGCGGAATTCGCCTTCCACCCGACCATATACATTAAACATGGTTTTGTACTGGCCCGTAGTGAAGCCATGCCAGTACTTATAGTGCGCCACAAAACGCCCAGCAATGCTGCCATTGATGCAAGAGCCCTCGCTTAAGCGAATTTCAGCAGGGCCATATTCATAAAACAGATCGTTGCGTTCTTGATTTTCACGCTCAAGGGTTCGTACCGATGTCGACTTTTGGAATAACAATAAGTTCTTGGTATCTAGGTTTAATTCACATGAGGTTGCGCTATTTGAACTCAGCTGAGCCGTGACATCACCTGCTAAGACTTGCTGTAAACGGTTAGCCTTCCAACTTAAACCGCTAGCCGCTAAATCTTGCTCAGTCGGTAACGTTAACCAATGATAAAAACCAACGGCTGGAATAGTTTCAACCCGTTGTGCCATTGGTGCGCTGTTATTCGCAGTTCCAGACCAGGAACCCACGGTGTTTCCAGTCTCCGTTAACATCGCTATGTTATTAATACCGGGAATATCCTGAAGGCGACCATAATTGCTTGGTGGCTGAACGGGCACCAGCTGTGTAATTGCCGGACTAATTTGATGGCAATAGCCAGTGCTTAATTGTTTCTCACCAGCACGGAAGCACATCGGTGAGTCCTGTAATACCGCGCTAGCAAACTCCATCCAACCATCAACCTGATCATTCAAAAGCTGATAATGGGTGTCTGCTTCACCATTTGTCCAAGTGGTCGTCCTTGTGCGCCCTTGCCCTAGCCCTTGGCTGGCATAAACGGTTTCATGCTGTTCTGATAGCGATAAAGTGACGTGACTGCCGACCTTTTCACCGTTATTAAACACGCCAATGCTGTAGGAGCGAATTTGCCGAGGCTGCCCAGAAAAGTTTGATTTGTCGAAAGAAATAACTCGCACTTCGCCATCAAGGACGCCATTGCGGAAGTACCCATCAATGCGGCCATCAACAAGCGTTTCAACGTTTACATATTCAGAACTAGAATAATAACGGTCTTGATAAATCGCACTGAACGGCCCCTCTAAGCGACCAGAAGAGCAATCTCCAGAAATTAGTTGGATACGCTTGTCAAGTTGCTGACGCTGCACGGATTTTGCGGTTGTGGCAAGTATACGAGCTAAGGACTCTGGCGATTGTTGATACATTAACCAAGTCTGACTTGCAGAATCGAAGGAGCAGCTGACGTCCTGCCCACTTTCAACATTAAAAAACGCACTTGGATCGGTTTGTTCCAAGTCTTGTAAATACGCAAGATAACGTTCAGCTTGGGCAGAAGGTAATTGCCATTTGGGACCCGAAGCTTTGGGCTGTGTATTGTGCTCTTGCATCATCTGGTTCCATGAGTGCGCGCGAGCCCGGTCCATTGCCGCCTCATGCTCCGCTTCCCAACTACTACAGGCACTCAGAGATAATGTACCGGCACAGATTACTGCCAACTTTTTTGTAAACATCTTGGCTATTTCCTCAAGTGGGCTGAACGATCCTCATGCATCGTTTATCTACCATGACCCTAACTTTAGACTGCTTAGCAGAAACAGCAATTAAAAAGCGCTTTTTTATTCGTTATAAGTTGAGTTTATCGGTGGGTGTAACGATAGGACATGTTAAGAACCATCAGCTATTTACCTTGATGAATAACCCCAACAACTACATCGGCCCCCCAACAGTTAAGTTTCAAGATTAGATTGAGCACGAGCTAGTTGACCAAATTTGCTATACTGAGCAATGATTAGTGAATATGGCATTTTAGCTACGCAACAACTCAATGCGTATGCGTAGAGGTTAGTTTTATGATGGAATTAAAGAAGTTAGAAGACGAAGCGCTTCACCTTTCTTCCGAGGACCGCGCGAAGTTAATTCATCGTTTAGTTCAAAGCTTAGATGAGCCCTCAAAAGAAGAGCTGAATATGCAATGGCTTGATGAGGCAAAACGCCGTGCGGATGAACTCGATGACGGAAACATTCAAACGAAATCAATAGCTGAGGTGCTGGCTAAAGCACGAGCGCTCGTTAAATAATGCTCAGCGTTCATCCCGCTGCGGAAGCCGAATTTTTAGATGCAGTAATTTATTATGAATCGCGAGTTTCCGAGTTGGGATCTCGGCTCGTTGATGAGTTTGAGAGACTCACAGACCTCATCGTTAAGAATCCAGAAGCATGGCAAGTCATAGGCCACGAGAGTATAAGAAAAGCATCATTCAAGCATTTTCCAATGTCGATTATCTACCGCCATTCATCGGATACGATTGAAGTACTCGCCATCGCACACGATAAGCGACGGCCGCAGTACTGGATGAGCAGAACCAGTTAGCCAGCATTTATAAGGAATCGACATGACAACGATTATATCTCTTTCCAACGCTCAAATCGTTGCTGACACTTTAACAACTCTCAGCTACACATGGATTGATTACGCCGGCTTGATACTTAATGCACTGCTCGTAGGTATAACCTTCTCAGGTGTGATAATAGCCAATAAAGCAAGGTACACATAGATAGAGAATAGTGAGAATGAGTCGCGCAAGTTGATTGTCTTAGCAATGGTTAAAGACATCTTAAGAGAAACCCAACAATTCACTAATCAGCGTATTAACTTGATGACAACGCGTCTATCAAAAGCACTGGGTAAGCTAATACCCGACAACGTCATGAGCGCGGCTAGCGATATTAGAATTTTGTCTAACAGAGCGAAGGATGCCCGCGTCGAGGCAATTGCACTTAGTAAAAGCGGTAAATTAACGTTAGGAGAGGTTAAAGGTTTTCCTGAATTTAACGCTCTGGTCGAAGCGCTCGATCAGTTAGAGCTATCAGTCACATGGATAGTCCATGAAGACCCTCGTGAAAAGTCACCAAGATTAATAACTGACATACAAATTGAAACCGTACAAAATAGCGCAAAAAACTTTTTAGCGGTCGCCAAAAGTTACTTGAATTTCTTTGCCTCTGACTTAAATCCACAGAACAAATAAAATAACCATTCCGCTAATCCCTATTGGCAAAAATAAAGTGCTCATAACAACCTTTGCATCGCAGCTGATGCGGCAGAATCAGGCTACGTTCAGGCACAAAAAAGCCGCTCAAGTGAGCGGCTTTTTATTGGATATGGTGGAGCTGGCGGGAGTTTACTTTAACCAGCAACACACTGATAAAAATATATTTTATCTAAACTTATTATAGATTGAAATACAACCTGGAATACTAAAATTTAGCTTTATCGATAGTAATCAAGTAGGTCGCACCACAAGTTTTCTTTTAATGTAGTCGCCGGAGACTTTACGTTTGTCTAAAAGTTGGGCCGTTAAGCCCAACTCTATTAGCAATAAGATCATGACCGAGTTGATCGCTGTCGAAATCCACTCATCAATAAGTAAAGCGCCGGAAGAACAACCAACGTTAACAATGTCGACGAAACAATTCCGCCAATGACAACCGTTGCTAAAGGCCGTTGAACCTCAGCGCCCGTGCCTGTATTGAACGCCATCGGAATGAATCCAAAGCTCGCCACTAATGCAGTCATAAGCACAGGCCGTAATCGTTGACGAGCCCCCTCGTACACAGCCTCAATGATAGCTTTGCCCTCATCTCGTAGCTGTTGAATGAAGGATAACATCACCACACCGTTTAACACCGCTACTCCAGACAACGCAATGAATCCAACTGCTGCAGAGATTGATAGCGGCATTCCACGTAATGACAGTGCCAAAATACCGCCTGTGAGCGCGAGCGGCACACCGGTGAATATAATTAAGGCATTTGTCAGTGAGTTGAATGCGCTGTACAACAGTCCAAAGATAAGTAATAACGTCAACGGTACCACGATTGCTAGACGCTGAGACGCTGATTGAAGTTGCTCAAACGTACCGCCATAATCGATCCAATATCCAGTTGGTAGCGATATGTCGCTTTGTAATTGTTGCCGAATGTCTTCAACAAATGACCCCAAATCACGATCGACAACGTTGGCGCTTACAATAACATTGCGTTTACCACTTTCCCGGTTAATCTGATTAGGTCCAACCGTCAATTCAACGTCTGCGATTTCGCCTAAGGGTACATACTGAAGCTCTGGATTATTAGCTTGAGGCACAGCAACAGGGAGCTGCCGTAGAGCTTCGATATCGGTACGCCAAGATTCATCCAGACGAACCACCAATCGAAATCGCTTGTCACCTTCATAGATTGTTCCGGCAATTAAACCACCGATAGCGCTCTGAACTGCCCGTTGAACATCCTGAACGGATAATCCAAGAAGAGCAAGATGATCACGTTGTGGGGTCACTGACAGTGTTGGTAAGCCAGTCATTTGTTCCGCGCGGACATCCGCAGCACCGTTAACGCCTGCAATGATTTCTACGGCCTCGTCACCGAGTGCTTTCAACCGTTCTAGATCATCGCCGTAGATACGCACAGCAACGTCAGCGCGAACACCAGCAATCAACTCATTGAAACGCATTTCGATAGGTTGTGTAAACTCGTATTTGTTGCCCGGAATTTGCTCTACAGCTTCCCGCAACTCAGCAACAAACTCGTCCTTTGTTTTTTCGGCATCTGCCCATTCATTCTTCGGTTTTAGAATCACAAAAGTATCCGCAACACTTGGAGGCATGGGATCAGTAGCAACATCTGGAGTACCGATTTTTGAGAAGACGCGTTTGACCTCATCAAATTCAGCAATCACTTCCTCAAGTTGTAATTGCATATCGACAGATTGTTTCAGACCCGTGCCGGGGATACGAAGTGCGTGCAATGCCAAGTCGCCTTCATCTAGCTGAGGTAAAAACTCCGAGCCCATTTTGGACGCTTGGTATATTGATCCTGCAAACAAGCTCAAACCGACCACAATAATCAGTACAGGGCGTTTAAGAGACGCGTTCAAAAGTGGCTCATATAAACGTCGAGCCCCCCGCATAATCCGATTTTCACCGTGAGAAACTTTGCCTTTCACGAAAATCGCAAGCGCCGCAGGGACGAACGTCATAGAGAAAATAAGCGCACCCAACAACGCAAACACTACTGTGAATGCCATCGGGTGGAACATCTTTCCTTCTACGCCACTAAGTGCGAAAATTGGTAGATAAACCAACATAATGATCAACACACCGAATACAGCGGGATTGAACACTTCACGCGTACTTTCAAATACTTCTTGTATGCGCTCTTTAGTGGTCAATAATCGGCCCAATCGTTGTTGGGCTAACCCAAGCCGGCGCAACGCATTTTCGACAACGATGACAGCACCATCAACAATGATTCCGAAATCTATTGCGCCTAAACTCATTAAGTTTCCGGAAACGCGATTAGCGGCCATGCCGGTGATAGCAAATAACATACTCAACGGAATCACCAGCGCCGTAATTAGCGCAGCTTTGACATTTCCGAGCAACAGAAAGAGCACTACAATAACCAGCACAGCTCCTTCAAATAGGTTTTTTTCGACCGTTGCAATGGTTTTTTCGACCAGCGTTGTGCGATTGTATACTGGCTCAACCGTAACCCCTTCCGGCAGGCTAAGCTGTACATCTTTCAATCGCTTAGCGACCGCTTCGGAAACGATACGACTGTTCTCGCCAATTAGCATCATTGCGGTACCAAGTACCACTTCCTCACCATCTGCAGTGGCTGCGCCCGTTCGTAACTCCTCACCAAATGACACACCAGCAACGTCTTTCACTCTCACTGGCGCGTCATCACGTTTGGTGATAACAACGTTGCGAATATCATCCAAAGATTGTAATTGTCCCGGGGAGCGGACTAACCATTGCTCACCATTTTTTTCGATATAACCCGCACCTGCATTGGCATTGTTAAGCTGAAGTGCTTGAAAAATATCGTCTACCGAAATCTTATAGGCGAGCAATTTTCCGGGTTGAGGAGATACTTGATATTCACGCTCATAACCGCCAACTGTATTGATTTCGGTCACGCCCGGAACTTTGACCAACTGAGGACGAATAACCCACTCTTGCAAAGTACGAAGCGACTCCGCTGTATACGGTTGCCCATTCTCGTCTCGCGCGTCAGGGTCAGCACTGACAATGTACGTGAAAATCTCACCTAAACCGCTTGCTATTGGCCCGAGCGCTGGCTCAACGCCTACAGGCAGTTCACCTCTGACCATCTGCAAGCGTTCGTTGATTTGCTGGCGGGCCCAATAGATATCGGTTCCTTCCTCAAACACAACGGTAACTTGCGATAAGCCGTATCGAGATATTGAGCGGGTGTAGTTGAGGTCTGGTATACCCGCCATCGCGTTTTCAACCAGATAAGTAATACGCTGCTCTGTTTCTAGCGGAGAATAGCCGGAGGCTTCTGTGTTGATTTGCACCTGCACATTGGTAATATCCGGTACCGCATCAATTGGCAGTTTAAGCGCACTAAAAACGCCAACACCTGCTATCAATATAGTTGCCGCCATGATCAACCATCGACGTTGAACGGCGAAACGAATCAGTAAATCAATCATAAGTTCGCCCTCCTAGTGGTCATGGCTCGCGCCGTCTTTGAGAACATCGGCTTTGAGTATGTAGCTGTTTCCGATCACATAAGGAGTATCCGGAGCTAGACCGCCAGTAACTTCGGTATATTCTCCATCACTCTCGCCAAGTTCTATCATGCGAACTTCAAAAGTGTTTCCGTACTTAGCAAACACCACCGGCATGTCCCGAAAAGACTGAATTGCATCAACTTGCACAGCCAGAGGCACAGCGCGTTCACGCGTTTTCACGTCAGATTTTACGTGCATTCCCGGCCGCCAATGACCTGCAGAGTTATCAATAAGCACTCGCGCTCGAGCTATGTGTCCACCGGTCATTACTGGTGCAATGTAAATCACTTCGCCAAGATTGCGCTCATGTTGATGTAAATCATAAACCTCTGCTGTTTGCCCAACTTGAAGCTTCTCAATGTTTTCAGGGAACGCCGAGAGTTCGACCCAGACCGAGGATAAGTCGGCAATTTCGAACATTGTTTCGTCGTTGACGACCTCACCGGCGGAGACAAATCGTTCAGTAACCTCACCATCTATAGGGCTAACAACATCGTAACTGACTCCACTTGCAGCATTGGTAACTTTCGCAAGCGTTTGACCCGCGAAAACTTGGTCACCAATTGAAACCTTAACGCCAGTTACCTTACCTTTATAAGTTGGAGTAATTGAGATGAGTTTTTCAGTTATGGGCGCAACGACACCAAACAAAGTTTCACTAAAATTAAGTGTCTGAGGACCTGCACGTTCAACCACAATATCTGCCTTTTCAATAATTCGGTCAGACAATGTTGCTCTTCCCTCAAAGCTTTCATAGTGCCATTCAGCACGCTGTGTTTTTGTATTCACTGAAACCGAGACCTCATACGAGTGTGGCTCGGTGACGATCTCATTACTGACTTGGTAATTATTCTCTGGAGTGAAGCTCAAGTTATCATTGACGTTACCAAGCCGATGTAGGGTTACCGAAACTTCAACCTCTTTGGGGGACATCACCTCTCCATTTAGGTAGGTGTAGACTCTCATTTCTGGAGGGATTCCTGACTCGTAGATCGTGATCTCGACTGATAAATCGCCGTCGCTTAATATTATTCCACCATTTGGCCCCTTCGCCTCAGTCTCCGTATGGCCATGCTCCGTTGAAGCATGACTTAATGCAGATAAGCTTAGCCCTGAGCATAGAGCGAGCAATGTAAAAAATGTTTTCATAAAATTCATGATTTCGATCCTAAAAATGATTGACCCGTCATTCGCTCAAGCTCAAGAATGTCTTTCTGGATAGCACTACGGCGTTCAAGAACTTGGTGTTCAAGCTGAGCTAGCTCATCTTGTGCATCCAGAACCACTAAAAGATTATGCAGACCTCGGCGATAGCCATCGGTGGTTTCATCTACAAGTTGCTTAGCAAGGGGTAATAAATCTGTTTGTATGCTTTCTAAGTAGCGATAATTTGTTTGTATGCGACCCAACAGCGATCGAGCACGAACGCGCAACTGGTCTCGAATTAAACGCTGCTGTTCAAAAACTAACGTACGCTCAGCTTTAGTAGCCTCAAGAGTTCCCTGATTTGGGTTCGAAAGTTGAAGAGGCATCGACGCCTGGAGAACAAGACCAGTGTCATTTAGCTGATTGTTGTAACGAACACCCACTCCAACATTGAGATCGGCAGAAGCATCTGCCTTCACAGCATCAACTTTTGCCGCGAGTAACCGTTCTGAATCCAGTAAACGAAGAAACTCTGGCGCTTGATTGACCGCTTGTTCAACTTCAGCTTGTGAAGGAATATCAAAAGATTGATCAAAGTTACCGACTACACCTGTAAAGTTCGGCTGTGCTGCCCACATTGCACTTAAGTTCGCTCGTGCTTGGTCAAGCTTTCCAATAATCTCTTCGGATTGGATGCTTACTTGGCGTTGTTGCAATGAAACTTTAGTTGCTTCCGATGGTGGTACCGCTCCAGATCGGACCCGCTCTTTGACTATCTGCATCGCATCGTTGAGGCGGTGCTGCTGATGGCTATTCCACTCGGCCAACTGCTGCAACCGAACAACTTCGTAAAAGCGATAAGCCGTCTCCGCTAAGGTTTCGATCTTTTCGTAATTAAACTCAGCAGCAAGTTGGCGTTGTCGCGCGTTCGCATACTTAACTCGTTGTTCGCGTTTTCCTCCAAGCTCAATGAGCTGACTGAACGACAAAGTTGCTTGAGCGCTATCGAAACCTTGGTTTTCCCCATTTCCAGCAAAATTTTCCAACTCAAACCCAACAACCGGATTTGGTTGTAACGACGCTTGCAACTTTTCAGCCTCTAACTTGCGCTGTTGATAAGGATATTTCTGTAAATTCGGGTTGTCTTGCAACGCTTTTTCAAACGCTTCGCGCAAGGTCAACTCGTTAGCAGTTGCTGAAGATGGGGTGAACATAAACCCCACAAGAACAGCAACCACGAAATAAAGTAATTTCATGATTATCTCCACAGTAAATTGGCGTGCTGATGCACAAATTTTAGACGTGAAGCTTAGGCATTTGGTGGGGGGGTTGGTGGTTGATGGTCGTTACTATCGAAAGGAAGTAATCGATGTGCGATTGCAAGATTAGGACATGGTGTTGCCGCAGCACAGATTGAATAACCAGTGATACAGCTTATGTGTGCGTGAAATTGATGTTCGTGGTTTGGATCGAGGTTGTCTGCGGAATCTGTCTCGTGATCACTGTGCGTATGATGTTGATGCGCGTAATCGAAAGTGTGGTCGCTATCTTCCACGTGCCCAGCGGCAACTGCACAGGTAAAAAAGCTGTGAAATAGAATAACTAAAATTAACGACCAAACCATTTTACCCAAGACTATCGTTCCCAAACACGGTAATTAGGCGATATTTTTGATAACGCTAGCACGAAACAGTCGTCGCCTCAACTTCGAAGAAATACAAATTCATTCGGAGCGCTTCTTACGCATTCGACGTTTACTTGCTTTATCAGAATACATGCTGCTCGCATTAGATAGTATTTTGTCTCTTAAAGGACGGTTATCTTCCCTTTTGGGCTCAGATTGGTAAGTTACATCACTCAATTCGAACGGTTGGTCTCGATCAACATCTAAACGCAAGCTTTTGTCGTTACTAGGAGTTATCCCTGTTTCACTGGTGTCGCTTTCCGTTATTTCCGCTTCGCGCTTGAGAGGAACTTTCGTTACCGGTGCGGCCATTTCAGTCTCAAAGTGATTCGTTTGGTCATTATGCAAATTTTGATCGATTACCGATTCAGAATCAGTTGATCCGCCAGTGGGAGCAGCTACCGCATTTTGAAGTTGTTCAGTCAGTTGCTGAATGACAATGCGTGCATCGCGCAAATCCTTAGACTGTCGTTGAAGCTTGAGAACTAAAGCATCCCTCTCGGCCACAACCCCATTAAATTTCTCTCGAAGCGACGCAAAATCGGCCTTTAACTCATCAAATTGGTTCTTTCTCTTGGCTACCTTCGCTCGCACATCTTTCATAAATTCTCGGTGCTTTTGCTCATATAGGCTTTCATCACGAAGGAGTGTATCGATAACTAAGTTGTTAGTAGCATTCCAGGCCTTTGAGAGCTTATTTAACGCCTTAACCCCATCTTTGGAGAGCTCAAAATACTTACCCTTCCTCCCGTCTCGTTGGTAACGTTGGAAACCCCTAATTCGACTGAGACCGCGTTGATAAATGTCCTTGAGCGACTTTTCCTCGAGTATCGTTAACTCTGATTTACCAAAGCCAATAGCTCGAAATGCATTGGCACCAATCACCATAGAAAATGACCATTTTTCGTCAGCACTCCAGAGATAACCCGGATTGATCTCGGCAACCTTTTTCTGCACATAAGAGATTAACTTCGACCGCTCTTCGTCGCCTTTGAGGCATTCAAATCCTTCAAACAGTTTTAAAACCTTAGACTCGCTCATCAATCAAATCAGCCTTATTAAAGTCATCATTAATCCACGTTTACCATAGTTTTAAATATCGTACAATTTATAGCAGTCATAATAGTAATAAATATTGCTATCAATGTAGCGTTGAATATATAGTGAAAATTACTAAAATAATCTATTTTTTAGGGTATATTTTGACTTTTTTATATTCAAACACAACAGTTAAAATTGATGACCAAAGCATTATATTACTAAATTTTTTATATGGTTATTTTAGTGAGTCAATGATCTGTAGGGGATCACTTCAGGATTTGATTGGTACTCTCAATCTCGAAAAAGGCAAAGCGCTCAAGAGAATGAACTGCCTTAGACAGGCAAAAATTCTTGCTCTCAATGAGTCGTTTGAACTCACCACCGCATCGACTGTTAAGCAATGGACGCTTGACGGTCAGTATTTTGAGAATATTCATTGTGCACATGACATGCTTACCCTATGCCTATGGCGATCTATTTATCATGCGAATATTTCTATTGATGGGGTTGCTCTGACACGCAAGAATATTGCTACCCTTTGTTACTTGCTCTCGGTCGCAGATGCCACCTTCGAAATTCGTGACGTATCGATGACTCAAATTCGCGAAGCGTTGAAATTTGCTGAACCGCAGCTAAAAGGACAACTAAAAAGACTTCATCATGTCGGCTTACTTCTTCCTATCTCAAAAGGACGTGCCGCTGGCGGGATATTTGGGAAATGGAAATCGACCTATACATTGAATCAGCGGTTGATTGCACGTATATGTGAGCACTTAAAGGCTAATGCAGACGCACTGGATCGCTGCAAAAAAATACCAATTGAACTTGAAGGGGACCCATTTGACAAAATTGTGATTACCGACGTTTGCGGTTACCAACTCAGACGACTATTTGATCAGTCGTTAGAGATAAAAGCGGCTTACCCGTTATTCGAAGACTTGCTGCCGACAAAAGCTTGGTCACCTGTGTTTGAGTCTGAATCATCAAACCTTCGCCGCCCTCATTGGAACATCTGCTCTACAATTGCGGCATCATTTGCAGACCTAATCTACAAGCACATAGTTAATGAAGATGAGGATAAAAATGATGACAGCCATTTCGAGCCGCTAAAGTTCAAGTTACGGGTTTTAGACAACAACGCCATCGTGAAGTCATGTATCGATTCATTTCATGCGAGGTTATCAGTCCGCAATTTAGAGGAGGCAAACTTGCAGCTTGTTCGCAGTCGTGACTTTTTGTTCGAGATCGACGGCTATACCCATCAATTCATTGATTTCGGGATACGACTCATATCAACACCTACAAGCGCAAGTAAAGGGCGAACAAAAGACGAGGTAGTGAACTTGTTTGCCAATATGATGTTTAACATTGCACTAGAATGGGTATTAACCATCCTTAGAATGCCAGCACTAACGGAAACTAAACTAGCTGCACTAGTAGTTGACGAAATCCAAGACCGTCTTTACGCCTACACGAAGCCAAAAATCACTGTTAACGAAGCAACCTAACTGCGGAAAAATTACCTTAAGCTATATCGAGCAACCCTACCGGCGAACGTAAGCATGCTCGATTAATACCCAACCATAACCTGTAGGTTGTAATAATACGTTTATAAAAGTCATCAGTATCAGGTAATTGATGCAAAGCATCATAAGTAACCATAAAAAAATACAGATATTCATTGTTCCTATGAAACATCAACCAGTAGGAGCATATCAATGCCAGAAGCAAGTAAAACACATAGTAGCTTAATACTTCATAACGAGAGCACTTACGAAGGACTGCAAGTCCTGACTCATAAAGGTCCTCTGTTGGGTAAGTATCTCGACATCATCAAGCTTGTTTTCGATGATGCATTGCTGGAATACAACAAGGTACTTGTGCTTCGATTCGACCTGCGATTTCCCCTTGAGATCGAGCATGAAAAACGTTCTAGCGTAATATCTGACTTCTTCGAGTCGTTGCGTGCGCGCATTAAATACGAAGAAAGTAAAGCTAGGCAAGCAGGAACTCGTTGCCACGAAACTAAAGTGCGTTACGTTTGGGTTAGAGAGCACGCTGAAGGTAAAGGCTGGCATTATCACGTCGCGCTTTTCCTTAATGGCAACCGATTTAATGGTTTAGGTAGTCTTGATAGTGACTTCAATAACCTGGCAATACGGATTACGAGTTCATGGGCCAGTGCAATTAAAGCCGTTGGTGACCCTAGAAAAATGGGAGTGTTCTTTCCGAGAGACGCATTTTATCGAGTGTCGTCCGCGCATGGCTACTCTCAAGTGAGCGCCATGCAAGCCTTTCGGCGGCTAAGCTATTTCGCAAAACTTGATACCAAGCATTTTAACAATTGCAGCCGCAATATCGGTTACAGCCAGATTACACACCTGCATAAATAATTACTGAGCGGATTCATCCTGTGAACAACTAACTTCAGGAGAATCCCATGGCACTTGTACTAACTGGCAATACCTTCAACTCACTTCCCGTTGAAACGAGTAAATACGGGTTTTCAATGACTCGCTTGCAGAAGCTTTATCAAGAGCTTGTGACGCGACCTGATAAGGAAGATTGCTTACTTGTCGCGTCACTCGTTCTTGAACTGCCAAAGCATGACATCAAACGCTTACCTAGCCTTACTACTCAGGCATTTGAACATGCCATGCGTGATGAGCTGTCTTCGTTGCGCGATTACCGGAACAAGAAGGAATCTAGTCACCTATGCAGCAACATGCGCTTCGTGTGGGCTTATGATGTTGATGGCCAACCAAACTCATTAGCCCGCAATTGGCGCGTTGTTCTAATGATAGACAGCACCGTACTGTCTGAATTAGATAGCATTGATGAATTCAAGTACCTAGCAAAACGAGCGTGGCGCAAAGCTCTAGGCGTTTCGATGGTCAAGCCTGGGATATCAGTCAAGTTTGGCAAAAAGTCGTTCGTTTCGTTACGAAAGAGCGACAGCAATTACTTTTCCGAGCTTGCCGAAACTTTCCGACGCTTAAGTTTACTCGCTCAAGTCCCCAAAAGCCTACTGCGCAAGGGTGCCCTACAACATCCAGATTGGGCCAACAACGAACCATGTTTTCGGAAGATAGCCCTTAAACCAAGCATCTTTGCAGTCTCGTTTTAACCGGGACCTAGCGCTACTCCACCCACAATCAAAACCATATCGGCGGCCTCTCGCGCTGCCTAAGGAAACCTTATGAACATTCGTGTACGTCCGTTAACCAAAGAAATAATCAATAAGCTGGCGGAAGAACACCGCCTCAAGTCGAAACTATCCAAGGACCTCATCAATACAATCGTAACGTTGTCGAGCTTAGTCAGTAATGAAGGGATGGATTTGCATCAACAGGCGTTCGTTCTAAACGCTACATTGGCTAACCGATTGCCGAAAGGTTTGGACTCGGTTGATTTCTGTGCTGCTATTTCGCGGGAGTTTTTGGCTGATAACTTGGACGCTTTGTATCTGAAAAGCCAACAGGTCGATTAGTAGACGATAATTGACGTGTCACGAGCAATCACACGTAATCGTTTTGATCTACACCACTTTGTGTTAATTTAGGCGCTGATTACACCCCAGCGCCATCCCCTTAGCGATCAGGTTGATGTCAAGAGTATTTTCAACTGGTCGGAGCAGTTAAAAGAATAGTCTTCTGTATACTTTTAAAAGTAAGTTCCCCGGAGCAGCTGGTAACTTTATGAACAGTCAACTCAAATTAGGCGAAAGCAATATTTTCGAGAAGCGCATTCTTGAGAAGGATGAGTTGCGTCTTGCTCAGTATCAAGCTGCCATGAAAAATCCAAGTAACGCACGGCCTAACCAAAATCGAGTGAAACGAGTAAGCTTTGGTTTCAGATAGTCCTGAGCTAAATCCGTTTTCCACGCTTGAAGAAGCTTCGCGGCTTTTATCCGCATTACCACAAGAGCTCGCCAGTCGCATTGTCCTAATTGGCGGACAAGCACTATTGCTGTGGGCCGAACACTATCTAATTGACGGTGCTACTGGCCGCCAGTATGACATGCTGGCAAGTGACGACCTTGATTTCATGGGGAGACGGCCAGAGGTAATCGAATGCGCAGCCGCCTGGAATGCTGAACACCTGATACCGAGCCCTGATGACAACACTCCCAATTCTGGACTCGTCGTATTCAACAATTCAGGTGTGTTTGAAGTAGTTGATTTCTTACCCAGTGTTTATGGGCTGAATGACAAAGACATCATGAATCATTCCGATGAAATGCTCTTTGGGAACAATAGAGTGAGAGTATTATCGCCTCCGCTTTGCCTTCAAAGTCGCATTGCCAATTTGTCGGGACTTCCTTATAGCGCGCTTATGAAAAAGCGCGAGGTAAAACGCATTACCGCCGCAATCGAAATTACTCGGTTATATTTAATCGACGTTTGCGAAACACAGCCGAGCAAAGCGCTTAGTAAAGCAGTTACCTATTTGATGCGCGATGTTTTACTGAATCCTACTGCACTGTCGATCTCTGCAAAATATGACTTAGATTTATCTGGCTGCTTCCCACTCGGAGCTATTCGTTCTAAGCACGCTGAAATTGCCGATAAATTCCTAGCGACATGGATTCCAACATATCACGACCGTGTTGCTCGACGCCCTCGATAGTAATCAATCCAATTAGCATTAAATTGAAGCGTGGGCTCTTAAAGTCTGCTGTCGTCATTTGATCTTTCCTAATTTATTGTATAAAAAATGAACTAACCCAAAAAGGAGGAAGTCCGATGCCGCAATTTATAGTTAACAGCAACAGCCAACCAAATGGTGATCACGAGGTCCACAATGCTTCAACGGGCTGTGCGCATATGCCAAAACCTGAAAATCGCGTAAATTTGGGGACTCATGCAACATGCAAAGGTGCTGTGCAAGAAGCAAGACGTCGATTCCCAGGAAAACGAGTTAATGGTTGTTACTACTGCGCGAGGGACTGCCACACTTCATAACAAAAAATGGGTAAGCGGATTAAATGGTTGATCTTACCTTTGCATGAGAGTGAGACAGACCGGCATCTCATCGGATTATCTGGTTGATGCTTCACCTACTGCTGGTGCATGTTTCCTTCGCTAATTCCAGCAAGAACCCCACACGCCTCAACTTCCCGGTCATCGTTGCAACTCGCTCTCAGTGAAACGAGTTGTTTCTCAAGCGCTTGCAGAGCGGTTATCTGCGACCGCACATGAGAGATGTGATCATCGAGCAAGGCGTTGACGGCGGTACAAGGCTGATGAGGGTCGTCCTGATAGCTCTGTAGTTCGTGAATCTCAGCCAGTGACAGGCCCAGGATTCTGCAGCGACGGATGAAGGCCAGCCCCTCACCATGCTTCTCGGTATAGACACGGTAACCGTTGTCCTGCCGATCAGGCGGCGGCAACAAGCCCTGCTGTTCATAGAAGCGGATCGTCTGTGTTTCGACCCCTACCAACTGCGCCAACTGACCAATGCGCATCAGCCTCCTCCCCAACGGATTCTTTACTCTATTGACCTTATAGTAGCTTTATAGTTTAAAATGGTACCACAACATTGTTCAAGTGGAGTCGTATCATGAGCAAATCCTGTGGTGGCGCCTGTGGCGGTGATGCAACGTCCGCAGCGGATACCGATATACAGGCCTCCTCCGAGGCGCCAGGGAGATGGGTCAGTGTTTATGCCGTGCCGAAGATGGACTGTCCATCAGAAGAACGAATGATTCGCCTAGCCCTGAACGGCTTTGAGGAGATTCGGGCGCTGTCCTTCGACTTGTCGAACCGCCGGCTGAAGGTCGTGCATGACGGCGAGGTCGAGCCCGTCACCTCGAAACTGAAGACCTTGGGGCTAGGCGCCTCGCTTCAGGAAACCGTCGCTGCAAATCCGGAGACCATCAAGGCCGCCGAGTTTTCGGCAGCTTCTGCTAAGCAAGAATCCGGGACCCTGCGCTGGTTGCTCGGCATCAATGCACTTCTGTTCGTGGTGGAAATGACTGCCGGTCTGATCGCCCAGTCCACCGGCCTGATTGGAGAATCCCTGGACAATTTTGCCGATGCGGCGGTGTACGGGCTTGCCCTTTATGCGGTTGGACATAGCGTGAAAATGCAGGTACGTGCCGCGCATCTTGCTGGTGTACTGCAACTGATCTTGGCTGTGGGCGTGCTCGTAGAGGTGGTGAGACGCTTTGTATTCGGTAGTGAGCCTGAATCGCTGGTGATGATGGCTATCGCATTCGTCGCATTGATTGCCAATACCAGTTGTCTGCTGCTCATATCCAAACATCGGGAAGGCGGGGCGCACATGAAGGCAAGCTGGATATTCTCGGCCAACGACGTGGTGATCAACCTGGGGGTCATCACCGCCGGCGCCCTGGTCGCGTGGACCGGTTCCAATTATCCGGATCTGATTATCGGCACCATCGCGGGGGGCATTGTACTTAACGGTGCCAGACGCATTTTGGCGTTGAAGGGTTAAATAATGCTCATTATTGGCAATAAGCTCTCGCCGTATGCCCTATTGTCCATATCGGGCCTGCTGGCAGCGTCTGATCAGGCTGTAAAGTGGCTGGTGCAGCAATCAATGGCCTATGGCGAGTATGTTTCGGTGACCCCGTTCTTTAACTGGGTGCACCTATGGAACACCGGTGCCGCATTCAGTCTTTTTGCGAATGGTGGAGGCTGGCAGCGCTACTTTTTTATCGGAATCGCGGTAGTGGTCTCGATTCTTCTGATCAAGCTGATCCTTGAAAATCGTCATAAAGGAGAAGCCATCGCTTACAGTCTTATCCTCGGTGGCGCCATGGGCAACCTGATTGACCGGGTCTTTCGCGGCTATGTTGTGGATTCCTTTGATTTCTATTGGCGAGACTGGCATTGGCCGGCCTTCAACCTGGCTGATATTGCAATTGTCCTCGGTGCCTTACTTTTCGTTTCCAGCAGCTTGTTGGGTAAAAAAAGCAAACACCAATGCCGAGTCGGATGGATCTGACTGACACCTACGCCTATACAACACCATGACCGAACTTCCCGACAACATCCTTCACCTGCCGCAATACCAAGTACTGGGCTGCAAATCAACCGACGACGAAATGCACTTCCAGGTGGACGTGCCCGATCCCATCGCCTGCGAGGAATGCGGCGTGCAGGGTGAGTTCGTACGGTTCGGCAAGCGTGACGTTCCCTATCGTGATCTGCCCATCCACGGCAAGCGGGTCACTCTCTGGGTGGTCCGCCGCCGATACACCTGCCGGGCCTGCAAGACAACATTCAGGCCCCAGCTACCGGAGATGGTGGACGGATTCCGTATGACACTGCGGCTGCATGAGTACGTGGAGAAGGAATCCTTCAACCACCCCTACACCTTTGTGGCGGCACAGACCGGCCTGGACGAGAAGACGGTGCGCGACATCTTCAACGCCCGCGCCGAGTTCCTGGGGCGCTGGCGCCGCTTCGAGACGCCCCGCATCCTGGGCATTGACGAGCTATACCTGAACAAGCGCTACCGCTGCATTCTGACCAACATTGAGGAGCGAACCCTGCTCGACCTTCTGGCCACCCGCCGCCAGGACGTGGTGACCAACTACCTGATGGGGGCACCTCAGAAAACGGAAAATAAAGCACGCTAAGGCATAGCTGACCTTGCCAGGCCTGCTTCGCCCTGTAGTGACGCGATCAACGGGCAGGAAACATTCCCCTTTCGTGCATGGCAGGCGCACACGAGTTCAGACAGCACGGTTTCCATGCGCGCCAAGTCGGCCATCTTCTCGCGCACGTCCTTGAGCTTGTGTTCGGCCAGGCTGCTGGCCTCCTCGCAGTGGGTGCCAACGTCGAGCCGCAACAGCTCGGCAATCTCGTCCAGACTGAACCCCAGCCGCTGTGCCGATTTCACGAATTTCACCCGAACCACGTCCGCCTCCCCATAGCGGCGGATGCTGCCGTAAGGCTTGTCCGGTTCCGGCAACAGGCCCTTGCGCTGATAGAAGCGGATTGTCTCCACGTTGACCCCGGCCGCCTTGGCAAAAACGCCAATGGTCAGGTTTTCCAAATTATTTTCCATATCGCTTGACTCCGTACATGAGTACGGAAGTAAGGTTACGCTATCCAATCCAAATTCAAAAGGGCCAACGTATGTCTGAACCACAAAACGGGCGCGGTGCGCTCTTCGCCGGCGGGCTGGCCGCCATTCTTGCATCGACCTGCTGCCTGGGGCCGCTAGTACTGGTCGCCCTGGGCTTCTCCGGTGCTTGGATCGGCAACCTGACGGTGCTGGAACCCTATCGACCGTTGTTCATCGGCGCGGCGCTAGTGGCGCTGTTCTTCGCCTGGAAGCGGATTTACCGGCCCGTGCAGGCATGCAAGCCAGGTGAGGTCTGCGCGATTCCGCAGGTGCGCGCCACCTACAAGCTGATTTTCTGGATCGTGGCCGTGCTGGTCCTGGTCGCGCTTGGATTTCCCTATGTCGTTCCATTTTTCTATTAACCAGGAGTTCATCATGAAGAAACTGTTTGCCTCCCTTGCCCTCGCCGCCGCTGTTGCCCCGGTGTGGGCCGCTACCCAGACCGTCACGCTAGCGGTTCCCGGCATGACTTGCGCCGCCTGCCCGATCACAGTCAAGAAAGCGCTCTCCAAGGTCGAAGGCGTGAGCAAGGTCGCTGTGGGCTTCGAGAAGCGCGAGGCCGTCGTCACTTTTGACGACACCAAGGCCAGCGTACAGAAGCTGACCAAGGCCACCGCAGACGCCGGCTATCCGTCCAGCGTCAAGCAGTGAGCCAGCAAGCCAACGACAACAGCGAGAGCCGCTTCATGGGACTGATGACACGCATTGCCGATAAAACCGGCGCGCTCGGCAGCGTCGTTTCCGCGATGGGCTGCGCCGCCTGCTTTCCAGCCCTCGCCAGCTTCGGCGCGGCCATCGGGCTGGGCTTCTTGAGCCAGTAAGAGGGACTGTTCATCAGCCGCCTGCTGCCGCTGTTTGCCGCGCTGGCCTTCCTGGCGAACGCGCTGGGTTGGTTCAGTCATCGGCAATGGCTGCGCAGTCTGCTCGGCATGATCGGCCCGGCCATCGTGTTTGCGGCCACGGTCTGGCTGCTCGGCAACTGGTGGACGGCGAACCTGATGTACGTCGGCCTGGCCTTGATGATTGGGGTGTCGATCTGGGACTTCGTGTCGCCGGCGCATCGCCGTTGCGGACCGGACGGCTGCGAACTCCCCGCCAAGCGCTTGTGAAAGACGGCTGACCGTGCGACACGGCGGCCCACACGAATAAGGAACGATGGTATGAGCACTCTCAAAATCACCGGCATGACTTGCGACTCATGCGCAGTGCATGTCAAGGACGCCCTGGAGAAAGTGCCCGGCGTGCAATCAGCGGATGTCTCCTACGCCAAGGGCAGCGCCAAGCTCGCCATTGAGGTCGGCACGTCACCCGACGCGCTGACGGCCGCTGTAGCTGGACTCGGTTATCGGGCCACGCTGGCCGATGCCCCCTCAGTTTCGACGCCGGGCGGATTGCTCGACAAGATGCGCGATCTGCTGGGCAGAAACGACAAGACGGGTAGCAGCGGCGCATTGCATATCGCCGTCATCGGCAGCGGCGGGGCCGCGATGGCAGCGGCGCTGAAGGCCGTCGAGCAAGGCGCACGTGTCACGCTGATCGAGCGCGGCACCATCGGCGGCACCTGCGTCAATGTCGGTTGTGTGCCGTCCAAGATCATGATCCGCGCCGCCCATATCGCCCATCTGCGCCGGGAAAGCCCGTTCGATGGCGGCATCGCCGCTACCACGCCGACCATCCAGCGCACGGCGCTGCTGGCCCAGCAGCAGGCCCGCGTCGATGAACTGCGCCACGCCAAGTACGAAGGCATCTTGGAGGGCAATCCGGCGATCACTGTGCTGCACGGCTCCGCCCGCTTTAAGGACAATCGCAACCTGATCGTGCAACTCAACGACGGCGGCGAGCGGGTGGTGGCATTCGACCGCTGCCTGATCGCCACCGGCGCGAGCCCGGCCGTGCCGCCGATTCCCGGCCTGAAAGACACTCCGTACTGGACTTCCACTGAAGCGCTGGTCAGCGAGACGATTCCTAAGCGCCTGGCCGTGATTGGCTCATCAGTGGTGGCGCTGGAGCTGGCGCAGGCGTTCGCCCGACTCGGAGCGAAGGTGACGATCCTGGCTCGCAGCACGCTGTTCTTCCGCGAAGACCCAGCTATAGGCGAAGCCGTCACGGCCGCATTCCGCATGGAGGGCATCGAGGTGAGGGAACACACCCAGGCCAGCCAGGTCGCGTATATCAATGGTGAAGGGGACGGCGAATTCGTGCTCACCACGGCGCACGGCGAACTGCGCGCCGACAAGCTGCTGGTCGCCACCGGCCGCGCGCCCAACACACGCAAGCTGGCACTGGATGCGACGGGCGTCACGCTCACCCCGCAAGGCGCTATCGTCATCGACCCCGGCATGCGTACAAGCGTGGAACACATCTACGCCGCAGGCGACTGCACCGACCAGCCGCAGTTCGTCTATGTGGCGGCAGCGGCCGGCACTCGCGCCGCGATCAACATGACCGGCGGTGACGCGGCCCTGAACCTGACCGCGATGCCGGCCGTGGTGTTCACCGACCCGCAAGTGGCGACCGTAGGCTACAGCGAGGCGGAAGCGCACCATGACGGCATCAAAACTGATAGTCGCACGCTAACGCTGGACAACGTGCCGCGCGCGCTCGCCAACTTCGACACGCGCGGCTTCATCAAACTGGTGGTTGAAGAAGGCAGCGGACGACTGATCGGCGTGCAGGCAGTGGCCCCGGAAGCGGGCGAACTGATCCAGACGGCCGCACTGGCGATTCGCAACCGGATGACGGTGCAGGAACTGGCCGACCAGTTGTTCCCCTACCTGACGATGGTCGAAGGGTTGAAGCTCGCGGCGCAGACCTTCAACAAGGATGTGAAGCAGCTTTCCTGCTGCGCCGGGTGAGTACAAGGAGGTGTGCGATGAGCGCCTACACGGTATCGCAACTGGCCCATAACGCTGGGGTGAGCGTACATATCGTGCGCGACTACCTGGTGCGCGGCTTGTTACGGCCGGTGGCCTGCACCACGGGCGGCTACGGCGTGTTCGACGATGCGGCCTTGCAACGGCTTAGCGTGCTTTATTTTCCGTTTTCTGAGACGACCCCCTGATGAAGCTGAAAGACCGGCAGAAGGTCGAGATCGTCAGCATGGACATGTGGAACCCCTACCGGGCAGCGGTCAAGGCTGTGCTGCCCCAGGCCCGTATCGTGGTCGATAAGTTCCATGTGGTGCGCATGGCCAACGATGCCCTAGAGAGAGTGCGCAAGGGCCTCAGAAAGGAGCTGAAACCGTCCCAGAGCCGGACTCTCAAGGGAGACCGGAAAATCCTGCTGAAACGCGCTCACGAAGTCTCAGACCGGGAGCGCCTCATCATGGAGACCTGGACAGGCGCGTTCCCGCAACTGCTGGCCGCCTACGAGCACAAGGAGCGCTTCTACGGCATCTGGGACGCCACCACACGGCTCCAGGCAGAAGCCGCCCTGGACGAGTGGATAGCCACCATCCCGAAGGGCCAAAAGGAAGTCTGGAGCGATCTGGTCAGGGCAGTGGGAAACTGGCGCGAAGAGACCATGACCTACTTCGAGACGGACATGCCCGTCACCAACGCTTACACGGAGTCCATCAATCGACTGGCCAAGGACAAGAACCGTGAAGGGCGCGGTTACTCCTTCGAGGTGATGCGGGCACGAATGCTCTACACCACGAAGCACAAGAAGAAGGCACCGACTGCGAAGGTCTCTCCTTTCTACAAGAAAACCATCGGTTACGGACTGCCGGACTTCGCAGAGGAACTCAACTACGGAGTCGATCTATCAACCATCTGAGGGTGGTATCAGATTGATGGGGTGAAGGTGCCCCATCAACCATTAAATCCGTATACCCCAAAAAATAAGGGGCACTACTGCGCCCCTTAGATTTCAAGCTCCATAAAGTCACGATCGATGTCATCTTGGGTGATACCAATGTAACGTAAGGTCACGGCCTCAGAGCTGTGGCGAAGCATCTTCATCACGCGGCCCAAGTCTTTGGTGTTTTGGTACAGGTGGTAGCCTCGCGTTTTGCGCATCGAGTGCGTTCCCAGCGCCAGCCCAACCTCGTCACCTATAATAGCAATGGCTTTGCTCACGTAGCGCCGACTGAGTGGCTTAGGGCCCTTATTGAGCGACCAGCGGTTGCGGTAGGACTGGAACAGGTAAACGTGGTCCGGGCTCTCTGCTTTAATGCGCTCAATAATGGCTCGCGCTTTGTCGTTGAGTTTAATAACCGCTGTTTTACCCGTTTTGCTCTCCACAACGCGTAAGGTGTCCCCCTCGATGTCGGCAAAGCGAATGTTGAGCAAGTCAGATATGCGCAGCGCCAGGTTCAGGCCCAAATCCCAAACATCGGCCATTTGCTTGCCAAAGGTGCGCTCAAGTAAGTGGCTTACAAGCTTCACGGTATCGAGGTTTTTGACTGCATAGACTTCTGCCATGGTTGTGTTCCTTTTTTCTCGTATAACGTCAAAACGGGAACTTCGAAGCCTATTTGACTCCAAAGCTCCCGTTTTTATTGGCTTGCAGTGTTCCCATATTGCTTATTTGGGAACTTCGCTGCTCGGTGGTGGATTCTTCCCCATAAATGCGCGCTGAAACACGCGAACTCCCGCATCCGTCAGTGCATCGGCAATCTGTTGGATGAAATGCTCGCGGTTTAGGCTAATGTCTGGGTTGAAGATGTACTTATTGAAGGTAATGACGGCGGCATATGCGTCAGCCTCACGCGCCACCCGCATGATTTCCTCGCGGTCGACGTCGTAGCGATTAATGATAATGCTGCGCTCGAACTTGTACGAAGAAATCACCTCGCCCTTGTTATCGAGAAACAGCAATCCAAACACGCCGTACTCGATATCGTTGTCGAGCGGCTCTCGCGCGCCAGGCTGTTGCTGGTGATGCGTCTGAGCTGGCTGTTTACGCAGTTGTGGCAGAATCGCCAGCGCTGTGAGTACCGCGTTCACGCCAAATACAATCCATTTGCCTTTTGATGTTGGTGTTTTCATGGTGGCCTCCTTATAACAATCCGCGTTCAGCGAAGGACACCGTGGTTTCACCCACGACAATATGGTCGAGCAATGTCACGTCAATCAGGTCTAGCGCTCGCTTTAAACGCTCGGTTACACGGATATCCGCTTGCGAGGGCTCAGGTACGCCAGAGGGGTGATTGTGCGAGCAGATAACGGCTGCGGAGTTGGTTTGTACCACCGCTTTGATAATTTCACGGGTGTACACCGGTGCGGCGTTAATCGTTCCTGCGAACATTTCGCGATACTCAATCAGGCGGTGCTGTGAGTCGAGTAACATAATGCTGAATACCTCACGGTCCTTGTGGGCAAGTTTGTATTGCAGGAAATCCTTCACGGCTTTGGGCTCACAATAAGCATCGCCGCGCTGGAAGCGCTCTTCAATAAGCTGGCTGGCGCGCTCGAACAACTCTGGCTCGGTTAAGCGCCGTGTAGTGACGTAGTTTTTCTTAGGTTTGGGACAAGTCTTATCTGTGTGCATGATTGAATCCTTCAATAATAGAAATGCACACCTGTGATATAGGTTTGAAATTTGGTTGAATCGCCACCTGCTTAGCCAAATAAAAAAAGAGGAGCCGAAGCTCCCCTTGTTGGCTCAATGAGTTCACTTTTTGTACGTAACAGTAAGTGTACCGGTTATCCGATTCTTAGCGATTTCATAGTCTGGGTCGTACGTCAGTAGATTGTGTGCGCCCATAAACGCTGCCGACGCAACACCAAACAATGCAGTCGGCCCGAAGAATGAACCGGCCATCAGTGTTTTTCTGGCTTTGGCAAACACGCGGGATTTCATACCTAAGTTGTCGATATGCTTCTCCAGCGTCTTAATGGCTTCAGGAAAGAACCGGTGTGGTATTTCGGAAATAATGAAGCTTTCATGGTCCTTAAGCAACTTCAGCAGCTTTTCATCTGCCAACTCGTCAAGCTTGTAAACGCGAATATCCATAACCTTGTCTCGCTATGTTGATAACCTAATTAGTACTCGTAAACCCAAGCGCCTTCGCTCGAAACAATCTCAATTTCAGACGCAGTGCAGCCTATTTTTGACTGCACGCCAGCGCGTTCGCCAAAGCGCAGCGTGACCGGCAAAACATCTTGATTGGTCAGAACGTTTTGATAGCGCGTTTCACAGTTACCACGGTTAAAAATGACATCTTCAATCACTACCTCATCGGCCCGCGCGGTAATCACCACTTCAGCATAGGGTTGGCCGTTGAATGAGTTCTGCTTGTCATACAGCTCAATATCGAAGTTTGGTTCGGCATCGCTACAAGCAACCGAGGCTGCGGCTAATGTGGTAATAGCAAGTAACTTGAGTGCTTTCATGGGGTCTCCTTGAAAAAATAAGCATTCCTTTGATTGGGGTAATGGCGAGGTTTTCACACTTTGTAAAAGCTGGAGTTAAATTGTGGCGAGCGTGACGATTTCAGGGGCGAAGTTTCAATGCTCTAGCTTGTACCTCCATCCTCCAACAAATCGTCCGCCGTTCCGAGTGCGTCCATAAAAGCCCCTTTGAACTGCGCGCCAATCGGCAACTGGCGACCATCCGACATGATGCACTCGCTGTAACGGCCAAGCTCACTCTGAACAACCTTTAAATGCTGAAGATTAATTACATGGCTGCGATGAATTTGAACAAAGTAACTTGGCAAGCGCTTAACAATTGAGTGCATCGTTGCCCGATGCAAAGCTCTTCCCTCATCAAAGTAAAGCTCCACGTAATTTCCTGCCGCACGCAGCGAAACGATATCTTTAACCTTAACTAGGACAATTTTTCCTGGTTCAGCTTTTACAGCTAGCATTCCGAAGTCGTTAACCATCTTTAATGACTCCGAGTGGCCAACGAGCGAATGTTGATCTGTGCATAGCGCCTCCCGTCCGTTTGGTTATGCACAGGCGTGATATAGGTCTGAATATTGGTGGAATCGGTAATTCATTCATTACAGCGTTTGCACATCTGATGTCCATATCACTACTCATCATGCGAACTTAGTTTGGGCTGGTGCTGAACTCGGATTGTGTCAAATGAATGACTTTCTGGCGCAAAATGCCGCAAACGAGTCAATTTCAATGCCCAAGCGCGCGTTTAAAGTGGTGAATGAGTAATTTTCAGACAATAAGGAGCCATTTCATGGCAATAGAACGCTTAGAAGCCCACCACATTGAACTTATTCACCGTATATTTCACGATTCCCAATATGGTGAAGGCGCTAGCCCTACGAATAAGGCGGCCCTAGACCAAGTATTAAATGTAGTCATGCTCCCCGATAACCAACGGGTTCACTCATGCACGCGCCTAGCCGCTCTTTATGCCGTTGAACTGTTCAGAGCTAGGCCTTGGGGCCAACAAACTGCCGATACGGCTATGGTGACAGCACTAGTGCTCATGCGGTTGTGCGGTGCCGATATTGAGGCTGGCGAGAACCACGACCTTTACGATCATTTACGACTTCAACCGGCTATTTGGGATTACGAGCGAACGCTACAAAGCTACGTAACCCGCACAGCCTGGAGTGACACAGTTTGTCGTGATGCATTCGATACGGAGCAAAATATTGGTGGCTTAAATTCACCATTAATGCTGACGCGTATTCGCCAAGAAGTAATAGACATAGCGAGAAATTACTTGATCAACCCGTTACACGGTTACGAGCGACCACCTTTAACATCGCCAACTACTGATGAAATGATGGAACAGGACCGTCGGGAGCTGATTGGTCGATGTGAAGCTTGGGAATACGCACGAGAGCATCGCAGGCTGAGTCGATAGGCAAAACGCATAATTAATTACATGGCGTGCAAATCCTCTGAACAGAGGAGATCAGAACATGTCATACCAACTCATAAAGCTTCAGGACGTCTCAAAACTTACCACCCTCAGCCGCTCAAGCATTTACCGATTGATTAAAGATGGAATGTTCCCTGCCCCAGTTAATTTGGGCTATCGCTCGGTCGCTTGGGTTGAGCATGAGGTGATTGAATGGGTGGAGTCGCGCTTGGCGGAGCGCAATTGAGGTTATGCCTTGAGTATAAAAGTCGCGCACTTTTCGATAAATGCTAAAGTGAGCAAATGAAGCTTAACTGAGGAGACAAGCATGCTAGATATTTTTACTAAGCCAGAGTTTCTAGCCGGTATGATAGGCGTGGTGCTAGGTGCTTTAATACCCATTACATACGAAGCTATAAAAACATACTTAGCTTTTCGAAAACGGAAAACCTATACCGGGATTCAGCTGATAACTGCCCTGCCAAAATTTGTAGATGATTGTGCAAATGTAGCGATTGACGATGGAAAGGAAAATGGCCAGTTAGTAAACGAGCGGCATTGCGGGCAAGCACCAGAACCTGATTTGAATCTTGATTTTAATCATTTGGATTGGACTGTGTTGTCGAAAAAAATGATGCACGACATATTGATGCTGCCGTCAGATCTTACGAAATGCAAACTTTATATACAGGAGTGCGCCTATCGGGAAGGCCACGACTACTCGGACACCTTTGTCGAGAGACGTTTAAAGTTTTCCCAGCTGGGCCTGCATGCTAATAAAATTTTAGTAGGCCTGTACCGTGAGTTGGGGCTAGTCAAAAAAGCAGCTGTAATTGACTTTGATTCGGAAGAAACCTTACGCCGGAGTAAGGAGAATATGGACGAGGTCATACAACATCTAAGAAATAACAAAACCGTCATCCCACCTATATTGAAATAAGACTGTTACAAACAAGCAATGTAAGTTCAATTAACAAAATGCTAGGCACAATCAAAAACCGTGTTAGTCTTTGTCTTACAGTCAGGTAGGAAGAACACTAATATGATCCGCTGCAACTTAGCTAGGTTAATGGGTGAACAAAAGCTTCGTGTTGCTGATGTTGCACGCCAGACAGGATTGAGCAGAGCAACGATAACATTGTTATATAAGGAAACGGCTCAGAAGATTGATCTTTTAGCCATAGAAAAGCTTTGCCGTTTATTCGATTGTGAAGTGGGCGACTTATTCGAGTTGACCAGCAAATAAACAGGGAAAGTGATGCATTTTAACGAAGATACACGCGTAAAAATCCCCACCATCCTTCATTTAATGAGGCTGGGCTATCAGTATCTGTCGTTGAAGGAGCAAAGCTGGGATCGGGATACCAACATCTTCCCGAAGCTTTTCAATTCAGCAATTCTCAAAATCAATCCGGGCAAGGAACCCGAGGATGTAAGCCGCTTGCTCGAAGATCTAAAGCTGGATCTCGACAACGAAGACCTTGGTCGAGCCTTCTTTGAGCGTCTGACAGACCGCTCTAATACCAAGCTCATTGATTTTGAAAACTTCAACAACAACAGCTTTCATGTCGTCACAGAGTTGACCTGCCAGAATGGTGATGAGGAATTCCGCCCTGACATCACTCTATTGGTCAACGGTATGCCGCTGGTCTTTATTGAGGTAAAAAAGCCCAACAACCGCGAAGGCATGCTGGCCGAACAGGATCGCATCAACAAACGTTTCCAGAACCCGAAGTTCAAGCGTTTTGCCAACATTACCCAGTTCATGATTTTCTCCAACAATATGGAGTATGACGAAGGTGATCCGGAACCTGTGCAAGGCGCTTTCTACGCCAGCAGTTCCTACCATAAGCCTGTTTTCAATTATTTCCGAGAGGAAGAGATACTGAATCTGACTGCGTTGTTGAAGCCGGTCTCAGAGGAGGAAGAACTAAGAGTACTGAAAGATAACAATGTGGAAGTCATTCGTAGCAACCCTGAGTTTCAGACTAATAAGCTGCCTGAACGCCCAACTAACCGGGTCTGTACCTCATTGGTTAGTCGTGGTCGCCTATCGTTTATCCTGCGCTATGCCTTGGCTTACGTGGCTGAGACTGAAGGTCTGCAAAAGCATATCATGCGCTACCCACAGTTGTTTGCTACTAAAGCCATTGAGAACAAGCTTAACGAGGGCGTTAAAAAAGGCATTATCTGGCATACCCAGGGTAGCGGTAAAACGGCACTGACCTATTATAACGTGCGCTTTTTGACAGACTATTTTCAAAAGCAACAGGTGATTCCCAAGTTCTACTTTATTGTGGACAGGCTTGACCTGCTACAACAATCTCATCGGGAATTTACAGCGCGCGGATTAACGGTGCACACCATTAACTCCCGTGATGCCTTTGCCAAAGACATCAAAGCCACACAGGCGATTCACAACCATTCCGGCAAGCCTGAAATCACCGTAGTAAATATTCAGAAGTTTCAGGATGACCCGGATGTCTTGTCTACCAAAGACTACGACATCAACATCCAGCGGATTTTCTTTCTGGACGAAGCTCACCGCAGCTATAACCCGACAGGCAGCTTTCTGGCCAACCTGTACCAATCCGATCCCAACGCCATCAAGATCGCGCTCACGGGCACACCTCTGATCGTTGACGAGGACAAAGCCAGAAAGAACCCGGATACCAAAGCTATAAGCTCTAAGCAGATATTTGGCGACTATATCCACAAGTACTACTACAACGCTTCCATTGTAGATGGCTACACTCTGCGCCTGATTCGCGAAGAGATCGCCACCAACTACAAGATGGCGCTGCAACAGGCATTGGAAGATGTAGAAGTGCAAATGGGTGATGTCGATCGCAAGCTGATTTACGCTCACCCGAGCTTTGTCGAGCCCATGCTGGATTACATTGTTACCGACTTCGAGAAAAGTCGTGGAGCCCTGAATGATACCAGTATCGGCGGCATGGTCATTTGTGACAGCTCGGAACAGGCCAAAAAGATGTTTGACATCTTCAATGGCGTTTACGCACAAACTGCCAGCTCACCCTATGAAATCAAAGATTCTGCGCAAGCCCTGATTGCAGCAGCCAAGCCAGACAGCTATGCCGCAAAAGCGAAGCAGAACAACAAGGTAAAGAGCGCAGCGCTTATTCTGCACGATATCGGCACCAAAGAAGAACGCAAAGACTGGGTAGAAGACTTCAAAGCAGGCAAGATCGACTTCCTGTTTGTCTATAACATGCTGCTCACAGGCTTCGATGCCAAGCGCCTGAAAAAGCTATATCTGGGCCGGGTCATCCGTAAGCACAACCTGCTCCAGGCATTGACACGGGTCAACCGCACCTACAAAGACTTCCGCTACGGCTATGTCGTGGACTTTGCCGACATTCGTAAAGAATTTGATGCCACTAACAAAGCCTACTTCGATGAGCTTCAATCAGAGCTGGGCGATGAAATGGAGCACTACTCCAACCTATTCAAATCACAGGAAGAGATCGCAGAAGAAATCGAGCATATCAAAGATGTGCTGTTCCGTTTTGATATCGTCAATGCGGAAAGCTTCCAAATGCAGATCACTGAGATTCAGGATCGAGAAACGGTACTCGCCCTGAAAAAAGCCTTGGAGAACGCCAAAAGCCTGTACAACCTAATTCGTTTGCAAGGCGACTACGAGTTACTGGAACAGCTGGACTTTGCCAAACTCAATATCCTCTATCGGGAAACCTGCGGTCACCTCGATATGCTCAACCTCAAAGAGAGCATCGAACAAGGCACCGACAACACCAACCTGCTGAATGTCGCCCTTGAAGATGTGGTATTCCGCTTTATTAAGGTAGGCGAAGAAGAATTGGTATTGGCTGACCAGTTAAAGAACACCCTGCGTCAAACCCGGGAAGCTCTGGCCAGCAACTTTGATCAACAAGACCCTAAATTTGTCAGCCTGAGAGAAGAACTGGAACGGCTTTTCAAGAAAAAGAACCTTAGTGAGGTCACACAGGATGAAATGGTGGCCAATATCGACGCCCTGAATAAAATTTATGACCGCGTTAAAGAACTGAACCGCCAGAACAACCAGCTTCGTCAGAAGTACCTGGGCGATGCTAAATACACCCGCATTCACAAGCGTTTGCATGAACGTGGCGATATATCAGAGAACGAGCGCAAGATTTTTGAAGCCTTAACGGGTGTAAAGCAAGACGCCGACGAACAGGTGCTGAATAACAGCCAGATCCTGGATAACGAAAGCTATTTTGAACGCCAGATGATGCCTTTAGTCATACGGCGTTTCAAAGGTGAGCAAAAAATACCACTCAACGCCGACGCATCAAGATTTATTAATCACTTGGTGGTTGCTGAGTACCTGAAAGAATTTCATACCGGCAGCAGAGCCTGGTAAACGTAAACCATAAAGAGCGGTAAAATGGTAGAACTCGAGTTTCAACAAAAAACTAAAGCGCTGATCGACAGCCTGAAGAACATCTGTGCCCACTATGGCTTGGGCAACGACGGTAACGAATTCAAAATCATTACCCAGACCTTCCTATACAAGTTCCTCAACGACAAATTCGCGTATGAGGCGAAGCGGATCGATGAAAAGGTCGCTAATTCGGAAAAATGGGAAGAAGCCCTGGTCGCCATGAGCGAAGACGATCTGGAAATGCTGCAACTACAAATGAGTGGTGACACCGCGCGCTTAAAGCCCCATCACTTTATCAGTTACCTATTCAGTCAGCAGAACGCCCCAAAGTTTGCCGAGCTGTTTGACGACACACTACGCGACATTGCCTTGACCAATAACGACGTGTTCGCCGTTAAGACCGATGGAGGCACTAAGGTCGTACTGTTTGATCGCGTCAGCGAATACATTGTCGATGAATCAAAGCGCGATGCTTTCTGCCGCGCTATCATAAACAAGCTGGTAGAGTTCAGTTTCGAACGTATTTTCACGCAAAAATTCGACTTTTACGCCACCATCTTTGAATACTTGATCAAAGACTACAACAGCAACTCTGGTGGGAAATACGCCGAGTACTACACACCCCATGCAGTAGCACGCATTATGGCGGCCATTCTGGTACCGGCGGATCAGCAGGGTAAAGTGAAAAACGTTAGCTGCTACGACCCTTCAGCGGGCTCAGGCACCTTGTTAATGAACGTCGCTCACGCCATTGGTGAGAACCGATGCAGTATCTACACCCAGGACATCTCACAAAAGTCATCTAACCTGCTGCGTCTTAACCTGATTCTGAACAATCTGGTGCACTCCATCCCTAATGTGATCCAGGGCAATACCGTATTACATCCCTATCACCGGGATGGCAAGGACCTGAAGAAGTTTGACTACATCGTCTCTAACCCACCATTCAAGATGGATTTCAGCGACTTCCGCGACGAGCTGGACAGCAAAGCAAACAAAGAGCGCTTCTTTGCAGGTATCCCCAAGATTAAAGCCAAGGCCAAGGACAAGATGGAAATCTACCAATTGTTCTTGCAGCACATCATTCACTCACTCAAACCCGGCGGCAAGGCGGCAGTAGTGGTGCCGACTGGCTTTATCACGGCACAATCGGGTATCGACAAAGGTATTCGCGAATATCTGGTAAAACACAAAATGTTGGCAGGCGTGGTCTCCATGCCCTCCAATATTTTTGCCACCACCGGCACTAACGTTTCTATCCTGTTTATGGATGACAGCAACAAAGACAAGGTGGTACTGATTGACGCCTCTAACCTGGGCGAAAAAATCAAAGACGGCAAAAATCAGAAAACCGTACTGAGCCAGAAAGAAGAACAGCACATTATCGACACCTTTAATGCCAAAGAGGCAGTCGAGGACTTTTCAGTAGCAGTTGATTACGACGAGATCGAGGCCAAAAACTACTCGCTAAGCGCAGGCCAGTACTTCGATGTAAAAATAGAGTATATGGATATTACTCCCGAACAGTTTTCTGAAAAAATGCAGGGCTTTACCAGCAACTTAGATAGCCTGTTTAGCCAATCTCGCGAATTGGAAGCAGAGATCAAGAAACAGTTGGTGGGGTTAAAGTATGAGTAATGCGCTCAATGGAAAACTCGGTAGCTTAGTCGCCGCAGGTGGAGGGAAAATTCATACGGGGCCGTTTGGGAGCCAACTTCACGCTTCGGACTATGTACCGCAAGGCATACCCTGCATAATGCCCGCGAACATGAAGAATAACCGAGTTGATCTTTCTAATATTGCGTTTATAACGGAAGGTGATGCTCAACGCCTTTCAAAATATATCGTTAAAGAAAACGACATTGTCTACAGTCGAAGAGGCGATGTCACACAAAAGGCATTAATTCGCAAGCACGAAGAAGGTTACTTTTGCGGCACCGGTTGCTTATTACTCCGGCCGGGAAAAAAATTCGATGCCAGATTTTTAACCTATTACCTCAGTACTCTAAAGATACAAAATTGGATTGTCAGCCAAGCTGTTGGCGCGACAATGCCAAACTTGAATACTGGAATATTATCCAGCATACCTTTTCATGGGCCAGAGAAGCCAGATCAGGAAAGAGTTGCGAACGTGCTTTCGGCCATTGAAGAGAAGATCGAACTCAATAACCGCATTAACGCCGAACTGGAGGCCATGGCCAAAACCTTGTACGACTACTGGTTTGTACAGTTCGACTTCCCCGACGCTAACGGTAAACCCTACAAAACCTCCGGCGGCAAAATGGTCTACAACCCAACCTTAAAACGCGAAATGCCGGAGGGGTGGGAAGCGGGAAATATACTTACTGTTGCGGATCTACTTGGTGGAGGGACGCCAACAAAGACAAAACCTGAATATTGGAATGGGACGATTCCTTTCTTCACACCAAGCGACTCAGACAAAAATGTCTTTTCGGTAGCAACAGGAGATTACATAACAGATGAAGGATTAAAAAAGAGCAGCACCCGATTGTTCGAGCGACATACCGTGTTTATAACGGCAAGAGGCTCCGTAGGGCGATTAGCGCTCAATGCCGTGCCGATGGCCATGAATCAATCATGCTACGCTCTGGAGGCAAAGGATGGAGTTAGCTATACCTTTTTGTTTTTCTTGACCAAAGAACTGATCCACCACCTTGAGGTAAAAGCGAGCGGCTCAGTATTCAATTCGATCGTATCCAATGACATTGAATTCACTAATCTTGCACTACCAAAAGAGCGCTCATTAATTGAGAAGTTTGCTGCGATAGCAGAGCCAGCCTTTGAAAAAATTGAAGCAGCAACTAAAGAGAGCCAACAGCTTTCAGCACTTCGAGACTGGCTCCTCCCCATGCTAATGAACGGCCAGGTAACAGTAGAATAAGGAAGTTAGGCAATGAGCATAAGCCAAATCGAGATAAGGAACATCAAAGGTATTTCGCATGAAAACTTTAACGTGCAATTGAAGGCCTACAAACCCAACCTTTTGGTTGCACCTAATGGCTTTGGAAAAAGCTCGGTCGCCACAGCATTTTCGTCGATGAACACCAAGCGAATCGATCTCGCTGAAAAAGATCATCATAAAGAGAACGATAAACTGGCACCTGAGCTTAGCATCACGGTTAACGGACAGAAGTTAATCGCAGACAAAACCAAAAACGAGATTCGACAACAGTTTGATGTGTTAGTTATCAATAGCGGCCTTACCCCGAATGCAAAAAAACACTCCAAGGGGGCGGTATCTTCCACTATTGAAGTTAAACCTATAACGATCTGCAAAATTCCAGCTAGATCTGACTTTTCATATAGACCTGCTGACGCTAAAGCCCAATTTGGTCAAAACGGAAAGATTCTGACCAACATCTCTGATCTATTAAAAGACTCAAGACTTTTGGATGCGATTCAGGGCGTCGATTTATCAAAATTCACTCAGGTTCGCATTCGGACAGCAGTTCAAGCCATAATCGACAAGGTGAACCATCAGAATGGAAGTGCATCCGTCATATCCCAATGGATATTGGATAACTGTATTCAAGAGCTTAGAGCAGTGACTATTTTAAATAGCATCTCTGAACGATTAGTCCAGTATGGTGCTGTTGATTCTGAGATTGAAGGATTTTTCACGGCTTACCAGATTGCCTGCTTACATGCAGCCGATCCCAAAACATTTTCCGCTGCAACAGACTGGCTATATTACGTTACGGTCAAAGCACATTATCAAGACTTGCTGGCCAATTTCAAAAGCTCGACCTGGCAATGGGCTAAAGTTGAAGAAACCAAAAAAAAGAAAGAGCTGGTTATCAACTTCCCCAAAGCCCACCAATTATCGAACGGACAGCGAGACATCATCACGCTTGTGGTTCAGCTCCATAAAACCTTATACGAAGGCAGCAAGAAACCGCTCATATTGGTCATCGATGAGGTATTTGATTACTTGGATGACGCTAATCTAGTAGCCTTCCAATACTACGTCACTTCAATTATTGAAAAATACAAAGCACGTAACCAAGTAATTTATCCAATAATACTGACACACCTTGATCCTGGCGTATTCTTTGATTTCTGCTTTAACAAACATAAGATCCAGATTAATTACCTATTATCGAAACCCATTGGCAAGTCTAAGGATATTTTGAAGTTAGTAGAGTTCAGGGATTCTGATCAATATGCAGATATGGTGCAACCGATTAGGGATTTCCTCGACAAACACTGGTTCCATTTCCATCCGGATGCGCATGAAATAGCAGATGAATGGCCCAATTTTCTTCGCAATGAATGGAAGAGTTCTGATTCATTCAAAGATTATTTCAGCAATGAACTTAACAGGTATCTGACCAACAAAAACTATGATGCCGTCGCTGTTTGCTTCGCTGTACGGATTGTTATCGAGCAGATGGTTTATTTCCTTTTACCAGATACTGATTGGCAAGAAAAATTTATTGCGGAACATGGAACGTCCAACAAACTTGAAGTGGCTTCTAGCGCTGGAGTTGATATTCCTGAAAGCTATTTCTTGCTTGGCCTAATCTACAACACCAACTTACATTGGAACCAAGGGCGTGACTATGTATCCCCGCTCGTATCCAAACTTAGCCACCCTACAATTAAGCAGTTAGTTGCAAATGTTGCTTCGGCAGCTGAAAATCAAGGGAACCCATGATGAGTTATCAAGCCGAATTTACGGGATGGAGTTCGCTCACAATAGAAGACCTTCTTGTCGCATACCGAAAAGCAAAAGCCGACTGTTTCTTCGAAAACACCTTCCCATGCTAATGAACGGCCAGGTAACTGTGAAATAAAAGGAATTTTTATGATTAGGGCTGAATATCTACGCTTTATGCAAACATTGCAGGGGCATAATGCAACCGAATCTGTACGTAAAGTAGCAAACATTGTTTCAGCCAATCTTGATGAATTACTGCCTTTTACTACTCACCAGGGACAACGTATTCGGAAGATGGTTGAACTGTGCCAAGCCAATTGGGACAGGATACCAACCAATATTCCACCTGCCTTGGTCCAGGAAGTTGCACCTGAAGTACCGATATCGCGTTTAAAAACGATGACTGTAGGACCTTTTCGAGGATTTTCACGTCAGGAAATCTTTGATCTCAACAGCCGACTGGTATTGATTTATGGTCCAAATGGAACAGGGAAATCGAGCTTTTGCGAGGCACTTGAGTATACCTTGTTAGGCAATGTTGCCGAAGCCGATAGTAAACGGTTTCGTGATCAAAACGAATATCTGCGGAATGCATTTGTAAATCAGCTGGTAGCCCCTTCATTAGTCGCGTGTAATGCACAGGGAAACGATATCGCTATTGTTCCGAATGAGTCAGCCTTTCGTTTTTGTTTCGTCGAAAAGAACCGCATTGATAGCTTTTCCCGGATAGCTGCACAAGCCCCAGCAAAGCAAACTGAGCTTATAGCAACCCTATTTGGTCTTGAAGCATTTACAGAATTTGTTCGTAACTTCACGTCAGAGATTGGTGGTCAGTATATTGATTTACAAGGCCAACTAACATTGCGTCTAGCTCAAAAGCAACAAGGGTTAGAAGGGGAGCATCAGCAGATACAAGCAAGCGCCACAGAACTAGAGAGAATAGCCACTGAAGAGTTAACGCTAGCCAATAGCTACAGACCTGGTATCAGCTTTGAACAATTGATCGTAGAACTGAACGGCAATGGTCAAGCTGCTGGACGCATCGCACAGTTAGAGGCTGAGTTACAGCAGCCACCTCCGCCTAAAAGTAATCTCAGTGTTGCTGCGTTTGAGGCGATGGGTAACGAAGCGTCAGCACTAGTCAATGAGTTAAGACAAAGCCAACAGCAACTGGCAGGAGCAAGCCAACAAGTGTCATTTAAACAGCTTTATGAAGCTGTGGTACAGGTTCAACAGAGCAGCCCTGATTCGTGTCCGGCCTGTAAGACTCCATTGCAACAAGTTCAGGTAAATCCATACATGAATGCTGGACAAGAATTAACTAGGTTGCAGCAGTTAGGTGAACTTCAGCAAAAAGTGGGTCAACTTGAACAAAACGCATTGCAAGCATTCTTTAAGGTTGGGCAATCGCTGAATACCTGTCTGCAATTTTTCTCTCTGAATAACCCCTTAAAACCATTTGAACTGGTTAACATACAGCCTGGGCTACAGTGGTGGGATTCACTATTCATTCCGTTGCCCGATGCCCATACGGCGTGGCAACACTTAACCAGCCAAATCCAACAACTTGAGACAAAGGATAAGCAAGTTGAAGAGGTTATTCGAAACAGGGAAAATAAGCAGGGCGAATTAAACCGCCTCCGCAATATCGCACAACAAATAACGGTTTTAGCAACGCAGAAGCAAACAGCCTTGGGTAACCAAGCTAACGCTCAAAGACTGATTGATAATTTTCAAAACGAAAATGCACAGCTTATTGCAAACGTCGAAGCTGAAAAGCCTGTCATTGCTCGGAATCATGAGATAGTCGCCGCATATGCCATGTTTGTTCAAAAGCTTACAAACTACAATAACAGGTTACCAACGCTGTTAGTTGCTGACTTAGGTGAACTGGTTGTCCAATTGTATAACGCGTTCAATCGAAATGATGATCAAACGGAGCTGTTGGCAGACGTACAGCTGCCACTAGCTGCAAATCAACGACTAAGAATAGCCTTTCAGAGGCAACCGGAACGGCTGTTTGATGCTCTACATATTCTAAGTGAGGGGCACATACGCTGTTTGGGCTTGGCCATATTGCTTGCAAAAAATCTGAAAGAACAAGCACCCGTATTAATTTTTGATGACCCTGTAAATGCGATTGATGACGATCATCGTGAGTCCATAAGACGAACTCTATTTGAAGACCAATATTTTTCAGACAAGCAGATAATTTTGACTTGCCATGGTGAAGAGTTCTTCAAGGATATACAGAACCTATTGTCTGTCCAAGAAGCTCGCCAAGCCAAAACGTTTTCGTTTTTGCCTCGCGTCCAAGAACCCAATATACGTGTGAACCATAACTGTGCTCCGCGGAACTATGTTATTGCAGCACGCCAACACATTAATCAAAACGAAGTGAGAGAGGCTTTAGCTAAGTCGCGTCAAGCTCTGGAGTCATTGGCAAAAGCGAAAATCTGGAAATACGTCTCTAAGTACGGGGATGGCAATCTGAGTATCAAGTTACGTTCGCATGCAGCTCCAATAGAGTTAAGAAATCTTACTGAACAATTAAAAAGCAAAATCGATAGGCAAGATTTCTCAGCACCAAACAAAGAGGCTGTTTTAGCTCCAATTGAGACACTACTTGGGCTTAATGGTGATTCCCGAGAATGGCGCTACCTGAATAAAGGAACGCATGATGAAAATGATCGTGCTGAATTTGATAGACATACAGTTGGAATAATCATTTCAGCGTTAGAGAGCATAGATGCCAATGTGTGAAGTCAATAATTACCTACAATATGGTTTAACGTTTAACTCGAATTAGATATTTGCCCACTCCACCATTCCATCAACTCGCGCCGACGCTCCAAGTAGTCGGCGCGGTTGTATGCGTTTCGCACTTGGTCACTGCCTCGGTGCGCTAACGCCGCCTCAATCAAATCAGGATCTTTACCCGCCTCATTCAGCGTTGTACTAGCCAGCGAACGCAGTCCATGGCTCACCAAAGCATTACCGTACTTCATACCACGCGAAATCGCGGCATTAGCAGTTTGGCTGCTCATCGTCTTATTAGGATCCTTGGCTGAGGGAAACAGAAACTCCCTTTTACCGCTGTGCGCCCGAATCTCCCCCAAAAGCTTCATTACCGGCTCAGATAACGGCACTTTATGCTCTTTGCGCTTCTTCATTCGCTCTGCCGGAATCGTCCACACTCGCGCTTGCTCGTCAATTTCGTCCCAGCGCGCACCAGCGGCCTCAGATGGCCGTGTCATGGTGTGTAGCTGCCAAAGTATCAAATACCGCGTTAATGTCCGCATATTGGTGGTGTAGAGCTTACTCATGAACTCAGGCAGCTGACCTGGTTTAATTGTTGGCAGGTGCTCTTTCTTTGGCGCTTTGAATGTTTGACGAATACCTGATAGTGGGTTCGCATGAATTAGGCCGCTATTCACGGCATAGGTCATCACTTCGTTTAACCGTTGCGACACTCGCTTAACGGTTTCCAATTTACCGTCGCGCTCAACTGGACGCAGTAAATCAATAACCTGTGGTGCAGTTACTTCAGCAATAGGCGCTTTACCCAAGGTCGGGAAAATATAAAGTTCGAGCGATCGCCAAATGTCATCGGCATAATCTGGCGTCACGCTATCACGCTTCACTTCAAACCAGCCCTCTGCCACTTTCAACAACGTATTGTCTACCGCTGCCTTTGCTTGCGAGGTTTCAAGTTCACGTTGCGCTTTTGGGTCCTTTCCTTCCGCTAATAATGCGCGAGCATCAGCGGCCAACGTTCGAGCGCGTGCTAACGCAACATCAGGGTACTTCCCCAATCCCATGTTCAAGCGCTTCTTGGTGATCGGGTGCAGATAGTTAAAATTCCAAAGCTTCGACCCATTCGTTCGAACCCGCAACTGAAGGCCGTTGCCATCCGATATCACTTGATCTTTAGCAGCAGCCTTGAGGTTTTTCACCTTAGTTTCAGTCAATGGTGTCGCGGTCTTTGGCATGATTTACCCCAATCGTTGTATTCCTAGATTGTATGCCAATCACTCAGGAATACAACCAGGAATACATAAACGATAGGATTTCATGAAACACCATGGGACTTACTGAGACACAAAATAGCCCGAAAACATTGATTTTATTGAATTTCAGGCATAAAAAAGGACGTCCTGAGACGTCCTGATTTATCAATGTGGTGGAGCTGGCGGGAGTTGAACCCGCGTCCGCAATACCTACATCCTCGGTCCTACATGCTTAGTTAGTCTTTTAGTTAATCAGTGTGGCGCCGACTAACAGGCTTCAGCACTGACGAGCCCGATTGGTTTTAACGCTTCAGCTCCGGGCGAAGCATCCACGCGATTCTACATTAGGGTGAACCGACTGATCCTAGTCTCGTAGACTAAGCGCTAGGGGTCGGGCATAGCGGGTTATTAAGCCGCTAAAGCGTAGTTGTCGTCGTTTGCAACTATTAAGTTGAGGCTTTTTACGAGGCCAGCCTCACCTCGGCATGCACCTTGGGTTTCGTGTATCCCGTCGAATCCAAATCAGCCCCAGGTTTTTACTTCAAACACTATATGTGTGCTGTTTGAAGCAGTTTCAAGTATACCTCAGGCAAGAATTTTTGCCCATAGCCATTCGCAGCTATTTGGTCAGCATCACGCGCCATCATCAAACGCAGCCAGTATTGGGCATAATTCGCAGGTTTTTGCCGCACAATCGTTGGCTAATTTTGCCAAGGCAGCGCGGGCACTTTGCAGTTCCGCAATTTGCGCATCTAATGCGCTAAGCTTTTGAGTAGCTAGTGCGTAGGCTTCTGCCCTATCGGTGCTGGCATCTAATTCTATAAGACGATGAATTTCTTGCAGCGAGAACCCTGCTATTTGAGCCTTTTTGATAAACCCTAAGCGTCTTACATGCTCGTTACTATAACGACGAATACCACCGGGCGAGTTAGGTACCTCTAACAATTCGCGGCGCTGATAATAGCGCACGGTTTCTACGCCAACCCCAGCTGCCGCTGCTAGCTGACCAATCGTATATGTTTTTTCTAGCATGAGCTTGACTCCGTACTATGGTACGTAGTCTATGCTATAGCAAATGACAGGAGGATGGTATGAGTCAGCACGCTAAAACAGCAAAGTTATATCGCATGAATACCGGCAAACACACCTGCCCGTATGGCTTAAAATGTTTAGATTTACTCAAACGCGAAGGCTTTCAGGTAGAAGATCACGAGCTAACTTCACGTGAAGAAATCGACGCGTTCAAAGCTCAGCACGATGTGAAAACCACGCCGCAAGTATTTATTAATGATCAGCGTATTGGTGGTTATGAGGATTTGCGGCGCCACTTAGGTAAAAAAGTACGTGATAAAAATGCGACCAGCTACCAGCCCGTGATCGCGCTATTCTCAATGACGGCACTTAGCGCTTTGGTACTCAACTACTCGCTACATGGCAGTGTAATTTCAGGCCAAGCAGTAGAGTGGTTTATTGCACTTTCAATGGTGGTATTGGCGCTGCTAAAACTACAAAACGTCGAAACTTTTGCCACCATGTTTTTAAATTACGATCTGCTTGCCAAGCGTTGGGTTCGGTACGGCTATATCTATCCGTTCGCTGAAGGATTAGCGGGAATTTTAATGCTAGGCGGTATATTCAACGTTATTTCAGTGCCCGTGGCGCTATTTATTGCGTCAATAGGTGCATTTTCCGTATTTAAAGCGGTTTACATAGATAAGCGCGAGCTGAAATGTGCTTGTGTGGGCGGTGGTAGTAACGTGCCGTTGGGATTCGTGTCGCTCACTGAAAACCTGATGATGATTGGGATGGCACTGTGGATGGCATTTGCCCACGGCTTTTAATACCGTGGGCCATATTCGTGAAGGCTTTGTTACGGCTTAAGCGTCAAAACGCAGGGCTTACTTGCCCTGCGCTTCCCGCCATTTCAGTTCATTTTCAACGTTAGCAATGGGTTGTAGCATGGCAAAATCTAATCCTGCCGGTGCTTCCCCAGCCTTCACTTTATTTACAAACGCTGGATCGGCAAGAGCGGCTTTACCCAACGCCAACACTGCATCAGGGTAGCGCTTGGCAATGTCTTCGTAATTGCTAGCATCAATACCGCCATTCACAATCAACGGAATTCCGGCATCACGCACTACTTCAGCTAATGAACGCTCGCCGTCTTTTAACGCTTTGCGGTCGACACTAGCATCGGTGGTATGAATAAAATCAATGCCCGCTTCGCGCAACGCCTTCACCAACCAGTCAAATCCGGCCTCGCCTTCTGGCCACTGGTAGTCTTGGTCCGTTACGGTAATCTGCGATAACCGAATGCCCAGCACAAATGAATCACTTACCGCTGCGCGGGCTGCTTTTACGAGCATCAAAATAAATTCGGCGCGTTTTTCTAAGTTACCGCCCCATTTGTCGTCGCGCGTATTGAAGTGAGTGCTGAGCAATTCATTTAACAGGTAACCGTTAGCGCCGTGTAGCTCTACGCCGTCAAAACCTGCTGCTTCAGCACGTTTAATGGCGGCTACAAAGCCATTTAATACTTGTTCAAAATGACGTTCAGTCATTACTTCAGCGTCATACCAATGTTCTTGATCACCGTAAAATCCGAGCGGATCACCTACTGGTTTCGCGTCACTTGGCGCAATTGGCTTGTCGGTGAACCGATTATATTGCAGCTGGGCACCGGCGTGCATCAGCTGGGCAATAATTTTGCCGCCCGCTTCGTGTACCGCGTTAATAATCGGCTGCCACGCCTCTTGTTGCGGAACATCCGCAATTCCAGGTTGGTTCGCATAACCTTGGCTAGCGCTATCGTCTGGATACACGCCTTCTGTTATCACCAAACCAAAACCACCTTCAACATAGCGCTGGTAATGCTTCACCATGAGAGCATTCGCGACGCCATCCGGATCGGCGCTAACGCGCGTCATAGGCGCTACCGCAAAACGATTCGAAAGCGCAAGGCCAGCTAATTTGGTGTTATCAAAAACGGAATCGAACATGTAAATGGGTTCCTCGTTAAAACGCTGATTATGAGTTTTGTACTACGCTAAAACTCAGATTTCAGATCGCCTTACCGTGAATCACCAATGCCGCTTTTTGCTTACGAGCGCCAAAGCCAAAGGCACGCTGAAAAGTGGCATGAGGTATAGGTAAGTACTGGCGTTCGGCGGCGGATTGCCACGGAAAGCTGTCTTGATCAGGGTCATTTATATAAACATATTCGTCGTCGGCGGCGCAAATCATGACCCAATGCGGGGCTTTACTATTGTCGAACACATAAGTGCTAATTAAGGCTACCACTAAATGTCCTACAGCTAAGTCGGCACGCAGCTGTTGTAAGCCATAGTCATTCACTTCTATCGGCACACCTGCCCGTTTTAAGGCCGCGATATCCGCCTCTTGAATGCGCGCCATGACTTGTTTTTTGGCTTCGTTACGCACGGAATCGAGCAGCAATGGGCCCTCGGTACTAACATGCAAACTTACCTGCATACCGCGTTTTACCGCTGCGCGCGCTAAGCCATGGGGGCCACAACCGCCATGGCCTGAAGTCATGAAAATGGTCGTCGCTTCTCGCCAAATTTCTAACTCTTCGTGAGATGGGTCGGTGGACGGAATATCAAAGTACGCCATTGCCATCAGCAGGCTTGCCGGACCGCAGGTAAAGTCGGTGCTTTGGGTTAAATATGGCACTAACCGATGCTCGCCCGAGGGCTGATAGCGGGGCAAAAACTTCTGCAAAATTAGGGCATCGCTATCGTCTTCGTAATATTCCGCCCGTATCTCCATATCGAAATACTGCGCGTGATGATAAAGAGCTTGAGCGGCATCGTTATCTAGCTTTACTTCCAAGCGCATAAATAAGCAGTGACGTTCGTCGGCATCGTGTTCAGCGGCCTGCAGCAATTGCTTGCCAATGCCGCGCCGGCGGTAGTCTGGGTCGACCGCTAAGGAGTACAAACGCGCCAAATTAGTCGCATGGCGGTACAACACAATGTAATAGCCAACCACCTCGCCAGCAGCGCTTACCGCCACCTGAAAATCGCCAATTTGCTGTTGAATAAAGCGCTTAAAACTACGCGCACTAATTAAGTCCGTGTCGAAGCTCCGCTGCTCGATGGCCACTAATGCATCGAGGTCGGCAACTTGGGCTTGACGCAAGCTCACCTGCTCACACTCGAACATCGGGTCTAGGGTTTCGGCAACCAAGGGTGTTGCATGTGCAGCTTTTGCAGCCATAACGGGTTCACTTTAAGGGGACAAACGTGCGCTATTATATCGCACCTTTGAGGTAGAAGTGATAAACTAGCGCGCAAATTTTTGATACCCAAGTTTTATCTATTCGCTCAGCAAAGGGGAACCCACTGTGAGTCACCAAAAACCTTCTTTAAGCTACAAAGATGCCGGCGTCGATATTGATGCTGGGAACGCACTGGTTGAGCGCATTAAAGGGGTGACTAAACGCACCGCACGGCCTGAAGTAATGGGCAGTATTGGTGGTTTCGGAGCGCTTTGTGAAATTCCAAATAAATATAAACAACCGGTATTAGTATCTGGCACCGATGGTGTGGGTACTAAACTGCGGCTCGCGATTGACCTTCACAAACACGACACTGTGGGCATTGATTTAGTGGCCATGTGCGTGAACGATTTAATCGTACAAGGCGCTGAACCACTGTTTTTCCTTGATTACTACGCCACCGGCAAACTTGATGTAGATGTTGCAGCGGATGTGGTGACTGGCATTGGCATTGGCTGCGAACAGGCAGGCTGTGCGCTTATCGGCGGCGAAACGGCGGAAATGCCGGGCATGTATGAACACGGCGACTACGATATTGCTGGCTTCTGCGTGGGCGTGGTTGAAAAAGCGAACATTATTGATGGCAGCAAAGTGCAACCCGGCGACGCGTTAATTGCACTTGCTTCCAGCGGCCCGCATTCCAATGGCTATAGCCTGATCCGCAAAATTATTGAAGTAAGCAACGCCGATGTATCGGCTGAATTCCACGGCCGCACACTGGCCGAGCATTTACTCGAACCGACCCGTATTTACGTAAAATCGGTATTAACTTTGCTCGAACAAATTGAAGTTCATGCTATTTCCCACATTACCGGCGGCGGTTTCTGGGAAAATATTCCACGCGTGTTACCAGAACAAACCAAAGCAGTGATTGATGGTAATAGCTGGGATTGGCCGGTGATTTTTGATTGGCTACAAGAAAACGGTAACGTCAGTACCCGCGAAATGTATCGCACCTTCAACTGTGGTGTAGGTTTGATTATTGCTTTGCCTGCCGACAAAGTAGAGCAAGCGCTGGCGATTCTGAACGATTGTGGCGAACAAGCTTGGCAGATTGGCGTAGTCGATGCGGCAACGGCTGATGAAGCCCAAGTTGATATTCGCGCCGACGAGCTGCGTTAATGGCACAGGTAACACCTAACAAAAAGCGGCTAGTGGTGCTCATTAGTGGTTCGGGCACTAACATGGTGAACATTTTAACCGCCACTCAACGAGGTGATATTAACGCGGAAGTGGTGGCGGTCATCAGCAACAAAGCTGATGCCGGCGGCCTCGCGAAAGCCGAGGCTGCAGGCGTGCAAACGGCTGTATTGTCGCACAAAGCCTTTGCTGATCGCGAAAGTTATGATGCCGAGCTATTACAGTTGGTGGAAAGCTTTCAACCGGATTTAGTCGTACTGGCGGGCTTTATGCGCATTCTTACGGCTGGTTTTACGCAGCAATTTTATGGTCGCATGCTTAATATCCACCCGTCGCTGCTGCCGAAATACAAAGGCATAAACACCCATCAACGCGCGCTTGATGCAGGCGATAGCGAACATGGCGTTAGCGTGCATTTTGTGACCGAAGAATTAGACGGTGGGCCGGTTATCTTACAAGCAAAAGTGCCCGTATTTGCCGATGATACGGCAGAAGATTTGCAAGCTCGCGTGCACGAACAAGAGTATCGGATTTATCCGCTGGTATGTCGCTGGTTCTGTGCCGATCGGCTGCAACTAAGTGCCGCAGGCGCGAGCTTAGATGGTACTTTATTGGGCATCCACGGTTACGCACCAGACGAAGACTAAGAAAGGCTGCTTTATTTAACGGCGCGCTTGGTAATGGGTCAGCACCAAGGTCGCCGTTTCATCGCCATCGTTCGCTTGGCGCATTTTCACCAGGTTATAGCCAAGCTCCGGCGCAAACCAATATATGGTCTCACGTTTACTATTTTCTCGCACCCGCACCACTTCCAACGCGGTCACTTTGCCGTAGGGTAATTCCAGCTCTACTTGGTCTCGTAACTCGAAGGTTAATTTGTCGAGCTGGCCTTTCTCGTCTAACACGGTGTAATTCCAGCGCGGATTCGCGCTACCTGCGGGCAACTTTGCAAGATCTAGCTGCAACTGGATTAACGCGGCTGACTCATCGCGCAAATTGGCCTGCCATGCGACGTCTACTGTCTCGCCGCTGGTAAGGTTAATGATCTGCTGTTCAGCACGATTAAACTCGGCCGCAAAGCTTTTGTTAGAACCCGTTCCCGTGCGCGAGTACCAAAATGACTCAGCCTGCACTTGCCCCTCGATAACCTTAAATTCACTCTTAAAATGGCGATTGTCGGATAAAAACAGCCATTCAATGTCAGTTTGCATGTTAAGCCGGAAGCGATCGTCGCCCAGCGCTTCCAACGTACGCGATGCTTGACCATAGTCCGAGCCGCCACGGGTCACTTGGTAGCTTGCTTCAAATGGCGTCAGTGCAGCGACCGCCGGCATTGCTGTTACAGCTTTAGCCAGAGGTGCAAATAGCAATGCAGTACTCAGCAACACGGCTGCTTTTAATCTGGTTAAATCCATCTTTAAAGTCTCTTCTCACTCAGGTACTAAGGCAATGTATGCCCCATAATTTGTGGCGCTTAGTAAGCGATGATTGCCTGTTGCGTCATGCGGTTGTCGCTAGCTTAACGCGAGCGGCCACAAATGTTGACACATTGTGAACCAAAAAATTCAAACGCCCGTTCAAATTTACCTTGAATTTACCTGCTGCTTGCATTAGTTTTAACGCATCCCTGTAGTGGTCAGACCTGTAAAGGAGTTTTCACATGACGATCGCAATTTGGCTTGTTGCCACCTTGATCGCCCTCGGTGTTGCGCTTTATCAACGCGCATCATTATTAATTACCAGCCTAGTGCTGGTAGTTGCATTCGCTGTTGGTGATTTGGTGGGTGTTGTTGGTCCGGTGTTATGGGCCATATTGGCAATTTTATTAGTGCCGTTGAACGTCGCGCCAATTCGTAAAGCGCTGTTCACCAAGCCACTGTTAAAGTTCTATCGCAGCGTAATGCCAGAAATGTCTGACACCGAAAAAGATGCGATCGATGCTGGTACGGTGTGGTGGGAAGGTGAACTATTCCGCGGAGCACCTGCTTGGAAAAACCTCCACAGCATTAAAAAGCCAGAGCTAACCGCAGAAGAACAAGCATTCTTAGACGGTCCGGTAGAAGAAGTCTGCAAAATGTGTAACGACTGGGAGATCACCCATTCGCTTGCCGACATGCCGCCGGAACTTTGGCAGTATCTGAAAGAAAACAAATTCTTCGCCATGATCATTAAAAAAGAATATGGCGGCTTAGAATTCTCAGCTTACGCGCAATCACGCGTATTGCAGAAGCTTGCAGGTGTGAGCACCGTGCTGGCTAGTACCGTAGGTGTACCAAACTCATTAGGTCCAGGTGAGCTACTGCAGCATTACGGTACCGAAGCGCAGAAAAACTACTACCTACCACGCTTAGCCGTGGGTGATGAAGTGCCTTGTTTTGCCCTAACTAGCCCGGAAGCAGGTTCAGATGCGGGCGCAATTCCTGACACTGGTGTGATCTGCAAAGGCGAATGGGAAGGCAAAGAAATTGTTGGTATTAAACTAAACTTCAACAAGCGTTATATCACCTTGGCACCGGTTGCCACTGTGGTAGGTTTGGCGTTCAAACTATCAGATCCAGACGGTTTGTTGGGCGACAAGAAAGAGCTAGGCATTACCGCCGCGCTTATTCCGCGCGACACTAAAGGCATGGAAATTGGTCGTCGTCACTTCCCCTTGAACGTGCCGTTCATGAATGGTCCTATTCGTGGTAACGACGTGTTTGTGCCGCTTGATTACATTATTGGCGGCGAGAAAATGGCTGGCAAAGGCTGGCGGATGCTGGTTGAGTGTTTATCAGTGGGCCGCGCCATTACTCTGCCGTCAAACAGCGCAGGCGGCGTGAAGTCAATCGCCCTTGCAACTGGCGCCTATGCTCGCATTCGCCGTCAGTTCAAATTGCCTATTGGTAAAATGGAAGGTGTGGAAGAAGCCTTGGCGCGCATTGGTGGTAATGCCTACCTAATGGATGCCGTCACCAGCTTATCAACCACAGGTATTGATTTGGGCGAGAAGCCGTCAGTTATCTCTGCCATTGCCAAGTATCACATGACCGAGAAATTGCGTGCCTGTATGGATGACGCGATGGACGTGCATGGCGGTAAAGGTATCTGTTTAGGTCCAAATAACTATTTAGGCCGTGGTTACCAGGGCGTTCCTGTTGCCATTACGGTTGAGGGTGCGAATATCCTGACCCGCAGCATGATGATTTACGGTCAGGGCGCTATTCGTTGCCATCCTTATGTACTGGCAGAAATGGAAGCTTCGGCGGAAACCGGCGCAGAGGGTTTGAATAAGTTCGACAAAGCTATCTTTGGTCACATTGGCTTTGCGTTCAGCAACTTCATCCGCTCAGTATGGTTAGGGCTTGGTGGTTATCGTTTCAGCAGCGCACCATTTGGTGACAGCACCAAACGTTACTACCAGCAAATGAACCGCTTTAGCGCGAACTTGGCGTTGCTCTCTGACGTGGCAATGGGCGTGTTAGGTGGCAACTTGAAGCGTAAAGAGCGTATTTCTGCACGCTTGGGTGACATGTTGAGCTACCTCTACATTGCCTCGGCCACATTAAAGCGCTTTGAAGATGAAGGCCGCCGCAAAGAAGATTTACCACTGTTGCATTGGGCGATGCAGGATACCCTGTATAAGCTACAAGAGTCACAGTTGGCGTTGTTGGAAAACTTCCCGCCGGTCGGTGGCGTACTGAAAACTATCATGTACCCATTTGGACGTATTGCGAAACAACCTAGCGACAAGACTGATCACAAAATCGCGCGTATTTTGTGTGAGCCAAACGATGTTCGTACTCGCCTAGGTGCCGGCCAATTCTTGGCAGCAGAAGGCCAATACGGTTTCGTTGAGCAAACCTTGCAGCTGATGATCGCAGCCGAGCCTTTGGTTGAGCGTATTAGCAAAGCAGCCAAGCAACGCTTCTCGTTTACTCAGCTTGATAAACTTGCCGAGCGCGGTAAAGAGTTGGGTGTGATTAGCGATGAAGAAGCTGACTTGTTAGTACGTACTGAAGCCGGTCGCTTAAAAGTGATTAACGTTGACGACTTTGACCATGCCGAATTAATGGCTGGTCAAGCAGCACGCGACTTTAATGGTGACAGCGCCATTGCCCGTGCCAACGCGTTCAAGCAAGGCGACAAAGCAGACGTAAAAACCGAAGCAGCATAAACCTAGTTTAAGGTTCGGTCATTGCCGACAAATAACGCTTACAAACGGCGCTCCACGGAGCGCCGTTTTCATGTACAATCCCCTATTCATTTATATTCATAATAACAACACGGAGTATGCCTGCATGACGCAAGCTGCAGACAACAACACCGAGAAATCACGCGGATTTACGCGCTTTCTGAATACGGTTGAGTATTTAGGGAACTTGCTACCCCACCCCATTACCCTGTTCGCTATTTTCTGTATTGCCATTCTTATTATTAGTGGCATCGCTGGCTATTTTGGTGTCAGCGCTCAAGATCCTCGCCCAGGTGGTGAAACTATTTACGCGGTGAGCCTACTCAACGCCGATGGCTTGCGCATGATTGTCACCAATCTGGTGACCAACTTTACTGGTTTTACCCCGCTTGGCACCGTATTAGTTGCCTTGCTTGGGGTTGGTGTTGCAGAGCGTTCAGGGCTTATTTCGGCAGCTATGCGCGGCTTAGTCATGAATGCCCACCCACGGTTGGTGACGGTAACCGTCGTTTTTGCCGGTGTAGTTTCGAACACCGCCGCGGAATTGGGTTATGTCGTATTAGTGCCGCTTGCGGCCATGATTTTCCATTCCTTAGGGCGCCACCCACTGGCCGGCCTTGCGGCGGCATTTTCCGGTGTTTCTGCGGGATACAGCGCAAACTTACTCATTGGTACGGTTGACCCCTTGTTGTCTGGTATTACCCAAGAAGCCGCCAAGCTGATTGACCCAAGTTATACGGTAGGCGCCGAGGCAAATTGGTATTTCATGTTTGTGAGTACCTTTTTAATTGCGGCACTTGGTACCTTTGTTACCGAGAAAATCGTTGAGCCTAAGCTCGGTAAATACGATCCAAGCGAGGCCACTATTGATCTAGCCGACAACAAAATTGAATCGTTAAGCCGCGCTGAAAAACGTGGCTTGTGGGCGGCATTATTTAGCTTTTTGGTCCTCATGGGTCTACTGGCGCTCACCGTGGTTCCGGCTGATGGTATTTTGCTTAACCCTGAAACGGGAGAAATTTCCGGGTCACCCTTTTTGAAAGGTGTCGTTGTTTATATTTTCTTCGCGTTCGCCATTCCGGGATTTGTTTATGGCCGAGTGGTTGGCAGCATGAAATCCGACCGCGATGTCATCGATGCCATGTCCCATAGTATGAGTACCATGGGCATGTACATTGTGTTGGTATTCTTCGCTGCGCAGTTCGTTAAATTTTTCGACTGGACCAACTTAGGCACTATCTTTGCGATTAACGGCGCAGAATTCTTGCAAAACGTTGGGTTAACCGGCCCGACCGTATTCATTTTATTCATTTTCATGTGTGCGTTCGTGAACCTCATGTTGGGTTCGGCCTCCGCTCAGTGGGCCATTACCGCACCTATTTTTGTACCTATGTTAATGATGATTGGCTACGCCCCTGAGGTTATTCAAGCGGCTTACCGGATTGGTGATTCAACCACCAACGTTATCACCCCAATGATGAGCTATTTCGGGCTTATTTTGGCGGTGGCCACCCGTTATAAGAAAGACTTAGGTATTGGTACACTCATCGCAACGATGTTGCCGTATACCATCTTCTTCCTAATTGGCTGGATGAGTTTGTTCTTTATTTGGGTGTTCGGTTTTGACCTGCCAGTAGGTGTGAATACCCCCACCTATTACGATTTTAACGCAGTTTCACAATAATCAATCCGCTGGCGTGATATACTCGCGCCAGCGTGACCCTTCTGGGTCTTTCCCCTAGGTACTAGGTTCCTCGTTTTTTGGAGTTTCATGTCTGACGTAAATAACCAACCCACGTTTGCGGAGTTGGGCCTCGCTGATGCGATTCAAACGGCTATTCAAGCTTGTGGTTATACCCACCCAACCCCAATTCAAGCGCAAGCTATTCCATTGGTGTTGGCTGGCCACGATTTATTGGCCGCCGCGCAAACTGGAACCGGCAAAACTGCTGGTTTTACGCTACCTATTATTCATCGGCTGCTACAAGCCGGCCCAGCCAAGCATATACGTGCGTTGATTTTGACACCGACGCGTGAGCTGGCGGCCCAAGTAGAAGAAAACCTGAATACCTACGCCAAAAATACCAAGCTTAAAACTATGGTGATGTTTGGTGGCGTCGGCATGAACCCACAAATTGATAAGCTGAAGCGCGGCATAGACATTCTGGTGGCAACCCCAGGCCGACTGCTTGATCATGTGCGCCAGGGCCATGTGAATTTGGCCCAGCTTGAAGTGCTAGTGCTCGATGAAGCCGATCGCATGTTGGATATGGGCTTTATTCATGACATTAAAAAAGTCGTCAAGTTAGTGCCGGCGCAGCGCCAAACACTGCTATTTTCGGCCACTTTCTCCAACGAGATTACCCAACTAGCCCAGCAGTTCTTGCAAAATCCGAAGCAAGTGGAAGTTGCCCCGCGCAACACCACGGTAGAGCGCATTGAACAGTTAGTGTACCCGGTTGGCCGCAAACGTAAGCGTGAACTGCTTAGCTTTGTGATCGGCAGCAAGAATTGGCGCCAAGTGCTCGTCTTCACTCGAACCAAGCACGGTGCGAATCGTTTAGCCACGCAATTAACCGAAGATGGACTGCCGGCACTCGCGATTCATGGTAATAAAAGCCAAGCCGCGCGTACTAAAGCCCTAGCGCAGTTTAAACAAGGTAAGTTACGCGTACTTGTGGCAACGGACATTGCCGCTCGTGGTATCGATATCGATCAACTGCCCTACGTGGTGAACTACGAGCTACCAAACGTTGCAGAAGATTACGTTCACCGCATTGGTCGAACTGGCCGTGCCGGACGTGACGGTTTAGCGGTATCTCTGGTGTGTGTTGATGAGCACAAACTACTGCGCGATATCGAACGCTTGATCAAACAAGCTATTCCACAGGAAGTGGTGCCCGGGTACGAGCCCGATCCGCGCGAGAAGCCAGAACCGATCCCGAACGGTCGACAAAGCCCCCGCGGTCGCTCAGGCAACGCCAAGCCCAGTGGCGGTCAACGCCAAGGGCAAGGTCAAGGGCAGCGCCGCAGTCAAGGCCAAGGCCAACGCCGCCAGGATCAAGCCGCAACTGGCTCTGGACGTCGTAACAGCCGATAGATACTGACGCTCGATAATCCACACGCCGCCATCACTATAAGCATGGCGTGCGTGTGATATTGACCGACCCAATTCACGCCTGCTGATACTATTCCCGCAATCAAAAACTGCAAGCTGCCAGTAACCGCTGAAGCGGCACCCGCGCGATGTGCTTGCTCTGCTAATGCGCCCGCCATAGAGTTCGGGAACACGCAACCAAGGGTACTTATATACAAAAAAATGGGCACCAGTACCCACCAGAAGCTCGCGCTTAAAGCACCGCACACTAACGCAAAGACACTCACTAAGGCCAACACTGGTAGTGAATGATTTAGAATTTTACGGGCACTAAAACGCCCTACTAACCAACCATTTACCTGCGCCATACCGATAATGCCAATAGCGTTGACGCCAAATAACCAGCTGTAGTGCTCTGGCGACAAACCAAAGTGATCAATAAATAACAACGGCGAAGCCGTGATGTAAGCAAATAAGCCCGCCTGAGCAATACCGCCGGTTAACGAGTAACGAAGAAAGGACGGGTCACGCAACACCGATGCATAAGTGCTAAAACTTTTACTCACCCGCACCGCTCGATCGGGTTGACGCGTCTCCGGCAATACCCAGCGCACTGTTAACATGCAGGCCACGCCAAGTGCGGCGACGATCACGAAAATGGCCTCCCAGCCAAAACTTTGGGTGATATAGGCGCCCATTAACGGGGCTAAAATCGGCGCTACCCCCATTACCAAAATTAAAAACGAAAATACTTTGGCTGAGGCCTGTGGCGTATATAAATCGCGAACCATGGCCCTTGCAATGACCAAGCCCGCGCAGGCGCCAATCGCTTGTAAAAAGCGAAGCAAAATCAGCATATTTAAGTTGGGCGCGTAGGCACAGGCTAACGAGCTGGCAATATAAATCACTAAGCCAACATACAGGGGTGGTTTGCGGCCAAACCTATCCGACACCGTGCCATATAGCAGCTGACCGACGAATAAGCCCAAGAAAAACGCGGTCAGGGAGAGCTCCACGCCACGCGAATCGGTTTGATAGGTGGCGGCAATATCATTAAACGCAGGCAGATACATATCAATGGATAACGGGCCGAATGCAGTGAGCATCGCTAGCAACACCACCAGCAAATCAAATTTAGCGTGATCGGACACAGGCCGTGGCGATGGTGGTTCAGCCGTTACTTTATTGAGAGACACTGACTTCTCCTCTATCGGGTTGGAGGGACTACATTGCAGTAAGGCGAACATGATAACACAACCAAATAAACGTCTAGACATCTAAATAGCCATTTGCTATGGTATCGGTGTTACGTTGGCTTGCCAACTTCAACTGCCGCCGATTTAACTGTTGCAACTTGCGGGCGGCCTACAAATACGGCTAAAGCGCGCTTAGCGCGCAACTCTCAATGTTTAGGAGTTCGCTATGTTACAAGTCGTTATGACTGATCTTATTCACCTTGCCAAGTTAGAGCGCGAGGGGTTTTCTATTCGCCAACGCTTTCAGCGTGAGGCCATTCCGCAGGGTATTCCAACGCGCCCAAGTTCAGCTTGTTGTGGTTGCCACACGCCACGGCAAGCTAAACAACATCGGGTCGCACGCACCTTAATTAGCAACAAAGCTTTGATCGCTAGCCAATCACGTTGGCCCAAACCTTTGCCTGAGGATGTAATTGAGTTGGCATTCGCGGACGGCTGGCTGTACTTGTCGCTCAATATTCCGTTGCAGCAAGTATTCGCCACTATTCAAGCTGGTGAGTTGCCGTGGCTATGCCCAGCTTGTGCGGGCTATGCTACCGAACGTAACTTGTATGCACCATGCGCCAGTATTTTAGCTGATGATGGTAGCATTCGATATGTACCACATTTTGTTGGTTACGCTGCCCAAGCAGGCCAACAACCATCAGTCGCGCGAGAGATTTGAGTAATACCCCAGTTGCCCCTTGCTTATGCAGGGGCTTTTTTACTGAATCGGCACGAAGCGCTGGGTGCTATGTTGGGTAGGTCGGGCAACGGTATCAAGGTGCTTCACGTAATCAATGAGCGCCTGCGCGTAATTGGTATAAGTGTCGGTCACCTTACCGGCTTGCTGTAACTCTCCAAGTAATACCCAGCCATCACTGCCGTTGGCTACAAAACTATTAGTGACCATGATATAGCGTTGCTCGGGTTGCAGCGGCTGCCACTGGTTATTCTGCAGCACAGTAACAGCACTCACGCGGTTGCCCGCTGTAGCCGTTAAATCAACATCAAACTGAATGTTCGCACCATGAGGATATGCGCCATCCGAACCTTCTGGGGCTAAGGTATACGCCACCGCCTGCTCAAGTAACTGGTGCACTTGCGCACCGGTTAACTCAACTTCCACCAGGGTATTGTCAAAGGGCAAAATTCGATAAATATCGCCCGTACTAATGGCACCAGCGGGAATATCTGCACGTACCCCACCGCCATTCTGCAACGCAAAATCAGCCTGTGGGGTGCTGAACATAAAAGCTTCTGATACCAGCGCATGCATATCTGACTGCCTTGCAGCGCCGCAACCCTCGCGGGTGACAATGCCAGAGCGTTGCATACAGATGCGCTCAGGCGCCTGCGCTATGGTCTGGGCACTTAAGCGTTTAACTTCTGCCGCAAAGCCATCACGAATAGCCACAGCTGTCGGCTGCGGTGCAATCGGGGTAAATAAACCTGTTTCGGCTAAAGCTGCCGGCGCCGTTTCGCTCACCAGATAATGCGGCCGGCCACCACATTGGCTAACGTCATCACCATTAAAATCGATGACCAGTTCACCGACAACTTTGGCGTATTCGTATGCATGAGCCACACAGACTTTGTCACCATCAGCATTCATCACCTCGGTCGGGTAAGGTCCGGCGCTTGGCAAGCCATAGGCCGAGAAGTCACCTAATAAGGTGTGTGAGTCGCCACCAATGATGGCATCAACAGCAGGTAACGCGCGGGCCAATGCGAGATCATTTTGATACTGGTAATGGGTTAAAAGTATAATTTTGCCAACCCCTAGTGCCTCCAGTTCGGCAATATATTGCTTGGCGGTTGCTACTTCATCCAAAAATATAGTGCTGGCATCAGGTTGGGAGGATTGCTTCGTTTTTATCGCAATATCAAGCCCAATCACGCCTACTTGTTCGCCACCAATGGCATAAATTTCGTAAGGCTGAAACGAATCCCACTCAGATTGTGGTGTGAGCGGCGATACCCCAACTTCTGGTTTGACGTTGGCACCGAGCGCCCGGGTGTTGCAATCACCTTGCGCCAAAAAATCCAAAAAGGTTTTTAAACCGCCATCACCGTTATCGAACTCATGATTGCCAAGCGCCATCGCATCAAAACAAATATGATTCATCAGCGCGGCATCAGCTTCACCAGCGAATAGGGTGTAATACAAACTGCCGGTAATCGCATCACCTGCATGCAGTTTCAAAGTATTCGGTGAACGTGCAGCAATCTCGGCTATTTGCGCCGCAACTCGCGCAAATCCGCCCGTTTCCAGCTGCAAGGTTTGCCCTTGCCAGTTAAGACTGGTGCTGCGCTGCGGATCTAAGTTGGAATGGTGGTCGTTGACATGAGCTATGGTAAGCGCAAATGGCGCCGCCGATGACGTTGCGGCCGGGGCTGCGCTAACCGGCGCATCAATTGGCGCCGCGCAGCCCCACAATTGTGAGACTGCCGCAGCAAGCGCAATTATCGTCAGTGAACGTTGCTTCTGCATAGCTCCTCCGCTTACTTCAACAAGCCTATTTCGCGTAACCGCTGCATTAAATAATCGTCTGCGGTAATAGGTTCATAACGGCTTGGGTTATCCGCATTCACACAGCTAGCTAAGGGGTCAATCAGCACATCTGGGTTGAAGTGTAAGAAAAACGGAATCGAATAACGTGATTTGCTGCTGTATGGTGCCGGCGGATTTACCACTCGATGCGTGGTCGATGGTAATACGTTATTGGTCAGCCGCTGCAACATATCGCCGACGTTACAGATAATTGCACCTTCAATAATCGTGACCGGAATCCAACTCCCGTCTTTCGCTAACACTTCTAAACCTGGCTCACGCGACCCGACTAATAACGTCAATACGTTAATATCTTCATGCGCACCCGCACGAACCGAGGGCGTACCCTCGTCAATAATCGGCGGATAGTGCAAGGGCCGCAAAATAGAGTTGCCCAAATTCACCCGACTCCGGAAGTAGTCGCGATGCTGGCCTAAATACACTGCCAAGGCGTCTAACACCCGATTACCAAGTGCATCAAGTGCCTGATAAAGCGCTAGCATTTTATCTTTAAACGCTGGTACTTCTTGTGGCCACACGTTCGGTAACAACTGCTGGTAAGGTACTTCGCCCTGAATTTCCCGACCGATGTGCCAGAACTCTTTCAAATCGACGTGCTTGGCATCTTTAGCTATTTCAGTACCAAATGGCGTGTAGCCGCGTGCGCCACCCTGACCTTGTAGATGATATTGCTTCTTGACCGCTTCCGGTAAGGCAAATAATTCGCGGCTAATATCAAGTGCTTCATGAATAATTTCATCAGGCACACCGTGTTTGGTGAGTGCCACAAAGCCATTTTTCTCGTACCCTTCCCCCACTTCTTGGGCAAAGGCCTCAAAATCTTGGTCGTACAAGCTCATATCAATGTGTGGGATGGACTTCATAAAAACACCTGAAAACGAATAGAGAAAAGGACGCTTATGCTATGAATTTAAGGGCCAATACACAAGTGAAAATTAGCTCAACCGTAAAGCTCTGGTAAAGGTACGAACCATTTATATCGGCAGCAACTCTTACTCGTCAGTTCCCAACCGTAAAGGAGTTTTTATGAAGCAGTTGCAAGGGTTGTCACTGAACGCCATCACCCTCGGTACACTCGCGCTATGCGGCACTGGATTTGCCAGCTCAGCGTTTGCCCAAAATACCGACCAAGTGCGTTCACCAAGCTATAACTTTGTTGGGTTAGCCGCCGAAGATGCAGACGTTGCCGGCGCAGATACAGGATTTAAGCTCGACGGTAGTTTTGAGCTCAGTAATCGCTACTTTATTTCAGGTTATGGTCGTTTTTTAGATGCTGATGGCATTGGCGTTGACGATCCGACCAGCTTTGCTGTGGAAGGTGGTCGCTATTTTGGCCTCGGCAATGGTCTGGTCGCAGACTTTAAAGGCCGCTTAGGTAACGTTGATTTCGGAGCTGCAGATAGCAATTTTTATGGTGTACAAGCTAACTTACGCCAGCGTTTACATATGTTTAATTTGAATATGATAGAAGTGAATGCTGGGGTTGGCTTTACCCGCTACACCGGCTTTGACGACACCGAATTTGAACACAGCTATGGCGCTCGAGCCTACGTCACACCTGCGTTAGCGGTAGGTGTTGATTATGTCGACTCGGAGTTTGGTGACAGCTGGATGCTGACCGGTCGCTACGCTTGGTAACTCGCTCTCCGTCCGGGCGCGCGGCTAGCAAGGATGCTGGCCGTTAGCGCCCACTTTATTTTATACCCCATCTACCGTTATGCTGTGATCATCGTTAATTAAGCTGCAACGCAGCGTGGTGATTATGGCGCACTCAGTTCCTTCATTCCTTGATTGTTATCGGCAATTAGTTGCAGCCCCCTCGGTATCCTGTCTGGATCCCCATTGGGATACTTCTAACCGCCAGGTGATTGATTTGCTCTCAGCGTGGTTAACCGATTTAGGCTTTCAAGTAGAAGTTAACGCGCTCACTGAGCAACCGCATAAATTTAATTTACTCGCCCGCTATGAACCTAGCCAGGTAACTGGTGGCGGCCTATTATTAGCCGGCCATACCGACACTGTGCCTTGGGATGAAGGCCGTTGGACCCGCGATCCTTACAGCCTCACCGAGGCCGATAACCGCTTATATGGGTTAGGTAGCGCCGACATGAAAGGCTTTTTTGCGTTTGTGATTGAAGCGCTGCGGCAAATCGATCTGACCCAATTGCGCCAGCCCTTGTATATTCTCGCCACCGCCGATGAAGAAACCACCATGGCCGGCGCTCGGGAACTTAACCGCTTTGCGCACCTGACGCCGCGCTTTGCCGTCATTGGCGAGCCCACTAGCATGACTCCAGTGATTGCGCATAAAGGCCACACGACTGAAGCCATTCGAGTGGTCGGTAAAAGTGGCCATAGTTCGAATCCGGCCGCGGGTTTAAATGCCATTGAAGTCATGCACGAAGTTATTGGTGAACTCATGCAACTGAAACGCCAGTTTAGTGAGCGCTTTCATGACGATTTGTTTGCGGTGCCCTACCCAACTTTAAACCTCGGTAACATTCACGGTGGCGACGCGGCCAACCGCATTTGTGCCTGTTGTGAGATGCATATTGATATGCGCCCGTTACCGGGCATGAATTTAACCGAAATGTATGGGGTACTAGAACAGCATTTAGCGAACGTACAAGCTAAATATCCGAATGCGGTGTCCTTGCATCATTTACACGAGCCTATCCCGGGGTATCGCTGTGCTAGCGACGCAGCTATTGTGCAGTTGGCCGCCCAATTAACTGGCTGCGCGCCGGAGCCCGCGAACTACTGTACCGAGGCGCCGTTTGTGCAGGATTTGGGCTGTCAGACCATCGTGATGGGCCCGGGCAATATCGCCCAAGCCCATCAGCCCGATGAATATTTGGAACTCAGCCAAATCAAGCCGGCATTGGCACAACTTGAGCAATTGATCCGTCAAGTTTGTTGCTGAGCTTGAAGCCTAGTCGGTTGCAAGCAAATCGGCCACGGGTTTGAAGCTACGCCGGTGAATTGGGCTTGGCCCATGTTCGCGTAATAACGCTAAATGAATCGGCGTCGGATAGGCTTTGTGGCGCGCAAAATCATATTGCGGGTAGGTTTCGTGCCACGCTAACATTTGGCGGTCGCGCTCCACCTTAGCCAAAATCGAGGCCGCGCCAATACAAGCTTCAGAAGCATCGCCTTTCACTATTGCTTTAGCGGGTACCTGCAATTCTGGCGGTACTCTATTGCCATCGACCAACACTATAGAGGGCTTCACTGGCAACGCCTCAATCGCCCGCTTCATGGCCAGCATCGACGCCCATAAAATATTAAGTTCATCAATTTCGGCCGGGTCACACTGCGCAATCGCCCAATATAGTGCCCGTTGCTTTATTTCTTCACTGAGCGCCATGCGCTTCTTTTCACTGAGTTTTTTTGAATCAGTCACCCCCTCAATCGGGTCGTCGGGGTTCAAAATGACCGCTGCTGCCACCACCGGGCCGGCGATGGGGCCGCGTCCTGCTTCATCTGTGCCACAAATCATGGTTTATCTCATGCTATAAAGTTGGGTATGATACGGTTGTTTACTTTTTATCTACAATCGTTCGTTTAAACACTGACAACCACATTATAAAATCAATAGGGAATCGCGTTCATGTCAGCTTCCGATCAAACCACTAACGATACGCCTAATACGCTCTTAAATCGACTCCTCGACAAAGTTGAGCGAGTGGGCAACAAACTGCCCGATCCCGCCATGATGTTTTTCGGCTTACTCATTATTGTTTGGGTATTATCGTTTTTACTTTCAGGTATCAGCTTCGACGCGAAACACCCACTGACTGGCGAAAACGTGAGTGTGGTGAACTTATTAAGCGGTACCGAAATGGCGAGCTTTTTGTCCTCCATGGTCACCACCTTTATGACTTTTGCGCCGCTGGGCGTGGTATTAGTGGCGATGCTAGGGGTTGGCGTTGCCGAAAAGAGCGGCTTTATTAATGTCGCGATTAAGTTAATGCTGAATGTAACGCCTAAAATGTTGCTCACACCGGTATTAATTGCGGTTGCCATCGTATCTCACACCGCTGTAGATGCAGGTTACGTGTTGGTTATTCCATTGGGTGGCGTTATTTTCTATGCCGCAGGACGGCATCCACTGGCGGGCATTGCCGCCGCATTTGCCGGCGTTTCAGGTGGTTTTAGTGCGAATTTTGTGCCTTCTGCTATTGACCCACTTATTCAGGGCTTTACCCAAACATCAGCCCAAATGCTTGACCCAAATATTCAATTGAATCCACTGAATAACTATTATTTTACAGCCATCTCATCGCTGGTGGTGATTGCCATTGGCTGGTTCCTGACCGACAAAGTGATTGAACCACGCTTAAAAAACACCCCGCTTGATGGTGATCAGGAAGACATGCCACGATTGGATGATGTCACAGCTCAAGATCGTAAAGCTTTTTATAGCGCCGTCATTACCATGGTGGTCGGAATTAGCTTACTCATTCTGGCGGTATGGCCACAAACCAGCCCACTGCGTGATCCGCTAACGAAAGAAATTGACTCATTCGGCGCACCACTGATGCAATCTATCGTGCCGTTGATTTTCTTGCTGTTTGTTATTCCGGGCATTGTACATGGCTATATTGCGGGCGCTTTTAAGCAATCTAAAGATGTCGTGAAAGCGATGAGCGAATCGATGGAAGGTATGGCCTACTATATCGTCATGGCCTTCTTTTGTGCGTTGTTTATTAAAGCTTTTGGCGACTCACAACTAGGCACTCTGATTTCCATTAAAGGTGCCGACATTTTACGTAGTTTTGATTTGCCCGGTGGGGTCACATTATTTGGGATCATTCTGCTAGTGGCATTTATTAACTTGTTTGTGGGCTCTGCCTCGGCCAAGTGGGCTTTGTTAGCACCAATTTTTGTCCCAATGCTTATGCAGCTCGGGTTTTCGCCTGACTTAACTCAAGCGGCATACCGCGTGGGTGACTCGTCGAGCAATATCATTACGCCATTACTACCCTACTTCCCCCTCATCGTGATTTATTGTCAGCGCTATGTGAAGGGAACAGGAATTGGTTCGCTAGTGGCCATGATGCTGCCATATTCAATTTCCTTACTCCTCATTTGGTCTGCCTTCTTAGTGATTTATTGGACCGTAGGCGTTGCTTTTGATATCCCGTTGGGCGTGCAAGCCACATACGAGTACCTACCCAATGCGAGTAATTAACCATGGCTGAGTCGCAAACCACCAGTTTATTAGCTGGAAAAACCATTTGGCTTACCGGTGCCTCTTCAGGCATCGGCTTAGCCCTTGCCCGTGAGCTGGCACCGCTCGGTTGTCGGTTAATTTTAACGGCACGGCGCGCGCAGGTATTAGAGGAGGTGCGCGCGAGTTTGGCAAATGCTGAACAGCACCTATGCTTGCCGTTAGACTTAAGTCAACCGGAGCAATCCGCTGTGGCAGCGGCGGCATGGCTCGCCGAACATCAGCTTAGCGTCGATATTTTGATCAATAACGCCGGAGTTTCGCAACGTAGCAAGGTGCTAGACACCGACTTAAGTGTCTATCGGCAATTAATGGAGATTGACTACTTTGCGGTGGTCGCACTCACCAAGCTAGTATTACCGGCCATGGTTGAACGCCAACAGGGTCAAATTGTTACGGTATCAAGCGTGGCTGGCAAAATTGGCACTAAACTGCGCAGTGGTTATGCCGGCGCTAAATATGGCGTGTTGGGCTTTATGGATAGCTTACGCGCTGAAGTGAGTGACAGTGGCGTGGTTTGTACCTCATTGTTACCCGGCTTTATTAATACCCCCGTCGCCCATAACTCACTCACCGGTGATGGTTCGGCGTTAGGCACTGCAGATCCAGATAACGCCGGTGGTATGAGCGCCGAAGCTTGTGCGCGGGCGATGGTAAAAGCCATTACTGCGCAGCGCGATGAAGTGGTCATTGGTGAGGGCTTATCGAAGCTCGCCCCATTGATTCAGCGACTCTCACCCGCGTTAGTGCGGCGAATGATGGCAAAGCGTTAACTAATCAGAACCTATAATGAAAAAGGCCAGCTTGCGCTGGCCTTTTTTTGTTGGCTAATCATTCTTCCGCGTGAGCGATTAAACCATGTGCACTAGCATGCTGCTTGGGTCTTCCAAGAACTCCTGCCAACGCCGATTGAAGCGCGCGATGGTGCCGCCATCAATGATCCGGTGATCACCCGACCAGCTTACTGTCATCATCTGCTTCGCTACCACATTGCCTTGCTCATCAAAGCGTGGTAACGCCTGCACTTTACCCAACGCGACAATAGCTGCCTCAGGTTTGTTGATGATAGGCGTGGCGACTGTCCCACCAATCACACCAATATTTGAGATGGTAATAGTGCCGCCCTTCATATCGGCTTGGGCCACTTTACCCTCGCGTGCCGCTTCGGTGAGTCGCGATACTTCCTGCGCGACCTCTAGCAAGCTCTTGTTTTGTACCTGTTTAATATTAGGGACTAACAAGCCGATTTTGGTGTCTACCGCCATGCCGATATTGTGGTCATCGAAGTAGGTGATTTCGGTGCACTCATCGTTTACCTGCGCATTCATTAACGGGAACTCTTTCAACGCCAATGACAATGCTTTGATAAAAAACGGCATCATAGTGACCCGAATGCCTTGGTCTTGATAGCGTGCTTTTAATTGCTTCTGCAGCGCCAACACTTGGGTCAAATCGAATTCGTCGGCATAGGTAAAGTGTGGAATGGTTCGAACCGATTCTGCCATTTGCTTCGCCATAGCCGCTTTCACACCACGAATAGCTTCGGTGCGCTTGCCACCATGGCTCGCTGGTGCTGATTGCGTGGCCGCTGGCGTAGCGGTTGATTTACTAGCCTGATTACCGGCTTGATTACCAGAGCTAAAGGCGTGTAAATCTTCTTTCAACACCCGCCCTTTGGCGCCCGAACCTGCTACCTGGCTAATGTCGATATCCATTTCCCGGGCACGGCGCCGCACCGCTGGGCTAGCAATGGCTTTACCCGCGCGAGCTGGCTGTGCCGGCTCGGCGTTACCTGCGCTCGGCTTAGCTGGCGCTGATTTGGCTGGTTGCGGCTCGTTACTGGTATGAGCTGACGCTGCTGCACCTGCTACCGTGAGCGCAAATAATGGCTCATGAACCTTAGCGATATCACCTTTTTGGTAATATAGCTTCTGTACCACACCGTCGTCTTTTGCTGGAATTTCAACGACCGCTTTATCGGTCATGACTTCAACCACGGGCTGATCTTCCTTCACGCTGTCGCCTTCAGCAACTAGCCATTCGACGATTTCACACTCGACAATACCTTCACCAATATCTGGCAAGATAAAATCAGTGGTGGTGCCCTCAGCTGAACTAGCCGCCGCAGCTGTAGCGACTGACTTGGCCTCAGCCTTAGCTGCAGGCGCCTCATCGGCACCTGATATAGCAAATAACGGCTCATGCACTTTGGCAATATCGCCTTTCGCGTAATACAGCTTCTCAACCACCCCATCTTCTTTGGCAGGAATTTCCACCACCGCCTTGTCGGTCATCACTTCAACCACGGGCTGATCTTCTTTTACGCTATCGCCTTCTTGTACTAACCATTCGACGATTTCGCATTCAACAATGCCTTCGCCAATGTCAGGTAAAATAAAGTCTTTACTCATCGCCCACTCCTTAGTAGTTCATGGAAGCTTTAATCGCTTCGTAAACTTTCAGATGGTCGACGAAGTATTCTTTTTCGTGCGACAACGGATACGGGGTGTCTAGGCCACACACGCGTGCAATAGGTGATTCTAAATACAAGAAGCAACGATCTTGAATGGTAGCCGCAATTTCGCTGGCAAAACCACCGGTTAACGGCGCTTCGTGAGTAATCACCAAACGCCCAGTTTTCATCACTGACTGGGCAACGGTTTCAACATCCCAAGGTAAAATACTGCGTAAATCAATCAATTCGCATGAAACGCCATCTTCAGCTGCCATTGCCGCTGCTTTTTCCATCATTTCACACTGAGCGCCCCACGCCAAAATAGTAATATCGCTACCCTCTTGCATGACTTCGGCTTTACCTAGAGGTAACTCATAAGCTTCTTCAGGAACGTCGCCAACAGAAGCGCGATAAATACGCTTAGGCTCCATAAACAACACCGGATTCGGGTCGAAAATGGCGCTCAGTAACAAACCTTTGGCTTGATAAGGGTTACGCGGCATGACAATTTTTAAGCCCGGCGTGTGCGCAAAGTATGCCTCTGGTGACTGCGAATGATAATGGCCACCCGCGATACCGCCGCCGTACGGTGTGCGAATGGTTAAGCCGCCCACGTTAAATTCGTTGCCTGAACGATAACGAAACTTGGCTGACTCATTCACGATCTGGTCAAAGGCGGGGAAAATGTAATCACCAAACTGAATTTCAGCAACGGCATAGCTACCTTGCGATGCCAAACCGTTGGCAAAACCAAGAATACCCTGCTCTACCAGCGGCGTATTAAAGTTACGGTGACGGCCATACTTTTCGGTTAAACCAGAAGTGGCGCGGAATACCCCGCCAAAAGCACCGGTGTCCTCACCGAAGCTGTATACCTTGTCGCTTTTGGTCATCGCGATATCAAGGGCATTATTAATGGCTTGTAGTAAATTCATTTTGGCCATGATTATTTCCCTCCCTCAAGACGACCCGACGTTTTTGGATAGGCTTCAGGGTACTTCTTAATGTGTGCTTTTAAGGCCTCTAGCTGCTCTTGCAAGTGCTGCGGTGGCGTGTCGTAAACATCAGCAATAATTTCATCTATATGAGGAACATCTACTACTTCAGCTTTTTTCAATGCCGCCAGTACTGCTTCTTTCTTCGCTTGGAAGCTTTCATCAGCCTGTTCTTGCGTCATCCAGCCTTGGTTGATCAGCCACTTCAGCATCCGCGCCATTGGATCTTTTTCCCGCCAGCCCGCTTCTTCTTCGCGGGTCCGGTAACCAGTTGGATCGTCTGACGTCGAATGACCAGCCATGCGGTAGGACATACCTTCAATCAACACTGGTTCATTTTCTTCAACGGCTAACTTACGCGCCATTTGGGTGGCTTTCAGCACCGCCATAATGTCGTTACCGTCAATTCGAATGGTCTTCATGCCGTAGCCAACGCCACGCGGTGCGATACCGTCACCGGCATACTGCTCGCCTTGCGAAGGCGTCGAAATGGCATAGCCATTATTGCGACAGAAGAAAATAACCGGCACTTTGTAAACCGCCGCCATATTCAGCGCAGCGTGGAAATCACCTTCCGAGGCTGCACCCTCACCAAAATAACAAATCGTACAATGGCCTGAGTTATCCATTTTCTGGCCATAGGCATAGCCAGTCGCTTGCGGGATTTGCGTCGCCAATGGTGAGGCAATGGTCATAAAGTTCAGGTCCGCACAACCGTAATGCACAGGCATTTGGCGGCCTTTGCCTAAGTCGCGCTCATTCGAGAACAACTGATTCATAAACTGCTCAACGGTGAAACCGCGATAAGCAAGGGCACCTTGCTCGCGATATTGCCCCATGATCATGTCATTAAAATCTAACGCAGCTGCTGAGCCGATACTTGCGGCCTCTTCACCTAGCGAAGATAAGTAAAAACTAATCCGCCCTTGGCGCTGTGCAGCGATCATGCGCTCATCCAACACCCGAATGAACTGCATGGTGTCGAATATTTTCAGCATGAGGTCTTTGTCAAATTCTGGAAGTTCTGCCTTGTCGTGGACGCTACCGTCCTCTTTCAGGATCTGCAACATCGGGATTTTAAGTGCCGAGCCATCAATAAACTGTGGCTTGGTGACTATCTCGAGTTGGTGTTTTTTATCCTTCGCCATAACCTGCTCTTTATAAGAATAATGTGTGTAGACGGATTGTTAATATGATGCTTCAAAAGTGCGCTCACTTTACCCGCACGTCAACTTACATGCAAACGCCGCCATACGAAAAAAAATCACGACGTTTGTAAATCAAGACAAACACTCAGCCGAACCGAATAACATTAGACCAGTTCAAGCTCAGTGGTCGGAATTTGCACGACCAACAACAACGCACGCTGACCAATTTTCACTTTTGCATTAGGGAAAATAATGTGCGCTTGGGGCTGTTCAATTTTGATCTCACGTTCACCATCGGTTGCTATTACATAACCGCGCTCAAAGGGGGTAAAGTTGGCCTCGTCGTCGGCAAAGTGCAAGGTAAACTGCTCGCAGGTCCTATCAATGGTTTGCGCTACGTCAAAAATCTGATGTGCGTCCGGGTCAAAGTCTGGCAATTGTAATTCTCGCTCGCTGATTAATTCCCGTAGTGCTTGGTCAGAATCGGCGAAGCGCGCCATATCATTTTGACCAAATGGACGAACTTTCCCCAACTCTACGGTAAAGGCATCGGCCCCAAAGCGTTTTACACTAAAATAGGAGAAGGTGGTGGTTGGTGCGCGGTTTAACAAAATAGTGTGAACGCCAGCCTTGGCCAAAAAAGCTAACTCTTTCTTTTTATAAGGCTTGCCATGAGTGAACGGATACACCGCAAACTTCTCGAATTTAGAATCTCGAATGGCTGTGTGTAAGTCGTAATGTAAGCGCTCAGGTTGGGCGTTGGGGTTAGCTTCATAAAACCGTTGCACATAGAATTCCAGCCGCTCGGCACGTTGGTGCTCCATGGTATCGCCCTTCAGGTGGGCGCCGCTGAACAACCGATTCATATTCTCATGCACAAAGCGCGTGCCCTGCTTAATAGCCCACGGATTACCGATCAGAAACAGCACGCGGTGCGCCGGCACTAATGTTTGCGCGATAATATCGGCTATCATGTCGCGTACCAGCTCTATTGGTGCGGTCTCATCACCGTGAATAGCGCAGGAAATAACGATATCTTTAGCAGCCTCTGCCGCAGCGGGGGTAACAGCCATCACCCCGCTATCCCAGACTTCAATGGTCACGCCATTTTCTAGTTGTAGCGTTTGTTCGCTTACGCTGCCTGGCTCGTTCGCTAACGTCCATTCAAGAAAGTTTGACCATTCAGTTTGCACGCATTACTCCTTAGTAGTTTCAGCCGACGTCACTGTGTCTTCCGGTAAAGCTTCCGCGGTTGGTTTATTGAGTACAGGCTGCTTACCCGGTACGAAACCTTTGGTCGCAAGCAATGACCGCAAAATACGCGAGCGATATTCGCGCCGATACAGTACCCAAACCACAACTGCGACCCCAGCAATTAATAAGTACGGATGAATAAACCAAGCGAGATAAGCCATAGCAAAATAATAGGCGCGTAAGCCATTGTTATATTCGTGGCCAGCCTGATCGAGCACCTTGGCGGTATGGCGGATAAATATGTCGCGCTGTTCGTCGCTAAAATCTGGGCTACGATATTGCGGCGCCACTCCCATCAGTACAGAAACAAAACCGAATTGGCGGATCGCCCAAGTGAACTTAAAAAAGGCAAAGACAAAAATGAACGCGAGTAAAAATAACTTAAACTGTACTTTTTGAGTGCTGGTTTCGGCGGTGTAGGGAATCGTGGCCAGCACGTCCACCACCTGCGCTGAGGATGACAGCAGCGTCAGCACACCAGCGAGCACTAAGATAGTTGTGGAGGCGAAAAACGTGACGGTGCGCTCAACATTGCCAAGCAAACTAGCGTCCGCCACTTGATGCTCTTTACGCGTGAGTGTGGCTATCCAATCTACTCTTAAACTGCGCAAAATGCTGGATAAACAGTGTGTGTCACGCGCACGTTTACGAGCGAAGGTAATGTAGCCGTACCAACTCACGACAAAAATGAGAAGCGCCACCAAATCAAGTGGCGCGAAGGCAAACAAAATGTTTTTGGACACGTCTGGGTTAAGCGCCACGCTGCTGCTGCCTCTGGTTAGCCATAAACAGCAGCGATAGACAAACCTATCAACCGCCGTTTATGAGCACTGAATCGTATTGTAGATTCAGTAGTTTACCAGTTTATGACAGATTTTCACGTGTCGCTGTAGATGCTTTTGGTTCACTCGGTTTGGCACCTGGCATCATGTCTGGTTCCGCTTCCCTTGGGGCTGGCGGTTTCATCAACCCATACCAGGACAACATTTCGCGCATACCGCGTTTAAAATCATCCAAAATCAAGTACAAACAAGGAATCAGTAGCAGGGTAATCACAGTCGCAAATAGGATACCGAAGGCCAATGAGATGGCCATTGGGATCACGATTTTCGCCTGTAAACTCTTCTCTAACACTATTGGTAATAAACCAAAGAAGGTGGTGAGCGAGGTTAAAATAATCGCCCGGAAACGGCGTACGCCTGCATCCACCACGGCTTTACGTAACGCGGTACCGCCTTGGCGCGCGCTATTCACATAATCCACCATTACCAGTGAGTCGTTTACCACCACGCCCGCCAGCGCAATAATCCCAAACAGACTGAGAATACTAATCGGCATGCCGACCGCCCAATGGCCAAGAATGGCACCGATAATACCGAAGGGAATCACCGACATGATGATCAGCGGCTGACTATATGATTTAAGCGGTATCGCCATGAGTGCATAAATAGCCACCAACGCGAACATGAAGCCAAACGCTAATGAATTGCTGGCCTCAGCCTCATCCTGCGACGCACCCTGCAGTTTGTAACTTACCGACGGATACTTATCTAAGATTGGCTGCAATTTTTCCGATGTAACGGTACGAACAATCTCAAACGGTTCTACCTTTGATTTATCGACCATGGCGCGCACGTTTACTGACCGTAACCGATCGATCCGAGTAATAGTGTTGTAACCTTCACTAAACTTCACCGTTGCCAATTCAGTGAATGGAATTTCGGCGCCATCAGCGGTCCGTAAGCGCATATCTTCCAAGTTGCCGACTGACTGCCGTTCTGCTAACGGATAACGCACCATGACCCGTACTTCTTCGTCATTACGCTGAATTCGTTGGGCCTCTGCTCCATAAAAGGCATAGCGAACTTGGGTCGCTAATTCGGCCAAATCAATCCCCATTGCATTAGCGAGTGGCTTCAGCTCTAGTGTGATTTCTTCTTTGCCATCACCAAAGGTGTCTTCAATATCAAATACCCCATCGAACTCTGCCAACACGACTTTTAATTCTCGCGCAGCGGCACTTAGTTCATCTAGGTTTTCACCGGTTAACTGGAATTCCAGATCGGAGCCACCGCCACCGCCAATACTGCCGCGGAAATTAAGGGCACGCACACCCGCTAGTTCAGGAGTCGCTTCACGCCATTGATTCACGATTTCAAAGCCGTCAATTTCGCGCTCTTCACCCTTGGCTAATTCCGCAAACACCGTACCGCCAGCAGTACCATTTAGCCAGATGTTAGTGTGCCGGATGACCGCACGCTCACCTTCCGCTTGCAGCCCAGTGTCAACACTCCGTAATGCGGCTTCGACACGCTGTACCACTTCAATTGTGCGCGCTTCAGACGTACCCGGCTGCATTTCGATATTCGCTTGAATGAAATCACTTGGAATATCAGGGAAGAATACTTGGCGTACGATGCCGCCGCTGATCAAACCAATCGACAGAATAAACATCCCGAAAAAAGCGGCCAGCGTCGTGTATCTGTACTCCAGACAGCGTTTTAGAAATGGACGGTATTTCGTCTTCACAAAATACATCAGCCCATCGGAAATTTTATTCCGGAAACGTTGGAATGCGTTCGGTTTGGCATCACGAGTTTTCGAAAACTTCATGTTGGCAATGTGAGCCGGCAGGATCAGCTTTGACTCAATCAATGAAAACGCCAAACACAGAATCACAATCCACGCGATAGATTCCCAAATCGCGCCCATCCCGCCATCTACTAATAGCATCGGAATGAACGCAACCATAGTGGTTAACACCCCGAAGGTTGCAGGCACCGCGACTTTCTTCGCGCCACGAACCACGTTATCAGTCGTTTGCCCATGCTTTTCTAATTCGGTGTAGGCGCTTTCCCCTATCACTATGGCGTCATCGACGACAATCCCGAGCACTAGAATGAAACCAAACAGCGAAATCATGTTAATCGAGATATCAAACATCGGTAGCGGCATCAGCATAATGGTGCCGAGGAAGCAGATTGGAATACCGATCATGACCCAGAATGCTAGGCGCAGTTGCAAGAATAACGCGAGCATAATAAAGACTAACGCCCCGCCACCAATCATGTTGCTGGTCATTAAATCCAGCCGGCCTTGCAAGTAATATGAACTATCACCCCAATGCGCAATTTGCACCGCTTGTGGCAGTTGCGAAGATTTGCGCTCAACGTAATTCTTCACCACTTCGGCAATTTTTAAATCGTTCTGGTCGCCAACAGAATCAACCCGCACAAATACTGCAGGTTTGCCATCGAAGCGGGTGAAGTTTTCGGTTTCAATGAAGCCGTCTTCCACCTGGGCGATGTCAGCTAAGGTCAGGCGAGTGCCATCGGGCCGGTTGATGAGGACAATACTTTCAAATTCGCGGCCAACATAAGCCTGATTGTTGGCGCGTAATAAAATGTCCCCGTTTGGGGTGCGAATAGAGCCGCCCGGCACATCAATTGAGGTGCCGCGTACCGCTTGTACAATCTGTTGAAAGGTTAGGTTATAGCGCTGCAAATCCGCTTCTGAAATTTCCACCGAAATTTCATAATCACGTGCGCCTACAACTTCGACTTTGGTGATCCCACCGATAGCTTTTAAGTCATCGCGAACATCTTTCGCGAGCTCTTTCATCGACGCTTCATCAAGATCGCCATAAACTGACACCCAAATGACTTGGCGCTGTGGCCGAACGCGATAAATCACCGGATTTTCGATTTGCTCAGGAAAACCGACAATGCCATCAACGCGCATTTTCACCTCGTCCATCACCACTTGCGGATCGTAGGCCGGGTCTACCTCGATGGAGACACTTGCTGAACCCTCGGCAGCGCGGGCGGTCACTTCTTCAATGCCATTCACATCTTCAATGGCATCTTCAATTCGAACAATAACGCCCTGCTCTACTTCTTGCGGTGCAGCACCCGGAAAAGGCACTTGAATACTGATAATGTTCAGTTCCACTTCCGGGAACATTTGTTTGCGAACATGGTTAAGTGAGAATAAGCCGCCAATGATGATCAGCAGCATCAGCAAATTTGCTGCAACTGAATTGTTCGCAAACCACGCAATCAGCCCACGTTGTGCTTCGTCAGCCGGGGTTTTTATTTTTTCGCTCATCACGGTTCTCGCTTAGTCGTTGTTGGCCGACGCTTTTTCATCTGCCACAGATTTCGAGGCAATGACTGTTTCCATGCTGCTAGGCACTGGGTCTGACTCCAATCGTACCCGCATGCTTGGAAGCGGATTAGCCAACTGGGTTAACAGGACTTTGTCGCCATTTTGCAACCCGGCGCTGACATAAACATCGTTACCGTCAGTGCGTCTAATGCTAATTTCGCGTTCTTCTAATTCGCGCTTATCATTCACTAACCAAACCGTGTTCCGGGCGGTAATGGCATAACGCGGTACCACTACCATGTCATTGGCTTCCATGCCCGCAACTTGCGCTTGCACAAAGCGCCCAAAGCGCAGAGCCTGGGCGTGGCTTGCGCCGGCTAAATTGTAAGGGTCCTGCACTTCAATCACTGCGTAAATAACTCGGCTAGCCTCATCGAGTACGCCTTCGCTGCGCACTAACTTACCGAACCAGGTGATGGTTTCGCCAGCCACATTAGAGGTAAGTTTTACGTCTAATTCAGAACTCAGTAAATCGCCGTGACGCGGCAAATTAAGAAAGGCTAAATCGCGATCGCTCATTGGTAAACGGATCTCTGCGACTTCGGTGCCCATTAACATACCAATAGCGGTTCCGGTGCCGACATACTGGCCTAGATCAACATTACGACTCCGTAGTAACCCAGCAAAAGGCGCACGAATAGTGGTGCGATCTAAATCACGCTCGGCTTTGGCCAACCGAGCTTTGGCCGAATCCACACTGGCAACGGCACTAGCCACTTGCGGCTCACGCAATCCTAATGAGGGAATTTTACCCGCCTCAATACTTGCCCATTCCTCTTTCGCAACCTGCGCGCGAGCTAACTCCTCTTCCAGCGCGGCCTGCGCTTGCGCTAAATTGGCACGCGCCTCTTGCACCATCACCCGATAATCGGACGGATCAATTTGTAACATCACGTCGCCCGCATCGAAAAAGCCACCAGCGACAAAGTCATCGGCGAGTTCTACCACGCGCCCACTCACTTCAGCCACTAAGTTAGTTTGATGACGGGGCTCAACCGTGCCTTGCGATGAAATTTGAAACCTAACATCCTGCTTTTCCGCACTCAGAACATCGACTAACACCGCTGGACGCTCTTGCGAACGCTGTTCCGGCGCCGGTTTAAAAATACTGAGCAACACCACCACGGTAATACAGAAAAGAATGATACCGGGTGGAATAAGTTTGCGTTTCTTGAAAGCCATGCTGACATCCTGATCAAAGTGGTCATTCTAAATTGCTATATATTATGCAACCTACTGAAGAGAACCGTTAACTTTAAGTTGTTGCGATTTGTAAGTCTGCTTCAAAACTTTGTAAATGGATGTGTAACAACACCCGGCAGCGGCGGCAGCCCACTGCCGTCAAAATCTTTACACTTGCGCTCTGAAGCCCATTCATAAACTTAATATACAACATTAAATACTTGAAATTACTATAAAAAATAAAAATGGCACAAATAGTGCTTACATTGCCGCATCTTTACAATCTAGGTAACGACACTGCGATGCAAAAATTAATGATGACTAAGCCAGCCCAGCGCACTATTCGTTCCATGGCAACTAAACTGCCATTGGCAGCGCAACAAATGAGCGAAGCCTCGCTCGTCAGTGTGAGTGCTTCAACGCCAGAAATTCAGCAGCATGCAAACTCACTCCTAGAGCGTTTACAGACAACCCTAGAGCTCACTTCGCTACTCAATATTTTCGCCGATTATGTGAGCCCTAAACGTTGGTGCGATGCCATTCGCTTTAGCACCGATACGCAAGTTTTCAATCTGTACGACAATGAGTCTGCTGAATCGCTAAGCCAGCCTCACCAACATACCGCCTTGTTATATGCGGACGAGGTTTATCTTGGCCAGTTGGTGTACACCCTCAAACACCCTTTAAGCATGGCAATTCGGCGTCAGCTTGAAGTACTGCATAAGCAGTTAGCATTTCCGCTGCGCAATGCCTTGCTGTTTGCGCAAGCACGGCAGCAAGCGTTACATGACTATCTAACTGCACTGGGCAACCGCAATTACCTTGAAGAAGTGCTTCAGCACGCGATTTATCAGCAACAGCGCCTCGCGACCCCGGTGTCGGTTATGCTTATCGACTTAGATGGCTTTAAAGCCGTTAATGATGACTTTGGCCATGCCCGTGGCGACGATGTATTGCGCACTTTTGCGCAATTGCTGAAGCATCAACTACGTGAGTGCGACCAAATTTTTAGGTTTGGCGGTGATGAATTCGTGTTAGTGCTAGAAGATACCCAAGCGCTAGGCGCACAGCAGGCGTTTCAACGCTTGCAACGAGCACTGCAGAACGATCCTAAACTCGCCGAGCTCAACCTAAGTATGAGTGCAGGACTTACCTTACTCAGCGCAGAAGATAATGTGCATGCACTGCTGCAACGTGTTGACGACGCTATGTATGCCGCCAAAGGTGCTGGTAAAAATCAGCTAGTCTGCCGCAGTGGCACTACCACGCTGTAAGTATAGACCACACAGAATGGCGCCAAGTCCCAGATAAGTGGTTAGCGAAATCGGCTCACCAAGTATCCACCAAATGAGCGCCAGTGAAGCAATGGGTGACAGAAAGATGAGCGCGGAAATCTGCGCGGCCTTTTCGGCCACTCGCAAAGCGTGCAACCACAGCAAGAAGGTCACGCCCATTTCAAACACGCCTACATAAAGTGCCGCAGGGTAACTCACTAACGCTGTCGACCAAGCGGGCCAGACTTGTGGCCAGAGAACCTCGGCTAGCAATAACACCGCAGTGCCGCAGCTAAAGCACCAAAACAACGCTAAGGTAGGTGGATCGCTGTTTTTGGTGTTCAACAACCAGTAGCCCGCCCACAATAGCGTGCTCAGTAACGCCAAGCCAACGCCTACCCAATTGGTCTGACTAAATGACCACTCACCGCCGGTGGCAATGACCACAACGCCCGCATAAGCTAGGCTAAGCGCTATTAAGTCACGCCGATTTAAGCGTTGGCCAAGTACTGGAATAGCAAGCAAGCTATAAGCCATTGCCCAACTGTAGTTGATCGCTTGCGCCTGCTGCGCCGGTAGCTGGGCATAGGCCATAAACAGCACTAAATAGTAAATCGCCGGGTTAAGCGTACCCAGTAAGGTATAATGCAAACGCCGCTGTTTGATGAGCTGGAGCGCCTCTCCCCAGCGCCTTTGCCAACTGATCACCAGCGCAAACACGAGCACCGAAACCATACTTGCCAGCAACACCACTTGTCGTGGCGATAACTCAGCCAGCGCTAATTTAAACGCGGTAGCCACCGTTGCCCAACAGGCAACGGCGCTTAGGCCCAACAATATGGCTCGGCGTTGGTTAAGCGGGACTGCAGTGCTCATGGGCGTGCATCTAGCACAAGGTAGCGCTGACGCGTACGCCACACCCGAAATTGCGCCCACTCAACCACGGGTTTGGCATCGTTAGTGGTGTAAAGCATTTGTAGGCGGAGCTGCTCTAATTGGGCAGCACTTGGCATACTTGCACCTTGGTGTTGCAACCAAGCCCTTAATAAGGCTCGTTGGAACGCCTCGGAATGTTGCGTGAGTGGTGCTATTTCGAGTTGTCCTGCGGCATTCATGTGTGCCTGTAAATGGTCACGGAGTAATTCTTGCAACACCTGCTCTTGTTCGGCACACAGCGCAGCACTGCGCAATACGCTATCGCCAAACTGCGGCCAACGTTGTTCGAGTAGCGGCACTACTTGATGACGCAAAAAATTACGCTCAATTTGAGTGTCGTAATTGGTTTCATCTTCTATCCACACCAATTCGCGGGCTTTGGCATAGCGCAAAATATCTGCTTTCGACAAATTCAGTAATGGTCGCCACAGCCAGCTTGCGGGCGCGAGCGGTGCCAACTCCGCCATGCTCGCTAAACCTTTAGGACCAGCGCCGCGTTTCAGTTGTAATAAAAAGGTCTCGATTTGATCATTGCGATGCTGACCGAGTAATACCAATGCCTTGGGTTCCACCAACTCAGCAAGGCGTTGATAGCGTGCCGCTCGGCCGGTGGCTTCTTTGCTTTGCCGCGCCAAGGTAACGACCTGCAAATCTTCAATGTGGTAGGGAAACTGACGACGTTGCAAATCCTCTCGCAGGACCTGCGCCCAGTCACTTGAATCAGGATGAAAGTGGTGATCTAAATGAATGCCCAAATACTGCATGCCGGCATCGGCAGCATGTTGATGCCGAAATCTATCAAGCAGGTCGAGGCAGGTTTGCGAGTCTGCGCCGCCACCAAGGGCGACCACTAACTGGGGCGCGTCAAGTTGCGCCAACAATTCTTGTAACGCCAACGCAAAGCGCGCATAAACAGTATCTGCCCATGCGCGCTCAACGGTCATATCAATGCTGGTTTCAGTGGTTTCCACTTAGCAATTTTCTCTTGGTCGTTATTGCATCGTCGTTATGGCTTAGCAGCTTCTGTTAACAATAACCAAAAGACATGAGTTTTTGATAACGTCGCTCAAGCAAGCTGGCTTTATCTAATTTACTCAGTTCACCCAAGTCGCTCAGCAATTGCTTCTTCAGGCGCCGCGCAATTTCTTCGTGATGACGATGCGCACCGCCTAGTGGTTCAGCAATAATGGTATCAATTAATCCAAGCTCTTTACTGCGTTGCGCCGTCACGCCCATGGCTTCTGCGGCCAAAGGTGCCTTTTCGGCACTCTTCCACAAAATAGACGCACAACCTTCAGGCGAAATCACCGAGTAAGTGCTAAATTGCAACATGTTGACGCGGTCACCCACCCCAATCGCAAGTGCGCCACCTGAGCCACCTTCACCAATCACCGTACAAATAATAGGCACTTGCAAGCGCGCCATGACTTTCAAATTACGGGCAATGGCTTCACTCTGCCCACGCTCTTCCGCGCCAACGCCCGGATAAGCACCTGGGGTGTCGATAAAGGTCACAATTGGCATGTTAAAACGCTCGGCCATTTCCATGAGCCGCAAGGCTTTGCGATAACCCTCAGGCTTCGGCATCCCAAAGTTACGGCGGATTTTTTCTTTGGTTTCGCGCCCTTTTTGCTGACCAATCACCATCACCGGCTTGCCATCTAATCGCGCCGGGCCACCCACAATGGCTTCATCATTAGCATAAGTACGGTCGCCAGCAAGCTCATCAAAGTCGGTGAAGATATGGCGGATGTAATCCAAGGTGTACGGCCGCAGTGGATGACGCGCCATTTGCGCAACCTGCCACGCCCCTAGGTCGGAAAATATTTTATCAATAAGTTCATCGCGCTTTTTCTGCAACCGCGCAATTTCGTCTTCTAAACTAATATCAAAATCGCCCTTCTCGCCAACGTTTTTCAGCTCGTCGATTTGCGCCTGTAACTCAGCGATAGGTTGTTCGAAATCTAAAAACTTCAAGCTCATGAGTATCGGTTCCGTTAAAATTCCAGTTGAACCTTGGCAGCGGTATCGGCTCCAAGTTCAACGGCTAATTCATGAAGCAATTCATCAGAGGGCGTAATCATCCACTCTGCACTTGCTGGTAATCTTACCTGCGCATCCTGACGTTGATATTCGAACACCAGTGGACACGCTCCCCCGCTATGGGGCTGAATTTTCTGCTGAAGCTTTTGTAACCAGCCAGCCACCTGCTCAGCTGGTACTTCAGGTATTCCTACCACTAAAGCTTTCGCATAAGTTTCGCGCGCTTTGACGATAGTTTTTATTTCACGAGCCGTCATTGTATTGGCACCGCTGAAATCATCAAAGCTGACCTCTCCTTGAATCCACAAGATTTGGTCTTTCATTAATAGTTGTTCGTACTGCTCATAGTCCTGCGCAAACACTCGCACATCAAGGCGACCTGTTTTGTCATCAAGGGTAATGATAGCCCATCGCTGACCTTTTTTGTTGGTCAATACCCGTACATCAATCACCAATCCCGCAATTCGGGTGGTTTGATCACGCCCTGTCGGACTCACATCTGCCAAAGTACCCGCTACATAATGGGCTAATTCTTTACGGTAACGGTTAATCGGATGGCCGGTTAAATACAATCCTAAGGTTTCCCGCTCACCCTCTAACCACATAGCTTCCGACCACGGCGATACAGTTTCAAACGCATGCTCAGTGCTGTCTTCCGGCGTGGTGAGTACACCAAACAAATCCGATTGGCCAATGGCTTCAGCACGATTATGTTGCTCAGCTTGGCGCATAGCTTTTTCAAGCGTGGCGGTAAGCGCCGCACGATGTGGACCCAAACTATCCATCGCGCCGGCACGAATGAGTCGTTCAAGTACCCGCCGATTTAAGCGCTTTAAATCCACCCGGCAGCAGAAGTCGAATAAGTCTTTGAATGGGCCGTCAGCACGTGCAGTAAGAATCGCTTCTATCGGCGCCTCGCCAACGCCTTTAATGGCACCAATGCCATACACTACTCGGCCTTCTTCATCCACGGTAAAGCGGTAATCACCCTTGTTGACGTCGGGCGGTAACAAGGTCAGCCCCATGCGCTCGCACTCATCTACCAGAGTCACAATTTTGTCGGTGTTATCCATATCCGCTGACATCACCGCCGCCATAAATTCGGCTGGATAATGAGTTTTTAACCACAGCGTTTGGTAGGACACCAATGCATAAGCAGCAGAGTGTGATTTGTTGAAGCCGTAGCCGGCAAATTTTTCCACCAAGTCAAAAATTTTGATGGCAAGATCTGGGTCAATCCCATTTTGCTTCGCGCCATCCTCAAATACCGCGCGCTGCTTGGCCATTTCTTCTGGCTTTTTCTTACCCATAGCGCGGCGTAACAAGTCAGCGCCACCCAGCGTATAGCCGGCGAGCACCTGAGCGATTTGCATCACCTGCTCTTGATACAAAATAACCCCATAGGTGGGCTCAAGAATGGGTTTTAAACTATCGTGTTGGTACTGCGCATCTGGATAAGACACCGGTTCACGACCATGCTTGCGGTCGATAAAGTTATCAACCATGCCCGACTGCAACGGACCCGGCCGAAACAACGCCACCAGTGCGATAATATCTTCAAAGCTATCCGGTAACAGTCGTTTGATCAGCTCCTTCATGCCCCGCGATTCAAGCTGGAAAACCGCGGTGGTATTACCCTTTTTCAGCAGCTGAAAGCACTTTTGATCGGTGAGTGGAATTTGCTCGATAGTAATGGGCTTATCGGCCCGCTTGGCATTCACCATCTCGAGCGCCCACTGAATAATGGTCAGGGTACGTAAACCGAGGAAGTCAAACTTCACCAAGCCAGCGGTTTCAACATCATTTTTATCGAATTGAGTAACCGGATTTAAGCCGTCTTCATCGCAATACAGCGGCGAAAAGTCAGTGATTTTAGTGGGCGCAATGACCACGCCACCGGCGTGTTTACCTGCATTACGTGTAACGCCTTCCAAAATCCGCGCCATATCAATGAGGTCTTTCACATCCTCATCTTGCTGATAAACCTCACCCAGCTTAGGTTCCATCTCAAACGCTTTTTCCAGCGTCATACCTGGATCGCCGGGCACTAATTTAGAAATTCGATCGACAAAACCGTAGGGATGACCGAGCACCCGGCCGACATCGCGAATGGCCGCCTTAGCTGCCAGCGTACCAAAGGTAATAATCTGCGATACGGCTTCACGACCATAAAGTTCCGCCACGTGGTCGATAACCTCATCGCGCCGATCCATACAAAAATCGATATCGAAATCGGGCATCGATACCCGCTCTGGATTCAAAAAACGTTCGAATAGTAAATCGAATTCAAGCGGGTCTAGATCGGTAATTTTTAACGCGTAAGCAACCAATGACCCTGCGCCTGAACCACGACCGGGACCAACAGGAATACCATGGTCTTTACTCCATTGAATAAATTCCATCACGATTAAAAAGTAGCCTGGAAAGCCCATTTCATTGATCACGTCGAGCTCAATTTGTAGCCGCTCGTCGTATTCAGCGCGCTGCTGCGCTCTGACTTGTGGGTCAGGAAACAGCTGCACTAATCGGTGCTCCAAACCTTCCCGTGATTTTTCTACCAGAAAATCTTCCGCGGTTTTGCCCCCAGTCGGGAACGCCGGTAGGAAATATTCATCTAACCGCACGGTGACGTTACAGCGTTTGGCAATTTCAACACTATTGGTTAGTGCTTCGGGTATATCTTCAAATAAGGCGGCCATTTCCGCAGCACTGCGTAAGTACTGTTGCTCGCTATAACGCTTCGGGCGGCGCCGATCATCAAGGGTGTAGCCGTCGTGAATCGCCACTCGAATTTCATGCGCGGCAAAGTCTTCACGCTGTAAAAACACCACTTCATTAGTGGCGACCACCGGCACATCATGAGCAGCCGCCAGTGCGACTGCTGCGTGCAGATGATCTTCGTCAGTTGGTCGACCGGTACGTTGTAACTCTAAATAAAACCGTTGTGGAAAATGCGTTTGATAAAACGCCAGGGCGCGCTCTGCCGCTTCATGCTTTTGTTTCAATAGTAGTTGGCCAACATCACCGAGGCTGGCACCTGAAAGTAACAGCACACCTTCCTGATGATCGGCCAACCATGCTTTATCAATACAAGGTTTGCCCTGCACATGACCACGCAAATAAGCGCGTGAAATGAGCTGGGTTAGTTGCTGATAGCCATCATTATTGAGGGCCAGCGCCGTTAAGCGGAAAGGTTCAGGGTCAAGGCTGGCATCACCAGCGGGATCGAGCACCCACAAGTCAACCCCGACGATAGGCTTTAGACCATGCTTGTGCGCACCTCGATAAAAGCGGACTAAACCGCACATATTCATTTGGTCAGTGAGCGCTAGGGCGGGCATTTGCGCAGCTTTCACCGCCTCACAAATGGGGCCAACTTTGGCCAGCCCGTCGACCATAGAAAAATCGCTGTGCACACGTAAGTGCACAAAGGTTGGCGTCGCGGTATTTGCTGCAGAATCCGTCACAACTACTGGCACCCTTGAAAGCGAAAGACGCGCTTTGGCATCGCCTCTTTATCAATGAATAGACTGAATGTTGAAGCGGTTATTCTGCCTGATAGGATCACGCTTGTCATGCCTGTTTCACGATTATCTTTGCCATTTTACGGCACAAAAAAACGCCGCATTGAAGCCAATGCGGCGTGCGTTTGCAAAGCTATCTAGCTTTAGTCGATTTCAGGTTGAGTTAAACCACGACGTTTGAGCAAAGCTTCTACCGTTGGCTCTTGGCCACGGAAGTCGATGTATTGCTGCATCGGATCTTTGCTGTTGCCCTGTGACAAGATCTTATCGCGGAACTCTTGGCCATTCTCAAGCGTCAAGCCACCTTGCTCTTGCATGTAAGCGAATGCATCAGCTGCTAAAATCTCACTCCACATATAGGCGTAATAGCCAGCTGAGTAGCCACCAGCAAATACATGAGCAAAGTAGGTTGATTTGTAGCGCGGCGGTACCGCAGCATAATCAACGTTGTTAGCTGCTAATGCTTGTTGCTCGAATGCCACCACATCTTCTACGGTCTCATCTGCAGTTAAAGTGTGGTACTCAAGATCAAGTAACGCAGCAGACACATATTCGAGCGTATCAAAACCTTGGTTGAAGTTACGCGCTGCAAGTACTTTGTCGAGTAATTCGGTTGGAATCTGCTCGCCAGTCTCGTAATGCTTAGCGTAGTTAGCAATCACCTTCGGATTCAACGTCCAATCTTCTTGGAAAGTCGATGGGAACTCAACGTAATCGCGCGACACCGAGGTACCGGCTAACGATGGATACATCACGTCGGAAAACATTCCATGCAATGCGTGGCCCATCTCATGGAACATGGTGCTGACTTCATCAAAGCTCAACAGCGTCGGCTCACCCTCAGGGGCCTTCACAATGTTCATGTTGTTCAAAATAACCGGCTTATTACCAAGCAAGTTTGACTGCGACACGAATGAGCTCATCCATGCACCGCCACGCTTAGAATCACGCGTAAACCAATCGCCGTAGAACAAACCTAAGCTTTCACCATCTACGTCTTTTACTTCGTAAACGCGAACATCTGGATGATACACAGGAATGTCGTTACGTGGCTCAAAGGTAATGCCAAACAGTTGGTTCATCGCATAAAACACGCCGTCCTCAACCACACGGTTGAATTCGAAGTATTGCTTCACTTGGTCGCCGTCTAGCGCATATTTTTCAGCCCGAACTTTTTCGGCGTAGAAAGCCCAATCCCAAGGCTGCACGGTGAAATCACCACCTTCAGCTTCAATCATGGCTTGAATTGCTGCTTTCTCTGCATCAACGTTCGAGACCACCGCTGGCACTAAATCACGCAATAACTTTTGCGCCGCATCAGGCGTTTTGGCCATGCTAGTTTCTAACACATAGTCAGCCCAGGTGTTGTACCCTAACAGCGCAGCCTTATCGGCACGTAATTCTGCTAAGCGTTTGACTAACGGACGGTTGTCAGTCTCAGTGTTACCGGTACCACGATTTGCAGAAGCTTCCCAAATACGCTGGCGTAACTCACGATTTTCTAATTCCGCTAAAATTGACTGGCGCGTGGTGTTAGTTAGGGTAATGGCATAACCCTCCAGGCCACGGCTCTCTGCCGCTGCACGTAAAGACTCAATGCGCGCATCGCTCAAACCGGCGAGTTCAGCAACGTCGGTCACGACAATCACATTCTCATCCACCAACGCCATCAGGTTTTTCTGAAATTGCGTCGTTGTTGAGGATAATTCTTTATTAATTTCACGGATTTGTGCTTGTTGCTCATCGTTTAATTGAGCACCAGCTCGAACCATGCCTTTGTAATAATCTTCAACTAAGCGCACTTGCTCAGCATTCAAATCACCGCTGTCGCGTGCATCGTAAATAGCTTTTACGCGCGCAAACAAGGCTGCGTTAAGATTAATATTGTCGCTGTGAGCGGCCATTAATGGCGCCATTTCAGCCTGTAAGGCACGGAAGTCGTCGTTACTATCAGAACCGGCCAAGTTATAAAAAACCGAGGCCACACGATTTAACAACGCGCCTGAGCGTTCCAGCTCCACAATAGTATTGTCAAAAGTTGGCGCGGCTTCATTATTTGCAATCGTTGCAATTTCAGCGCTGTGTTGCTCCATGCCTGCCAGCAACGCCGGACGGTAGTGGGCAAACTCAATTTGGGTAAAATCTGGCGCATGAAACGGGAGCGAACTCTCCGCATAAAATGGATTTGATTGATTAAACTGCGCACCATCAGTCATTTGCGCGGTTTCTGTTTGGGCATTTTCGGCAGTTGCGGCTTTGTCAGCATCTGAACAAGCGCTGACGGCAAGTGCAGCACCTACTGCAAGGGCAATAAAGCTCTTACGCATGAATCTTCTCCTTGTTGCGTGTTGGGGTAAGTATTGGAATCATTATCATTTCAATAAAGTGGCTAATAATGTACGCGCCTGTTCCGCTTGGGGCAAGCGTTACTCATAGCAGGATACTAGCCGTTTACCTCGAACCTGGCCGCTAACTGCCTAAGCCACGGTTTGAATAGCGATCAACGAGGCTAAACCGAAGCGCGCCCGGGCTTTATCACAGTGAGGATTTTGGCCGTCGAGATTAGCATTAAATTCACGGCAAGGTGATGGTCGATCGGCATAAATTCGGCAACTGACGGCTTGGCCAACTTCGCCCTGCAACGCCACGCAGCGTGGTTGGGAACTGTTGGTTCCTTGCATACAAAGTAGATGAGGAGCAACTTGCTCAGTCAGCTCAGCGGGAACGTAACCGCCAGGAGCGCCGGCTGCTTCACCCCAATAAAAAGAAACTCGAAACGTTGTGCAACAAGCACCACACGTTAAGCAGGCATTCGCCGAACTCATCGCGCAACACTCCCTACAGGAGATAAGTGATAACATTGGGATATTCGTTGAAGTGGCGGAGCGGACGGGACTCGAACCCGCGACCCCCGGCGTGACAGGCCGGTA
>CAMPHF010000004.1 GCA_946885915.1 uncultured Idiomarina sp.
CCATTTTAATGGAAATCTCATCGATGTCATGGTTCTATTCTTGGGGGAGAGGTCAGTTAGGTGCTTTACGCTATTTTAGTGCCAGTTAAAGAGTTAACTTATGAAAAAAGTATATTTACTACTAATAGGGCTTAGCGTTGTTGCTACGCTGATGTTTCTCTATTCACCCGAATCACCACTTCCAACCAACGGCATTGAGTTAAATCAACCAGTAGACTCAACAACTACAACTGAAGCTATGGCTCCATTGAATTCGGTAGAACAAATTCCTGAGGAGAGCAAGACATCTATTAAGACTCAACAACCGTCTGGAGTCACTTTAAAAACCGATGATAAGAGCCAGCTCGACGAATTATCTTCTATAGAAAATCTAATTAATAATCTATCTGCGAACGAAGGTGGCCTATCTGCTACCTCAATCGAAACGGCATTTCGATTAGAAAACTTTGACTCTCTAGTATATCAACTTCAAAGCACCGCAACTAACCAAGAGTTCGAACAGCAGTTTCGAAATTCGCTCCACGATGTTGCGCAATCCAATAATGGAATATCGCCGAGAAGCATTGGCTGCAATGATGAGGTTTGCGCAGCGGTTATTGATTATTCCCAACAAGATTCAATTGAACAGTTTTCCGAGGCTCTCATTCAAAAAATTGAGCAACCAATTAGTATTGTTATGCAACCAGTAGAAGTGCAGGGAGTACAAGAGCTAAGAGTTTTATTGAATTACAAGAACGCGAAGATAATTGTGGAATGATAAATATCACACATAGATATGGGGTTGTTTAAACAATAACCCGCTAAAAAGCAGGTTATTGTTTAAAGCAGCATATTAGTTAAGTGTATTCCTACTCCACCGTCACCGACTTCGCCAAGTTGCGCGGCTGATCTACATCGGTGCCTTTAATAATGGCTACGAAGTATGAAAGCAACTGCAATGGCAAGGTGTATACGATTGGCGCAATGATCTCGTCACAGTGCGTCACGTTCACCACACGCATGGTGTCGTCGCTCTTGAAGTGGGCATCTTTGTCGGCAAACACGTACATAATGCCGCCGCGCGCGCGGACTTCTTCCACGTTCGATTTCAGTTTTTCCAGCAGCTCGTTATTCGGCGCCACCACAATCACTGGCATTTCAGCATCAATTAGCGCCAGCGGGCCATGCTTTAATTCACCGGCAGCGTAGGCTTCGGCGTGAATATAGGAAATTTCTTTTAGCTTCAGCGCACCTTCCATCGCAATAGGGTATTGCGAGCCACGACCTAAGAACAAGCTGTGGTTTTTATCAGCAAACTCAGGCGCTAAGCTTTCAATTTTATCGCTCAACAACAAAGCTTCTTCAAGCTTAGCTGGTAGCGATTTCAATGCGCTCACCACCTTCGCACGGCGCTCTGCTGGCATGCCGCGCTGCTCGCCAATGGCCAGCACCAACATCAACAAACCCACCAACTGGGTGGTGAATGCCTTGGTAGAAGCTACACCTATTTCAGTACCGGCACGGGTCATAAAGGCTAAATCTGATTCGCGCACCATAGAAGAGGTGGGCACGTTACAAATGGTGAGTGAACCGCGATAGCCCAGCTCTTTGGATAAACGCAGCGCCGCTAAGGTGTCGGCCGTCTCACCAGATTGCGAAATAGTCACTAACAAACTGTTCGGGTGAACGTGCGATTTGCGGTAACGAAACTCCGAGGCAATCTCAACATTGCACGATACACCCGCGAAATCTTCTAGCCAGTAGCGAGCCACCATTCCGGAATGATAAGAGGTGCCACAGGCTACTATTTGCACGTGTTCGATATGGTTTAACAGTGCTTGTCCAGCCGGGCCAAAGGCATCTACGGTCACGCCATCGGCATCCAAACGGCCTTCTAGGGCATTACGCACAGCGGTAGGTTGCTCGTGAATTTCTTTGAGCATAAAGTGGCGGAATTCGCCTTTACCGCCGGCATCATAATTACCGTCTGATTCATGTACTTTGCGCTCAACTTTAGCGCCATGTTGGTCGTACACGCTTACCTTGGTACGGGTAATATCGGCCATGTCACCTTCTTCAAGGTACATGAACTTGCGAGTGACCGGTAATAACGCTAATTGATCCGACGCAATGAAGTTTTCACCAATGCCTAAGCCAATCACCAATGGGCTACCTGAACGCGCCACTACTAGCCGGCCTGGCTCACGACGATCCATCACCACGGTGCCATAGGCGCCTTCTAGCTTACGCACAGCGGCTTGCACGGCCTCAAATAAATCGCTGTGCGTTTTTTGCTCGTGATGCACTAAGTGGCAAATGGTTTCGGTATCAGTGTCTGAGCGGAACACATAACCCAAACCGCGTAATTTCTCCCGCAACGAGTCATGGTTTTCAATAATGCCGTTATGCACTACGGCAATGGTATCTTCTGATACGTGTGGGTGAGCATTGGCTTCGGTAACGCCGCCGTGGGTAGCCCAACGGGTGTGGGCAATACCGGTGGTACCAGCTAATGGCTCATCGCCAACCGCATCACGCAGCGCTTGCACCTTGCCAGTGCGGCGCACGGTAACAATTTCACCGGCTTCATTCAGCACTGCAAGGCCGGCGGAATCATAACCGCGGTACTCAAGTCGCTTTAACCCTTCAATCAGAATATCGCTGATCCGACGCTCAGAAGTAGCTCCAACAATTCCACACATACTATTTATTGTCCTTTTTCTGCGGCCGTTTCCAGCCACGAATGTTGCGCTGTTGTCCGCGCGCCACACCAAGTTCATTATCTTCTATGTTTTTCACCACCGTCGAACCTGCCCCAACGGTGGCATTTTTGCCAACTCGCACGGGCGCAACTAAAGAGGTATTTGAGCCAATAAAGGCGCCGTCATCTATTTGAGTAAGGTGTTTGTTCACCCCATCATAATTACAAGTAATGGTACCAGCACCAATGTTCACGCCGGCACCAATATCGGCATCGCCAATATAAGTTAAATGGCTGGCTTTACTGCCCGGACCTAATCTAGACTTTTTAATTTCAACAAAGTTGCCCACTTGGGCACCATCGGCAAGTTCCGCTTTCGGTCGCAGGCGGGCAAAAGGTCCAACTTGGCAATCCGCACCCACGCTCGCCTCTTCAACAATTGAATGCGCTTTGATACGAGTGTTAGCGCCAATGCTGCAATTGCGCAAAATACAGCCAGGCTCAATGACGACGCCATCGCCGAGTTTCACGCGGCCTTCAAATACCACATTAATATCGATAGTAACTTCTTCGCCACAATCCACTTGGCCACGAATATCTATGCGGGCAGGGTCCATTAAAGTAGCACCACTGAGCATGAGAGCTTCAGCTTGCCGCCGCTGCCAAGCACGCTCAAGCACGGCTAGCTGCACCCGGTTGTTTGCGCCTTCCACCTCGGCCAATTCTTGAGGTTGTGCGGTCGCAATTTGCACACCTTCGCTGGCGGCCATGGCCACAATATCCGTTAGGTAATATTCACCTTGAGCGTTGTCATTCGACAACTTACTCAGCCAGCGTTTGAGCGCACCGCCATTAGCGACCAGCATGCCGGTGTTCACTTCGGTAATCCGCAGTTGCTCGACCGACGCATCTTTTTGCTCAACAATACCAACGACTTGGCCGCTCGCATTTCGCAAAATACGGCCATAACCAGTGGGCTCTGCCAAGGTAACGGTTAATAGCGCCAAATCAGTGGCTGCCGCTTGGCTTAACAGTTGTTTTAAGGTGCTGGCGCGGGTAAGCGGCACATCACCGTATAGAATTAATACTTGATCTTGGCTATGCAGGTAATCCATCACCTGTTGCACGGCATGGCCTGTACCAAGTTGCTCGCGCTGTTCTATCCAGCTCAGGCTGTCGTCGTTTACGCGCTCTTTTAATACATCGCCACCATGGCCGTACACCACATGAATAGCCTCGGGCGCTAGCGTTTTTGCCGTATCTAGCACATGTTGCACCATAGGTTTATGGGCAACAGGATGCAGCACTTTAGGCAAGCTCGATTTCATTCGAGTGCCTTTGCCGGCCGCTAAAACCACCACGCGTAATGTCATGAATCCATCCACTCTTCATCGTTAATAAAACGTGCTTATCATAGCGCTTTTTTTCAGCACGTTCAGCCGTGTTTACGGTGCTTTATGAAAAACGCTGAGAAAAAAAAGACCCGCCTAGGTGTTTATCTGGCAGGTCTTATCATTGTGGTATTCACAAAAGTGCAGGGGCGAATTACTTACGTAATTTACGAATAATCTGCAACTGCGCCACCGCCCGAGCCAATTCGGCCGCGGCTTCAGCGTAGCTAAGGTCTGAACTAGAATCTGAAATAGCTTGTTGCGCACGTTGTTGTGCGGCAATCGCAGCTTGCTCATCTAGTTCATCGCCTCGTACTGCCGTGTCGGCCAGTACGATAACGTTATTCGGTTGCACTTCTAGCACACCACCGGCTACGTAAATAATATCTTCACCGCCGTCGGCTTTCACCATGCGAACCATACCAGGCTTCAACATAGTCAAAAGCGGCGCGTGACCTGGGTAAATACCCAGCTCACCTTCGCTACCGGTCACTTGCACGGTTTCTACTAAGCCAGAAAATAATTTCTGCTCGGCACTTACCACGTCAAGCTGTACAGTTTTAGCCGCCATTTAGACCTCCCGGTACTTACATTTTCTGGGCTTTTTCGACCGCTTCGTCGATGCTACCAACCATGTAGAACGCTTGTTCTGGTAAGTTGTCGTAGTCACCTTCTAAGATGCCTTTAAAGCCAGCGATGGTGTCTTTCAATGACACATATTTACCAGGTGAACCGGTGAACACTTCTGCAACGAAGAACGGCTGTGACAAGAAGCGCTGAATTTTACGAGCGCGAGCAACGGTACGTTTGTCGTCTTCTGACAATTCGTCCATACCCAAAATCGCAATAATATCTTTCAGCTCTTTATAACGCTGCAATACAGACTGTACGCCACGCGCTACGTCATAGTGCTCTTTACCGATAACCAATGGGTCCAACTGACGCGACGTAGAGTCAAGTGGGTCAACCGCAGGGTAGATACCCAAAGACGCGATATCACGTGACAATACAACGGTGGCATCCAAGTGCGCGAACGTGGTCGCAGGTGATGGATCGGTCAAGTCATCCGCAGGTACGTATACCGCTTGGATAGAAGTGATTGAACCGGTCTTGGTTGAGGTAATACGCTCTTGCAAGACACCCATCTCTTCGGCCAACGTAGGCTGATAACCTACCGCAGAAGGCATCCGACCTAACAAGGCTGATACTTCTGTACCGGCCAAGGTATAACGGTAGATGTTATCCACGAAGAACAATACGTCGCGGCCTTCGTCACGGAATTTCTCCGCCATGGTCAAACCGGTTAACGCTACGCGTAAACGGTTGCCTGGAGGCTCGTTCATCTGACCGTACACCAACGCTACTTTATCAAGTACGTTCGAGTCATTCATTTCGTGGTAGAAGTCATTACCCTCACGCGTACGCTCACCAACCCCAGCGAATACTGAGTAGCCGCTGTGCTCGATCGCGATGTTACGGATAAGCTCCATCATGTTTACGGTTTTACCTACACCGGCACCACCGAACAGACCTACTTTACCACCCTTCGCAAACGGGCAAATCAAATCGATAACTTTGATACCGGTTTCCAGTAGCTCAGTCGCATTTGATTGCTCTTCGTACGAAGGTGCCGCACGGTGAATTGACATAGTTTCTTCAGCGCCCACGGGGCCTGCTTCGTCAATTGGCTCACCTAATACGTTCATGATACGACCTAGCGTTTTCTTACCCACTGGCACCATGATTGGTTCGCCGGAGTTTTCTACGCTAGTGTTGCGACGCAAGCCGTCAGTAGTACCAAGTGCGATAGTCCGCACGATACCGCCACCGAGCTGTTGCTGAACTTCAAGGGTCAACCCTTTGAGGTCACCGTCGGTCACCTTCAGCGCGTCGTATACCTTTGGCACTGCAGTTTGTGGAAATTCGATATCCACAACCGCGCCAATAATTTGCACGACCTTACCTTGACTCATGACATTTCCTCTAACTTTCAAATTCTGTGTTGCTTCGCCTTATACCGCTTCGGCGCCGGAAACAATTTCCGAAATCTCTTGGGTGATCGCTGCTTGACGGGCTTTGTTGTAAACCAGTTGCAGCTGATCGATAAGATCTTCAGCGTTATCCGTTGCGGCTTTCATCGCAACCATACGTGCGGCCTGTTCACTCGCAATATTGTCGACCACGCCTTGGTATACCTGGGCTTCAACGAAGCGTCGAATTAAGGTATCCAAAATGGCTTCAGGTGCAGGCTCGTACAAGTAGTCCCAGCTTCCTGACTGCACTTCTTCAGCTACTTCAGTAGCTGGTAATGGCAGCAGTTGCGCAATGGTTGGCTCTTGCTTCATGGTGTTCACAAACTTGTTGTAAACCACATAAAGCGTGTCCAATTTGCCTTCATCAAAGGCATCTAACATGACTTGTACGGTACCGAGCACATCCGCCACCGTTGGCTTATCACTTAAGCCTGACGTTTGAGCGAGCAAGCGACCGCCGAAGCGTTTAAAGAAACCGGTGGCCTTGTTACCAATGGCTGCAAAGTCAACTTCAATGCCGGCATCACGGTTTGCTTTAGCATGCTTTACCACAGCTTTAAATTCGTTGCTGTTCAAGCCGCCACACAAACCACGGTCCGTTGAAATGACGATATAGCCAACACGCTTCACTTCGCGCGCATCCAAGTAAGGATGGCGATACTCTAAGTTTCCGCGGGCAACATGGCCGATCACTGAGCGAATGGCATCGGCATACGGACGACTCTGCGCCATCCGTTCCTGCGCCTTTTTCATCTTCGACGCAGCGACCATTTCCATCGCACTGGTGATCTTCTGAGTATTGTTAATACTCCCGATCTTGGTTTTAATCTCTTTACCGCCGGCCATGACTAATCTCCTGTTAACTTAACGACATCGGCCACCTGCAAGCAGGCGGCCTCGTAATTACCAAGATTGAGTTTTCTTAAACTTGGTTAACGCGTCTTTTAAAGTCGCGTCGATGTCGTCGTTAAAGTTGCCAGTTTTATCAATATCAGCCATGAACTCAGCGTGTTCGCTCCGCATGTACGAGATTAGCGCACGTTCGAAGTCGAGGATTTTGCTTTGCTCAACGTCTTTCAAGAAGCCTTTTTCTACCGCGTAGATAGAAACGGCCATGTCAGCAACGCTCATCGGCTCATATTGGTTTTGTTTCATCAGCTCGGTCACACGTTGACCGTGCTCTAACTGGGCGCGCGTGGCTTCATCAAGGTCAGAAGCGAACTGAGCGAAAGCCGCCAATTCACGATACTGAGCCAAGGCCAAACGAATACCACCACCTAATTTCTTGATGATTTTCGTTTGTGCTGCACCACCAACCCGCGATACCGAGATACCTGCGTTTACTGCAGGACGGATACCAGAGTTGAACAAGTCAGTTTCTAAGAAGATCTGACCGTCGGTGATTGAAATCACGTTAGTTGGTACGAACGCTGATACGTCACCCGCTTGGGTTTCAATGATAGGTAACGCGGTTAACGAACCGGTTTTACCTTTCACTTCACCATTGGTGAATTTCTCAACGTAGTCAGCATTTACCCGTGCTGCACGCTCAAGTAGGCGTGAGTGTAGATAGAATACGTCACCAGGGTAAGCTTCACGGCCCGGCGGACGGCGTAGCAACAATGAAATTTGACGATAAGCAACGGCTTGCTTAGACAAATCATCGTATACGATTAACGCGTCTTCACCACGGTCACGGAAGTATTCGCCCATGGTACAGCCAGAGTAGGCTGCCAAATACTGCAATGCTGCTGATTCAGAAGCAGAGGCAGCAACTACGATGGTGTTTTCCAACGCGCCGTGCTCTTCTAACTTACGTACCACGCTTGCAATGGTAGAGGCTTTTTGGCCAATCGCGACGTACACACATTTAATACCAGAACCTTTCTGGTTAATAATGGCGTCTACCGCGAGGGCAGTTTTACCGGTTTGACGGTCGCCGATAACCAACTCACGCTGGCCGCGACCGATTGGAATCATTGCATCGATTGATTTGTAACCAGTTTGTACTGGCTGATCAACCGATTGACGCTCGATAACGCCCGGTGCAATTTTCTCAACCGGCTCAAATCCGTCAGCTTCAATCGGACCTTTACCGTCGATTGGTTCACCTAAGGTGTTCACCACTCGGCCTAACAAATTACGACCTACTGGCACTTCTAAAATACGACCAGTAGATTTTACTTTTACGCCTTCTTGTAAATCTGCGTATGGGCCCATAACAACGGCGCCAACAGAGTCACGTTCAAGGTTCAAAGCGATAGCGTAACGATTACCAGGTAGCTCAATCATTTCGCCTTGCATACAGTCGGCAAGGCCATGTACGCGAATGATACCGTCGGTTACAGAAACGATAGTACCTTCGTTACGAGCTTCACTGACCACTTCGAACTGTTCAATTCGTTTTTTGATCAGCTCTGCGATTTCATTTGAATTCAGTTGCATGCTCACATCCCCAATTAGGATTGCAGTGCGTGTGCAAGCCGGTTTAGCTTGCCGCGCACAGTGCCGTCAATGACGGTGTCGCCGGCTTTAATCATTAAGCCGCTAACAATACTGGCGTCAACACTGCAATTCAGCTTAACTTTGCGTGAAAAACGTTTTTCCAACGTTTTCGCTAGATCATCCTGCTGCTTTTTCGTCAATTTCACCGCGGAGGTAACTTCTACCGCAATTTCTTTGTCGTACTCAGCACGTAGTTCAGCGAACAAGGCTTCTACAGCAGGGAGTGCTTTCAAACGGCCGTTTTCAGCCATCACCCGTAGCAAGTTTTGGCCTTTTTCATCCAACTGCTCACCACACACACCCAAGAATACTTGGACTTTTTTCTCTAGCGTTTCTGCACTGCTTAAAAATGCAGCCATGTTGGCGTCGGCAGACACAGCGGCCGCAAACACCAACATTTCATGCCATTTTTCTACAGCGCTTTGTTCCAATGCAAAATCAAAAGCTGCTTTTGCATAGGGGCGAGCAACGGTAGTCAATTCTGACATTTGCACAAACCCCTTTGATTAAAGTTCAGCGACCAGTTTTTCAACGATGTCACTGTGAGCGCTCTTATCGATCTCACGCCCAATAATTTTCTCTGCACCAGCGACCGCTAAAATAGCGACCTGCTTGCGGAGCTCTTCACGAACACGGTTACGCTCGGTGTCTAACTCAGCTCGACCAGCCGCCACGATTTTCTCGCGCTCTTCTTGGCCACGTTGAGTTTCTTCTTCAACCAGCTTCGCCGCCCGCTTTTTAGCTTGCTCAATAATCTGAGCAGCCTCAGCTTTCGCTTCATTTAGCTCTTCAGCAATTTTCGCTTGGGCAATTTCTAGGTCTTTTTCAGCACGTTCACCGGCTGCCAAACCATCAGCAATTTTCTGCTGACGATCTTCAATCGCTTTGATTAATGGCGGCCATACGAACTTCATGCAAAACAGCACAAAGACGATAAACGCGATTAATTCGCCTAACAGGGTCATGTTTAAGTTCATGTACCCACCCTCCTATTCGTTCAGTTAAGTCGAAATGGTGTATCGAGCCTTAAAGAACGAACAACAGAACCATGGCGATACCAACACCGATCATAGCTACCGCATCGATCAGACCTGCCAAGATGAACATTTTAACTTGTAATGAAGGCGCTAATTCTGGCTGACGTGCACACGCTTCCAAGAATTTACCACCCATGTTACCGAAACCAACAGCGGTACCGATTGCACCGAAACCGATCAATAAGGCAACTGCGATATATTTAAGGCCTAACATTAGTTCCATTTTTGTCTCCAATATTTCAAAGGTTAAAGTAAAAATTAAAAAACAAATTTAAAGCTTAGTGACTCTCTGAGCTAGCCATACTTAAGTACACAATGGTCAGCATCATAAATACGAACGCCTGCAACACAATCACGAGAATGTGGAATACGGCCCACACAAAGTGCAACGGCAACTGCATTAAGCCAACCGCACCAATCAAGATGAAGATCAGCTCACCCGCATACAAGTTACCGAATAACCGCAACGCCAACGAGAACGGTTTGGCGACCAACGCAATAGTTTCGAGTAACAAGTTGAACGGAATTAATAAAATTTGAACGAAGGTGTTGTTCGCACTGAACGGGTGCAGCGTAAGCTCTTTAATGAAGCCAACCACGCCTTTCATTCGAATGCCATAACCAATCATTAACAAGAACACGCCAAGCGCTAATGCTGCGGTCAGGTTGATATCGGTGGTCGGTACGATTTTCATGTACACGTCATGAGAATCTACGCCAAACGCTGTTTCACCCACATAACCTGCAAACGCCGGTAAAAAGTCGACCGGAATTAAGTCCATGAGGTTCATCAGGAACACCCACACAAAAATCGTGAGGGCGAGCGGTGCAATTAACTTGCTCTTACCATGGAAGGTATCGCGCACGTTACCCGCAACAAATTCTACGATCATTTCAATGAAGCACTGAAATTTGCCGGGCACGCCAGTGTGAGCGCGCTTTGCCGCTGAACGAAATATAATGAGGAATAAAATACCTAAGCCCACTGACCAGGCTAAAGTATCAATGTGTAAAGTCCAGAAACCCGCTTCACTACACGCTTTATTAAAGGCAATACCGGCATCGGTGCTGCACATTTTTGCGTTCGTTAAGTGGTGCTGGATATGACCTTGGAGCGTTAATTCTTCTGCAGCCATTATGTCACCCACGTTAAAAGTTAAATTTAAAAAGCAAAATCGGTCCGACAAACTGCATTGCGATGGCAATAATAAAGCCAGTCAAAATGCCTGCAACGGGCAGCGTTAACAGGTTTAGTACCCCCGCTAACAACAATACAGTGATCACAAATTTTAAATTTTGGCCTGCTCCAAAGCTACGCACAATACGTTCAGCTGAGCGGGCGCCGGCGACTGCAAAAGCGCGCCAAGCAAAAATAATGGCAGGAATAATGACCGTAATACCGCCAGCAACAACCCCAATTGCATGGGGGAGGCTAAAGGTTGCAAATGCACCTATAGCCAGCAGCAATACCACAGCAGCCTGTAACCACAGGAGGCGTTTGGCGAGCGTTTTACCGGTTTGATTCAGTGCTGCAGCCAAGCCTAAATTACCCCTACTTAAAACTCGCGCCAGTATAAAGATCTGGCCTAGAAATGCAACCATAATCGGTTGCAAAAGCACGGATCATAAGCGCTCAACAAATGCTTAACAGCGCTGAACACCTGTACGCTCAGGCACTTGCGCTTGCCTTATAAATGATGAAAAAACTGTTGCTTTTTTACGCGTCTGGGGTGTGCCCAAGGTGGGCGAGAATACCATCAAGCTCGTCAAGGCTGCTGTAGCTAATCACCACTTTGCCTTTACCTTTACGCCCATGGTTAATGTTGACCGGGGCACCAAAACGCTCGGATAAGTGCCGCTCGAGGTGCTGTATATCCTTATCAGGATTAGCTTTGGTAGTGGCTTTTTCTGGTTCAAGCGCGCGCCGAACCAGTTTTTCGGCTTCGCGAACAGTGAGCGCCTTGGCAGCAATAGTGCGCGCCTGCTCACACTGCTGATCGCCTTGAAGGGCAAGTAATAATTTGGCATGGCCTAGTTCAATATCACCGCGCTCCAGCAACACTTTTACTTCTTGCTCAAGATTATTTAAACGCAATAAGTTGGTCACTGTGGCGCGTGATTTACCCACCGCTTCAGCAACTTCTTGGTGGGTTAATTGGAACTCATCGAGTAGCCGCTGTAATGCGGTTGCCTCTTCCATCGCATTTAAATCTTCGCGCTGAATGTTCTCAATTAACGCAATAGCAACTGCTGCTTCGTCAGGAACTGCTTTGATCAGGCAGGGTACGTCAGCCAAGCGCGCCATTTGGGCAGCGCGCCAACGCCGTTCACCGGCAATAATTTCGTAAGTAATGTGGCCATCAGCTTCACCCACCGGGCGTACGACGATGGGTTGAATAATACCTTGGGCTTTCACCGATGACGCTAAATCTTCCAAGGCCTCGGGGGACATGTCTTTACGCGGTTGATATTTGCCTGGCTGGAGCCATTCAATCGGTAATTTTTGCAGCTCACCTTGTAGCTGCTGACCAGCAACTTCCGCGGTAACATAAGTACCTTCGGCTGCTGCGGTAGCGGCGCTCGTGGCCGTTGTTTGAGTGGCGTTTGAATTGCTTGAAAGCAATGCATCTAGGCCGCGTCCGAGCCCACGTTTTTTCACCGACATAAGCGTATTATTCCTTTCTCGGCGCCGCACTCGCGGCGCTTAAGCTTCTGCTGCTTGCGTTATTTTTGATTGTTGTTCAGCGCGCCGAATAAGCTCGCCTGCAAGGGCCAAATAAGCTTTGGCTCCGGTAGAGGTTTTATCATAGTACATGGCCGGCGCACCAAAACTAGGGGCTTCCGCTAAACGCACGTTACGGGGAATAACGGTCCGGTACACTTTATCGCCAAAATGCGCTTTTAACTGTTCCGACACGTCATTGGCCAACCGATTACGCGGATCGTACATAGTCCGCAAAATACCCTCAATCGAAAGTTGCGGATTCACCACATTTGCCAACCGCTCAATGGTATCCATTAATGCCGTTAAACCTTCAAGTGCATAATACTCACACTGCATCGGGACCAATATAGAGTCCGCAGCGGCCATGGCATTTACGGTCAACATATTTAACGAAGGCGGACAATCAATGAAAATAAAATCGTAGTTATCCACCACACTTTTCAACGCATTGCGTAAGCGTAATTCGCGCGCAAACACTTCCATTAGTTTAATTTCGGCGGCGGTAACGTCGGCATTGGCGGCAATTAGGTGATATTTGCCGTTGGTATCGGTCACGATAACTTGTTTTGCTGGGGTTTCATCGACCAGCAGTTCATACACAGTGTTTTCGACGTCGTATTTATCGACGCCACTGCCCATAGTGGCGTTGCCTTGCGGATCGAGATCAATAAGCAATACTTTACGCCGTGTGGCCGCCATAGATGCAGCTAAATTGACGGCCGTTGTGGTTTTACCGACGCCACCTTTTTGATTTGCGATTGCAATAATTTTAGCCACGGACCTACACCTCAATGTAATTATTATGCTGCCGACAAAATGATTAAATGTCGGGCGGCGTCAACCCCGGGAACCTGCAGTTTCTCGCTTTTAAGTAACTGATAAGGCGCCGGTAATTGTGCCAATTCTGCGGTTGGGTAAATGCCCTTTAGCGCATAAAACTTACCTTGTTGTGCTGGTAAATGCGCGCACCAGGAAAGCATATCATTCAATGATGCAAAGGCTCTACTGATGACTCCATCGAACCCAACTTCAGGATTATATTCCTCTACTCTGGACTGTACCGCAATGACATTTTCGAGCTTTAACTCATGACAAACTTGTCGAATAAATCGGATCCTTTTGCCTAAGCTATCGAGCAACACAAATTGCTTATCCGGCATAGCTATGGCCAACGGTAAGCCTGGTAAGCCCGGCCCAGTTCCCACATCAATAAAACGGGAACCCTGTAAATGCGGTAATACCACTAAACTATCACAAACATGGCGTGCCAACATCTGTGCTGGATCGCGCACCGAGGTAAGATTATAGGCTTTGTTCCATTTATTGAGCAGCGCAACTAGCTGTAGCAATTGCTGTTGCTGATGCGCGGTAAGCTCAATGTGTTGCGCTTGTAATTGTTGATAAAGCGCAGGCCACGCCTGCATCCATGCTGTTGACTGTTGAGCGCCTGCCATGCTGAATCCTATGCTGTACGGCTATATTTACTAATGATTACGCGCTTTTACGCAATAAACCTTGTTTCTTCAAATGTACCAGTAGCATGGAGATTGCAGCTGGGGTAATACCTGAAATTCGTCCCGCTTGGCCAACCGTTTCAGGTTGATGTTGATTCAGTTTAGCGACTACCTCATTAGATAAACCTTTAATGTTTTTGTAGTCAAAAGCGGAAGGTAATTTAGTATTTTCATGGCGTAATTGCTTGGCAATTTCATCTTGTTGCCGCGCAATGTAACCGGCGTATTTGGTATGAATCTCTACTTGTTCCGCCGCTTCTTGATCGGTTAAAGCTGGTGCTAAGCCTTCAATAGCAGTAAGTGCTGCGTAAGTTACTTCTGGACGACGCAGCAATTCTTCTCCATTCACTTCTTTGGTAATTGGCGATTTAAGTAATTCATTCACCGCTGGGGCCGCGACATGATTGGGATGGATCCAAGTGCTGCGGAGTCGTTGTTGTTCCTGGGCAATGGCTTCCATTTTCTGCTCAAACCGGGCCCAACGCGCATCATCCACTAAGCCTAGCTTACGACCTTGCTCAGTTAAGCGAATATCGGCGTTGTCTTCTCGCAACAGTAGTCGATACTCGGCGCGCGACGTAAACATTCGATAGGGTTCTTTGGTGCCTAAAGTACAGAGATCGTCAATGAGTACGCCCATGTAGGCTTGGTCGCGGCGCGGTGCCCAAGGCGCCTCGTCGGTTACTTGTAATGCCGCGTTTAAGCCTGCTACTAGGCCTTGTGCAGCTGCTTCTTCGTAGCCAGTGGTGCCGTTAATTTGGCCAGCAAAGAATAAGCCTTGAATGTACTTGGTTTCGAGTGATTGTTTTAAATCGCGCGGATCAAAAAAGTCATATTCAATGGCATATCCAGGCCGCGTTATGTGCGCATTTTCGAAGCCTTTGATGGATTGCACCAACGCCACTTGCACGTCAAACGGTAAACTTGTCGAAATACCATTAGGGTAAACCTCATGGGTATTTAAACCCTCTGGTTCGACAAATATTTGATGGGATGTTTTATCGGCAAACCGCACCACTTTGTCTTCGATAGATGGGCAGTAACGCGGACCTACACCTTCGATGACGCCTGAATACATTGGCGATCGATCTAAACCACCACGGATCACATCATGGGTTTGTTCGTTGGTGTGCGTAATGTAGCAGGGGATCTGTTGTGGATGATCCTCAGGTTTACCCATAAATGAAAATTGTGGTGTGGGTGTATCACCTGGTTGCGCTTGCATCACGCTGAAATCGATAGATTTAGCATCTATTCGTGGCGGGGTGCCGGTTTTTAATCGATCAACCCGTAACGGCAATTCACGTAAGCGTTTTGCTAAAGCATTTGCGGGAGGATCGCCTGCACGTCCACCTTGATAATTTTCTAAGCCAATGTGGATTTGTCCACCTAAGAATGTACCTACGGTGAGCACAACTGTGGTGGCGGAGAACTTCAATCCCATTTGGGTGACAACGCCAACTACTTGGTCGTTGATCACGATGAGATCATCACAAGCTTGTTGGAATAACGATAAGTTCGGTTGATTTTCTAATGTTTCACGAATGTAGGCTTTGTATAACGCGCGATCTGCTTGGGCGCGAGTAGCACGAACGGCTGGGCCTTTAGAAGCATTTAGTGTACGAAATTGAATTCCAGCATGATCAGCGGCATGAGCCATGACGCCACCTAAGGCATCTACTTCTTTAACTAAATGGCCTTTACCGATACCACCAATAGCAGGGTTACAGGACATTTGGCCTAGGGTTTCGATATTATGTGTTAGCAATAACGTTTGTCTGCCCATTCGCGCAGCAGCGAGTGCAGCTTCTGTACCTGCGTGTCCACCACCAATAACGATCACATCGAAATGTTGGTGAAAACTACCAGGCGGCAATTTGGACGAGGTTTTGCTAAACATATGGCTTCCTGAACTTGGTAACGAACCCAATATTTTAGCGCGATTAGGGTAGTTTAAGCAAAATAAAAGCGTGTAAATTTTGTGCGCGTTGTTGTTGAAGAGCCCAGTTGTTTTATATTAAAAAAGATTTGATCTTGTTTAGATCTTTTATTGTGATGATTACTAGGATCGCAGTTTCTGTGGATAAGGGATCAAAGTACTTATTTTATAAGGATCTTTTTGATCATATATCCTGTGATCAGAGGATGATCCAAACCGTCTATGAACTGTGGGTAATTAACCTAGTTATGCACACCCTGAATCATTCACATCTTTATGCAGTGCATATGAACATAGCTTGACCCTAGTTATATGCTAGTTATCCACACTGGTTGAGATGAGTTGGCAGAGTTTGTTAACCCAAGGTGGGGCAAGCTGTTCGGGATCATCGTTCAACATATCGATCTCAAGCAAAGCTTGTAAGCGTGACGCACCTGCCACTGCAAGCCGAGTATCTAAGTCGCGCCCGGCGGCACAATAAGTGTCGTAGCAGGATTCGCCAATCGCGATTACCGCATAGCCCAAGCCTTTCAGTTGCGGTGCTTGTTGGTGAAGTTGCTCAGCAAAGTCCAGCATGCTGTCACCATAATCACCAGCGCCATGGCTGGCGACACAAGCTAACCAAATATGTTGTTGAAGTGGTTGTTGGGTAAGGGTAGTGAAGTCAGGTTCGTAATGCATGGCGGTGGTAAAGCCCGCTTGCTCTAGTTGTGCCTGAATTTGATCGGCTAAATATTCGGTATTGCCAGAAGTAGTGGCAACCAAAATATCAATAGTCTTCATAGAGTTTCCTTGCTGTCATTTAGACGGAATTACGGACAAGCCTGATTATTGGGCGTCGGCGTAAACGCAATTTTTGCCGCGACGTTTAGCTTCCAAGAGGGCGCTGTCAGCTCGTTGTAATGCTTTATGGACGGTTTCTTGAGGCGCAAGTTCCACCACCCCAAAGCTTGCTTGTAACGATGCCATATTGGCTTGCACTTTAGTGGTGGTAAGTACCGTGCGGAGTCGTTCGGCGGTTTCTTGGGCTTGCGCTAAATTGGTGTTTTGGCAACAAACCATAAATTCGTCACCACCAAAGCGGCCGACAAAATCATTTGAGCGTAATCGCTTACTTATCTCTTGTGCAGCAATTTTCAGTGCTCGGTCGCCCATATCATGACCATAGTTGTCATTTAATTGCTTAAATCCATCTAAATCAAACATCAGTAAACTACAGGGCTGCTGTCGCTGGGCGCAGCTAATAGCAGCTTGATGAGCTTGCTCTAAAAAGTAGCTGCGGGTTAATGCGCCGGTTAGGCTGTCGTTGGTGCTGGCAAGTCGTAAAGCATCATTTTGTTCGCGCAGGGCAGGAAGCGCCATGCCGAAGTAAGCATTAATCGCAATTAAACACATGGCGACTTGGTAAGTAAGTGCATAACTAAGTAAGCTCAGTGCGCCTACCCACAAAGCGACGGCAGTGCTTGTAATAGCTAATGCAATAGCTGCTAAATAAGGGCGCTCGGTATAAACAATCCACATCATGGGTACACTCAAAAAGAAGACTAATAAGCTCATTTTTGGCGTGTGATAATAGCTAGTGATAAGCATCAGTGTGCTTAATAAGATCAGCACTAACGCAAGTTTCAGTAAATACCATTGACTACCAAGTTGGCTGAGTTGAAAGTGAAGTCCACCCAAATAATGTTGAATATCAGGATAACGCCAGCTTAATAGGCCAATAAATAGCGGCGTCATGATAAGGGTAGCCGCGAAATCACCCGCAGCCCACGACAACCAAATGGAATCGATATCACTGTGGCTAATCACACCACTTAAGTATAATCCCCAAGGCCCGAGGAGTGATGCAGCTAGTGATGCAACTAATGCGGTGAAGAAAAAGGCGACAATGGTTTGTGGTAATTGGTGTGGCGCCAAGCGTTCAACAATTAGTCTTAATAACCAGGCCCCACCAAAATAGCTGCCGGCATGCAGAACAGCCTGTAATAACCCGGTGGCGATATGGTCCGGCAGAACAATAGGTTCTTGGTGAATATGATTCATCCAAAAGGTAACGGCAACCACACTGGTAATAATGGCCGGTAGGGCACGCCAACCGAGCACCAAAAAGGCTGCAAAACTGAGTCCTGCTGGCGGGTACCAAAGGCTGGCATGGGGCGCAACTTCCATCAATACAGACAGGCGCCACAACAATATCCATGCCGTCGTTAATATTAGATAGCGTGCAAGTGAGCGAGACCAAGCATGTAACAAAATAACGGTCACCGTTCTATTTATGCAGAGAGATTGATTCTAGCATATCGAAAAATACGCATTTGAAAACAAGTGGATGATATTTTTATGAAAAAAGTGATAGCAAGTGGGTTTGGACTGCTGCTGAGTTTACTGGTTTATAGTTATGCCAACACGGCCCAAGCCTATGGGGAAGCTGGGCATCGGCTGATTTGTAGCGCTGCGTTGGCACACACCCAACCTCAGACTCAAGCCACCATTGCCAAGTTAGTGGCTGCAGCGGCGGCCGAAGCAGGGGAAAAATATAGTAGCTTTGGGCAATTGTGCGTCTGGCCAGATGACGCCAGAAGATTGCAAGAATTCCAATGGACAGCCCCTCATCATTATGTGAATTTTGCGCGCGATGCAGTGCAAGTAAGAGCTGCAGACTGTCCGTCAGAGGGCTGTATTTTATTTGCGCTGGAGCATTATCAAGCGCTATTGCGCCAAGCTCAGGGCCAACCACACTATTGGCAAGCGCTTGCGTTTTTCAGTCATTACATGGGCGATTTACACCAACCGTTGCATGTGAGTTTTGCTGATGACCTGGGCGGTAACCGGGCCTCGCTTACCTTCAAGGGGCAACCAAGTAACTTGCATGCAGTTTGGGATACCTTGTTACTAAACGAGCAAATGCGCCGGCGTGAGCTTGATTACTTCGACTATCTTGGCTGGTTGCAACAAAAATTGGCGGCACTTCAGCTCAGCCATAGTGACACCTTTTTAGCTTGGGCTAATGAGTCAGCTTCAATTACCCGCAAGTTGTATAGCGAGTATCGCAGCGATATTCGTTACGGTGATGCTTATGTCGATGAATATGGCGTGTTGAGCGAGCATCGCTTACAAGAGGCGGCGTTTCGGTTGGCGCAACGCTTAGATGCGCTGTTTGCTGAGCCGTTGAAAACGCCACCTGAGAATTAAGATAAGTCGCTCATTATACGCGTTTAATTTGCGCGGCGCAGATAGAGTTGAGCAGCTAAAACTGGTAGGCTCGATAGATTCTAATCGCTTTCAATTTGAAAAGTAGGGATCATGTCGAAACTACCATTAACCACCAAGTTATGGCTGCCCGTTGTGGTGGCTGCGGCGACGCTTGGCTTTGCCCAAAGCCTTAGCGCGCAAGGTATTGAGCAGACCAAAGGCTCATATAAAGATAAATTTCGCCAACTCGATGAAGTGCTACCGACACCAAATGTGTATCGTGCGCCTACTGGTGAACCGGGCGAGCAATATTGGCAGCAGCAGGCTGACTACGATATTGATGTGACCTTAGATGAGGCCAAGCGCCGAATTGAAGCGACTCAAACCATCACTTACACAAATAATTCGCCATACGAGCTGCGCTATTTGTGGGTACAGCTTGATCAAAACATTTTCCGTCCAGATTCAATGGCTGAGCGCACTGATACATTCGGTTCGCACCCCGATACCAGCTTAGGCGGTATTGATAAGCCAGCACGCATTAGTTTAAACCAGCTGCGCCGTATGCAATTTATGGCAGACAATGAACTTGGCTACGAAATTAGTCGGTTAGAAGCCGTAAATGGTGGCGATCTTAGTTTCACCGTGGTTGGTACCAATTTACGCATCGATTTACCAAAACCATTAGCAAGCGGCCAAAGCATGGCGTTTGAAATGGACTTCGCCTTTAACATTGTTGAAGAAGACGCGATGGGTGCGCGCTCGGGTTATGAGCATTTTCCTGAGGATGCGCGCGAAGGCGGCAACGATATTTTCTTGTTGGCGCAATGGTTCCCGCGGATGGTGTCGTTCTCGGATTACGAAGGCTGGCACAATAAAGAATTCCTGGGCAGCGGTGAATTCACCCTAGAATTCGGCGATTATGACGTTGAAATTACCGTTCCAGCTGACCACATCGTGTCTTCAACAGGCGTGCTTTATAACCCTGATGAAGTGCTCACCGATACCCAAATCGAGCGTTTAGAAGACGCAGAAGATGCCGATCGTCCAGTATTTGTGGTGACCCCAGAAGAAGCGCTCGCGAATGAAGCCGAGGGTACCAACGATACGAAAACTTGGCACTTTAAAGCCGAAAATGTGCGTGATTTTGCCTGGGCAAGCTCGCGTAAATTTATCTGGGATGCCAAAGGTTATGAGCAAGGTGGTGAGGTTCAGCCATTAGTCATGGCAATGTCTTTTTACCCGAAAGAGGGTGGCGAACTGTGGGAAAAATATTCTACTGAGTCCGTCATTCACACCATGGAAGTTTATTCGCGCTTCTCCTTTGATTACCCGTATCCCACGGCGCAATCAGTGAATGGCCCAGTCGGTGGTATGGAATATCCTATGATCACCTTCAACGGACCGCGGACTGAATTACAGGATGATGGTTCACGAACCTACTCGCTAGCTGAAAAGCGCTTTTTAATTGGCGTGGTGATTCATGAAATTGGTCACATTTACTTCCCGATGGTGGTGAACTCAGACGAGCGTCAGTGGACGTGGATGGATGAAGGTTTGAACAGCTTCCTCGATGCCGTCGCTGGACGTGAATGGGATCCAGATATTCCTTGGGGTGCTGAGCCGCGCTTCATTGTGGATTACATGAAATCACAAACCCAAGTACCTATCATGACTCAGTCAGACAGCGTGCTTCGGTTGGGACCAAATGCTTACACCAAGCCGGCGGTAGCGTTAAATATCTTGCGTGAAGTGATTATGGGACGCGAGTTATTCGATGATGCATTCCGTGAGTTCTCACGCCGCTGGATGTTTAAACGTCCGACTCCATCAGATTTTTTCCGCACCATGGAAGAAGTGTCTGGGGTTGACCTTGACTGGTTCTGGCGTGGTTGGTTCTACACCACCGATCATGTCGATATTAGCTTGGACAAAGTGTATCAATTACGACTTGATACCGAGAACCCGGACATTGATTGGGAACGTCGCCGTCAAGAAGAGCAGGCGAAGCCTACCTCGTTATTCGTACAACGTAATGAAGCAGAAGGTCGTCGGACTTGGGTCGAGATGAACCCTGACGTACGCGACTTCCATGACGAAAACGACGAATTTACGGTGACCAATAAGCAGCGTAATGCGTACCAAGCGTTCTTGAATAAATTAGAGCCTTGGGAGCGGCGGGTATTCGATCGTGCGATTGCCGAAGATAAAAATTACTACGTGATGGATTTTAGTAACGTTGGTGGTTTGGTGATGCCGATCTTGTTGGAAATGACCTTCGAAGATGGCAGCAAAGACAGCCTTTATATTCCGGCTGAAATTTGGCGTCGTAATGCCCAGCAAGTCAGTAAATTGATTGTCACGGATAAGGCAATTGCTAGCGTGGCAGTTGACCCGAACTGGGAAACCGCAGATGTGGATATTCAGAACAACTATTATCCGCGCCGTATTATTCAATCGCGTATTGAGGCCTTTAAATACAATCGCAGTACCGACCATATTTCGCGCGACATCATGCAAGATGCCAAAACCGAATTGAAGTCGGCTGATGATAAGGACGACGAGTAATGCGCTACGGTTTGTTGATGCTGTTGGTGGTTGCCAGCAGCTGGTGGAGCCTGCAAGTGCAGGCTCATCAGCTGAAAACCGCCATTACTACGGTGTTATTCAACGAACGCACCGGCAACATTGAAGTCATGCATCGGTTTTATTTGCATGATGCCGAACACGCGATTGAGGCGGTGGTTGGTAAAGGTGCCGATTTGCACGGTGATGAAACCACGCGCGACGCATTCAGTGACTATGTGATGGCGCATTTTGCGATGCAAACGCTGGCTGGTGAAGCGCTTGACCTGAAAACCGTGGGTTATCAAATTGATGGGCCGCATTTTTGGGTATATCAAGAAACAGCAATTCCAACGCAACTTAATGGCTTGTCTTTACGGCACAATTCGTTGCAGGAAGTTTGGTCTGATCAAGAAAACATGGTCAATATTGAGCGTAGAGTAAGTGGTAAACAAGTCGTGCAGACGGTTAACTTTACGAATCAAGACGACTGGTTAGAAGTGGCTTTTTAATCAATCCGAGCGCTCGCTTATGGGCGCTCTTCTCCGCATTGCCAACACATTTCGAAACTTGGTGCCTGCTGTTCACCACAATTTGCACAGGTCCACTCCGCCTCACTTGATTGCTGTTCATAGCTGGTTAATAAAGTGCGCGCTTGTTCATAGTCGATAACGCGTACTTGTAAGCGTGTGGCCATCGCATCCACAGCGAGTTCACCCACGCCCCCACTGGCCAAGTTTGGGCTGACTTTGGCTTTAATCCCCTGGCTATTTAACATGCCGGCCAATAACTCGGCTTCTACCGGATTCGCAGCCTGATACACATTAATCCAGTCGAATGGGGTGTCGCTCATGTAGATTCCTTCCCGGGATTTTCGGCTATACTCGCTTGGTACTTATTACTATAAAACAAATCGTTACCAGCATAAGGAATAAATCATGAGTAAAATTTCATTGGAACTGCGATGGGCGGTTATTTTTGCCATCAGTATTTTGGTTTGGATGTTGATTGAGCGGCTAACCGGCTTGCACGGCGAACGCATCGATCAGCATTATATTTACACCAACCTGTTTGCTATCGTCGCTATCGTTATTTATGTGTTGGCGCTGCAATCTAAGCGCGCGCAATTGGGCGGCATAATGAGCTGGAAACAAGGTTTTATTGCCGGCGTGATTATCTCCTTGGTGATTGCAATTTTATCGCCGTTGGTCAGCTATCTGGGCCATACCTTTGTCTCGCCCGATTACTTTCCTAATATAATTGCGCATTCAGTGGCTATTGAAGCCATGACCCAAGCTGAGGCCGAAGCCTTCTTTAACTTACAGAGTTATATGGTGCAATCCGCCGTATTTGCCTTTGTGGTCGGGGTGGTGACTTCGGCAATTGTCGCGGTGTTTGTGAAGCGTACCGCGTAACTTTTTGGTGCCTAGATGAGCTTATTTGCCTTTTATCGCATCCAATTCCTAAGTTCATTCGGATAAAGAATGAAGAGGCAAATAAAAGGAAAGCTAGATGTCAGAAGTTTTTGCTATTGATCGATGTTTGCAGCGAGTAGCCCTTGGTGATCGCAGCGCGTTCGAGCAACTTTACCGGCAAACGGCGGCTAAGTTATATGGTGTTAGTTATACCATTTTACGGCGTCAAGATTTGGCCGAAGAAGCGTTGCAAGATGCCTATGTAAAAGTGTGGCATCGCGCTGGAGAATATGCGCCAGATAAAGGCTCAGTGATGAGTTGGTTGATCAGTATTGTGCGTTACCGGGCGATTGATTTGTTGCGTAAGAAAGCGAATCAGGAATTGCATGACGACGATATGGATAGTTTCAGCCGCGACGACCATACCGAGGAGCTCATTGACCGGGCCATTAGTGAAAAAAAGCTTAATGAGTGCTTACATGAGCTACAGCCAAACACTCGTCAATGTATTCAACTGGCGTTTATTTTTGGCTTATCTCACCAAGAGGTTAGTGAGCACGTAAAAGAGGCTCTGGGTACCGTAAAAAGTTGGATTCGGCGCGGTATGGAAAGCTTAAAGGGGTGCTTGCAGCGATGAATTACGAAGCAACTGAATTACAGCACCAACTGGCTGCTCGCTATGTGATTGGAAGTATGCGTGGTCAAGCTCGCGCGCGGTTTAAGCGACTCCTCATGGAATTTCCGAAGTTACGCAGCGAAGTCGTATTTTGGGAGCAACACTTATCGACGTTGGTGGAGGTGATCCCGGCGCGAACTCCAGATGCCGTGGTGCTGAAGCGTATTTACCAACGCTTAGGTTGGCAAACCGAAGCGAAACCTAGTTGGTGGCAGCGCTGGGTTGGTTTTGGTGCAGCAACGGCGGTGTTATTGGTGATGTTGGTGGCAGGTAATATTTATCTTGAATCACCAACAGCGCCAGTGGGTGCTAACCGTATTGCCGTTATTCAAGGTAGTGACGCGCGAACTTTATGGCTGGTTGAGCAACAACAACGGCGGTTAGCGGTGAAGGTTGTCGGTCAGGTAGAGCTACTCAGCAATGAGGATTATCAGCTGTGGATGTTGCCGACGAATGGTAACCCGCCAATTTCGCTTGGTCTATTACCTCAACAAGGTGCGGTTGTGCTCGAACTGGCAGCCAATATTGCGCTTGATGATATTGCTGCTCTTGCCGTTAGCCGTGAGCCGGCGGGCGGTTCACCAATAGACGTACCAACTGGGCCGGTTCTTTATACGACAGATTTAGTTTTATTGTAAAAAATTTGCATCTAACAGGCACTCTCAATCGTTGCTTGGGTAGTTCTCGCTTTTAACAAGCAGTGCTAGCAAACAACAAGCAACCATTGAGAGGTTATGCCATGAACAAGCAAACAGTGCTATCGGTCGCTATTTCCAGCGCCATTTTTACCGCCCTTGCGGCCTCCACCGCATTCGCCTCGAGTCATCGTGAAGCGCCTAATATTGCACGCTTTCCCACCTTAGATTCGACCGATTTTTATATTTTTAACAGTTATGAACCGGGACGCGAAGACTACGTCACCTTAATTGCTAATTATATTCCCCTACAAGACGGCTACGGCGGTCCAAATTACTTTGCGATGGATCCAGCAGCCGTTTATTCGCTGCACATTGATTCAGATGGTGACGCGATTGAGGATTTAACCTTTGAATTCCGCTTCAATAACGAGCTTCCTAATGGCGGCGTAAAGCTTCCGGTCGGCCCTGATGGTGTTGAAGTGAGCGTACCCTTGAAGCACGTGGGGCCTATTTCTGCAACTGACCAATCAGCTTTAAACTTCTCAGAAACATACCAGCTAACGTTGGTTGAAGGTTCGCAACGCACCGGTTCACGCAACACCGTAATGGGCGCCAATGGCGAAACTGAATTTGTGAAGCCTTATGCCTATGTCGGTGAAAAGACTTTCGGTAGCGCAGCCGACTATCAGGCTTATGCGAACCAGTACGTATACGACATTTCGCTGCCTAACTGCGCCGCGCCGGGTCGTGTGTTTGTGGGTCAGCGTAAAGACCCATTTGTGGTAAACCTGGGTGAAACCTTCGACTTAGTAAACTATGTACCTGTTGAGGGCGATAGCAGGGCTGGTGCCGGCGATGGTGGTGGCTTTCCCGGTGGTATCACCCAAGCGACTGAGAATGACGACTTACGCGATAAAAACGTGAATGCGATTGCGATTGAGGTGCCAAAGTCTTGTATTACTGGTGACGGCAACGGCGTGGTTGGCGCATGGACGACTGCAAGCCTACCTCAAGCGCGTATTTTAAACCCGAATCCAACTCTTGCGAAGCCAGAAGTGAATGGTGGTGCACTGGTACAAGTTTCACGACTTGGCTCACCATTAGTGAACGAGTTGGTGATTGGCATAGATGACAAAGATAAGTTTTCTGAGTCGCACCCAGCGGATGATGGTCAATTTGCCACTTATGTTACGAACCCAACATTACCGGTAATTTTGGATTTATTGTTCCGTGATGCGGTAAATACGACGTTAAGCACTGATTTTGCAACGATTGCGCCTACTAATTATCCGCGTAACGATTTGGTGGCTGCGTTCTTAACCGGGTTTGCTGGGGTGAATCAGCAAGCAACGGTCACGCCGTCTGAAATGTTGCGTTTGAATACGGCAATTCCAGCTACACCAGCTGACATGCAATCAAACTTTGGCGTAGCAGGTAACGATCTGGCCGGTTTCCCCAATGGTCGTCGCCCCGGTGATGATGTGGTGGATATTGCGCTGCGCGTCGTGATGGGGGCTTTGTGCCACGATATTCCGGTGGATGGTGAGCCAACCAACCTAGGTTTGTGCACGCCAGCAGACGCGAATGTCGGCACCGCACCCTTTACCGATGGTGCGCCCCTTGATGCCAGCTTTGTTGACGCCAGCTTTCCTTACTTAACCACGCCGTTGGCTGGTTCACCACAGTAATTGGAGGTTGCTATGAAGCCGTTTAACAAAGTAACGATAACCGTACTCATGGCGCTAAGTTTAAGCGCTTGTGTGTGGGATGACGACGAAGTGGAAGTGGTGAACACGGCTCCTGAGGCCGTTGGTGAGATGTTAACCACCACCACCGATACACCGCTTGAGGGGATGCTTAGCGCTTCCGATGCGCAGCAGGATCCACTTACCTTTAGCGTTGCGGTTGCACCAACGGCGGGTGAACTCATGCTCAATGCCGATGGCGATTTTGTGTATGTTCCTGCTGCAGAATTCGTGGGCAGCGATAGTTTTGAGTTCAGCGTTAGCGACGGTCGGTTAACAGATACCGGCGTGGTTATTATCGATGTCGAGACGTTAACGGTATCGGTGAGTGCCATTGTTCGCGATAGCTTTACCCAAGCAGTCACAGCCGAGCCGTTGGCCGTGAATGGGCGCGAATTTAATGCGGATGTCACCGATACCGCAGAATTCGACGATTTAGTCGCGGCTGGCGAGGTGGGGAACAATGAGTAGCGTTTGGCGTCGTTTTACCATAGCACTATGGTTAACAGGAACGGCGCTATGGTTGACAGGGGCGGCGCTGGCTGCCCCTGCAATCAGTGCTGCGCCTGCGCTGCCCACGGCGAGTCATTATGCGGAACTAGTTCGCGCAGGCAAAGCTGCCGCGCAGCATGAGTTGCATGAAGATGCTGCAGCATTATGGCAGACCGCAGCGCCTCAACTATCTCAGTTAAGCTTAAGTGAGCGCGCACAGTGGTGGTTAGCCCGCGCCGATTTACTGCAATTTCAACATCAGTTTGAGGCTGCTCTGGACGCGCTCCAGCAGGTTCAAGAAACCGACACATTCGCAACTAGTCGAGCTTTAATGGCTGCTCGTATTCATCTTGCTCAGGACAACCTAACGGCTGCGCAAAACGAGTGCCGCGCGCTCTTTGGTCAGGCGCAGAGCGATGTGGTTGCCACCTGTTTGTTAGAGGTACAAGGGCGGTCTGGTAAGGTGGCAGAAAGTTACCAAGCCTTAGCCAAAATTGCGGCCCGTAATCGCGAGGATTTGTCTGACATTGGTATTTGGCGCCGGGAGATATTGGCCGAGTTCGCCGCAAGTTTAGGACGTTATGATGAAGCGCTAAGTTGGTTAAGTTTCGCCCCGCTTTCGCAACAGTCCGAAGCGATTCAAAAACAACGTTTAAGTTTTTTAATACCGGCTGGTAAAGCTGAGCAAGTATTGGCATTGATGGGCCAGTGTCCAGCCCCTGCTGTGGTATTAAGCGACAGCATACTAGTGCGGATCGCGCATGCTGAGGCGGTGCTAAATCAACGTCAGTGTTGGCGACAGTTAGTGGCCGAGCGAATGCGGATTAGAGTCTTACGCGACGATGAGGTACATGCGGCTGATGTGGCCTACTACTTTGTGCATGTTAATCCCCAGCAAGCACTCGCGAAGCGTTGGGCTGAGCGTAACTTAACGATTGCACAAGAACCAGCCGATAAGGCACTTTTACGAGCAGCGATGGAGCTGAGCCAATGAGTAAGCGCAAAATTTTGAGCGGATTATTGTTGTGTGTATTGGCGCTTGCGCCTTTTAGTTTCAGATTAAGTGCACACCAGTTTAGTACCAGTTATCTACAGGTCGATAGGGGTGCGGAAGAGAACGTCGTAGCTTGGCAATGGCGGCTCGTGAATCATGATCTGGAAGCATTATTTCCAGCATTAGATTTTACCACCGAGGGTAAATTAACGCCGGCAAGCGAGGTCGCAATCATCAAGCAGTTGCAGGGTTACTTACAAGTTAGTGGTTGTCAGTTAGCGCCACGCTTGGCGCTAACCAATGTGATTAGCTACTACGGGGGGCAGCCCCATTTAACCATGAGTGGTAGTTATGCATGTGAATCTGCGAGCGCACGTACCTTAATGGTGGCTGATGTGTTTAGCGCTATTAATCACCATAAAGTTATTGTGACCAATGCCCAGGGTACAGATGTTGGAGTGTTGAGTGAGACCAACAAACAGTTGAGCTTATGATGTTGTTGGCGGGCGGAACTTTACTTGCCGATACAGAAGCTGCCGAAAATCTTGCCGAGCAAATCATCGGAGGTGAATTCTCCGGTGATTTCGTTTAAGTGCTGCTGTGTAATTCGCAGCTCTTCGGCAAGCAGCTCGCCGGCTAAGGCGTGTTCTAAGTGTTCCTGGCCCAGGAGCAAATGTTGTTTGGCTTTATCGAGTGCGTCCAAATGACGTCGGCGGGCCATAAAGTGGCCCTCACCGGTGGCCTGATAACCCACACAATGTTTTAAGTGCTCGCGCAATAGCTCTACGCCATGCCCCGTTTTTGCGGAAAGATGTACCACAGGAATGCCGCTTACTTCATCAATGGCAATCGGCTCCGCGGTTAAGTCGGATTTATTGCGAATGACGGTAACGGGCAAGTGCTCAGGCAGCTGCTCAAAAAACTCTGGCCAGATATCCTCTGGATGGGTGGCTTGGGTGGTACTGGCGTCAACCATAAACAACACGCGGTCGGCGTTACGTATTTCATCCCAGGCGCGCTGAATGCCGATTTGCTCGACTTCATCTGGGCTTTCACGCAATCCAGCGGTATCAATGATATGCAGCGGCATACCATCAATTTGTATGTGCTCACGCAGCACGTCGCGAGTGGTACCGGCAATGGCCGTCACAATCGCTGACTCACGACCCGCTAAAGCATTTAGTAAGCTGGATTTACCGGCATTCGGACGTCCCGCAATCACTACTCGCATCCCTTCACGGAGCAACGCGCCCTGGCGTGCTTCAGCTTGAATGCTGTGCAGTTGATCAATAATGGCATCTAAATCACCGGCCACCTTGCCATCGCTCAGAAAGTCTATTTCTTCCTCAGGAAAATCAATCGCGGCTTCAACGTACATGCGCAAATGAATCACGCCATCAACGAGTTGGTCGATACGATGGGAAAATTCACCTTTCAAACTTTGTAACGCCGCTTTGGCCGCTTGCTCGGAGGTGGTTTCGATTAAATCGGCAATAGCTTCGGCTTGGGTAAGGTCAAGCTTATCGTTTAAGAACGCTCGCTCGCTAAACTCACCTGGGCGGGCCGGACGGACATCGGGGAAATCCAATATAGCGCGTACAATCATATCGATAAGCACTGGGCCGCCGTGCCCTTGTAGCTCAAGGACGTCTTCGCCGGTGAACGAGTTTGGGCCAGGAAAATAGAGTGCTATGCCTTCGTCGAGTAATTCGCCGTGGAGGTCTTTAAAAGGTAAGTATTCGGCTTTACGAGGTGCGGGACAATGGCCCAGAACAGCTTCAGCAACCGCTGCTGCTGCCGGACCGCTTACCCGAACAATGCCAACGCCACCGCGACCGGGCGGCGTGGCTTGGGCAACAATAGTGTCTTGTGCGAAGTGCTCATCCAGCATGTTGTTGCCCGTGTGGGTTACGCTTTTTTACGCGTCATTAAACCTTGTTTTTCCAAGCCGCGATAAATGATCAGCATTTGGATAATGGTGATGACGTTACTCACCAACCAGTAAAGCACAAGGCCTGACGGGAACCATAGGAAGAATACGGTAAAGATGAGCGGCATAAACTGAAGTAGTTTTTGCTGCATAGGGTCGGTCGCCGGTGAAGGCTGCAACTTCTGCATGAACCACATACTCGCGCCCATTAACAACGGCAAAATGTAGTACGGGTCTTTCGCTGATAAGTCTTCAATCCACAGGAATAATGGCGCATGACGCAGCTCAACGCTTTCCAATAGCACCCAGTACAGCGCAAGGAAAATCGGTAACTGCAGCAACATGGGGAAACAACCGCCAAGTGGATTGACCTTTTCCTCTTTGTACAGCTTCATCATGGCTTGCGACATTTTCTGACGATCGCTACCGTGACGCTCACGCAATGCCATCATTTTCGGCTGGATCAACCGCATTTTGGCCATCGACACATATTGTGCCTTGGTGAGTGGGTATAGAATGGCCTTAATCACTACGGTGGTACCAATAATGGCCAAGCCCCAGTTAATTAAGAAGCTTTGCATGAATTGCAGCAGCTTAAAGATAGGTTGGGCTAGCCACCAGAGGAAGCCATAGTCGACGGTGAGATCTAGGTTCTCCGCCACTTGCGCCATCGCATCTTGGTCTTTCGGGCCAACAAATAAGGTGCTTTCAATGGTGCCTGTGGTACCTGGCGCGATATCCACAGCAGGGTACATCATTCCCATGATCGCGTGGTTGCTGGCGGTTACATTCGAAAATAAGGTGCTGCGCTCAACGCCGGTTGGTATCCAGGCACTGGCAAAATAGTGCTCAAGCATTGCGACCCAGCCAGTGCTGGTTTGGCGGCTCAAACGTTGGTCTTTCATGTCGTCGAAAGCATATTTTTCGTAACGATCTTCATCCCATGAATAAGCACCACCACTGTAGGTGGGCATCATCATGTTGCCAGAACCTTCGCTAATGACTTGCTTCAACTGACCATAGTACTGAACGCGTTGGGTCTCGTCAGTTTTGTTGGTAATGTCGTAGCGCACTGAAATCGCGTAGCTGCCTTTATTGAAGATAAAGGTTTTGCGGATTTCGCTACCGTCTTCACGAGTGAGCGTAAGGGGAACCACAACGCTGTCATCGGTTAACTGGTAGTTAGATTGTTCCACGCGGAACAATGGGCGGCCACTGGCTGAGTCGGTGCCGTTGGCGCCAACTAATCCTGACTGCGCAACGTAAAGTTGGCTCGGATTGTTGTGTAACAGTTCAAACGCATTGTTGGAGTCGAGAGTTGCGTTGTACTGCACCAACTTGGCATTCACCACATCGCCACCGCGCGGGTCGATGAGTACATCCAGTACGTCGGTCGTGACGCGCACGAGTTGGGCCTGAGGGGCCGCGCTGGTGGCGCTTACAATGCTACCGTCTTCAGTTGCACTTGGCACCGCATCGTTGCTGGTTGCCGCTAACTCACTATTTGCATCGGGTACACTAAAGCTGTCGCTATTAGCGCTGGTACTGGTGGTTGATGCTGGCTGGACTGGGCGTGGAGCCGTTTCCACTAACCAAGTTTGGTAGAGGAAAAAAGTGACGACCAAGAACGCGATAAACAATATGGTACGTGGCGAATTCATAGCTACTTCGTCTCTGTTGTTTGCGTTGATGCTTTGTCAGGGACCGGATCAAACCCGCCAGGATGGCCCGGATGACACTTCACAATTCGTTTGGCTGCTAGCCATAAGCCCCGCAGCATACCATGAATTTGGATGGCTTCGATGGCATATTGCGAGCAAGTTGGCGAAAAACGACAGCGCGGCCCAATTAATGGGCTGATTCCGATTTGATAGAGGCGGATGAGGCCAATTGGAATTGCTTGCAGCGCTTTGCGATAGTTCGCCATAAGTAATCTAATCGTTCCTGCAGCTGAGTTGCGTCTAGCGCCGTTATTCCCGGTTTTGCGATCACGATAATGTCAAAACTAGGCAATCGGTGCTGTGTAAGTCGAAACGTTTCACGTATTTTACGTTTAATTCGGTTTCGATCGACCGCTTTCTTTGCACGCTTTTTACTTATAGTGACACCCACGCGTGCGTGTCCCAAGCTATTTGGGGTAGCAAGCATGGTGAGTTCGGCGGTAACAGCTTTGACTGGCGGGTTGGCAAATACAGCCTGGAAGTCGGCGGGAGTTAACAGTCGTAACTCCCGCGTATAGGTGTGTTGCTTCATTCAGTGACCTGATGATTCACTGAATTTCACCCCTTAAGCTGTGAGCGACTTGCGACCTTTGGCACGACGGCGAGCCAATACTTGGCGGCCATTTTTAGTTGCCATACGAGCACGGAAACCGTGGGTGCGCTTACGCTTCAATACGCTTGGTTGAAATGTTCTTTTCATGACGTCGTTATCCGTATTCTGAGAGCTAATGTACTGATGAGTATGGCGACCTGTAACGATACCTTACCCAAACAAAGCCTTAAATTGCACCGGCTGGCCACACGCTAGCTCGTGCTAAAAATTAAGAGCGCGGATAATACCGATAAAAAGGATCAAAGTCAACGCGAAAAGCTATCCACAGCGCAATGTGCTTGGCATCGTCATTTGTGGATAAAGGCGCTACGACTGTGCTTTATGGCGCTTAGTTATAGATGTTGGCCTTGCTGCGTTTTGTGCACTATTTAGGAGAATAAATTGACCTTAACAAGTGCATATTTAACCCGAAAAAGTATAGCGGAAAGCCTTAAAAAGTATAGAGATCGCGGTAACCTTCCAGTACAATCAAAACATCTGCAATTTTGGCTTTTCAACCATTGGAATCAGGGAGACCCAGTGTGAATAATTCGCTTTGGCAACAGTGTGCTGATCGCTTGCAAGGCGAATTGTCGACGCAACACTTCAATACCTGGATCCGTCCACTCCAAGCTGAGCTCGATAACGATACCCTTACCTTGTATGCGCCTAATAATTATGTGGTCGATTGGGTAAAAGATAAGTATCTCGCCACCATTAACGATTTCGTCGTGCAATTCTGTGAACAGCAAGGCACTAAACTGCCGCGCATAACGTTTGCGGTTGGCGGCCTGAATGGTACGGATCGCCCAGCGCCAAGACGAGGATCGCAAACCGCGCCTGCTGCGGCTTCTAGTAATCGTCAAGAATCAGCTGTGGCTACCAGTTTAGGTCAATCAAACCCCTATCGGCAGGGCGGTCGGATGAATGTCCGCGGCGCTACTGCAGAGGGTGTCGAGAGTGGTGTAAGTTTTGAGAGCAACATTCATCCTGAGTACACCTTTGATAATTTCGTTGAGGGTAAATCAAACCAGTTAGCGCGCGCGGCGGCAACACAAGTCGCGGAAAATCCGGGGGGGGTTTACAATCCGTTGTTCGTATATGGTGGTACCGGTTTAGGTAAAACGCACTTATTACACGCGGTTGGTAACGGTATTTTAGCGCGAAAGAAAAATGCCAAAGTGTTTTACATGCGTGCCGAGCGGTTTGTGCAGGACATGGTGAATGCCCTCAAAAACGGAACCATTAATGAATTCAAAAGCATGTACCGGTCAGTTGATGCGCTGTTAATCGACGACATTCATTTCTTCGCGGGTAAAAAGGGTACGCAGGAAGAATTCTTTCATACTTTCAATGCGTTATTGGAAGGTAACCAACAAATCATCATGACCAGCGATTTGTATCCTAAAGAAATAGATGGGGTAGATGATCGTTTGAAGTCTCGATTTGGTTGGGGTTTAACCATTGCGATTGAACCGCCAGAGTTTGAGACTCGGGTGGCTATTTTGATCCGCAAAGCCCAAGAACGTGGCATTCATTTACCTCATGAAGTGGCCTTTTTTATTGCGAAGCGACTGCGCTCCAATGTTCGCGAGTTAGAAGGTGCGCTTAACCGCGTGGCCGCGAACGTGAATTTAACGGGCCGTCAGGTAACCATAGATTTCGTTCGAGAAGCACTGCGTGACCTTATTGCCGCGCAGGAAAAGCTGGTCACTATTGATAATATTCAAAAGACGGTCGCTGAATACTACAACATTAAGATGTCAGATTTGCTGTCGAAACGCCGGAGTCGCTCGGTTGCGCGTCCACGGCAACTGGCAATGGCACTGGCGAAAGAGCTTACCAATCATAGCTTGCCGGAAATTGGCGATGCCTTTGGTGGTCGTGACCATACGACGGTTTTGCATGCGTGTCGTAAGATACAAGAGCTAAAAGATGCGCAGCATGATATTAAAGAAGACTATCGGAACTTAATTCGAACGCTTTCGGCGTAAAGGGGAAAGGGCATGAAATTTAGTGTGAGCCGAGATGGAATTTTAAAGCCGTTGCAAGTAGTGAGTGGCGCCGTTGAACGTCGTCATACGTTGCCTATTTTGGCCAACGTATTGGTCCAGGTGAGTGAGAACTCGTTGCGCTTAACCGGTACCGACCTTGAAGTTGAATTAGTATCTGGCAGTGAACTACAAGGTGCCGAGGCTGGTGCCATTACGGTTCCGGCGAAGAAGCTGTTAGACATTATTCGCAGCTTTCCTGATGGCGCACAGATAGAATTTTCTGCCAGTGAAGATAAAGCGACGATTCGCAGCGGTCGCAGTCGGTTTACACTCAGCACTTTGCCTGCCGAAGATTACCCGAATATTGATGATTGGAGCAGTGATATTCAGATCGTGACGAGCCAAGGGCTGTTACGATCACTAATGGATAAAACCCATTTTTCGATGGCTAACCAAGATGTCCGTTATTACCTGAACGGGATGCTATTTGAAACTGATACTGGGGTGTTGCGAACCGTTGCAACCGATGGTCATCGGTTGGCGATGAGTGCGTGCTCGTTACCGCAAACCAATCTGCCAAATCGGCAAGTAATAGTCCCTCGCAAAGGTGTAATGGAATTATTGCGCTTGCTAGATGACGCTGACGAAGAAGTCAAGGTTGCCATTGGTAACAACCATATTCGCGTTGAAACGAAAGGCGTAAGTTTCACGAGTAAACTAGTAGATGGACGTTTCCCAGATTATCGCCGCGTGTTACCTCAAGGTGGTGACAAAATTGTGTTGGCCGATCGCGATACCTTAAAGCAAGCTTTTGCACGTGCTTCAATTTTGTCGAATGAGAAATTCCGTGGTGTCCGCCTTAATCTCAGCGCGGGCGAGCTATGTATTACCGCAAATAACCCAGAGCAAGAACAAGCTGAAGAGGTTATTGAAGTCGATTATCAAGGCGACTCGCTGGAAATTGGATTTAATGTGAGTTACTTGCTTGATGTGCTAAACACGTTACACGGCGAGCAAGTAAAGATGACGCTGCAAGGCCCAGACAATAGCGGGTTGATGGAAGATGCAGCAGACGATGGCGCCGTTTACGTAGTGATGCCAATGCGCTTGTAGTAAAGCGTATTGTAGCCGTTGTATGTACATTAATAGTCTGGCACTTACCCATTTTCGAAATTTTGACGAAGTAGAGGTCATGCCGGGGCGCAACATTAATTTATTAGTGGGGCAAAACGGCAGTGGCAAAACGAGTTTTTTAGAGGCGATTTATTGCTTAGGATTTGGTCGGTCGTTTCGGCCGGCTAGTGTTCGGCAGTTAATTCAACATGAGCACGACGCCTATACTATTTTTTCGCGCGTTGATGGCAGTGAATCTGAAGGTCAGCATCAGCTTGGATTTCGGCGGTTAAGTACGGGTGAAGTTGAGCTTAAGATAGATCGGCAAAAAGAGAAGCGTTTTGCCGAGTTAGCTAAGCTGGTGCCAGTGCAGCTTATGACGCCAGAGAGCATAGAGCTCATTTTAGGCGGCCCCAAGGTAAGACGTCAGTTTATCGACTGGGGTGTGTTCCACGTGGAACATCAGTTTTATCAGGATTGGGTTCAATTCTCTCGGGTGCTTAAGCAGCGTAATAGTTTGTTGAAGCAACGGCGGGGAACGCAGTCTGCAGAAATGACTTACTGGAATGATAGTTTTGCTCAGCTGGGTGAACGGGTTCAATCTTATCGTGATGAGTACATGACTGCCATCGCACCGCAACTGAAGAATTATTGCGAGGCGTTTTTACCACAGTACCAATTTAGATTCGATTTGCGGTCAGGTTGGTCTCAGGACATCAGTCTAGCGGATGCGTTGCACAGAAGTGCGGAACAAGACCAACGCTATGGCCATTCGACGGTAGGACCGCATAAAGCAGAAATTCGCATGTTTGCGAACGATGAAGATGTTAAAGTGATACTTTCGCGCGGCCAAATGAAATTATTAGTGGCGGCACTGAAGTTAGCTCAAGGCGAGTTTTTATATAAGAAAGTTTCACGGCGATGCATTTATCTCGTGGACGATATTACCGCTGAGCTCGATAGCAACAGTCAGCAGAAGTTTTGCTCGGCGTTGGCCGAGTCTCAATCGCAAGTTTTTGTGACAGCGATTCAGCTAGAGGCGTTAATGGATGCCTTTCCCACAGCTGAAACAAAAATGTTCCACGTGGAACATGGAATCATCAAGGAAATACAGAGAAACTAGTTATGGCAGAAAACGAATACGGTTCATCAAGTATTAAAGTCTTAAAGGGCCTAGATGCGGTGCGCAAACGTCCTGGTATGTACATTGGTGATACCGATGACGGCTCAGGTTTGCATCACATGGTATTTGAGGTTGTCGATAACTCGATCGATGAAGCATTAGCTGGTCACTGTAAGGAAATTTTTGTCAAAATCCATGCCGATGGCTCGGTATCGGTACGTGACGATGGTCGTGGTATTCCCGTCGACATTCATGAAGAAGAGGGTGTATCTGCTGCGCAGGTTATCATGACCGTTTTGCACGCCGGCGGTAAGTTCGACGACAATAGCTATAAGGTTTCTGGTGGTTTGCACGGTGTTGGTGTTTCCGTAGTGAACGCGTTGTCAGATACGCTAAAACTCACCATTCGCCGCCAAGGCCACGTGTACCAACAAGAATATAAATTGGGCGAGCCAGTGGCTCCTTTAGCGCAAGTAGGCGATACCGATGGCACTGGTACCGAATTACGGTTTTGGCCAAGCTCGACTATTTTTAGCGATGTTGAGTTTCACTATGACATTCTCGCAAAACGGCTTCGTGAACTGTCGTTTTTGAACTCTGGTGTTTCTATTCACTTAAGTGATGAGCGTAGCGACCGCAAAGACCATTTCATGTACGAAGGCGGTATCTCGGCTTTCGTTGTTTACTTGAATAAAAACAAAACGCCTATTCATCCGAATGTTTTTCACTTTACCCAAGAGCGCGACGATGGCATTTCAGTTGAAGTGTCGATGCAGTGGAATGACTCGTTCCAAGAAGGCATTTACTGCTTTACCAACAACATTCCGCAGCGGGATGGTGGTACTCACTTAGTTGGTTTCCGTGCTGCTTTAACGCGTACCTTAAACGCGTTTATGGAAAAAGAAGGTTACAACAAGAAGCACAAAACCAACGCGACTGGTGATGATGCGCGTGAAGGTTTAACGGCCGTTGTGTCAGTGAAAGTGCCTGATCCAAAGTTCTCATCGCAAACCAAAGATAAGCTGGTTTCTTCTGAGGTTAAAACTGCGGTAGAACAGGCTATGAACGAAAAGCTTAATGACTTTTTGTTAGAGAACCCGAACGACACCAAAATCATTATCGGCAAAATTATTGATGCAGCCCGCGCTCGTGAAGCGGCGCGTAAAGCGCGCGAGATGACACGTCGGAAAGGTGCGCTAGATTTAGCCGGGTTACCGGGTAAATTGGCAGATTGCCAAGAAAAAGACCCAGCATTGTCTGAACTCTATATTGTGGAGGGTGATTCTGCGGGCGGTTCTGCAAAACAAGGCCGGAACCGAAAGAACCAAGCTATTCTGCCACTGAAGGGAAAAATCCTGAACGTAGAGAAGGCGCGTTTCGATAAAATGCTGTCATCACAAGAAGTGGCCACACTGATCACTGCTTTAGGTTGTGGCATTGGCCGTGACGAATACGATCCAGATAAAACCCGTTATCACCGTATTATCATTATGACGGACGCGGACGTCGATGGATCGCACATTCGGACGCTACTGTTAACCTTCTTCTATCGCCAAATGCCGGAGCTGATAGAGCGTGGCTATATGTATATTGCGCAGCCACCTTTGTACAAGGTGAAAAAAGGTAAGCAGGAAACTTATATTAAAGATGACCCTGCACTGATTACTTATTTAACCAGCTTGGCGTTAGATGGCGCATCATTGCATGTGAATGCTGATGCCCCTGGTATTACCGGCGCGCCGTTAGAAAAGTTAGTGAATGACTATCAGTTGGCGCAAAACACCATTAAGCGTTTATCTCGTCGGATGCCTGAGGATTTCCTCCAGCGTATGTTGTACGCTCCGCGGCTGACTGAAACTGTTCTAAAAGACCGCGCTGCCGTGATGAAGTGGGCGACCGAGTTAGAGCAGGATTTAACGGCTCGCGAGACTAAGTCAGCTACCTATAAAGTATCAGTGCGCGACGACCAAGAGCGCAACATGGTGATGCCAGTCATGACGGTACGTCAGCATGGTATAGATACTGACTACCCAATGACTTATGAGTTTGTGACCGGTCGTGATTACGAGCAGCTCGTCAATATCGGTGAGCAGATTCACGGCTTGGTTGAAGCGGGTGGTTTAGTTCGTCGTGGCGATAAAGAAAAGCCAATTGAAGATTTCGTTGAAGCGGTTGAGTGGTTAATTGGTGAATCTAAGCGTGGCATTTATATTCAGCGCTACAAAGGATTGGGTGAGATGAATCCTAGCCAATTGTGGGAAACGACGATGGACCCAGACACCCGACGGATGTTGCGGGTGACTATTGAAGATGCCATTGGTGCAGACCAACTCTTCAGTACCTTAATGGGTGACGACGTTGAACCACGGCGTAACTTTATTGAGACTAACGCGTTGAAGGTTGCCAACCTCGATGTGTAGTCGCTAACTGAGCGCGGTGTTTTCATACCGGCTTAGCAGCCACAAAAAAGCCATCCTCGCGGATGGCTTTTTTATGGAATAAATGTGGCGTACATCAAGCTATCAACCGATTCCCCGACTATTTCATGCCGTTTTAACTACGGCCGAGCACGGAAATATCGGCGATATTCAAGAACAAGTTCTGTAATTGAACCAACAATGCTTGGCGATTAGCGCGAACGGCTTCATCGTCGGCATTCACCATTACATTCTCGAAAAACGCGTCTACCGGGGCTTGCAATGCTGCTAACGAGGTGAGGGCGCTATGATAGTCGCCACCAGCTCGTTTCACTGCCGCTTGGGCCTGTTGAAGAGCTTGCTGTAATGCCTGCTCTGCCGGCTCAGTTAGGAGCGCTACCTGCACTTGCTGCGGCAACTCACCCGTTACCTTCGCCAGAATGTTACCTACACGTTTATTCGCGGCAGCTAACGACTCAGCTTCGGGAAGTTGACGGAATGCGTCTACCGCACGTACTCGAGCATCAAAATCAACCGGCTTGGTTGGCCGACGAGCAAGTACCGCTTGTACCACTTCTGCACCAATGCCTTGCTCTTGGTAAAACGCGCGGAATCGCGCCAGTAAATAGTCAACCACATCCTCGGTGACGGTTTTACTGGTTAAGCGAGAACCGAAGCCGCGTTCAGCGGTTTCTACCAGATCGACAAGATCTAATGCATAACCGCCTTCAACGAGAATACGTAACAAGCCAATCGCTGCACGGCGAAGCGCAAATGGGTCCCGATCACCTTTAGGCACTTGGCCGATACCGAATATGCCAACTAAGGTGTCTAGCTTATCGGCAAGTGCCACCGCTGCACCGGTCGCTGTGGCGGGTAAGGCATCGCCTGCAAAGCGTGGTAAGTAATGGTCGTATATAGCTTCAGCCACGCCCGCAGCTTCACCATCATGACGTGCATAATGCATACCCATGACGCCTTGCGTTTCAGGGAACTCTGCTACCATTTGGCTGGCTAAATCAGCTTTACAGAGCAACCCGGCGCGTTCTGCAACGTGCGAATCGGCCTGTAAACGATCGGCAATTTCGCTCGCCAGTGCACTAATACGCTCGCTTTTATCTTTGACCGAGCCCAACTGCTTTTGAAACAGTACATTGGCTAAACCATCTAACCGCTTTTCTAAGCGAATTTTTTTGTCGCTTTCGAAAAAGAAGCGCGCATCCGCTAAGCGCGGACGGATAACCTTTTCGTTGCCCGAAATAATTTGCTGGGGGTCTTTGCTTTCAATGTTGGTCACAAATACAAAGTGGGGCAGCAAGCTGCCATCGGCGGCTTGTAAGGGGAAGTAGCGCTGATCATCTTTCATAGTTACAATGAGCGGCTCTTTGGGAACTTCAAGAAAGTCCGCACTAAAAGATGCACTGAGAATAACGGGCCATTCCACCAACGCGGTAACTTCATCTAATAGGGCGTCGTCGGCCACGACTTGGCCGCCGAGTGCCTTAGCTTTAGCCTGAATACCTTCCCAAATCAAACGGCGGCGTTTGTCGAAATCAACTTTAACGTACGCAGCTTCCATTACTTGCTCATAATCACCAGCGTTCTCAACGCGAGTACCCTGCGGACAATGGAAACGATGGCCTTGCAGGCGATAATCGCTGGCAATACCCATTACCTGGCCGGGCACCAACTGATCACCCAGTAACATTGTCACGGTATGCACAGGGCGAATAAATTGCTCGGTACTGTTACCCCACCGCATAGGCTTGGGAATCGGCAGCGCTTTCAACGCTTGCTGAACTAGCTCAGGTAGTAGGGCGGCCGTGGTCGCCCCAACCACTTGTTCTTTATGCAGCAGCCATGCACCTTTATCGGTTTCAAGCCGTTCTGCTTGGTCAACCGTAATGCCGTTACCGCGCGCCCAGCCTTCGGCGGCCTTGGTAGGCTTACCATCAGCATCGAACGCCACCTCAATCGAAGGACCACGCTTTTCAACCACTTTATCGGCTTGCTTGGTATCTAGCCCATGTACCAACAACGCTAAGCGTCGGGCCGAGGCCAAAGGTTGAATGCGTTCAAACGCCAATTCTTGTTTTTGTAGCAATGCACCAAACTGTTCGGCAAAGGCTTCGCTTAGGCCTTTCAACGCTTTAGGAGGCAATTCTTCGGTGCCGATTTCTACCAGTAATAACTCCTTCACGCTGATTGCTCCTGCTGCTGTTGATCGGTATTGGTCTGCGCGAGCGGGAAGCCTAGTGCTTCGCGTGCTGCGTAGTAGGCTTCGGCACAGCCTTTTGCCATGGCCCGAACCCGTAAAATATATCGCTGCCGCTCGGTCACTGAAATCGCGTGTCGCGCATCTAGTAAATTAAATGCATGTGAGGCTCGCATAACTTGTTCATAAGCTGGTAGCGGTAAGTTCACCGAAAGTAAGTGCTCACATTCCTTTTCGCATTCATCAAATCTTCGGAACAGCACATCAACAGCTGCGTGCTCAAAATTGTAAGCAGACTGCTCCACCTCATTTTGATGGAATACATCACCATATAAAATTTTGCCGCGCGGACCACCGGTCCATACCAGGTCATAAATACTGTCGACGCCCTGAATGTACATGGCTAACCGTTCCAAACCATAAGTGATTTCGCCGGCGACGGGCTTACACTCGAGCCCGCCGACTTGCTGGAAATAGGTAAACTGGGTCACTTCCATACCGTTTAGCCATACTTCCCAGCCAAGCCCCCAAGCACCTAAGGTAGGGGATTCCCAGTTATCTTCGACAAAACGAATGTCGTGCACTAGCGGATCGAAACCAAGCAATTCGAGCGAGCCAAGGTATAGCTCCTGAATATTGCTAGGCGACGGCTTTAACATCACCTGGAACTGGTAGTAATGCTGTAACCGATTCGGATTTTCGCCATAGCGACCATCGGTAGGGCGACGGCACGGCTGGACGTATGCGAAACTCGCTGGCTCAGGACCAATGGCGCGTAAAAAGGTCATCGGATGGAAGGTACCAGCACCCACTTCCATATCCAAAGGTTGCACGACGGCGCAGCCTTGTTGCGCCCAATAGTCTTGCAAGGCAAGGATTAAGCCTTGGAAGGTTTTCACATCGTACTTGGCCATGTATTATCTCTCGACAGTTATCGCTGAATAAAGCGATTATACCTTGTGTTTACCCGTCGTTATAGGGTCAATCTAGGCGCTCATTCAGTATCTAAACTCTTGGTCTGTAAATTCTAAGTTTTTACATTCTGGCAACCGTAGGAATACCTCTTTGACTGAATCGCAACCGCTGTCTCAGGAACTAAGCCGTTGTCCTTGGTGTGGTACCGACCCGCTGTATCAGGCCTACCACGACCACGTTTGGGGGCGGCCGGTGCTTGATTCGCGCGAACTATTTGAGAAGTTGTGTCTGGATGGCCAGCAGGCGGGTCTAAGCTGGATCACGATTCTACGCAAGCAAGCTAACTATCAAGCCGCTTTTCACCAATTTGAGCCAGCTAAAATTGTGCAGATGTCCGAGGCTGAGCGGGAGCAGCTTATGCATAATCCGGGCATTGTGCGAAATCGCTTAAAAATCGAAAGCATTTACAAAAATGCGCAAGCGTACCTGCGAATAGTCGAGCGGGGCGATAACTTCGCCGATTTTTTATGGAGATGCGTTGATTATCGCCCCATTATTAACGAACTTCAGGCGCGTGATGCAAATTATCCAACGCGCAGCGACGCCTCGGATAAGATGGCGAAAGCGCTTAAAAAAGAAGGTTTTAGTTTCGTCGGCACAACCATCTGTTACGCATTTATGCAAGCGGTGGGCATGGTGAATGATCACCTCACCTCGTGCCATTGTTATGAACCCCTGTGTCAGCAACTGGCCAACTTCGAATTTAACCCAACATGATTGAGATAACTCTAGCAGATTACCAAAACCCTAAGCACCGCAGCGCTATTATTACGATGCTTGATGACTACGCCCAAGACCCAATGGGGGGTGGCGAGGCCGTGCCGGAAGACACCAAAAACCGATTGATTGAAGAGATGGCAAAACGCGAACACGTGTTTTCTATCTTAGCTTTTGACGGTGAACAGCCTGTAGGTATCGCCAATTGCGTAGAGGGCTTTTCAACTTTTGCTGCGGCACCGGTCATGAATATTCATGATATTGCCGTTACCGCCAGCCATCGTGGGCAAGGTATTTCACGGCGGTTAATGGATGAAGTGGCAACTTTGGCAAGATTTCGGGGTTGTTGTAAAGTTACCCTAGAAGTGTTGACCGGCAATGAGCCGGCCAAACAGGCTTACTTAAACTTCGGCTTTAAGCCTTATCAACTCGACCCCAGCTTAGGCAATGCCGAGTTCTGGCAATACAAGTTATAAGCCTTTCTTAATGATGTACCGATAGGGCTGCTGCTCGGTTTGTGCGAGCAGCAGTTGATGGTCCATAAACCGGCAAAAACTCGGAATGTCGCGCGTCGTCGCCGGATCGTCAGCAAGCACTTCAAGTAGTTCACCTGCCGCCATCCGGCGAATTTGTGCGCGGATCAACATCACGGGTTCGGGGCAACGAAGCCCCAGAGTGTCGAGTTGTTGATCTACTTTCACTTAGTTTAAACGCTCATACACAGTGGCAATGCCTTGGCCTAAACCAATACACATGGTGGCCACTCCGAGCGTCGCGCCTTTATCTTCCATTAAGTTAATGAGGGTGGTTGAAATGCGTGCACCCGAACAACCGAGCGGGTGACCTAAGGCAATCGCGCCGCCGTTTAAGTTCACCTTGTCTTCCATCACATCGAGTAAGCCTAAGCCTTTCAAGACCGGCAGTGATTGCGCAGCAAACGCCTCGTTAAGTTCCCATAAGTCGATATCTTGGACGCTTAAGCCGGCACGTTTTAGGGCTTTTTCGGTGGCAGGTACCGGGCCATAACCCATAATGCTTGGATCGCAACCGGCAACCGCCATGGCGCGGATACGTACTCGTGGCGTTAAGCCTAGGGCTTTCGCTTTATCCGCTGACATGATCAATACCGCCGCGGCACCATCTGATAGAGCCGATGAGGTCCCGGCTGTTACCGTACCGTTGGCAGGGTCAAAGACAGGGCGAAGTTGCGCAAGTGCTTCGGCGGTGGTTTCCGGACGAATCACTTCATCAGTTTTCACCAACCGCAACACGCCATCGGCATCATGGCCTTGAATGGGCAGAATCTCTTTGGCAAAGCGGCCTTCTAAAGTGGCTTTATGAGCCAGCTGGTGAGAACGCGCGCCAAACGCATCTTGCTGGGCGCGGTTGATACCAAATTTGCGTGATAACAACTCCGCAGTCATGCCCATCATACCTGCCGCGCGGGCAACTGATTTGTTCATGCCGGGGTGAAAATCAATGCCGTGGTCCATAGGCACATGGCCCATGTGCTCGACGCCACCGGCGATAAAAATTTCGCCGTCGCCGTGCATAATGGCGCGCGCTGCATCGTGAATAGCTTGCATAGAAGAGCCACACAAGCGGTTCACGGTCACACCTGCTACATGGTGTGGAATGCCAGCGATAAGAGAGGCGTTACGGGCAATATTGAAGCCTTGTTCAAGTGTTTGCTGGACACAGCCCCAATAGATGTCTTCGAGCTCGGCAACATCTACTTTAGGGTTACGCTCGAGCAAGCCTTTCATTAAATGAGCTGATAAATCCTCGGCCCGAACATTGCGAAATACGCCGCCTTTTGAGCGTCCCATTGGGGTCCGAATACAATCTACGATTACTACGTCTTTCATGTGGTTCTCCTTCAGCGCTGGCGATTAGGCAAAGTAAGATTTGCCGGCGGCGGCCATTTCACGCAGGCCGTCGGTTACTTGGTAGATTTCACCCAAATGGGCGAAGCTATCTGCCAGCTTAATGAATTCATTCAAGCCAACGGTTTCTAAGTAGCGGAATGGACCGCCACGGAACGGCGGGAAACCGATACCGTAAAGCATGGCGATATCAGCCTCGGCGGCTGAGCTCACAATACCTTCTTCTAAGCAGCGCACGCATTCGTTCACCATTGGGATCATGCAGCGGGCGATAATTTCGTCTTTGCTCTTCTCGGTACCTTGAATGTCCAGCATGCTATAAACGCTGTCATCTTTTTGCTTCTGCGGCCGGCCCTTTTTATCTACGCCATACACATAGAAACCTTTGCCGTTTTTCTGACCAAAACGCTCAGCCGCGGCTAATTTGGCGATGGCATTGTTCTCGTCGCGCGGCATCCGGCTAGGGAAACCTTCGGCCATGACTTTGGTGCAGTGATCGGCGGTATCAATACCAACTACGTCCGACAAGTAGGCCGGGCCCATCGGCCAGCCAAACTCTTTTTCCATGACCTTATCAATGCCAGCAAAATCTACGCCTTCATCAATCATCGAGGCAAAGCCTGCCAGATAAGGGAACAACACGCGATTTACCAGGAAACCTGGGCAGTCGTTCACGACAATGGCGGTTTTGCCCATTTTGCTAGCATAGGCAACCACGGCGGCGACGGTTTCATCAGAGGTGTGCTCACCCCGAATCACCTCAACCAATGGCATTTTGTGCACTGGATTGAAGAAGTGCATGCCACAGAAGCGTGACGGGTCTTTCAGATTTTTTGCCAAGCGATCGATAGAGATAGTTGAGGTGTTTGACACGATGATGGTGTCGGCAGCAACGCGGCCTTCAACGTCAGCCAGTACCTTCCCTTTTACATCCGGGTTTTCGACCACGGCTTCCACCACGATATCAACACCTTTCACCGCGTCATCGAGCAGGCTAGGGGTAATCGAGGCCAGAGTTTTGGCCATCTTTTTGGTATCCATTTTGCCGCGTTGCACTGCCTTCTCAAGCAGTTTGCTGGCTTCGTTCATACCTAAATCTAGGGCCTCTTGGCGGATATCTTTCATCACCACCGGCACCCCTTTATAGGCTGACTGGTAAGCAATACCGCCACCCATAATGCCAGCGCCTAACACGGCTGCAGTACGAATGTCTTTAGTGGCCATTTTGCCGGCTTTCTTGGCTTTGCCTTTCACCAGCTGGTCGGCCATGAAAATGCCGACCATCGCGTGACAGGCAGAGGTTTGAGTGAGCCCAACGAAGGCTTTATTCTCGGCTTGTAATGCTTCTTCACGGTGGCTTCGTGCACCTTCTTCAATGGCTTGAATCGCAGCATGCGGTGCCGGATAGTGCTTACCGGCTTGCGCCGCCACCATGCCTTTGGCGGTTACTAGGGTCATGGTTAATTCAGTGTCATTGGCCGCTAACGGGGCTAATTTCGGCGCCCGTTTGGCTTGCCAATCAAAATCACCGGCAATAGCTTGTTGCACCATGCTTAGTGAGGCATCCCGTAGTTTGTCTGGCGCCACTACCGCATCGACCAAGCCAATTTTTAGCGCTTGCTCGGCGTTGTTATTTTTACCGGTGGTGATAAGTTCTAATGCGTTATCTGGGCCAATAATGCGAGGTAAGCGCATGGTGCCGCCAAAGCCTGGAATTAATCCCAACTTCACTTCTGGCAAGCCAATGGTTGCTGTGGTGTCGGCGACTCGATAGTCACAGGCGAGCAGGGCTTCACAGCCACCGCCTAAGGCAAAGCCCTGTACCGCAGCAACGGTTGGGAAGGGTAAATCTTCGCACTGATCAAACACGCGTGAGGCTTTCGCGACCCAAGTTTTGGTTTGCGCTAAATCGGCGAACAAGGTGCCAAACTCGGTAATGTCTGCACCCACAATGAAGGTTGATTTCGAGCTAGTTACGATTAACCCTTTCACTTCGCCGTTGCTTGCTAGTGCAGTTAATGCTTCACTGAACTGGGTCAGGGTATGTTGGTCAAACTTGTTGACTGAACCGGCTGCGTTGAATTGCAGTTCGGCAATACCAGGCTCTATAAATTGCACCTGAATGCTGTCACCTTGATAAATCATTATCGGTCTCCCTCGCTGTCCAACAGCTATACTATTGGAGGTTACTGATTCTCAGATTGGTTTCGGTTAAAGTAGACAGAGTTTGGCGCGAATACATCCATATTTCAATAAAAATTAAACGTGCGTTTGAAAATATGCTGAAACCTATCTTTACGGTCTTGGTGACCGCCACTTGGCGGCGGCACTCGGACATGTTGCGTAAGCCACTTGCCCTTGGGCTCGTCATGGCCTCGCTTTGTGTCTCGACAACGGTTGTGGCAGCGCCGGATCGACCTGCGATTGAGCCGCTAGCGCCAGCCGCTAATGACACTGCTACCGCAGCCTTGCGCGAGCAACAGCGCGCCTGGTTTGAACAGGCTGAGTACGCAGCAGCGCGCGGGCGTTTAGATGAGTATCAGTTGTTGCTGCAAAAGCTGGGCGACTATCCATTATTGCCGTATTTAGAGTTAGAGCGCCTACAGCGGGTTGGTTATTTGGCGAATGAGCCTCGGGTGATGGCATTTTTAGAGCGCCACCAAGGCTCTCCACTAGATTGGCAGTTACGCCAACGCTGGCTCACCTATCTAGCGCGTGCCGGCGAGAAAGAGCGCTTTATTCGTGACTTTCGTGCGCCGGGCACGACCGAGCATCGGTGCCTGAATCTCGACTACTCCCACGAGTTAGAGGTGATTCCCGACCAAGCTTTCTATGCGGCGGTAGCCGAGCTTTGGCTGACTGGCGATTCGCTGCCTGATGAGTGTGATGGGGTGTTGCAACGTTGGCGGGCGGCCGGCCAGTTAACCCCTGAGTTGGTGTGGCAGCGAATTGCACTTGCCGCTGAGGACGGTCGGCATACGTTAATTCCCTATTTAACCGGCTTACTACCGGAATCTCAGCGTTACTTGGCCGAGCTTTATCATGAGGTGCGACGTAACCCCGCAAATATTACCCGGTTGGGAAGTTTTAAGGCCGATCAGTACCAAGCCCAACAAGCGCAAATTGCCGCTTATGCTTACCAGCGGTTGATTTGGCGCGATGAGGATAGCGCCTTAGCCAACTGGCCTAAAGCCGCTGAATTTTTTGCTTTTAACGACGCGCAACTAAAGCAGATCACCCAAACCTTCGCCCTTGCGCTATCCAATAAAAACCACCCCCAAGCCCGAATTTGGCAAGCTAAAGTGCCGCTTACTGAAGCGTCCGAAGCGGTGCTGCAATGGCGCTTAGTTAACTTGCTGCGGGCCGGTGAGTTTGCCAATTTAGCGCGGATGATTGAACAGTTACCGGCGAGTATTAGCCAGGGCAATCAATGGCGTTATTGGCTGGCGCGCTCTTATCAGCAGTTGGGGAATGAGCTAGCTGCCCAGCAACTGTTGCAGGTACTCGCGACCGAGCGTCATTATTATGGTTTTATGGCGGCGAGTTGGTTGCAACAGCAACCACAATTGGAGCGCCAGCAAACCACTGCAAGCCCTATGCAATTAGAGGTGATTCGAACTCACCCTTCAGCTCAACGAGCTTATGAGTTTCGTGCCATGGGCAGAATGCTGGATGCACGGCGAGAATGGAACTTTATGCTGAGTCAGTTGAGCGCGGAGGAACAAGTTCATGCGGCCGTGCTTGCGAACGAATGGGGCTGGCATGACCAAGCTATTTTTGGCTTAGCGGCGATTGGCCATTTTGATGCGGTGCAGATCCGGTTTCCTTTGGCCTACCACGATGTGCTGAAAAGCTTCGCCAGTATTGCCGGTATTGATGAGACGTGGGCGCTGGCTATCACGCGGCGCGAGAGTGCATTCCGCAATGATGCTTATTCCTCGGCCGGGGCTCGTGGATTAATGCAAATCTTACCGTCTACGGCTCGCTATCTAGGCGAGCGCGATGTATCGCGCAATGAATTACACATGCCGCGGCTGAATATTCAATTGGGCACCAAGTACTTGGGGCAGTTGCAACAACGCATGCAGAATAATTGGGTATTGGCCACGGCGTCCTACAACGCGGGCATTTATCGGGTGCAGGAGTGGTTGCCGCAACAGGCGGTACCCGTTGATATTTGGATTGAAACCATACCTTATTACGAAACGCGTGATTACGTAAAAAACGTCTTGGCATATCAGCAAATCTACACCATGCTGTTGGGCAGAGAGACAAATTTATTCAATGAACTCATTGACATGAAGATTCAGAAGTAGGGAGTGCCGCATGACTCAACCGGCTTGGCTTGAACGGTTTTTTGCCCATGTGCAAACGCAGCAAACGCGTATAGAACAGGTGCTAGAACGAGAAAATCTCGACTTGATCGCCATTCATTCGGGGCAAATAAAACGCCAGTTTTTAGATGATATGGATTACCCGTTTAAGGTGAATCCGTTGTTTAAAGCCTGGGCACCGTTAACCGACTTACCCCACTGTTGGATACTGCTACGAGCCGGTAAAACACCTCAGTTAGTGGCACTACAAGCCGACGACTTTTGGCATTATCAACATCAAATCAGTGCCGAGCCTTGGGTGAGTGAGTTTGACCTTGCCACCATTAAAACGCCCGACGAAATTGCGACCTTCCTACCCTACGACAAACAGCGCAGTGCCTACTTAGGTGAGCATATCGAAGTTGCCCAAGCGTTGGGGTTTGAACACATTAATCCCGATCCTGTGCTTACTTTTATGCATTACCATCGGTTGTTCAAAACCGACTACGAGCAAGCCTGTATGCGCGAAGCTTCCGCGATTGCGGTGCGGGGGCACAAAGCGGTCGCTACGACTTTTGCGGAAGGTGGCTCAGAGTTTGATTGTTTACTTGCTTATATTGCTGCGACCGGGCAGGGCGAGAACGAAGCGCCTTACGGCCACATTATTGGGCAAAACGAGCACGCCGCTATTTTGCATTATATGGTGCAATCGAAGCAGCGCTTTACGCCAGGCCAACGTCATTCGTTGTTAATCGATGCCGGTGCGAGCTTTCATGGCTACGCGTCGGACATTACTCGTACCTATGCGGCGCGGGACGATGAATTTGGTGAGTTAGTTGCGGCGCTAGATCAGGTGACGCTGGCCTTGGTTGATTTATTAAAGCCGGGCATAAAGTTTGGTGAGCTACACGCCACCGCCCATGAACAAATCGCGAAGCTACTATATGCCTTTGGGTTTGTGAAAATGAGTCCGGAAAGCATGGTAGAAACCCGGGTAACCAATGTGTTCTTCCCCCATGGCTTGGGCCATTCGCTGGGCTTACAAGTGCATGATGTGGGCAGTACCTTGCTAGATGCCCGCGGCACCATTGTACCGCCGCCCGAGCACTATCCAACCTTGCGCACGACCCGAGCGGTAGAGCCGCGCCATGTGTATACCATTGAGCCGGGCTTGTACTTTATCGATAGTCTGCTGGCCACCTTGAAACAGGGCGAGCATGCCCAAGCGGTGGATTGGCAGCGTGTTGAGGCGTTCAAAAAGTATGGTGGTATTCGTATCGAAGACAATATTATTGTGCACCGTGAACGCAACGAAAATATGACCCGAGAATTAGGCTTAGCATAACTACTATGGCGGATTACCAGGTGCCGGCCGCGGCCATCGAGTACGAGTTAACGGTAAAAGGTAGCCGCTTTATTGCTTGTGTTGAAAGGGTCTCTGGTGTGGCGGAGCGTTCGGCTTTTATCGCGCGGGTGCAGCAACAGTTTCCGCAGGCCAGTCATTATTGTACAGCGTTCATCGGTGGCGCGCCGACGCAGTCACAATTGTACGCCATGAGTGATGATGGCGAGCCCAGTGGTACCGCCGGCAAGCCCATGCTACAAGTACTGCTTGGTCACGATGTCGGCGACGTTGGGGTCGTCGTGGTGCGCTATTTTGGTGGGGTGAAGTTGGGAACCGGCGGCCTCCAGCGGGCTTATAGCCAAGTAGTCGTTGATGCCTTGCGCGAGTTACCAAGACAACGCAAAATACACCTCATTGAAGCACAGCTCAGTGCTGAATATAGCGACCAAGCCGCGGTTGAATATGCGCTCGGACAAGCTCAAGCTGAGGTGGTGGCAAGTCAGTATCTGGCCGATATTCAGTTAACCGTCGCAGTGCCAAGGCAAAAGCTGGCAGTGCTACAACAATTACTTACCGCACAAACGCAGGGTCGAGTGGCACTGCAGGTCAACGGGGACTAACATGCGTTATCGCGGCATCCTGCGTATTTTGGGCTTGTTAATCGGCTTGTTCAGCTTCACGCTGTTACCGCCAGCATTTATAGCGCTTATTTATGAAGATGGCGGCGGCTTAGCCTTTTTATTCAGTTTCATTATTAGTTTGTTGATTGGCTTTGCGGTGTGGTATCCGCAGCGTCAATTTCGCAGTGATTTAAAGGCGCGCGACGGGTTTTTGCTCACCGCATTATTTTGGATCGTACTGGGCGCGGTGGGTACTTTGCCATTTATCCTTACCCAAGAAGTTCCACTGTCTATTACTGATGCCGCCTTCGAGAGCTTTTCCGGGCTGACCACCACCGGCGCGACTATTCTCACTGGTATTGAGCATTTGCCGCACAGTATTTTGTTCTATCGGCAGCAACTGCAGTGGCTCGGCGGCATGGGTATTATTGTATTAGCGGTCGCGATTTTGCCGATGTTGGGAATTGGCGGCATGCAGCTCTATCGTGCCGAAATTCCGGGTCCGTTGAAAGATGCCAAAATGACGCCCCGAATAGCCGATACCGCTAAGCACCTTTGGTACATATATGCAGGTCTTACTGCGGCCTGTGCCATTGCCTATAAATGGGGTGGTATGTCGTGGTTTGACGCCATTGGCCACTCATTTTCAACCGTCGCCGTGGGTGGTTTCTCTACCTATGACGCCAGTATGGGATACTTTGACAGCGCCACCATTAATACCATTTGTGTGGTGTTCATGCTGATTTCAGGCATGAACTTTGCGCTGCACTATGCGGCAGTATCGGGTCGCAGCTTAAGTGCCTATTTTCGTGACCCAGAGTGCCGTGGCTTTTTATGGATCCAAGTCAGCTTGATCCTGATTGTGTTTGTTACCGTGTTAGCTCATGGTATTTACGATTCACCCGAAGAAGCGCTTGACCAAGCCATGTTCCAGGCCGTATCCATTAGTACTACTGCGGGTTTCGCGACGACTAGTTTTGCGGTATGGCCGCTGTTTCTGCCGTTATTGCTGATTTTCGCCAGCTTTGTCGGCGGCTGTGCCAGCTCTACTGGTGGTGGCTTAAAAGTGGTACGGGTGTTGTTGCTATTCCGCCAAGGTATTCGCGAGTTAAATCGCTTGGTGCATCCACGCGCGGTTTACTCGGTAAAACTTGGCAGTCGACCAGTGTCTACTCGGGTGGTAGAGGCCGTGTGGGGCTTTTTCTCGGCATATGCGCTAGTGTTTGTGGTGATCATGCTGGGCTTACTTGCCACGGGCTTAGACGGCTTGACCGCATTCTCGGCCACTGCCGCGTGTTTAAATAACCTCGGCCCGGGGCTTGGCGAAGTGGCATCAAATTACGCAGAAATTAGCGCCACGGCAAAATGGCTATTATTGATAGCCATGGTGTTTGGACGTTTGGAAGTTTTCACCTTGCTAGTGTTGCTCACCCCAGCCTTCTGGCGCTCATAACCACGCCAACCGAGCGCTAGAAGAACATGGCGCTCGGTTGGAACAAGCGTTCCACTTCGGTAATGTATTTTTTGTCCACCAAGAACAAAATCACGTGGTCGTCGGCCTGTAAAATGGTGTCATCATGCGCCATGAGCACTTCGTTACCGCGCACAATGGCGCCAATAGTGGTGCCCGGCGGTAGTTTAATTTCATGAATGGCTCGGCCAACCACTTTCGAGGTTTGCTCATCACCGTGGGCAATGGCTTCAATGGCCTCGGCAGCGCCTTTACGCAGCGAGTATACGTTGACGATATCGCCCTTACGCACATGGGTAAGCAAGGCTGAAATGGTTGCGCGTTGGGGCGATATGGCAATATCAATTTCCCCACCTTGGACTAAATCAACATAGGCAGAGCGCTGAATGAGTACCATGGTTTTCTTGGCACCCATGCGTTTGGCCAGCATCGCCGACATAATGTTGGCTTCATCGTCATTGGTCACCGCAATAAATACATCGGTATCTTCAATATGTTCTTCTTGCAGTAGCTTCTGATCCGACGCATCACCATGAAAGACCAAAGTATGCTCAAGTGCTTGGGAGAGAAACTCGGCGCGCTCTAGGGAACGCTCAATAAGTTTTACGCGGTGCGTTTCCTCAAGCTGACGCGCTAGCCCTGCGCCAATGTTACCGCCACCCACAATCATGACGCGGCGGTACTGGTTTTCAAGCTTTTGCAGCTCTTCCATCACGGTGCGGATATGGCGCGTGTCGGCAATAAAAAACACTTCGTCATCCGCTTCAATAACCGTCGTACCCATGGGTTTAATGGGTTGCCCTTGCCGGAAAATAGCCGCCACACGGGTATCAATATTCGGAATATGCTGTTTCAGTGTAGAAATGGCATGGCCGACTAACTTGCCGCCGTAATAGGCTTTTACGGCGACCAGGCTGGCGCGGCGATTGGCAAACTCCATCACTTGCAGTGCGCCGGGATAATCTACCAGACGCTTAATATAGCCAGTCACTAATTGCTCGGGCGAGATAATATGGTCAACGGGTATATCTTGCTTGTGAAACAGCTTGTCTTTGTAAGCGATAAAGGCTTCAGAGCGGATTCGCGCAATTTTAGTGGGGGTATTGAACATGGTATAGGCAATTTGGCAGGCCAACATGTTGGTTTCATCGCTAGGGGTAACCGCAATGATCATGTCAGCATCTTCGGCGCCGGCTTTTTCCAACACTTGTGGGTGCGAGCCGTGGCCTTCAATGACGCGCAAATCGTACTTATCTGCGAGCTCTTCAAGCAAGCGTTTGTCGGTATCAACAATGGTTATGTCGTTTTTTTCGCCAACCAGGTTTTCCGCGAGCGTACCGCCAACTTGGCCACCACCTACAATGATGATTTTCATAAGGAATACCGCTTAAGCAGCTGCTGTTTTAGTTAATTTTGCATAGAAAAAGCCATCACCACCGCCATCACCGGGCAAGTATTGCCCCTGTTGGCTGTCAGCTAGCGCCTCATCATCGAGCCGTTGGCAATCAGGGTGGGCGGCCATAAAGGCTTTAATTTGTTCATTATTTTCTTCAGGCAGTATAGAGCAAGTGGCGTATAACAACACCCCGCCTACCGCTAAAGTTGGCCATAGCCGCTCCAGCATCTCGCGTTGCAGCGCGACCAAGGTATCAATGTCTGACGCTCGGCGTAACCATTTAATATCGGGATGGCGTCGAATTACGCCAGTAGCCGAGCAGGGCGCATCTAATAGAATTCGGTCAAAGGGTTGTTGATCCCACCAGGTTGCCGGCTGCGCGGCATCGGCTTGACGAATTTGGGCGGGCAGTTTAATACGCGCAAAATTCTCTTCGACCCGGCGGAGGCGTTGGGCATCGTTATCGAGTGCTAATAACAACTGCAAACCGGCGCCGGACTGCTGTGCTGCCACATACTCGGCAATGTGTGCGGTTTTGCCACCGGGGGCGGCGCAGCAATCGAGTACGCGCTGACCCGGGCGGGGGTCTAACAGTATGGCTGCGCGTTGGGCGGCAACATCTTGGACCGACACCGCACCGCTGGCAAAGCCAGGTAACTGCTGCACATCTACCGCTTGCGCTAAGGCAATTGCAGTGGGAACCGCGGCGGGGATGGTCGCAATTTCAATACCTGCTTGTTGCAGCGCTGCCACATATTGTTCGCGGGATTGCTGTGCAAGGTTCACGCGGAGCCAGAGCGGCGCTTGTTGGTTAGCCTGCTGCATAATTTCCGCTGCGCTGGCGCCGTAAGCCGCGACTAAGCGTTCCGCCAGCCAACGTGGATGGCCATGTTTATGCTCGGCTGCGGTGGCGGTGGCTAACAGCTGTTGTTGCTGGCGCTGTAAGTTTCGCAGGACGCCATTCACCAAACCTTTTTGGGGTTTGCGGCCTAAGTTCAACGCGGCATCTACGGTGGCTGACACGGCGGCGTGATCAGCAGTACGCATACTTAGCAATTGGCAGGCGCCGACCAGCAATAAATAGTGCACGACTTTTAACTTGCCCTTGAGGGGCTTATCGAGCAGCTGACTGAGAATAAAGTTATACAGCGGGAGGGCACGCAGTACTTGATAACACAAACTTTGGCTCAGCGCTTTGTCGCGTGGGGTCAGGTTTTGCGTGGCGCTAGGTAGCGCTTGGCTTAACGACTGGCCTTGTTCTAATACGGCAAACAAGGCTTGTGCTGCGGCAGCGCGGGAAGCGGCGCCAGCTTGTGGGGTGGCGCTTGAGCGCGCTGAGTTAGTCATTGGCAAGGGCCGTGGTTGGGAGTACGTCACCAGCACGGAACCATTGCTGCCGCGCATTCAAAAAATCAGCGGCAGACATTGCCCGCTTACCGGGGGCTTGTAACAGCGTTAAGCGCAGTGCATCGGTGGCCGTTTGAATGCAAATACCCGCTTTGTCAGCGCTTAAAATAGTACCCGCAGGTTTGGCGTTGGCGGTTGCCACCACCTCCGCTTGCCAGACTTTTATTACCACTGGCGCGCTGGCATCGGGTGGTTGATATTCGAACCAACTCACTGGCCACGGATTAAAGGCGCGAATGTGGCGCTCAAGCACTACTGCTGGTTGCTGCCAATTGAGCGCCGCTTCGGCTTTATCGAGTTTGTGCGCGTAAGTCGCGAGGTCATTGTCTTGGGGAAGCGCTTGCGCTTGCAACTCGGGCAGTTGCGACAGTGCTTCAAGCAGTGCTGCTGGTCCCAATTGCGCAAGTTTTTCATAGAGGCTGGCGGAGGTGTCGGTACTGCTAATAGCTAACGATTTAGCCAGTAATACCGGGCCAGTATCTAGGCCGGCGGCCATTTGCATAATAGCCACACCGGTTTCGGTATCGCCAGCCCATAGCGCCCGTTGAATTGGCGCGGCGCCACGCCAGCGCGGCAACAGTGAGCCATGCACGTTAACGCAACCAAGCCGGGGCAAATCGAGCACCGCTTGCGGCAAAATTAGGCCATAGGCCACCACCACCATTAAGTCGGCATTGTAGCTCGCCAGTTGCGCCTGTGCTGCCGAGTTTTTAAGTGACAACGGTTGTTCCACCGGCAAGTTATGCTGCTGTGCCAGTTGTTTCACGGCCGATGCCTGAAGCTGCTTGCCACGACCGGCCGGGCGATCCGGCTGCGTGTACACGGCAACTACTTCAAAGCCAGCCGTCTGACGCGCGGTTAAGATGGCTTGTAGATGGGCGGCGGCGAACTCTGGCGTACCTGCAAAAATGATGCGCATTAATGCTTACGCCTGTTGCGCTAAACGTTGTTCTTTTTCCAACTTCTTGCGGATGCGGTCACGTTTTAAAGGTGATAGGTAATCCACAAACAACTTGCCGTTCAAATGGTCTAGTTCGTGTTGAATGCAGATGGCCAATAATCCGTCGGCGGTTTTACTAAATTCAACGCCATGGCGATCAAGGGCTTTTACGGTTACCGTGCCAGCACGCTCAACTTTGGCGTATACACCAGGGAAGCTCAAACAACCCTCTTCGTTGGTGAATACTCCGTCACGTTTTGTAATCTCAGGGTTGATAAACACCAGCGGCTCGTTCTGATCTTCGCTACAGTCAGCGACGAATAAGCGCTTGTGAAAGTTCACCTGAGTGGCGGCTAAGCCAACGCCCTGAGACTCGTACATGGTCTCGAACATGTCGTCAATCTGGGCGCGTAGCGCATCGTCGACCTCGGTGACCGGGGTTGCAACTGTGCGCAAGCGCTCGTCTGGATACTTAAGTATTGTCAGTTTGCTCATATCGTTTAATCTAGTGACTTCAGCTATAGTGAGTTTACCCCAAATGTGGGGTGAAAAACACCGTTTATCAAGGGGGTTCAGCGTGAACAAGTCTTACCAAACAAGGCCGCAACCGGTGCCGGTTGGAGATCCGCTGAACCAAGCTGTGCGGCAACTACTCGTCGCTGGGCTCGCTGGTGTTGCGTTACTGTCAGCGCCGCTGGCGACAGCACAAGTTGTGGCCGAACAAACTCAGGTGCTCGCACAACAGCAGGGCGATGTATTGCGTTTGCAAGCGGATGCCCCGCAAAGTTATGTGGTCAAGCGTGGTGATACCTTGTGGGATATCGCCGGCATCTTTTTGGCGACCCCTTGGCGGTGGCCGGAATTATGGCAAAACAATGATGGGGTAGAGAATCCTCACCTCATTTATCCCGGTGATATTTTGTATTTAAGTTGGGTTGACGGACGACCAGTACTCACCCGCAAGCCGAGCAAAAAGCTCTCGCCCAGTGGCCAGCTGGTGAGTAAAGCTGAGCAACCCATTAGTACCTTAAGCCATGCCTTAATCGCGCCATTTTTGGACTATCATTTGTTGTTAGACGATGCTGCCATTGCCCAAGCTCCCCGAGTACTCGGCGATAATGCCGCAGCACCAAGGTTTGCCGGCTTCGCGCCGGTGTTTGTGCAAGGCCGTGAGTTGCGAGCCCAGCAATACGGGGTGTTTACTCGTTTACCGCCGCTCTTAGCCGATCATGAGCAGCACTTGTTGCGCCATGTAGCCGATATTACTTTGGCGCCTACTGGCAGCCCGCCGACCGAAGCGGGCGCGTTGTGGGAAGGTCAGCTGGCGCGCGTGCAGCGAGAGGTTCGTCCGGGTGATTTAGTCTTACCATTGCAGAATGCCCGTTACCCACTGAATTACGCGATTAGCCAAGGATTACCTGCGCTTACTGGCCAAATTGTGAACAGTACCAGTGGGCGTCAGCAGTTAGGTCGCTATGATGTGGTGGTGCTTAATCAGGGCCAAGCACAAGGCATGCAGGTTGGTCAGATTTACCAAGCTATGCGTAAAGGTAGTGAGTACTTACTTGGTGACGGCGCACCTATTGCATTGCAAAATGCCGACAAATGGGCGAATTTTGTGGCGGGAATTTCGGACTCCATTCAGCTCCCAGATGCGGCCTCGGCAGAATTAATGGTCGTGGCTGTTACCGAGCAGGCGAGTTTTGCCATCGTGCTGCAAAGTCATGATTGGTTGCAGGTCGGTGACCGCTTTGTAGCTAAGGTTTGGTAAGCACCGCCGCGGTTAGCTTCGCGCTGCAATTAGCGCGAGCTCCAGCGGCGCTTGCCCGGCGACTGCAGCAGTGTGATTCGCAAGCCGCTGCCGCAGCATTATGTAGTAGTGCCGGCGTCGTCGCTGATCCGGGCTTAGTGGCGCGCACGGAGCGCTGGTTAGAACGCCCAAATACCCAATTAGTGACATTTTTCGACCAAGCTTATCCGCTACGATTAAAACAGATCCCGCAGCCGCCGTTGTGTTTATTTTGCGAAGGCGATGCCGCGCTATTAAATGCGTTCCAAATAGCTTTCGTTGGGAGTCGCAAAGCGACGCAACAAGGCTTAACCACCACCGACTGGTTGGTGACTGCCTTAGCAAGAGCCGGCACGGCCATTACCAGTGGTCTTGCCATGGGCATTGACGCCCAAGCCCACCGCAGCGCTATGCCGCTTAGCGCCACCATCGCCGTGATCGGCACTGGCCCTGATATTGCCTACCCACCACGCCATCGCGCGTTACAAGCACAAGTGGCAAGTACCGGCTTATTGGTGAGTGAGTTCCCGCCCGGCTGGCCGGCTAAAAGAGATCATTTTCCGCGCCGCAACCGTATTATTGCAGGACTAAGTTATGGTGTGGTGGTAGTCGAAGCGGTGAGCCGCAGTGGCTCCCTTAGTACCGCTGCTCACGCTTTAGCACAGAATCGGGAGTTGTTTGTGGTACCTAATTCGATTTGGGAGCCGGCGGCAGAAGGGTCCAATTTGTTGTTACAACAAGGGGCCAAAGCGGTGTTGAATGCCGATGATATTTTGCAGGAGTTCCCACAGCGCGAACCCCTGTTCAGCCAAGCCCCAGCCACCTTAATGAAGGGCGTTGAAAATAATCCTGAGCAAGACTTGGCAAACAGCCGATTGTTGGCTAATGTGGGCTTAGAGGCAACGACACTCGATAGCTTGGTTGAGTTGACAGGATTGTCCGCAGCCGAAGTCTCCGAGCAAATGGTATTACTAGAATTATTAGGCCATGTTGCTTCCGTTCCAGGCGGTTTTATAAGAATGAGGAGGCGCTAACTATGTTTGATATCCTCATGTACTTGTTCGAGAACTATATCCACTCCGAAATGGAGGTGGTGGTTGATCACGACGAACTAACCGACGAGCTCACTCGCGCTGGATTCCATCGGCAAGAGATCAGTAAAGCCCTCGCCTGGTTAGAACGTTTGGCTGAATTGCAGGAATGCCACGAAAAACCCTACTTGGATCGTTCGCCGAGCAGTGCTACGCGGGTTTATACGGCCGCCGAAGTGGCACGGTTAGATTGTGCTAGCCGCGGTTTCCTGATGTACCTCGAAAGCTTGGGCGTACTTGATTTTGCGACACGCGAAATGGTGATAGACCGTGTCATGGAACTCGACACGCCGCAATTTACCCTTGACGATTTGAAGTGGGTGGTGCTCATGGTGCTGTTTAACGTACCTGGGTGTGAAGCTGCCTATGACCAAATGGAAGGGTTATTATTTGAGGAACCCGACGGGCCATTGCATTAATGGGATTGTCGTTCACTAGGATGCTATGAGCACCGATGCATTTATTGAACCGCAGTCTTTGGGTGTGCCTTGCCCGCAATGCGGTGCAGAATTACAACTTAAAAAAGGACGTTACGGCTTATTTGTTGGCTGTAGCGCCTATCCCACTTGTGATTATCTAACTGACGCCGATTTCGACCCCGGTACCGATGTGACTTGTCCTGATTGTTTGACGGGTAAACTCGTGCAAAAGACAAGTCGCTACGGGCGTTCTTTTTTTGCCTGCAATGCTTACCCAGAATGTCGCTTTTCGGTAAACTTACCACCGGTCGCAAAATCTTGCCCAAGTTGCGGCTTTGCATTGTTGTTGAAGAAGAAAACAGCAACCGGTGTACGTTATGTCTGCGCTCAAGCGCAGTGCGATTATCGCTCTGACGTCGTCAATTCAGATCCCGAATCCGGTTCCGATGTGGAGTGAAACATGAGCACAACAGCGGCATCGATTGAGAGCGTCTTTCGGGCTGGCGGGGTGTTTGCTTATCCCACCGAAGCCGTGTTCGGGCTTGGCTGCGACCCGCGTCAAAGTGCGGCTATCGAAAAAATACTTAACTTAAAAGGCCGCCCCCAACACAAAGGCCTCATTTTGCTCGCTGCCGATTATAGCCAATTATTGCCCTATGTAGACGACCAAGCCATTCCTCAAGACAAGCGCTTTGCGGTGTTTTCTCATTGGCCGGGCCCGGTTACGTTATTGCTACCTGCGCGCGCCGATTGTCCCGCGCTATTACGCGGCGAGCATCAGACCATAGCTGCGCGGGTTACGGCTTTCGCGCCGGCGCGGGCACTTTGCAAACAGTTAGGCTCGGCGATTGTTTCGACCAGCGCCAACCGGGCGGGCGAACCAGCACTGATGACCGCGGCCGCGGTTGCTGCCGAATTTGGCAGCGCTATAGATTATATTGTCACGGGTGAAACTGGCGGTGCCGCAGCACCGTCGCGTATTATTGACCCGCTTAGCGGTATTCAATATCGGTAATTCAACTAGGAGGATAACCACACCACCATGAGCCAACAGCAATTAGCGCAAGTAAAAACCTATCTACAAGGGCTGCAAGATCGTATCTGTGAGCAATTGGAACAGGCTGACGGTAGCGGTCACTTTGCCCAAGAAAGTTGGCAACGCGAAGGTGGTGGCGGTGGTCGCTCTCGGGTGTTGAAGCAGGGTGATGTGCTAGAGCAAGGCGGAGTGGGCTTTTCCCATGTTTTTGGCGAGCAAATGCCAGCCTCGGCAACCCAGCATCGGCCAGAGCTCGCGGGTCGAAATTTTAATGCCTGTGGGGTGTCATTAGTGATGCATCCGCGGAATCCATATATTCCGACCAGCCATGCTAATGTCAGATTTTTTATTGCGGAAAAGCCCGATGCGGAACCCGTGTGGTGGTTCGGTGGTGGCTTTGATTTAACTCCATTTTATCCGTTTGATGATGATATTAAGCACTGGCACCAAGTCGCGAAAGCCGCGTTGGACCCTTTCGGGCCAGACTGGTATCCAAAATTCAAGGCGTGGTGTGACGAGTATTTTTATCTGAAACATCGGGGCGAAACGCGCGGCGTTGGTGGTTTGTTTTTCGATGACTTAAATGAATTAGGATTCGAAGAGAGCTTCGCGCTGATGCGCGCGGTCGGCGATGCTTACTTAGACGCTTATTTACCGATTATTGAACGCCGTAAAGATACCCCATACGGCGAGCGTGAACGTGAATTTCAGCTGTATCGCCGCGGTCGCTATGTTGAATTCAATCTGGTCTGGGATAGGGGCACGTTATTTGGCTTACAAACTGGCGGCCGAACTGAATCTATCTTAATGTCGATGCCGCCGTTGGCACGCTGGGAGTACGGCTACCAGCCTGAACCTGGTAGCCCAGAAGCGAAACTATATAGCGATTATTTGCACCCGCGCGATTGGCTGGCTGAAGGCTAAGGCCCGTCGTGATTCATTAAGTGGTTGGCAAGGGCGGTAAACTGCGCGCGTAATTGCATCCGCAATAATTCGTCCTGCACCACTTCATCGAGCGCCTGATACATGCACAGTAACCATTGATCGCGCAGTTCGGTCCCAATATGAAAGGGCATATGGCGCATCCGCAGGCGCGGATGCCCGTACTTTTCCTCAAATAGTCGCGGTCCGCCCAACCAACCGCTGAGAAATTCATAAAACTTTTGCCGAATACCGGTTAACGGCTGGGCATGAATAGCGAGTAAAGGTTGCGCATCGGCGCGGGTTTCCATAATGTCGTAAAACTTATCAGCCAATGCTCTGACGTTGTCAGCACCGCCCAATTGCTCATAGGGCGTGGCGGCCGTTTTCGGGCTCGGCTCACTAGGCGAAAATAATCTGGAGAATAAGGTCGACATGGCGTTATTTACCGTATTTGGCAGTCCGATAAAACAGAGCTTATCACCGCAAATTCATCGGGCCTTTGCCGATGAGTTTGGGTTGCTCAATGAATATAGCCGTAGTTTATCATCCCCTGGTCGCTTTGCTGGCGCTGTTGCCCAATTTTTTCGTCGTGGCGGGGCTGGGGCGAATGTCACCATGCCATTTAAAGACGCGGCCTTTGCGCTGGTCACCCACACCACGGCCCGCGCTCGCGAGGCGGCGGCGGTAAACACCTTAATACCGCTCGGGCATGGTCAGCTGCTGGGAGATTCCACCGATGGGCTGGGGCTTTACCATGATTTACGTCGTTTGCAGCCCGCCGCGCTTGCTGGGCGCATGGTTACCGTTATTGGTGCTGGTGGTGCCGCGCGTAGTGCAATTCATAGTTTACTGGCGTTAGCCGATGTCGCCCAAGTGCAGGTATTGAATCGAACACCAGCCAAAGCCGCTACTATTGTTGCCGACTGTGTCGCCCAATATGGCGCGACCCGATGCCAGTTAGGCGATTGGCATGCGCCGCTGCCAACTGCGCTGATCATTAATGCCACTGGTGCTGCATTGCAAGGGCAGCAGTTGGTATTGCCGAATGCGTTATGGGCTGAGGCCGAAGTAGCCTATGATATGACTTATGCGGCGGAACCGACCGCGTTCATGCAAAGCGCCAGCTATGCCGGCGTCGCACTGGTGAGCGATGGCTTAGGCATGTTGGTCGAACAGGCTGCGCTTAGTTTCGCTTTATGGCACGATGGGTTAATGCCGCGCACCGCGCCAGTCTTAGCACAACTCAGACAGTTGCTAACCGAGGATGCTTAATCACCATGACCACGCCAACTGAAGCTGCTCAACCGTTAAAGCGGGCGCGCCAGCCAAAGCAAAAAGAGCAGCGACGCGATGCATTTTTACAAGCGGCCCTAGAGCTATTTATTGCGGCCAATGGCCAATTACCAAAAATGGCCGATGTTGCTACGCGGTGCCAGCTAGCCAAGGGCACTGCCTACATTTACTTCGATACCAAAGAAGAAATGTTTTTAACCTTGCTGGAGCAGCAACAACAAAGCTGGCATCAAAAAATCCAGCGTGAGGTGCGCCGCCCCCAACAGCCCCAAGCCAGCGATGTATGGCAAGCGCTACAAAGCTGGGAAACCGATGCACCGCAGTTGTGGCGCTTAGCGGCTTTGTATCAACCACTATTGGAAACCACTTTAGATAGTAAGTTGGTGCTTGCTTATCGCACCCGGTCGGGGCAGTTATTTCGACAAACTGCGGACAAAATTCGTGAGGCCCTGCAATTACCCGTGGGGCAATCGGCGCTACCCACGCTTATGCAAAGCTATGCCGTGATGTTGGGATTATGGCAGCAAAGCCAATTGCCAGCTGCACTCAGTCGAGTAAGTAATGCCAGTGGTGGGCAAGGGTTGACGGTGCCATTAGCTGCGAGCGGAGAGAAAATTATTGTGCCATTGTGGCAGGCGTTCATTGATGCCAGCGCGCCAGCACCGAAAGCCAAAGGACTAGGCGGGTGGTTTAATCGTTAGTCGCGCAGCTGAAGTTCTGGCGACAGGTTGATATCACCTTCATGATCAACAGTGGCGAGGTCCTCTCCGCGTTTTACCACCGCCACAGGGCCGCCATCGGTGTTGCGAATAAAAGCTAGCTCATAGCCAAATTTCTGTAGTTGATAGACACCAAACTTTTGCTCCATAGATAACCGCTCCCACCATTGATGGGTGTTGAGTTTCACTTGTCGGCGTTCAAATTGGCGCAGTTGTTCTTGCTCTAACTCACTCAGTGGCATGCAGATTCCATTGGCGTTGTCGAAGAATAGTTGAATAGTCAACCAATAAAGCATATCGGCAAAAGCCAGGATGCGCCACCTTTACGCTGTCAGTGATTGCGATCAAAAAAGATCATCGTCAGATCATAGGCTTAGCAACAAGCATTGCTAAAGGGTCTAAACAATTAATTATTCATAACTAAATAAAACAAAAAACTTGTGATCGAAGACTAGATCGTGGCAAAAGTTGTGTTAATCTACTCGACCGATGTGAGAGAAAAGCGACACGATTTTCTAAGGTCTTGCTCCCAGCTGTTCACGCCGATTATTGTTACACAAATCGCGCACATCGGTCAGAAAACCGTCTCTTGTCGTTTGGGTTTTCAGCGTAGTTTCCACAACACGCACAATATAATAAAAATAAGCAGTCAGGGTTCGAGCATTTATATTTACCCTCGTTATTTCAAACACTTAGATGTTTCGCTAGGCTAACTCTTTTTTCAAAGACTTGGTCCGCGTAGCTATTTCTTCACAGTATTATCAACAGGTTATCCACATATTGCTGACTGGCGAGAATGCCCGTGGTATGGCATGCTTGCGACATTCCTATTGTAGTTTGCTAGCACCGCAGGCGGCCGTTTATGAGTCTCAACATTCCTCAAAATCCATTTGTTCTGGTGGATGGATCTTCTTATTTATTTCGCGCTTATCATGCGCCACCCCATTTAACCAATTCTCGTGGCGAAGCGACTGGCGCAATATACGGCGTGGTGAACATGTTACGAAGTCTGCTGACCAAGTATCAGCCATCCCATATGGCGGTGGTGTTTGACGCTAAAGGTCCAACATTTCGCAACGACATGTACGCGGAATACAAAGCGCATCGGCCGCCAATGCCTGATGACCTGCGTAGCCAAATTGAGCCTTTACACAATATTGTTCGCGCACTAGGCCTGCCACTGCTGTGTATTGAGGGGGTTGAGGCCGACGACGTGATCGGTACGCTGGCGCGACAAGCTGCAGCAGAGGGCCGATTTACGCTGGTGAGTACCGGCGATAAAGACATGGCTCAGTTAGTGGATGAGCATGTGTATCTCATTAATACCATGAGTGGCGATATTTCTGATGCGGCAGCGGTAGAGGCAAAGTTTGGCGTTAAGCCAGCGCAAATTATTGATTATCTCGCCATTATGGGTGATAGCTCGGATAACATTCCGGGTTTACCTAAAGCCGGCCCGAAAACCGCGCAAGGGTTACTGCAGGGGCTAGGTTCTATCGATAATATCTATGCTGATCCTGATGCGGCGGCCAGTTTGTCTTTTCGCGGTGCTAAAACGATTCCCGCCAAGTTGCGAGAATTTGAAGATCAAGTGCGTCTATCACAGCAGCTGGCGACCATTAAATGCGATGTTGAGTTGCAGCAAACGCCGGCGCAACTGACCATTGAACCAGCAGATGTGGAAACCTTAAAAGCGCTTTACGGCCAGTGCGAGTTTCGCAGCTGGCTTGGTGAATTAATGAAGCAAGGCGCCGCGAGCGACCGCGCGCAGATGCCTGCGGCCGAGGCTGCAGCGCGAGTAGAGAGCTTGCACGAAACCGCTGCCGGCGCTACTGAGTTTGATCGCAGTGGTTACCGCGCTATTACTGATAAAGCTGAGTTTGCGCAGTACCTTGAACAGCTCGCGGGCAGTGAGTGGGTGGCCTTCGACACTGAAACCACTAGCTTAAATTACATGGAAGCCGAGCTCGTCGGCTTGTCGTTTGCCACGGCGCCGCAGCAGGCCGTCTATATTCCGGTGGGGCATAATTATCCGGGTGCACCAGAGCAGCTCGATCGAGCATGGGTGTTAGCGCAGCTAAAACCCTTATTAGAAGGTAACAAACCCCAAAAAGTTGGACAGAACCTAAAATACGATGCGCATATATTGCGCCGCTACGATATTCGTCTCGGTGGGATTAAAAGCGACACCATGCTGGCTTCCTATGTGTATAACAGCAATGGCTCACGCCACGATATGGACACCTTGAGCTTGCAATATTTGCAGCATCAACCGATTGCCTTCACCGATGTGGCAGGCAAAGGTGCTAAGCAAATTACCTTTAATGATGTGGCATTAGAGCAGGCTACGCCCTATGCCGCTGAAGATGCTGATGTGACCTATCGGTTACACCAAGTGTTGGCGCAGCGGTTGCGTGAGGCGCCAGGCTTGGAGCGCGTGCTATATGAGTTAGAAGTGCCCCTGCTGAGCGTGTTGTGCGATATGGAGCAGCGGGGGGTACAAATTAACGCGCAGCTGCTGGGCAAGCAAAGCCATGAGCTGGCGATGAAATTGCAGCAGCTTGAGCAAAAGGCCTACGAAATTGCCGGAGAGACCTTTAATTTAGGCTCTCCCAAGCAGCTTCAAACTATTTTGTTTGAAAAATTGCAAATACCGGTCGTGAAGAAAACACCGAAAGGCGCACCTTCCACTGCGGAAGAGGTACTGCAAGAGTTAGCGCTTGATTATCCGTTACCCGCGGTGATCATGGAGCATCGAGGTTTATCCAAACTAAAATCGACCTACACCGACAAGCTGCCGAAGATGGTGAATCCGCGTACCCATCGTATTCATACCTCTTATCAGCAAGCGGTGGCTGCGACCGGGCGATTGTCTTCCACGGAACCCAATTTACAGAATATACCGATCCGAACCGAAGAAGGACGGCGGGTACGCCAAGCATTTACAGCGCCTGAGGGGTATCAGATTCTAGCGATCGACTACAGTCAGATTGAACTACGGATCATGGCGCATTTGTCCGGTGATAAGCAGTTGCTAGATGCGTTCGCTAAGGGCCGTGATATCCACAAAGCCACGGCCAGTGAGGTATTTGGCGTGGCACTAGACGAGGTGACATCCGACCAACGGCGTTCCGCCAAAGCCGTAAATTTCGGGTTAATTTACGGCATGTCGGCGTTTGGTTTAGCGCGCCAGCTTGATATTCCTCGCCACGATGCGCAAACCTACATGGATAAGTACTTCGAGCGGTTCCCCGGAGTGCTTGAATATATGGAGCGAACTCGTCAACAAGCGAAACAGCAAGGCTACGTGGAGACCATTTATGGGCGCCGCTTACACTTGCCGGAAATTAATGCACAAAACGGCGCACGTCGTAAAGCGGCGGAACGTGCGGCGATTAACGCGCCTATGCAAGGTAGTGCCGCCGATATTATTAAGCGCGCAATGCTCGCGGTAGCGGATTGGATACCACAGCATACCCAACCGGGCGATGTGTACATGATCATGCAAGTACACGATGAATTGGTGTTTGAGGTGAAAACCGAACAGGGTAAAGCATTGGCTGAGCAGCTTGCTAAAGTCATGGAATCGGCGGCGGAATTGGCGGTGCCATTAGTGGCGGAAGCGGGGCTTGGCGCGAACTGGGACGAAGCGCATTAAAAAAATTGGATTTTTTTTGAACTCTTCAGAATTGCCCGAGTCAGAATCATTGAAAGGCGTGATAAACCCTTTCGAGAAGTTCTCTCCCTGGATTGTTAGTTATTTCACCCGGTCTTTATGGCCGGGTTTTTTTATGCGCTGCTAGGATTTCGCTTGCGTGGTATCGCCAGCAGCTAAGCCAGCGGCTTGGCTATTACTGCCGCGCCGATTGGCAAACCATACCCCCACCAAAATACCCGCAAAGCCTACGCCTTGTTGTACGTAAAATGGTTCGCCATCGGCAATGCCCAATAGCACTGCGACAATTGGAATAAGGTAAGTCACCGAACTGGTGAAGACCGTGTTGGTCTGTTGTACCACGGTATTGAAAATAATGAGTGCCGCGGCGGTGCCCACAATTCCCAGCGTCAGGATAGCCCCAAGCGCTAACCAGGCATTGGGTTGCGCCATACTTGCCCGAATGGGGGTTGCCACGAACAAATACACCAGCGCCGGTGGGGCGACCAAAAATAATGAGACACCGGTAATGGTGAGCGGCCGCAAGTCGGCAATATGATGCTTGATCAGGTTTAAATTTAGACCGTAACAAATAGTGGCCAGCACCACTAACAGCGCATAGCTATTGAAGGTAAATTCGCCACTGGCACTGGCGGTGACTAACAATAAAGTTCCACCTAAGCCCACGATGACGCCAAGCCATTGTTGCAGACGTGCACCTTGGCGAAAAATGAGGGTACCGAGAATAAGTGTGGCAAGTGGGGTAAAGGTGTTCAGCACACCGGTAACGCCGCTGGGTAATTCGGTTTGCGCGAAGGCAAACAAAAATGCCGGAATAAAGCTGCCGACCATCCCGACGCAAATTAACCGCCACCAATGCTGGCGCTGTACCGTGGCAAACCGGCGCCAAATGAATGGCAATAACACCAAGCCGGCCGAGCCAATCCGAATCGCCGCTAATTGATCGGGACTAAATGCTAGTAAGCCTTTTTTAATGAGTAAAAATGAACTTCCCCAAATCAGCGCGAGCAAACCCAATAACAGCCATGCACTGCGGGGAATGGTCGAAGCTTGAGTGTTCATGTGGCAAAACTCATGTTGCAGAAAACCACTCAGTCATGATTTCTTCTAACATCGGTAGGCCGAGTTTGGTGAGCGATGAAAAGGCTTCTACCCGAATCTCGCCGCCGAATACTAAGGCTGCTTCGCGCGCTTGCAATAATGTTGTTTTGCGGGCGCTGGGCTTTAATTTATCGGCTTTGGTTAACAACACCAGCACTTTAATCTCGCTCGCGACTGCCCAATGCAGTAGTTCTTGATCGACATCGCGATAAGGGTGGCGAATGTCCATCAGCACCACGATGCCTTGGAGCGATTCACGCTTTTCGAGGTATTCACTTAGCGCGCGTTGCCATTTTTCTTTCACCGCCAACGGCACTTTGGCAAAGCCATAACCGGGCAAGTCGACTAAGCGTTGGCCCGGTGCAACTTCAAAAATATTGATCAATTGCGTGCGCCCTGGCGTTTTACTAGTACGCGCCAAATTGGTTTGGCGGGTTAAGGTATTTAACGCGCTAGATTTGCCCGCATTGGAGCGGCCTGCAAAGGCGATTTCAACCCCGTCGTCGGCCGGCAATTGGCGGATATCTGGTGCACTGGTCACAAACTTTGTGGGCTGAAAATTAATAACGGACACAACACTTCCCTACAAACTGATGAAAACGGCAGCATGATACCACCATTAACCATTTAATCCTTACTGGTTTTGTGTAAAATAGCGTCTGCTAAGTTTTTTATCGATGCGTACCCTGGTGCGGCGCACCAACTAATACAGAGATATCGAACATGAAAAAGATTGCAGTGTTTTTCGGACTCTTCCTTGGCGCAACTCAAATGGTTGCTGCGCAAGGCGACGTAGAAGCCGGTCAGCAGAAAGCACAAGTATGTGCGGCATGCCATGGTCCTACCGGTAATTCACCTGCGGATATGTATCCGAAAATTGCAGGTCAGCATGCTGAGTACATCGCTAAACAGCTGCAAGACTATCGCTTGGCGGCACAGACCAATGGCGAAGAGGGACGCAACAACCCAATTATGATGGGTCAGGCGGGCGCGTTGTCCGACCAAGACATCGCTGATTTGGCTGCCTATTTCTCTGCCCAAGACATGGAACTGGGTACTGCACCTGAAGATATTGTTGCTGCGGCTGAGAAATTATACCGCGGTGGCGACCTCTCGCGCGGCATTACCGCTTGTGCTGCTTGTCATGGTCCGCGCGGCGATGGCATGGGGCTGGCGAAATTCCCGGATATTTCTGGTAACCACACCACGTACATTAAGCAGCAGCTTGAAATGTTCCGCAGTGGTGAGCGCAATAATGACCCGAATGGCATGATGCGCGACGTTGCGGCTAAGCTTACCGATAAAGACATCGAAATCCTGTCACAGTACCTAAGTGGTTTGTATTAATAATGATTTCGAAGAAATTGTAATGAACGATCGAGCGCCTTTGAGCGCTCGATTTGTTTTGGTTATAAAAAAGTTCATTTTTAGATCAATAAAATCATTGAATAAATATTTCGTTCACGTACTCTTAACACCACAAAGATTGCGGCAGATAGCCGAGTAGCGCTGAGAAGCGCCATAGCCGTGCAAAGATTTATAATCCAGGGAAAAATAAAAAGGCCAGGAGGCCAGCCTTAAAATCAGACAAAAAAATAACAACACAGTCTGATATTTGCGCTAAAACATGCTGAAATAAGCATACCAAATAATAATAACTATAAAGCTCACGGAAAATAATAATAAAAACACGGAAGAAAGTGACAACCGTTCTCGACTATCGCACGTGCGCTGTGTGAATGAGAATAAATCAGGCGATGGCAACATCGCCTTTTTTATTGCCTGTGCGACAGACCTGCCGAGCAGTGATATAATTACCCCCAATTTACTCCTCACCTTGAGTACCGATCGGATATGACGCGCAAGAAGAAAACCCGTAAAGGCGGTCCGTTAGCCCTCGCCAAGCCTCAGCAACCGGCATTTGGGGCACCGCCTAAGCCTACCACCAAGTCAAAGCAAGCGAAGAAGGGTAAACCCCCAGGTAACCGCCATTCAGCTGCGAAGCTTGTTAATCAGCCGGCAGCAAGCCAGTTAGGCTCGAGCGATCCGCGTCACGGAAGTACGCGTAAGATTACATTAGTTGCACCCAAAGCAACGCTAGCTAGCACAGCAACACCTGCCGCAACCAGTGCCCCTGCCGCCGAGCTTGATTATGCGGCGTTAGCGGCCGAGCTACACCGGTTACAAGATGATCAGCGGTTGCAGCAGTTACTTGATTTATTAGAGCAAGGCGAGCCGATTTCGGCGGATGATGCGGATTACGTTGACGCTTGTACCGAACGCTTTGCTGAGCTAGCTGATATTTTGGAATTAGATGTAGACGACGAAGACGAATAGGAGTTGCGCAATGCAAGCAGTGCCGTGGTATGGCTGGGTGATGATCGTCATTGGTGCAGTAATTATCATTGGCTTGGCATTTTACGCCGGTCAGTTGTTAGGTCAGTTGAAGCGTCAGCAACAACGCCAACAAGCTGCGTTGGTTGCGCGTAACGAACGTTTGCTCGAAAGTATCATCACCATCGCTAAATCAATGCAACAGGGGCAGTGTCCGCTGTCAGAAGGCGCGATTCGATTAAGCGTGTTATTGGACTTACTCGCACTTGAGCAGCGACCAGATTTGGCGCAGGATTATCCGGCAATTCATGACATGTATGAGCGTATTAAGCACATGCCCACTCACGAAGCGCGGAAGCAATACCCGAAGCAAGAAATAAAACGCATGGATAAAGAACGCGAAACTTATGAAGAGGAGCTTGAGGCGGCGATTCAGGCGGACTTATATGAGTTATTAAAGCGCTACGCCTAATTTCGAGTGAGCGTAGCGCTTTCTGTGGTCCTTACTCTTGGCGGAACACCTTGCCGCCTTTCATCACAAAATTAATGTCCGCAAGTACGCTAATGTCGCGCAGTGGGTCACCCGGTGCCGCCACGATATCAGCCAATTTACCGGGCTCAATACTGCCGATTTGCTGATCACCCAGTAAGGTTGCAGCCGCCACAGTGGCGCTTTGAATGGCTTCCATCGCCGGCATTCCGGCCTCTACCATGTATCCAAACTCTTTGTAGTTCTCGCCATGGTCAAACACACCAGCGTCGGTTCCGAACGCAATTTTCACCCCTGCTTTGTATGCACGGGAAAAGGTATCCTGAATTTTTGGACCAATCGCAGCGGCTTTGGGGCGTACTAACGGCGGGAAAAAGCCATCGATTTTGGCTCGCTCGGCGACGGATTTACCGGCGGTAATAGTGGGTACGTAATACACCCCATATTCCTTCATCAAATCCATCACTTCGGTATCCATGTAGGTACCATGTTCTATGGAGGCGACCCCAGCCTTAATCGCGCGGATCATGCCTTGTTTACCATGAGCATGCACTGTGACCTTCATTTCATAGTCACGCGCGGTGTCGACCACCGCTTTCAGTTCATCTTCCATAAACTGTGGGTTCTGACCGCTTTTGGCAACACTCAGAACGCCACCCGTGGCGGTTAATTTAATCCAATCAGCACCGTCTTGATAGCGTGTACGGACGGCTTCGCGGGCTTCAATCGGGCCATTGACCACGCCGTCAGCTGGCGATGGTGAATCCATCAAACCATCACGATAACCATTAGATGGGTCGGCGTGACCACCAGTGGTCGCGATTGATTTGCCTGCGGTATAAATACGTGGGCCGACGACTTTGCCTTCATTCACGGCATCACGTAGTGCAATACTGGCGTTAAATGAATCGCCTAAGTCACGCACGGTGGTAAAGCCCGCATGTAAGGTCTTTTCGGCAAAGGCCGCGGCGGTCAGGGCAACGTCGGCGGCGTTATCGGTGTAGCGCACCATATATGAGCCCGGACCTAACTGCGAGGTAAGGTGAGTATGCATGTCAATGAACCCAGGCATCACAGTGGCATTCCGGCGGTCAATAACAGTATCACCAGCACTTGGCTGTTTATAACCAGATTCAATCGCGGCAATTCGGTCGTCTACCACGACTATGGTGACTTGTTCGCGCACCTTGTCGCTCACCCCATCAATTAAGCGGCCCGCGTGAATCAATGTATCGGCCGCTGCAGCACTGCTGAGGACCCCGGTTGCGGCACCAATAACCGCGGCTAATATGGCTTTACGCACACCCAACTCCTTGCTTTGTTGTTTATTATTCAACCATGAAAGTAAACCTAGCATGCGGCATGGGTCAAGTGCTGCTTCAGTCTAATATTGGATGACGCGGCAGGTGTGTGCTATTTCACGTCAGAATTCGTTATACTATAGCGATTAACTGTCACGACGCGGTCATCGGCTCACCATTGGGGTGAAGGCCCGAGCGCAACTTTAGGAAGCGCATGTTTAAGTCGATTCGAGAAGATATCCGCAGCGTATTCAAACGCGACCCTGCGGCGCGCAACACCTTTGAAGTGCTCACCACTTATCCGGGGCTGCATGCTATTTGGTTGCACCGTTTTAGTCACCGCTTATGGCAGTGGCGCTGGTTCTGGTTAGCGCGTTGGTTTTCTAATCTAGGCCGTTGGCTAACGGGGGTAGAAATTCATCCCGGCGCTAAAATCGGGCGGCGGTTCTTTATTGATCACGGTATGGGCGTGGTGATCGGCGAAACCGCTGAAATCGGCGACGATGTCACGCTTTACCACGGTGTGACGCTGGGCGGTACCAGCTGGTCCAGTGGCAAGCGCCATCCAACCCTGGCCAATGGCGTAGTGATAGGTGCCGGAGCCAAGGTGCTTGGGCCGCTGAAAGTGGGTGAAAACGCACGTATTGGTAGCAATGCGGTGGTGGTGAAAGACGTTCCGGCAAATTCTACCGTGGTGGGTATTCCAGCTCGTGTGGCTAGCTCGCCGGTGGATGCAGAAGTGAGCAAGCGGCGTGAGCAGTTAGCTAAAGATTATGGTTTCGATGCCTATGCAATTGCCGCCGATAACCCAGATCCGGTTGCGACGGCTATTGGCCGCATGCTCGACCACGTGCATGTGTTGGATCAAAAAGTGGCGGACTTATGCCAAGCCGTCAATCATCTGGGCGGTAACGTCTGTGATGAAATACCGGAAGTGCAGCTTGATGATATGGATTTTATCGAAGCGCAAAAAAAGGCCGCAGATTCGCGCTGCGGCCAGAATGACAAGCAACCCTGAGGATTAGGGCGTGTTACCGCTATTTTTGGCGGTAATTTTCTCTAACAGCCCCATCGCAAACGCTGATGCCACAAAAGTAATGTGAATAATCACATACCACATAATGGTGTCGGGGTTCTTTTTCTCGAGATCCATAAACACTTTTAGCAAGTGAATTGAGGAAATGGCGACAATCGCAGCTGCTACTTTATTTTTAAGGCCGCCGGAATCAATTTTACCCAACCACCCAAGTTTTTCTGAATCAGCGTCAATGTCTAGCCGCGAGACGAAGTTCTCATAGCCAGAAAGCATGACCATGACTAACAGGCCACCCACCAGCGCAATATCAATCAAGGTAAGCGTGAGCAGGATCAGGTCGACTTCTTTAGTGTCTAAAATTGCCGGCGCAACATGAATTAGCTCTTGGAAAAATTTAATGCCGAGCAATAGCACGGCAACGCTAAGCCCCAAATAGATAGGTGCCAACAGCCAGCGAGCACTGTACATTAACTTTTCGCCATAGCGTTCCAATCGTTCCACAACTACTTCCTTTATTTAATCTAACTAGGGCGACAGTTTACGCTTATTTCTTGTCACTTGAGAAGCGCGAAACCAATGAACGTAAAGTCGACACCGTACTTTGCAATGACTCACTTGAGTGATCGGTTGCTTTGGCATTTTCCAGCGTTTCTTGAGCTAAGCTCGAAATGTTGGTGATTTGCTCACTAATATGCTCGGCAACGCCGCTTTGCTCTTCAACAGCGGAGGCCATAGTGGCTGACATATCAGAGATCTGCTGAATGGCTTCATCGATTTCTTGCAAGGCTTCGTCGGCTTTTTGTACTTTAGCCACGCCTTCGGCTGCTGCAGCTTCGCCACGTTGAGATACAGATACGGCTTCGCTCGCGCGCTGGCGTAAGTTTTCGATCACCTTATGAATGCCCTCGGTAGAATCGCGAGTACGACCAGCGAGTGAACGTACCTCGTCAGCTACGACCGCAAAACCGCGGCCATGCTCACCGGCACGCGCCGCTTCAATGGCCGCATTGAGCGCTAACAAGTTGGTTTGTTCAGCAATTGACGAAATTAAGTCGGCTGCGGCGCCAATTTCAGCGGTGGACTCATCAAGGGCTTTGACCGTGTTGGCAATTTCTTCTACCGCAGCATGTAAACCGCGGATCACGTCGCTCGCTTCCCGCGCTAAGGTCACGCTAGAGCGCACATTCACCGCTGCACCCTCGGCATACTCGGCGTTCTTCTCTACCGTGTCTGCTACTTCTTGAATCGATGCGGCCATTTCATTCATTGCCGTTGCGGTCTGCTCCGTGGCCAGTGTTTGCTTATGTACTTTTTCCGAGCTCGACTTGGCTTGTGAGCGGGTGTCTTTAGCAATATCCATCAGGCTTTCAACGGCATCGGTAATGCGGGCGAGGGCAGTGCGATTGCGAGCGCCCTCACTCATTAACAGCATAGCTAACCGTGCCTCACGGCCGGCTTTGTGGGTGTAGGTCATACCGACCAGCTCGGCGCTATAGGCATCGGGACGAATGTCGATCAGGCTTTGCAACACGCCGCCTACGTAACTGCCGTACCACAAGGTCGCCACCAAACCGCCAGCAATACCAATAAGCGCCGCTAACCAACCCGCCACGCCGTATAAAATAGCCGCGGTAATCAGCGCTGGGATCATGACCGGAGCAAAATCACGAGCGAATAAGTACCACTGACTACCGCTTGGTAGCGGATGTTTACCTTGGTTAATTCGCTCATAGGCCTGATGCGCGCGCTTTTTCTCGGCTTCGCTTGCAGATACTCGAACCGATTCATGGCCAATTACTTTGCCATTTTCAAGAATCGGCGTGACGTAAGCACTAACCCAATAGTGATCACCATTTTTACAGCGGTTTTTCACCAATCCCATCCAGGGCTTGCCCGAATTTATGGTTTTCCACATGTGTTCGAACACGCTAGGAGGCATATCCGGATGGCGCAGAATATTATGCGGCGCACCAATCAACTCATTCCGCTGATAGCCACTGACTTCTACAAATTGTTCGTTACAATGCTTAATGGTGCCGCGCGCATCGGTAGATGAAATCAACCGGTAGTGGCCGGGAAACTGCTTCTCGCGTTGAGTAATAGGTTGATTATTGCGCATGCTAGGTCCTTGCAAAGATAACGTTGGTTAGTTCCGACGGGGCAGTAGAGAACGGGTTCACTATATATCGGCGTCACGTCATTAAACATAAGGGAATGTTAGTTAAAATCAAATGAAACGCATAAAAAAACCGCCGGTTTGCACCAGCGGTTCTGAATTCTTTTTCAACGTTGCAATCACCCGAGGGTGGTTGCGACCTAATTACATAGGTACAACGTTTTCAGCTTGAGGACCTTTAGGACCTTGAGCGATAGTGAATTGTACTTGCTGACCTTCAGCTAAGGTTTTGAAACCGTCTGATTGGATAGCAGAGAAGTGTACAAACACGTCAGCGCCTTGCTCTTGCTCGATGAAACCGAAGCCTTTAGCTTCGTTAAAGAATTTTACTTTACCAGTTACTGTAGACATGCTGTGAATTCCTCGTAGTGCATGTGAATTAATTACCAATGCTTAGAAACAGTGGGTATTACTTGGGACTTACAAAACGAGGTACAGCAAAACGACTTCGTAAACAGGCCGCAAATATAATATAGCCGAACTTTTCTAGCGCGAGTAAGTATACGCCCTTCGCTAAGTCTGTCAAATATAGTTTATTTTGCACGTATCCAATTCTTGGTAATGTGGCGGAAAGTATCTGTTCCAGATTGATGCAGCCATTCATAAGCGGCCATTTCTGAACTAATAATTTGCGCGCCAAATTGGCGTAAGCGCTTTAATGCAGTTTGTTTGTCGGAATCACGCCGTGAGCCGACCGCATCCTCGACCACAAATACTCGATACCCCGCCGCTAACAAATCTGCAGCGGTTTGCAAAATACAGACATGGGTTTCCATGCCCATTAATACTACTTGTGGGCGGGCAAGTTCGTTCAAGGCCTCGGCGAAGGTGTCTTGCTGCAAGGCACTGAAATGTAACTTTTCGACCACCCGTGCATGCTCAATAACGCGGCTTAGTTCAGGCACGGTAAAGCCTAAGCCTTTGGGGTACTGCTCCGTTACCACTACCGGTACATCAAGCTCGTTACTGATTTCGCCAAGCCAGCGAATACGGCCCAACACCTGATCGCGTTGGTGAATGACTGGGGCTAACTTTTCTTGTACATCGACAATGACGACGACGCTTTGATCTTGCTGTAGTAAGGGATTAGCTTGCATCTACGACCACCTGTTGCACGCAGTAACTGCATTATCTGGTATGTGACTATAGTAATAAGTGTGCGGCTAAAACAGCGGGATTACCAGTCGACCATGGTCGAGAATACCCTTTCCCACTCGCGCTAGAGACCAGCAGAGCGTGTAAAGATGCTGATCTTTCGCGCACGCTTACCCATATAAAAAGTATGGCAAGCATTAGAAATGATCCAGTGTGTAACGTCGGCAAGCGGCGTAGAGTAAGCATCACACCCACATGATGACGAGGTTCGTATCATGACAGAATCTATGGTCGGGATGTTTTCAGCGCTCGATTTAGCGCGCTTTCAGTTCGCCTTTACGGTGGCATTCCATATTATATTTCCGGCATTTACCATTGGTCTTGCCAGCTTTTTAGCCGTCCTTGAAGGGCTATTTTTAAAAACCCGTAACCCTGTATATCAGCAACTGTTTCGCTATTGGGTGAAAATATTTGCGGTGGCGTTCGGCATGGGCGTGGTGTCGGGCATTGTGATGAGCTATCAATTCGGCACTAACTGGTCGGTATTCTCCGACAAGGCTGGGCCGGTGATAGGGCCACTGATGGGCTATGAAGTGCTCACCGCCTTCTTTTTAGAAGCTGGATTCTTGGGCGTGATGCTGTTCGGCATGAACAAGGTGGGCGAAAAACTACACTTTTTTGCGACCTTAATGGTGGCGATTGGCACCGCGATTAGCGCCTTTTGGATTTTGTCGGTAAATAGCTGGATGCAGACGCCAGCCGGGTTTGCCATGAATGATGTGGGCCAATTTATTGTCACGGATTGGTTTGCGGTGGTGTTTAACCCCTCATTTCCTTATCGGCTCGCGCATATGTTGCTGGCGGCTTATCTAACCACGGCGTTTGTGGTGGGCGGCGTAGCAGCGTGGCACTTACTTAAAGATCGCGCCAACTTAGCCGCTCGCAAGATGTTTTCGATGGCGATGTGGATGGCGCTTATCGTGGCGCCGCTGCAGGTATTTGTGGGTGATTTACATGGCTTGAACACGCAACAGCATCAGCCGGCCAAAGTGGCGGCGATGGAAGGCCACTTTGAAACCCAAGCTGGAGCGCCGCTGTATTTATTCGGGATGCCGAATATGGAAACGGCGGAAGTAGATTACGCTGTGAAAATCCCTGGCCTCGCAAGTTTTATCCTTAAACATGATTGGGATGCTGAGGTGACTGGGCTAGATGCGTTCCCGCGCGAAGAGTGGCCGCCGGTGCCGATTGTATTCTGGGCGTTTCGGATCATGGTCGGGATTGGCGTGGCTATGGTCGGTATTGGCTTGTGGTCGGCGTTTATGCGTTGGCGCGGCAAGCTGTATCAGGCGCCATGGTTGCATCGCGCCGCATTAGTTATGGCGCCGAGTGGCTTTGTCGCTGTGGTTGCTGGTTGGGTCGTCACTGAAGTCGGCCGTCAGCCTTGGGTGGTGTATGGGCTGCTGAAAACCGCCGATGCCGCTTCGCCGATTGCGGCGGAGGGCGTTGCCGGTAGCTTGTTGGCGTTTATCGTCGTGTACTTCTTGGTCTTTGGTGCCGGTACTTTCTACATTTTGCGAAAAATGGCGAGCGATCCGCGTCACGTCAACATTCCGGCCTATGCCCGGGTAAACCAAGGCGTTGCTGCAGAACGGCTAATGGCCGACGATAGCGACCAATAAACGGAGGCTCGAGTGATGGAATTTACCCTTGATTATGCCCTCATCTGGGCCATTTTAATCGCGGTTGCTGTGTTTGCTTATGTGGCGCTCGATGGCTTCGATTTAGGTGTGGCCATGCTGTTCCCATGGTTCCAAGCGGAGCAAGATCGCGATGTGATGATGAATACGGTGGCGCCAGTGTGGGATGGCAACGAAACCTGGCTGGTGCTTGGTGGCGGCGGGCTGCTGGCAGTATTCCCGCTGGCGTATTCGGTACTTATGCCAGCCTTGTACATGCCGGTCATTGCCATGTTGCTGGGGCTTATTTTCCGCGGCGTGGCGTTTGAATACCGCTTCAAAACCAAGCGCGCCAAACCCCTGTGGGATTTGAGTTTTATTGTCGGCTCGGTAGTGGCGGCGCTGAGCCAGGGCATTATGCTTGGCGCCATGCTGCAAGGTATTAAAGTGGTCGAGCGCAGTTACGCCGGTGGCTGGTTCGACTGGCTCACGCCCTTTACGCTGTTTTGTGGGCTAGCGGTGGTGATTGGCTATGCGCTACTTGGCGCCACTTGGCTGATCATGAAAACCGCTGGACCTTTACAAGCGCGGGCGTATGAACTTGCGCGGCCGTTGGCGTTTGCGCTGGTGGCTTGCATTGCGGCGGTCAGCTTGTATTTGCCTTGGCGCGACGTGGCTATTGCTGAGCGGTGGTTTAGTTTTCCGGCGTCGCTGTGGCTGTGGGCATTGCCCGCGGTATTAACCCTGGTTACTTTGGGCTTGTTGCGCGCTCTGCGGAAAAATCAGCAGGGGCGTCCGTATTTGTGGGCGCTGGGTTTGTTCTTACTCGCGTTTGCGGGGTTTGCAGTGAGTATCTTCCCCTATCTGGTACCACGAGCTATTACTATCTGGCAGGCGGCTGCACCCGATAACAGCCTAAAATTCTTGTTGGTTGGCGCCGCGGTTCTGATCCCCATTATTTTTGCCTACACCGGTTACACCTATTGGGTGTTCCGCGGCAAAGTAGATGTGAATAGTGGCTATCATGACTGAGCAACAGCGGCGCTGGTTATGGTTCCTCGGGTTGTGGTTGGGCGGGGTGTTGTGTGTGACTTTGATTGGCTTGGTAATTAAAACCGTTCTCGGCTAATATCGAGTCATCGCCATACTTAAGTAGTAACGCCAGCAGCATGACCAGCAGTAGTGCACAACTCAACGCGCAACGTGAGCAGGGCCGGGATTCACCGGCGCTTGCGCTGCGTCGGTTTCGGCAAAAAACGGTGCGTAATATTTATATTGCGGCCACGATTGGGGCGTTCGTTCTCAGCGTGGTACAAACCTCCATCGGCAATGATTTATTAGCGGTCATTTTGGGCGTGGCCGGCGTGGTATTTGGCTGGGGTGCATGGAAATCTCGGCGCGAGCTCTTACCCCAAACCTTTCATGCGATGTTCGTGATCATTGCGGCATTCGCCACCAACTATTCTATTCAGTTAAATCATGAAAGCGGTTTGTACTGGGCTTACCCGGCCCTGAGTGCCATGTTCTTTTTGTTCAACCGCAGACTCACCGTGGTCACGATTCCGCTGGTGTATTGCAGTTTAGTGGGTAGCGCTTGGTATGCCATGCCGCCTGGTGATGCCTGGCGGTTTGCGGTGTCGTTGGCCATGTTAGTGGTGCTTGGCTTTACCTTTATCGTGTTGTTATCGCGCTTGCAAAGTAGCATGACCTCGTTGGTGGTGACCGACCCGCTTACTCAGCTTCTAAACCGTAACCGAGTTACCGAAACCTTAGTGGATAATATTGAGCGGCTACAACGCTATCAGCAGCCAGCGAGCATTATCATGTTGGATTTAGACCACTTTAAAATCTTGAACGACAATCATGGCCATTTATTTGGCGATCAGCTGCTGAAGCAAACTGCCAAGCGCCTATTGGGCGCAGTGCGGGCCACCGATACGGTGTTTCGGGTGGGCGGCGAAGAGTTTTTGGTGGTGTTGCCGAACACCGATGAAGGCGCTGCCCAACGAGTTGCGGCTAAGCTTATTCAGGTTATCGGTGGGCGCCCATTTAAAGGCAAAGATGCCACCGTAGAACTCACGGCTAGTGCCGGCGTAGCCGCACTGCAAGCTCAGCAAAGTTGGTCGCAATGGCTAAGTCGCGCTGATCAAGCCTTATATAACGCCAAAACCACGGGGCGCAATCAAGTCATTACCAGTCCGCTGGAAAGCGCGAGCTCCACAGCTGAATCGCAACCCTCTAACTAGCAACGCCGCACCATTGCCATGCGATTAAATTTGCGCCAATTGCGCGCAATAGCTACAATTCACGCCTTTTCACGAACCGCAGCGAAGAGGAACTTAGCATGGCACCGGTATTAATCTTGATGGGCTCACAATCTGATTGGCCCGTGATGCAAGAAGCGGCCAAAATGCTCAATGAACTTGAGGTGCCTTGGCGCGCGCAAGTGGTATCCGCTCACCGCACCCCTGATTTACTGCAAACGACCATGCAAGCGGCCGAGGCCGATGGCGTGCCGGTCGTGATTGCTGGCGCCGGTGGCGCTGCCCACTTACCAGGTATGCTGGCGGCGTTTACCGCGTTGCCGGTGCTTGGGGTGCCGGTGCAAAGCAAGACCTTGAAAGGCTTAGATAGCTTGCTCTCCATTGTGCAAATGCCCAAAGGCGTCGCAGTGGGTACTTTAGCCATTGGTGCCGCAGGTGCAGCCAACGCAGGCTTGTTGGCAGCGCAAATTATTGGTAGCAGCGACTTAGCCGTGCGCGAACGAGTGCAGGCATTTCGTGCTAAGCAACGCGAGACCGTCATGCAAAATCGTGACTTGGAGCTTGGCGCATGAAAGTGTTGCTCATTGGTGATGGTCAGCTCGGCCACATGTTAGGGCGCGCCGGTATCCAGCAGGGCGATTCGATATTGTTGTATAGCACGCGTACCCAGCAGGTAATGCCGTTAGCCGCCGATTTACCATTAGCGATGAGCTTGCAAGAGGCGGTTGATTGGGCTGATGTGGTGAGTTGGGAGCACGAGGCTGTGCCTGCTGAGGTGATTGATATCGCCCACGACAAGTTCTTGATGGACCCCGATAAAATTACCTCGCTTACCGATAGACGCAGTGAAAAGTCTTTGTTTGATGCCTGTGAAGTACCCACTTCACCTTGGCGTGCGTTTACCAACGCTGCCGAGTTAACTGAACTGTTGAAACAGTGCAAACAGCCGGTGGTAATTAAAGCCGCTAGTGGCGGCTACGATGGCAAAGGCCAATGGCGCTGGCAGCCAGGTGACGATATTGCCGCGCTGGTGGCGAGTGCGGGGCAACAAGCGGGCATTGTGGAAGATATGATTCCCTTCGTGCGCGAAGTCTCATTGGTGGGCGCGTGCGATCAGAATGGTGAGCGCGTCTGTTATCCGCTAATTCGGAACGTGCATACGCAGGGAATTTTGAGTTACAGCGTGGCGGGCGAAGCGCAACCCGCGCAGCTACAACAACTAGCGGAACAGTATTTTAAAGCCATTACGGATGCCCTTGATTACGTTGGCGTGTTAGCGATTGAGTTTTTCGTGGTCGGAGATGGCGAACAGGCGCAATTATTGGTGAATGAAATTGCACCGCGGGTACACAACAGTGGTCACTTTAGTCAAACCGGCGCTAACGTTGATCAGTTTGCGTTGCATATGCGCTGTTTAACGGGGTTGCCCTTGCCCGAACTTATGGTGGCACCTACTTTAATGCTGAATGTGATTGGTGTGGATGCCATTCCTGACCAATTATGGCGAATAGCGACGGCCGATTGTCACTGGTATAACAAAGCGCCGCGCCCGGGTCGCAAAGTCGGCCACGTCAATGTTATGGTTGAAAGCACCGAACGCGCGGAGCAATTAGCATCAGTATGGACCAGCAAACTGCAACGACTGGTCGACTAACCGGGTCGACAATATGGCATCGCTATAGCGTGCAGTTTGTCACGCTTGCGCTGCTATATTTTGTGACCGGCGCGATTGGCCTTGAATACGCCCAAACCTACGCCAACCAACAAACCTTTGTGACCTTAATTTGGCCGCCAGCAGGGGTCGCCATTGGTTTATTGCTCCGCTGGCGCTTATCACTCTGGCCAGCGGCATTGCTGGCTGAAGTGGCCTTAAGTTTCTTCATTTCCGACATTATTTGGCCGCAAGGGCTGGGTATTGGGCTAAGCAACGCCATAATTACCTTGTTCGTGAGCTGGCTGATGTTGCGCCTTAAATTTAATCGTGACTTTGAGCGCGGCCGCGATTTGCTCCTATTTTTGCTTTATGGCGTAACCTTAACCGCGGCGCTGGCAGCCCTTGCCGGCGTCTTGCAACTCTATGCTTTGGGTTTGGTTGGCGCCGAACAAGCACTCATGGCGTGGGTGTACTGGTGGTTAGGTGATGCCGCGGGGGTGTTATTAGTCGGTTTGCCTTTGCTGGTGTTCGCGCGCGCGTACGTGCAACCATTAACCCGCGGTTTTTCGGGTGTTGCGGCGGCATTACTACTCGCGCTGGCGCTGGAAATTTTCTATCTAAACAGTACTCAATTTGCCTACGGCATGCTCATGCTACCCATGTTGGCGGTGATTTGGATTTCACTTACCACCAACTTGCAAGTGTCATCGATTGCGATTTTGCTGTTCACCGTGATCGCTACTTTTGGCACTCTGAATGAGCGTGGCGTGTTTAGCTTATTTGCTAATCCGTTAGGTGCGCATTGGCTGTATATTGTGAGCCTGGCAGTTGCCGCTGCGGTTATTGCTTCTATTTCGATGGAAATTCGGCGCTCGCTTGATCAGAAATACCATGCCTTAAAAGCTGCCAACATCGGTACTTGGGATTTACGCCTACCCAGCTACCACATTTACTTCAATCAAACCTTAGCGACCATGTTGGGGCGCAAAGTACGTCAGCTAGAACCCAACATGAGTACCTTTAAGGCGCTCACGCATCCCGATGATTACCCCAAAATGATAGAAAAGCTGATGGCTTATGCTCGGGGCGATACCGACGAGTATTTACATGTATTTAGGATGCGCCATGCGGATGGCAGTTGGCGCTGGATTGAGGCGCATGGGGAAATCATTAATCGTGACTTTAGTGGGCGTCCGGTGCGGATTTGCGGTACTCATCAGGATATTACTGAGCGCAAAGTGCTCGAGGACGATTTAGCGCTGAACTTAGTGCGCCTGAATCAAGCTCAAGAAGTCGCGCAACTCGGTCACTGGACCTCCAATATTGCTACCGGTGAACTCTGGTGGTCGCCGATTATTTATCGCATGTTTGGGCTTGACCCTAAAACCACCAGGCCGAGCGTGAAAGTGCTTAATCAACTCATTCACCCAGAGGATTTTGACGAAGTACTGGCAAGTGAAGCAAAAGCTTTAAAAGTGGGTCGCCATGATGTCGAGCATCGTATTGTTCGCCCGGATGGTAGCGTGCGTTGGGTGCATGAGTTGGCGACCTTGGAGCGTGATGAAGACGGTCAACCGTTTCGGATGGTTGGCACCGTGCAGGATATTACTGAATTTAAACAGCTGGAGTTGCGGTTACGGCGGCAAGCGTTGGTAGATGAACTGACTCAAGTGCCAAACCGACGTTACATGATGCAACGCTTGAATCATGAGTGGCAGCGCTTTTTACGTTACCCCGACCAGCTCGGCAGCTTTGTGATGATGGATATCGATTTTTTCAAAAAGCTGAACGATACCTATGGCCACGGTTTTGGAGATGATGTTTTGAAGCAAGTGGCCGCTTGCATCGCCAACTTAGTGCGTGATGTTGACGTATTTGCGCGCATGGGCGGTGAGGAGTTTGCGTTATTGCTCCCGCAAACCGCAGGCAGAGACGGTTTGCAGGTGGCCGAGAAAGTGCGTAAAGGGGTTGAGCAACTCGAACTTTACGCACCGCAGTCGCGGGAGCGCGTCACCGTTACCATGAGCTTAGGGTTAGCCGCATTTGAGCGTCAATATAAAGACCTCGACGCGGTGATGGTGGCCGCCGATGAAGCCCTTTATAATGCTAAAGAAAACGGTCGCAACCAGGTGCGTATGGCCAGCTAGCTTAGTTGTGCGGCCAGCCAGCTGCGCATTTTCTCAATCTGCTCTGGCACCACTTGGTGCTGCATATTGAAGGTTTGATAACTTACCGGATAGCCCAAGCGTTGCAAAGTTTCAAAGGCGCGCTGGCCGAGCATTTCTGGCACGACCGGATCTTGCAAACCATGCTGAATGAGTATCGGCGTTTGCAGTTGCGCATCATGGCGCGCAATGGTGTCTGCCGTCGCGAAGTAGGTGGATAACGCTAAAACGCCAGCCAGTGGCTCAGGAAAAGTAAGCGCTGCTTGATACGCCACCGCACCACCTTGGGAAAAGCCGGCCACTAAAATATTGGCATAGGGAATACCGCGCGCATGTTCGCGCTCAATTAAGTCGTGTACCCGAGTTGCCGAGGCTTCTAGTTGTGCCGTATCAACTTTACGCTCAATACTCATTTCTAAAATGTCATACCACGCAGGCATTTGCATGCCGCCGTTTATCGTCACTGGCATACGCGGTGCATGCGGGAAAATAAACCGCACATGTTTGCTAAGTCCTAAGTGGGGAACTAACGGCGCAAAGTCGTGGCCATCAGCACCTAAGCCATGTAACCAAATAACGCTATGAGTGGCGGTGCCGGCGGCATTAATTTCTACTTCAGTGGCATTCATTGCAAGTCCTCTGCCTGTGGTTTGCTATTGTTCTGCTTCATTTTGCCCAACCCGCCGCTAATCACAAGTTGCATGGCATCTGCTGGGCTCATATTCAATTTGGTCGTGGCGCTCCGCGGTACCATCACCATGTAGCCGCCAATCATATAACTCATCGGTAGGTATACCGCAATTTGGTCGTCATCTAAGCACTCGGAAATAGGGTCACCTTTCACGCCGGGCAGTTTAGTTACAATGCCAATTAATTGCATATTGCTACCTGGCATATCCACCAGCACCACGGCCTCGTCGCTAAAGTTTTTGCCCGACATCAGGTCAAAAACATCATTAATGGTGGCATACAGTTTGCGTAAAACCGGCAAGCGCTCCATGAGCTTAGCGGGAATCATCCATACCCCATAAATGAGTTTCCAGCGCGAACTGAAGCCCATAAAAATGGCGATAGCGAGAAAACTAATCATGGCGAGGCCGGGAAAGTAATAACTTTCGGGCAATAAAGCCTGCCATGCAGGTTTCAGCCAGCTTTCAATTGTCATCAGTAACCAGCGCACCAATGCAATGGTTAAAATGAGTGGCAATAAAATGGCCAAACCTTTCAATAAATACTGCAGAAGTCGTTTCATTATGTGGTTTCCGCTGTGCTAGTCTTAAGCGCTTCCGCGAGGCGGAAGAACGAACACGAACTTTATCATAGGCGCGTTGAGGTTCATTCATGAAATTATATGGCAGTTTAACATCACCCTTCGTTCGTCACTGTCGCGTGGCGCTTGCTCAAACCGGGCAAAAATTTGACTTCGTTCTGGCCGATCATGCAGCCAGCCTAACCGGTACGCCTACTCATCGAGTACCTTATGCCGAGCTTGCCGATGGCACCTTGTTACATGACTCAGCGGCCATTTTAAAAGCCATTCGTGAACAAGCGGGGCAGCCATTTTTTGCCGATGTGCAAGATTATGACTTGTTCTGTTTAGCCAACACCTTGCTCGACACGCAAGTGAATTTATTTTTGTTGAACAAAGATGGTGTCACGGCAGAACAAAGCAGCTACGTCGCGCGCCAAGCGTCGCGCATTGAAGCGACCCTGGCGGCGTTAGAAGCGCGCCAGTGGCAGGGCGATAGTGCATTAACCGATGGTGAGCTGCGTTTAGCCTGCTATTTAAGCTGGGCTTCGTTCCGCCAGTTGCTGGATTTGCAAGCCTATCCAAATTTACGCGACTTACTAGCACGGGCCGACCAACAACCACTATTTGCGAATACCCACCCAGCGATGGGTTAAGTCGCAGTTGAGCTTGGTTTAGTCGCGAAAGTTTTCGTACTGTAGCGGCAATTCAATGGTTTCATCTTTACGCAGCGTGGCGATAGCTAATTGCAAATCGTCACGCTTCTTGCCATTCACCCGTACCTTGTCGCCCTGAATCGAGGCTTGCACCTTCAGCTTCTGATCTTTCAATAATTTAATGATCTGCTTAGCCACCGGCTGCTCAATACCTTGCTTGAACTTAATGGTGTAGCTGTAGGTTTTGCCTGAGCGCGAAGGCTCATCTTCAATGTCCACCCCAGCGGTGCTGATGTTGCGCTTAGCACAATGGTTGTAGAAGATATCCTGCAATTGTTGTAGCTGAAATTCGGATTCGGTGGTGAGGGTAACCACCAATTCTTTTTGCTCAATCGTGGCTTCTACGCCGCGGAAGTCGAAGCGGGTGGTTAGTTCACGGTTAGCGTTATCAACCGCGTTACGTAATTCAACTTCATCGATTTCGGATACAATATCAAAGCTTGGCATTGCAACTCACCTGTTGGTTAAAACCTGTTGTGTAAGGACGGCTTGTTCATCGTCAAGCCGGCTAATCATTATAGCTGTGATTCTAGCGGCAAGTGAACCGCGAACCAAGCACCAAGCCGACGCCACCAACGACAGTACTTGTCGCCATTGCGTTGCAAGTTCACCTGAATTGCCCGTTCTGGGGTCGTGTAATAATCCCAAAGCTGGGAAAGTTGCGCCGATAATTCATCATTTTTAATGAAAATGCCGCTTTCCGTATTAATATTCGCCGATCTTGCGCTAAGGTTGAATGAGCCAATAAAGCCTTGCGCCTGGTCAAACAACATAGCTTTAGTGTGCAAGCTGGCGCGACTACTACCCAATCTCATTCGCAGTTTAGGCGTGGCTTTTAGTTCAAACAGCTCTACTCCAGCATGCAGTAAATCCGCTCTAAACTTGGCATAACCTGCATGTGCCAGTAGCACATCGTTGCTGGCTAAAGAATTGGTGAGGATTTGCACTTGTACGCCACGAGCAACCAAGGCCGCAAGCATATCGACGCCAGCTGTGCCGGGAATAAAATAAGGCGAAATAATCCGCAAACGCTGTTGTGTGCGAGCTAAATGAAAGGCCAAGGCCGCCACCACCTCCGCTTGAGAGCTTTTACCGGCGCTACCTTTTTGCGGATCATCAGCGACATACTGTAATTCGTTTTCCCACACATAATGCTCGGGATCGAACCAATCGGCTTGGCATTCACCACCGCCATGCTGGAGGGCGGCGCGTAAGGTGGGTAATTGGCGTAATTGCTGAATCCATGGGTGATGTAACCAGGCTTTGGCGGCGCGACGCATACGGCGTAAGCGTTGAATGGGCACACTGCGCGGGCTGCGCCAATATTGCCAAAATGCCGCTTCAACGCTCACCGCAATCTGCCCGACCATGGCCGCATCTAAATCAACAAAATGCCCGCTCGACTCAGGTTGCTGCTGAACCTGCTGACGAAAATAGGCACTACCAATATTGCGCCCGCCAACAATCGCGAATAAACCATCAACAATCCAAGCTTTGTTATGCATGCGATGATTCAAAAAGCTGCCTCGCCAGAGCACTTCGACTAGGGCATGAACGCCACTCCAGCGCCATTGAAATGGGTTAAACAGCCGAATCTTAATGCGTGGATGCTGATCGACTAAAGCGAGCACAAAGTCATTGCCGCGCACATCCATATCATCAATCAGTAAGTATACCTCTACGCCACGGTCGGCTGCGGCCAACAGCTCAGCAAAAAGCGTGCGGCCGTCGTCATCGTCGTGCCATAAGTAGGTTTGTATGGCGATCCATTTTTGCGCGTGGCGAATACTTTGTAAGCGGGCGCTAAAGGCTTCGTCATTATTACTCAGAATACGCACACCGGAACTGACCGCGGCGGCAGCATGAGTTTGGACGAACTGGGCCCAAGTTCGGGCAATCGGCACTGGGCGCGATGTGGCGCTAGGTTTTTGCGACACGAACAACTATCCTCAAGAGTAATTGAGCGATTAATAAGCAAGGTAGCGGCAGCGGGACGCGGTTGCAACCGAATCTATTCCATGACGGAGAACCACCATGTTGAAGATGAAATCGTTTTGGCTGGGCGTTGCGGTAGTGCTTGGCTTGGCCGGCTGTAGCAGTGCACCGACGGCGCCGGCGAGCGCAACCTCTGCACCCGCCGCCAGTGGCTATCTACTCACCAATGTTAATGTGGTGCCCGTGTTAGAGCGCCCGACGGGTGAGTTGCCCATTGCGCGCAACATGCAAGTACTGGTGCAGGGCGACCGTATTGTGACGGTGGCGGGCAAGATTACACCACCGCCTGGCGTGCAAACCATCAACGGTAAGGGCGCCTATTTGCTGCCCGGATTCGCCGAAATGCACGGTCATGTGCCACCAGCCACCTCTTTTGAGGGTATCCCAAGCCGTTACTTAGATGACGTGCTCAAGCTCTATGTGGCGGCTGGCGTGACGACAGTGCGCGGCATGCTTGGGCATCCACATCAGTTGCAACTGAAAACCGATATTGCAGAGGGTAAACGCATTGGTCCGACGCTATTTTTAGCAGGTCCGAGTTTTAGTGGCGGTTCCGTGCAGTCAGTCGCGCAGGCGTTACAGCGGGTACGCGATCAACATGCGGGCGGCTGGGATTTAATTAAAATTCATCCGGGCCTAAGCTTAGAAGAGTATTTGGCGATTGCCGATCTCGCCAACTCACTTGAGTTCGACTTTGGTGGCCATGTGCCTAGTGATGTCGGACTCGGCCAGGCCTTGCAGGCTGGGCAACGCTCTATTGACCACTTGGATGGGTATTTAGAATACTTAAACGCAGTGAATACCCCCATTACCGAGACCCAGCTCGATCAAGCGGTGAAGTTGAGCTTGGAGCACCAAGTGGGTGTGGTACCTACCCAAGCGTTGTGGCGCACTTTAATTGGCGCGGCCGATGCCGATGCAATGCGGGCCTATCCCGAACTCGCGTTAGTGCCGACCGCGGTGCGCGAGCGCTGGTTGGGCTTTTTAGCTAACCCAGATACGCCATATCGCAACAGCCAAGCAGCCGCGCAACAAAGCCGCAATCGGGATCGCTTGTTGCGAGCTTTGTATGAGGGTGGGGTGCCGGTATGGTTTGGTACCGATGCACCGCAGCTATTCAGTGTGCCGGGCTTTTCGATTGCACATGAAATTAGCGCGATGCAAGAAGCCGGCTTCAGCAACAGTGACATCATCTATACCGCCACCCGAGCGGTGGGTGATTACTTTGCCGAGACCGATGAATTTGGTTCTATTGCCCCGGGTCAACGCGCTGACTTTATTGTCATGCAAGGCAATCCGCTAGAGGATTTAAGTGGCATTACTCAGGCTAATGGGGTGATGTTACGCGGCACTTGGTATAGCCGTGCCGAGCTTGATGCGTTATTAGCTGATATTCGAGCGGCCTACAGTGCAGCAGACTAAGCAAACAACTTAGGCCCGAAAACCCTGGCGCCAGGCCTGTAAGGTGGGCGCCAGCACAAATTCTGCCAGCACAAAGGCATACCATAGCGGAAGCATATTGGCGGCATAGGCATATTGGTAATTAGGGATCTGTTCAGCTTGGCCCGCGAAAAATTGAATGGTAATCGCGCCAATTACGAAACCTGCAAGCCCAGCGCTGTAACAATAACGGCGTTGGGCTTTTAACTGGGCATGTACTTTCGCACTAAGTGCTGGCGAGGGCAGCGCGGTGCGGGGTTTGAAGCATCGCCGTAGCGCCACATAAAGCACCTGAAAACTCTCACTGCCAAAGCGCAGCACGCTGGCACTGACCAAGTAGAACAGCACAAACAGCAGTGGAAATGGATTGGCAAGCACCCACCAATGCCACTCACTCGCCCATAAAATACCGGCCAAAAACAGCGCCGCAAAGCACAACTTAGTCACGCTTGAACGCCACCACATTAGGCGGTCCGCAGGCAGTTACGGCCGGCTCGTTTCGCCAAATATAAGGCTTCATCGGCGCGTTGAATAAGTTTGTCGCGACTATCAATTTGCTCATTACCGGCCAAACCAATACTCACCGTTAATTTTAAATCGGCTGCGACTGTACTGAAGTCGGCCTTGGCAATATGGCTGCGGATGCGCTCGCAAGCCAGTACCGCCTCTTCTAGCGTGGTTTCAGGCAGTAAAATTACAAACTCCTCGCCACCCCAACGCGCTAAAAAGTCAACTTGGCGAGCCGCCAACTGCAGTTCCTTGGCAATTAACTGAAGCGCCAAATCACCTTGCGCATGGGAGTAGTCATCGTTAATACGTTTGAAGAAATCTATGTCGATAATGGCCAGGCACAATGGCTTTTGATAGCGCTCGGCACGCTCAAATTCACGCTCTAATTGCTCATCAAAAGCACGTCGATTGGCGAGTCGCGTGAGCTGATCTTCGCGGGCTTGGCGCGCAAGTTCTTGAGTTTTTTCCGCCACTAACTCACGCAACTTGCGCTCGGTGATGCGCAAGCGCCCTTCGCGGTAACGCAAGGCCAGCCACACTAATAGCAATGCGGCCAGTAAGAGCGCAAACCAGAAGGATTTATAGTGGTAAACCGCGGGGGTAATATGAAAATTAAGCTGAGCTTCGGCACTAATTTCTTCGGTGCCCGGGTAGAAAGCCCGCACCTTAAAAACATAGTTCCCGGGCGGCAAATTGGTGTATTCCGCGGTGGTTAAGTTACCGCGCGCCACCCAATCTTCATCAAAGTCTTCCAGCATCGTGAAATAACGTACACGTTGCGGCATCACATACCCTAACCCAGCATACCGAATGGTCACTCGGTTGGTGGCCGCCGCAAGCGCTTGCGTGTTAGTTAGTGGTAGTGAACGGCCATCGGCCTCAAACCCTTCAATAACCACTGGCGGCGCGGATTGTACCGCACTCACTAAGCGCTCCGGTTGCACCGTCGCCACGCCCGTTGCGGTGGCGAACCACACCCGACCATCGGCAGTTTGCGCAATAGTGGGTGATGAACCGCCATTAGCTTGTGAGCTCAACATACCATCAGCTTCGCCAAAAATGTCGGGCACTACTTGTTCACGTTGGTTGTTCACAACTTCGAGTGCCGCGGAGAGCTCAAAGCGCACCAAGCCGCGGTTACTCGACAACCAAATATGATCAAGGTTATCAATGGTGACTGCGAAGTATTTATCAAAGGGAAGGCCTTGGGCGCGCCCGATAATACTCGGCGCGGGTACTTCAGCGTCCGCGTCATTTGCACTTAATGGATAGTGCACGAGGCCGCGGTCTGTTGCGAGCCATAAGGTGTTAGCCGAGGCCTGATAATGAAACCCAAAAGTGTAAGCGGCGCCATCGAGTTGGCGCAGTGCGAGCGGCGTAATGACCGGGGTGTCGGTATCCACTGCGGTCATAACGGCAGCGCCATCACCGGTACCAATCCAAATCCGGCCATCTGGAGTTGCGGTTAAGGCAATCAAGAAGTTACCCGGCAGGCCATCGGCATGAGTGAAGGTTTCGATATCGCGAAGCTGGCCGGTAGGGGTAAATTTCAACCGCGCCAAACCTTGGGCAGTGCCCACCCAGACATCGCCATTGGGGCGCGGCAGAATCGCCCGAATTTCGTTTACCGGTAGCCCTTCGGCTTGGGTGACATGTAATACATTCGCGCGGCTTTGATCCGTGACGGCACCGGTACTCAGCTCGGTTCTAAATATGCCCGAGGCGTAGGTACCTACCCACAGATGGGCGTCGGTTTTCGCCAAACTCAACACTGATGGCGTGCGCAATTCGCGTGGTCCTTGATAGGGCCGTACCTGCTCCGCTTCAATGGTGCTTAAACCAACGCTGGTGCCCACCATAATGGTCTGCTCACCAAGTGGCAGTAGCGTGCGAATAAAGTTATCACTTAAGCCATCATCACGGGTAATGGTTTGAAATGGCGCTTCGCGCAACCTCACCAAGCCACCGTTAGTGCCCACCCAAATACTGCGTTCGCGGTCTTCGTAGAGCGCTACCACTCGACTATTAGGTAAATCTTTGGGTGCGTTGAGGTGCTCAAGGCCATGCTCGCCGAGTCGGAATAAGCCTCGATCGAGGGTGCCGAGCCACAACGAGCCGTCGCTTGCGCGTAAAATTTGTGAAACCCGCAGGTCGTCCAAACGTGGGTCAACGGTGGTAATAGCCCCGGCTTGCCAGCGGTAGAGTCCGGCTTCGGTGCCAATTAATAACTGTTGATCGGTCGCTTCCCATAACAATGAGAGCACTCGAATGTTGTCCAAGGCGGCGCTGCCACTAATGGGCTCGAAGGATGCCTCGACCCCCTGATTTAATTGATTTTGGCTAAGAATAAATAAACCGTGGGTGCCACCTGCGACAACACCGACACCAGGAATTTCTGCAAGGGCTTGCAATGCATCGGCAGTATCACCATTTTTTACGGTGTTGTACTGCTGTAAGCCTTGTTGAGGGTGATAGCGATACACCCCAGAGCCTTCAGTGGCTAGCCAGACGCTATCATCGCTGGTAATGAGCGCTTGATTAATGATGGTGGGTAACGGACCAATGGCCTGCCAGTCGTATTGATGATGCAGTGCGAAGCCGCCGCGCGCACCAGCCACTGCTAAGCCTACGGATTCGCTGGCATCTAATGCGCGAATGCCTGAATCGGGTAGACCTGTAATGGGGGAGCGGTCAAAAATCTGAAATTCGCGACCGTTGAAGCGGGCGGCCCCTTCCCAAGTGGCAAACCACAAGTAGCCATCAGCGGTTTGGGTAATATCATTAACGGTGTTGTGCGGCAAACCTTCGCGCGTGGTGAAGGTTTCCTTGAAAAAATCATGAACAGAGGGAGCTTCGCCATGGTTCGCGTGTGCCGAGCACAGCATGAACCAAAAGCCAGTTATACCGACTAGCAGCCATGATTTCACGTTCGTTTCCCGCCGCCTACTCAGCCACCAAAATAATCCTGAATGCCGTTCTTTAATAACCGCCTCCGAGTTGCGGACGGGCATTGCTAACTACGCAACGCGCACATTTTTTATGCAAGATAACTTAAAGATATGCCAGATCAAAGGCGGATGCTAGCGCTAGGATAACTTCCAAGGATGATTAAATCGTTAAACCGGCGTAAGCCAGCTAAAGCTTGTGCCAAATCAGCGTCGGTTTGATGCCCATCACAGTCAATGAAAAAGTGATACTGGCCAAAGCCAGCACCGGTTGGACGCGACACAATGGAGGTGAGATTCACGTTAAACAACGCCAAAATTTGCAGGCATTTGGCCAAATAGCCGGGGTGATCGTCGTTATCTATCAGCAGTAGGCTGGTTTTGTACGGCGTATTTGCTTGCTTTTCAAGGTGAGCAGGGCGGTGGGCGAGTACCACGAAACGGGTGGCGTTATCTGCGGTATCGGCAATGTCACTGGCGAGAATCTGCACGCCTTGCTTAGTTAATTCGGCCTCGGTATGGCTCGGCACCAGTGCGGCGGCTGCGTTGTCGGCTAATAACTTTTGCACGGTTTCGGCATTGCTAGCCGTGGTTATCCGCGGCCATTGATATTGCTCAAGCGCTTTCGTGCATTGGCCTTGGGCGACGAATTGAGCGTATAACTTGGTGGGCGCTTGGCTGGTAGCCGCCAAGCTAAATTGCACCGGAATCCTTAGCTCATCCACAATAAATAATTGTGCTGAGTCGGTAGCCGGTTGCGCTTGGTTTAATAGACCATCGAGCACCGGTGACACAAAGCCTTCAACCAAGTTTTCGAGCGGTACAATCGCATGTAAACAAGTAGCTGCATCCGCCTTGTCTGCCTGAGGTCGCTGAAGTTGCTGCAACACCCGCGGCAAACTCGACTCAAACTCCATGTCGCCCAGTTCAGGGTGCTGGCGCAGATACACCTGCGCCGCACGTTCTGAAAAGGTTCCCGCTGGGCCGAGGGTTAATAACGCCATGTTATTTCTTATATTGCGCGAACCACGCCAAGGTATGCTCAACTTTGGCGACAATACGGGATGGCCGCGCGGTTACCCCATGATAAGCATCAGGCACCCGCACCATAACGGTAGGCACTTTTTGTAGTTGTAGCGCTTGGTAAAACTGCTCCGTTTCCGAAATTGGCGTACGGCGGTCTTTCTCACCAGTAAATAATAAGGTTGGCGTTTTTACATTGCCGACAATAGATAACGGCGAGCGCTGCCAGTAATGCTCGAGCTCTTCCCACGGCATACCAGGGAACTGATTGCCAATTTGGCCAATTGAGCTATCGGCAGTGAGCACTTTACTTACCCAGTTGATGACCGGGTTAGTCGCCGCTGCGGCATTAAAGCGGTCAGTTAAACCAACTGCATAGGCCGTGGCAATACCGCCTGCCGAGCCGCCAGCAATGTACAAGTTATTCGGATCGGCAATGCCACGTTCAATCAGCGTATCAACGCCAGACATGTGGTCAGCAAAATCGCGCTCAGATGAATAGAAACCATCGAGCAAGTTCGCAAATTCCTCACCATAGCCGGTGCTGCCGCGATAATTCACATACAACACCACATAACCTTCCGCCGCATAGCGCTGATGCTCGGCGGCAAAGTGCGGGCCATAGGCTAAGTGTGGGCCACCGTGAATCTCAACAATAAGCGGGTAGCGTTTACCTTCCTCATAATCCGGCGGGGTAATGTACCAGCCCTGAATTTTGGTATCGTCGAAGCTAGAGTTGTAGGTAATTTCGTTCACTTTACCAAGCTGGCGCTGGCCTAATACATCTTCATTGAGCTGGGTGTAGGTGCGTTGCTTACTGCCAGCCACGGTGGCGACATCGGCCAAGCGATATTCGGTACCATGGGTGTAAGCAATCACTTCGGCTTCAGCAGCTGCCGAGAACATGCCGCTTACATAGGGGCGGCTAGTGTATACACCGCCTAAGTCTTCGGTTAAGTCGGTCAGGCGGCCACTTAAGCTTACTTTTGCCACTTTCACCCGACCGCGATCATTGTATTGCACCGCAATCTCGTCATCCGAGAGCCACTGCGGGCTTTCCAGCGAGCGATCTAGGCTAGTGAGCACGTCGCGCCGTTCAATATCGGCAGGGTCGGTATCCCACTCCAGCACATGCAACGTACTATTTAAGTAGGGCACTTTATCGTTGCCGCGGTGCAAAAACGCCACATAATCGCCATCAGGCGACATACTTGGCGCATATTCGCTACCAGGCAAATCGGTCAGTTGGGTGAGCGTGCCATCGGCCAGAGTTACTTGCCACAAATCGCTCTCGTTGGTTTGGTATTCCCACTCTGCATTGCGATTGGCATTAAAAATTAAGCCTTTGTTGTCTGGCGTCCAGGCAATCGGACCACCATGGTCGTATGGGCCTTCGGTTACCTTCACCCCGCTGCCGCCAGTGGCCGGGATCACAAACAATTGGGTGTAGCTCGATGGCATTACACCCTGACCATCGCGTTGATAATAAGTACGTTCTACCACAATCGGACTAGCGGCCCAGTTCGCGCCTTTCGGTTTGCTCGGCGTTTTCACACTTTTGGCATAATCCGTTTTTGGCGCATCCTCATTCATTAAAAACGCAATGTGCTGGCCATCGTGCGACCAGCTTAACCCACGTGGCGAAGCCGCCAAATTGCTGAGCGTGGCAGTGCGTTGCTCGGCTAACCAATGCACATGAATTTCGTTACTTCCACTGCGATTAGAGGTAAACGCCAAGCGCGAACTATCTTTCGACCAAGCTAAGTTGCCATAGCTTTTACCATCATCAAATAGTGGTGTTTGCGCACCCGTTTTGGTATCAACCAGCCAAATACTGCGTGCGGTGCCGTCCGTCATTACATCGTAACTATTGCGGACATAAGCAATGTAGCGGCCGTTCGGTGAAATTTGCACGTCGTTGGCAAATTCTAAATTAAAAATATCGTCGGTCTGCAAATGCGGTTTGCTAGCGCTTACCACCGGTTGTGTTAGGGCTGTAGCTGGCGCGCTAAAACTAAGTGCAGCCATCGTCAAGGCGCCGGTCGCCATTAAACTGGCAAGTAGGGTGGGCGAGAATGTTGTCGAAGCTTTCACGTTCAATACCTCTGCTGCTCTGCTTTGCTGAATTTTTATAGTGTGTAGTGATAGTACGCAGCCCGTTGCGGCAGGGTCAAGCGCATACACATGGACTTCATCCCAGTTCGCGGCTATGTTAGCGCAATTCAATGATGGCGCCTGCGCCATCATTCGCCCCGTTAAAGGATGAGTAAGCTTATGATGCTAAAATTCAAATCCGCAGCTGCGGTGCTGCTGCAACCACAAGTATTAAAAGGATTGCTGGTAAGTGGGATAGTGCTGAGCGGGCTAACGCTGGCCTTACCTACACAAGCCCAAACCGCGGATAGCATTCGCGCCAACGCCGAAGCATCACTCACGGCGTTTAATATTCCCGGCATGGCCGTGGTGGCCGTAAAGGACGGCAAGGTCATATTGGCCGAGGGCTTTGGTGTACGGGATATCGCCTCGGGTGAGCCCGTGACTGCCGACACCTTGTTCGGTATTGCCTCGAACACCAAAGCCTTCACAGCTGCCGCCATTGCCACCTTAGTTGAGCAAGGTAAATTGCACTGGAATGACCGCGTCATCGAGCATATTCCCGAGTTCCGTTTAGCCGATGCGGCAATCACTCGCGAACTCACCATTGCCGATTTGCTGAGCCATCGTTCAGGGCTGGGCTTAGGCGCCGGCGATTTAATGATCTGGCCGAACACCGATAAGAGCACGGCGGATTTATTGGCGGGGCTGGCCCATGTTCCTATAGAAAGCGGCTTACGTGAACGTTTTCACTACAACAACCTGATGTTTGTGGTGGCCGGCGAAGTGGTCGCGCGGGTAAGCGGAATGCCATACAACGATTACATTAAGCAAACCTTCTTCAAGCCACTTGGCATGACGGCGACCACCCTAGGCTATTCCAATATTCCTGCAAGCAACCAAAATCGTGCTGTGGGAACCATAGAAATGAACGGCGAGTTACACCAATTTCCGTTGGATTACTTAGAGGATTTTGCCGGCGCTGGCGCCATTGCCAGTAATGCCAAGGAATTTGGTGCATGGCTACAAACTCAGTTAAACGCCGGTAAGTCACCCGCGGGCGAGCAACTATTTAGCGCCCAATCACAGCAGCAAATGTGGCAGCTCATGACCCCCTTGCCCGTGCCCGCAAGTGCCGCTGCCGTGGGTACTCATTTTCGTGGCTACGGTTTAGGCTGGTTCGTGAAGAACTACCACGGCGTGAAACATGTGTCTCACAGTGGCGGTATTTTAGGCATGTTATCGCTTACCACCATTATTCCTGAGCACAACTTTGCAATCACGGTTTTCAGCAACCAGCAAGCCTTCAACGGCTTAACCGTGGTGACCGAGGAAGCGTTAGAAGACTTACTGGGGCTACCTGATAAAGACTGGTTGGCGAGCGAGCAAACAGCGTATAGCGAATTCATGCAAAGCAAAGCCACGTTTAAAGTGCCGACGCCCGCACTAGTACGTGAACCATTACCCATTCCTGCTTACGTTGGCGGCTATAAAGATGCGTGGTATGGCGATGTGCGCATTACCGAACAGGACGGCCGCCTGCGCATGAGCTTTGCCCACACTGAACTGTTAAAGGGCACGCTAGAGCACTACAACGGTGATACTTTTATTGTGCGCTGGGATGAGCCCTTGCTAGAAGCCGATGCCTTTGTGGAGTTTCGAGTGGCACCCAATAACCAAGTGCTTGGCGCCAACATGCAAGCAGTGGCTGACTTTACCGACTTCAGCTTCGATTTCCATAATTTGAAGTTGGTAAAACAGTAGGGAATTCACAAGCTAGACTAGACATTGCGGCGGTTATTCCCTAAAATCGCCGCTCAGTTTTTGCAAGACCCTTCTTGTACGCACCCGTAGCTCAGCTGGATAGAGCGCTGCCCTCCGGAGGCAGAGGTCAGAGGTTCGAATCCTCTCGGGTGCGCCATACAAATGAACACCTTCACCAAAAATATCCAGTAATCAGAAAATTTCTGGCGACAAATACCATTCGCGCGGCTTGGTCATATCACCGAAATAGTCACAAATTTGAATACCTGCATGCACCTCACTAATCATCCACCGCTATAACTTCGGCCGTCGTCAATTTTAACCGCTTGACAACTTTACTGTGTGTCGCCTAGTATTATTTACTGTGTCATGCACAGTATGCAGCGCACAGTATGTAAAAAGGAACAACATGACATCTGCACAGCTAGATAAAATGAAATTAGAACTACGCCGCGGTGTTCTTGTACTTGCGGTCCTTGCGTCGTTAAAAACGCCACATTATGGCTACTCGTTACGCCATCAGTTACAACAAGGCGGTGTTGATATTGACGAGGGTACGCTTTACCCGCTCATTCGGCGGCTTGCTGATCAAGGGCTACTTGAGAGCGAGTGGCGTCAGGGTGAAGGACGTGAACGCCGGTATTATCACTTGTCGGAATTAGGCGCCGAGCTGCTACAGCAGCTCACCCACGAATGGCACGCACTGAATACGGCCATTTCGCCTTTATTAGACGGTATTAACCTGAAGGAACGCAACTAATGGATATGGTCGAACGCTACATTGCGGCGGTGCAGCGCGAGCTGCCTGAGCACAAACGTGACGATATAGGTCGCGAATTAAGAGCCAACCTGCTTGATCAACTCGAAGCGCTCGAGGCCAAGCAAGGCGAATTGCAACCTGCTGATATCTCAAATCTATTGCAGGCAATGGGTCACCCACGTGATGTTGCAATTACTTATTACCCACCCAAGCCATTGGTTTCGGCATCGTACATGCGGCTTTATTTTAATACGCTGTTTATGGTGCTCGGCGTGCTCTTTGTTATCGCCGTCGTCAAAATAACAGGGGTGTGGCTCAAGGGCTCGTTGAGTGGGATTATCCCTTGGTTTTTCGCGGTATTGCGCGCGTTTTTAGAGTCGGCTTATTTTGCCTTTACCGCCATCACTATTGGTTTTGCTGTTATCTCGCGGTCGCAATCTGCAAACGAACCTAAACAGTGCCAGTGGCGCCCCGACAAGCTGCCTGCAGCGGGAAATAACTGGCAGTACATTAAATTAAGCAGCGTTTTTAGTGAATTAGCCACGCTGTTGTTTTTGGTTATGGTGGTGTGGTACCCGCTGTGGCAAGGCCAGCAAACTGCCGTATTCACGCCCGAGGCGCTCACCATACTGATTGGCTTCACACCTATCGTCATTATTGCGGTAGCGCACTGCTTGTGGCAATTGCGGGTCAGGCTTTGGAGCCGCTGGATGTTGTGGGTGAACGTTGCGCTGAATGTCGCCTTTTTTGGCGTTGCCCTGTGGCTCACACAGTATGACCTTATTCAATTAGATGTGATACCTGATCAAAACAAATGGGCACAGGCGCTGGTGCAACACAGCAGTACTTACATTCTGATTGGTATTGCGGCCGTTGCTGGTTATGAAATTGTGCGCGATGCATGGCGCTTACGTCGCATTTAAACAGAATAAGACATAGGCACCATTAAACAGTCTACAATACATACAATTAGCAAAAAAATGAGTGGCTGCGCTGGGGGTACATTTTGATTTCTAGGCTGCCTAGCTGGGTCGAAACGGGTGCCTTCGTGCTCGCATTTATTGCCGGTTACGTCAATGTCATTGGATTTCTCAGTTTTGAGCACCAATCTGTCTCGCATGTATCAGGTACAGCCACCCTATTGGGCGTTAGCCTGCTTTCTGGCTCATTTACCCAGTTAATGCATCTGGTGGGGGTGTTGGTGGCCTTCTTTCTCGGCGCCGCAACTGCTGGAGTCTTAGTAAATGGTGCTACCCTAAAACTAGGGCGACACTACGACACTGCCTTAGTCATCGAGGGGTTGCTGTTACTTGGCGCGATGGTACTACTTGCGCAAGGGTCATCTTATGGTCATTTTCTTGCTTCAGCCGCATGCGGACTGCAAAACGCCTTAGCGACCACTTATAGTGGCGCTATCGTGCGCACCACTCACGTAACCGGCATATTTACCGATTTAGGGCTTATGTTCGGTGCAAAATTGCGGTCACAACCCTTCGACAGCCGCAAAGCTAAACTATTTTTACTCATCGTGAGCGGCTTTATCCTCGGTGGCGCCGCCGGCACGTATGCATTTTCTCAATTGCTTTTCAGTGCGTTAGTCGTACCTGCTAGCATGTGCTTTGTTTTAGCTGTGCTCTATTATAATTATCGTCGCCGGCAGGCCTTGATGTGATGTGGGTTTCTCATAACCGTTTGCTCATCAACTCTTTGGGTTAAAATTAAGTTACGCCATAGCGTAATCTTGACATAATTACGCTATGGCGTATATTGAATAATATTACCTTCCAGCGTAACTTGGATATACCCGGCCATGAACATCACAAGACCTGAACAGTTCAGTACCCTACTTAAAGAATACAGGATGAAGCAAGGCTATACGCAGGCCGATATCGCGAGTTTGGTCGGGATTCGCATCGCAACCATTTCGAATTTTGAAAACAATCCAGAAACTTGCAAATTAGCGACTGTGTTTAAGATATTGGCAGCACTGAACCTAACACTTGATGTGACTACCCGAAGCAAGGAAGACGATCATAAAAAAGCTCAATGGGATGAGGAATGGTAACCTATGAACACCCTTGATGTTTATATGAACGGCTTGAAGGTCGGCGAATATACTCGAGAAAAATCAGGAGCTAACCAATTTCGATATGACAAAACATGGCTGTCTTCAACTGGACGCCGCAGTATTTCGCTATCCTTACCTTTGCAGACAAAAGCACACTCTGGGGCGGAGGTTTATAATTTCTTTGACAATTTACTACCGGATAATAGAGAAATTCGTGATCGCATTGTTGCGCGATTTCATGCTCACTCATCTGAACCGTTCGATATCCTAGCCCAAGTTGGACGCGACTGCATCGGCGCGATTCAACTTGTTGAACATAACTCGCCTCGGCCTGATGTTAAACACATCAAATCAAAACCGCTGACAGACAAACAAGTCGCTAAGATGATTAACGGATACAAGTCGAAGGCACCACTAGGCATGTTAGTAGACGAAGCCGATTTTCGAATATCGCTTGCTGGCGCGCAAGAAAAAACCGCATTGTTGCTTCGTAATAACCAATGGCACTTGCCACTTGGCTCAACACCAACCTCCCACATCATAAAATTACCAATTGGTGAAATAAAGTCACACAATCGCGTTATCGATATGGCGCAAAGTGTTGAAAATGAATATTTGTGTTCGAAGATTGCAAGCGCATATGGGTTCGATGTCGCAAATTGCGAAATAATCGCACCTGACGGGGTGAAAGCACTTGCGGTAGAGCGCTTTGATCGTAAAGTAAGCGCTAATGGCGCTTGGATTATGCGACTACCGCAGGAAGATTTCTGCCAAGTCACCGGAACATCGCCGGCCAGAAAGTATGAAACCGACGGCGGCCCAACTATAGCACGCATAATGAGTGAACTGCTTGGATCAAGCCAGCCGCTGGAGGACCGCCATACGTTTATGCGCGCGCAAGTACTGTTCTGGTTGCTAGGCGCTACCGATGGTCATGCTAAAAACTTTTCAATTTTTATAGCGCAAAATAATCAGTATCGTCTTACCCCACTTTACGACATTTTATCAGCCTTCCCAGCTTTGAGTAAGAAAGGCTTGCATGAGAAAGATTTAAAGCTCGCTATGTCACTCAAAGGTAGTCGTGGAAGAAAATATGAGTGTCGGATGATTCGCCGCAAGCATTTTCTCGAAACTGCAAATGAAGTCGGTTTTAGTACTGGCTCTATGAATGAAATATTAGATGAGATGGCGGTCTCAACAGAAACGGTCATACAAAACGTATTTGGTGCTTTACCTGCTGGTTTCCCGTCGTCAATTGCTGATCCAATTTTCGAGGGAATGCGCAGACATGCACAACGAATTGTTGATGGTTAGATTACCCCCTGAAAATTCCGCTAAACTAACCAAAAAACCACTTCAGCTCGGGTCAGCCAACGCGAGAGCAGTTGTCATCTTTTGCTGAGTATGGCGTTCGTAATTTAATTAACTTACGCCCACCGAGCGAAACCGTAGATTTTAATCCGGCGGCCTGGGCGACCGAAGAGAACATCGCATACTTTACGATCCCCATTGCTGGCGGTGCTGATCTCACTCCCGAGCATGTTGCGCTATTCCACAAAATTGTGGAGCGGGTTGAGGGCGAGCCGACGTTAATGCATTGCGGTAGTGGCAACCGAGTGGGCGCAATGATGGCTTTACGCGGGGTTTGGGAGCAGGGCATGGAACCTGAACAAGCCATAGCGCTGGGTAAGCGTTATGGCCTTACGTCATTAGAAGCACATATGCGTGAGCAGCTAACTAAACCAAGCAACCAGTAAGGGGTCGCTAGCTATGCAAAATTGGCTAAAAACCATGCTCGCAATACCCTTTGGCGTGGGCGTGTTAATTCTCATCACAATATTGCAATTAAGAATAATTCGCATTAACATGCGCTCCACTTGTTGAGTTGCCGTCAATAGCTTGCATCTGACAGCAACTTTATACTCATACCGATGTGGAGAGCTCGACCTTGAAATTTCGATTAACTAGCATTGCCGCTGCCATTCTTATCAGTCACCCAGTCCTTGCACAAAACCAGAGTACTGATAACAGCAACGACGACAACGTAGAAAGAATCCAAGTAAAAGGCCAAGTCTTATCGGTAAGCGAGTCGAATTCAGTAAAAACGCCCACGCCAATTTTGAATGTGCCGCAAAGTTTATCGATTATCACCGCGGAAGAAATTAGTAAGCGTGGCATTACCAGTGTGCGCGAAATTATCGACTATACCCCTGGGGTAAATACCACTCAAGGCGAGGGGCACCGCGACGCGGTGGTATTCCGTGGCGTGCGTTCCACTGCTGATTTCTATTTAGATGGTAACCGCGACGATGTGCAGTATTATCGCGCCCTCTACAACATCGAGCAGGTTGAGATTTTGCGTGGTCCGAACGCATTATTGTTCGGTCGTGGTGGTACCGGCGGTATTTTGAATCGGGTATCTAAAAAAGCGCAGCTAGGTGATCAATTTACCAATTACAGCGCATCTTTGAATAGTTTTGGCGGTTATAACGGCACGATCGACACTAACTTTGCCACTACTAATGATTCTGCCGTGCGTATTAACGCTATGTATGAGCAGCTTGAAAACCACCGCGATTTTTACGATGGTGAACGAATTGGTTTTAACCCAACGGCCATGTTTGAGCTTAGCCCAGAAACTACGCTTAACCTTTCGTATGAGTACATCAATCACGAGCGCTTTATCGACCGCGGTATTCCAACAGGCGCCAATGGTAAGCCAGTTGAAGCATTAAAAGATGTGGTATTTGCTGATCCGGCGAACAACTATCATGAGCTAGAGGCACACGTGCTTCGTGCGGTGGTTGAACACCAGTTCAGCGATGCGGTAAAAGGTAATTTCAGCGCATTCTATGGCGATTACGACAAAACCTACGTGAACTTTTATGCCAGCGATTATAACGCCACTAATAACTTGGTTGAGCTAGACGGCTACGTTGATAACACAGTGCGCGACAACCTTATTCTGTCGGGAAATATTGTGGGTGAACTGCAAACCGGTGGCATTGAGCACACGTTAATTGTCGGCTCTGAGTTTATTAAAACCAACTCTGATCAGAACCGGTTTAACCCCGTATTCAGCAGCAATGGCGCCGACCGTGAGTGGTTTGATGTACAACGCCCGCTCAGTTTTAACAACTTAAGTGGCGTGAACGCCGCAGGGCAAAACTTCACCGCTAGCTTTAACGATTTAAACGATGATACCCGCGTGAACTTAGAGGTATTCTCGTTTTATGTGCAAGACGAAATTCAGTTATCTGAGCACTTCGATTTAGTATTAGGCGCACGTTTTGATCAGTTCGATATTAAGGTATTTAATGCCGACCCTGCGGTATTAGAAACCCGTACCCGTACTGATAACGAAGTGTCTCCCCGCGCAGGCTTTATTTATAAGCCCATGGAAAATGTGTCGTTGTACGCAAGCTACAGCCGTTCATTTTTACCGCGCAGTGGCGAACAGTATACCGACATCAATGGTGCCAATAACCAACTCGATCCTGACACTTACAGCAACCGTGAAATCGGTGTGAAGTGGGATATTGCACCTCGCATGAGCTTCACCGCGGCGGTATTTGAGAATGAACAAAGCTCACCGCAGGTTGCTGACAGCGACCCCTCAACGCTTGATATTATCGACTCTGAAATTAGCGGTTTTGAACTGCAGTTTAAGGGCGATGTTACCGACGCGTTGGCGTTAACTGCTAACTACAGCAACCTTGATGGTGAAATTGTCAGCCGCACCGGCCCAACCGGTCGTAGCCCTAGCGAATTACCTGAGCACACGTTCTCGGTATGGAGTACCTATGCGGTGACTGATGCATTTGGACTTGGTTTAGGTGCAACCTATCAGGACGAAAGTTTCATTGATAACGGCAACACCGCGGTGATGCCGAGCTACACCCGCGTTGATGCATCGGCTTATTACCAATTATCTGACGACATGCGAGTGCAGCTGAATGTGGAAAACCTCACCGATGAGTTGTACTTCCCCAATGCTCACGCCACGCACCAAGTAACTGTTGGCGCGCCGTTTAATGCGACCGTGTCACTGATAGGTTCGTTCTAAACCCGGCACTCGTCACAAATTTGCGCAGTGGGAAGCTGCGCAAAGTTTTGCTGCAGCAGCTTACGCAACGGCTCGCTGCAGTAGTGCTTGCGCGTCACATGCACATGTGAGCGCAAACGGCCTTTTAACACGTTATTGCCCACGTCGGTAAGCAGAGGATTACGCGGATCGACGCTTGGCCCAGTCGCTTGCGCTTGAAACTGCGGGGGCAATTGCAGCAATGGCACTGTGGCCGATAATTGCGCTGCCATAAAGAACGCAATGGAATAGCGTTCAGTGCCAGCAGTTGGGCTTTCGACCTTGTGATTGGTGGCCTTCAAAAAGCCATTCGAGGCTAGTTCTAGCAATTCACCAATATTCACCACCAGCGCGCCAGGAATGGGCGCTACGCTCACCCAATGCTGGTTGCGTTCTACCTTTAGACCGCTTTGCTCATCTTGCATCACCAAGGTTAAATAGCCCGGATCTTTGTGTGCGCCCACACCTTGCTCTGGTGCTTTTTGCGCCGGATACCGAATAAGTTTGGCATGGGTGTAGGGTTGCTCGCCAATGGTAGTATCGAGTGCATTTGGGCTAACGCCAAGCGCTTCGCAGAGCTTTTGCAGCAGGTTCACGGTAATGCAGCTGAGTTTGGTTTGTAGCGAGCTTAATGCTGGTTTCAGCTCCGGCATTGCCGTCGGCCACAAGTTCGGGCCGATGAGCTTTTGCCACGGGAACTGAAGCTGCTCAGGCGCTAGCGCTTGCTCCTCGTTCATCCAATCAAACTGCTCGCGAGCATCTAAGCGGCCGGCGGTCACTTCGCTACCAATGGCGTTGTAACCACGAAAATGTGGAGAGTGAATCATATCGACCTGCTGTTTGGCCGCTGTTGGTAACGCGAAGAATGCTTTGCTCAACGCTAAATATTGCTGCTGTTGCGCCTCGCTTATGCCGTGGTCGATTAAGTAAAAGAATCCCACTTGGCTTGCCGCTTTGCGCAATTGCACTAGCCCCGCATCAGAATTAAGCGCAGCCATAGAAATAATCGGAAGTGTCGCGTTCATAAGCGCTCCTTATGGCGTCGTTATATTCGCAGTATGACGCGCAATATAGGCCGCTTCGGCTCCTTTATGAACGAATCAATCCGTCTAAGATAGAAGGTTTTGGTATAGCCCCGTGGTGGGGCTTAATGTACTGCTTTACGTTGTTGTTTATTCTTATACATGCGTTGATCCGCAGTTTCTAACACTTTGGCAGCGTTCAAACCGTCAGCAGGTAATTGGGCGCAGCCAATACTTGCACGCAACATATAGCTCTCGTCTTCGAATGAGAAAGGTATCGCCAACTCTTGATTGATGCGCGTCACAACCTTATCGACGCCATTTTGATCCTGTGCTGAAGCGAGAATGATCGCGAATTCGTCGCCACCAAGGCGCGCCAGCGTGTCTGATTCTCGAATTGTGCGTTTAAGCCGTGCCGCAAACTCAATAATAGCCGCGTCGCCCACCCGATGACCATACTCATCGTTTAGCTGCTTCAAGCCATCCATGTCTATCATCAGCACCGCGGCGAATTGCTTTTTCTCTTGAGATACTCGCGCGCTTAGGTTATTCAACCGGTCCATAAAAATAGCCCGGTTGGCAAGCCCTGTCATCACATCATGGGTGGCTTGGTAAAACAAATTATCGCCGCCGTACTCGAACGAAAAATGCATGGTGGCCGCTATTACGCCGGAGAGCATACCAACCAGCGCAATATCGCTTTGCTCAAACTTATTCGGCTGTTTCGACAACGCCTTAATAATGCCCACCGTTTTATTTTCAAAACAAATCGGAAACACAATCATCGAGCGCAACCCAATCTTACGGCAAGCTTCTAGGTTTACCCGCTCGTCTAATTCGGAGTCCTCGCACAGCAAAATTTCGCCGGTACGCACACAGGTTCCCGACAAGCTATCACTCACCGGCAACCGAAAGCCTAGATAAGACTCAACAATGCCGGACACCGCGCGATATACCAGCTCATCGCCCTCTACCAACTCAACGACTGCACCGTCGGCGTCGAGTAACAGCAGCACTTCTTCCACAATCGTCTGCATCACACTGTTTAGCCGCATCCCTTGGCGTGCCAATTCAGCCTGTATATCAATTACTTTCATCAATTTTTCAGCGGAAAGCACAGAACATTCCCTTTTGTCGTATGGTTTCGACTTCACCGAGTATGTGTGTTAAAAATAAGTTGCCTTGCGTGATTTCTCAAGCCAATCGTCCGCGGAAGGGTGCCTCAAGGCGGCACGTTATGCTGACAGGCGCCCACTACACTAGGGTTTAGGCCATGAAAAAATTAATGATTATTGCTTTTGTTGTAGCTCTGCTCGGGAGCCATTTTAAGGTAGACGCAACTACCGAAGCTATTTCGTTGTTCAGTCAAAACACAACCATCTCAATGATGCAGAGTGGTGATGTGTTACCTGCGAGTGCGCAACGTTGGATTGTTGACGAAGCGCCGGCGCCACAAACAAAGGTAACTTACAGCTATTGGCGACAGGCGGCAGACGTTTCTGCACAATTGCAAAATGACGGACAACTTACCGTGGCAAATTTAAACGAAGTTGCACCTTTTATCGGTGATGAACGACGTTTGTCATGGCAACAACCAAGCGCAGTCGGCACCTACGAGCATAAGCTGGTGATTCGCTACGAGTCAGGCGCACAATGGCACATGGTTTATGGCGAAAAAGCGCTCATTAACTAATGAGTGCAACGATACACAAAGGCGGGCGGTACGTTTTGGAGTACGTAGCTTTGCTCAATGTGCGCGAAATGTCGCTTGAGTAGCGGCTCTAGTTGGCGGGTATATTGATACAGAACAAATTCACCATTATCGGCGAGCGAGGCGCTAATCGAGGTAATGAGCTTGGTTTGCTCAGCGTTGCTGAAGTTGGCGAATGGCAACGACGAAATAATAATATCGGCGGCGCGTTCACCATGTTGTTGCAGCGTGGCTTGCAATTCTAACGCATCATACGCCATATGAATTTGCGGATATTTCTGCGCGAGTGCTGCGTGTAGCTCAGCATCAAATTCGAAGCATATAAAATGGCTCTGGGCGCCAAGCCGTTGCACGATTCCTTCAGTGACCGCCCCCGTTCCAGCGCCTAATTCCACCACAGTGTTGGCCGTTTCCCAGGGTAAATCATCAAGCATGCTGTCGACGAGTTGATGCGAACTTGGCATCACGCTGCCCATGCTTTTGGGTGACTTGATAAAGCTTTTCAAAAACTGCCAATACGCTTTCATGCTACCCACTTTAAATGCCACGCTGTGCACCGAACTTTTAGTAGGGCATGAGCGTATCACTAATACATTCAAAACAGGTATCAGAAACTTATGTTTGGCTTATTCAAATCTAATCCCACGAAAAAAATGCGAAAAGAGCTCGAAGCGTTGCAAGAAAAAGCAATGCAGCGCCAACGCAACGGCGATATTCGCGGTTATTCCATGCTAAGCGAAGAAGCCGACGCGTTGTGGCAAAAAATTCAAGAGCTTGAGAAGAAGCAGGGCTAATTAATCCTAATTTGAGTTTTGATGCAGCATTAATGCCGCCAAGGTAATGCCGCACGAGATTTTGCCGGCACGTATTAGCGCTGGAATATCATCATCATCAGTCCAAACGATACTGGTCACTTCATTATCTGATTCATGGCGTGGCATCGCGGCATTCAATTCGCAGCGGAATACGGGAATGTTGCTGCTAAGTATGGCGGTATTGGGTTTTACATGACCGATGAGTTCAAAGTCGGTCGGTGTAAGTTGATACCCGGTTTCCTCGGCTAGCTCGCGTGCTGCACATGCTGCCGACGTTTCCCCAGGCTCACCGTAACCGCGCGGCAATTCAATTAACTCACCATCCTGCGCTTGGCGATGTATGCTTACCAACAGTGTTTGCTGTGCTTTGCGGGCAACAACTACCGCACCATTTTTTGCGTTCGGTTCATGAATATAGTGCCAATGGCCATCTTTTATGACTTCAAACCATGGGTTCTGATAAACAATAGCTTTGCTCATTTTTTAATTTCCAGACCGATGTATTGACGCATTTTAGGATACAGACCAAACCAATTTTTGCGAGTCGCAAAGTCCAAACCTTTTGCTGTGGCTTTTTCTTCAACGTAGTCAATGGCCTCGTCAGCAATGAATTTTAATAACTCGCTGGCGCCCAAACTACTCACTAGTTTGAATAGTTTAAAAGGTACTTCCAGAAGCGCTATTTCATTCCGTAGCGACTTTAATGTCAGGCCTGCGTCGAGTAAATTCTTCGGTAAGCCAGACAGGTGTTTAATCTTATCTTGCAAAAAGCCATCACCCGCATCCACGAATAAAGAATGATAGGCCGGATCAACCACCTCTAGCCGGAATTGCTCGGGCGTCGTGGCCGCAAACCGTGAGTGGTCGCTAAAGTATTGATTAGTGAATTTATACCACTGCGAGCGGCTGCTTATGCCTTGAGTGGCCATCAGGAACAGCTGCAAATCGCCATCCGCTGCAAAAAAATGCCCCATCACGCTTGGGTCCTGCAAGCGACTGACGATCTCGCGCTGTAAGCTATCGCTTTGTACCTGAACAGGGCGAAAGTTCGGCTGTAACGCGTTCAAAGCTTGGTCGGTTTGGCGCAACTGGGCCAACAGCGATGTGCTCTGTACAGTGGTGAGTTGGCTTTTCAACGGGCTGCCATCAACACTCGATACAATATAGTCGGGCGGAAGGCCGTCGAAATAATCGACTAAGGATTGCCCTTTAGAAAAGTTAAAACCGCGCACCACCAATTGCCCTGCGCCTTCTTCATTTAAATACTTCACCACATTACGACGGGTTAGCAGGGCGGTTACATCGCGGTTATCAAGCAACGTATTGGGCGATACCACCACGCCGTTAGCGACCGTTAAACCAAGTAAGAAACGTTTGTGAAGCTCTACTGGGGGTAAAGCGCGCACAGAGTCACAGTTGGATAAAAAGACCTTTTCTTTTAACAGCATTCACTTGTTGCTCGCGAAATAAAAAGTGCCACCTAAGGTAGCACTTTTTGGGGAACTGCAAATACTGATAACTGCCGAGGTTTTTAACTCGCCAGCTGCTTCAGGTAGTCGTCGTAGGTGCCCGAGAAGTCGCGCACACCGGTTTCGGTGAGCTCAATAATACGGGTGGCCAGCGATGATACGAATTCGCGGTCATGGCTGACGAACAACAGCGTACCGTCGTAATGTTCAAGCGCTAAGTTAAGCGCTTCAATCGATTCCATGTCCAAGTGGTTGGTAGGCTCATCCATGATCAAAATATTCGGGCGCTGCATAATAAGCTTGCCGAAAATCATGCGGCCTTTTTCGCCACCGGACAAAATAGTAACTGGCTTTTTAATATCGTCGGCCGAGAACAGCATCCGACCCAACACACCGCGTACCGCTTGCTCATCGTGATGAGCTTCTTTCCATTGGCTCATCCAATCGAACACGCTTATTTTGTCTTTAAACCAATCGGCATGATCCTGGGCGTAGTAACCAATGGTGGCGTTTTCTGACCATTTGATCAGGCCGCCATCAAGTTTATGCTGGCCCATTAAGCACTTCAGCAGGGTGGTTTTACCAATACCGTTGGCACCCAAAATAGCGACTTTTTCGCCCACTTCAATCATGCCGGTCACGTCTTTCAGTACCTGCAAGTCGTCGAACGACTTTTGTACGCCTTCCATTTCTAAAGCCAAGCGATACAGCTTTTTATACTGCTCGAAACGAATATAAGGGCTTACCCGGCTAGACGCTTTTACTTCTGCTAATTGAATTTTATCAATTTGCTTGGCCCGCGATGTCGCCTGTTTGGCTTTTGATGCGTTGGCCGAGAAGCGGCTCACGAACTGCTGCAATTCAGCAATTTTCTCTTTCTTCTTGGCGTTCTCGTTCAGCAATTGCTCGCGCGCTTGGGTGGCCGCAAACATATACTGATCGTAGTTGCCCGGATAAACGCGCAATTCGCCGTAATCAATATCCGCCATGTGCGTACATACGCTGTTCAGGAAGTGGCGATCGTGCGAAATAATGATCATGGTCGCTTGGCGCTCGTTCAGCGTGGTTTCAAGCCAGCGAATGGTATTAATGTCCAAGTTGTTGGTCGGCTCGTCTAGCAGCATAATGTCTGGGTCAGAAAACAGCACCTGCGCTAGCAATACCCGCAGTTTTAAGCCCGGTGCGATGTCGCTCATAAGACCAAAATGCGCCTCTAACGGAATACCTACGCCAAGCAAAAGCTCACCCGCGCGCGATTCAGCGGTGTAGCCATCATATTCAGCAAACTCAACTTCAAGTTCGGCTACCCGCATGCCGTCTTCTTCGCTCATATCGGCCATGCTGTAAATGCGATCGCGCTCTGCTTTTACCTTCCACAGATCTTCGTGGCCCATGATCACGGTGTCGATAACGGTAAACTGTTCGTAGGCAAACTGGTCTTGGCGCAGCTTACCTACACGCATGTCAGGGTCGGTAGAAACGTTGCCAGAAGAGGGTTCAAGCTCGCCACCTAAAATCTTCATGAAAGTAGATTTTCCGCAGCCATTCGCGCCGATTAACCCGTAGCGGTTACCGTTGCCAAATTTTACCGAAATGTTTTCGAACAGAGGTTTTGCACCAAATTGCATGGTGACGTTTGAAGCAGCAATCACATTAAATACCCGAACAAAAATTAGGCGCGTAATCTACGCTTTTCGCGGCAAAATTACAAAGGAAGTTTGCTTAAATGCGGTGGTTTAGCGCCGGCGCCGGCGCCATAACCAAAACCACACGCCGGTTACCGGCATGACAATCAGCATTAGCCCGCCAATTATCTGCACAACAAGCATGGCCAAGCCACCCACGGCGGCCACGTGTACTGGGTAAATTAGTTGCGAGAGCTGAAAGCCTAAAGCGCTGGTACGGGTATCATGCTGATTTACGAGCTCACCGGTGGCCGCATGAAAACTAAGCTTGCTGCGGCCATTGGGGTGCCATTCACCGTTATATACCAAGCGCATAGACACTGTGCCATCGGCTTGCACCGGCAGCGACACCAAAGCAGGCGTCATGTCGGGGAATACTTGCGCCGCGATTTGAAACCGTTCGGCCCAAGTGCGCGCAGGTGGCAGCTGGGCGCCGGATGCGTTGCCAGCGACAGTATATGTCGCATCGCCCCAGAGTGGTCGCTCGGCCGGCAATAGCGTACTCAAACTAGACGACACAAAGGCGGCATACATAATAGCGGCGCCGGTGACCACGCCTAATAACATGGCGGGTAAAGACACAATGCCGAATGTCTTATGACACTGGAATAGTGTCATTTGAAAGCCTTTTTGCCACGGCATGTGCCATTTGACACTAAAAATGCGTCGGTTGAAGTGTTTCGGCCACCAGCGGATCACGCCGGTTATTAAAATAACCAAGGTGAATAGGCTTAGCACGCCCATCACATCCTTACCCAAATCGTGCAGCAGTAAATGATGGTGAAACTGCACTGCCACATCTATCCAGTCGCTTAATGCTTCGCGCGTAAGTAAGTGCTCACCATTGGTGCCGTGATAATGGGTATTACCGGCGCCATCAATTACTTCTATCCAGGGTTTATCGGCACGCGGTAGGTAGGCGTAGCCACTGTTGTAAGTATCGAATACCTTGCCAGCAGTGCTAAACGAGGGTAGTTCAGTAAGTGCTAGTTGCGGGTAATGCCACTGCAAAAATTCGGTTTTATAAAGCAGCAAAGTGCCGGTCGAAGCGACCAGCACTAGCCAAATACTTACTAAAATTCCGAGCCAGCGATGCAGCCAGCTCAGCAACTGGCGAGCGCGCATTAGAAGCTATATTGCCAATTCAAGCTGGCGGTACGGCCGCGGCCTGCAAAGTTGGTTAAGTCGCTCCCAGCAGTTTGCGCGTAGTAGGTCAGGTAAAACTCATCGAGTAAGTTTTCTACGCCCACCGAGAACATGCCGTAATCACGAGTTTCGTACGTCACTTGCGCATCAAGCGTGTTGTACCCGTCGAAATTGTTAATCGCATCGGCACCGGTGTAAATATCGCGGTCGAAGAACTGATTCCACTGCACGCGCGATGAAATTGAATCGCTCCACTGTTGCTGCCAATGCAGGTTCATCCGACGCGGTGCAATGTTACGACCACCGAGTTGAGTGTCTACGCGCTGGTCGCCATCGCTATCGAATTCGCCATCAGTATCGGCGTAGTTTAGGCCAAAGCTGGTGTTTACCGTGGGGCTGTAGGTAGCCGATACTTCAAAGCCATCAATTTCTGTACGCTCACGCAGCACCGAGAAAATACCATCGGCATCGGCTTGTAAGCGCGCACCTAAATCAGAATCAGACTGGAAGTAGCTTAAACTGACTTGCAAGGCTTGGCCGCGGTATTCCACGCCCACTTCTTGGTTATCGGCAATCACCGGCTGAATGTTCAAGAAGCTGTCGATGTCTTGATTTGGGGTGCTTATGGCACGTAACACGCGGCCTACATCTGGCATGCTAAAGCCTTCTGAATAGCTGACAAAAGCACGCCACTGATCGTTAAAAGCGTACACCGCACCCACATTCGGTAGCAATTCATTGAACGACGGTGAGCCGCCGGCTACAAAGGTACTGTTGTATGATGCCAAGCTGGTGAAATCATCAACTTGTAGCTCGCCGTATTCGTAACGTAGGCCAGCACTTAGGGTTAAGCCGCCTTGCTGGTAGCGCCCTTGCACAAACGGCGCCCAGTTATTGAAGGTCGTTTCTGGTACCCAATTACGATTGGTTTGCGCTAATTCTTGGAAGGTGGTGTCGTTCAGGTAATCTAAGCCCGCGGTTACGTCGAACGGCGTGGCTGCCACTTGGTTCCAGTTCATGGTGAAGCGCGAGCCGTATTTGCGTGAGTCATTACGCGACTGATCAAATAGGTTGTCGGCCAGCGCCGGATCTTGGAACACAGCGAAGCGACCGCCGCCATAAAGCGCCGAGAAATCTTGCAAGAACAATTGCCAGGTTAAATTGGCGCCTAATACATCTGCATTTAAGTAGGTAAGTTGGGCGGTGGTAACTTCGTTGGTGGCCGGATCGCCCTCTGAGGCCTGCTCAATAGCGAGCGTGGGTACGCCATTAGCGCGGTCGCCGGTAACCGGTGAATAGTCGCCGTTACCTTCCATATTGAAGTGATTCACCATGAGTTCAAGCGATTCGCCTTGTGCTAGTTCGCGCTTTAACTTGGCAAAAATATCGTAGCTTTCGGAATCTTGGGTATCGCCTTGAGTAACGTCGGTGCCAATAAAGTTGCCGTTACCATCCACATACATGCCGGTGCTGCGTACTTGCACGCCACCGACAAAGTTCCAGTCGCCTTGCGCGGTTCGGAATAAATAGCCAGTGCGATAGGACAACCCATCGTCCACTTCGCTAGTCGGTGCGGAAACGCCCGCGACCACTTCATGGCTTGAGCCTTCGGTTGCTGATTTGGTAATGATGTTAATAATACCACCGCTGGCGCCCATACCTTGAATGGCGCTGGCGCCGTGAATAATTTCAACACGCTCAATCATCAGCGGGTCAATGGTGTAGGCGGCGCGTGAGCCATTTCGGAGCGGGTTAGATTGCGGCACGCCATCAATCAGGTAGAGCGGGTCGCGACCACGCAAAGTTTCACCGGCGCTGGAAAGCTTCTGGCGCGAGGGCGAAAACGATGGTGCAAGATTGCCCAGTACATCAGAAAGCGAATCCGCCACTGCCAATTGTTGACGCAGTTGCTCGCCATCAATAACAGTAACGGTGGCAGGAATAGTCGCGACTTGCTGGTTGGTGCGCGTGGCGGTAATTTCGATACGCTCGTCGACTTGGGTTTCCTGGGCTAGCGCAGAGCTAGAAGCTGCGGCGGCAATCGCCAGTGCCACAAAAGAACGACGAAAAGGTGAGGTAGTATCGAAAGCCATGCAAACGCTCCTATTGAGATGTTTGGAAATAGGAGCGTAATGATAAGGATTCTTATTTAATGATCAAGCGGTAATGCGAACTATTTTTATTTGCGGTTATTTGCCTTTTATCAACATGGGGCGATAGAGCAGTACTTGGGTCGTACCTTTGCCTTTTTGCTTCGTCATTTCAAACACCTTAGGCAGGCTAGCAACCACATCGGTGAATTTTGCAACGCCATAGGTGCGCGGGTCAAAATCTGGTTTTGCACGTTTAATAAAGCTGCCCGCGGCGCCAATATTCACCCAACCATCATCGGTTTGATACAGCTCCCAAGCTTTGTAAAGTGCGGGAATCAATTCGTCGGCGCCATTCGCTGAACCGTTAGTTGTTTTGGCGGCATCCTCAGCTTTAGCTGTTGGCGTTTTTTCTAAATTTTCGGTGAAAATGAAATCATCACAAGCATTTCTAAACGATACCGGGGTTTTCCTTTCACCCACACCGAAAACAAATTTTTCTGACTCGCGCAGGCGCGATGCAAGTTTGGTGAAATCACTGTCACTTGAAACTAACGCAAAAGCATCAATACGATCGGAGTAAAGCAGGTCCATAGCATCAATAATCATGGATGCATCGGTAGAATTTTTGCCGGTGGTATAGGCAAATTGTTGGATGGGCTGAATCGCCAGTGCGTTCAGCTGTTTCTTCCAATTCTTTAGCGATTCAACCGACCAGTCACCATATGCCCTTTTAATCAGTACATGTCCATGCGCTGAAATCTCATCAAGAATGGCTGATAGTTTGGCTAATTGCGCATTGTCGGCATCTATTAACACGGCAACTTTTTTGTGGACGTCCAAGTCTTTCAAAGCGGCATCTCCTTTGTCATAAGTCTTGAACACCATAGCTTGGTATGTTTGTTTTGTAATCAAATAATGCGGTATTTATATTAGCCACAAATAAGCACAAAAGCATGAGTGAGGAAACTCACTCATGCTTACAGCACAGTTAAGGATTGGCTTGATCGGGCTCTCGCATCAATGCCTCCTCAAGTGAAGCACCATAGGCCTCACGCTCGGCTACGACAAGAACATGTAATCCACGAGTTGAGGGATCGACAAGGCGCAATAACACACGAGTATTGTTGAGTCGCTCATCAATGGTTTGGCGACTAGTTTCGCGAAACGTAGTGGTTTCTCGGCGGCTATTACTGATGGTTGTGGCTTCGGCATCGCTCTTAATTGCAGTTTCTATCCGTCCTGCAAGTTTAACCAGAGCTTGTGCACGAGCTTCAGCCTCGCTGCCAGACTCTGAGTAGCCAATTTCGGTTACGGGATATTCCTCAATGGGGTAACCACAGACCCATTTAGGTGCAGGCGTTTTACCGTCCTTAAAAGTGCATGAGGAAACGTACTCGTCGAAAATACGTTGATCGGTTCGAGTTGTGTCGAATTGCGTGTCGGTTGCAGAGCAACCAGCTAAAAAACCGACCGCGATGCCTAATAGAATAAATTTGTTCATAACTAACTCCAATAACTATGGTGATTAAAAATTAAGAAACGCGTGCGAGAAAACCAATCGCCGAGCCACGACTGCGTTGATTAATTTCAACGACATCTTCGTTACACTGCGCAAGATGTGCAGACCTTAGCGTTTGCATAAATGCTTGTGGATATGCGCGCACATTGAGTGGAACTCGATAAAGTGAACTCATTTTTATTGATTTGTTTAAAAGACGTTTTAGCTTCGGTGTGATAAAAGTAGCCAATCACGTACCTTAGGGATAACCATGAGCGACGTTAAATCCAACACGATTGATTACTACAATCGCAATGCCGCCAGCTTTTTAGCAGACACCTTGACGGTCGATATGCAGGCGCTTTACGACGAATTTTTACCGCTTTTGCCTAACAAGGGGCTCATTCTTGACTTGGGCTGCGGCTCGGGTCGCGACAGCTTGGCGTTCGTTAATCACGGATTCGATGTGCATGCATTTGACGCCAGCGCGGCAATGGTAAAACAAGCAAGGCAACTTGTGCCCCAAGCGCAAATTTCGCAAGCAGACTTTGGCGCATATCACACAACAGAGCGGTTTGATGGCCTGTGGGCATGCGCGTCACTGCTGCATGTACCTGCTAACGAACTCACACAAGTTTTTGCACGTTGCGCGAGCTGGCTTAACCCGAAAGGCGTGTTCTATTGTTCATTTAAGTATGGAGAACAGGCCGTAGAGCGCAACGGCCGTTACTTTACGGACCTTACTGAAACCGGCCTTGAGCACTATTTACAAGGAACCGGCTTAGCGGTGAAAAAGCTTTGGTTAACTGGCGATAAACGCCCAGGCCGCGCACATGAGCAGTGGTTAAATGCACTGCTGGTGAAGGCTGTTTCACCGTGAGCGGACTCGTCAGCGGGCGGCTACTCACCACGGGCAGCGAGCATGATCCACTGCTACCCAAGCTAGTTCACGCCATTAACCATGCGCAACGAATCGATATTTGCGTATCGTTTGTGCAGCCATCGGGTATTCAATTACTGCTCGAGCCCTTAACCGACGCTTTAGAGGCGGGCGCTCAGATCCGCATTTTGGTCTCCGACTATTTATACATTACCCACCCACGTGCCCTGCGAATTCTGTATCAGCTGTTTATGCGTGGCGCACAGGTGAAATTGTTTTGTTGTGAGCCTAACCACGCGTTTCATCTGAAATCCTACATTTTTGTACAAACCAACGATGTCGGGACGCTAACCGCAGGTACAGCCTTTGTTGGCTCAAGTAATTTGAGTAAAAGTGCCCTTACCTCTGGGCTGGAGTGGAATTTACGCTTTGATCTTGAACCCCAAAATAGGGTGTCGACGGACGAGTTTGCGCACATTCAGCAAAGCTTCTTAGCGCTATTTGAGCGCACAAATGCCCAAACGCTGTCGTTGTCGCTGATTCAAGATTATGAGCAGCGGTTTGAAAAGGTGGTAAAGCAACAAGCACCGTTGATTGAATTGCTGGGTTCGCATGACGAACCAGCGCCAGAGGCTTTCACGCCGAATGAGGCTCAGTTGGAAGCCTTGCAAGCGCTTGCCAGTAGCTGTGAGCAGGGTTACCAACGTGGCCTGGTGGTGATGGCAACCGGCATGGGGAAAACCTGGTTTGCTGCGTTTGCGGCGCGGCAGTTAGAAGCGAAACGTATATTGTTCGTCGCGCATCGTGAGGAAATACTCACGCAGGCCGAGCGCACCTTTCGTAGCTTGTTCCCAACCGCCAATATAGGCGTGTTTAACGGGCAGAACCAAAACACCGACTGTGATTTTATTTTTGGCTCTATTCAAACCATAGGAAAGCTATCGCACTTGACCCAGTTCGCGCGCGATTATTTCGATTACATTGTGGTCGATGAGTTTCACCATGCCACCGCACCTAGTTATCAAAACTTACTCAATCATTTCGACCCTAGGTTTTTATTAGGGCTTACAGCGACACCAGAACGTACCGATCAAGCCGATATTTTGAGCTTGTGTGACCACAACTTAATTTATAGCCGTGATTTAGTGGATGGTATTCAGCAAAAATTATTAGTGCCATTTCGCTATGTTGGGATCTTAGACAAAGATGTCGATTATAAAGAAATACCTTGGCGGCATGGGCGTTTTGATCCGAACGCTTTAGATGCAGCCTTTGCAACCCGTAAGCGAACCGAACATATTTATCAGCACTGGCTGCAGCATAAGCAAACGCGAACGCTAGCGTTTTGTGTGTCGCAAAAACATGCCGACTTTATGGCCGACTATTTTGCTCGTAAAGGTGTGCGGTCGGTGGCGGTGCACGCGCAAAGCAATACTCGCCGAAATGAGGCGATTCAGCAGCTAGCAGCAGGTGTATTAGAGGTTGTTTTTAGTGTTGATTTATTTAATGAGGGCACTGATATACCTGCAGTCGATACAATTTTAATGTGCCGCCCCACTGAATCAAAAATCGTATTTCTACAACAGTTAGGACGTGGCTTGCGGCAATCGCCGAATACTGAAAAGCGTGATGTGGTGGTGATCGATTTTATTGGTAATCATGCGTCATTTTTCATGAAACCAGCGGCATTATTTGGCACGAAAGGGTTGGCGGGTACCTTAAGTAAGGCCCAGCAAGATGCGACGTTGCCTGAGGGTTGTCATGTCAATATTGCCCCTGAGGTGATTGAGATGTGGCAACAGATGGTTGCCACTATGCCAGTGGATGTGCAGGGCAATTATCAAGATTTAGCGCTGTCGCTAGGTTACCGCCCGAGTGCACAACAGTTTTATCTTGCCGGGTACTTACCAGCAAAAGCTCAGACCAAAATACGGCAGCAATATGGTAGTTGGTTTCAGTTTGTCGCTGCGCAAGAGCAAGATGAAGCACTTTTGGCAATGTTGGCGGAACATGCAAAGTTCCTATTTGATGCGGTAGAAAAAACCGCGATGACGAAGTGTTTTAAAGCCATTTTACTCAGTGCGTTTGTAGCATTGGGGGGTGTTCGTCAGGGGCATGTAGGCGACAAGCAGCTGGCTGTTGAGAGTGGAAAACGCTTGGCACATTTTCCAGATGCACTTGCTGCGGACTTGTCAAATGACATTAAAAGCATGTCATTTGACAGCTCTGAGTGGCTTGCTTATTGGCGTAAAAACCCGATAGAGGCCTATATCTCATCGAATAAGGGGCAGGCAGCACCTTGGTTTGTGCTTAAAAATGGCAAGTTTGCACTAAATTTCGCGGTAAGCCCTGCGCACATCGAGACACTAGAGCAAGCCATTTTAGAACTTGTCGATTTGCGTATGGCGCAATATATCAATCGGCATCGCGAGTAACTTATGTATAACTCAACCACCAACACCACCGCCTACCATCAAGCTGCAGCGGAAGCACAGCACACCATTCTGCGTCATCCGCCAGAGGCGGTGTCGAGCAAGCTTCGGCGGCTGGCCGAACTGGCCGCCGAATACGAGCAAGCGGGCGTGCAGATTGCCGATGCCTACGGCGTTGGCGAGCATTTGCAGGCATTTGAAGCGCGCATGGCCAAACTGTTAGGTAAGCCAGCAGCCATTATTCTGCCAAGTGGTACTTTAGCGCAGCCGCTGGCACTTAAAATTCACGCCCAAGCTGCCGGTAAACAGCAGGTATTGCTGCATCCTACTTCGCATTTAGTGTTGCATGAGCAGCAGGGTTACGAGGCTTTGTGGGCATTGCAGGGGCAATTAGTTGGGCACGCCGATGAGGTACTCACTGCGGCGCACTTGGCTGGTGTGAATGCCGATAATGCCGCGGCGCTTATTCTGGAATTACCCATGCGTGAAGTAGGTGGGCAGTTACCAAGCTGGGAAGATATACAAGCGCAAGTGACGTGGGCGCGTGAGATTGGCTTGAAAGTACATTTAGATGGCGCGCGGTTGTGGCAGTGCGAACCGTTTTACCAGCGCTCGATGGCGGAAATTGCGGGTCTGTTTGACTCGGTATATGTGAGTTTTTATAAAGATATTGGCGGTATTGCCGGCGCGGTTTTGGCGGGTTCCGAGGCATTTGTTGCCGAAGCGCGTGTGTGGAGCCGGCGTGCAGGTGGCAATCTTATTTCGCTATATCCTTATGTGCTGGCCGCCGAATTAGGGTTGCAGGATAACCTGGCCGCCGTTGCCGAAGCGACCGCTTATGCCAAGCCATTGGCGGCGCTATTTAATCAAATCCCCGGTGTGGTCACGGTTCCCAAAGTACCTCAAGCAGCGCTGTTTCATGTGCATATCAGAAAACAAAAAGCCGATTTAATTCAGTGCATTACTGATTATGCCGCTCGCCATGGTGTGCTGCTTTTGCCGTTGCCGCGTACTGTATTACATGAGGGGCGCGCGGACGAAGTTTGTGTATGCGAAATACCTTTGGGTCGCGCGGCAATGCAGCAACCGCCCGAGTTTTGGGCTGAACATTTGCAACGGTGTTTAACATGAAAACATTTACTTTCGCATTCGCGACCGCTGTCGCGCTGGCCGCTATAACTTCAACCCCAGCGGCGGCAGCGGCGTCCGGCGCAGTAACGGCTGAATTGGCACCCACGACAGCGGGCTGTTTAGGGGTGTTTGAGCAAACGCTACCGCGCTTACATTCGAATGACATGCATAACCTTTGTGAGCTCACCAAAGATAAAGTCGTATTGGTGGTGAATACTGCCAGTCAGTGTGGCTACACCGGGCAGTTTGAGGATTTAGAGGCCATTTATAAGCGCTACGCCGATGCGGGCTTGGTTATTTTGGGCTTTCCCTCCGATAGCTTCCGCCAAGAGCATGACAACGAAGCCGAAACGGCCACAGTTTGTTATGTGAACTTTGGGGTGACTTTTCCAATGATGAAAACGTCTGCGGTGACAGGTGCTGAAGCCAACCCTGTATTCAAAGCGCTTACTGCTGCTGCCGATGCAGCGCCACGCTGGAACTTCCATAAATATTTAATCGCGCGCGACGGTAGCAAAGTGTTGAATTTTGCGAGCTCAGTAAACCCAGCGGATATGCGAATAACGAGCGCGATTGAAGCGCTATTAGCAGAAAAATAAGTTTTCTAGCTTAGTTATTTGTCAAAATTGTGTTCCCATTCTAGGGCGAGTTTGCGCACGCTCTCATCGGCCATAATGTCATCGCGCGTGCGGCAAATGTATTGCGTACAGGTACCTTCTTCACCGGTTAAGCTGGCGTTTAGTTGCGCCCAGCTTTGCTGCTCACGGGCATAGCGCTCGGCTTCCTCGCGCCGCATAAAACCTTTTACTATGTCGATTGGCAGCGAGCTGTCATCACTCTCAACTACAGCTACAACAAAGAAGTTAAAAATCACGAGTGAACCTTACAGACGCTATTTTCGGATGCTTTTACTACGAAAAATGTAGCGAAATCGTTGCCAATTTCGATTAATAAATGCCTATGCATTAATGTTCGCTATATTCATTCAATTTTTTCGATTAATTCTGTACAAATCGCAAACAATGCTTCCAAATAACGCGCGCTTTCGCCTCTTACGCAAACTTTACATTTCAGTAGAATGGTAGCTGTGCGGTGTTTTTGTGGCTATACAAGCGACGTGCCGCACCAGGGCGTGGAGGTATTGATGGCGCGCACTAATAATAGTTCTATGGTACCGCCGGCCGTGCAAACAGAGCGTGAAGCGCGCGAGCTGGCTGAGCAAAAACTGCGCCTAGCAATGTGGGCGTCGCGCGAGACTGTGTGGACCTACCAAGTAGCGACCGGCGACGTACAAACCACCCGCTACGATCGCCAACAACAAGCTTCTGATCGCCACCTTACGCATGTTCAATTCTTTTCGATGGTTCACCCTGAAGACCGTGCCGAAGTTGAAGCCGCGCTTGAAAGCCACATTTCAGGGCTGACGGACGTTCTCGACATTGCCTGTCGCTATTATTTAACCAGTCATTTGCAGTGGATTCGCATTCGTGGTCAAGCGATAGACCGTGCAGAACTAACTGGACGTGCGGCCGTCATAGTCGGTACTGCGCGCGACATCACTGAGCAACAATTGCAGTTACAAAAGCTCGATCGCTTAGCGCAGTTCGATGCACTTACGGGCTTATATAACCGCCATTCATTTCAGCTTGAACTCGATCGGTATTTAGCCAACCACACCAAAGTTGCGGTTATGTTCGTGGATATGGATGGTTTTAAAGAGCTGAATGATGCACTTGGCCACGCCGCGGGCGATGAGTTTTTGGCGGCCGTGGCGCAAACCTTGAGGACCATCTTGCCACGCCATGCGCTGATTGCGCGCTACGGTGGAGATGAATTTGTGGTGGCAATGCACTTCGAATCAGACTCGACCTGGCGTGGTTATGCGAAAAAGCTCATCACCGCCAAAACGCCCTACCAGCCCTTACGAGATGTCAATTTGAGTGTGACTGGAAGTATTGGCGTGGCACTTTTCCCCCAGCATTCACAGCAGGCTCAGCAATTGATTGAATGCGCAGATACCGCCATGTACGAAGCGAAACGCAAGGGTGGAGATATGTATATTGCGTATCGGCGCAAGCTATCGGCCGAACGAGAACACAAAAACTCGTTGTTGGTGGCTTTGAAAAAGGCGGTGATGACACAAACTTTAAGCTTCGATATTCAGCCTGTTTATAACAGTCAATTAGATATGATTGGCGGAGAGTTGCTATGTCGTTGGTATCCACCGGAATTTGGTGCGGTTAGCCCCGCTGAGTTTATTCCATTAGCCGAACAACATGGCCTAACAGCGCAAATTACGCTGCAAGCACTCGACAATGCCTTGGCACTCCTCGCGCAAGACATGGTTGACCGTGAGTTCTGGTTGGCTATCAATATTTGCCCACATGAAGTGCTGAACGTTAATTTTGTGACGGATTTGGCGAACCACTGTCACGCAGCGGGTATTTCCCCCGATCGAATAAAGTTAGAAGTTACTGAGACGGTATTTTTGCACGAGGAAGCAGATCCTGAACGCTGTTTAGAAAGTGCAAAAGCCTTAGGCTTCAGTTTGGCTATGGATGATTTTGGTACGGGCTATTCGTCACTTGCCTATATAAATAGATATCCATTTGATGCGGTCAAGATAGATAAGCTGTTCGTAGATCAAATGATGGTAAATAGTAAATCTCGGCAGCTGATTGAGGGTATTGCGGGGCTTTGTAATTCACTTGATATCGATATTGTCGCTGAGGGCTGCGAAACCTCTGAACAAATCATGCACCTGCGGGCGCTTGGTATTTCGGCCTTGCAAGGTTTTGGCCTGAGTAAGCCGTTAGCGCAATCTGACTTTCTTGATATGCTGCGCTATCGGCGTACCGCTAGTTAAACTTTTAGTCGATACCAAAGCGCATAAAGAGCCGGCACAAACAGTAAGGTGATGGCGGTGCCAACGCCTACGCCCCCGATCAGAACGTAAGCCAGTGGACCCCAGAAGCTGTCTTGGGTAAGGGGAATAAAGGCTAGCATAGCGGCTAATGCGGTAAGCACTACGGGGCGCGCACGTTGTACGGCGGCTTCAATAATGGCGGTTGCCGGCGCCATACCATCGGCCTGATTATCGCTCACTTGTTGGGTTAAAATAAGGGTGTTGCGCATTAGAATACCCGCTAACCCAGTTAACCCCAGCAACGCCACAAAGCCAAATGGCTGATTGAATATCAGCAACGCTAAGACCGCACCAATAAGCCCCAGTGGGGCGGTGGCAAAGACCATAAAGGTGCCAGTAAACGAGCGCATTTGCAGCATGATGAAGATCAGCATCAGTGCCACCATGACGGGTTGTAGTTTCTGCAGCGAACCCTCACCTCGAGTGGACTGCTCTACCGAACCACCAATTTCCATTCGATAGCCTAGCGGTAGTTGTGCTCGTAACTCTGCCAGCTGGCCCCATAAATCGGCAGTGACGGTATTCGGCTGGGCGCCGCGAATATCGGCAATAACGTTTAAGTAATTCTCGCGGTTATAGCGCCGGATCACGGGCTCCTCGTAACCAAGCTGTAGTTGCCCTAACTGATTGAGTGCTACTTTTTCGCCGCGATTGTTAAGTACTTCTAAGGTTTGTAAGCGCTCAGCACTAAGCGCCGTATCCGCAGCGGTTCGCCCGCGCATCACCACACCCACGTTACGAATATTCTCGTACACTTGAGTAATTTGGGTGCCCTCGATAGCCAATTGCAGTTGCTGCGCTAAAGCACTCGGCGTGAGCCCATGCAATTGTAACGCACTTGGGTTCGCCACGAAGCTATATACGGGTGCGCGTTCATCCCATTCCAGATGGGCATTGTGGGTGTTCCGGTGCGCGCTTAAGGTCGCCAGCACTTTATGGCCCAAGCGGCGCAATTCATCTTGCTCTGGGCCTAAAATACGAAATGTGATTGGCCAGTTTACCGGCGGGCCATACAGCAAGCGATAAACGCGAACCCGAGCGGCATCGTAAGCGCCGCTGGCAACTTCTTGCTCAAGCGCGGTCATTAGGCTGTCGCGCGCGGCTTGGTTTTTCATTACCGCGACAATTTTGGCAAAGGCTGGATCTTGGGGTTCCGGTGTGGCGCTAATGAAAAAGCGCGGTGCACCGCCTCCAATGTAACTGGCGAGCGAGGTTAAATGGTCGTGTTCGGCAGCTTGGGCGCTAATAAAGGCTTCTATTCTTTTGGCCACTTGATCGGTTTGCGCAATTGAGGTGCCTTGTGGCATGTACACGCTGACTATTACTTCGGTGCGATCGGAGCTTGGGAAAAACTGCTTCTGTACCAAAGTGGCCATGGCAACAATGCTCAACGCTAAAATACCCACGGTGCTAAACACCACGGTTTTACGATGTTTCACGCACCATGTGGTGGTGCGGCGCAGCCATTGGTAGAGGCGGGTATGGTAGGCCTCGTCGGCTGCGGACTGGTCTGCTTCGTTGGCACTCTCGTTGGCGCCATCGGTAGGGATCATCCGCACGCCCAAGTAGGGCACGAAGTACACGGCCACTAACCACGACACAATGAGCGCAATACCTGTGACCCAAAAGATATTACCGGCATATTCGCCCACGCCGGATTTGGCAAAACCAATCGGAAAGAATCCCGCCACGGTCACCAAAGTACCGAATAACATGGGCGCCGCGGTTACTGTCCAAGCGTGTGCTGCGGCTTTGCTGCTACTCCAACCTTGGTGAATCTTCACCAGCATCATTTCAACGGAAATAATGGCATCGTCAACCAACAAGCCTAACGACAGAATGAGGGCGCCGAGCGTGATGCGATCAAGGTTAATGCCCATCAGCAGCATGACTAAAAAGGTAATGCCGAGTGTAAGCGGTACCGCCAAACCGACGATGAGCCCGGCACGAAAACCAATGGCGACAATGCTAACCAGCATGACCACCAGCACTGCCACGAGGAATTTTACCTGAAATAGCCCTACGGCTTTGTTAATGGCATCGCTTTGATTGGTGAGTACTTCAAGCTGCACCCCAGCGGGCAGTTTGATTTGCTCGGTTTGAATGAACTGCGCAAGGTTCTCGCCCAGAATTTGGCCGTTAAAGCCTTTTTGCATCACCAAACCTAGTACCAGAGCGTCTTGCTCGCGGCTGCGAATTTTGAAGCTGGTTGGGTCTTCATAGCCGCGTTTAATGGTGGCGATGTCGCCTAGCCGCACCACGCCCGTTGCGGCGGTAATAGGCGTTTGCGCCAGCTCCGCAGGGTTTTCGGTAAGCGTATCCACGCGCACGTAAAGGCGCTGGCCCTGAGTTTCAATACGACCGGCAGGAAGCGGTTGATTGTAGGCTTGAATGGTCTGAATCAGCTGCTGTGGATCGATGCCCAGATTGACCAGTTCAGCAGGCTCAAATTCAACGAAAATACGCTCACTGCGCTCGCCTAAAATCAGCGCTTTGTGAACGCCTTGCACTCGCTGTAGGCGATCGCGGATACGCTCGGCCTCGCGGGTGAGTTCGCGCATGGGAATGGCTGCCGCTTGCTCACTATCGGTGCTACCCGTAATGGCGATGAGACTAAAAAATACATCGTTAAAGTCGTCAATCACCAACGGGCCGATGACGCCGGCAGGTAGCAAACGTTGTTCATCTGACATCCGTTTGCGCACTTCGTAAAACAGCTCATTTACCATTTCGGCAGGTGAATATTCCTGAAACTCAATCAGAATAGAGGCAAAACCCGGGCGAATGGTGGTATCGATTCGGTAAACATACTCTACCTCTTGAATACGCTTCTCGAGGCGATCTACGACGTGTTGCTGCAGCTGCTCGGTATTTGCGCCAGGCCACGCTACCTGCACGTTCATGGCGCGTACTGTAAACGCCGGATCTTCAGCGCGCCCCATGGAGGTAAGCGCATAGATACCAGCAAGCACCGATAAAATTAATAAAAACAGCGTGATGGAACGTTGCTTAATCGCGATTTCGGAAAGATTCGGGAAACTCATTCGGGCAGCACTCGTACCATCATATTAGGTACTAATTTGTGCGTCCCTGCCTGCACTATGCGGGTGTTATCGTCTAGTGCACCTTGTACATAGGCATACTCGTTTTCCAAGCGAACGACTGCTACCGGTATCGGGCTTACCTTGTTGTCGGATGTAATTTGCCAAACCTGGGCGTTGGTGCAAGCTGCCGTGGCCTCGAGGCTGCATCGGGCATCTAACGCCGATAGTGGTACTGCGTAAGTGCTGGTGATTTGACCAAACTGTACCTGCACCACGGCGTTAAGTGGCAGCTTTATAGGTTGCTCGGCTTGGAAACGGCTGCGTAGCATGCGGCCAGACTCGGTAAGCGCGCCCGCTTGTTCACGCAGGGTAAGTGGTATGCCGGCAGGCACTAACTGTGCTTGTTGATAGTTGGTATCCTGCAGCGCGATGGCTGGCAGTAGAACTTCAACTTCGAGCGTATCGGCATAGGCAAAGCTGAGTGCCGGCGTACCGGCATTCACGACTTGCCCTTGTTCGGTGGCAAACTCAATGACTACGCCGTCAGCAGGGGCGGTTAAGCTGGCATCATTCAGTGCTTCTTGTGCATTAGTGAGATTCGCTTGTTGTGCCGCTACCTGCTGGCGCGCGGTGTTGAGTCGCAATAACGCCTGATCGAGCAGCTGTTCGCTACTTAATTGTTGGGCGGCAGTGGCTTTAATGCGCGCATACTCGGTCTGCGCGTTGTTCAGCTCGGCTTGCGCGGCAGCTAGCTGGGCGTTTGCCGCAGTGAGTTGCGCGGTTAAATTTACGCTGTCTAACGTGAGTAATACTTGGCCTTGTGAGACTTGCGCTCCGGCATTCACGACTCGTTCAGCGATCCGTCCCGGTACTTCAAACGCCAAGGTGCTCTCGTATCGAGCGCGTACTTCGCCCGAGTATGTTTGGGTCCACACGCCATTAGCACTTGGCGTAATCGCTCGCACGGCGATTGGTGGCTCGGTACCGTTCTGATTAGCGGGCTCCGAGCAGGCAAGCAGCGTAACCGAGATAAACAATAGGCTAAGGGTGCGCATAACATTCCAGGCGTTCTTAAAAGTAACCTTGGTTATACCGTAAAAACACACTGATAGTTTACGGCGACAAAAAATTTATCTAATGACGCGGCGTCAGATGCGTTATCGTAGGCTTTTTTGCATAAGATAGTTGGTTAATATTTCACTGCGAACACGCACTTGTTGCTCGCGTACGACCGAGAATCCGTAATGCTCGAAAAATGGTCTCGCGGTGATGCTAACGTTTGAATAAAGGCGTGTTAGTCCCCGCTGATTGGCAAGCTCATGAATATGCAACATGAGTAAGCGGCCAATACCGCTGCCCTGATGATCGGCATGACAGAAAAAATGATCGATATAGCCATCGGCTTGTACGTCGGCGAAGCCAACAATGTCGGGAACCGCTTCAGGTGATGCCATGTTGCTGGTAAGCACTGCTACCATGGGCTGGTTTTGCGTGAGTCGTTTTAACCAAGCATCGTGGTCGTAATCCGGAGCCGCCCAAGCGTCGATTTGTGCGGCACTGTAGTCGTGTTGGCACACACAACGTACAGTGTTGACTAATAATGCTCGCAATGGTGTTGCATAAGACGCTTGAAATGGTAGAACCTTGAGCATTAGTCACCCTTATCATTCTAAATTAGACGCAACCACTTGCTGTAAAACGTTCAGTGCGTACGACTCAGTGCTTACGAAGGTTGAGCTGCCAATTATACTCGGTATAACGCGGCTCAAGCTTGGTGGTGTCAAGCCGTTCAGCTTGTTCGGCTGTGTCAGTAAGCGCGGCGCTGTAGCGCGTTAAGTAGGCTTGCAAGTTACCAAAATCACTACCGTACCAATCGAATATTTTGGACAAATACAAGCCTTCTGAGTCGATTCCGTTAATATCACGGTCGCTTAAAAATACCCGCATTTGGTCATCGAGTTGCTGATCAAGTTGGTTCGCGACAAATGCCTCGGGACGCAGCGGCGGGCAACTGATAGCTGCGCACACTAAGGCCGCGTGGATGCGCGGCTCATTGAACTTTTGCCGAATGGTGTCGTGCTCAACCCAGTCTAAATGCCGCGACTCGCCCAGCAGGGTAAAAAATTCAATCTCCCACGGCGAGTTGAATAAGCTGCCTAAATCGCGAATGGATTCAGCATCACCAGCCGCGAACTGGGGGTAGTTATCCACAATTAGCTGCAGGGTAAACCCGTTATAGGCGTTCATGAGGAAGCTTAATTGCTCCGCGGGCGACCAGCGGTTAAATTCAGCTGGGCTTACCGCACTCAAGCTTTGCAAGTAAGCATTCAGCGGTTCGGGTTCAGCAGCCAAAGCGGGGTAATCAACACCCGCTTTCAAACCGTTATCGAAGGTCACCACATGGTCTTGGAGAATGTTGGTAAACGCCGTATGTTGATGATCGAAACTGCCAATTTCATCGGCAGTTGCTGAGCATAGCGCGCCGATAAGTAACACCAGCCAACCCAAACTCCAACGCATCATGAGCACAACTCCAATTAGTTAAGACACTGCTAGTTTAGTGTCGTATTCGCGAAGCATGAACAATGCAATACATGCAGCGAACATCGGCCATGCGGCGAAAAATAGCAGGTTATTAAAAGCGTCTAAGTAGGCGCCGAATGATGAGAGCGTTGAGACACCATGTAGCACCATGACCAAACCATAACTGTAAGTTTTCCAAAAACCAGCTAGAAATACCAAGCATAACGCCACTTGAAGACTACCTAGCACAGTTGCCGCAAGGCTAGATAAGCCAGCGATACCATAAAACCCTTCGAATACGGCGGCGGTATGGGCGGGGTTCACAAATTTATCCAGCGCCCACACAAACATGACAATAAAAATCCCAAGCCGCAGCAATAACAGTGCCCAAGGTAACTTTCTCTCTAGTTTAGTATCCATCAATTCAATCCTTAGGGTTAGAAACCTATAGTAGAATAGGTACTGTGTGATATTAATTCAGTTGCTTACCGATCTGAATATGACTTTTGGTCGTTTTGCTCTCTAATGTTTGCCACTGTTACTGCAAAGGAATCTCCATGTCTCGTTTTACGATTACACCGCTCGCGCTGTCGATTGGCCTCATCTGCTTAAGTTCTGCAACGCCAGTGCTGGCCCAAGACTCGATTGAAGTGATTGAGGTAAAAGGCCGCAGCAGCGATACGCCGGTGTTGCCCTCCGAGGAAAATACTGAAGGTTTGTTTGGCTTGGCAGAGAGCTTAAAGGATATTCCGCGCGCAGCGACGGTCATTAACGCGGCCCTTATTCGTGAAGCGGCGATTAACGATCTGCATGATATTGCACGCTTTGCGCCTAATAGTTTTGCGGCGGCAGGGTTTGGTAATCCCAGTTTGCCGACCATTCGTGGCCAACTAGGTGAATTATTCGAGGCGGGTATGCGCCGCCAAGCGGGCAATAATGGTTTGGGTATTCCGCTGTCGTTTAACGCCATTGAGAGTATTGCGGTGGTGAAAGGTGCGCCGCCGGTAATGTTGGGTACCACTCAGCGGGTGGGTGGTTTTGTGAATTTGCAGCCGAAAAAAGCGCGCACTAATCGTACTGAGAGTTCAGTGACTGGCGAATGGGGCAGTTGGAGCCAGTACCGATTGCAGCTTGATCATAACGAAGTGATCGATAAGCGCCAAGCGCTGCGGGTAAGCGCCGAGTATGTCGATCAGGACAGCTTTTATAACTATCACAGCCATCGCAGCGATGATCTGTTGGTGGCTTATCATGTGTCATTTGACAAGGATTCTTCACTAGATGTGTCATTTGAATATTATGACGTGGCATGGACAGACAATGCCGGCATGAACCGGCCGACCCAAGGTTTGATTGACGATAATTTGTATATTACCGGGCAAGGCCAGCAGCCAAATGGTTCTTTTGTGCCGGGCGCCGGCGCGGTCATTAGCCCTACTGGTGTGGTCACCATTGATCGCAGCAATACTTTAACCGATCCGCTCGATACCAATACGGCTGAAACCGGCTTGTTGCATGCCAAGTATGAACAGCGTTTGAGTCAAGATGCGGTGCTAGTGAACCGCACTTATTATCAGTATTTAACCCGCGATGGCATTAACCAGAATAGCTTTGTGGAAATTATTGATGCGGCACATACCTTCGAAAATCGCACTGAATTGCATTTAAATGAAGTGACGGTGCTGGGCGTGAATGTACGCGTGAACGACGTGTTGGGTTACAGCCAGTTCACCACCGAAGCGGATAACCCAATTGATTTAACCGGGCCATTAAGTAACCGCCGGATTCCGCTCACAGCTGAGCAGCAAGCGCGCTTGGTTGAGCTGCGGCCAGGGCTGTTTGTGTCGCCGGGTGCGCAGTACGATGTAAATGGCGATGGTGTGGGCGATTTTAACGTGTCAGACACTACCGATTCACGCTCCTATCAATGGGGCTTATTTGCCCAGCACGAGCAGCGCTTAACTGATGCGTGGTCAATAACCGGTGGTTTGCGAGCCGATTATTATGACGTGGAAGCGCAAGATCCGCTGCCGCCAGTAGGTGTTGCTGCGGCAGGCGATACTTATAGTGATTGGCTTTGGGCCTACAGTTTATCGACTCAGTATGAGCTTACCGCTGATTTAACCCTGTATGCGACAGGGTATTTGAGCGATTCGACTTCTAACTCAATGGCCGGCGGCACGGTGTTGAATGCGGCGGGCGAAATAGACGCGCAAAACTTTGCCACCGAGAATGAGCTGGTGGAAGTGGGCGCGAAGTACGCCCCAGCTGGCGCGCGCTGGTATGCCGATGTGGCGCTTTATGATCAGTCGCGTAGCCTACGTAATCGTGACGGCTCAAACTCCGGTATTCGCACCAAAGGGGTAGAAGCACAGTGGCATTTTGCCGCGGAGCAAGGCTATTGGGTAACAGTAGCAGCCAGCTACATTGATGCGGCTTGGGATAACTCGGCGTCTTCACAAGGTACCGGCCAAGTAAGCGATGCTTTCGATAACTCGCGGCCGGACATTATTGTGGGCACCGGCTTGGGCTCGCCGAACTTTACTGCTTTTCCGGCATCTACTGCACGGCTGCAGGGCATTCCTGAGGTACAATTATCTGCGGTAACGGGCTGGCGCATTAACGAGCAGTGGTCGGTGGGTGGTGATGTGAGCTATACCAAGCATTACCCGCTCGATTTTCTGCAAACGGTATTTATTCGCGACCAATATATGCTGAATACCAATGTTCAGTATCGCGTGACCGACGATCTGCAGCTGCGCTTAGATGTGTTTAATCTCACCGATGAAGAAAATTGGGCGCCGGTGTTTGAGGGCGGTTATTTTGGTGCGACCTTGGCATTTCCTTCGCTACCGCGCCATGCGCAGTTGTCGTTGCGCTACGAATTTTAGCGCTGGTCGCGTGCGAGTGAGTTAACGACCCGAATTTAAGTAAGCAGGAGAGCACATGTCCCAAGCAAGTGGACGGATGAAAAAATGGTTGTTATTGGCGCTTATTGTGGCGTTGATTGCGAGTGCGCTCGCCTTTGATGTGACCCAGTATTTGTCGCTGGAGAACTTAAAAGCGCAGCAACAAAGCTTGCAACAATGGTTTGTAGATGAGCCATTACAACTGTTTGCGCTGTACTTTGTGATTTATGTGCTAAGCACGGCGCTAAGTCTGCCTGGGGCCACCATTTTAACGCTTGGTGCGGGTGCCATTTTTGGCTTTTGGTGGGGGCTGTTGCTTGCAAGTTTTGCCGCCTCGATTGGCGCGCTGTTCGCCTTTTTAAGCGCGCGATTTATTTTGCGTGATTGGGTAGAAGCGAAATTTGGTGAGCGGTTATCGGCCATTAATGAGGGCATGCAGCGCGATGGCGCGTTTTACTTGCTGAGTTTGCGGTTGGTGCCGTTATTTCCGTTTTTTGTGATCAATTTGGTGATGGGTTTGACCCAGATCCGCGCGTTCACTTATTACTGGGTTAGCCAAGTGGGCATGCTACTTGGCGCGGCGGTTTACGTGAATGCGGGCACTCAACTGGCGCAAATTAATAGCTTGGGTGACGTGGTGTCGGCCGACTTAATTGGTGCCTTTGTACTGTTAGGTATTTTCCCGTTGCTGGCCAAGGGGCTATTAAGCGCGGTGAAACGGCGCAAAATGCTGCGTGGCTATACCAAGCCGAAGCAGTTCGATAACAATTTAATTGTGATTGGAGCAGGCTCTGCAGGGTTGGTAAGTGCTTACATTGCTGCGGCGGTAAAAGCCAAAGTGACGCTTATTGAACGCGAGAAAATGGGTGGCGATTGTTTGAATACCGGCTGTGTGCCATCTAAAGCACTGCTGCATGTTGCGAATACCGTGCATGCGGCGCGTCATAGCCAGCATTTGGGCGTGAATGTGGAGCAGGTAACGGTTGATTTTCCAGCAGTGATGCAGCAAGTGCAACGGGTGATCAAAAGCATTGAGCCGCACGATTCGGTAGAGCGCTATACAAAACTGGGTGTAAATGTAGAGCTTGGCGAGGCGCGCATTGTGTCGCCCTGGGAAGTAGAGCTTAGCCAGCAAGGCCAAACCAAGCGTTTGAGTGCTAAAGCTATTATTGTGGCGACTGGGGCGCGGCCGTTAGTACCCAAATTTGCTGGGTTAGACGAGGTGGATTATCTCACCTCGGATAGCTTGTGGCAGCTTACTGAATTACCGAAAGAATTGGTGGTGCTTGGTGGCGGGCCGATTGGTTGCGAGCTTTCCCAAGCCTTTGCTCGGTTAGGGTCAAAAGTAACTATTGTCGAGATGGCGCCGCGCATTTTGGGGCCAGAAGACGAAGATACCGCCGCTTTATTAACCCAGCAACTTGAGCAAGACGGCATTAGCTTAAAAACCGGTTATAAAGCGGTGAAATTTGAGCGCCGTGGTGATCAGCAAGTATTGATTGCTGAGCGTGTCGGCCTGTCAAATGACAGTAAAAATGGTTCAGATGACATCGATAAAGTGTCAAGTGACACAATTAAGTTGTCATTTGACAAGGTGCTGATTGCGCTTGGTCGCCAAGCGAATGTAAGCGGTTTCGGGTTAGAGGAACTTGGCGTAACCCTTACTGATAAAGCAAATAAAACCATTAGCACCAACCCGCTTATGCAAACCAACTTCCCAACTATTTATGCCTGTGGCGATGTGGTGGGTCCATATCAGTTTACCCATGTGGCATCGCATCAAGCGTGGTATGCGGCAGTGAATGCCTTGTTTAGCCCGTTCAAAACTTTCCGGGTGGATTACTCGGTTATTCCCTGGGTCACTTATACCGCGCCGCAGGTGGCTAATGTAGGGCTATCGGAGCAACGCGCACAGGCGCAAGGTACCGCCTATGAGGTGACCCAGTACGATATTGGCGATCTGGATCGGGCGCTTGCGGATGATGCCGCCTTCGGGCGGGTAAAGGTACTCACCAAGCCGGGTTCGGATAAAATTCTCGGGGTGAATATTGTGGGTCCGCAAGCGGGAGAACTGCTGGCGGAATATGTATTAGCGATGAAGCATAAAATTGGCTTAAACAAAATTTTGGGCACCATACATAGTTATCCGACCTTGGCTGAGGCGAACAAATATGTGGCGGGCGAATGGAAACGTGCGCATGCACCACAGCGTTTGTTGGCCTGGGTGGAGAAGTTTCACCAATGGCGGCGAGGCTAGTGTATGCGGCTGGCTAAAGTCTGCTGCACCGGCTCGTTAGTGGCCGCTGTGATTGCAATTAAGGTTGCGATAGCGGTTGCGCTGATGGCGGGCACGTTCAGCAGTTCGGTGGCGCAGGCTGCGCAACCGGTGCTGTTTTACGCTTGGGGCGGCAGCCCGGCCGTGAATGATTATTTGCGCTGGGCCGAGCGCGAGTTGCGTGCTCAAGGCGTGGCGTTGCGCCATGTAAAAGTAGCGGATATTGCCGAGGTGGTCACCCAATTACGCAGTGGGCGCAGTAATGCCGACCTGGTGTGGATAAACGGCGAAAATTTTCACGCATTAAAAGCTGCCAATAAACTTTCGCCGATTTTTGACTCAAATTCGCCGAATATCCCCGAAGATGCATCGAATATCGCGAACATAAATCCAGCGTTAAATTGGCAAAATGACTTCGGTGAGCCGGTTGCAGGCTTGGAAGTGCCTTGGGGCGTGGGGCAGTTTCACCTGTTGCTGTGCGCTGATTGTGAATTGGCTGCGGTTGACGGTACATCGGCCGCCTCGCCTGCGAGCATAAGCGCTGCAGAGCTGCTTGCTTACGCCAAGGCACATCCTGGCCGGCTGACTTATCCAAAGCCGCCGGAATTTCACGGCACCACGTTTTTAAAGGCGTTGTTATTGTCGTTGGCCAACCAGCAAGGTATGCCAGCTGCGGTGTTTCAACAGCCGGTGAGCGAGCAAGCCGATGTGCAAACGGCGCCACTATGGGCCTACCTTGAGCAGTTGCACCCGCTGTTGTGGCAGCAAGGGGAAAACTTCCCTAGCTCCGCCAGCGAACAACTTAACTGGTTTGCTAACGGCGCGCTGGATATGGCAGTGAGCTTTAATCCGAACGACGTGCAAAGCCTCGCCGCTCAGCAGCGTATTCCTGCTGGGGTTGGTCGCGCCACGCTCGGCGATGGCGCTATTACCAATCATCACTATCTTGCCATTCCTGCTTCATCGACTCAGCAAGCGGCCGCGCGCCGAGTGATTCAGTTTTTACTCAGCAACGAGGCGCAAGCCAAAAAGGCCGAGTTAAGCGGTTGGGGCGATCCTGCTGTGGTACGCCTACCGAATAGCGATATGCCAGATTTATTGCCCGTTGCCCCCGAATTTCATGCCAGTTGGCAGAGTTACCTAGAGCAGCAATGGCGCGCGCGGTTTCAAGGCGGTTCATGAACGCCCGCTGGCTCGGGTTGTATGGGCTGCCAATGTTGTTATTGGTCGTGCTCCCAATGCTGGCAGCCATACCCGCCTTAACGGTCTGGCCGTTAACCTTTGCGCCGAGTTGGGGCGAAGCGCTGTGGCAAACTCTTAGCGTAACCTTAGCGAGCACCTTGGTGGTGATCATGTTGGCGCTGTGGTTGGCCCAGCATATTCACCAAGGGCGCAACCTTAGTGCGCTCACCAGTATTTTGGCGACACCTCATGTCGCGTTCACCGTCGGTTTGTTATGGCTATTCGCGCCGACTGGCGAGCTCATCCGTTTGCTACATGCGGCCACCGAGTTATTTGCGATTCCCCCTATGGGCTGGCCGTTACCAGAAAAATCTCTGGTGACCTTAACTTTGGTGTTGGTACTTAAAGAACTGCCGTTTTTATTGCTGATGGCACTGGTGCAGCAACAGCATTTGCCCTTCGCGCGCTGGCAATTGCAAGCGCAAAGCTTGGGTTGGTCACCGCGGCGCATTTGGTGGGGGTTATTGGTGCCAGCGCTGCTGCCGCGCTTAGGCCTGCCGATTGCGGCGATTATGATTTACAGCCTGTCGGTAGTGGATATTCCTTTAATGGTAGGGCCCAATACGCCCAGTTTGCTGGCGGTTGAGGTATTCGAGCAGCAGTATCAATGGCGTGCCGATACGCTTGCGCAAAGTGGCGCTTGGCTGCTGGTAGGTTTGGGTGTGTTGCTGTTGGGCGGGTTAAAGTTACTGTTACCGACCGTGATAACGGGTATCGCATGGTGGCGCGAGCGCAGCCACAAGCAGGGTAAGCAACTACCGCTCAGCATAAGCAAAGGATTATTGAAGCTGTTGTTTGCGCTAGGGGTGCTGGTGTTAATTGGGTTACTGCTGCAAAGCTTGGCCGGTGCGTGGTTTTATCCGAGAGTGTTGCCAAGCCAGTGGGAGCTGGCGCGTTGGGGTCAAGAGTGGCCCTATTTACAACCATTGTTGTTACATAGTTTTGGGCTGGCGCTCGGCAGTGCGGTGCTCAGTGTGCTAGCGGCGGTAGCAGTGCTCGAACGGCAACGGCAGCGCGGTCAAACTCAGCTCCAGCTATTACCATTGCTCGCGTTGCTGTTGCCGCAAGTGCCGCTGGTATTGGGCTGGCAGCAATGGCTCGGACAGGGTAACAGCGCCCTATGGGTTATCTGGTCGCATGCTATTTTTGGCTTTCCTTATGCTTATTTGGTGATGCATGGCGCGTGGGTCAGGTTTGATGCGCGCTGGCTGTATCAAGCGCAAAGCTTGGGTTACTCTAGTTGGCAAGCTTGGTACAAGGTATTAGTGCCGCTGCAAAAGGCACCGTTGATCATGGCCTTGGTGCTCGCGTTTTCGGTTAGCATTGCCCAGTATTTGCCCACCTTGTGGTTGGCGGGCGGCACTTTACCAACGCTCACCACCGAAACGGTGAGCATTGCTTCGGGTGGTGATTGGCGCGTTGCCTCGCTCTATGCATTGATGCAGACGGCGCTGCCAATGCTGCTGCTATTGCTAGGTTGGTTCTTGCTGTGGCGCGCGCCAGCGGTGAAAAATAAGGAATTTGGGTAGCATGAGTGCATTGCTGTTAAAGCAGGTCGAGATCCGCAAGGCCGGGGCGTCCGCACCATTGGTGCAGCTGGAGCAGCTGCAAGTGGAGCCCGGCCAAGTGGCGACCATTATGGGGCCAAGCGGCAGTGGTAAAAGTACCTTGTTACGCTGGGTTCTGGGCGAGCCGCTCCCGGCTTTTGAGTGTCGAGGTGAGCTATGGTTTAGCGGCGCTGCGGCGGCTACTGAACCAACCACTACGCCGAGAGCGGCGCAAGCATTGCACAAGTTACCCATTCATCAGCGCCAAATTGGCTTGATGTACCAACAAGGGGAGCTGTTCCCTCATTTAACTGTGCTCGAGAATTTGTGCTTTGCGTTGCCGCGTAAAGGCGTCTGGTTTGCCAGTAAGCCGGACCCTAGCGAAGCATTCGCCGCGTTGGAGCAGTTAGGGTTAGCCGCTAAAGCACACGCCGTGCCACAGTCATTAAGCGGTGGTGAGCGCTCGCGGGTAGCGCTTATTCGTTCTTTGTTAGCAAGGCCACGGGCGCTGTTGTTGGACGAACCATTTTCTGCGTTAGATACTGAGCTGCGTGAACAAATTCGCGCGTGGACCTTCGCGCAAATTGCCGAGCGCCAAATTCCGGCCATTTTAGTTACCCATGATCCGGCCGACCAAGGCAATGGGGCGCTGGTTCAACTGGCGAAGGCACAACTTGCGAAAGCGCAATCGCTATCCCCTGACTCGCGCTAAAGGTAGTTGAACTTATGCTTGATCGTTTTATTACACCAGTGACCCAAAAATTATTGAATATACCGGCGCGCGCTTTGGTGCGGCGGAATGTGAGCGCTGATCAGGTCACGCTTGCGGGGTTTGTGCTTGGGATGTTGGCGGTGCCGGCGCTGGCGTTTGGTTTGTATGAAATAGCGTTAGGTTTTATTGCGCTTAACCGCCTTGCCGATGGCCTGGATGGTGCAGTTGCGCGGCTGACTCACACCACTGATGCTGGTGGTTATTTAGATATTGTGCTGGATTTTATTTTTTACAGCGCGGTAGTGTTCGGGTTTTTGCTCGCCAGTCCGGTGGAGAATGCGTTGCCAGCGGCGTTATTGATGCTGAGTTTTATGGGTACCGGCGCCACCTTTTTAGCCTTTGCCAGTATTGCCGCCAAACGCGGCATCGAAAATGTCCACTATCCGAATAAATCGCTGCATTATATGGGCGGTATTACCGAAGGATTCGAGACCATTGCGGCTTTTGTGCTGTTTTGTTTATTTCCGCAATACTTCCCTGAACTTGCCTACGGTTTTGCGGCGCTCTGCTGGATTACCGCACTATCACGCCTGTGGAGTGGCTATCGCACTTTGCAAAACTAAGAATTAAAGGGGTGGGCGACACATAGCGTCGGCGCTATGATGTAACCTCATGGCTATTGTTTATCAGCCGCCGCTATTGGCGAGCCTAAAAAAGGATTTTAGATGCCCACCGATCATAACCTGCAGCCTCCGCAACACGGTGAATTAACGCCGGGATTAGTGGTGGCGCACAGCCATCGCTTAGAGGATTTAACCGAGGTTGCGGTGAGCTTGATGCAGCAGTATCCGCTGGCACCATTAGAGCAAGAAACGGTGCTGGTACAAAGCAACGGGATTGCGCAGTGGTTGAAGATAAACGTGGCCAACCATTTGGGCATTGCTGCCATGTTGCAGGTAACCTTGCCGGCACGCTTTGTATGGCAGGCTTATCGCGCGGTGTTTAATGCCTCACACACCGATATTCCGCGCACCTCACCTTTTGATAAAGAACGCTTACTGTGGCGGGTGATGCGAATCTTGCCCGCCCAACTTGCCGCCGATAGCGACGGTAGTTATGCGCCGCTGGCGCAATATTTACAACGCTCTGGGCAAGCTGGCGCAACACCGGCGCCCACCGCTGCCGAGGCGCAACGTAAGCTGTACCAACTCAGTGCCCGCATTGCTGACTTATTTGACCAATATCTGAATTATCGTGCCGATTGGCTAGATAGTTGGAGTCGCGGACGCCCCCAACTCGACCACCAGCAGCAACCGGTGCCGGACACTGAGCGCTGGCAGCCCAAGTTGTGGCAAGCATTAGTAGAAGATATTGGCATTGAACAGTTTTGGACGAACCGCGCCGAGTTGCACCGCGAGTTTGTGAAGCAAGCACGGGCACTGAAACAACGCCCGGCACAATTACCGCAGCGTATTCTGGTGTTTGGTATTTCTTCATTACCCCAGCAAACGCTAGAAGTACTGGATGCGCTAAAGGGTTTTACTCAAATTGTGCTGTGCGTACACAACCCATGCCAGCATTACTGGGCCAATATTGTCGATGGCAAAGAGGCCTTGCGCAGCATGTTGCAGCACGCCGAACGCCGCCACGCCCTCAAGCCAAACATGCAAGAAGAGATTGCCGAAGATGAGCTACATGAATTTGCCCATCCGCTGTTAGCCGCGTGGGGCAAGCAGGGGCGAGACTATATTCATTTGCTTGATTTGTATGATGAAACACTGCAAAAACAAGCAGATTTTAGCAGTGTAAAGTTTGAGTTGTTTGATGAGCAAGCGCCGCAAAATCTGCTTCAGCAACTGCAAAACGACATTCTGCATTTGCGCCCATTGGCGGAAACCCAAACCCAGTGGCCAACGCCTGAACCGGGTGACCATTCAATCGCGTTTCATAGTTGCCATAGTGTGCAGCGCGAGGTAGAGGTGCTGCACGATCAGCTATTAGCCGCGTTTGCGGCCGATCCGCAGCTGCGCCCGCGTGATGTGATGGTGATGGTGCCAGATGTAAATCAATATGCGGCCCACGTGGATGCGGTGTTTGGCCGCTACGACCGTCAAGATAAGCGCTATATTCCCTACACTTTGGCCGATCAGGGCGCCCGCCATCAACAACCGTTGCTAGTGGCGCTTGAGTTGTTGCTGAGCATTGATGAGGCGCGCCTGACTTGCACCGATATGATGTCGTTATTGATGGTGCCAGCCTTGCAGCAGCGATTTGCGCTAGACGAGACCGAGTTGCAGCAATTACAGCCGTGGTTGCAGGCTGCCGGGGCGCGCTGGGGCTTAGATGCGGCGCAGCGGGCCCCGTTTGGGATGCCAGCGGACTGCGGTACCAACTCGTGGTTATTTGCCTTGCAACGGATGTTGCACGGTTATGCGGCAGGACCAGCCCTTGCCGACAACCAGCCGCGTTGGCATGGTATTGAACCCTATGACGAGGTGGCTGGGTTGGCCGCCGCGGCTGTGGGTAAGTTCGCTGATTTTATTGATGCACTGATTCAGTGGTGGCAACGCGCTTGCGAGCCAGCGTCGATGACGAGTTGGAGCGCCCGCGCGGAGCAACTGTTATATGACTTTTTTGTGGCGAGCAACGACGCTGAGCAAGTGTTGCTGGCGCAAGTTTCCCAGCAGTTGAGCAGCCTGGCAGAGTTAGTGGCAGAGAGTGATTTTAACGATGCACTTAGCTTGCCTATTTTCCGCGAGGCGTGGCTGAGTCGACTCGATCAACCTAGTTTGCAACAGCGCTTTTTGGTGGGCTCGGTGAATGTGGCTACCCTCATGCCGATGCGTGCCATTCCGTTCAAACATATTTATGTGCTGGGGATGAATGAAGGCGCCTATCCGCGCCAGCAAACCCGCGTTGATTTTGATTTAATGCGCGCTCATTACCGCCCCGGTGACCGCTCACGCCGCGATGACGATCGTTATTTATTTTTAGAGGCCTTGCTGTCGGCCCGCGAGAAATTTTATGTCAGCTGGCTTGGCCATAGTGCGCAAGATAACAGCGAGTGGCCGCCGTCGGTGTTGGTGGCGCAATTGCGCGAACATCTGGCCGCCGGTTGGGGTGGCTCTAGCGTGGCTGAGCAGCAGGATTGGTTGAAGCATTTAACCCGCCAGCATTATTTGCAGCCGTTTCATCCGGGCTATTTTAACGCAACAAGCCCGGCATTTAGTTATGCCCACGAATGGCTGGCGGCGCATAGCAATGACTCAGTCTCGCAACCGTTGGAGCCCTTGCCAAGCTGGCAGTTAGAGCCTGGCGAGCTGCTGAACGTGAGTGCGCAAGAGCTTGCTAATTTTATGCGAGATATGGCCGAGCCTTTCTTTACCAAGCGCTTGGAAACTCGATTTTACGACGCAGCTGAGGCGGCACCAGATAGCGAAACTTTTGCGCTTGACGGCTTGAGTGGCTGGCAATTTAAGCAGCAACTATTAGCTGTAGGGTTGGCAAGTTTAGCGCGCGCACCGGCCGATGAAGCGGCACTGGAGCATGCCTTGCAAGGGCAATTGCAGCGGTGGCAGCGAGCCGGTGAGCTAGGGGTGGCGCCGGTATCTGCTGCTTTGAGTGCGCAATTGCTGCAAAGTGTGCAGGCCCAGTTGGCCGAGTTAAATACATGGTTAACGGCCTATGCTGAGCCGACAAGTGCGCCAGCAACCCCAGTGACGCATGGTCAGTTACGCCTAGAGTCTGGTAGCCGGCGGCAACCGGTGCATTACGCTCGTAATGAACTGGGCGAGCGCTTGCAGTTAGTGGTATCGGCCAGCAAGCAGCAAGACAAGCATTTATTTTTACCTTATGTGCTACACCTACTCGCACCCGATCACAAAACCGTTGCGATATTTGCGCCAGCTAAAAAAGAGGCAGAGGCCAGTGTGGTTGAATTTGCACCACTACCAAAGGACGCGGCGCGGCAGCTGTTAGAGCAGTTGTTGCATGCTTATGAGCGTGCGCTTTCAGCGCCCTTTCCATTGCCAGGTGAATTGGCCTTGCAGTGGTTGCGTGCGTTCGATTTAGCGCAGCTCGGCAAATTAAAGGAAGGCCGCCGAAACTTGCCGGCGCAGACCCCTGTCGAGGCGGAGCAAACCGCCTATGAACGGCTTGAAGCGGCCATTACCGAGGCTAGCAATGACAATCCTAATGGTGATTTATCTAGCTGGCCCTACACTGCGCGGGTGGCGCCAAGCTATGCGCAGTTTGTGGTGCAGGTGACGGATACAGCCCTATTTAAGCAGCGGCTAGCTCAGCTTTATACGCCGTTTTACTTGTTAGTGACTTATGGTCAGTTGCCAAGTTTAGGTCCTGCGACAGCAGCCGATACTGAGGCGGCCGTGGCGGCTATGTTAGCGCAGCTTGGCCAAGGAGCATCGGCATGAATGAATTACAGCCGTTAACCTTCCCACTGTTTGATTCACGCTTAATTGAAGCCAGCGCTGGTACCGGTAAAACCTACACAATTGCCGCGTTATTTGTGCGCTTGGTGATGAACCATGGCAATGCCGAGCAAGCCTTTGGGCGCCCGCTGCAGCCGAAGGATATTTTGGTGATGACCTTTACCCGCGCGGCGACGGCGGAATTGGCGGACCGCATTCGAGCCCGTTTAAGCGAGGCGGCAAGCTATTTTCGTCGGTCTGAGCATGACAGTGAAGATGAATTCTTACGCGCCTTGAAAGTGGATTGTGGCGCACGAGCCGAGTCTGGTTCGGGCCCAAGTTTAGCGATGTTGGCGCGGCAGTTGGAATTAGCGGCACAATCGATGGATGAAGCCGCGGTCAGCACTATTCATGGCTGGTGCCAGAAAATGCTGGCTGAGCATGCGTTTGCCAGCGGTAGCCTATTTGAGCAAAGCATTGAAACGGACGAAGATGAGTTAAAGCTAGCGGCCGCCGAGGATTATTTCCGTACTTACGTGTATGCCCATGCGGTAGAGCCGGTGGCTGATACAAAGGATTCGGTCATCACCGAGTTACTTGAATTGCTGCAATCTCCTGCCAGTTTGTTGCAAAAGATTGGTCACCCATTACCGCCGCAGGCCGCGCGCGAGTGTTCGTTACTCGAGTGGTATCAGCAGGCGATGGGTAAAGCGGCGGCGCAAGTGAACGTGCTGAAACAGCAATATGCGCCGTTGGCGGATGCCTTACAAACGCTTATTCAGGCGTTGCCAGATGCTCGCAATGGCGGGCGCAAAAAAGCGGTTGCTGCCTTTTATGATTGGGTGCATGGCGACACGCTCAGCTTGATAATTGCCGCAGCGGACAAGAAGTACTTGAGCGCCGCGGATTTAAGCAAACAGTTAAAAGACCAAACGCCAGCGGATGTTGCACGTATGGATGGGCTGTTAGAGCAGTTACAGAGCCTGAATGGGCTCGCCAAGCAAGCCCACGCGGAGGTATTTGCTCATGCTAATCAACATATTTATCAGCGGGTTGATGCCTTAAAGCGCCAAGCTGCGCAAATGGGCCATGACGACATGCTGAACCGGTTACTGGCTGCGTTACAGCAACCGGATTCGGGCCCGCGCTTGGCGGCCGCCATTCGGGCCCAGTTCCCGGTAGCGCTGGTGGATGAATTTCAAGACACCGACCCGGTGCAGTACGAAATTTTTGAACGTATTTATTTAACTGATGCCGCGCCGGATGAACGCCGCGGACTATTCTTAATTGGCGACCCGAAACAGGCCATTTATAGCTTCCGGAATGCCGATATTTATACCTATTTGAAAGCTCGTCGGGCCACTACCGGACGCCATTACCAGCTGGCCACAAACTTTCGTTCAAGCGCGGCCATGGTGGCAGCGGTGAACGCGTTATATAGCCGTGCCGATACGCAGCTGGAGCAGGGTGCTTTCCTATTTAAGCAAGACATTCCGTTTGTACCGGTTGGGGCGAACGGCAAAAAGCTCGAATTTCGTGGTTCCAATGGCGCGCCTCAGGCGGCCTTGCAATGGCAGGTGGCGAGCGAAAAATCCACCAGTAAAGCCGCCTATTGGCAGTTAGCGGCGCGGGCGCAAGCCCAGCAAATTGCAGCGCTTCTAAGTAGCGAAAGTGCTGGCTTTTACGCCCATAACGGCGAGCGCACTGCGGTGGCGCCAAGTGATATCGCGGTACTCGTGGGCAACGCCAATGAGGCTCGGGTGATCCGCCAAGCGTTAACCGCCTATGGTATTCGTAGTGTGTATTTATCCGAGCGTGATGCGGTGTACGCCCAACCGGTGGCGGCGCAACTATTAAGTGTGGTGCAGGCGTGTGCCACCCCGCGCGATCCGCGCAAGTTAAGGGCGGCATTGGCCAGTGCGCTGTTGGAACTGCCGTTAGCGGAATTGGTGCAGTGCCACGAACAAGAACAAGCTTGGGAAGCTGCGGTTGAGCAATTTATTGGTTATCACCAGTTGTGGGAGCGGCGCGGTATTTTGGCGATGCTGCAGCGCTTGTTACACGACTATAAAGTGCCTGCGCGGTTATTAGCCGACCCAGTCCGGGGCGAGCGTCAACTGGCCGATGCCTTGCATTTAAGTGAGCTGTTGCAACAAGAAAGTATGCGCTTAGATGGCATGGCCAGCTTAACCGACTTTTTTGCGGAGCAGGTACAGAGCTACCAGCAGTCGAATGGTTTTGGCGCTAGTCAGCAGCGCACCAATAACGAAGCGCTGCAATTACGTTTAGAGAGTGATCAGGCGTTAGTGAAGGTCATCACTTACCACAAATCCAAGGGCTTGCAGTATCCGCTGGTGTTTATGCCGTTTGCAGGATACACCGCAGAGCGCAAATATCGCATCGATGATCGTTTGCCACAGCGCTATCACAATCCAACCACCGGCCAAACGAGTGTGTTGTGGGATACCAGCGATAGCGAAGCGGTAAGCTGGCTGCAGCAGCAAATGCTCGCCGAGGATATTCGCAAAATGTATGTCGCGCTTACCCGCGCCGAATACGCTACGTTTGTGGCGTTGCAAGTTGTGGGTGATACCCAACAGAACCCGCTATTTTGGTTGCTGGGTCAGCCCGGAGAGAACTTGCTAGAACAATTGCCAAGCCGCGTACATGGCGATGAAGCGGCGTTGGGCCATACCGATGTGGTGCCGTTGCGGATTGACGCAGAAGAGTATCCTGCCGGTGTGGCGCAGCCTGAGGGTAACGCGGCAGAGCAGCTGCAGGCGCGCCAATTGCCGGAACATTATCAACTCGAGCGCTGGTGGGTGGCGAGCTATAGCGCGCTGCGGATTGGCACTGAACTCAGTGCGCCGCAAACACCCTTAGAAATGAACACGCGCGAAGAATTAGAGACGTTTGAGTTGGGTTCGCCGGCGCCAGCGGTAGACACCGCCGCGACCATTCATGAGTTGCCCAAAGGGGCGGGGCCGGGCACCTTTTTGCACAACCTACTAGAGGCGGCCGCAGAGTATGGGTTTGCGGAGTTGGCAGCGAACTCGGCTGGGCTTGAGCAGTGGTTAGCACCCTATTGCAAAAGCCCGGTGTGGCAGCCGTATCAAGCCACCTTAGCGAAGTGGTTGGGTGGTTATTTAAGCACTGAATTTCCGTTGCAAAATGGCGAGCAAGTGGCGCTTGCGCAACTTCGACAATACCGCGCCGAGCCCGAGTTCTGGTTTGCTACACAGGGGGTCGACACGCGCGCGCTCGATGCCTTGATCTGCACGCACATTCAGCTAGGGTTTGAGCGCCCGCAGCTTGAAACGGCAAGTTTAAACGGCATGCTCAAAGGCTTTATCGATTTAGTGTTTGAATACCAAGGTCGGTATTACGTGTGCGATTACAAATCTAATTGGTTGGGTGAGGATGAAGCCGCTTATACCGAGCACAGCATGCGCGAAAAAATTCTCAGCAGTCGCTACGACTTGCAATATGTGATTTACACCTTGGCCTTGCATAAGTTGCTGCAAGCGCGACTGGGCGAGGCTTACGATTATGATCAGCATATTGGGGGTAGTTTGTATTTGTTTTTACGCGGCCATCAAGCGCCAAGTCGTGGCGCATTTTTCGACCGGCCGAGCCGCGAATTAATTGAGGCACTGGCTGAGCTTATGGTGGGTGTGAATAAGGATATGCACGCATGACGGATCACCAAGCTTTATTAGCGGATTTAACGCTGTGGCAACAAGCCGGTTGGATCCGCCCGCTTGATCGCCAGCTGGCAAAATTTTTGAGCGCAGAAGGTGCGCACGTAGCGGTTGCCTTGCTGGGGTGCTTGGTGTCACATCAAGTTGGTCGCGGCCATACTTGTTTATCTATCAAGGCTTTACTAGAAAATGCCGAGGCTGAACTTGGTTTGCCACCGACCGAAAAGACGCCGCTACCTGCAGTGTTGCAGGCAGAGCCGCGGACACCTAGCGAGCTCCTGAGCAGTTATGGCGTGCACGCTGATTTCATTGCCCAGCTTGGTGCTCAAGTGGCTGTAGTCGGCGCTGCGGCCGACGAGTTGCAGCCGTTAGTGTGGGAGTCGGATAGCCAACTTTTATATTTGCGACGTTATTGGCAGCATGAAACCCGCATTCAACGCTGGCTCAGCGACCGTATGGCGACTACACATGCCAACCTAGATGCCGCTAAGCTCCGTGACCAAATTCGCGAGTTGGTAACGGTAAAACCTGAGGATGCGCACCAAACCAGTTGGCAGCGCATTGCCTGTGCTAACGCGGCCTTGCATAGTTTTAGCGTGATCACCGGTGGCCCGGGTACCGGCAAAACCTTCACGGTGTTGCGCGTGCTGGCCACATTATTGGCGCTAACGCCGGAAACGCCGTTACGGATTGCACTGGCTGCACCTACCGGTAAAGCCGCCGCCCGCATGCAAGAGTCAATTGCGAAATCACTAAAAGATCTCCCCGCCCAGGTAAAACAGCAAGTAGAGCAGGCGCTGGTGCGCAAAGCCTCCACATTGCATCGGTTATTAGGGGCGCAGCCCAACAGTCGCTATTTCCGACATCATGCGCAGACACCGTTGCCCTATGATGTGGTAGTGGTGGACGAAGCATCGATGATTGATACCGAAATGTTCGATGCGTTACTCGCTGCTGTTGGGCCGCAAACGCGGCTGATTTTACTGGGTGATAAAGACCAGTTGGCGCCCGTAGAGGCAGGGTCGGTGTTAGCTTCATTGTGTCGAGGGGCGGCGGCTGGTGGCTACAGTCAAGCACATTGGCAGCGCTTGCAGGAAGTAAGTGGAGAAACCATTGACTCAAGCTTTGCGGCTGCGGATACAGCAGTACAGCCGGTGGCGAATCCATTGCTCGATCATGTGGTGATGTTACGTAAATCCCATCGCTTTAGCGGTGCCATTGCCGACTTAGCTTGGGCCGTCAACGATTGTGATGTGGCAACAGCTGAACAAGTGTTAGCTACTGCTGATCCGCAGCTTGTAAGGGTGTTGCCAGCGCGTGCTGAGCGTTCAGCAGAGCCGCTTGAGCCAAGAACTTTGCTGGCGGAACTGGCACAAGGTTTCGCGCCCTTTATAGCCGCGACAAAGACGCCGCAGGACGCCAGCAGTACGGAGTTGGTCGATGCCTGGGCGGTACAGGCGCTTAAGCAGTTCAGTAAGTACCAACTACTTTGTGCCTTGCGAGCAGGGCCGTGGGGTCAACAACAGCTCAATCAGGCCTTAACCACCGCCGTGGGCGGAACGCCAGATAAGTGGTATCACGGCCGCCCAGTTATGGTGACCGCGAATGATTACAGCCTCAACCTTAATAATGGTGATGTCGGGGTGGTATTGCGCCATCCGCTCGATGGCCTGCTTAAGGTTGCCTTTCCCGGCGCCCAGCAAGATACCGTTCGCTGGGTGCTGCCGAGTCGGCTGGTGGCAGTGGACACTGTGTATGCGATGACGGTTCACAAATCCCAAGGCTCGGAATTCGAGCATGCGGTGTTAATTCTGCCGGATCACCGTTCACCGGTTCTCACCAAAGAACTCATTTACACCGGTATTACCCGCGCCAAACAACGGCTTACTTTAGTGCTTCCGCAGCAAGCGGTGTGGCGCTATGCCATTACCCAACGTATTGAGCGGCGCGGGGGCTTAGCGAATTAGCCTAGCGCATTAGGTCATTGCCTGGTTCAGCGAGGAAATTATATTCCGTTGTACGAAGTCTTTTCAGCTTGCGCCAACGTAGTTGTTGTCAGTTAGCTTTCATCTCGCCTTCCTTATGCTGTGGATTGCGGCGCTCTGTTGACGTGCTGAGTACGTGCTTAGCTAATCCGAATTGCAGGTCTTAATTAAAGCAATCAATAGATAAAACCTATTAGAGCATTCGCTAAAACCGCCTGCAAAAATATGAATTGAGGGTCTATAGTCATATTTACCCGAATATTCCTAAGACACAGAAGACCGTATGGAGGTCAATATGGACAACAAGAGCAGTGCTGGTAAATGCCCAGTCATGCACGGGTCAAACACCCAAAAATCTGGCGTGGGTACCACTAACCAAGATTGGTGGCCGAACTCACTGAACCTGAATATTTTACGTCAGCATGACAAAAAGTCAGATCCTTATGGTGGTGACTATGACTATGCTGAAGAATTCAAAAAACTTGATTTAGACGCGGTGAAGCAAGACTTACACGCGCTGATGACTGACTCTCAAGATTGGTGGCCAGCAGATTACGGTCACTACGGCCCATTCTTTATTCGGATGGCGTGGCACGCAGCCGGTACTTATCGGGTTGCCGATGGTCGTGGTGGTGCAGGTACAGGCGCGCAGCGCTTCGCGCCATTGAACAGTTGGCCCGATAACGGCAACCTAGATAAAGCACGCCGGTTACTGTGGCCAATTAAGCAGAAGTACGGCAAAGCGTTGTCTTGGGCAGATTTATTTGTACTCACCGGTAACGTGGCGCTGGATTCCATGGGCTTAAAATCTTTCGGATTTGGCGGTGGTCGTGCCGATATTTGGCATCCAGAAGAAGATATTTACTGGGGCTTAGAGCGTGATTGGCTTGATGACAAACGTTACTTCGGTGACCGTGAGTTAGAAATGCCATTAGCCGCCGTACAAATGGGTTTGATTTATGTGAACCCCGAAGGCCCGAACGGCAATCCTGACCCGCTTGCTTCAGCACGTGATATTCGTGAGACGTTCAAGCGTATGGCGATGAACGACTACGAAACCGTGGCATTAACCGCGGGTGGTCACACCTTCGGTAAAATGCACGGTGCCGCCCCTGATTCAAACTTAGGCCCTGCACCAGAGGGTGCGCCGATTGAAGAACAAGGGTTTGGCTGGCGCAACAAATACGGCTTGGGTAAAGGTGGCGATACCATTACGAGTGGCTTAGAAGGTGCGTGGACGCCCACCCCAATTAAATGGGATAACAGCTACTTCGAAACCTTATTCGGTTACGAGTGGGAAAAACGTAAGAGCCCAGCTGGCGCTTGGCAGTGGTATCCGAAAGATAACGGTGGTGCCGGTTCAGTGCCAGATGCACATGATGCAAGTAAAGGTCATCAGCCGGTTATGTCGACCGCGGATATGGCGCTGCGCGTTGATCCTATTTACGAGAAAATTTCGCGTCACTTCATGGAAAACCCAGAAGAATTTGCGGATGCCTTCGCTCGCGCATGGTTTAAATTAACCCATCGCGACATGGGACCAATCGCTCGCTACTTGGGTAATGACGTACCTAAAGAAGAGTTGGTATGGCAAGACCCAGTGCCTGCGGTGAATCACGAATTAGTGAATGCTGCTGACATTAAGGACCTAAAAGCCAAGATTTTGGCAACTGGTTTGAGCGTGTCTGAGTTGGTGCGTACTGCCTGGGCCTCAGCGTCGTCGTTCCGTAATTCAGATTTCCGCGGTGGTGCTAATGGCGCTCGTATTCGCCTTGAACCGCAGAAAAACTGGACCGTGAATGAGCCGGAATTGGTTGGTAAAGTGGTGCAGGCGCTTGAGGGCGTACAAAGCAGCTTTAATAAAGGCCAAAGTGGTAATAAGCGGGTGTCGTTGGCCGACCTTATTGTGTTAGGTGGCGTGGCAGCGATTGAGAAAGCAGCGAAAGATGCTGGTTACTCAATTGAGGTGCCATTTACGCCAGGCCGTACCGACGCGTCACAAGAACAAACCGATGTTGACTCGTTCGAATACATGGAACCCTATGCAGATGGTTTCCGTAACTTCGAAAAGGCTCAATACGGTATTGCGGCGGAAGAGTTCTTGCTTGATAAATCGCAATTATTGGGCTTAACGCCGCCAGAAATGACGGTGCTAGTGGGCGGTATGCGTGCGTTAGATGCTAACTACAAGCAGTCTAAAGAAGGTGTGCTTACCGATAAGCCAGGCCAGCTCAATAATCACTTCTTTGTGAATTTGTTGGACATGAACACTGAGTGGAAACCACTCGAGGGCTCAAAACACAAGTTCCAAGGTATTGACCGTAAAACCGGTAAACAAAAGTGGAGCGCGACCCGAGTTGATCTGGTATTTGGTTCGAACTCAGAGTTACGCGCATTGGCGGAAGTTTATGCCGAAGCGGGTAACGACAAAAAGTTCGTGCACGACTTTGTGAAAGCTTGGAGCAAAGTGATGGATGCGGATCGTTTCGACGTGAAGTAACCCCTAGCGATAAAGCAGAAGGGCGCTCAATTGAGCGCCCTTTTTTATACGTTCTTTTTATACTTCGCGGAGCTTGCCGATTACTCGGCCGCTTCGCCTTTCAAATAGATGTCTAACCAACGCGTTTGCTCCCACAACATGTGTAGCACGGATTCACGCGCACGATAACCGTGCGATTCGTGCGGCAACATCACCAAGCGCGTGGTGCCACCTAAGCCTTTAATGGCATCGTATAAGCGCTCCGACTGCATCGGGAAGGTACCCGAGTTGTTGTCGTTAATGCCGTGGATCATGAGCAGTGGCTCATTAATTTTGTCGGCATGAAAAAACGGCGACATGCGAATGTACAGGTCAGTATCATCCCACACGGTACGTTCTTCGCGCTGGAAACCAAATGGCGTTAAGCTGCGGTTGTAGGCGCCACTGCGGGCAATACCGGTTTTGAACAAATCGCTATGCGCCAGCATGTTTGCGGTCATAAATGCACCATAAGAGTGTCCGCCCAAGGCGACTCGCTCAGGGTCAGTTACCCCGCGCGCCACCCCAGCTGCAATGGCGGCTTTACCATTCATCACCAGCTGCTCAATAAAGGTGTCGTTGGGTTGCGCGTCGCCTTCGCCCACAATTGGCATGGTGGCGCTATCGAGCACCGCGTAGCCTTGGGTTGCAAGATACTGTGGTGCCCAATAGCTAATCCGAACGAACTCATAGGGTGAACCAGAAATCTGCGCGGCTGCTGCTGCACTCTTGTATTCCCGCGGGTAAGCCCAAACTATCGTTGGCAAGGGGCCATCAGTTTCTGCGTTGTAGCTAGCGGGCAGGTAAAGCTCGGCCGACATCGCCAAACCATCCTCACGCTCATAAGTAATGAGTTCGCGGGTAATACCCAAGGTGTTTGGCATTGGGTGTGGCGTTTCAGTTAGAGCGGTGAGCTTATTGTCGTCGATATCACGGATAAAGAAATCCGCGGGATCTTCAACCCCCTCACGTTGAGTCAGGAAGGTTAAGGCTTCGGCATCAATTAAATCGCGTGGCGTTTCGTAAAACGGCGCTTCACTGCGCCACAGACGTTCTGCTTGTTTGCTGGCTAGATTAAAGCGGTCGATAAAGGGCCGGTCACCCTCGGCAGAGGCACCATTACCACTTAATAACATGGCACCATTATCAAGATGCAGTAGCGTTCGACCATCTTCAGTGACGGTAAAAGGTTGGCCCGGGTCGTTGTAACGATCTTCCCATGAGCGCTCCCAAACTAGGGTTTGCGACGGTGTTGCAGTAGCGTCGACAAGCCATAGTTTTTCATCACGGTCGGCCCACCAGCGCTCCCAAATCAAAATATGCTCGGCATCGGCGGCTAACAAGCGACCAAAGCGTTTGCTGAGCTCGGCCAGTTGTACTGGCTTGCCTTTAAACGGTGCCGGTAATTGGAATACCCGGTCGCGAATCTCTGCGGCTACAGCAGGGTCGCCTTGGTCCGCTGCTTCCGCCCACACCAAGGTGGCGTCGGCGTCATTCCGCCACTGCACCGAACGCCGACCTTGCACCACCGCATCAAACGCAATGGGTAGGTTGTCGGCCAGTGGTTGCTCCACCACGCTATAAACTAAGTCGCCATCGGTATCCCATACTTCGGTGGTTTCCGGGAAGCGGTAATAAGGCACCGCATACGAATACGGCCGTTCAATATGGCTGGTGAGCAGGTAGTCGTCATTTGGTGCAACACTTAAACCGGAGTAAATCGCCGCATTGCCAAGGTGTTCAGTATCGCCATCGAGCTCAACGTAAGTAATCCTGCTGGTGAAGTAATAATCGAACACTGCCTCATCATGTTTGTTTTTCAGCAAATCTTGATAGGTACGGCCAGGCGCGGTGCGGCCTTTGCTCTCGGTGATCACCGGGCCAGTCGGCACGACTCGCGCGGCAGGTTTGGTCAAACCTTCCGCCACGGTATAAGTGTATAAACCTTTGCTGTCGTGACGCCATTCAAGTTCGGCACCCCATACTGCGCTAAGTGGCATGTCCGTCCATTTTTCGGCAGTACCGTCGGCAACATCGATGAGCCAGAGCTCTACAGCGTTCGGGGTGAGTTGCGCCACCGCAAGATATTTACTGTTTGGTGACCAGCTGGCGCCAATGGCTTTTAATTCGCTTGGTAATCCCGTAATGGTTTTGCTGGCGCCAGATTCGACTTCCAAAATACTTATGGCGCTAATATATCGAGCCTGGCTTACGCTGTAGTTAGCGGGGTTAATGCGGCGCCCAGCAAGCTTTAATTCGTCGGCGGCAACATCTTCAATGCTTGGCAACGACGGAAAGCTTAAGCTGAGTAAGTATTTACTATTGGGGCTTAATGCCGCACTCGGTGAAGGCGCGGCGTCGACAATGTCGATAATCGCTTGGGCGGGCTCTTGATAGTTAAGCTTCACCGCGTTGGCTTGTGCTATTGGGGCAAAGCTAAGGCTTGCGGTGAGTGCCGCAGCGCCTAGTGCAATGGCAAGTTTATGTTTGGTAAACATAAGGTTGTCCTGTGTTGTAATGGCCGCACGGCCGTATGTTATAGAGATGTTGTATAAGTTATCACAGGGTAACCTTAAAGGTGCGGTTTACTGCAGGCACTGAACGCTCGTGAGTGGTTTTTGGGCGCAAAACTGTGGGCCCGAACATTCGCCTCATCCTATTCATGTTTTTTTAATGTTTGATTCAGTACCCGTTTAGCTGGAAAGCCTATCGTGTCGCTACTTAAATGACGAGGAGTGACAATATGAAACACGCTAAACTTGCAGTTGTAGTGAGCGCTTTATTTGCGAGCGCTGCTTTGGCGCACGATCACGGTAAGCAGCATGTGGCTGATAGCGTGATTGAACAGCAACGTGCCGAATTGGCAAAAAATACTGATGGCAAAGGTTTTGGCCCGCAATCACCGCGTGATCTTGAGCAGTTAACAGGCAATAACGCACGGGCGTTCAGCACCGCCCCGAGCCATACCCAAATGAACCTTTGTAATATTCACTTCCATGCTGGTGCCGAGCACCGCGGCGGCGACTTCACCACTTATGCTGGCAACGGTGATGGCGCGGGCTACGGCACTGGCTACCTTTACAATGGTAAACTCGATAGCGAGGTGCTGAAGTCAACAGGGCACGGCATTTGCGAGGGACCAAAAGGTGGCCTTAAACCTGGTGATACCATTGAGGTTCACTATGTTTTCACTAGCGCTCAAGTTACCCCGGGCCCGACGCTTGGCGCCTGTTTAGCGGATGCGACCATGAATCCGCAATTACGGGTAGAGGGCCAGGTATATGTTGTGGTGAATGACGACGATGCGCTGGATTTTGACGACCTTACCGAGTTTGGTATGAAGGACGGTTATTACCAGCCTTACAATATTCCTAGCAATACCGGCACGCCAATTACGTATGAAGGCTCTACTACTGGCCCTGCCTACAATACCGAAGGCTCGCCTTTACAAGTATCTTGGAGCGTGCGTCCGCAAGTAGCCATGGTTGACATTGAGACCGTGGGTGAGTGGTGTAACGACAACCCCTTTAACGAAGAAGCAGCTCACGGTGTGCGTAATTTAGTGGTGAATCCGGAGCTTATTTCGGATATTCATCAGCAATAGCCACATCCCGAAAGCGATAACCATTACCCCGCAGCGTCTGAATATACGAGGGCGTGTGCGGGGTATCTAATTTCTGCCGTAACCGACTAATGTACACATCGACAATATTGGTTAGCGGGTCCGCATGACTACCCCACACCCGACTTAAAATACGCTCCCGCGACAGCACTTTATCGCGCTGCTCCATAAAAAAGCGCAGCAAGTCGAATTCAAGTTTAGTCAGGCTTAACTCTTCTCCCCGTAAGCGTGCAATTCGACTGTCGAGATCGAGTGTCAGTTGCTGGGTGCTCAGTAGGGTGGCGGCATTCACCTCGGCACTGTGGCGCCGGTTCAACACCTCAATACGCGCAACCAGTTCATCAAAGTCAAACGGCTTGCACAAGTAATCATCGGCGCCTTGTTTTAAGCCATTTACGCGCTCGGTGACGTCGTCTAAAGCCGACAGAAGTAAGATACGCGCAGCTGGAACTTGGCGCCTCAGGGTTGGAATAAGTAACAAGCTGTCCTCATCGCCAAACATGCGATCGAGCACCATCACATCAGGTTGCTGTTGTTTCGCCACCGCAGTTAATTGATGTAATTCGGTCACACAGACGCACTCATGACCTTCCGCGGTTAAACCCCTCTCAATGAAGTTTACTAAGGGTTGTTCGTCATCAGCGAGTAAAAGTTTCATGCTTCACGCGGCCTATGGTTAAGAAATCGTGCGATTGAGAGTAATGGTAAACGCGCTACCTTGATTTTGCTCAGAGCTAACATGCAGCCGCCCGTGGTGTGCGGTAACGATGGCTTTGGCAATGGCAAGGCCGAGCCCTGAGCCCTCAGTTTGACGCTGAAAACGAACAAAGCGCTCAAATACATAGGGCAGCTCGTTTGGTGCAATGCCGGGGCCACTATCGTGAATGGTAATATCGACCTGCTGTGGTGAGGCATAGGCACTCACACGAATGAGTGAGCCGCTTGGTGTGTATTTAATCGCATTGTCTAACAAGATGCCGAATACCTGCGCCATGCGCTCTTCGTCGATGTCGACACGAGCATCGGCCACCTCAACCTGCGCTTCTAGTTGATGCTCAGTGGCGTGCTTCTGCCACAGCGCTAATTGAGTGTGTAGCCAAGTGGCAACATTGACGGGCGCAATTTCAAGCTTCAATTGACTGGTTTCTGCGCGCGCCAATAACAGGAGGTCATCAATGAGCCGGCTCAATCCCACCGCTTGCTGCAAAATCATTTGCAGCGCTTGGGTGGTGACCTGCGCATCGCTGTTCGCTTGTCTTAAGGTTACTTGGGCTTCGCCCCGAATAATGGTGATAGGGGTTCTAAGCTCGTGGCTCACATCGGCTAAAAACTGGCGGCGTTTGTTATCGATTTCGGTCAGCCTTTGGTTGGCAAGTACCAACTCTTGGGTACGCTGCTGAACTTCTGTTTCAAGCTGAGCGCGAGATTGCTTGGAGCGTTGTTCATGCTGCCATAATTGCTCTGCCATAGAATTAAACGCTTGGGCGAGTTGCCGAAATTCATAATCTAAAGTGTCGGGTAAGCGGTGATCGTAACGGCCTTCAGCAAGCGCTTCGGTACCAGTTTTAATGGTGAGCAATGGCTGGTAAAGCTGATTAAATAACCATAAGCAGCTCAATAGAATGAGTGGAATACCGACTAAGCCAATGCCAATGGCGAACCAAATAATACTGCGATTGAGCATTTCAATTTTAGTGTTAATGGCAGCTACCACCGTGCTTTGCCGGGCGACAGCTGCATTAATCGCATCCCGAAATTGCGCGTCAATGGTCACTTCAAGTAAGCGCTGCACGCGCTCTTGCTGGTTCAATGGCGCGTCATCTTGCATCGCCACAATATCTTCAAACTCGCGAACGATACTGGCAATGAGTTGTGCGAGTGACTCGGTGTCTTCAACACTGCCCTCGGTTAAAGCCGGTCCGAGCGCCTCGCGTTGCTGAATTTCGAGGCGTGTAATTTTGGCTAAGGACTCGCTAATGAGCTCCTGTTTGTTGCGGATTTCGGCTTGATTCGCATTCTTACCAAAAATGAGTTCATCGGTGAGCTGTTTAAACAATCGATAAGAGATACTCGAGAGCTGCTGGTGCTCGGTCAGTAGCTGTTGAGCAGTGGTGTTTTGCTTGAGGTTGTTGCCGGTTATATGGGCGGAAAATACCGCAGCGGCCATCACAATTACTAAGGTAAGTACGAACAGTAGGCCGAAGATAAACAACTTATTGCGATACATGGGCTGAGCACACCGAAAGTTTAACAAGCAAAAGTTATCCTCAGTACGATGTTTTGCCTCGTTCGGTTCTGTGCGAGGGTTTAGGGCTCGCGATGATAGGGGCTGGCGCGCTGTAATTCCGGCAAGTAGTTCACAATAGCCTCACGTTCGCGCTGGCAGAAATCAGTAATGGCGGGGAGCAGTGGGTGTTCTGGGAAATCATAGAAACCGTAGCGTAAAACGGCTTCAAAACCACGCTGCAGCTTGTGCTCGCCTTGCGCACCGGCGTCGAAGTACATCAGCTGCTGGGCAATGCAATAGTCTATGCCTTGGTAATAACAAGCTTCGAAGTGTAGTAATTCAAATTCTTGGGCGCAGCCCCAGTAGCGGCCGTAAAGTGTATTCTGGTCACGAAAACATAGCGCCGCAGCCACTAATTCGTGAGCTTGGTAGGCCGCAAATACCACTATTGAGTCGCCAAGCATCTGGCCCCAGCGGCTGAAGGTATCTGCCGTTAGGTAGCCCAGATGTCCCGAGCGCTTGAGATAAGTGCGTTGATAAAACGCAGAAAATGTTTGCCAAAAATCGTCGTTAAGGGCACTACCGCTGAGCGTTTTAAAATGAATACCCGCAGCGGCCACACGCTGGCGTTCCTTGCGGATAGATTTGCGTTTCGAGGCGCGTAATTGCGCCAGAAAATCAGCGAAGCTTTGGTAGTCTCGGTTGTGCCAGAGAAACTGCACATCATAGCGCGATAACCATTGTTGTTGGTTAGCAACAGGCTGGTAGTCAGCCGTGGGGTATAGTATTTGTCGGCAACTGGCTTGGCCGAAATGTTGGTGGGCGGCATCTAGCGCTATGGGCAACAGCTCCGCCAGTGAGTAGGGCGGTAGCAGGCCAAGCCGGGGGCCCGTAGCCGGGGTAAATGGGGCGGCACAAATGGCTTTTGGGTAGTAACTAAAGCCATAGCGCTCATAAGCTTCGGCAAATGCCCAATCAAATAAGTATTCGCCATAGGAGTGGCTTTTAAGATACCAAGACATGGCACCAATGAGCGTTGCCACACCCTGATCTGTGGTTTCAATAAGGAGGTATTGTGGTGTCCAGCCTTTCGCTGCGCCAACGCCGCGACCTTGCTCAAGCGCCAGATGAAAACCGTGCTGCATAAATGGATAACCGCAAGGGAATAAGGCATTCCAACTTGCGGCATCTACGTCAGCTATTGAATCAATCCAGCGAATTTCGAACGCCATGCGCTACTCTTGAGTTGTCGGGGCCTCTAGCTTTGAGTAGTACTGCTGGTAAGCAGGGCTGTATGGTCCCGGTGGTATACCTCGTGTTCTGTTAAAGAATACGCGACTATTGGCTTCTCGGGTCAATGGTAAATAGTTAGGTGAGGCGCGCTCTACGGCCGCGGTAATGGCTGAGGCAATGAGATCGGCAAGCGGGTTGCCGGTGCTATTTTGTTGTTGGGGTGAATAAGCTAGGGCTAATTCCTGTTCCCACAATGGCGTGCCGTTGGCCGCAACCAACCGGTAGCTGAATTCCACTTGGGTTTGCGTACTCAAGATAAGATATTTTGCGGTCCACTCGTTTACGGTGACATATAAAATGGTGTCGGCGCCAAACAGTTCAGCAAGCCGTTGTGGTGGCGCTTGGTGCACTTCGGCGGCTTCGTAGTAGCCTTCGCCCTCTAAAATAGTTTTCACAGTGTGTACCGGGAACACGTAATAGCCGCGCTCGGCCAGATAAAATGGCAAGGTGGCTAGTACCGAAGTAGGCGCTAGCACATCAATAGAATAGTTATTGACCGGCACAATAAGTATGGAGCCGGGTTTGGCCTCGTGTAATGGCCGTAAAAATTCACGATCGACGGTCGAGGTGCTTTGGCAGCCGCTAAGTGACAAGTTGCTGATCACCATCCCGAGCACAATGAATAAGCGCTTCATGGGGTAGTGGCCTCCGCCGGTTGCAGGTTCTCAATGAGTTTTTGCATGAGCGGCGCGCTCTCTGGCCAGGCTGCTGCCTCTAGTTGGTAAAACTCAATGGCGCCTTTAGCGTCACCCCTCTCAAGCAAAAAAGTGCCCGCATCGGCTAATAGCCCAGGGGCAATTTTGCGCTGTTTCGCTCCAGGTTGGTACTCGCGCACAAACGTTAAATAATCATTCAAAACTTCTTCTTTTACCGCGGGTTCATGGTAGTTAACGAACAGTGCGTCTTCATAATTACCCCAGGCATATAAACCGCTACCACTGCTACAGGCGCTAAGTGCGAGGATAAAACCCGCGCATAATGTTGCCTGTAGTGGACGTCCTGTCAGTTGCTTCACAATGCTTCCTGTAGTCGCTATAACGACCTTGTTGCTAAGTTTAGTCGTGCTCAGTCGCGAACTTTTACCGTGTAGGCATCGCCACTACCGAAGTATTTTTCTTGTTGCAAGATCACTTCATTATTCGCCCGTATCTCAATCAAATGCATACCTGGCTCGAGTCGCACCGACTGCTCTGGGGTACGGAAATCATCCAAAATGCCAACTCGCATTTTGTCGACGTACACTTGGTACAGGCCCATGCTTGGGTTATGAAATTCAAACGACAGCGTGGGGCGAGTGTCGACCGGGGTCGTGGTTTGGGTCGGTTGGTAAGCACATGCGGACAACATAACTAACGTCATAAATAGCACATAAAAGCCACGTAAAGTGATGGTTTTCATTGGCTGTCTCCTTGCGGATCTGGGTTCACGGAGTCAGGAGCGACAACTTCGAGCGTGGCCAGCTCAAGACCAGCTAAACTGCCAGCGATGACTTTGGTGATAGCGCCTTGCTCAAGCTCTTGCTGACCAAAGGTTGAGACAACTTCGAGCCGCGCGACCTCACGCCCGGGTAGACGAATAGTCGCGCCAGTAGTTTGCGATTGTACTTGCTGGCCGGCTTGCATGACGACGAACTCCATGCCGGGCACGACACCCTGTGCGGTCCCGCCACTAATAAATACTTGTTGCCCTTCAATAGCCAGAATATCGGCTTGCCAAGGCTGTTGCAGCATCAGTTGGGTCATTTCGGCAACCGCAGCGTTCACGGCTGCGCCAATCGCTTGATCGTTTAAACTGCCGTCGTAACCTGCGACCGAACCAAAGCCCATGGTACGAGATTGTTCGGCAGCCGAACTACCCGAACCGGTGACGGCGGCGATAACTTGACCCGTATTCACATTCACCAACCGCAAATCGACAGTCGCAGTTGCTTCCTGCTTTTGTGAGGTGGAGAAAAACCCACGCTCGCCAGTGGTTGCGCGACCAAACTCAGTAAGCGAACCAATGACTAAGGTATCGGCACCAATAAGTTGTTGCGCGGTACCACTTAACGCCGATTCTAATTTCAGCGCATCGACATCGGGTCGCTCCAACACCACAAATTTATTGGTATTTGCTACTGATTGCATAAACATGTCGGAAATTTTGTCATCGAGCGCATTGTTCGCCTCGGTGCCAAGTAAGCTGCGGCCGTAGTTCGTTTCATTCGTGAGCCGGCCAACCGCTATTTTGCGTTTGAGCCCAAGCGCGGGCGTTTGATTAAGCAGTTCGCGTTGCGCAGCCTGCTGCTCCGCCCGCGATTGCGGCGCTTCTGTTGGCGTCGGCTGCGGTGCTTGACTCGCACAAGCACCGAGAAAACTGGCGCTGACAGCTAACATCATCAGTTGAGTACGTTTCATATCCATGCGTCCTTTCCGTGGTGAAACTCAGTGTTGAAACCTGCGCTAAAGAAAATTTCTGAGATACAGAGTTAAGCATAGAGCGATTCAGCGAAGTTAGCGAGTCGGGTGTCTGATTAAAGATTGTAAATCATTGTAAAATCAGTGAAGTAAAGTGGCTTGCTGAGGTGCTGACGAGGCTCGGCGGGGTGCACGAACACGATCAGTGGCGACATTTTTTAAATTTGCGAGGAGCAGCTCACGGTCGATGTCGTTACCGCGGAATGGGCGAACCACTCTCGGCAGCAGATGTTTTGGGAACGAATAGCGTTGCCCATCGACGGCCAAGATCGCAATCCGATGGGCGCGTGCGCTAACTACTACAGCATGCAATACCGCATCTGCAGTACGCACATCGACTAAATCACCTTTACGAATGGTTGCGATAGACATAATAAAACCCTCACTGTTACTGTATAGATATACAGTAGTTGGTGAAGGTTTTTTCGTCAAGCAAATTGGATAAAAATTCGCCGTTAAATATCAGTCAGGCGTAAGTATGGCTTCACCGTGTTCCAGCCTTGTGGAAATTTTTGCTTCGCATCGGCATCACTCACGGTCGGCCGAATAATGACTTGGTCGCCCGGACGCCAGTCGGCTGGGCATGCCACTTCTTGCTTATCAGTCGTTTGCAAGGCGTCAATCACCCGCAGAATTTCATCAAAGTTACGGCCTACTGTCATTGGGTAGGTCATAGTGAGCCGAATTTTCTGCTGAGGGTCAATAATAAACACCGAACGTACGGTGGCGGTCACACTCTCGCCGGGGTGGATCATGTCGTACAGCTCGGCAATTTTCTTCTCTTTGTCCGCCACAATAGGAAACTCAAGCACAGTGTTTTGGGTTTCATTCACGTCTTGAATCCAACCCCAATGCTGCTCCACGGTATCTGTGGAGAGCCCTAGTGGTTTAACGTTGCGTTTCTCAAATTCTGGTGCCAGCTGGGCGGTACGACCCATTTCGGTCGTACATACCGGGGTGTAATCCGCCGGATGACTAAAGAAAAATACCCACGAGCCTTGCGCCCAATCATGAAAGTCGATATCACCTTTGGTGGTGGCTATTTTAAAGTTTGGGGCTGTATCGCCAATACGTAATCCCATGTTAAAACTCCTTCTAATTAAACGGATAATTTTAGTGAGTATGAGTGTTATCCAAGTTTCCACCGCATAACAAGCACAGTTTGTTATAGATTATAGCGCACCGGCAAATGTCCGGTTTTCACATAAATGATGGTCTCATCCTGCACAAAAGGGTGGTGTTGGCTGGCATGGGGATTGCGTAACCAAGTTCCCGTCGGGTAGCTGCCATGTTCATCATTAAAAGTGCCTTGTAGCACCAGAATTTCCTCGCCACCAAAGTGCCGATGAGGCTGAAACACTTCGTTTGCTGGCCACTTTACTAAAGCCACATGCTCGTGCTCAAAGTTATGTAGTGGCATGACCTGCAAGCCCCCAATACCCGGTCGCCATGACTCCTCGCGGGTATTAATGCGCACCGTGGCAGTATCGCGCGGATCGAATTGATGCAGCTTCACAAAGAGTACGCAGCCGGGTTGCGAGTGCGGTGCATGGCCTGAGCCCGGCGGGTTGCGTAAATAGGTGCCAGCAGGGTAGTCGCCGGTTTCGTCAGAGAATACGCCCTCTAACACTAAAATTTCTTCGCCAAGTGGATGTTCATGACGCTGAAAAGCGCTCCCCGGCTCGTACCGCACAATGCTAGTCGCTCGCCCTTGTTCAGCGAGTTCGCGCTCTAGCAATTTGCGCTCAATGCCCGCGGCAGGGCTGGGTACCCAGTCTGCGCTGGCGGTTTCCAGCACCACTCGCTGGCTAAAATCCATATTTAAATGTTCGGTCATCGACCACTCACCTTATGTCCGAAGTTATGTGTTTATTACGCAGGTTCGGCTAGGGCTGATCAACGCTAAGCGCAATCCTACGTAGACCTTTCGGGCAGGGCTGTGTAAAATTCGCCCTCTTAGAAAAATCATTGCATAGGATGATATATATGGGTCGCGCGTATCAAAACCGCAAAGAATCGATTGCTAAGACCGCTCAAGCCAAAAGTAAGGTGTACAGCAAATATGGTCGCCAAATTTATGTGGTCGCTAAACAGGGTGGCACCGATCCTAACGCCAACCTAGCGTTGCGTGGCCTGATTGATGCGGCGAAAAAGGACCAAGTGCCAGCGCACGTGGTCGAAAAAGCCATAGACAAGGCTTCAGGTGGCGCCGGTGAAGATTACGCGGCAGCTCGTTATGAAGGTTTTGGTCCGGGCAACTGCATGGTGATTGTGGATTGCTTAACCGACAACCCCAACCGTACGATTGGCGAAGTTCGTAACTGCTTTACCAAAACCAAGGCGAAAATTGGCACACCGGGTACGGTCGCGCACATGTTCGATCACTGCGCGATTTTCTCATTTGCGGGTGACGATGAAGACGCAGTATTAGAGGCGCTAATGGAAGCCGATGTAGATGTAACCGATGTCGAAAGCGACAATGGCACGATCACGGTATTTGCACCGCACACTGAATACGCCAAAACCAAGCAAGCGCTACTAGACGCCTATGCTGAGATTGAGTTTGATACTGACGAAATTCAGTTTGTGCCGCAAACGCAAACTGAAATCAGCGCTGACGACTTGCCGCAGTTTGAGAAGTTTCTGGATATGTTAAACGACGTGGACGACGTACAACGCGTCTATCACAACGCCGTTTATTAATTAGTATTCATGGGACACATAAAAAAGCCGACAATTTTGTCGGCTTTTTTGTTTAGCGAACCTTATTCGCCTGAATCGTTCAATTCGGCAAGATCCTTCACGCCCATATGATACAGCGTGAAACCATAAATATCGGCGTACTGCTCAATGGTTTTCGACACTGGCGTACCCGCACCATGGCCTGCATTGGTTTCAATGCGGATCATTTGTGGCGAGGTGTTCGCAGCTTTGTCTTGTAACTCAGCGGCAAACTTAAACGAGTGTGCTGGTACCACGCGGTCATCGTGGTCGCCAGTGGTAATCAGTGTGGCTGGATATTGTACCCCAGCTTCGACGTTATGCACTGGCGAGTAACCGTACAGGTACTCGAACATCTCTTTGCTGTCTTCCGCGGTGCCGTAGTCATACGCCCAGCCTGCACCGGCAGTGAAGGTGTGATAACGCAGCATATCAAGCACGCCAACCGCCGGTAAGGCGACAGCAAACAGCTCAGGACGCTGAGTCATGACCGCACCTACGAGCAAACCACCGTTCGAACCACCACGCACCGCAATGCGGTCAGACGAAGTGTAATCTTCGGCAATTAAATACTCAGCCGCGGCAATAAAGTCGTCAAATACATTTTGCTTTTGTTGCTGAGTACCCGCGTCGTGCCAGGCTTTACCGTATTCACCGCCACCACGAAGGTTGGCGACCGCGTAAACACCACCCATTTCTAGCCAGGCTGCATTCGCAATGCTAAATGATGGCGTAAGGCTGATGTTGAAGCCGCCGTAGCCATACAAAATGGTTGGGTTATCGCCATCTAATGCCATGCCCTTTTTATGGGTGATGATCATCGGTACTTCGGTGCCATCTTTTGAGGTATAGAACACCTGCTTCGATTCGTATAGGTTCGGATCGAAGTCAGCACCGGACTCGTTATAAACGCTAGAGCTGCCCGCATCTGGATCATAGGCATAAATGGTTTGCGGGGTGCTGTAATTAGTGAAGGTGTAATATAAGGTTTCATCTTCACGCTTACCACCAAAGCCGCCGACGCTGCCAACGCCCGGTAACTCAACGGTACGTACTTTGTTACCTTCATAGTCGTACTGCTCAACTTTCGAGATGGCATCGACCATGTATTCCGCAAAGATGTAGCCGCCACCCGTATTCGGACTCAGTACATTTTCGGTTTGAGCTATAAAATCCTGCCAATTTTCGACTTGCGGCGCACTGGCATCAACGGTCACGACACGCTGATTTGGCGCGTCTAAGTTGGTCACCAAGAACAGTTTGCTACCTTGGTTATCAAGTACATAAGTATCCGAGTTGGTGTGGTCCACAATGGTCACTAACTCGCTGTCTGGTTGCGACAAATCTTTCATGAAAAGTTTGTTGCCCGACGTAGAGTTCGCCGCAGAGATAAACAAATAGCGATTGTCTTCGGTGACACTGGCGCCCACATAGCGATGTTTGTCAGCTTCGGTGCCGCCAAATACCACGGGGTCATTGGCCTGAGCGGTGCCAAGTTTATGATAATAGAGCTTATGCTGGTCAGTTTTAGCGGATAATTCACTACCTTCAGGCTTATCGTAGCTAGAGTAGTAGAAGCCGTCGTTACCCACCCAAGAAATACCAGAGAACTTCACATCAACCAGTTCAGGCTCAAGTTGTTGCTTGGTTTCAACATCGATCACAAAGATTTTACGCCAGTCACTACCGCCTTCTGAAATGGAGTAGGCGGCAATCGAGCCGTCTTCAGAAAACGTCAGTTGCGCTAACGAAGTGGTGCCATCTTCACTGAAAGTATTGGGGTCAAGAAATACTTCAGGCTCGCCACCGTCTTTTTGGCGGTACACCACATATTGGTTTTGTAAGCCGTCGTTTTTGTAGAAGTAGGTGTAGTCGCCTTCTTTAAACGGCGCGCTGATTTTCTCGTAATTCCACATGGCGGTCAGGCGCTCTTCAATGGCCTCGCGATAGGGAATTTTATTCAAGTGGGCAAAAGTCACTTCGTTCTGAGCAGCCACCCATGCGGCGGTCTCATCGCTCATATCGTCTTCTAACCAACGATAAGGGTCGGCCACTTCAGTGCCAAAATAGGTATCGACAACATCACCTTTGCGCGTGTCTGGGTAGCTGTAAGTCTGATTTTTCATTGCAGTTTGTTCAGTCTCTGGTTGCGTGGCTTGCTCGGCTGGAGAGCAAGCGGTCAAAATACTGACCGCTATTGCACTTAGCATGATTTTTTTCATCGGAGTTCCCTGTTTTATTAGTCACATTTCTTTGGTTAATGATGCTGCGTATGGTGTTACCGATCTAGCGTCATGGGCGCTTCTGGCGTGCCCAATAAATCAATAACAAACGCATATTCTTGCGCAATTTCTTGCAGGCGCGAGAAACGACCTGAAGCACCACCGTGTCCAGCTTCCATATTGGTCTGGAATAATAACGGCTGGTCACCGGTGTTCAGATCACGGAGTTTCGCGACCCATTTAGCCGGTTCAAAATATTGAACTTGTGAATCGTACAAGCCAGTGGTGACGAGTAATGCTGGATAATCCTGCTTACTGACCTGATCGTACGGCGAATACGATAACATGTAGTCGTAAAACTCTTGTTGTTTCGGGTTACCCCACTCATCAAATTCGTTGGTAGTGAGCGGAATAGACTCATCAAGCATAGTGGTGACCACGTCCACAAAAGGCACATGCGCGACTAATGCGGCGTAATGCTCGGGTGCCATATTAGCCACAGCGCCCATCAGCAAACCACCGGCGCTACCGCCCATGCCTACCACTTTATCTGGGTGCGCATACCCTTCCTTCACCAAATACTTGGTCACGTCGATGTAATCGGTAAAGGTATTGATTTTGTTCAATAGTTTGCCATCTTCATACCACTGCCGGCCCATTTCTTGACCACCACGAATGTGTGCGATTGCATATACAAAGCCACGATCGACCAAGGACAACACAGTAGAGCGGAAATATGGGTCGGATGACGAGCCATAAGAGCCGTAGGAATACTGGTATAAAGGTGCTTCGCCATTTTTCTTAAACGAGCGGTGGTACAACAAGCTCACTGGAATTTGGGTGCCATCGGTGGCGGTGGCCCACACGCGCTCAGTCACGTAGTTGCTGGCGTCAAAACCGCCCAATACTTCGGTTTGCTTCAACACTTCACGCTCACCATTGCGCATATTTAACGCGTAGGTAATGGTTGGTGTAGTGAGTGAGCTGTAGTTGTAACGCAACACATTGGTATTTTGCTCAACGTTGCGCTCAAACGACATCACATAGGCAGGCTCATCTGAATCGAGCATAAAGGCCTGGCTTGGATCTTTCCATGGCATCACGCGAATACGGCGTAAGCCTTCACTTCGCTCGTTAATGGCCAAGTAATCGCGGAACACCTCAACGCTATCAATCATCACCGCAGGGTCGTGCTCGATTAGGGGCTGCCATGCATCGCGGCTACCAATCTCACTAGCGGCAACTTGCATCACTTTGTAGTTAGGTGCATTCCAGTCGGTGGTAATAATGAAGCGTCCATTGATGTGATCGACGCTATATTTTACCTCGCGCTCGCGTGGCGCAATCACTTGGAACGCTTCGTTTGGCGTAGCCGCTGGCAGCACATGTACTTCATTTGACACGGTACTGTGCAGGTTAATCATCACGTACTCGCCATCTTTGGAGTTATTCACCCACATATAGAACGAGTTGTCGGTTTCCTCATACACAAGTTCGGCGTCGCTCGGGTCATTCCCAATCACGTGCTTTTTCACCCGCGTTGACAGCAAGGTTTGTGGGTCGTTTTCAATCACGAACAAGGTTTCGTTGTCGGCAGCCCAGGCGATGCTTGAGGATAAACCAGTAAGTTTATCGTTCAGATCGACACCGGTTTCAATGTTGCGAACCCGCAACTCATATTGCCGCCGTCCGTTGTCGTCGACCATGTAAGCCACCAACTGCTCGTTTGGACTGACTTGCAAGTTACTCACTTGCATAAAGTCATTGCCCGCGGCCAATTGGTTCACATCTAAAATAGTTTGCTCAACGCCACTCTCAAGATGACGGCGCATATAAATTGGGTATTCTTGGCCTTCTTTATATTGAGTGTAGTAGCTGTAGTTACCTTTGGTGTAAGGCACCGAGCTGTCATCTTGCTTAATCCGGCCAATAATTTCGTCGGCTAATTGTTTGGTTAAGTCGGCATAATCTGCCTGATAAGCCTCGTAGTACTGGTTTTCGGCTTCTAAATAAGCGATAACATCTGGGTCTTTACGTTCATCGTCACGCAACCAGTAGTAAGGGTCATTACGGTCGCCATGAGGCGATTCAACCACATAAGGGCGCTGTTCGGCATCTGGCGCACTCGCTTGTTGTGATTCAGGTTGCGGCGAACAACCGGCTAAAATAATCGCTGCCGCAAGACCAGTTAACGTTCGTAAACGTAGTAATGGGTGCTGAATATTACTCATAGTTATTGTTCTTTTGTTAATAAAGGTCGCCATAGCCTAGCTCAACTGTGTGGTGGCGCAACTAGAAAAGAAGGAGAATGCGGTGAAACTATACTTTTTTCCGGGTGCTTGTTCGTTAGCAGCTCACATTGCCCTGTATTATACAGAATTGCCCTTTACCGCGGTAAAAGTAAACCCGCGCACTAAACAAACCGAAACCGGCGAAGATTTTACTGCCTTAAACCCGAAAGGTTACGTGCCGGCGCTGGCGCTCGATAACGGTGAGGTTCTGACTGAACTTGCCGCAGTGTTGCATTACATTGCTGACCAAAAACCGACCGCTAAACTGTTACCTGCCGCTGGCTCAATGGCGCATTACCATGCCTTAGCTTGGCTAAATTACGTGGCAACGGAGGTGCATAAAAACTTCGCGCCCTTGTTTGACAAAACGGCGGGTGATGAAGCACGACAAGCCGCCACCACTAAACTTAAAGCGCGTTTTGATTGGCTTTCAGAAGTATTGGAAGGTCGCGATTATTTACAAGATGAGTTGAGTGTCGCCGATTTTTATTTGTATACAGTGCTGAACTGGCCGCATTTTATTTCGATGGATATGACGCCGTGGCCAGTATTGCAAGAATACGTCACGAAGTTGGCAAAATTAGACGCCGTACAACAAGCACGGCGTGCTGAAAAACTACCGGGCTAGCCTTGGTAGGTTGGCATGACTGCCGTGACTTTTTGTAGGTAGTTGCGGGTTTCTTCATAAGGTAATTCGGTGAACAGGCGCTGGTAGACTTGCTCCGGCGTCAGTTCATTAATGACCTTTAAAGCAGGCCCGATTTGCCGCTTGCCTTGCGGATGAAACACCGATGCCACGTTACCGGCGCCGGTGTTGTAGGCCGCAATCACGCAATACTGGCGGCTCACCGGGTCGGTAATGCCGCGCAAATAACGTGTTTGGAGTAGGTGTAAGTAAGCAGTGCCCATCCGAATGTTACTGTCTGGGTCGAACAATACTTGCTCATCTGGCGCATTCGGCAAATCGAACACCAACCGATTGACATCTAACCCTGCACTGGTTGGTACAATTTGCATCAACCCAAAAGCCGGAATAGGCGACTGCGCGAGCGGATTAAAACTTGATTCGGTTTGCGTGATCGCAAACACCAAGTCTTGCGGCACCTCAAATTGAGTTGAGAAATTGGCAATCGCGGGTGCGTATTGCTGCGCCCGACGCTGATAAATATTATCGTCCGTTAGCCGAATGCGGTAACGCTTAATTCGCTTATCGCTGGCGTCGGTGACTTCAGCGTCAGTATTGCTGGCCGTTGTTGATGTTGCGGGGGTGCTGGTGGCGCCGGTCTTAACGGGTACCGCAACCACTTCCTCTTCTACCACCCGACTAGCTAAATCAGCCGCAGTCACATTCGGTGCGAAAGTATCTAACACCTTATTTTCATTGCTGGTGCGAATGCCGGCGGTGAGTTCAGATTCGGCCAGCGTGTCCGCCACACTTTGTTGCTGCAAGCGGTCGAGGGTCTGCTGCACAAGTTGCGGGTTCGGCTCAATGTTGGCATCTACAAGGGTTTCAATGCGAATTTCGCCCAACTCATAATCCACCACAATTTTTTGCGATAAATCATCGGAGTAATCGACAAACTTACTTCGGGTTGGCAGTTCAGCCTCAGATTGCCATGCGGCTTGCACTTTTGCTTTATATTCCGCGTAGCGCTTCATGTAGGCATCGTAAAAGGCTTCGCGTTTAGTTTTCTGCTCGGCTTTCCATTGCTCGTAGCGACTTTCTTGGGCTACCGCAGACTGCTGCATGAGCAAATCTGCGGAGACCAAGCTCAGGGCGACGGCACAACCAAGCGCTAGGCGTGATTGTTTCATTCCCATGATCCTGTCCTTGTTTCAGTGAATTACTGGTTGTTATTCAGGCGTTCAGCCATCTCGTCTAATTCAGCATTGGCTTCAGCCATTAAGAACTGACGATATAACTCAGGGTCTTCGCCTTCCGGCACTTTGCTCAACAGCGCATTAACGTTTTCCCGGTAGCCCGCTTCATTTAGGCCAACCAATACGTACATACCGCCACTTGGTGACACTTGCGAGCGATAGATGCGCGAGAACGTCAAGGTCATCGCAGTGGCTTCTTGAGTGAGTGCTTCAATGGTGTCGCTGTTGGTGTTTTCACCATTTACGGTGCTGTCGTTGGTCGCTCGTGAGAGCCGCGCCTGAATGTCAGCACTGAAGTTTTCAGCCATTTGTACCCGTGCTTCAGCAGCAGCTACATCTTTCATGACGCCAGGACCTGCGGCCATTTTCTTGGCATAGCCCACACCTTGAATCCAGACGGTGTCGACCGGCTGGTCACAAATCCAAGTAGGCGCATCATGAGTTGGCGAATCTGGATATTTACATTCGCTGTAATCAATTTTAGTGGTTTGGTTTGACGCACAACCAGCTAACACGGCACTGGCAGCGAGTGCTACAACTAACTTTTTCATACTAACTTTCCTTGTGTTAATGATGAGATTTCATCTGGCAACCAATGCCAACATGAGTAAGTAATATAGTAAATTTTGTGCAAAAAGCGAGCGCGATTTAGTGACAAAATGCGACTAAGCTAAGCGCTCTAGTCTCCAAAATAAGCTTGGTACTCAAATCGGGTAAGCGCCATATCGGCCGCTGTTTCAATGGCGAAATCGCCAATGACATAGAAATTTGGATGACTGCGCGAACGCAAATTATCAATGCGCTGTACCACTTGCTCTTCTGCACCGAGCACTAAATCGTCGTTTAAAGCGCTAATGTCGGTTAAGGTCTGCTCATGATTTGGGTAGGTTGCGGCATAATCTAAATAGCCAATGTAGCGATTTAAAAACAAGCCTTGGCGCCCCATTTGCTGGCCTTCAAGGTAGTACACCAAGTTAGTGTTGTCGGTAGTGAATTGGCCGTTAAAAGTATTGAGTGTCGCGAAATTCGCGGTGCCTAAGGCCCGGTCACTAAAACTAATTTGCGGCAAAAACTCGGCCCGCATGGACGTCACCAAATAGCCTCGGACGCGGCCCTTTTCAACGGCGAGGCCGAGCAGGAATTTGTCGTTGTCGTAGTAGCGATACTCAAGGCTATCATCCACTCTGCTCGCTTTTATTAAGCGGGCCACGCCAAACACTTGTTCCAAATATTCTGGATTTGCGCCAACGCTGACCTCAGCGAGCTTTTCAAACTCTACTTCATCGGTGAAATGCGTAATAAAGTTCTCATAGGCGAAGCCAATCACGTCTTTAAAGTCGTTGAAAGTACCAATACTAATAATGACGAAACCAATGCCTAGCACCACATCCCTAATGCGCATCCACAAGGTGCGTTTGATTTTGATGGTTTCAATTTCACTGGCTTCTTCGGTGGATTGAGGATGCTGTTCTGCCATGCGCTGCTCCTTGCGATATCGCCGATGTTGAGCGACGTCCTTACATTTTTTTAAAGATTCGATTCGATTTTACCTGAGCATTAAGCAGTGTAAAGGTGAAAATGTTTACCGTAATATGAACCATTGAAGAATTACGCCAAGCGTCCGATACAACTTAAAAGAAGAACAATAGAGAGTCTCATGTTGCGTTCCATGAAGTTTACCCACAAGGTGGTGCTAACCGCCGCTATTATTTTGCTGTTGGTATTTGGTGCATTCACGCTGCTGAATTTTATGCAGATGCAAAGCCAAACTCAGCGCGATTTAAGGCAACAACTGCAAGCGCTGTCGGAGTCGGTATCGCAAAATATTGCAAGCTGGTTGAATGTTCGCTCAGACATCGTGGTGGCCACGGCTAACGCGGTTAAGGCAACCGATAGTCGGGATGAATTGTTGGCTAAAGTGCAACAGTCACGCGGCGCCGGTGATTTTAAGAACGTGTATATCGGCTTACCGAGCGGTTCTTTCATTCTCGATGATACCAGTATTCAACTGCCCGCCGATTATGACGCACGTGGTCGGCCTTGGTACCAGTTAGCGGTGCAAGCACAGCAAGCCACTTTTACTGAACCATACATTGATGTCACCACCAACGAGCTGACCATTTCTGCGGTCATGCCGATTATGCACAACGGCGAATTTGGTGGTGTAGCGGGCGGCGATATGATGTTGGATGTGATCAGTAACATCGTCAACCAGGTTGATTTTATGGGTTTAGGTTTCGCCTTCTTGGTAAATGCCGACGGCAAGCTGCTGAGCCATGAAAATCAAGCTTTAGTCGATAAATCTATTGGCGACTATTTAGGTGCCGGGGCGCGTATTTCTAGTGACTTTGCCGATTACAATATCGCTGGTGTGCCGCATATGGTGGCGTTCCAGCCGGTACGCGGTATTGACGGCGTAGAATGGTATTTAGGGGTCGCCATCGATCGGGATCGCGCCTTTGCGAACGTGGCTAGCTTCGGCCAAACCGCATTGTTGTTTATGGTGATTGGCGTGGTCACTGTGGTGTTGCTGTTCACTTGGTTGTTACGCACGCTCATGCAGCCGGTTTATCGATTAACCGACGCCGTGCGGGATATGGCTGAGGGCGAGGGTGATTTGACCCTACGTTTGCCGGTAGAGAATCAAGACGAATTCGGTACCTTATCGGCGACCATGAATGTTTTTATCGATAAGATTCATCAGGCTATTCGCGAGGTAAACAACGCCGCGCTCGAGGTTGAGAGCAACGTGGCGGAAATGAATGTTGCGACGCAGCAGTCTTTGCAAGTGACCGATCAGCAACATGCTCGCACTGGTGCCGTTGCAACCGCAATTAACCAATTGAATGCCAGCTCCAGCGAAATTTCGCAAAATGCCTCGGCGGCGTCTGCGCAAGCTTCTCACGCTACTGCCATGTCAGCATCTTCGCGTGGTGCACTCCAAACCAATATTCAAGCCATTAATGAGCTATCGGCGCAAATGGACGCCTCTGGCCAAGCTATTGCGAAGCTGAATGACAACACCCGTGATATTGAGCAGGTGTTAGAAGTTATAAAAGGGGTTACCGAGCAAACCAATCTATTGGCGCTTAATGCGGCAATTGAAGCAGCGCGAGCCGGTGAGGCGGGCCGAGGGTTTGCGGTGGTCGCTGATGAGGTGCGTAACTTAGCCCAGCGCACGCAAGCTTCGGCGCAGGAAATCGAAAGCATGATTGCTAAGCTGCAAGCAGGCACTCAAGAGGTCGTGCAGGTAATTGAAGCCAGTCGTGCGACCAGCGAAAACTGTGTGAGCTCTGCCCATGCCGCCGAGACACACATGCAAGATGTCGATACGGCGATTGCTGAAATGGATTCTGTGAACCATTCGGTCGCGGCTGCAACAGAACAGCAAGCGACAGTTATTAAGTCGCTTGATCAAGACATTCACGATATTAGCGAACTAAATGACCGTGGCGTGCGTAATTTACAAGAGACCCAAGCGGCCTGCGCCAAATTGCAGAAGCAATTTGAGCGTTTGGAAACGCTGGTACAACAATTTAGAGTTTAAACATAGAGTTTAGACTTAGGGTTTATATTTAGAGTGTAGCGCACCACATAGAGTGCCACGCACGGATCGAATGAGGAGATTTGCATGAAACACTTAGCATTATTAGCAACGGCCGGATTGTCAGTGGGTCTGTTAATGGCAGCACCTGCGCAAGCGCACAACCATGGTAGCAAAGACGACGCAATGCAGCGCTCTGAGGCACCAGAAAACGCCATGGCTTATATTATTTCACCGCAAGATGGCGACGTGGTTTCAGGTAAATTCACCGTGAAGTTCGGTTTGCGCGGCATGGGCGTGGCGCCTGCGGGCGTTGATGTGAAGCATACCGGCCACCATCATTTGTTAGTCGACAAAGATGAATTGCCTGCTTTCGATCAACCTATGGGTAGCGATGTGATTCATTTTGGCGCGGGTCAAACTGAAACTGAACTAGAGTTGGAGCCAGGTACCCATACCTTGCAGTTAATTTTAGGCGATAAGTACCACATCCCTCATAACCCAGCGGTGGTATCGGAAAAAATCACCATCACGGTCGAGTAATTACTCTAGTTCCAGCTCGAGTTGCTGCTGCTCGTCGGGTTCGGGCAGCGCAACGCTAATTCCTATTAGCCGAATAGCACGCTGGCCACGCCGCTCCCACGCCTCATGCAAAAGCCGATAAAACACGCTTGGCGACGCTATCTGTCGCGTGGTGCTTACCGTGGTTTGGTTAAAATCGGTAAATTTTAATTTCACGGTTTGTGATTTAATCGGCATGTCTTGCCAGCTGTGACCACCTAATCGTTGCTTAAGTTTGGGCAGCAAAAAGCGCTCCATAAATAGCTCTGCATGGCGTAGTTGCTGAAAATCAAAGGTGAGCGTTTCCTCTACACCGACACTTTTACGCACGCGCTCGGTAACCACTTCACGGGCATCGATGCCTGCGCAACGTTGATGTAACAACCAGCCAGATTTGTCGCCTAAGATTTGCTGAATATGGACCACATCGGCTTGTTGAATATCCCGGCCTAAATGAAACCCATATTGGGCAAGGCGGGCGAGGCTTTTCGGCCCCACACCAGGAATTTTCTTTAACGACAGACCGGCTAAATAGCTGACCACTTGGTCCGGTGCCACTAAAAATTGGCCATCGGGTTTGCGCTCTTCGCTGGCAATTTTAGCCACCATTTTTTGATTCGAAATGCCGGCTGAACCGGTAATGCCGAGCGCACGTATGTCAGTACGAATAGCTTCCATTGTGAGTGACGCACTGCCGTGGTGTAAGGCATTGTCGGTGAGATCGAGGTAAAATTCGTCAATCGATGCGGGTTCTACTTGATCAGTCACCCGGTGTAAACAGGCCAAAACTTGTTTCGATAGGCTTTTGTAATAGGCGTGGTCAGGCTTCACAAAATGCAGTTGTGGGCATAAGCGCAGGGCCTGCGCACCGGACATTGCACTGCGCACGCCGAATTGGCGGGCTAAATAATTTGCCGTGGCGACCACTCCGCGCGGCCCGCCACCACCCACCGCGAACGGTCGGTTGGCAAGGCTAGGATCACGCAAAACCTCTGCACTGGCAAAGAATGCGTCCAGATCGAGCAGGGCTATTTTGCGCATGAAAAAGGAACTGTTTAACCTTTGAATGAATATGGCTATAATCGCAACAACTGGCAGGGTCTGCAACTAGACCTCACACATGCAGGAGATCGACGTGAAGATGTTCAAAGTAGTAAAAACCCGTGCATTAATGGGCAAATTAACCGCCCTATGTTTAGCCTTTGTCGTGGGCGGCGCTAGTGCAATGATGTTGCCGCAACAAGAAATGTCTGATGAAGCGATTGAAAAGCGCATTCAGGCGATTGGTAAAGTGCGGTTAGCCGGCGCGGAAGCACAAACTGCCGCGGCTGGTAGTGGTGAACCTCGTTCAGGCCAGGCCGTGTACGATCGTTTCTGTACTGCATGCCACACTTCTGGTGCTTTAGGTGCGCCTAAAATTAATGTCGCAGCAGATTGGGAACCGCGTTTAGCACAAGGCATGGAAACTGTGCTTAAACATGCGATCCAAGGCTACAACGCGATGCCACCAAAAGGAACGTGTGGCGACTGTAGCGACGACGAAATTCAAGCCGCGATTGATTACATGGTTGCGGAAATTTAAGCACGCACTAAGCTGCTTAAATAAGTATATAAAAGGAGCCTTGCGGCTCCTTTTTTGTATCTTTACAGTACGCTTTTCATCCAGTTAAATGCGGGGTATACTCCACCGACCAGTGTGATGTTGATATTTTTTGCTACAGCATCCAGAACTTATAACATCAATCATAATGATTCGGCTCAGCTAGCCAGAACCTTACGGAACAGGTTTGTATATGGCGTCAAACGACAAGGTCTCGCCTGATCAATTGACCGCTCAGTTGCGCAAGCAACATAAGGTTATTGATCGTTTAAAGCGACTGACGATTAAGTATCGTCAGGCTGAAGTCGTGCAAAAAGCGTTATTCCGCATCTCCGAACTTGCCGCGTCGGTAAACGACATGGCGCATTTCTATCCTGCCGTTCACGCCATTATCAATGAGCTCATGTCGGCTCGAAATTTTTACATTTGCTTGTACGATCAGAACGCGGGCAATGTGAAGTTTGTTTATTTTCAAGACGAATATGACCAAATTGATATTTTCGACCAAATTCCCGTCGAAGATTTAAGCCGAGGCCTTACCGGCTATATTTTAAGAACGGGTAAGCCGTTCTTATGCACCACAGAAGCCTTCGACGAGTTGAAGTCAACCGGCGCAGTTGAAGAACTTGGTGCCGCTCCCGTTGATTGGTTGGGCGTACCACTGGTATCCGGCGAGAAAGTGCTCGGTGCTATGGTGGTGCAGAGCTACAACGAAGAAGTCCGTTACGATCAAAACGACAAAGAGTTATTAACCTTCGTGTCACAACACGTCGTTAACGCTTTGGAGCGCCTGCAGCAACGCGAAATGATGCGCGCCGAAATTGTGCATCAAACCGCAGAGTTGCGGCATGCGAATGAAAGCTTAATGAAAGAAATTACGGTGCGTGAGCGGGCTGAACGGCAGACAGCGGTACTATTTGCGATTTCTGAGCTCACCAATACCTCAGAGAACATGCAAGGTTTTTACGAGAGTTTGCACCGTGAAATCGGCAAGTTAATTCATGCTGAAAATTTCTTCTTAGCCATGTTAACCGAGGATAAAAAGCACCTCGAGTTCCCCTATTATGCTGACGAATCTGATCAAACCGGTCGGCGTCGTCGACTTGGGCGCGGCATGACTGAGTATGTCATCCGCCAACGCCAAGCCAGCTTCATTGATAGGCTGAAGTTCGATACTTTGGTGCGCCAGGGCGAAATTGAGCACGACGAAAAATACGGACGGCCACCGCTCCAGTGGTTGGGCTCGCCGTTAATGTTGCATGATGAAGTGTTCGGCGTGTTAGCTGTGCAAAGTTACGACGCCGACATGATGTATAAGCAAGACGACTTAGAGCTGTTAAATTTCGTTTCGCAGCATGTTGCGGTAGCTATTGAGCGTAAGCGCAGTGCTGAGGAAATTCAGCGCGTGAATACCTTCCTTGAGAAGAAAGTAGCGGCGCGTACCGAAGAGCTCGTGAATGAAATTGAACGGCGTAAGAAAATTGAAGCTAAGCTTTATCATGATGCTCACCACGACACCTTAACGGGGTTACCGAATCGCTCCTTGTTCACCGAGCGATTGCAGCAAGCCTTGAATCATAAAAAGCGTCACCCTGAACATAATTTTGCGGTGTTGTTCGTTGATTTAGATCGCTTTAAAAATATTAATGACACCCTCGGTCACTCGGCTGGCGACCGCTTCTTGCTGGAAGTGAGTCAGCGGATTGGTGATTGCGTGCGCGATAACGACACCGTTGCGCGGCTTGGTGGTGATGAGTTCGTGATCTTGCTCGACACCATGAACAGCCTTGAAGATGCTAAAGACGTCGCCGCCCGCATTATTGAAAAAATGCGGCTGCCGTTTGAGTTTGGCGGCGCGGAATATTACAGCGGTGCCAGTGTCGGTATTGCCGAGTGTCGCTCCACCACAGATTCCGCTGAGCGCCTGTTGCGCGACGCCGATGCGGCGATGTACCACGCCAAAGGCTTAGGCCGTGGCCGTTATGTGATGTTTGAAGATAGCATTCACCAAGGCTTGGTGGCATCGCTCGGCCAAGAAACCGCGCTGCGGCAGGCCAAAGTGAACAAAGATTTTGTGATTTTGCACCAGCCCATTATTGATCTGGCCGCGGGCAAGGTGAAAGGCTTTGAAGCCTTATTACGCTGGCAGCGGGGTAAAGACTTAGTGCCGGCGGATGAATTTATTCCGCATGCAGAAAAATCGGGCATGGTGATGCAGCTCGACCGTTGGGTGTTGGAGCAAAGCTGTCTGTTGCTGGAAACTCGTCAACAGCAAAAGCTAAAAACGCCAACTATTCATATTAATATGTCGGCGCAGCACTTAATGAAAACTGCCTATGTGCGCGAACTCATTAGCATTATGGAAAAGGTGAAGATTAAGCCTTCACAGTTGGTATTTGAGTTTACCGAAACGGCAGTGATTGAAAATGGTAAGCGTACACTCACTAGTTTGCGGCAGCTGGCCGAATATGGGGTCGGCTTGGCGTTGGACGATTTCGGTCGCGGTTCTGGCCCACTGCAAGTGGTTTACACCTACCCGTTTAATATTGTGAAGCTTGACCAGCAATTCGTGGCTTATTTGCTGTTGAGCGACCGCGCGCAAGCGATGGTGCGCAACGTCGTCGCTTTGTGTGCCGATTTACAGATCGAGCTATATGCAGAAGGCATCGAACAGCAAGATCAGCGCGAGTTACTGCAAGAATTAGGGGTGAACTATGGCCAGGGCGATTATTTAGGCGCGGCGAAAACTCTCAATATTAGCGCTGAGAACCTGTCAAAATCGGCCTAGTGCTATTTTTTTAACGCATTACGTAACATAGCAATACCTACCGCCGCTTTCTCTTGGCGCTCATCCTCTGTCACTGGCTTTTTCACATCTTCCCATTCCACATCGTCTTGGGGTAATTCCCACAAAAATCGACTGGGCTCGGGACGATAAACTTCACCGTATTGGCGGCGCTCTTTCGCCATAGTAAATACCAGTGAATGCTGCGCTCGGGTAATGCCCACATAGGCAAGCCGGCGTTCTTCCTCCACCATGTTGTCGTCAATACTAGACTGGTGCGGCAACAAGCCTTCTTCCATGCCGACCATGAACACATGGGGAAACTCCAAGCCCTTGGAGGCGTGCAGTGTCATCAGGTGAACCTGATCGCCTTGTTCATCCTCCTCGTCGCGCGAGAGCATGTCACGTAAGGCTAACTTGGCGACGGCTTGTTCTAAATTAAGGGGTTCATGCTCGGCATCACCTTTTAACATGGTGCTGACCCATCGAAAGAGCTCCATCACATTCTTGTAGCGCATTTCGGCTGCTTTAGTGCTAGCGCTAGTTTCAAACAGCCAGTCTTCGTAGTGAATTTCTTGAATTAACTTCATGATAGCGGCTGCAGCATGTTCGGCAGAGTCGCATTCGCGTGCGGTGTGGTTTAGGAGCTGCACAAAATGCTGTACTGCTTGATATTCGCGCGAGCCTAATTGGGTGTGTAGCGCCGGATGTTGCGCCGCTTCCAGCAAGCTGATGTGCTCGGCGTTGGCGAGGTTGCCGATGCGTTCTAATGATTGCGGGCCGACACCGCGCTTGGGCACGTTAATAATTCGAATAAAAGCGGTATCGTCGCTAGGATTCACCAACAGTCGTAAGTAGGCCATGATGTCTTTAATTTCAGCCCGCGCAAAGAACGACTGACCACCGGTCATTTTGTAGGGAATGCGGTTGCTAAGTAGCGCCTTCTCAAACACCCGTGCTTGGTGATTGCCGCGATATAAAACCGCAAACTGATGATAGGGCGTGCGCGCTAAAAAGCGCTGCCGAACAATTTCCGCCACCACGCGTTCCGCCTCGTGCTCCTCGTTACGGCCGTAAATAACCCGCAGCGGTAAGCCGTATTCCATTTCGGAAAATAGCTTTTTATCAAACACGTGAGGATTGTTTTCAATCAGAATGTTGGCGGCTTTTAGTATGCGCCGGTGGGAGCGGTAATTTTGCTCCAGCTTGATCACTTTTAATTGTGGAAAGTCGCGTTGTAACAATGCCAAGTTTTGCGGCTGCGCGCCACGCCAAGAATAAATCGACTGATCGTCGTCACCCACCACGGTGAAGCGCGCGCGCTCACCGACGAGCAAGCGCACTAGTTGATATTGGCTGGTGTTAGTATCCTGATATTCGTCTACCAATAGATATTTAAACTTCCGTTGCCACCGCTCACGCGCACTCTGGTTATCGCGCAGCAGGAGTGTTGGCAGCAAAATTAAGTCGTCGAAATCAAGCGCATTACAGGCTCGCATATTCTGCTGATAACGCCGATAAATTCCCGCAAACAGGTGCTCGTCCGGCAGCTTCGCTTGGCGCTCTGCTGCTTCTGGGCTGAGCATCGCGTTTTTCCAGTTACTAATTTGGCTTTGTAGTAACTTCAACAGCTGCTTATCGTTATCCAGCTCGTCTTCACTTAAGCCCTTCAATAGTGCTAATGAATCTTGGTCATCAAATAATGAAAAGCCCGGTTTCAAGCCAAGTGCCGCCACTTCTTTGCGAACAATTTGTAGACCCAAAGTATGGAAGGTGGAAACCGTAAGACCGCGGCTTTCTTTGCGCCCCAGGGTTTGGCTGACGCGGTCTTTCATTTCACGTGCGGCTTTATTGGTAAAGGTGACCGCCGCAATGTGACGCGGCGAATAGTCGCAACGCTTTATAAGGTAGGCGATCTTTTCGGTGATCACTCGCGTTTTACCAGAACCAGCCCCCGCTAATACCAGCAACGGACCGCTGATATCATGCACAGCTTCCTGTTGGCGGGGATTCAGTAACATGTGGTGACACCTCAGACGTTTATTAGCAGGCGATTTTACCCTAATCTCCTGCTAAGCTAAACGACTGAAACTAGGAGCAGGAGACAACCGTGGTCGACCCGAAAAAAATTGAAGAAATTGCGCGTCAAATAAGCGAGAGCATTCCGGCTGGCGTGAAAGATTTCGCCGGCAATTTTGAGCAGCGCGTGAAGCAAATTCTGCAGCAACAATTAGCCAAACTAGATGTGGTTACGCGTGAAGAATTTGAAGTTCAACAACAGCTGCTGTTACGTTTGCGCCAGCGCTTAGAAGCGCTTGAAGCACAACAGCAAAAAGCCGACGACGCCTAGTTAGCGGTTGAGCGTTGCCCCATACATTGCAAGGTAAGTGGGGCTGGCGCTAGGTTTGGCTTTGCCGCTGTTAACGTCTGTTCGAGTGTGGCTAACTGAGCTTCATACTCGGCAACGGTTAAGCGCCCATTGATTAAATCATTGACGCGAGCCTCGGCGTAGTAAGCCATACGGCCAGCCTGATAGAGTGCCGAATCCTGCGGCTCATGCAATAAAGCATTGGCGTTTGCTTGTAACGGGCGGCTACAACAGTCATTTAATTGCTGGGTTAATTCGCGCTTTATCGAGTTTGGCATTTGCCCATTCATATCAAGAAACTCGCCAACCCGTTCGCGGGTTGTGGTGACGATAGCATTAAGCTCGCGCAGCAACTTTACCGTATCTTGACCCAAGGTATAGTTGGCATAGCTAAGTAGTGGGGTGGTTGAGTCTTGCTGTAAGCCATGCCACTGCTCGTTCAATAAGCGCAATTCGCGGGCTGAGGCGGCGGGGTCAGCTAGCCATTCTTGCAGGTTTTGTTGCCACGCACACAGTTGCGGATCAGACCAAACAACGCGAGGTTGTTGCGAGGTTTCAGGTGAGCAGCCTAACAGGCCAGCAGCTAGCATAATTAACAGCGCACGACGCTTAAATGGCGCCAGCAGTAATGACATAAGCACGGGGAACAGCTTCCTTGTGGGTGCCAACACCCAGAATATCAACGATTAAGGCTTTAGGCGTGGCGTGCTTTCCAGTAGCATCACTACCTATGAGCTATGAATTATGAACAGGAGTCGCCCATGGCGCAATGGTTAACCGGTGAAGTGGTCGAGAATTACGCGTGGAATGACAACTTATTTAGTGTTCGCGTGAAAACCACCCCGTTTGAATTTGTCGCAGGTCAGTTTGTGCGACTAGGCTTAGACACTGACGATGGCCGGGTGCAACGCGCTTATTCATTGTGTAATTCGCCGGATAGCGACATCCTCGATTTTCTAGTGACCCGGGTGCCGGACGGTAAATTGTCACCTCGCTTGCACGCCCTGCAAACCGGTCAGCGCGTTGACGTGAGCCAACCGCCGAGTGGCTTTTTCACGCTCAATGAAGTGCCCGATGGCGACAGTTTATGGCTCGTGTCCTCAGGTACCGGGATTGGCCCTTACCTATCGATGCTCGGTACCGACATTCCGTGGCAGCGGTTCAGTAAAATTGTGTTGGTACACGCGGTTCGTCACGTTGCCGATCTGGCTTATCAGCAGCAAATTTTGAATTGGCAGCAGGCACATCCCGGCCAGCTCATTTATGCACCTGTGGTGTCGCGCGAAGCCTATAGCGACGGTTTGGCTGGCCGTATTCCCGCCTTAATTGAAAGTGGTGAACTTGAGCGTTTTGCGGGTGTGGCGTTAAACACCCAAGCACAGGTCATGATTTGTGGGAATCCAGATATGATCACCGATGCCAAGGCCATTTTGCATGCGCGCGGGCTAGAAAAGAATTTGCGACGTAAACCAGGGAACGTAACGGTTGAGCAGTACTGGTAATTGTGATGACCACACCAATAAAGGGAATTTAGATGAAATTAAAACTAATAATTGCGCTCGTCGCACCCTGTTTATTTGCGTTTAGTGCCAATGCCAGCAACATTCCTGAACACTTTACGATTGAACCGGTGTATAGCATTCATGGCATTCAGCAGCCAAGTAGTGACGATGAAACGCGGTTTTACCATGCGGTTGGTTTGCGGCTTGGGTATCAAGTAGACGACCATTTTTCGGTTGCGATTGGTGCTAAAACTGGTGTAGTGGGTGATGATACCGCCAATGGTGATCGCTTCAATTTACAACATGGCTACGGTTTCTATTTTCGCTCCGATTACCCGTTAAGCGATGAGCTTGGTATTTATGGCATGCTGGGTTACGAATACAACGACATTGAGATTGAATTCGCAACACCCTCGCTCAACGCACCAAGATCTTCAGTGTCTTACAATGATAGTGGTCCTATGTACGAAGTTGGTGGGGTATGGTGGCTAAGCGGCCGGCTCAGTTTATCGCTTGGCTATGGCCAACGTACTGGCGATCCGATGTTGTCTAGCGACAACGATTTACGCAATAACTTCAGCCTTACCGCCCGTTTCTTCTTCTAATGTGTTTTGTGAAGCGGCTATGGCGCCCAAATGTGGCCATAGCCGTTTTTGTAATCAAGCGTAAGTACAAAGTGCTGGAGTAAATCAAAGCCAACATAACCCTCTACTTTCACGTCTTTAATGCGCGAAAATGAATCTTGAAATTCCGATTCAATATTCAAATTACTACCTGCACCTGGCACCGTTACCCGCACGTCCGCTAATTCATAAGGTCCAATTTTCACACTAGGCAGTAAGAATGAATCGACATCACGGCCGCCCGTTGCGCCTTGTACCTTAGATTCAAAGGTTGGGTAGGCTTCGAGCCAACCAAGCTGTTCAGCCAGTGGGCGGCGCATAAACACACCTAAACTACTGCCGGTATCGAGTAAAAACCAGCGTGATTCATTTTGATTCAGGGTAATATTCACCAATGGATTGCCAGTGCCTTTTTGCACGCGCAAATCGAGGTTTTTAATACTGCGCAAATCAACCGCATCGCGCGTTAGCATGCGCAATTTACGATTCGGGTAGTCAATTTGCACGATGTACTCTTGAAACAGCGGCTCACCAATAATGAGCGCACCGAAGTTAGGATCTAACTCTAAACTCACCACCTCCATCTGGTGGTCAGACTCAAATAGTTCCAAGGGTAAATCGCGGTATACTCGCCGCTTCTCTGCTTCACCGAACAACCCTTGAACCATCACCGAAGTCACGGTGCGGGCTTCAATACCATGGGTATCTAGGAATGCTTGACTAACCCCATGCACACCAGCGCCGGAATCTAAAATAGCGAAGGTTTCTACGCCGCCCACTTTCACAGGAATACGTACATGCCCTGTGCTTAGGTCGAAATCAACCCATTTGGTGGCGCCGGCGCTTACCGCGGCTGAAAAAACAAACATGAGGGTGGCGATACTTAGGGAAATTAGTTTATGCATGGTGAGACTCTAGTTTTGCCGCAACAGTTGAAAACATACGAATTGGATTTTTAGCATGGGTATTGCGTGGCCTCAATCATTTTTGTAGAAAAATTGTAAAGATGATGTGATGATGTTCTTTAACAGGTTACTCTTTCCAAAATTAGTAAAACGACCTCTAAACAAAGGGAATTGCAATGAAAATAGTTCATGGATTGGCGGCATTACTTATGACGCTCCTTATGGTTGGTTGTAACAGCTCTGACGATACCATCGAATATGTACTAACGGTTGACGCCCAACCTCAGTACAACGGTGTCACAGGTTTTGTGAACCCCCTCACTGTGAATGCCTATAAAGCCGATGGTCAATGGGTGAGTGCGGGCATGGTTGAAGGATTTGCACCGGCATTTGGTACCGCTTATGAAATTCGTGTGGTTGAGTCAGAAGTATCAGATCCGCCCGCCGATGGCAGCTCGATTCGAATCGAACTCATTGAAATAATAAGCTCAGAGGCAGATGCCGTCGGCACTTTGTATAGCTACAGTGATGTCGAACTCATTGGAAATCCGTTTTATTTGAGTAATTCAGGCGCCTACATGTTTTATCAGTATGCATTTGAGTGTGCTGAAACCGTTGATTGTGACGCGCTGGTTGATATGGGCGACAGCGGTGGGTTAGTTGATGTTGAATTCGAATACACCGGCGGTGAAACGCCAATTACTTTGGTCGGTTGGAATTAGGGGTGAAGCTTAAATGCCGGTATCTATCATGATGCTTACGGCAATCCCAAAAACAGCAGCGCCTCACGCTTTAGGTTTACCGGCCAAGCGCTGATACCCGGCACTCAGCTGTATTACTACAAGGTACGAGTTTATCATCCGAAGCTAGGTCGATTCATGCAAACCGACCCGATAGGCTATAAAGATGGCATGAACTGGTATGCCTATGTGGGGAATGATCCGGTTAATCATACTGATCCAACAGGTGAGTTCGGTATTTAACTCGCTGCATTTGTTAAACGGGCTGTTATAGGTATAAACAATGGCTTCTATTAAAATCTCTGACGGCATAACTAAGCAGGCCCGAAGAAAAAGAACTTTAATTCATACTATTAATATTTTTTCGGTTTCGCTTGTTTTTATAATTTTGATATTACAGTTGACAGAATATTTGGGCATAGATCCAAGTGCACCACTGCATCAATACGGTAAATCAATAGTGTTAATTGCGCTTGTTGTTTTATTTCTTGTGCTGATTGGATTATTTGCTATTTCATTGTTTGTGGTTAGGAAGATATTTATCAAAATTAATATTTAGATGGATGTCAGCACTTTGAATTAAAAGTCGCGCTCGTGTCGGGGCTTTTTATTGAAATCTAGTGACGTACTCGAATTTACAATCGCGCCAATGGCCGAGAGATTTTTTAACAGCAGAAAATAGAAAAGGAATTTTGCATGAAATATTCTGGCGTTGTGTTGGCCATATTTTTCAGTGGTGCGGCCTTAACCGGTTGTGGTAGCTCAAGCGATGAAGGTGACTCAGTATTAGCGGCTCGCATTGCGTCGGCGCCGACTTATTTTGGCCCGAATGACGAGTTTACGCCCGAACTTGACGCGGTAGTTGAAGTAACCGGTGGGCGAAGTACCTACGCCAGCAGACTCGCACCGGAGCTTGTATATCAATTCGGAACAACTTATGAGTTGCGGGTAACTCAAGATTACGCGCCAGCGTCGGGTGGCTCGCCATCTAGTAATTATATTACCAATGTTGTTGAAGTTGTCGCGACTGAGCAAGATGCCGTTGGCACAACCTATGTGTATGAAAATATTGAGTTAATAGGCTCGCCATTTACTATCGACGACAACGCGATTTATTACTTCTATCAGTATGCATTTGAGTGTGCTGAAACCGTTGATTGTGACGCGCTGGTTGATATGGGCGACAGCGGTGGGTTAGTTGATGTTGAATTCGAATATACCGGTGGTGAAACGCCAATTACCTTGGTCGGTTGGAATTAGGGATAAAGCCCTAGTTCCGACATTCACTCACGACTGAAGCCAACAATGACTCACCATGAAATAGGCTGTAGCTGACAGACAGCGCGGCTTCGCGAGACTAAGCTTTCACTTTTGCGGAGTGATCGTGAGCTTAGCCAAAATCTACACGCGAGCGTTGCAGGGCGTTAGCGCGCCATTAGTCACTATTGAAGTGAATTTAGCCAAAGGGTTGCCGGCATTTACCATTGTGGGGATGCCGGAAACCTCGGTTAGAGAAGCGCGCGATAGGGTAAAAACCGCACTGATTAACGCCGGTTTTACTTTTCCAGCGGCCACCAAGATAACTGTGAACATGGCGCCGGCCGATTTACCCAAGCAAGGCGCGCGTTACGATTTAGCGATTGCTGTGGGAATCTTGGTAGCATCGGATCAGTTACCAGAGGCAACAGTTGCTCAGCGTGAATTTTACGGTGAGCTTACCTTAACTGGCGATTTGCGCGGGGTAACAGGTATTTTACCGGCTTTGCTTGCGTGCCGTGAGGCACAACGTGAAGCCGTCATTCCCCAAACAGATGCTGCACAAGCCAGCGTGTTACGTGAACAACAATGCGTGGCGGCAACCAGTTTGGCGGCGGTTTATGAGCATTTACTTGAGCATTCACTGTTACCTCAAGTGCAGGCGGTGTGTGATGATCCGGCTCTATCCGAAGTATCGGCGCTAGATATCGCCGATGTGATTGGGCAAGCGCAGGCAAAACGCGCGTTATTGCTGGCCGCGGCGGGCGGTCACCATTTGTTGTTTGTGGGTCCGCCGGGTACGGGCAAAACCATGTTGGCGCAACGCTTACTCGGCATTTTGCCACCCTTAACCGAAACCGAGGCACTAGAAGTGGCGGCGCTGCGCTCAGTGAGCGGTACCTTATTTTCGCCAGCTACTTGGCGCGAGCGTATGCTCAGATCGCCGCATCACTCCTGCTCTGCGGCAGCATTGGTAGGTGGTGGTTCACCGCCGCGGCCAGGGGAGATATCGTTAGCGCATCACAACTTACTTTTTCTTGATGAGTTGCCGGAGTTTTCTCGTCACGTTTTAGACTGTTTGCGCGAGCCGCTTGAGGCTGGCGCCGTAACCATTAGCCGCGCCACCCAACAAACAACCTTTCCCGCCCAGTTTCAGCTTATTTGTGCGTTAAACCCATCACCCTGTGGGCAATTCGATGGCGACTTGAGCTCCGCTCGAGCCACCCCGGATCAGATTTTAAAGTATTTGAATAAATTGTCGGGACCGCTGTTAGATCGCATCGATATGCAAGTGAGTGTTCCGCGTCAACCCGAAGCCATGCAGCAACAGTTAGCGTTGGCGGAGCCGGTTTCGCCGGGATGGCGCCAAGAGGTGATTGCCGCTCGGGCGGTACAGCAAGCCCGGCAAGGGTGTGTAAATGCCAAAATAAGTACTCGCGAATTGGCGACTATTTGCCAACTCGCGCCGGCTGACCATCAATTTTTGGTTAGCGCGATTGAAAAGTTTGAGCTTTCCCATCGCGCTTATCATCGCCTGCTGCGGTTAGCGCGTACCATTGCCGATTTAGCCAACAGTGAAGGCATTACCCGCAGCCATCTTGCCGAGGCGTTAAGTTACCGGGCGCTCGACCGCCTTATTCAGCAGCTGCGAGCGCTTTAACAAAGCCATCAAGAATGCGCGGAATATCCTCAGCGTGTACATCTAAGTGGGTGACTAAGCGCATTTTGGCACTGGCCGGCACTAAAATATCCAGATGTTTGAGCGCGGCGGCCACTCGCTTAGCGTAGTCGCTATCGTGAAAGGCTAAATAAACCATGTTGGTTTGTTGGCTTTGCACTTGCACCTGAGTATTGCCCTCAAGCAATTCGGTAAATTTGGCGGCTAATGCTTCGGCAAGGGCATGATCATCGGCTAACCGCGCCAAGTTGTGATCGAGCGTGTAATCAATGGCTGCTGCAATAATGCCCGCTTGGCGCATGCCGCCGCCGACCATTTTGCGCCAACGCCGCGCGCGCTGAATGAGCACTTCAGAACCGCACAGGACCGAACCAATGGGTGCGCCTAAACCTTTTGAAAAGCAAATCGACACGCTATCAAATGGCTGACAAATATCAGCAACACTTAACCCTTGTGCTACGGCAGCGTTGGCTACTCGCGCACCATCTAAATGTAATTGCAGGCCGTGTTTATCCACCAGCTTGCGCGCTTGTTTAAAATAAGCTTGGGGAATGACTTTGCCAGTATGAGTGTTTTCAAGCGCTAACAAGCGGGTGATAGGAAAATGTGGGTCGTCGGGCTTAATTCGAGTTTCTACATGCGCCAAATCTAGGGTGCCATCGGCTTGCACCTCAAAGGGTTGCGGCACGATACCACCGAGCACCGCAGCACCGCCGGCCTCATAACGATAAGTGTGATATTCCTGGCCGACTAAATATTCTTCGCCGCGTTGGCAATGGCTTAGCAAACCAAGCAAATTACTTTGGGTGCCACTGGCACATAACAGCGCAGCTGGCATACCAGCAAATTCGGCCACACGCTTTTCGAGCGCATTCACACTGGGGTCATCGCCGTAGACATCATCACCGACTGGCGCGGCGGCCATAGCAGCACGCATGGCTGCACTTGGCCGAGTCACGGTATCGCTACGTAAATCAATCAATGGCAAGGTCGTTCTCCATTTGCTGCAAACTGGTTAAGGCGTATAGCCCCATGCAGGTGGGGGCACTGGCACCGGCTGGGTGAGGTCAAAGTGGACTTCGAATTCACGACCTGGGCGGGTGAGTTTATAGCTGAAGCTGGTTGGTGTCGGAAAGCCCGCATGCCAAGTGTTTTGTTGCGAGGCCAACAAGCTGTGTTCAGCGAACAAATCTTTCGAAGCCTCATCCACCGGGAACTGTTGAGTTGTAGCAGTGCCGGCGTCAATGGTATGGCCGCCATAGGGCGATACGGCATCGGGCGAGCCGTCTTGATGCAAGTGAATATGCTGCAGCTGCAACCCTGTTGCGGTCGTGCTAATCACCCAAGTACGCGAGCGGTCGTCACCCACATGTAGTGGAATTTTCACCTCATTGGGTGCGCAATCGCGAATGTGCATCACAATGGGCACTTGCCAAACTGGGTCGTTGGAATCATCAACCATCACTTGTCCGACAAAGGCTTGGCCACAATAGGCAGAGAATTGCTGCATAAAAGCTTGCTGGGCGCTTGCAACAGCCTGCGCTGGCTGTGTGGGAGCCGATTCGGCCGCGGGCTGACACCCGGCAATCGACATCATGAATAGGCCGAGCCCGACAGTGAGCAAAGGTTTTGGCAGCAAGTCGCTAGTGCTGCGTGGCGTAAGTTTCATGCAGGTTCCAGATCAAAAGGACGAAGTTATGCGTACCACTTTGCCATAACTTATAGCGAAAAGCATGCAGCCTAGACGCTGCAAAATTGGCATCTGTCGCACGCATGATAGATAATAGCGCGTTCGTTTATTAGTGCTGCGGAGTTCATGATCGGCAGCTGCCCAACACAAGGAACCGGCATGAAGGTATTTCACAACGTACTAGACATGATTGGCAACACGCCAATGTTGAAAGTGAGCAATATGGACACCGGCCCATGCGAACTTTACTTAAAGCTCGAATTAATGAATCCGGGCGGTTCCATTAAAGATCGTATCGCGGTGAGCATGATTGAGGCTGCCGAGCGTGAGGGTACGCTCAAACCTGGCGATACCATTATTGAAGCCACCGCCGGGAATACCGGATTAGGGTTAGCGCTGGTTGCCGCTAGCAAAGGTTATCCGTTGAAAATCGTGATGCCCGATAAAATGAGCCAAGAGAAAGTGAATAACTTGCGCGCTATGGGAGCGGAAGTCACCATGACTCGCTCCGATGTGCAAAAAGGGCATCCAGAATACTATCAAGATATGGCCGCGCGGCTTGCTGCTGAGCATGGCTACTTTTACGTCAATCAGTTTGCGAATCAGCACAACGTAGCCGCTCATTACCGCACCACCGGGCCTGAAATTTGGCAACAAATGGAGCATCGATTAGACGCATTTGTGTGTGGCGTCGGCTCTGGCGGTACCTTAAGTGGCGTCGGTAAGTATTTACGTGAACAACATGCTGGCGTTGATTTAGTGCTCGCCGATCCGGCTGGCTCTATTTTAGAGCCGCTCGTAAATCGTAATGAAGAAGTCGCGCCCGGCAGTTGGTTAGTCGAAGGCATTGGCGAAGACTTTATTCCTGATACCTGCAATTTAGAACTCGCCAACAAAGCCTACGCCATTACCGATAAAGAGGCATTTTTAACCGCCCGTGAGGTGTTGGTGAAAGAGGGCATTATGGTCGGCTCTTCAAGCGGTACGCTCATCGCCGCGGCACTGCGTTATTGTCGTGAACAAACTGAACCAAAGCGGGTCGTTACCCTCGCATGCGACACCGGTAATCGTTATTTATCAAAGCTTTATAACGATGTGTGGATGCGTGAAAAGCAATTATTGGCAGGAGAATAATCTAATGGCACAGGATAAACCGATGAAGTTCGCAACTAAAACCATTCATGGCGGGCAGGCGCCTGAGCCAGCAACTGGTGCGGTGATGCCGCCTATTTTCACCAGCTCTACTTATATTCAAGAGAGCCCAGGCGTGCACAAAGGTTTCGAGTATTCGCGTTCGCACAACCCAACCCGGTTTGCGTGGGAGCGTGCGGTCGCTAGTTTAGAGGGTGGCAAACAGGGCTTAGCTTTTGCTTCTGGTATGGCGGCTACGTCAACCATCATGGAATTGCTCGATAGCGGCGATCATGTCATTGCAATGGATGATTTGTACGGCGGAACCTTCCGCTTGTTCGACAAGGTTCGTGGGCGTTCGGCAGGCTTGCAGTTCAGCTATGTTGATTTAGTTGATGTTGAGGCGGTTAAAGCTGCGGTACAACCAAATACCCGCATGATTTGGGTTGAAACCCCAAGTAACCCGATGCTGAAACTGGTTGATATTGAAGCCATGGTGGCGATTGCCAAGCAGCACAACATTATTGTGGTGGTGGATAATACCTTTGCGACCCCATACAACCAGCGTCCGCTAGAATTAGGTGCAGACATCGTCATGCATTCGGCTACCAAATATCTGAACGGTCACTCAGATATGGTAGGTGGTATTGCCGTGGTGGGTGACAACGACGAATTAGTCGAGAAAATGCTGTTCTTGCAAAATGCCGTGGGCGCTGTTGCGGGGCCATTTGACAGCTATTTAGCCTTACGTGGGGTGAAAACCTTGGCGTTACGGATGGCTCATCATAACCAAGCCGCGTTGCAGTTAGCGCAGTGGCTCGACCAACATCCGCAAGTGGAGAAGGTTATTTATCCAGGCCTTGAAAGCCACCCACAACATGAATTGGCAAAACGCCAAATGGCTGGTTTCGGCGGCATGATTTCAATCTTGTTAAAAGGTGATATTGATAAAGCGCGCCGGTTCCTAGAAAGCGTCGAAATTTTCGCATTGGCAGAGAGTTTAGGTGGCGTGGAGAGCTTAATTGAGCATCCGGCGATCATGACCCATGCCTCTATTCCTAAAGAAAACCGTGAAAAATTAGGCATTTTGGATAATTTTGTCCGGATTTCAGTGGGTATTGAAGATCTTGATGACCTAATGGCAGATTTGGATAGAGCCCTAAGCGCCTGATTTTAGGCGCTTATTAACACACTTTTACAATTGGAAAAATTTACAGTAGGCTTAGGCAGCATAAGAACTTCATAGAAAGTTCACTTAAACAGAGCAAAAAGGAAACAAAACTATGCTGGTCAGCCTACTGTTATTACAAGGGTTAATGGCCGCGTTGTTGTTCTACATTTTGGTGGGGCAGTATCAGCGTCAGCCGTTGTGGAACATGCTAGCCGTATTGGCGCTTGGGTTTGTACCGCCATTGAACTGGAGCTTGCTGTTAGTGAGCGTTGCAGTTCGGATGTGGCGTAAACAACCGCGCATGATGTCTAACGTATAAATTATTGCTGCGTGCTTGGTGAGAAGTATGAGTTTACGTCCGTTCCATTTAGCTGTTCCGGTTCACGACATTAGCAAAGCACGCGAGTTTTATGGCGCGATCATGGGCTTCACTGAAGGCCGAAGCGCCGATACTTGGATTGACTGGAATTTCTACGGTCACCAATTTGTCACCCATTACTCACCCGAGCGCACTGCGCTGCATCATAATCCCGTCGACGGTCATGACGTGCCTGTGCCCCACTTCGGGGTCGTGCTCACGATGGATGATTGGCAAGCCCTTGCTGATCGCATGCAAGCCGCTGGCGTTGCGTTCGTGATTGAGCCGCACATTAGGTTTAAAGGCCAACCGGGCGAGCAAGCCACCATGTTCTTCTACGATTACTCCGGCAACGCGTTGGAATTTAAAGCGTTTCACGACCTTTCCAAGCTGTTTGCCAAGTAGTTTTATCGCCAGGCTGGCGCGCTTAAGTATTACCACCGCTTAAAATAAGTCCCACATTTTTTCCACGGAATTTTTCGGGGTATTTCAAAATGGCAGCCAGTGTGATGGCTGCGGATGGCTCTACTGCTTCGTGTAAATGCGTTTTGATAAGGGCTTGCGCGGCCAAGCTTTCTTCGTCGGTTATTACCAGCACCTCGGTTAAATGCTGCTGTAATACTGGAAAGGTATGCTGGCCTAAGCTTGTTAACAGGCCATCGCAAACACTTTTGGGTGGTTTCGCCGGCTGAATGCTACCTTGCTGGAGCGATTCATAAGCATCATTTGCCAGCTCAGGTTCGGCACCATAAACAGCTTCAATTCCCAGAGCACGGCCAGTTAAACAGGTTCCACTGAGTAAACCCCCACCACCTAACGGGGTGATGAGTATTTGTAACTCAGGCTGTGCTTGCAATAGCTCCAGTGCCGCTGTGCCTTGGCCCTGAATAATATGGGGATGATCGTAAGGCGGAATAAAATGTGCCTCGCTTTGCTGTTGCTTGGTTGCGACAAAGGCTTCACGCGCGGCCATGCCGGGCTCGAGTGGCGTCATCTTGGGCTGGTAGCGCGCAATATTTTGCTGTTTCTTGGCTGGCGCTGAGCTGGGCACCGCGACTTCAATGTGGGTATTCAATAATTGCCCGGCGCAGGCAAGGGCAGCACCGTGATTACCAGAGGAGACCGTATAGACGCCTTGGGCGCGCTCGGCGTCGCTCAATTGCAACAAGGCATGCAGCGCACCGCGGAATTTGAATGCGCCGGTTTTTTGCAGATGTTCACACTTAAAGTAAAGCTTGGCGCCGGCTATTTTGTCGAGCGCATCGCTGCGAAGCACTGGCGTTTTGATAGCATAAGGCGCAATGAGCGTGGCGGCCTGTTGAATCCGCGCAAATTGAGCGGGAACATTGGTAATCTCGGTGTTTTGATGCATGAAATCTCGTAATTTCTTGTTATTAAGAAATATTTTAAAAATCAAAAATGGCGAAATTTATTAATGACTAGCGTTCATTACTTCTATTGACGCTGGGTCATTTATTTTTGCGGTGGTATTCGCCCTGTTTTAACCGCAATCTTACCTTCTGCTTTTTCAGGCAAGCCGGCGCGCGCTGACTTTGTTGTTACGCAAACCGTGATAAACTATGCCGATATTAAAGTGAACACCTGCCAACTGTCGAGCAGACTCGCAGTCATCAGCCAGTAACGAAAACACACCGCAGCAATAAGGAAGCAAACAACATGGCGAAATTAAATACCTTTGAACGGCTGCGGGCGCTTCCTTTTGCTTACCAAACGCTCATGGCGCTGTACTTATCTGAACGCATGCTACCTAATTATGAGTTGTTCCATCAGGTGACAGGGTTTGGCGACCCCAAACCGCTGCGGAGCGCGCTTAATGCATTATGGGATCAGGTGCATCAGCCGCGTCAGGTGAAGGTAAACTACGAGCGATGGCAAGAGAAGGTTGATGACGTAACGCCTAGTGAGCATGGTCATGATTTACTCGGAGTGTATCCGGCCATGGACGCGTGCACGGCAATTAGTACGTTATTACAGGGGCTGCTTGACCAAACCGCTACTGAAGTCGTGGCGGTCGCGAAAATTTCTCAGGGTAGTGTACAGAAATTTCTCGAGCTCACTGAGGGCGCCGAGTTATCGGCGGAGGCGCGGGCGGACATGCTGCGCGAGCATGAACTTACCACCTATGAGGTGGAAATCCAGCAAGCCCTGCTCGATTTCTTGGAATATCAGCTACGGCAACAACCAGACGCGCCACCAAGTGCCGCTTTAGTGGCACAAATTAGACAGATGATAGCGGATGAAGGCATGTCCAATATTGGTGTAGAGCTTGCCTAGGGTTTGGGGTCTTGACCAAAACCTAGCTTGTCACGCTCACGATAAATAATCGCCATCCAGCCCACAATACCGCTGAAAATGATTTGCCACGAGTCACCGCGGCGCCAGTCGATGAGCGGTTTATACACACCGGCGAACATAGCCAGTTGCAGCAAGTGCAAAAGAATTAGAACGACCAACAAGATAAGAAACACCGCGTAAGCTTTACCGGCAAAAGGCCAGACGATATTTGCCAATAAAATGCCCCAGAAAATGGCAAATACGAAGCGCCCGAACCAAATTCCAAACACCATCATGTTAGTTGTCCTCTAGCTTGAATAAGCGGGCGTGCGCTTGTCCGGCAGTTAATTCTCGATGTAAACGCCAATGGGTGGGCGTTGGCACGGCGGCGCCGCGTTCTGTTTCAATATACACCCAAGCATCGGGCTGGAGCCACTTTTGGCTGGCTAACTGAGGTAGCACTTGGCTGACCAATTGTAGCCCAAAGGGTGGGTCAATAAATGCGACATCATAAGGCTGTGCGGGCGGTTGCTGTAACCATTGCTCGGCTTTCATAGCATGAATATCCGCATTCGCCTGCAAGGTCTTTGCGTGGTGGCGCAGTTGCGCCGCTGCTTGCGCGTTCGGCTCTACTAAATCCGCGTGACTGGCGCCGCGCGAGAGTGCTTCGAAGCCCAGCGCACCGGTGCCGGCAAAGAGATCTAACACGCGCGCATTGCGCAGTTCGAACTGCAGCCAGTTGAACAGGGTTTCTCGCACACGGTCGGTGGTGGGGCGTAACCCGGCCACATTCGCAACCGCTAGTTTGCGTCCGCGCCATTGGCCGCCAATCATTCTAATTTGGCCTGAATTGGGCTTGCTCGCTGATTTGCTCATGCTAAAGTGAACCTCTAAATTTTTAGCGCGCAGCCGTGCCTGTGTTAAACTGCGGGGCTTGAATGTGGTTATTGTAAACGGGGTTGAAAAGCATGGCAAAAGGGTCGTTATTTGGGTTGTTTGGACGCAAGAAGGAAAGCTCGGAAACTGCCCCTCCCACTGATACGCCGGAGCAGGCACCAAAAGCCGAGTCGGTAGCCGCTGCCCTGGCACCTGATGCTGCTGAGATATGTGCACAAGTGACCGCTGAAGTTGCCGCGAAAGAAGCGTCGAAAAAAGCAGCGACTGCGCCACGCCCAGAGCGCAAAAGTTTGTGGTCACGACTCACCGATGGCCTAAAGAAAACCTCGGGTAGCATTGGTGATGGCTTATTCAGCCTGTTTAAAGATAAAAAAATTGACGATGAGCTGTTTGAAGAGCTCGAAACTCAGCTACTCACCGCCGATGTGGGCGTTCCTACCACCACCCGCATTGTGAACAAGTTAACCCAACAAGCTAGCCGCACCCAGCTGAAAGATGCCGAGGCACTGTACGAGTTATTGCAAGCCGATCTGACCGACATTTTAACGCCAGTGTCGCAGCCGTTGGTGCTTAAGCCTCAGCAGGGACCTTTTGTGATTCTGATGGTTGGGGTAAATGGCGTTGGTAAAACCACCACCATTGGTAAATTAGCGCAGCAGTTTAAACGGCAGGGCAAATCGGTCATGTTGGCGGCCGGCGACACCTTCCGCGCGGCGGCAGTAGAGCAATTACAAGTGTGGGGCGAGCGCAACGATATTCCGGTGATTGCTCAGCATACCGGCGCCGATAGTGCGAGCGTGATTTACGATGCGGTAGAAGCGGCGAAAGCACGCGGCGTAGACGTACTGATTGCCGATACTGCCGGGCGCTTGCAGAATAAAGCCCATTTAATGGATGAGCTGAAAAAAGTCGTGCGGGTGATGAAAAAGCTAGATGTGAATGCGCCCCATGAAGTGATGCTGGCGTTAGATGCTGGCACTGGGCAGAACGCGATTAGCCAAGCCCAGTTATTCACCGACGCCGTAGGCATTACCGGTATTACTTTGACTAAATTAGATGGCACCGCTAAAGGCGGCGTGATTTTTGCGCTAGCAGATCAGTTTGGTATTCCTATCCGCTACATTGGCGTGGGTGAGGGTATTGAAGATTTACGCCCCTTTCAAGCCGATGAATTTGTCCGCGCGCTGTTCCAACGGCAGTCCGGTGAGACGAGTCGATCATGATCAAATTCGAGCAAGTCAGTAAAACCTATCCCGGTGGCTTTCAAGCGCTGAGCCAAGTGAATTTTCATGTGCAAAAGGGCGAGATGGCGTTTTTAACCGGGCATTCCGGTGCCGGTAAAAGTACCTTACTGAAGCTCATTAGTATTATGGAGCGCCCAACTGCCGGGCGGGTGCTCATTAACGGCCATGATTTGAAAACTATTCAACGCCGCCAAGTACCTTACGTGCGGCGCGACATTGGCATGATCTTCCAAGACCATCGCTTGTTGATGGATAAAACCGTGTTCGACAACGTGGCACTACCACTGCTGATTGAGGGCTACAGTTTGCAAGAGGCGCGTAAACGCGTGCAAGCGGCACTTGAGAAAGTCGGGCTGGCTGACAAAATTAAACACTATCCAATGATGCTTTCTGGTGGTGAGCAACAACGGGTGGGAATCGCCCGAGCGGTGGTGAATAAGCCGCCACTGTTGCTGGCGGACGAGCCAACCGGAAACCTCGACCCAAAATTATCGATGGATATTATTCGGTTGTTTGAAGACTTCAACCAAGTGGGCGTCTCGGTGCTCATTGCCACCCACGACTTGGGTTTAATTGCACGTATGCGCTATCGCACTCTAACCCTGCGAGAAGGCAAAATGATTGATGATGGCTTACAGGAGCAGACGCTGTGAGTATTCTCTTTAGCAATCGTCAAGCCGCGCAAGGTGCCAAACAAGTCCGAATTTCTGGCTTACGCCGGTTTTTTATGTTCTGGGTGCACAATGCCCAGCAAGCGGTGGGTAGTTTGGGCGAGTTGGTACGTAACCCGTTGGCATCAATGATGACCATGGCAGTATTGGGCTTGAGTTTAACCCTGCCAGCCACGTTATATGTGGTGGTAAAGAACACCCAAGGACTGGGCGCGCAATGGGAAAATGCGTCAGAGATTTCGCTGTATTTAGGGAAGAATTTATCCAGTAAAGAAGTCGATACTTTTCGCCAACGAGTCGCGTTAATGCGGGAAGTTGAGCGTGTGGAGTGGGTGCCGAAAGACCAAGGTTTAGCGCAGTTTAAGGCTTATTCTGGGTTTGGTGATGCGCTCGCCTATTTGAAGGATAACCCCTTACCCGATGTGTTGCTGGTGACGCCTGCCGCGGATCGACGCGCACCTGCGGCGGCACAAGCGCTGTTAGACGAGTTACTGCGGGCGCGCGAAGTAGAAAGCGGCAAATTAGATGTGGATTGGTTGCAAAAGCTGCAAGCCATTATTGCCCTTATTCGCGACAGTCTGGGAGGCATTGCCGTGCTGTTATGTATTTCGGTGGTGCTGATAGTGGGCAACACCATTCGGCTGAATATTTTAAGCCGGCGCGATGAAATCATGGTGCTGAAACTGGTGGGCGCTACCGATGGCTATATTCAACGGCCGTTTTTGTATACTGGGGTTTGGTACGGCATCGTGGGCGGTGTGATTGCCTGGATAGCGACGGCGCTATTGTTATGGTGGATTGATAGCGCGGTGAGTCGGGTAACTGAGCTGTATCAGGGCCAATTTAATTTGGCCGGTTTGAATTTGCAGGAAATGCTGGTGCTATGGGCGATTGCGGTCGGCCTGGGCTTGTTGGGTTCGTATATTGCGGTGAAAAAACACGTACAAGCCATTGAACCCACGTAATTTGCCCCAAGATCCTCTTTAGATCATCAAGGTGAGTCGTGATCTGCACGGTATTTTTAGCGTGCAGAACTTGCGAACTGAAGTGGCTTTGGTATAGTTATTCGGCTGCGATCCTCGCATGGAACTTTTGCGTATAAATAGGGTCTCAGTGACGGCGCCAAATGTAGTAGTTGGCGCACTTGAAGAGGAAGCAAAGTTAATGACGACTGAAGCGACAACTATGGCCTTAATGGTTCCCCAAACGAGTGGGAGCATTGAAAGCTACATCCAGTCTGTGAATCGTATTCCGATGCTAAGTGCAGCGGAAGAGAAAGCGCTGGCCGAACGCTTAGTCAACGATAACGACCTTGAAGCTGCCCGTGGGTTGATCATGTCACACCTACGTTTTGTGGTGCATGTAGCGCGAAGCTATTCGGGTTACGGTTTACCGCAGGCAGATTTAATCCAAGAAGGTAACATCGGTTTGATGAAGGCGGTGAAGCGCTTCGATCCGAGTGTAGGTGTTCGCCTCGTATCGTTCGCGGTGCATTGGATTAAAGCCGAAATTCATGAATATGTGTTGCGTAATTGGCGCGTCGTGAAAGTTGCCACCACTAAAGCGCAGCGCAAATTGTTCTTTAACTTACGCAAAATGAAGAAGCGCTTAGGCTGGTTCACGCAAGACGAAGTGAATACCGTTGCTGAATCATTAGGCGTGAGCACGTCGGAAGTGTTGGAAATGGAAGCGCGCATGAGTGCCCATGACCAAGCCTTCGAACTTAGCTCTGACGATGACGACGCGCGTGACGGCGGCAGTTATTCACCTGCCCAATATTTGGAAGATAAGCGCTCTGATCTCGCTGAAGAAATCGAAAACGAGAACTGGGAAGCGCATACCCAACAACGCCTGTTGTCCGCCATCAAAACCTTAGACGAGCGTAGCCAAGATATCGTGCGCGCACGCTGGTTAGATGACGAAAATAAGGTGACATTGCAGGAGCTGGCTGACAAATATCAAGTGTCAGCTGAGCGAGTTCGGCAGCTCGAACAAAATGCGATGAAAAAACTCCGCAACGCCATGGCCTAAGCTGTGGCGTTTTTTTATGGGGCGCGTTTATAACAACGCCGACGCCTTTACCTGCTCAATTCCCAATCGTTTAAGCTTAGGCAGTTCTTCTGCCAACACTCGCAATGTGGTCGGATAGGGGTGGCCAATTAAGATTACCTCGCCATGCTGCTGTGCGTATTTTACAGCGGTTCGAAATTGTTGCCGAATCGCCGTTGCATTGTCTGCCTCGTTATCCAAGAACACATGACGGCGTAAATAGGGTAGTTGCAGCTCTAGCGCGATGGCTTCTGCTCGAGTTGCAGCTGTAGTTCTACTGTCGAGAAAGAATAACTGCGCCGTTTTCAGCTCTTCTAATACCCAGCGCAGTGGCATTGCTTCTGCGGTAAAAGCACTGCCCATATGATTATTCATACCTACCGCAAAGGGCACTGCTGCAATAGCTTCGCGCGTTGCAGTGCGCAGTTCCGTTTCGCTTTGAGTAAGCGTTACTCCGCCCGGGCCAAGCGCCTTGCCGCTGAGAGCCTGCATTGGCAGATGGATTAATACTTCCAGATCGCGTTGCTGTGCCTGTTGCGCTAGGCGTTTGCTGTGCGGTGTGTGGGGCAAAATAGCAATAGTCAGTGGGCCCGGTAGGCTCAACGCTTGCTCGTCTTGGCGGTGGTTGCCAACGTCATCAATAATCAGCGCAAACTTCACCTGATTTAAGCTATCACGCACAATTTCCGCCGCCGTTTCAGCGGTTTCTTCCGCTCGAAGCCCCATCACTCCGCTCAGCAGCCACCCCAACATCACCCCCACCAAAACCACCCCAGCCCGCGCCTGACCTGTTGACTGACCTGTTTGCTTACCTGCTTGGTAAGCAGGTTGGTAAGCAGGTGAGGATTGCTGGTTTGGCATTTAGCGGCACCACTGGGTGGGGTTAACGGCTTCGCCTTTGACGCGAATTTCGAAATAAAGTGCGGGGGAGGAGCGGCCTCCGCTTTGTCCCATAAGGGCTACGGTCTCGCCGGCGCGCACTGTGCTGCCAATGGGGGGGAGGATGGTTTGGTTATGACCATACAAGCTCATGTAACCATTACCATGGTCGATCACTAAGACTAGCCCAAATCCGCGCATCCAGTTGGCGAACAATACGCGACCATCGGCAATACTGGTGACTGGCTGACCTAGTTGGCCTTCAATCATCACTCCTTTCCAATTGATCGCACCGCTCTTAGGAGTGGCGAATAACCGTTGCACGCGGCCTTCAGTTGGCCAAGCTAATTTTCCTTTGTTATCGGCTAGGCCATCGAGTCGCACATCATTGCGCAGTGCCGCAATAATGGCGTCCAGCACCTGTTCCAATTGCTCTTGGTCGGCTTGCAGCTGTTCAATGCGGGACTGATCAGAGGCTAATTCTCGCTGTAACTTAGCGACTAAGGCTTCCTGCTCTTGTTGTTGATTCCGCAATACCGTCTGTTGCCGCTGCTGCTGGGCACGGCGCTCACTTAACGCCTGCTGTTGCGTTTCAACTTCGGCACGGACTTCTGCAAGCTTACGTTGCAGCGCCAACACGGATTCAATTTCTTGTTGGCGCGCTTGGTTCAGGTAACCGTAATAACTGAGCATGCGTTGCACTTCGGCGGGATCGGTTTGACTCAATAGCAGTTTCAAAAAATCGTATTGGCCACTGCGATAGGCGCTTTCTACTTGTTGCGCGAGTAATTGGGTTTGTTGTTGTAGCTGTTGTTCGAGCTGCGCCGCCTCGGCTTGTAGCTCGGCTATCCGTGCTTCAATCCGGCGCAAGGCGTTGTCGGTATCGTTTAACTCCACTGCTACCGCGGCAATTTCCTCTTCCAGCGTTTGCAATTGCCGCTCGGTACGCGACAACTCTTGTGAGCGCTCGCTTTGCGAGGCTTGACGCCTTTCGAGTTCGCGTTGAATCGCCTCCAGTTGGGCTTCGGTCGCTTCACGCTCTGCGGCTTTATCTTGCCAAGCCTGAACCACGGGCACCGAAGCTAGCAACAGCAGCATAACTAGGCCGGCAAAACGCCAGCGTGTGAACCACCGCAACCGAGGTGGTAGCGACATTAACGCTGTTCCTGCAAGCGCATAATCGGCGTACCGGTCATTTCCGCAGGCTGCGGCATTCCCAGTAAATGCAACATAGTCGGTGCCACATCAGACAGGCGGCCGCCCTCGCGCGGCTTAGCCGTGCGACCTACGTAAATAAACGGCACCGGCTCACTGGTATGCGCCGTGTGTGATTGACCGGTATGATGGTCGCTCATTTGCTCAGCGTTGCCATGGTCGGCGGTGATCAAACATTCGCCGCCCACCGCTTGCAGCGCTTCTACCACGCGACCAATGCTCCGGTCGACCGCTTCACAGGCTGCAACGGCAGCGTCGAAGTTGCCGGTATGACCCACCATATCGCCATTTGGGTAGTTACAAACGATGACATCGAATTTACCGCTGTGAATGGCTGCCACTAACTTATCGGTTAACAACTCGGAATTCATTTCTGGCTGTAGGTCGTAAGTTGCAACGTCGGGTGAGGGGATCAAGACCCGCTCTTCGCCCGCAAACTCTTGCTCGCGTCCACCACTAAAGAAGAAGGTGACATGGGCATACTTTTCAGTTTCCGAAATCCGCAGCTGGGTTTTGTCATGCTTAGCAAGCCACTCGCCGAGCACGTTATTTAATGCCTCTGGCGGAAACGCGACCGCGCCCGCAGTAATCTCTGCGTCGTATTCGGTTAACATCACAAACTGCTTCAGCTGCGGTACTCGACCGCGCTCGAAGCCGCCAAAAGACGTATCCAAAAACGCGTGGCTCAACTGACGGGCGCGATCGGCGCGAAAGTTCATAAAAAATACTGCGTCGCCGTCTTCCATTTTAACGGCATCGCCAATTACCGAGGACTTCACGAATTCATCGCTTTCGCCGCGCTCATAGGCGGCGGCAAGCGCTGCGCTGGCGTTGTTATATTGTTGCTCAGCTTGACCCTCAACCAATAAGCGCCAGGCCTTTTCTACGCGGTCCCAGCGTTTGTCGCGGTCCATGGCGAAGTAGCGGCCCGTTAAACTTGCAAAACGACCCACGCCAAGTTCTTTAAATCGTTTTTCAAACCGTTCAATGGTGGCGCCGGCAGAGCGTGGTGGGGTATCGCGACCATCTAAGAAGCCATGCACATAAATGCGCTGGATACCCGCCGCCGCCGCCATCTCAACCATCGCTAACAAATGGTCTTCATGACTATGTACACCACCTGGTGATAACAGCCCCATAATATGCACAGCGCCGTCCGTTTTCAGCGCATCAACCAGCACTGGGTTATGCTGAAACTCACCATCCGCAATGCTTTTGCTAATGCGGGTAAAGTCCTGATAAACAATGCGGCCAGCGCCTAAATTTACGTGTCCCACTTCTGAGTTACCCATCTGCCCATCGGGTAAGCCCACGGCCTCGCCGGAGCCATCGATAAGTGTATGGGGGTACTCTGCCCAGAGTTTATCCATATTCGGGGTGTTGGCCGCTTGAATGGCATTATCGGGAGCCGCTTCGCGATACCCCCATCCGTCTAGGATAATCAGAGCTAGTGGTTTACGTTGCATTGAAATACCGCCTTAAAATCAAAAAACTGCGTTTATTTTATGCGATTTCGGCGCGCAACGCACCCTTAGCGGCATGCCTTTTTTCTCACATTTTACTGGCAACCGATGCGCTAATCGGTATACTCTGTGGCCTGATTTTTATCTGCTGCGGCAACAGGAGTTAGAGCAGGATGACGCAAATCCTTGAGTTCGCCAGCAATCATCCATTTATGTCCATTTTATGGGTGGGCTTGTTGGTAGCATTGGTGGTGACTTCAATTCAGTCGGCGACTTCACCGATCAAAAGTTTGACGCCGCAAGCGGCAACCATGTTGGTGAATCGTCAAGATGGCGTATTTGTTGATATTCGTTCGATTGATGAATATCGCAAAGGGCACATCACAGACTCGGTACACTTGACAGCTGAACGCATCAAAAATAATGATGTGGCGAGCCTTGAAAAGCATAAAGATGCCCCCATCGTGGTGGTATGTGCAACCGGATTAACAAGCAAAGCGGCAGCCACTGCGCTGCACAAAGCTGGGTTCAGTCAGGCTGCGATCATGCAAGGCGGTATTTCAGCATGGCAAGGTGCCAGCTTCCCCTTAGTGAAAAAATAAACGTAACAACATAGGAATTTTTCGTAATGGCTGAACAACAGCAAGCAAACGGCGCTGCCGAGCAACAACCACAACAACAAGCATTCGGCATTCAACGTATCTACACCAAAGACGTGTCTTTCGAAACGCCAAACTCTCCAGCTATCTTCCGCAAAGAATGGCGCCCAGAAGTAAGCCTTGATTTGAACGTGAAAAACGAGAAGTTGGAAGACAACCTGTACGACGTGACTTTATCTATCACGGTCACCACCAAAGTGGGTGAGGATGTCGCGTTTTTATGTGAAGTGCATCAAGCAGGTATCTTCATGATCAATGAAGGCGTAGAAGAAGCGCAACGTGCACACATGTTGGCGGCATTCTGCCCGAACATTTTGTTCCCTTACGCACGTGAGTGTGTGAGCAGCATGGTATCGCGTGCGACCTTCCCGCAATTGAATTTAGCGCCAGTAAACTTTGACGCTATCTTCGCGCAGCACATGCAGCGTCAACAACAGCAACAGCAAGCACCAGCTGACGCTTAAATTGATTCGCTAGGCGTTAAGGCCAGGTATGACTGATCAATCAGTAACCATTTTAGGGGCGGGCTCGTACGGGACCGCCCTTGCTTTATGCTTCGCTCGCAAAGGTATTGCCACCACTTTGTGGGGGCGCGATGTCGAGCAAATGGTTAGCATGCAAGCGCAGCGTGAGAATACGCGCTACCTTGCAGGCTGCCCATTTCCGGCAACCTTAACTGCAACCGCTGATTTTCAACAGGCAGTCACGGGTGCTCACAACATCGTGGTGGTGGTGCCGAGTAGCGGCTTCGCCCAAGTGCTTGACGACTTAGTGCCGCATATTGACCCGCGCGCGCGGGTAGCGTGGGCAACCAAGGGTTTGGAGCCTAATACCGGCCGGTTGCTGTTAGATGTGGCGGAAGAAAAGTTAGGCCGAAACCGATCGTTAGCGGTGCTTTCGGGACCGACGTTTGCGATTGAAATGGCAAAGGGTTTACCGACCGCGATTACGATGTCATCGAATGATCCGACGTTTGTGACTGAGCTATCCGAAATGCTGCATTGCGACCGCAGTTTCCGGGTGTATACCAATGATGATTTAGTCGGGGTGCAACTCGGTGGCGCGGTGAAAAACGTCATCGCGATCGGTGCTGGCATGGCCGATGGCATTGGCTTTGGTGCCAACGCACGTACCGCGCTTATCACGCGCGGCTTAGCTGAAATGACGCGGTTGGGGCTTAAGCTTGGCGCGAAACCGGAAACATTTACCGGTATGGCCGGGCTTGGCGATTTAATTCTCACCTGTACCGACAACCAATCGCGCAATAGGCGTTTTGGCCTTGCGCTTGGTCAAGGTAAGTCGGTAGATGAAGCCATGCAAGCCATCGGGCAAGCAGTAGAAGGCTATCGCAACACCAAAGAAGTGGTGGCGCTAGCGCGTCGAAATGGTGTTGAAATGCCGATTTGTGAGCAATTATTCGAGGTGTTGTACGGCGATACGTCGCCCAAGCAAGCAGCGATTAACCTGCTCAGTCGGGCGAAAACCTCAGAGTAGTTGCTGTCATGAACAGCAGTTAGGCGAGTAACTGCTGTTCAATAGCTTGCCACTGTGCGTCAAAATGCGCGGTCGGCAATAAGGTAAAGTCTGAGCGCACGAACTGACTGATTTTACCGTCCGCATAAGCCAATAATAAATTCGCCAGCACGCCTTCCTCAAGATTAAACGCCGCACCTTCACGTAATTTTCGCTCGCGTAATGCCTGCTTAATTTGCGCCTCAATCTTATCGAATAACAGCACAATGCGAGTACGTAAGCGCTCGTGCTCACCCATTAAGGCATCGCCCGTTAAAATGCGGCTAATACCAGGGTTACGCTCAGCAAAGGTAAGAATAAGCTTGAGCATCATTTGGCACCGCGTGAGCGTGTCTTTTTCAATTTCTAAAATTTGGTTTACCCGCGATAAAATAGCATCTTCGGTAAACTCAATTAAGCCTTCAAACATGCGGGCTTTAGAGGGGAAATGCCGATACAGTGCTGCTTCCGATACACCGAGTTCTTTCGCCAATGCGGCCGTGGTAATTCGCTGCCCCGGTGACGTTTGCAGCATGGTTGCCAGACTTTGGAGAATTTCTTCGCGTCGATTACGCTTTGCCGTTGCCATGCTTAGCCTCTCCCTGAATGACCAAAACCGCCCGCGCCGCGATCGCTCTCGGCAAAGGCTTCAACTACTTCGAACTCCGCCTGTACCACAGGTACAATCACCAATTGCGCAATCCGGTCGCCCGGCTCAATGGTGAACGCGGTAGCACTGCGGTTCCAACAAGAAACTTTCAGCTCGCCTTGGTAATCGGAGTCGATTAGGCCGACCAAGTTACCCAACACAATACCGTGTTTATGGCCAAGTCCTGAGCGCGGCAAAATATGGGCCGCTAGCCCAGGGTCAGCAATATGAATCGCGATGCCGGTGCCAATTAATACGGTTTGCCCCGGCTCGATGGTGAACGGCGCATCAAGACATGCTCGTAAATCTAGCCCAGCAGAGCCCGGCGTGGCATAGGTTGGTAAAGGAAACTCGTGACCCACCCGCGGGTCAAGCACTTGTAATGCAATGGGTTTCATAGTCCGTCCGTTGTTGTTTTTATGAATGGAGTAATTCGCTCTGAATAAGCGCTAACAGCTGCTTCGCGAGCTGGGTTTTGGCTTGTTTGGGGAGCTGCTTCGAATGTAACTGTTCGCTGCTAAGGTCGGTGCGCCAAAACACCTGCATCGCGTTATCGTCCTGATTAAAGCCAATGCTGCTATCGCTGACATCGTTCGCCGCTATCATGTGTAAGCGCTTGCGGATTAATTTAGCTTGCGCATAGTCTGCGACTGCTTGAGTTTCGGCCGCAAATCCCACCACGATAGGTGGCTGCGGTAAAGCCGCAACTGTGGCAACAATATCTGGATTTTGAGTGAGCGTGAGTTGCAGTGCTGCATCGCCTCGCTTCTTCAGCTTTTGTGGGGCAACTTCTGCCACGCGGTAATCAGCCACTGCCGCACACCCCATAAACACATCGGCAGTGCCTATGTGCGCCATCACCGCGTCCAACATTTGGCTGGCCGACTCAATATCAATCCGCTGTACACCGGTTGGCGTCGCCAGCTGACAGGGCCCGGCAACCAAGGTGACCTGCGCGCCTAAAGCGGCAGCTTGCGCCGCTAAAGCAAAGCCCATTTTGCCGCTACTGTGGTTGCTTAAATAACGCACCGGATCGATAGCTTCTCGGGTGGGCCCGGCGGTTATCACAATATGTTTGCCGGCAAGCGTCTGTTGGTCGTGCGCCAAGGTACTTAATAATTGCTGACAGGCTGCTACTAGCTCTAGCGGTTCTAACATCCGGCCAGCACCGACATCACCACAAGCTTGGGCACCGCTACCTGTACCTAAATTATGAATACCAAATTGTTGTAGTGTGGCTAAGTTCGCTTGCACTGCCGGCGCTTGCCACATTTGTTGGTTCATGGCCGGTGCAATTGCGATGGGCGCGCTGCTGGCCAAGCATAGGGTGCTCAGTAGGTCATCAGCTAAACCATGCGCTAAGCGCGCAAGCGTGTTGGCACTGGCCGGCGCAACTAAAATTAAATTAGCCCATTTGGCCAACTCAATATGCCCCATCGCAGCTTCAGCCGCGGGGTCGAGCAGGTCATCATTCACCACATGGCCGGATACTGCCTGCAGCGTGAGTGGGGTGATAAAGGCCTTGGCACCGGTCGTCATGACTACCCGCACGATGGCGCCACAATCGCGCAAGCGGCGCACCAGCTCCGGGGTTTTATACGCCGCAATACCGCCACTCACCCCAACTAAAATGTTACGGCCCTGCAACTGCGGATAGTGTTCAGATTGAAACGAATGTGGTTGCATGAGAAATCCCGCGTACCAAGGTTAATTTGAGTAAAGATACCACGATTACGGCTATTGAAGCGATAGCGAGTGCTCGCTTCGTACGATGAATTTTAGTTGTCGGATATTGCTTGCACAAGATGAAGTTTGGGGCTGACAGACAGCCACTAACGGAGTGACTACACTGCTCGTAACTTTGCTGGTGAACGAGCTGCTATGGCTGTCGACACCGCTTATCACTCTGACTAGGGCGCGCTGTTATGTCGAAATTTATGCTTAATCCGGATCAACAACTGCAGCTCAATGCCCCCACCATACCCGTTCAGGTTACGGCTGATAGCATTAAACTGTGGCCAGCCGCCGAGCGCCCGCGGGAAAAGTTAAGTGCCAAGGGTCCCCAAGGGTTAAGCGATGCGGAATTGCTGGCGGTGCTATTTGGTACGGGGCGGCGCGGTCAGGATGTGGTGAGTTTTGCCCGAGAATTACTGAATGAGTTCGCTGGTGTTGGCGGTTTACTAGCGGCGAAACCCAGCGAGCTGCTGGCCGTGCACGGCATGGGCCCAGCGCGAGTTCAGCAACTACAAGTGGTGATGGAGCTGGCTAAACGCTTTCTTGCTTGGCAACTCGAACGCCGCGATGGTTTCACCGAGCCGGGTATGGTGCGGGATTATTTAACCGCGCAACTTCGTCATCAGCCACGCGAAGTATTTGTCGTGTTGTTACTCGATAGCCAGCATCGGCTACTGCGCTATTGTGAGTTGTTTTACGGCACGATTAACGCGGCTCCGGTGTATCCACGCGAAATCGTCAAGTTAGTGCTTGAACATAACGCAGCGGCGGTAATTCTGGCACACAATCACCCATCGGGAGTGGCGGAGCCGAGCCAAGCTGATCAGCGTATTACTGACCGTTTGAAGCAGGCACTCCAGATGATCGATGTCGCGCTGTTGGATCATTTTGTGATCGGTGCCGGTAAGCCGGTTTCATTCGCGGAACGTGGCTTGTTGTAAGACTAAAAGGTGGCGCGGCAAGAGTGCGGGAAGAGCGCCGCAAGAGCACGGTAACAGCGCGGCGAAAATAAAGGCGCTCGGCGGGTAATTTTTTGCAGGAGACGCTAGCGCTTTCAGTGCGGCTCTAGTATAGTACGCCACCACTGTTTAACGATCGCGATGATCAAAAAATCGACGCGATGACTTGATTGCCGAGCTTATTTGCTGTATAAAATGCGCCCTCGGATTTCAAGGCAAGGCCGCGATGGGCGACAGGCGAGCTTGAAGCAAATTTTGGAGTAAAAACGATGTCACGAGTATGTCAAGTTACAGGAAAGCGTCCGGTTACAGGTAATAACCGCTCGCATGCGCGCAATGCGACCAAGCGTCGTTTCCTGCCAAACCTACAATCTCACCGTTTCTGGGTTGAATCTGAGAAGCGTTGGGTGAAGCTGCGTATTTCTACTAAAGGTATGCGCATTATTGATAAAAACGGTATCGACGCGGTGCTTGCGGATCTTCGCGGCCGTGGCGTTAAAGTGTAAGGAAGAACAATCATGCGCGATAAAATTCGGTTAGTATCATCTGCTGGCACTGGTTTTTTCTACACAACAGATAAAAACAAACGCAACATGCCAGAAAAATTTGAAATCAAAAAGTTCGATCCAGTGGTTCGTAAACACGTTGTTTTCAAAGAAGCGAAAATCAAGTAATTCGCAACTTGCATCGCATTAAAAAAAACCGGCCTCGCGCCGGTTTTTTTGTGGCTAGTTGCTATTCAAATGTAAATGCTCCTTTGGAGTCAATTCTGATTATTAATATTAAAATTTGACATTGTTAAATTATCGGGGTAATGAATTATTACATTTTTGAAGCTTTGGTAAAAAGTATGAAATTATTTAAGCTGGTACTCTTTACTTTAGTTTTTCTTATGGCATCCGTGCCATCATATTCGGGTGATACGGATTCATCTGTGTGTTTGCCAACTAGATGTATTCATTGCATCAATAACTTTTGTGTTGAATGTAATCTTGAGACAGGTAGCTGCAAACCTGTGCTGGGAAGTGGAGCAGCAGGAATCTAATGAAATTATCTTTAACTCATATCATTATCGCCATAGTCGCGCTCCTTTCGTCAGCCATTGTGCACGCTAAAGTTAGCGATGTTACATTAAAAATGTCAGTGTTGAACGAGTTTACCGCTGCACATAATTACGTCGCGACGTTTCCATCCGTCATGTATTTTGATGATCAAGGTGAGCTTGTATCAGTGATGGATTTAACACTCGATAGCAGATTTGATGCGGATCAGCTTGTAAAAAATAGTGCTGCCAAACACGCTGGCGATACACCCGATATCCAATTAGAAGAGTTCTTTAAATCCCTCGATGTTCAGTCGCAAGCGCAAGCGCCGGCGCTTGTTTTTATCACTTTAGATTTGAATCAATGCCGTGCCTGTGCAGTGAATGAACAACTAGTGCGTGCTTGGGCCGACAGTCAGGCGCTCCACGTTTATGTCGCTCGCGTTGAATTCCGCTGAGTGCGTCAAAAGGCGACGTGTCAAAAGGCGAATAGTGAGGCAAATATAAAATCCTATGAGTCGACATAACACGCTGTTATTCATAATTATTTTTCAATTTTTGGTCATCGCATCCTTGGTTACTTATCTAGCTTTGGAACCGTGCGGTACGCAAGATGAGCGCCCAATAAATAGCACTGCGCAACTTGGCCCTTCGGACAATCTTGCAAGCCTACCTGAAGCAGTTGTTATGAATTCTGAAGACACTCATTTGGCTACTGAGGCAGCGCCTGCGGAAACAGCAATCTCAACTGAGGTTGAAGATCAACAGGAAATGCATCAGCGCGTGGCGTCAGATCTCGCCAGTACGATTACGGAGGTCGAACAGAAATTTCAGTCGGAAGCTGTCGATCAGGATTGGGCCTATTCACAGCAACAGAATTTAATGGACTTATTTCACACCTCTGAGTCATTGCGCGATATAGAGGTAGCTGATATCACTTGTTTAGAAAGCGTATGCAAACTTGAAGTTGCCGATTTTAGTGGTGAGCCCTTTGTCGACATGATGAAAATTCAGCGTGAGTGGATAGCTCAGGACTGGTATCGAGAGGGTGCGCGATCTTTTATGAAGTTCGATGACGTCGAGGGGCGTCACGTTATTTATTTTGAGCGTTAGCGGCTGGGGTCGACCAGTCCGCCAATGCTCGCATTCACACGAAACCAACCCGTCATACTGAAGCGGTCGCGATGGCCAAGTTCTACTTCGTGTACGAATCTGTCACTTAAAAACATCACTAATTTGCCCGCCTGCGGCAATACCCGTTCTAACACTTTGCCGCGTTCGCCGTACATTACCAATGCACCGCCATCCAGCTCGTGCCACTCGGGATTTAGATAAAACACCGTGGTTAGAATGCGATTGCTGCGGCCTTTAAAAGCATCAAGATGCTTGCGGTAAAATGCGCCCGGCGGGTAGTGAGCAAGGTGGCATTCGTAATCAAATAAGCCCATGAATAGTTCGCGATTAATATACTCGCGCAGTTCGCTCATGACCCCCAAATAAGCTGTTTCGAGCGGATTACGATGTTGTAGCCAGTAAATGCGGTCTTGCCGAACGGCGGTATTAGTGGTGTATTGATCGGCGCGTCCTACGCCTGCGAGTTGCCACTCTGGGGCAGCTAATTGTTGGGCATAGGCATACCAAGACGCGGTAGTTTGCGCATCGATAAAATCAGGTACAATGACATAACCGTTAGCCGCCAAGCTATCTATGGCTTGGTTAAAACGGTCGTGCTGTGTCACTAGGCGTGATGCTGGCATTGCGGGGACCAAAAGTGGCGGCTCCTCATGAACGATCTGGCCGCAATATAGGGGATGACGATGGCAAAAGGCAATCAAAAAAAGGGTCGTTTCGGTATAAATTTAAGCCGCCAAGGTTGGAACAATATCCTGATTTACGGCATTTTGCTGTTGGTGATTTTGTTTTGGCGCGCATTTCCCGATGGGCCGCAGGCACTTCGTGATAATTTAGCCTCAACAGAGCAATCTGATGCTAACCCAGTGATTACGGCTGATGCTGAACGCGGCGAGCTCGTCGCTTTGTTCCCAACCGTAGATATTGTTGAAATTGGTACTCCGGACTTTCAACTGCAATATTCCGAAGATGGCTGGTGGATGGGGCCAACGGTGGCCAGTGACCAAGCGGCAATGACGCATTTTGTTGCGCGCTGGCAGGGCTTGCAAGTGCGCCCAACCGACCAGGCTCCGCGTGGCGAAGCCACTGAAATTCGGATCCGATTGAGTGATGGCCGCCCCGTTATTTATTTAGCGTTATACACGCGCCCCGAATTGCTGTTGCGGGTGGGTGATGATGCCCAAGTGTATCGGGTCGAGAACATGACGTATAAGCAGTTAGTGGGCGCTAACTTACCGCGCGACTAGCAAGCCGTAACTTATAGTTTTGAGCAGAGAATAGTAGATGCCAGAGTTACCTGAAGTTGAAGTGAGCCGGTTAGGTATTAGTCCGCATTTGGAGGGGCAAACCCTTTCCGCGATTAAGGTACATGATGCCCGGTTGCGCTGGCCCATTCCTGCCGATATTCACGCTTTAGCACCAAGCGTGATCACTAAGGTGACGCGGCGCGCTAAATATTTACTGATTCATACCACCCGCGGCATCATTCTGTTGCATTTAGGCATGTCGGGTAAGCTCCGCGTGGTGCCCGCCGACACTCAGCTAGTTAAGCATGATCATGTCGAATTAGTGCTGGGCTCGGGTCTGCATTTGCGGCTCAACGATCCGCGCCGGTTCGGCGCGGTATTACCGCTCGCCGACAGTGAGTTAAGCAGCCATCCGTTGCTGGCGTCGTTGGGACCAGAACCACTTACCGACGCTTTCAATGCTGATTATTTAGTGGCGCGTGCAGCGGGGCGCCAACAGGCCATTAAAACCTTTATTATGGATAATCATGTCGTGGTTGGGGTGGGCAACATATATGCCAATGAATCGCTGTTTAAGGCGGGCATTCATCCCAAACGGGCGGCGGGGAAGGTAAGTCGTGCGCGGTTGGCCAAGTTAGTGCCAATTATAAAAGACACCTTGGCAGCAGCTATTCGTCAAGGTGGCACCACCTTGCAAGATTTCACTCAAGTAGATGGCCAGCCTGGATATTTTAAGCAAGAACTGCAAGTTTATGGCCGTGGCGGCAAAATGTGTATGGTTTGCAAGCAACGCTTGAAAGAAATTCGGCTTGGGCAACGCACCACGGTGTATTGTGCTAGCTGCCAGCGCTGATGGCTGAATGCCCACTCATGCGCAGCAATCGGAGCGCCTCAATGGGCGTTCGTAAACTGCACGAGCCGCTCGGTAAAATGCTCCGGCGCCGTCATAAATGGCGCATGGCTGGTGTGCGGGATGACATGTTGTTCGGCCACTTTACCCGCCATGATAGAAGCGACCTGGCCGGCCGTCGCCACCGGCACCAGCGTATCGTGCTCACCGTAAATGCTCAGTAGTGGCATTTGTAGCTGGGGCAGCAAGGGGCGCATGTCAGTATTTGCAAGTAACGCTAACCCACCTTTTAACGCCGTTAGATCAGGTAAGGGTTTGGTAAATACCAATTCTTTTATTTGTTTGGTGTCTGCTCGTGCCGACGGGCTTCCCATCGCTTGAATGGCTAAAAATCGACTCACGGTTTGTTCAAAGTCGGCAGACAAATTACGCTGAAACAACTGTAACACTTTCGCACTCATGCCGGGCCACGCGGGTACGCTTTGCGGATCTTCTACAAATCTGGGCGAGCTACAAACCTGAATTAACGACTGTATACGCGTAGGTGCACTTAAAGCGATTGCGGTGGCGATCAAGCCGCCTAACGACCAGCCTAATAAGTGACAACGCTCGGGCAGTATTGGGATGAGTAAGTCAACGTAGCTGGCGAGTGATACGGGTTTGTCAGACGGCCACGGCGACTCGCCATAACCGGGCAGATCGATACAATGAACTCGGTAATGTGGGCTTAAGTAAGACAGCAAAGGTCGCCAAATAGCGCTATTTAAGCCCCAGCCATGGAGTACGACTAAGTCAGCGCCTGCGCCTTCTTGATGTTGCCATATTTTCGCTATCATGAAGCTTATCGACCTCTTACAGAACGCGTTAGCTGATGCACAATTCGCACCGCCACTATTTGCTCTGCCACTATCCGCACCTTTGCTGGCGCTCATGGTAGCTTGGTCACAATGGTTTGCCAATCTTTGTCATTGTTGGTTATGTCGGTTACCACTTAGCGCGCCCGACATCCATTTTTGTCGCTACTGTCGCGCCCAGTTGCCTATCTTACCGGCGGTAGATCTACAACCATGGCAGATGCAACAGCCGCCTGCTGATGGCTGTAGATATTGGTTTGCGTTGGTGCCATGGCAGTCGCCCCTGCAACACATGCTGCAAGGGTTTAAATTTAGGCAGCAGCCGGAACTGGCCAAGGTGTTAGCACCGTTGTTGGCGATGCAGGTGATACGGGCTTATCAGCGTTTGCATCAACCCTTACCGCAGCAGTTGGTGGCGATGCCCCAATCTAAAGCGCGTTGGTTACAGCGTGGTTACAATCAGGCGGCACTATTGTGCGATCAGCTATATGAATTGCTGCCGTTAGCTTATCAAGTGGGGCTCATGCGGCGGCTAGGTAAGCATGCTGAGCAACATAAACTACAGGCTGCGGAACGCTGGGAACATGCGCAACGTACGATGTATTGCACGGCACCGTTGGCGGGTCAGAGTATTGCGCTGGTTGATGACATTGTCACCACTGGCGCATCAATGACGGCAGCAGCACAAGCGCTCAAACGCCGAGGCGCAGGGGTGGTAGATGGTTGGGCGCTGGCTTATACCTTGCCACCAGCGCTCCAACCTCAGCTAGACGAGTCGTCCTGATCTGACTTAGTGTGCTTCAACGGCAGCTTCTGCCGCCGCTGCATTTTCCTCATCGCTGGCGCTTGGCGAAATAGCCGGCGCAAGGTAAATGGCGTTACTGAGGAGTTTGGCAGTACCCCAGAAATACGCACGGAAATTCACGTTATCGCTAAAGCCAATCACGCGACCATTGCCCAAGCGATGCGCCACAATACCAGCTTGTTGGCTGAGCACTTCGCGATTTTCTTGGGCGGCATAGCCGCTAATGAGCGGTTCTTCGCTGTAGCGTGCCACTGTAATGAACGGTGTTTCCGGCACTTGCAGAGCAGTCAGGCTGTCTTTAAATACTGGCAAGCTAGCATCTGGGAACCCAAAGCTGAGCGGGTGCGAAGTATCTAATTGCAATTCAAAAATAGCGCCCGCAATACGGCGTTTACCATAGTAGCTATCCATGTCGGCATAGCTCAGTTTGTCCGTGACGAACTTGGCATCGAAATTATCGCGGCTGACCAGCTCTGCTTGCAGAATGTCATTGCGACTAAGCCATTCGGTACCGCCTTGTTGACCAATTAACACACCACCTTCACGCACCCAGTTTTGCAACCGGTCGGCTTGCGAGCTAAGTGGGCCAAAGCTGCCGTCTACCATAATAATGTGGGTGTAACGCGACAGGTCAGAACGTGCTAAGCGATCGGTCTCAATCATGCTGACTGGAATACCAACATGACGATCGAGGTAGTACCAAGCTTCACCCACTTCATACATAGACGTGCCTGGGCCCATTACCAGTAGCACTGATACCGGTTCGACTGGATGTAAGTCACGACTACCTAAATCAACCCCTTGCGGGGTTAAGCCGGATTGAATGGCATGACCGCTAATGCCAGCTTCGGTAAGCGCATTTTCAAGCACTTGGCGCACTTCCGCCCACGGCCGTTGCTGATAGGCACGAGTAACCACTACCGCACCACTTGCAAATTCCACGTTGCGTTCAGTAGTCACCGCGGTAAATGGCGCATGAGCCTGACGCACATGAATGTTTTCTTCTAGCAAGGTTTGCAGTACTTGTGGCGCAAAGTAATCCTGCCATTGGAACGCATAAGCATAGGCTTGCTCTGGCAATACCACTTTGGCTTTGGGGGCTGGTTGCCAGGCTTGTTCAGCCATGGTTACCCGGCCATCGTAAGCGCTAAAGTCCACATTGAATGCCATTGGCATGGTCCAGCCCGAAACATCGTAGAAGGTATTATCAACGAAGCTTTGTTGGCTGGTAAAAATGGCCCGAATAAGGGTGTACTGAGTTTGCTTCAATGGCACAAAGTAGCTGGTCCCCGCGGTATAGGTACGGCCATCAGCACGCACATCACGAGTCAGTGAATAAGCTTTAATATCGTGCTGACGCAGAATATTCAGCATGCCTGCTAAGCGGCCCTGATCACCATCACCTTTCAGTAAATAACCATCAAAATCGGCATCATTCGCAGCTTCCATCGCGGCATCATAAAACCGTTGTTGATAATCTAGTAACGCAGTTTTGTTATCCAGCGCCCCATACAACGTGGTCAATGAGGTCATAAACTGATTTTGAATGGTAAATGGGAAACTCAACTCACCATTAATCGAGTCCTGCAAATGCCCGCGGCTAGACGCCTGCTCGAACAAAATGCCGATGGCACCATGGACATCAGGATAGGTTGAGCCTTTACCAATATAGAAGTCATCGAAGGCTTGTTGGGTAAAATACAAACGTCCTTCTTCATCTAATTTTGCTGCATGACGTTCCGCTAGCTTTTGCGTGAGTGTCACGTTTTCCTCTGGCGTATTTGGATTGCGACGCGTTGGAATACCAGGCTGGAAGAAAAAGGTGCTGTCAGTGCCCATTTCGTGAAAATCGGTTAACACGTTTGGCTTCCATTTTTGGAAGTTGGCAATACGCGCGCGTGACTCAGGGTGTTGCAGTAACAACCAATCGCGGTTCAAGTCGAACCAATAATGATTGACGCGGCCGCGTGGCGTGCCTTGCACGTGCTCGCGGTGTTGCGGATCGGCTACTAAATTGATTGATTTATGCTGATTCGCCCATTGTGCGAAGCGCCCGAGGCCATCAGGATTTAAACTCGGATCGAGCAAGATAATATTGTCTTTTAGCAAGGCATCAACGCGGGCACCTTGGGCTGCGGCTAAATAATAAGCCACTAGCAAAGCGGCATTAGAACCGCTCGATTCGTCGCCGTGAATACTGTAGCCCATGTAATACACAAGCGGCGCACTGGTTGGGTCGGCGTCGACGCTGGGGTCAGCTATTTCAAGGTGACGCTGGCGCAAGGTTTCAATATTGGCGTGATTCTCTGGTGCGGTAACCCGAATGAGCAGCAATGGCCGACGTTCGTGAGTATAACCAGTGACCTCAAGTTCAAAGCGGTCGCTCGCCTCGCTCAGAACTTCCATATAACGCACGAGTTGATCATGACGCACATGCCATTCGCCAACCTCATAACCCAATATTTCTTTTGGGGTTGGAATGTTTGGATCGTAACTAACATCGTTCGGTAGGTAATCGTCTAAGCTCACCGTGTTGGCATTGGCGAAGCCAACCACGCCCAGACTCATAACACCGGCAAGTACCCATTTTGTGATAGCCATTCGCATAACCGTTCCTCTCACATTTAATTGCTCAACACGCTAACAGGATTTGCCGACAACGCCTATGGCTTTACTATGCAACGACCAATATTTGCGATAAGATATACCTTACTAATTTAGTCAAGTATAACGTTGTTGTGCCCGTATTTATTGGTTCGCGGCAACGTCGGTAACCGGAGGTAGTCAGGTTATGATTCGTATTACTGAAACCGCGCAGGCTCATTTTCGTAAGTTACTCGCCGAGCAGCCTGATGGCACCAACATTCGCGTATTTGTGGTGAATCCAGGGACAGCAAGCGCCGAGTGTGGTGTTTCTTATTGTCCACCTGATTCGCTTGAGCATGACGACGAAGTGTTGCCGTTCAGTGGTTTTGATGCCGTTGTAGATGCGGCCAGCGCGCCTTTTTTAGAGGATGCGGAGATTGATTTTCAAACCCAAGAGCTCGGCTCACAGCTAACCTTAAAAGCGCCAAACGCCAAAGCTCGTAAAGTAAGCGAAGATGCGCCGCTGATTGAGCGCGTGGAATACGTTATACAAGCTGAAGTAAATCCGCAGCTTGCCAACCATGGCGGCAAAGTGAGCGTGAGCAAAATCACCGACGATGGCATTGCAGTACTGCAATTTGGCGGGGGCTGTAACGGTTGTAGTATGGTCGACGTCACTCTAAAAGAAGGGATTGAGAAAGAATTGCTTGCTCGATTCCCGGATGAATTAACCGGTGTGCGCGATGTCACTGAGCATGAGCGCGGTGAGCACTCTTATTATTAATAACCGCTAAACCCATAGCGCACTTAGCCTTAAGTGCGCTTGTCTAATATTATTAGACAACTTTTTTACAAAAATTTACACGATGATGTTAGGAAAGTGTGATCCCCCCCGATCTTGCCCGCGTATTCGAATGTGCCTAAACAAACACGAGGAACTTCGAAATGAAGGGGATCACAAAACTCTCTGCCGTCGCTTTAGCGACAATGATGCTGTCTGGTTGTAACTGGTTTGATGGTGATGATGATACATCAGCACCACCACCTGAGCCAGAAGTTGGTTCAACATTTGTTCGCGTTCACCACACGTCATCTGACGCACCCAACGTAAACGTTAATGTAAACGGAACGGCCACTTTAGAGAACGTCGCGTATCAACAATCGTCAGCAGTATTAGAGCTTGACGAAGGTACTTACGAGGTTAGCGTCGATGGCATTTTACCTGGTGATGAGCTAGTAACCGTCATCGGTCCTGTCGACTTAGCGTTAGCTGCTGATACGCGCTATGAAGTGTTCGCTGTGGGTAACGTAGCAGACGACACACTGGATGCGTTAGTGGTTGAAAATCCGGTCACTGCAATCGCGGATGGCAACATCCGGGCGCAAGTAGTGCACGCTGCATCAGCTGCGCCAGCGGTTGATATTTATGTGACTGCGCCAGAGGCAGTGTTGGCTGATGAGCAAGCAGTTGCAACACTCGCATTCGGTGAGTTCAGCGGCCAGCTCGATGTGCCAGCTGGCGACTATCAAATTCGAGTCACCCTTGCTGGTGATGTGGATACCGTTGTTTATGACACCGGCACCTTAACCTTAGCAGCGGGTTCAGACTTGGTCATTGCTGCGGTAAATAACACCGCTGCTGGCGCGGCACCTATTGCATTACAAGTAGCGAATGGTACTGATGCTGCAATTGTCTACGACCAAAACACCGGTAGTGACATTCGCGTCGTGCATGCAGCTGCTGATGCGCCTGCAGTTGACGTATTCTTGAACAATGGTGCAGAGCCTGCAATTGCGGACTTAGCATTCGGCGAATTTGCCGGTTACGTTGAAATTCCAGCAGGTGAGTACTTGGTTGATGTAGCGGCAGCAAACGGCGGCCCAACTGTGCTTGACGATCTACCGTTAGCTACAGCTGCTGGCGCACAATACAGCGTGTACGCGGTTGGTGCATTAGCAGACGAGTCGTTAACTTTAGCAGTATTGGGTGAAGATTCACGCTCAATTGCTACTGAAGCGCGCTTACAAGTCGTACATGCATCACCTTCAGCGGGCGACGTTGACGTTTATTTAACTGCCACTGATGATATTACGGATGCGACTCCGGCATTGACTGAAGTACCATTTGATTCAACTGCACTAGCCAATGCGGTAGTGGGTGTTGCACCTGGTGATTACTTCATCTCGGTTGCGGTTGCTGGCACCAAAACTGTCGCTATTGGCCCATTAGCGGTCAGCTTAGACGCTGGTGGTGTGTACACTGTCGTTGCAGTAGATGGTGCACCAGCATCTGGCGAAGCGTTCGGTGTCATCTTGTTAGATGACTTCGTCGCGGCTGAATAAGCTAGGGTTTAGCAAAACGTGGTTGGCGCGCGGTAAATATAGCCTGCGCTACACCACGACTTAGTAAAAAAACTGACAACGCCAACCACAATCCGTGGTTGGCGTTTTCGTTACTCAAGTCGCTCAAAATAACGCCTAACCAGATCGGAACAAAGCCAAGTAATGCCGCCGCGAGCATGGTGTTACGCATCGCTTTGGTCCAACTTAAACCAATGAATAAGCCATCGTAGGCATAGCTCCAGTGCGCAAGCAGGGGCAGAATGATTAGCCAACCTAAATAATGTTCGGCGGTTTGACGAATGCTTGTAATATCCGTTAAAGCAGCGATGATTTGCGCTCCGAATACCGCAAAAATTAGACTGTAAGCAAGCGCAAACAGACCTGACCAAATGAGTGTTAATCCAAACCAATAGCGGATTCGGCGCTCCTGGCGTGCGCCCTTAGCGTGCCCGACTAGGGCTTCTACTGCATAAGCTAAGCCATCTAAACCTAGCGAAATAAGCAGAAGAAACTGCATCAACACCGCATTAGCCGCGACCACTTCGTGGCCAAATCGAGTGGCGTAACCGGTCATGGTGGCGAGACACAGCTGCAGCACCAAGCTGCGAATAAACACATCTCGATTCATGCCCATTAAGCGCTGCAACAGCGGCAGCTGTAATTGCCATTGCCAGCGCCAGTTGGCATGGCGCATTAACAGCCAGGCGCCCAGTAAAGCAGTGGCAACCTCTGCCAGTACCGATGCCCAAGCCGCACCCGCAACTGTTAAATCCAAGCCAATAATAAAAATGAGATCGCCGGCTACGTTTACGGCATTCGTGAAAATAACCAGCAGCATGGCCTGGCGACTGCGTTTAAGGCCGAGTAATACACCTAGTACTACGAGGTTAAACAATGCGGCGGGGGCTGCCCATAAGCGGATCTCAATATACAAAGCGGCCTGTGCTTTTAACGCGGCCTCCGGTTGTGTCAACCACCAAGCAAGTTCAAGCAGCAATGGCTTGGCCAACCACAGTAGGAGGCCCAACCCAAGCGCAAACCATGCACCATGTTGGATAAAAGCCTGTAGTTGTGAATCATCGCGGGCGCCCTGAGCTTGCGCAACCACCCCGGTGGTCGTCATGCGGAGAAATACAGCCAACAGGTAAATAAAGCTGACAATCATGGCGCCTAAAGCCACGCCGCTTAAGTAGATGCTCTGCGGTAAATGGCCTATGATGGCGGTATCGACTAGCCCCAGCATGGGGGCGGCTATGTTTGAGACCACCATCGGTAGGGCAATGGTAAAGACTTGTCGATGGGACTGGGGGCGGAACCCAAGTAGCTTGGTCATGGCAATGTAATTTAGAAAACAGAGGATAAGCTTATGATGCGTGTATTCGGTAGCGTTGTCACCCGTTGGCGCAAATCACTAGCCAGCAGTATTGGTCTTGGCCTACTGGTTGTTAGTGCGCATGCAACTGCGGCACCACCGCAAAGTGTGGTGGTATTGATGTACCATCATGTGAGTGCCGACACCCCGCGCGTCACCTCGGTCACGGCTGAAGAGTTGCGGAGTCACTTAAGCTACCTGCGCGATAATGGATTTACTGTAGTAGCGATTGAAGAGGCCGTGGCTGCGTTAAGCGGGGCGGCGGATGCGCCACAACTACCCGACAAGGCGGTCGTGCTCACTTTCGATGATGGCTGGGATAATAATTACACCCAAGCGGTACCGGTGTTGCGTGAATTTAAAGTGCCTTACACCATATTTGTGAATCCCGCCCTGATGGAAAAGCAACCGCATTTATATATGACTTGGGCGCAGCTGCGTGAAATTGATGCCGAGCAAGCCACCATCGCCAATCATTCAAGCTGGCACAAGCACATGACTTGGCGAACTGAGGGCGAAACTGAAAATGCCTGGCAACAGCGGGTGATTGAGGATATTGAAACCGCACAAATGGCACTGGAGGAGAAGCTACAGACTGAGCCGCCGCGACTTTTTGCTTATCCGTTCGGCGAATATAACAATGCCTTACAGCAAATTTTAGCGGATCTAGATTATGTGGCCTTCGGTCAGCATAGTGGCGCTTGGGGTGAACATACAGAGCTGACCGCTATTCCTCGGTTTCCGGCCGCAGGAAACTATGCCAATTTGAATACATTGAAAACCAAGTTAAGTAGCCTGGCGTTGCCAATTGAGGCCGTGACTGATGGTGAAATGGTACGCGACAACAATGACACGACGCCAACCTTGCAGGTAAGTTTAAGGTCAACTGACGATTTCTATCGTTCCAGCATGACTTGCTTTATTGGTGGTGAAGCGGTTACACCTGAATGGGATGGCAATAGCTTCAGTGTTGCGGCGCCGAGCGCGATCCCAATCGGGCGCTCACGTTACAATTGCACGGTGCCGAGTATTAGTGGTGAAGGGCGCTATTATTGGTACTCACATCCTTGGGTGCGGGCCGATACTAACGGCCGCTGGCCCGATTAAAACCAAATTAAGGCTGATAGCGAGCGACCAACCGGGGAAAGTCAGTCAGAATGTGCTGCATGTTCACGGTTGGTATTTCGCCGAGCTGATGCGAGGCGTTAAAAATAGCATGGCGCTGACCATTAGGGTTCACTAACACGATAGCCGCGCTGTGGTTTACCAAATAATCTTGCTCATCTTCCCCTGGAATGGAATACATCAGGCCAAGGTCTCGCACAAAGGGGAACAAGTCGACATGGTCGGCGCGCACGCCACTGAAACCCTCACCGAAGTAGTTCGCATATTGCGTTAAGCGTGCTAAATCATCCCGTTTTGGATCTACAGAAATCATCCACACGCGAACGGGCGTATCGGTGACTGCTTGCAGTTCGGGCAGCGCTTCGCGTAGTTGCGCCATGGTAGTGGGGCAAATATCCGGACAAAAGGTATAGCCGGTGAATAGCAAGGTCCATTGGCCGCTCAGCGCGTCGTTATGAATTCGGGTGTCGCTACGCGTATGCTCAAGCCGGAAGGGCGCTAGCGCTCGAGGTGGCTCATATACCAACGCATGTTCAGCGGCTTTAGGTTGTAGTTGCAGGTAAGCAAAAATACCGAGCGCTGCGGCGGCTGCGGCCGCCAAGGCGATGAGTAAGGACTGTTTCATAACTAGCGTTCCCTTTGCTTACCAAGCAATATAATGATCGGCCAACAACACCACAAACAGCAACATGAGATGCCAAATCGAGAACATAAACATGCTGTAAGCGGTGTGCTTGGTGGGCGCAAATTTCAATTTCCAGGCGTAACCTAAAAACACTGCGTTCAAGACACTGGAACCGAGTAAATAAATCACTCCCGACATCCCAATCAGGTACGGCAGTAAACACACCACCCCAAGCAGCACGGTGTAAAGTAAAATGCAGGTTTTGGTGAAATCAACGCCATGGGTAACCGGTAGCATCGGAATATTAGCTTTTTCGTAATCCTTGGCCCGGTGCACGGCCAGCGCCCAGAAGTGCGGTGGTGTCCAGGTGAAAATAATCATGACCAACAATATCGCGTGCGCATGCACATCATTGGTCACCGCGGTCCAGCCGAGCAGCGGCGGCGCCGCGCCTGCAAGCCCGCCAATCACGATGTTTTGCGGCGTGGCACGCTTTAAATACATGGTGTAAATAAACGCATAACCCACCAATGACGCGAGGGTTAATAAGGCGGTTAGGGTATTTACAAACAATGCCAATACCACATAGCCAAGCGCGCCTAGCACCGCGGCAAAAGTTAGGACTCGCTTCGGTGACAGGGCGCCAGACGGTAGTGGGCGACGCAGGGTCCGTGCCATTTTGGCATCAATATGGCGATCGACTAGATGATTAATTGCCGCGGCGGCACCTGACATCATGCCAATGCCAATAAACGCGGGGATCAAGATTTGCCAGCTCACCCACGAGTCGGTGGCCAAACACATACCCACAACCGCGGTAAGCAGTAACAGAGCCACTACCCGCGGTTTAGTGAGTTCTAAATAATCGCGCCAACTCGCGCGAGCTTTCTCCAGTGGGGCGGCACCGGCGCTACTCAATTGCTGAGCCATGTTGTTCTACCCCCAGTTGTTATTATAGTTATGGGCACGCTTATGCTTTACGTGCGATGTTATAGTTCAAGCCTACCATGCTCAGCAGTAGCAAAGCCCCAACAATATTATGGGCAACCGCTACACTTAGTGGCAGCATGAAGATGACATTACTTAAGCCTAAGGCTACCTGTATTACTAACATCAGTGCAACAAAATTCAGGCTACGTTTCAATAGTCGTGAGCGTGCAGTCAGCCAGCCCTTCAATAACAACCAGCCAACCACGAGAATGGTAATGAGTGCGCCGATTCGATGTGCGACATGCATGGTCATGCGATCGTCATAATCATGGGCGCCATATTGATAAGTATCGGCTGCGGGGACTGAAAATGCGCCACCAAAATCAAGCGTATTCGCCCAATCGCCCTCACACACCGGCAACTCAGTACAGGCTAAAGCGGCGTAATTAGCAGCCACCCAGCCGCCCAAGGCAATTTGGCAGACCACCACGAGTAGCGCAAACTTGGCCAAACCGCGTAACTTACGCATGCCTTCATCGGTTCCCATTAACTGTTGGCGCTGCAGCCTTAAATGTAACAAGTACAATAGCGATAGTGTGGTAAACCCGCCGAGCAAATGGCCCATCACAATCACCGGTTGCAGGTTTAAAGTTACCGTCCACATACCGAGCGCAGCCTGAAATATAATCATGGCAAGCAAGAAAAATGGCAGTTTTAGCGGTTGTTTCGGCATGTTGTGGCGTGCGCGATAGGCGACAATCGCAATCGCTAATACCAACAAGCCTAACGTACCTGCCGCATAACGGTGCACCATTTCTGCCCACGCCTTGTGATATTCGTAGGGTGCTTCTGGAAACCGTGCTTGCGCGGTTGCCACTGCTTGCTCTGATTTAGGAATCCCTAAAAAGCCATAACAGCCTGGCCAATCTGGACAGCCTAAACCGGCATCCGTAAGCCGTGTATAGGCGCCTAATACAATCACAATTACCGCAAAGAATAATGAAAAACCGACTAACTTACGCATGCTGTCGTCCTACCCGATCTTTGATAGTTTTAATAGTTTTCTCAGGTCACTTAATAGCGCTTTCGCTTCGGTACGCATGGCTTCCTCCTCCGGATAGCTTGCGTAATGCAGCATGACATTACCAAGTGGGTCGATAATAAATAGTTGGTCCGCAGGTAAGGTGGTAAGTGCATCGGCAATATCCACGTTCACCAGCGCCTGAACTAACGGGGTGTTTTCTAAATGTAATGGTAAATCAGCACGGGTAATGACCAGTGGTGTGACGCGGTCAGACTCGCGACCTAAAGCGGCATCGACTTGATTCAGGGCGTACAGGGCCTGTTGGCAGTTTTGGCTGCAGTCGGCGTTCACTAGATAAACCACCCGCCAGCCCTCAGGTAAGGCTTGGTTTAGCGTTGCACCTAGCTCTAATGGCGGCACCAGCATAGTGCCTTGATTGGTCACGCCGCCCTGATACCAACGGTTGTCGAGCACTAATTTGGCAACAATAACCGGAATAATAAACGCAATGATGACAGCGATGAGCGCAGCGCGAGAGCGAAATTGGGAGCTCATGGTTACTCCTCTTTTGATGGGGTAGAGGTCGACTTCTGCCGACTAGCAAATAAAAACACAACGGCTGCGGCAAGCGCAAGTGAAAACCATTGCAACGCATAAGCTTGATGCTTTTCAGGCGCCATCACTTGTGGCTTCCAGGCTTGCACCAGTGGTGGTGAAACGCCAGCTAATGGATGCTCAACTAATACCATACCCAGCCAAAATTCTAATTGAAGTTGGTTCGCCAGCGGCGCAAATTCAAAGTGCTGAATACGTTTCGGCCAGCCGCCTTCTGCATAATTCGCTTCGCCGAGCTGAAAGGCTTGCTGATCAGGAACATACCAGCGCCCGGTGAGTGTCACGGGGGTGCTAGGTAGCGTCACCTGAGGCAGTTGTTGGCGATCAATAGGCGCTGCTATCCAGCCAAGATTTACCGCTAAAAGTGGTGTCGATTGAGGCTGGTGCGCGATAGCAATCACGTGATAACCGACTTTACCGTCAAGCACTTGATTGTCGCGCAGGAAATACCGTTCAGGATCAAGCGTTACGGTGGCGCTTACTGCCTCAAACCGTTGCGGAAGCTGATTGATTGACAAACTTTCAAGTGGGGTGGGGCGGACTTCAGTGCTAGCGAAATCGGTAAATAATGCGCGTTTTTCGTCGGCACGTTCAAGTTGCCAAAGGCCAAGCTTGACCAAGCATAGGATAACGAGCAAAGTGACCAGTGTTGGCCACCAAATAAAATGAAAAGGCCCCACTTTGATCATGAGGAATACTGCATGTCGTTGTTTGCTAAAATCATACTGCTTCTACTACTGCTGTTCACGGTTGTGAACTTGTTTAAAGCCTTATTCGCAATGTTGCGAAATGACCCTGAAAAGCCTTCGATGTCCCATTATTTAGGACGCCGAGTTGCGGCCTCGGTGCTTGCCATTATTATCTTGCTTATTTTAATGGCGACTGGCGTGATACAGATGAATCCACGGCCTTACTAGCAATACCTTCCGCACCTACAACAAAGAACGGGATGCCCAACGGCATCCCGTTTGCTCTTAGAATACATAGACCAAGAAGAACAAGCACACCCATACCACATCAACAAAGTGCCAATACCAACTTGTGGCTTGGAACGCAAAGTGGTTGTCTGGGGTGAAATGACCTTTCAAGACTCGCAGGAACATCACAATTAACATGATAGTACCTAAGGTAACGTGCATTCCGTGGAAGCCAGTCAACATATAGAAGGTATTACCATATACGCCTGAATCTAATTTTAAACCTAGGTCGTTGTAGGCATGCACATACTCGGCACCTTGTAAGTACAAGAAGATACAACCGAGCAGAATAGTGATACCGAGCATCACTTTTAGCTGACCGCGCTTGCCCTTTTCAAGACCAACATGGGCAAAATGACAGGTCACCGAAGAGATGATTAAAATAATGGTGTTATACAACGGTAAACCTTGCCAACCCATAGCTTGAGTTGTGGTACCGCCCGGCGTTTCGGTCAGTGGCCACATGGCACTAAAGTCTGGCCATAACACTTCATTGGTCATGGCGTTGTTACTCGCGCCGCCTAACCACTCTACCGCAATCACTCGGGCGTAGAAGAGGGCGCCAAAGAACGCAGCAAAGAACATGACTTCGGAAAAAATGAACCAGCTCATGCCTTGTCGATAAGACGCACTTAATTGACCACTGTATAAGCCACTCATGGACTCATTAATTTGGTCACGGAACCAGCCAAATAGCATCACCAAAATAACAGCGATACCGGCAAATAAGATATTACTGCCAAAGCCTTCCTGACCTTTGCTCACGTCGATAACGGTGTGACCCGCACCGAAGGCGATTAAGCCTAAGCCAATTGCGCCAACAATCGGCCACGGGCTCGAAGCTGGCACATAATATTTTTGATGTTGTTCTGCCATAACTTGTCCTTATTCCGCGTTAGTCATAGTGGCTAACACTTCTGGAGATGCATTGGCTGTCAAATCATACAGCGTGTATGACAGCGTAAAAGTATGAATCGTATCGGGAATGTCTGGGTCTAAATAAAACTGCATCGGCATGACGGTTTCTTTGCCAGCCATGAGCGGTTGTTGATTGAAACAAAAACATTCCGTTTTATTTAAGTAAGGCGCGGCTTCACCGGGCGCTACCGAGGGAATCGCTTGGGCCACCATATTCGCGCGCGTGTTGTTGCGCGCGATAAAGTTCACCACCTTGGTTTCGCCCGGGTGAACCTGTACTTCTTTCACCTCGGGGTGAAACTCCCAGGGCATACCGCGATTAGTACGCGTCAGAAACTGAACGGTAATCGTGCGCGAGGTATCTACCGCAACCGTGCTTTGTGCTGCAGCTTCATTCTTGGTGCGCCCGTTAAACCCGGTAATATCGCAAAACACGTCATAAAGTGGCACCAGCGCAAAACCAAAGCCGAACATGCAAACTACGGCCAGTAACAGCCGCTTTACAACGCGGCTGTTATTTCCAGCAGAAGCTTGGTTAGGTTGTTGAGTCATGACGGTAACCTCCGTTTGCCAGCGCTATTTAATTTGCGGTGGCGTTTCGAACGTGTGATAAGGCGCGGGTGACGCTACTGTCCACTCCAAACCTTCGGCACCTTCCCAGGGTTTAGCTGGTGCAGGCGCGCCGCCACGGGCACATTTCACGACGATATAGAGGAATAACAGTTGAGTTAAACCGAACATAAATCCGCCAATACTGACGATTTGGTTAATGTCGGCAAACTGCAACGAGTAATCCGGAATTCGACGTGGCATACCCGCAAGTCCGGCGAAATGCATTGGGAAGAACAGCACGTTGACCGAAATAATCGATAGCCAGAAATGCCATTTCGCCAGCGCTTCGTCGTACATGTAACCAGTCCATTTAGGTAACCAGTAATAAGCGGCTGCCATAATCGAGAAGATAGCGCCGGTTACCAGTACGTAGTGGAAGTGCGCGACCACGAAGTAGGTGTCATGGTACTGGAAGTCTACTGGGGTAATGGCCAGCATGAGTCCAGAGAAGCCGCCGATGGTGAACAAGATCACGAAGGCCAGCGCAAATAACATCGGCGTTTCGAAAGTCATCGATCCGCGCCACATGGTGGCTACCCAGTTAAATACTTTCACGCCGGTGGGTACCGCAATGAGCATGGTGCAGTACATAAAGAACAGTTCAGCGAACACCGGCATACCGGTGGTGAACATATGGTGCGCCCATACTAAGAACGATAGTCCGGCAATCGCTGCGGTAGCATAAACCATTGAGGCATAACCAAATAATGGCTTACGCGTGAACGCAGGAATAATCGCCGACACGATGCCAAACGACGGTAAAATCATGATGTACACTTCCGGATGCCCGAAGAACCAGAAGATATGCTGGAACATGACGGGGTCACCACCACCGGCGGCATCAAAGAAGCTGGTACCGAAGTATTTGTCGGTTAATACCATGGTAACCACACCGGCTAGCACTGGCATAACCGCAATCAGCAAGAATGCAGTGATAAACCAGGTCCAGACGAACAGTGGCATTTTCATATAAGTCATGCCAGGCGCGCGCATGTTCATGATGGTCACGATAACGTTAATCGCGCCCATGATGGATGAAATACCCATAATGTGTACCGAGAACACAAACAATGCGGTGGAATCGCCACTGTAAGTGGTCGATAGTGGGGCGTAGAACGTCCAACCGAATGCTGGGCCGCCACCTTCCATAAATAGCGAGCCCAATAAAATGGCAAACGCAAACGGCAGGATCCAGAAACTCCAGTTGTTCATGCGTGGTAACGCCATGTCTGGCGCACCAATCATCATCGGAATCATCCAGTTAGCAAGCCCAGTAAAGGCTGGCATAACGGCGCCGAACACCATGATGAGACCATGCACTGTGGTCATCTGATTGAAAAAGTGCGGGTCTACTAATTGGAGTCCGGGTTGGAACAATTCGGCGCGAATGACCATAGCCATTGCACCGCCCGTGAGAAACATTAAAAAACTAAACCACAAATAAAGTGAACCAATGTCTTTGTGGTTAGTGGTAAACAACCAGCGGGTAATGCCGGCTGGCTTGTGATCATGATGATCGTGTGCGTGTGACGCGTCGACTGCAGTACTCATCGCCGGCTCCCTTATTGATTCACGTATTCGTTAACTTCAGCGGCTTGCACCAGTTCACCAGTGTCATTGCCCCATGCGTTGCGCTCATAAGTCACAACCGCGGCAATTTCACGTAAACTTAACTGGGCACCAAAGGCTTGCATGGCGGTACCACTCTTGCCATTCACCACAATATCAATGTGCGCAGCACGGTCATTCAATGCCATGTCGCTGCCCTTTAAGGCCGGGAATACGCCAGGAACGCCCTCACCATTAGCTTGGTGACATGCGGCACAGGCTGCTAGATAGACGTTTTCACCTAAATCCATCAGCTCATCCATGCTCATTTCCATGGCCATGAGTCGTTGTTCTTCTTCACGAGCTTGTTGCTGACGGGCTTCTTCGGCTTGAATCCACGCGTCGTATTCGGCAGGCTCTTTGGCAATCACGACGATAGGCATGTAGCCATGGTCTTTACCACATAACTCGGCGCATTGGCCGCGATAAATGCCTGGCTCGTCCACTTTGGTCCAAGCTTCATTAATAAAGCCTGGGTTGGCGTCCTTTTTGACTGCGAAATCCGGCACCCACCAGCTGTGAATGACGTCATCTGAGGTGATCAAAAAGCGTACTTTTTTGCCAGTAGGAATAACCAGCGGGCGATCAACTTCAAGCAGATAGTTCTCGCCTTTTTCTAGGCGGTTATTGATCTGATCTTGGCGCGTGGCCAATAAACTAAAGTATTCAACTTCGTGGTCAAAATACTTGTAGTGCCACTTCCATTGCGACCCAGTAATTTGCACCGTGACATCGGAGGCACTGGTATCTTCCATCGCAATCAAAGTTTTGGTTGCTGGAATAGCCATGCCAATCAGGATCAAGAAGGGAATAATCGTCCAAGCAATTTCTACTTTGACGTTTTCATGGAAAGTGGCGGGCTTAGCGCCGCGTGAGCGACGATGTAGGTACATCGACACAAACATGGCACCAAAGACGACAACGCCAATGGCACAGCAGATGTAAAAGATAGTCATGTGTAGGTCGTAGACCTGATTACTGATATCCGTTACACCGCGCGTTAGGTTTAACTGCGATGCTGCCATACTTGAACTGCTAAATAGGACAGAAAGCGCTACTAAAAGTCTCGTTCTCACGCGACAACTCCTCTCATTCTTCCGACGCGGTCTCCCCGCGAATACACCGAAGTGCGAGCCTGAAGAACAAAGAGGTAAGCAAGAAAAGGAACAGCATTCCCCAGAAATTTCTTTCCCTTGAAATCGCTTTCCCCGCTAACCCTTTGTTATGGTTTTTGTTATTAAATTATCGTTTTTATTTATGTTAGCGTTGGTTTCATCGCCAATTTAGCATGGCGTGATGAAAATAGCATCGCAAAAGTTAACAAAGTTTTAAGGATGTTTCGAGATGTTTTTTAGCCGTCTAGGCATTCGAAATGCTAGGCGCTGAGCAATAAAAAAGGCTGTTCGCATTAACGAACAGCCTGAACAAGATACAACCTGACTAAAACTCGCTTAGGGCCGGTTTGTGGGGACGCGGCTGTGGGGTATTAGTGGAGTGGATCAGGTCGTACCATGTCCGGAAACACAAAACTCAAAGTTTGGCTGGCACGTCCAGCTAATTTCAAACGCTGGTTAGTTCGCGGCGATAACTCACCTAACCAACTGACGACCACGCTGCTAGTGCCAGCAAGTAATGCTTGTTCTGTCGCCCATTCGCGCTGATCTTGGTCGCGACCCTGAACCCAACGAATGCGTGACCGACTTACACCAGCTGCGGCAAGTACTTCAATATGTTCACGCCGCCCACCAATCACAGTGATCCACTTGGCGGTTTTCATTGCTTGTTGCGCGATTAAATTTGCGGTGTCGGTTAATGCCGGCAAAGTTGTTGTAGCGCCGCTTTGCGTAGGTTCAGCGTTGCAAGCTGTAGGTGCTAAATCGGCTACACGTAGCGGGCACAATGTGTTGATAGCGGTGTTGTTGATCATAACCAGGCTCCATTTCGAATAACGCCGACAGCTAATCCTTCAACAGTGAAATACTGTTGCGATAGGTCAACGACAATCGTAGAAAATTCTTCATTCTCAGGATGCAATAGCACCTGTTGGCCTTTACGCTCGAAGCGTTTGACTGTCACTTCGTCGTCCACACGAGCGACGACGACTTGGCCATTGCGCGCTTCGATGGTCTTATGCACGGCAAGTAAATCACCATCGAGAATGCCGATGTTACGCATACTCATACCATTAACGCGTAGGAGAAAGTCGGCATGCGGTCGGAACAAATGTTCGTCAACGCGGTAGTGGCTTTCAATGTGCTGGGTTGCCAAAATAGGTTCACCTGCTGCGACTTGACCAATCAGTGGTAACCCTTCTGGCTCAGGTTCACTTTCCATACCAATCAGACGGATGCCGCGTGACATACCCGGCATCATTTCGATAACCCCTTTTTTAGCTAGGGCTTTCAAATGCTCTTCAGCTGCGTTGGCAGATCGAAATCCAAGCCGCTGTGCAATTTCAGCACGAGTTGGCGGCATGCCAGTGGCTTCTAGATTATCCTTAATGAGCTCAAGGATTTGCTGCTGCCGCGGAGTTAATGGGCGCATGGTGTTACTCATTGGGTCACCTGTTGTGTATCGCGATTACTCGATTAAATTAGTTTGCTTTATCAGGTCGAGTATTGCTGGTTATCTATACAGTACACTGTGAGTATATACAGTATCTTTAAAAGTACAAATATTTTTTTTAAAGCTTCCCTGATAGACTATAGTCCGGGTACTTAATTTGGTGTGTACAGCTTGTTTTACTGCCTCAAATAAGCTGTCGATAGCCTGCTAGTAAAAGGATTCAACATGAGTTTGCGGAGTTTCTGGATTGCCGTTTTACGCTGGCCTATTCGCTGGTTTACGCGTACCGAAACTATTATCGACCAAGTTGATGAGCAACACCGGTTCAGTGACACTGTGTACGTGATGCGCTCCGACTCGGTGGCAGATTTACTCATCGTTCGGCGTGCGTTGCAACGCGCCGGCTATCCAGACCCGTTAGAACCTATTCAGGTAGGCGCGCAACGCTTGCCGCGGGTGATGTTCCTACCCCAAGCCGCGGCGGATTCTAGCCAGCAAGCAATTGCCGAATTCCATCAATTATTGAGTTACCACCATGAACATAGTCACGCGCGCTTGCAACTCTTGCCGTTAGCGGTGTTTTGGGGGCGAATTGCGGGTCAAGAGCCGCGCCAAGGTCGCGCCATGACGGGCGATATCGACAATCCGGGTATGTGGCGCAAATTTCTGCTAGTGCTGTTTTCTGGGCGTAACGTGTTGTTGCGGGTAAGTCGTCCGGTTAGTTTGCGTGCGATGGCTGATGACTTTGGCCATGACCTTAACATCGCTCATAAGCTAGCGCGCGTGGCACGGGTTCATTTTACCCGTCTAAGACATGCGGTGGCGGGGCCCAAACTGACTGATCGAGAGCAAGTGATTCGCGAGTTACTGGCCACCCCCGCGCTGCAAAAAGCGATTCGCGATGAGGCAAAAGCGCGCAAGCAAAGTGAAGCAGAGGCCACTAAAACCGCCCGCAAATATTTGCGCGAGATTGCCGCAAATTACAGTGCGACTATGGTGCGGTTGCTCGATCGGGTCATGACCTGGATCTGGTCACGGATCTATAACGGTATTGAGGTTAAAGGCGACGACCGGTTACGCCAGTTGGCCCAAGCTGGCCACGAAATTATTTATGTGCCTTGCCATCGTAGCCACATGGATTATCTGCTGCTGAGTTACGTCATTTACAAATCTGGCTTGGTGCCGCCTCATATTGCTGCAGGCGTGAATTTAAACTTCTTCCCAGTAGGAAGCTTATTTCGCCGCGGTGGTGCATTTTTTATTCGCCGCAGCTTTCGTGGTAACAAACTCTACAGTGCGGTCTTTCGCGAGTACTTATGCCGCTTGTTCCAAAAAGGCTACCCGGTGAAATATTTTAGCGAGGGTGGACGCAGTCGCACCGGGCGTTTACTACCACCGAAAACCGGCATGATTGCGATGACTGTGCAGGGTATGCTGCGCGACCAACAGCGGCCGGTGTCGTTGGTACCAGTGTACCTAGGTTATGAGCACGTCATGGAAGTGGGCACTTACTTAAAGGAACTGCAGGGTAAGAGCAAAGAAAAAGAGTCCATGTTTCAAGTGCTGAAAACGGTGAAAAATTTGCGCAACTTTGGGCACGGCTTCGTGACCTTTGGTGAGCCACTGAATTTGGGCGATGCCCTTGACCACATGCAGCCGGATTGGCGCGATAGCATGACTAGAGGCGCAGAAGAACCGGCGCGGCCGAAATGGTTAACCCCGACGGTGAATGTGTTGGCCGATCATATTATGCAACGCATTAACGATGCCGGCGCCTTAAATAGCATTAACTTAACTGCTCTCGCGTTGTTAAGTAGCGAGCATCGAGCGCTCACCCGCGATGAGCTAGTTGCGCAGCTTGATGTGTATGTGAAATTAATGACTGAAGTACCCTACAGCCGGTTTATGACGGTACCGAAACAAAGCGGTGAGCAGTTATGGCAACAAGCACAACAAGTTGGCAAGTTTCAGGTGAAACGCGACAGTATGGGCGAGGTCATTAGTATCGACGGCCCAACCGCCGTGGCGATGACTTATTACCGCAATAACATTATTCACATGATGATTGTGCCGGCCTTGGTGGCCAATATGATCCTCGCCGGTGCACCAACCGATAAAGCTAGCATTATTAGCTTTGTTAAACAGCTTTTACCCATGCTGCGTGCCGAACTCTTTATGAGCCATAGCGAGGCCGATATTGAGCTTTGGGTTGCTGCTATTCTGGAAGATTTGGCTCAACAAAAGCTGATTGTGGTGGCGGGAACTGACCAATGGCAAGCGCCAGGGCGGGCAAGCCGCAGTTATTTCCAATTGCAGTTGTTAGCGCGCGGTGCCAGTGAAACCTTGCAGCGTTACGGCATTGTGCTAGAGCTACTGCAGCAAGCGGCGCCGCTATCGCGGGCAGAATTAGAGCAACATTCGACGACGTTGGCTGAACGTTTGAGCGACCTCCACGGCATTAGTGCACCGGAGTTTTTCGATAAGAAAGTGCTATCAACCTTTATCGCCACGTTAAAAGAACAAGCTTATATTGTCGTTACCGACGCGGGCGATTTTGTTGCCGATGAGCGAGTGGGCACCCTGAGCGACCAGATTGACCAGTTGCTCGATAGCGCTGTACTGCAAACTATTCGTCAATCGGTGCAACATTTGTTGCTTGAAAGACAAAACCAAAAACAAGACCAAAGCGCGGACTAAAACTAGCTGTTACAGCCAATAATGGGCCGCCAACACGATGGTAAGGCCCATACCCACATAATTATTGTGCAAAAACGCGCGTAGCGGCAAAGCGCGGTCACCGCTTTGCTTGGCGCGCCACAATAACCACTGCTGATAACCGAATAGCGCCGCGCTCATGGCCAGCGCGAACACCAGCCACAAGCCCATGCCCAGCGGTTGTAAGGCAAGCGCGAGCAATATCAAGGTGAGTAACTGGAACGCCATGATCCAAAGCTCAGCATGGCGGCCAAACAAAATGGCGGTAGATTTAATGCCGACTTTTACATCATCTTCGCGGTCGGCAAGCGCATAAGCGGTGTCATAACCAACCGTCCAGCTAATATTGGCGGCAAATAACAACCAAGCAGTGGCAGTAAGCGGCTGTTCAAGGGCCGTAAACGCCATCAACATACCCATACTGAAGGCAACCCCTAATACCAACTGTGGGCCTTGGGTAAAGCGTTTGCAAAACGGATAAAGCGCCGCAATCGCGACTGCCACAACGCTTAGGCCAATAGTCGCCATATTAAGCTGCAATACCAGTAACAAAGCCAGCACTAGCAGCGCAACAAACACCCCAAGCGCATCACGACTACTGACCTCGCCAGTGGCAAGTGGACGGGTTCTCGTGCGTGCCACTGCGCCATCGACATGACGATCTGCATAGTCGTTAATCACACAACCGGCGGAGCGCATGAGCCACGTGCCGAGCATAAAAATAACCACAATTCTGAGCGATGGCTGGCCATTACCAGCAATGAGTAGCGCCCACAGAGTCGGCCACGCCAGTAGGTAGGTGCCAATGGGACGATCGGCTCGCATTAACCTCCAAATCGCATCGCGCTTACTCAGTAGTTGTATCATTTACTAACCTGCCACAAAGGTTGCTCATAAATGCTGGCTGGGCTTAAAAATATTTCCGCGACCAGTACTTGCTGACCGGCAGCCGCAAAACAACTGCGCCGCCCCCATAAAGGTTGCAAGGTGCCAGTTAATTGTTCATTTAACTTGCCGAGCGAAGACGCAGCCGGGAACTCCGCTACTTCTATTTCACTGCGGGTTAAATCGGGTTGTTTGAATAAATGCTCGCCCAAAGGCTTATCGCCAAGTTGGTGCAGTTGCAGCTGGCTATCAATGAGTGCGCTTTGTGGAAATACACTGCGGGCAAAGACCCACGGCTGGCCATTGCGCCATAACAGTACCTCGCGCACCGTGGCTGGAGTATTGGCTTCGGCAGCGGGCAACCAGCGTGCTTCGCAAGTTAGCATTGGTGCTTGTTGTTGGCCCAGTAAGCTCACCCGGAAACTGACAGCATCGTGCTTTAATTTGGCGGTTAAGGACTGCGGGTCGAGCAGCCAGGCTTGTGCATGAGCACTAAAATTAGCTTGTTGCTGTGCCCGGGCTGGCGTCACCCAGTTGGCTTCGCAGCCTTGCGGAAATTGCGCCAAGCTGGCGTCAAAGTTTTGCATGCGTAATTGAATATCCGTTATTCATTTGCCGCCCGTATTTAGCGCACGTGCTGGCCACCTAAGATAATGGCGAGCAGCATAGCAAATTTAGAAATTTGAATAAAAGTAAACCTTTCAACCCCCCGGACGATATACTAACAACAGCATTTGCGCTTTTGTGCTTGACCAGAAGGACTTCAACGATGACTGATTTGCAACCCTCAACCGCAGGTCGTGGCCTATTCTTTGCGCCCCGGGCATTGTTGGCATGGGTGTTGGTTTGCATCACGGTGTTCGCTTTCACGGCAAGCCCTGCAAAGGCGCAGGGTGAGCCTGCGTATTACGGTTTCGAGCCGGACATCACCACCAATTACATTCGCGACACTGAAAATTTCCGCATGGGGTATATTCGTGTGGCGGTTGAAGTGATGGTGCCAAGTACCCAGCAGTTAAGCACTGTGGAATATCATGCGCCACTGCTTACCGATGCGTTCATTCGTATTTTTAGTCAGGCGAGCGAGCAGCAAATAAAATCATTAACTGGGCGTGATGACTTGCGTATGCAATGTTTAGAAGAAGCGCAGCGGTTATTGCGTCGGGAAACCGGTGAACCAGTGGTGATAGACGTTATTTTTACCAAGTACATTTACCACTAATCCCGCGTTGATTACGGAATACGCGGTCCACCGCCCTTGGCTACTTTCACCACCACCGCTGCGGCAACACCGGCAAGTAAGCCTGCCAAATGCGCTTCATTTGCCACTTGCACCCAGAGTAAATCGGTATAACCCAAGGCTAACCACGCCAACATGAATACCAACAAGCCCGGAGGCAGATACAGCGGGTGTCGCGGCTGGCCAAATGCGACCAGCGCACAATAACCAAAGAGTCCGTATACCACGCCAGATAAGCCGCCGAAATAAGGGCCGCTGCTATAAAACTGCGCTAAATTGGCGACGATAGAAGTAAATAGCGCGAGCAACAGCAGCAACCAACTACCGCTCATCCGCGAGCCACTTTGGGCTTCTATACGCGAACCTAAATACCACCACCAGAACAAATTAAATAAAAAGTGCATCACGCTAAAGTGCAGCAGCATGGGCGTGAATAAACGCCAACTTTGCGTCCACGGAATGGTGTCGAAATAATCACTAATGCGCAGCCATGCAAATATGCTCTCTGCAAGCGGCGTTTGCAGCATCAGATACACCGCAATCACCAGCAAGCCAACTATTCGGGTTACCCAACCGGCTTGTTGCCAAAGGTTCTGGCCGAAGCTACCCAGCATTGAGGGCGATTTACTGGCGCGCGATGTAGGGGGTAGGGTGGTCGCAAAATGGCGGTCGACAATCTCAGGATCAGCACGATACTCATCCACTAATTGCTTCGCCATTGCGTAATAACTAGTTTGGGTACACCAAAGCTCTAAAGTGTCGCCGCGTTCATTCACCGTTACCGGTACTTGCTGATGAGTCAAATAGCGATGTAAGCGCGCCATTTGTTGCGGATCGGATGTACTGAAGAGCTTTTTCATAGTTACAACCGCGCGATGTGGTCGGGATACTGGTGCGCCCAAGCCGTGAAGCCACCGTCCATGCTAGCCACATCAGCATAGCCTTGACCCAGTAAATATTGCGCCGCACCTTGGCTACTAATACCGTGATAACAAACAACAATCACCGGGGTCTCCTCCTCTACTTGCTGAAGTAAATCGGGGAGGGTGGCATCGGTTAAATGAAACGACCCCGGAATATGACCCATGGCATAGGATTGCGGATCGCGAATATCGACAACGGTGGCAAGACCCGCTTGCCACGCTTGCAAGGTTGCTTCGGTGCTGATGCGCTTTAACATTAAGCTTCCCAATCCAAAACGATTTTGCCCGACTGACCCGAGCTCATAATTTCAAAACCCTTTTGGAACTCACTGACCGGCATAGAGTGCGTCAAAATCGGGCTCAAATCTAAGCCTGATTGCAACAAACTCGCCATTTTGTACCAGGTTTCGAACATTTCACGACCATAAATACCTTTAATGGTAAGGCCTTTGAAAATCACTTGGTTCCAATCAATTGCTACGCTGGTGGGGGGAATACCGAGCATGGCAATTTTGCCACCGTGATTCATGGTTTCCAGCATACTAGAGAACGCCGCCGGTACGCCTGACATTTCCAAGCCCACATCAAAGCCTTCTTTCATGCCCAGCTCACGCATCACGTCCGGTAATTTCTCTTTGCTCACATCAACCGCACGAGTCGCGCCCATTTGGGTAGCAAGCTCTAACCGGTACGGATTCACATCGGTGATCACCACATGGCGCGCGCCTACGTGACGAGCCACTGCGGCGGCCATAATACCGATTGGGCCAGCACCAGTGATCAGCACATCTTCGCCCACTAAATCGAAAGCTAAAGCGGTATGCACGGCGTTACCGAACGGGTCAAAAATAGCGGCTAAATCGTCACTAATGTCATCTGGAAGCTTAAAGGCATTATCGGCCGGAATCGCCAAATACTCCGCGAACGCACCCGGCCGGTTCACACCAACCCCAACCGTATTGCGGCATAAGTGGCGGCGCCCTGCACGACAGTTACGGCAGTGACCACAGGTGATATGACCTTCACCAGACACCCGGTCGCCAACCGCAAAACCACGCACGCCATCGCCCATCGCGGCAACGACACCAACGTATTCATGGCCAACCACCATGGGTACCGGAATGGTTTTCTGTGACCAGTCGTCCCATTTATAAATATGTATATCGGTACCGCAAATCGCCGTCTTCTTGATTTTAATCAAGATGTCGTTGTAGCCATACTCAGGCACCTCGGTTTCGGTCATCCAAATACCGGGTTCTGCATGTAACTTGGCTAATGCTTTCATGTTGCGCTCCTTCAGTTTGCGCTCTTTAAATAATGCCCAATTCTTTACCAATGCGGGTAAACGCTGCAATGGTTCTATCAAGCTGTTCCCGCGTGTGTGCGGCCGACATCTGGGTGCGGATCCGCGCTTTACCCTTAGGTACCACGGGGAACGAGAAGCCCACTACGTAAATGCCTTGTGCTAACAATTTATCAGCCATATCAGCTGCCAAGCGAGCGTCGCCAATCATTACCGGAATAATCGCATGATCAGCGCCGCTTAAGGTAAACCCAGCGGCGGTCATTTCACGCCGGAAATAGGCGGCGTTTTCCCACAATTTGGCGCGCAAATCATCGCCTTGTGCCAGCATATCTAATACTTTCAAAGAAGCGGTCACGATCGCTGGCGCTACCGAATTCGAGAATAAATAGGGGCGTGAGCGTTGGCGTAACCATTCAATCACTTCCTTTTTACCCGAGGTATAACCGCCCGAGGCGCCGCCGAGTGCTTTACCCAAGGTGCCAGTGATAATATCCACCCGGCCCATGACATCGCAGTACTCATGGGTGCCGCGGCCTTTATCGCCAACAAAGCCAGTAGCGTGACAGTCATCCATCATTACCAAGGCGCCGTAACTATCGGCTAAGTCGCATACACCGCGTAGATTCGCAATCACGCCATCCATTGAAAACACGCCGTCGGTGGCAATTAAAATATGCCGGGCGCCGTCGGCTTTGGCTTGCTTCAATTGCGCTTCAAGGTCAGCCATATCATTGTTTTTGTAACGATAACGCTTGGCTTTGCTTAACCGAATACCATCAATAATACTGGCGTGATTTAACTCATCGCTCACTATGGCGTCTTCCGGCCCCATAATGGTTTCAAACAAACCGCCGTTGGCGTCAAAGCACGAAGAATACAAAATGGTGTCTTCGGTGCCTAAAAACTCGCTTAATTTACGCTCAAGCTGCTTGTGAATGTCTTGGGTGCCGCAAATAAAGCGCACCGATGCAGTGCCAAATCCGTGGCTATCTAAGCCGGCTTTGGCCGCGGCAATAAGATCGGGATGATTGGCTAAGCCCAAGTAATTATTGGCACAGAAGTTCAGCACCGACTCACCGTTTCCGACCCTAATTTCTGAGCTTTGATCACTTAAAATAATCCGCTCATTTTTGTACAAACCCTCTGCTTTGGTTTCTGCAATTTGGTCGTTTAACTGTTGATAAAATGCCTGCTTCATGTAATTCTCCGAGCCGTTTTCAGGCGCCAGCTGCGCTTGCAGCGTGACAAAATAGAATTGAATACAGCTAGTTTAACTGATCAGGTAGGGATTCCGCATCTTTCTTATCAGAACCATGCGTTGCTTGCGTACCTGAACTGCTATGCTAGCTTTACAGCTTGAATAACTTCGCCTTTATCCAAAGGTGGGCTTGCGAATTAAAAGGACTCAGGTATGCATAAGCGTGCGATTTATCCCGGTACATTTGATCCTATTACCAATGGTCATGCCGATTTAATTGAGCGAGCCAGCCAGTTATTTAGCGAGATTATTGTTGGGGTGGCAGCAAGCCCGAGTAAGAAACCACTATTTAGCTTAGCCGAGCGGGTAGATTTGGTCGCAGACGTGACTGCAGATTTAGCCAATGTGCGAGTGGTGGGGTTTGATGGGCTGCTAGTTGATTTTGCCAAGCAAGAAGGCGCAACGGTGCTGATCCGTGGTTTGCGTGCGGTCTCGGATTTTGAATACGAGTTTCAGCTTGCCAATATGAATCGACGCTTGTACCCCGGCCTTGAAAGTGTGTTTCTAACCCCAGCCGAAGAGAACTCGTTTATTTCTTCAACCTTAGTGAAGGAAGTGGCGTTACACGGTGGTGATGTACGGCAATTCTGTACGCAAAACGTGGCCACCGCACTGCATGACAAAATCGCCGCTCGCAAAACAGGCGGTTAGCTGCAATTAGCTAAGCGCCACATCAATAAATACCCATAGCAACAACAGCGGACATACCAAGCGCAGGTGCCAAAATAATAGGCGATAGCGCCAATGTGTTGCTGCTAATGTCCGCAGCTTGTTACTTTTACGCCAAAACCAGCCCAGCACAATAAAGTAGAACAAACCGGAAAGCGGCAGCTGGAAGGCAGTGACGTAAGTTACCGTCCAATTGAACAGCGGCTCAAACCACAGCAGCAGTGCCAAGGCTACCAGGCTAATACTTAACACCACCCAACGCATGGCTTGCCCGCGTTGTTGCTGGCGCCGTTCCATTAAGTAAGAAATCGGAACTTCGGCACACGAAATGGTGCTGGTGAGCGCCGCGATGCAGAGCAAGGTAAAAAACAAGAAACCCAGCCAAGGGCCCAGTGTGCCAAGTCGAGCGAACAATTCTGGTAGCAGCTGAAAGATCAACTGTGCTTCGCCGATAAAGTCACCATTTTGAGTCACCTGCATGCCTTGCGCGGTGGCAACAAATAAGGCGGGAATAATCAGCAATCCGGCTAAAAACGCGACCAGTGTGTCGAGGCCAGCAACCGATAAAGTGAGACGTCCTAATTTTGCATCACGCTGCAAGTAAGAGCCATAAATCATCATGCCGCCCAAACCAATGGATAACGAGAAAAATGCTTGCCCCATTGCGGCAACTACTAAGTCAGGGTCACTAAAGCCCGAAAAATCAGGTTTTAAATAGTGCGCAAAACCCTCAGCCGCACCCGGTTGCAACGCGAATAGCACAATTAATGTCAGTAACAGCACGATTAATAGCGGCATCAGTCGACGTGACCACTTTTCAATACCATGCTCAACGCCGCGGCTGACTACCCAGCCGGTGGCTAAAATGAAGAGCCCAACTAAAATGACATCGCGAACTAACGAGCTTTGTAAAAAGAATTTGCCAAGTGAGGGCAGGGCAAGGGCTTGGGCGAGCGAGCCGAGCGCATTAGCGAGCATCCAGCCTGCCACAATATGATAAAAACTGAGCATTAACACGGCGCCAATCACATTCAACACGCCCACACTACGCCCCAGCTGTGCCGCGGCTTGGCTATGCTCGCCACTGAGGTTAGTAAGTGCTGTGACCGGGTTGCTTTGGGCTTGATGACCAATGCTGAGTTCGGTGTACAGGGCGGGCACGGCCAGAATCGCGACTACGAGTAAGTAAACCAGTAAAAATGCGGCACCACCATGATTCGCGACTTGCGTGGGAAACCCCCAAATATTACCTAAACCTACGGCCGAACCGGCGGCGGCTAGGACGAATCCAATTCGAGTATGGAACTGCTCGCGAATCATAACACCACTATTTGTCGTCTTAATTGTGGCGGCATTTTAGCCGATTTTGGCCGCCAAACTCTATCTTTTTCACCCCTTTCCAGTTATTATCGCGGCCCTGAAATTGTCGCAATGTTGTCATGTTTCGTTCGCCTGCTGTAGCAGGGGCGCTCGCTGTTGTCGACGCTCCAAGCCCAAGCGAACCCAGAAGATACCCGCAGGAGCTAGTATGACCGATCTGGATTTAAGCCAATACGGCATCACAGACGTCACGGAAATTGTTCATAACCCATCCTACGAACTTTTGTTCGAAGAGGAAACGCGCCCCGAGTTACAAGGCTACGAAAAAGGTCATGTGACTGATTTAGGTGCGGTGGCAGTGGACACAGGTATCTTCACTGGCCGTTCGCCCAAAGATAAATATATTGTGAAAGACGACACCACGCGCGATACCCTGTGGTGGTCTGATCAAGGTAAAAATGACAACAAAGCTATCTCGCCAGCGGTATGGGCCGAGTTAAAAGGTTTAGTTACCCAGCAATTGTCTGGCAAACGCCTGTTCGTAGTGGATACCTTCTGTGGCGCCAACCCAGATTCACGCCTTGCGGTGCGCTTCATTACCGAAGTGGCCTGGCAAGCGCATTTCGTGAAAAACATGTTTATTCGCCCAACGGCTGAAGAGTTAACCAACTATAAACCAGATTTCGTGGTGATGAACGGTGCCAAGTGCACCAACCCGAACTGGCAACAGCAAGGCTTGAACTCAGAAAACTTCGTGGCGTTTAACCTTACCGAGCGCATCCAGCTGATTGGCGGTACCTGGTACGGTGGTGAAATGAAGAAGGGCATGTTCTCGATGATGAACTACTTCTTACCACTGCAAGGTATTGCTTCTATGCACTGCTCGGCCAACGTTGGTAAAGCCGGCGATGTGGCGGTGTTCTTCGGCTTATCGGGAACTGGCAAAACCACCTTGTCGACCGATCCGAAGCGCCAACTAATTGGTGATGACGAGCATGGTTGGGATGATGACGGCGTGTTCAACTTCGAAGGTGGTTGTTACGCAAAAACTATTAACTTGTCAGAAGAAGCCGAGCCAGATATTTATCGCGCCATTCGTCGGGATGCGTTACTTGAAAACGTCACCGTGCGTGACAACGGCAGCGTTGACTTTGACGATGGTTCAAAAACTGAAAATACCCGGGTGTCTTACCCTATTTACCACATTGATAATATTGTGCAGCCGGTGTCTAAAGCTGGCCACGCGAAAAAGGTTATCTTCTTAACGGCCGATGCATTTGGGGTATTACCGCCGGTTTCTAAGCTCACTAAAGAGCAAACTAAGTACCATTTCCTCTCTGGCTTTACCGCTAAATTGGCAGGTACTGAGCGCGGCATTACCGAGCCAACGCCAACCTTCTCAAGCTGTTTTGGTGCGGCATTTTTAAGCTTGCACCCAACCCAGTACGCAGAAGTATTAGTGAAGCGTATGGAAGCGGTTGGCGCCGAGGCCTACTTGGTGAATACGGGTTGGAACGGCACTGGCAAACGTATTTCGATTAAAGCCACGCGAGCTATTATTGATGCCATTTTAGATGGCTCAATTGAAGACGCTGAATTTGTGCAGTTACCATACTTCAATTTGGCCATGCCAACGGCATTGCACGGCGTCGAAGATGCGAGCATTTTAGATCCACGTAACACCTATGCAACCGCAGCACAGTGGGATGAGAAAGCACGTGATCTAGCCACACGCTTTGTGAACAATTTCGAGAAGTTCACGGATAATGCTGAAGGTAAAGCTTTGGTCGCGGCAGGCCCGCAGCTGTAAGATTTGTTGCAGATAAAGAAAAGCCCGCATCGCTGCGGGCTTTTTTGTGGGTGAACGCTAAATTACGTGCGGCCAATAAGGGCGCGACCCATTAACCGCCATGAAGGCTCTTTGCCATACATGGTAATCCCCATAGTAAAAATACGAATAGCGGCACTTCGAATAGCGTAAGTCGTGAGCACTAACAAACCTAAGCTGCCGATAATCGACCACCAAGGCACGCCGCCGTCAGCAATACGAATTGGCATGACTGCAAACGAGGTGAGCGGGAACCAACTCAGGATCTGCGCCAGCAAACCTTGCGGTGTGTCCATTACCCCAAAGCCCGCACCGACAAATAGTGCTGGAATCAACATGACCGCGGTGCGTCCAGAATGGTTTGGATCATCAATGGTGGCGGCAAATCCTGCCATCATGGCATTAATCATTACCAACCCAACCAAGGCGAACACAAGGGTGCCGAATACCACACTCCAATCTATATTCGGCATTGGTACAGCATCGCCACCAATCACCGCTAGCATGGCAACCACTAGCATCATAATAATCACCACCGTGGCCATACTCTTTAAGCAGTGCAGCGTAATGCCAAGAATCTTCCCGTCAATCCACTCGCTAGGCGCGATTAAAGTAAGCAGCTGTTCGGTTACCCGTTGCTGCTTCTCTTGCGTAATTGCCGTCATCATCAGGCCAAAACTGCTAAATACCCCTACCATAATGCTCACCAAAATCAGGGTTGGTATAGCTTTAGCAGCAGAGCTACTCTGCGTTTCATCTTCTCGCTGAATGGTAATATCAACGCGAATTGGTTCATTCAATAACGCCACTTGCTCTGCTGATAATGGCAGTGCCGACACTTTTTGCTGCTGTAACCAGGCTTGCAACTGGGTTTTCATACGCTCTTGCCAGCCGCCACTGTTGGCTGCGGTTAGCTGCGCGCCATAACCTTGCTCGGCTGAGGCGGTTACGACTAATATTCCCTCAATGCTTTTGCCAAGCTCCGCTTGTGCAGTTGTAATTGAATCTACCGGCTGCCAGATAATATTGGCCATATCTGGCATGCTCACCGGCGCAACCACAGCTACGGTATGGGTTTCTTCTAAACTTGTTTTCAGCATGCCCCAGGCCGCTGTAATACCGAATAACGCACCCATTAATAGCAATGAAAACAGCTCTTGCTTCCATTTAAAGAAGCGGCGGAACTCAAAGCCGCCAATTCTGGTTATTTGTTGCCACCGATTCATGCTGCGTCCTCCGCTGTCGTCAGCCCAACTTGCGCGCGTACGGCTTGCAAGTACATGTCATGTAAACTTTGCTGCTGCAAACTAAATTGGCGCACCGGGGCCAACTGCTGCAGTTGTGGTAACAAATGCTCTGCGGCCAGCGCTTCGCTAATACTGAGTTCATAATGCGTAGCATCCAGTTGGGTGACTGTTACTTGTGCCGCCTGCAACGTGTCTTCAACCACTTCTAAACTAACGCCTTGCGCAAACTCCAGCTGGTAGCGTTGCACTTGCTGTAATTGCACCCGTACCTCGGCAAGCGAACCTTGCGCCACCACTTTACCTTTATTCATTAACACCAATTTGTCGGCCATTCGCTCTACCAAGGCCATTTGGTGGGCGCTTAAGATAACCGTGCGACCTAGCTCACGCAGCTCTTGCAGCACGCTTAACACGAACTCTTGGTTCATTGGGTCTAGGCCGGAAAATGGTTCATCTAATATCACCACTTGCGGGTCATGCAGCAGCGTCGCGATAAGCTGCACTTTTTGCTGATTGCCTTTCGACAGTTGGCGCATGGGTTCAGTCGCGCGCTCAGTTAAATCAAACCGCGCTAGCCAGCGAGTAATACTGTCGCTAATAGCAGCCTTGCTCATGCCGCGTAAGCGGCCGATGTAGCGAAGGTTATCGAACACGGTACGATCTTGATAAAGACCTCGGTCTTCTGGCAAATAACCAAATGCCGTGCTCGGTAGCTTTTGCACACGTTTGCTGTCGGTAAGTTGATAGCTTATTTGACCAGAATCAGGATGAGTTAACCCCACAATCATTCTGACTAGCGACGATTTACCGGCTCCGTTTGGCCCCAACAAGGCTAAAATTTCGCCGCCTTGGGCGGTTAAACTAACCGCATCAACGGCTTTTACCGTGGCGTATTCTTTGCTTACCTGCTCGACAATGATCTGCATAGCGAATGCTCTCCTTTAATCCAGCCGTTATTATTTCATGCTCATGCATATCGGCGTATGACTTATTGTTATAAAACTGTATGCAAATGTGTCTGGTTGGTGGGATGCTGTTTGACACGAAAAGTTGGCACCGATAAATATGTAAAGATTAATGATTTTTGATTTTGTAGCTGATAGTTTTTAACTGTTAAGCAACAAAAGTATAAAAAATAATAAAAATGAATAAAATCTTTCAAAAGTCGTTAATTATGAAATGCTGTTGGATTGTTTTTGGAATTTTCACGTTTCCTACAGTGTGTCTGGCGCAAGTTATACCAAGTATACCTTCCGAATTTGTTCACGAGCGGCATACCCCAACTGCTGATATTGACATGTTGTCGACGAACATCGCCGGTGAACAAATATCCTTGGCGACCGGAACTCCAATTTTCTCAGTGACTGATGTGTCGATACCGGTATCGCGGTATTTATCCGTAGATATTGCCCGCTATTATAATCGGCTAAGTGGTCAGAATCTTCGGCAATACGATTCCTTTGGTGACTGGGGGCTAGATATCCCGCGGATTGAATCGACGTATGTGCAAGGCGACAATCGATTTACTAATAATTATGATGTGAGTTCAGTGTGCTCGCAAGCGCTCACTCCCGGCCCAATTATGGGCGCGTTAGGTCAGAATATTGAATCCTTCGAATACTTTAACGGCGTGGATATCATTATCCCCGGCAAGGACCACAGCAAACTCTCACAATCGCTGCATGGTGGCGATTACATGAGTGATAATTTTATTCGAGTAAGTTGTCATGTTGATGGCAATGCACATGAGTATTTCAGAGCACAAACTCCAGACGGTTATACTTATGAATTTAAAGAGCGGATGATCCAAGTCGGATTTCCGCTAGTTAAGGATTTTAAGTCTGCGCCACGTAATAAAATTATTTATGCGGTAAGTCAGATCCAAGATATTGCAGGAAATAAACTACAATACCAATATGATTCAGGACGGTTAGTATCCGTTAGCTATGTTCCTGTTCAGGGCTCTGTGGAAACGGTTGTACAGTTAACGCATGACAGCGATTCTCGGGTAACCGAAGTCACGACGGGCAATAAAACATGGCAGTATGAATATACGGGAAACAATCTCACTAAGGTGACTTTGCCAGATAATACGGCGTGGTTATTAAACTTTCCTGATTTTATTGATTACGGAGCCAAAATAAGCCTAGCTGGAACGTATACCTCATCAAATCGTGAGTGTCTTTTTTCCACAGGACCGTTTGATAAATACATTTCAATTCGACATCCCAAAGGTGCGCTGGTGGAGTTGAACTTGGCGATGCAGGTTCATGGTCGCACAGATGTTCCAGCAAGCTACAATGCAATTGATAGTGGATCGGGAAGTATTATCTATAACGTGAACGCCTGTAGTGGGCACATCGCGGTGACAACAAAGACGGTCTCTGGCCCCGGTCTAGCTGAACAAATATGGAGTTATAGCTATACCAATAATGGCAGTCATTGGCTTTCTGACGAGTTCTCGGGCACACCCAGCGATGCGCGGCTGAATAGTGATGCGTTGGTTGATGACGAAAAATTTACTGAATGCTCAATGCTGGCGGAGTGTAGCGAGGTGCCGAACGATTTGGGGTTCGCACCATATGATCTAAGGGTTCTGACCGTAACTGCGCCAAATAACCAATCCACAAAATATTACATTAGTAAACGTTTCGATTTCACCGAGGGTGAAGTCGTGGCGCAAGCGCAATATTCTGCGCAAAACCAACTACTCTAACGGGATATAAAAACTTTTGTGAAAGGAAATGCGCGGGGAAGTAATGGAATTAATGCTGGTATATTGATTTCAAATATTGACGCGGCACGTTACCCCGCGCGCTTGATCAAGCGTGATATTGTTAGAAACAATGACATTTTTAGCTCAGAATATTCTAGCTTTAATGAGTATGGTGTCGCGCGTCAGACGCATCAGTACAACAACTTTAGTCAACATGAATTATATACAAAAACCACTTACTTACATGATACGTCTAAATGGATACTAAACCTTCCAACTGAGCGCTACCGTGCGCCGACAAGCAACTTCGGAACGCCCTTTCAAGAGATAATATACAACAGTCGCTCTTTCCCTTCCCAGATTTCGAAAATGGGGCAGCCAGCGCTAAGTTATTTTTACGATGAGTTAGGAGAAATTAGCAGAGTGGAATATCACGGCAGTAACACCTGGCGTGAATATCGAGATTACTTTCGCGGCGTACCAACGCGCATTACATTGCCTTGTGCGACAATAAATAGCTGCCACACTATTAATAGCAGTACATCGAATACTGTTGTTTATCAACAACAAGTCAATCATGAGGGCAGAGTTACCCAAGCCGTTGACTTCAATGGTAATGCTATCTCATACAACTATAACGATATTGGATGGCTAACCGAAATAGACTATGCCGACCCCGCTTGGCGAGATCAACTTTTTACCTATGAGCGAGTTACGGTCAGTGGTGACGGTATGCCGGGTAGCAGCGTCGACGTTGGCAGTTGGGTGCAAATTATGCAGCAAGGAGATTTGCGTCGTCGTCAGTATTTTGATGCACTCCTCAGACCCATTTTGACCCAAACAGTTGATATAACGAATACCGCCACCGCGCGTTATCAAACCATGGCTTATGATGTAGATAATCGTCTCACGTTTAGATCGTTTTACAGTGCGGTTGTGGACTATTCATTGGGTGAGGCTATTACTTACGATGGATTAGGGCGTGTGATTTTGCGTACCCGAACCAGTGACGGCGCACAAACCTCAACGACTTACCTCAGTGGTAATACGAAGCAAACTATCGATCCTAATGGCCATCTTAGCACCACTAGCTATTTGGCTTATGGAGCCCCGAATCAGTCCTTAGCAACACAGATTGATATCACAGATGTCGCAACGACCAGTATTAATTATAATATTTTTGACCAACCTGTAGAGATCACTCAAGGCGGGGTAAGCGAACGCCGTATCTATGATGGCTTGAATCAGCTTTGTAAAATAGTGCGACCCGAGACTGGCATCACAGCATTATCTTATAACGTAAACGGGCAGTTACTATGGCAAGCGGATGGCACCACCGGCAGCGTCACAAGCTGCGACCATGGTGCGGTGTCTGCCAATCATAAAGTGCAATACACGTATGACAATCGAGCGCAGCTAAACCGCATATCATTCCCTGATGGGACTGCTGATAAAGTCTACAGTTATGATGAAAATGGTAATTTACAGACGCTAGTATTCGGTGATGTAAGTTGGGTCTATGACTACAACAGTCGCAACTTAATCACGAGGGAAGCACTATCTGTTGATAATCAAGAATATTCATTCAGCTGGTCTTATAACTCCCTTGGAGCGGTATCTACGCTTTCTTATCCATCGGGAACAACTATTAATTTTGCCCCCAATGCACTTGGACAGCCGACTAAGGTTGGAGGGCATATCGCCAACGCACGTTATCATCCAAACGGACAAGTGAAAAGCTACAGCTACGCAAACGGTGTTACTCGAACGGTCACGCAAGATATAAATGGTCGATTGAACGCGCTGACAGATAGCCTTGGCGGAACTGAGCGTCTTCAACTCGAGCTGAGTTACGATAGTCATGACAACCTTACTGAACTCTTGGATAAAGTAACACCAGCGTACAGCGTGACAGATCTTGCTTACGATGGAGCGGACCGATTGATATATGCCGAGGGCTCATGGGGAGAGCGACAGTTTGAGTACGATGGTCTGGGTAATATGCTCAATCGTGTTGATGGGACGGACTATTTGGCTCTGCACTACGACAGCAACAATAGATTAAGTAGCACGAGTGGCTCGTTGCAAGCGAGTTATAGCTATGATGCACGGGGAAATACGATACATAACGGTCGCTACGGATTGGAATTTAATCGGGCACAACAGTTAGTAGAAGCAAATGGTATTGAGTATGCATATGACGGTCACAACCGTCGGATAAAAAAATCAAGTCAAGGTGGCACGGCCTATACGATTTATAGTCAAGTTGGGCAATTATTATTGCGAGTGCAAGCCAACCAACAAGAAACAGAAAGTTACTATTTAGGAGAACAGTTGGTAGCGGAGTTAGACCGTTGTAACTGGTCAAGCTGCGGTGAGAATGAGTATATCGAGGCGAATAAATCCTGCGCATCTGGCTATCAACTGAACAGCAATGAGACGGAGTGCGTACAGACGGATGAAGAGGCGGCGAGTGTCAGTTACTCGTATAGTTGCCCATCAGGTTATAGCCTGTCGGGCACAAGCTGCAGTAAGACTGAACAGCGAGCAGCAACGGCAACGGTGAATTATAGTTGTCCGCTTGGTGGCAATTACAGTAGCGGCGCAGGGCAATGTGTGCGGCAATTTAGTGTATACAGCAAATATCCGCCGAGTGGAGATGGGGTGAGCTGTATAGGCGGCTTTCCTGGGGTGGTGAGTAATTGGGAATGTACGGAAACATATGCGGCCAGTGAAAGTACGAGCTATTCCTGCAGTTCGGGATGGAGCTTAAGTGGTAGCACTTGCCGTCGAACGCTAACGGAATCGGCAACACGGACTACAATTTATTCGTGTTCAGCAGGCTGGAGCTTAAGCGGTAGCCGCTGCTCGATAGTGAGAAAGTCGGGGGTGATATATTCGTGTCCAAGTGGCTGGACGAGAGAGGGAACGATGTGCAGTAGCACGCCTTCAGAGCAGATATTACGCTACCAGCATACCGACCTATTAGGCTCTGTTGTGTTAGAAACGAACGCTACCGGTGGCGTGTTGAGTCGAAGTTATTATGCACCGTTTGGGAGTCGCTTGAACGGTGATAAAGCTGGGCTTGGTTATACTGGTCACCTTGCGGATGATGATTTGGCGCTAGTGTATATGCAGGCACGATACTATGATCCAGTGATTGGGCGGTTTTACTCGAATGATCCGGTTGGTTATACTGCCGCGAACCCAGTGATGTCATTTAATCGCTATATGTACGTTAATAACAATCCGTACAAATATAATGACCCAAATGGCGAATTCTTAAATTTCATTATTGGAGCGGCAGTTGGTGCTATAGCTGAGGCAGCAGTTCAAGTCGCTTTTGAAGGAAGAAGCATAACCGACTTAGACGGTGGGGCAATTTTACAGTCTGCCGCCATTGGATCTCTTTCAGGTGGTGTTGGTGGCGCAACAAGCAAGTTAGCTGGAAGAGTAATTCAGTCTGCAACCAAGCCAGCAAATGCATTTGCTAATGGAGCCTCTAAAGTTGCAACAGGGGCTGCTTCTGGCTCCCTAGGTGGAGCCGCAGGTGGTACTACTAATAGCGCTGTTACCCAATTGGTCGAGACTGGTACTATAGACGGCGGACAGGTAGCAGATGCTGCGACTACAGGTCTCGTTACTGGAGGATTTGGTGGGGCTGCAACAGGCCAAGTAAGAGCAAACGCAGCAAGTGCCACATTAGGTAGCCCTAGAGCAAATCCTGTTTTTACTTCAGCTCAACCGGGAGAGAGAGCGGCAGCAATTACAGGTGCAGCAGCTTCAACAGCTTCTTCAACAGTGACTAAAGCGATGAATAGTTGTGAACAGTCAGGAAATTGTTAGATATGCAAACTAAATCAAATAAATACGTGTCACGAAAACTATTATTAGGTTATTTGGTTGTATATCCTTTTTACTATGTAATAGCTATGTTTTTGGCTACTATCATTCTGATGTTTATATTTGATTGGAGTTTTCAGTTTTCTGAGAAAATATTTTATATATTAGCTCTAATAATGTGGCTTGTAAGTTATGTTGCACATTTTGATATTTTAAGGCACGCCTTGAGTTTACGGAAATCTCTAGAATAGTTAACTTTGAATCCAAAGCCTCGCCCTCGCGGGGCTTTGTTTTTTGCTCGCATCAACGCAAGTGGTCGCTGTTCAATATTCAGATGAGGCGGTGCAAGGTTTCGTATCAATGCCATGTTTGGTGGCAAAAGCTATCAGTTTCTTATCGTAAAAGTTCATATCCCGTTGGTAACGGCAGAAGAACTTTATTTCTGCATTTTCTTGGTCATAGATAGCCCGAATATCGTTTTCCCCAGCATCAATGGAGTAAGAGCCATCGTCTAGCTGATAAGTGGATTGGCCTCCGACAAAGCTCTCTTTAGTCAATAAAGAGAGCACCTCTTCAACTCGCTCTGGCGGCACAGCTCGAAAGTTAGTTTTGCAGTAAGGCATGAACATCGACTCTGGTTGCTATTGCTGTTTAGAGATTATAGACAATAACCGAGTCTGAATGTCGCTTTTTCTGTCATAGGGTGCTTGTTCCACGTTCACGGTTTTCGTGTTCCGCCTTAAAATCTCTTACTGTGCCATTTTGGGTATCAAGGTGTGCCATTTAGGCGGTAATTTCCAGGTAGATATTCCCATGAAAAGGAACACGTTAGCACCTTTAGGGGAAACGCTTGGTGACATTTTGATGGAACACGGAAACCATCAAAGTGGAACAAAAACTATTTGTGTGAGTGAAGTATTTGTCAGTCGAAATTGACAGGTTTATTTGAAGCAAGGATGGTTACTAGCCAAGATCCAATGAAGTGTTTTGGTACAAACCATACTGTCTGCTTCGTCGCTAAATGTAGGGGGCAAACTAAGCCCGATCTCTATAACTCTTCCTAGATCTGAGGATAGTCTTTGCTCGAATTGGTCTCTATCACCCGACGAAGAAGATGGTGTCAGCAGTTCGTTGAGCATTATTCCCATATCCAGATTTTTGAGTGTTCGGTATTTATAGCCAAACAAAAATAGAAAAAGTGCATAAGCATATTGCTCGGCTGTCGTTGGCCTTAAATGCTTACACTCTCGGATTTGATTGAGTGTGATAAAAAGCAGTGCGTTGAGCGAGTCGAGTGATCTCGCTTCAAACTGTGTTTGCCTTTGACTAGGGTACGATTGCTTTAAAGCGCTGAGCGGTATTTTGTAAACATCCCTTAAAATAGTACCAGTGATTTTTTAGTGTGTCTGTGGATAATAACTTTAACTACGGAGACAAAATAATGCGTAAGTCACGTTTTACTGAAACACAGATCCTGAAAGTTTTGAAAGAAGTTGAATCAGGCCGTCAGGTGAAAGATGTTTGCCGCGAGTACGGAATTGCTGATGCGACTTATTACAACTGGAAATCGAAATATGGCGGCATGGAAGTTTCGGATATCAAGCGGCTGAAAGAGCTTGAGGAAGAGAATTCCAAGCTTAAGCGTATGTACGCCGATATGGCACTTGAGAACACAGCACTCAAGGATGTTATCGAAAAAAAGCTCTGACGCCGGCAGCCAAGCGCGAAACCGTCGATTATTTAGTATCAGAGTACGGTTTGAGTGTAAGGCGGAGTTGCAAGGCACTAAAGCTAAGCCGCTCGGTTTATACATATCAACCTGATACAAGCAAAGACGATGAGGTTATCGAAGCGCTTCTGTCGGCGGTTGAACGCTACCCTCGTTATGGGTTTAAAAAGCTCTTTCATGTGCTGCGCCGAGCAGGTCATCGCTGGAACCATAAACGCTTGCACCGTGTGTATTGTGCATTAAAGCTGAACATGCGACGTAAAGGAAAAAAGCGACTTCCAAGTCGCAACCCTGAACCGTTAGCTGCTCCGGAGTCTTGAACCAAAGCTGGTCTGCAGATTTTATGAGTGATGCATTGTATTGCGGCCGACGCTTCCGAACCTTTAATGTGGTGGATGACTTCAACCGCGAAGCGTTGGCGATAGAGATTGATTTAAACTTACCGGCAGCACGGGTTATTAGAACATTAGACCGTCTCGCAGCATGGCGTGGCTATCCAAAGCAGATTCGCATGGACAATGGGCCTGAGTTTATATCAATAGCATTAGCTGAATGGGCAGAAGAAAACAAAGTTCATCTCGAGTTTATCAAACCTGGAAAGCCGACCCAGAACTCATATGTTGAACGCTTTAACCGAACTTATCGAAATGAAGTACTTGACTACTATGTCTTCAGAAGCCTACGAGAAGTTCGAGAAATAACAGATAATTGGCTGCCACAGTATAACGATGAGCGGCCACATGAATCACTTGGTAACCTGACGCCGTCAGAATATCGATTGGTAAAAACGAACGAACAGACCTCTAAAAATACGTGGCACTAACTAGGGGATGTTTACAATTTCATCTAAGCAGTGCCAGCTAAACAGCTTTCTAAATAATTTCCCTCCGTATTGAATTGCAAACTGCTTCAGGGATGACTCTATCGGAACTCGATGGTCGATCTGTAGTTGCCCATCAGGTTATAGCCTGTCGGGCACAAGCTGCAGTAAGACTGAACAGCGAGCAGCAACGGCAACGGTGAATTATAGTTGTCCGCTTGGTGGCAATTACAGTAGCGGCGCAGGGCAATGTGTGCGGCAATTTAGTGTATACAGCAAATATCCGCCGAGTGGAGATGGGGTGAGCTGTATAGGCGGCTTTCCTGGGGTGGTGAGTAATTGGGAATGTACGGAAACATATGCGGCCAGTGAAAGTACGAGCTATTCCTGCAGTTCGGGATGGAGCTTAAGTGGTAGCACTTGCCGTCGAACGCTAACGGAATCGGCAACACGGACTACAATTTATTCGTGTTCAGCAGGCTGGAGCTTAAGCGGTAGCCGCTGCTCGATAGTGAGAAAGTCGGGGGTGATATATTCGTGTCCAAGTGGCTGGACGAGAGAGGGAACGATGTGCAGTAGCACGCCTTCAGAGCAGATATTACGCTACCAGCATACCGACCTATTAGGCTCTGTTGTGTTAGAAACGAACGCTACCGGTGGCGTGTTGAGTCGAAGTTATTATGCACCGTTTGGGAGTCGCTTGAACGGTGATAAAGCTGGGCTTGGTTATACTGGTCACCTTGCGGATGATGATTTGGCGCTAGTGTATATGCAGGCACGATACTATGATCCAGTGATCGGGCGGTTTTATTCGAATGATCCGGTTGGGTTTACAAACATTCACACATTTAATAGATATGCATACGCCAATAACAATCCGTATAAATATGTTGACCCTGATGGTCGTGAGGTGAAGGTTCAGTGGCATGAAGTAGCGTTTGGTGATTATCATACCCTTATACGTATCAAGCCTGAAAATCAGCGTGAATTAGATAAAACAATATTCTCGAATATCGATACGGATGGAAAGAGATACGCTACGTTAGGGGCTGGACCAGAGGGTTTCTTAGGAGAAAATTTAGTTAGTAATATAAACAGGGAAAATGATGCGGCACCTCATAGTGGGGGCTTAGATATTGAAATTCCAAGTAGTTACAAAAATGAAGACGCATTTATTAATAAACTGTTTGAGTTGGATAGTAATTATGATGACAAAGCTGATTATGACTTCTTCCCAGATAACTCGGAAGAAGGTAACAATTCAAACTCTTACGTTTCGGGAATATTGAAGGCTGCGGGCGCAACACTGCCGAAGCCACCGACTTCTGTACCGGGTTATGACAAACCATTGGATAACAAGGAGTTTGAAAAAAGATGACGCTTATTAAATATCCAATAACATTCATAACCATATTTGGTGCAGTAACGAGCTTAGCTATCAAGATTTTCGGTATTCAATACGATGATTCATTCTTGGCCTTGGCGTTTATGGTTGTGTCTTGGAGCTTGTCGATAATAATTGGAACTGTTGAACAAATCATTATTACCTCTAATATTGAACTGATTTCTACCAACTCATATTGGTTGGCTATAATTTTAGGTATCTGCGTAGCTTATATAGTGGATACACAAATGAAAAAGTTGATTCTTCGATTTAAGAAAGGTAAATCCGAAAAATTTTAAAACTCCTTTGAACCCAAAGCCTCGCCCTCGCGGGGCTTTGTTTTTTTGGTGCTCAATGCAGCAGGCATCAGTAACCAAGCTATACTGCTAACGAACTGTATTAGTTTAATTTTATTGATATTTTACTATGGCTCGTAGTGTCGATTAATGTATATGCAGGCACGATACTATGATCCAGTGATTGGGCGGTTTTATTCGAATGATCCCATCGGATTCCGTGATGTGCATAGTTTTAACCGCTATGCATATGCCAACAATAATCCTTATAAATACGTTGATCCTGATGGAAGAAAAGTAAAGGTTGCTGCGAATTTGCAACAAGACTATGACAAAGCTAAGGCTTATTTATCCTCTAGGTCTAGTGTTGCGAAAGCATATTTCAATAGAATAGAAAACAGTGACCAGACTGTTGTAATTGAAAAGACCTCTGGTGGGTCGTCGTCTACTGTAGGAGATGCTGTTATGGGAGACGCGATAAAATGGAATCCACAGGAGGGGCTTGTCACATCTGATGGAAGTCAAAGTCCAGCAACAGGCTTGATTCATGAAATTATTCATGTATTGGTTAATGAGGATGGAGTCCCAAAATCACAACAAGATCAAGTTACAATTATCAAGGAGAACAGTGTGAATTCACAGACAGGGGAAGGAAGTCGCCAGAATCATAATGATGGGCAAGTCAAAAAGGTGAGTGGGCCAACTTGCAGGCCGTCAGGTGAAGGAGAAACATGTGGCTAAAAAATATTTAATAATATTGTTCGCTATTTTTATATTTGGGTGTGCTGATGGCACTTATGTTGATATTTATTACGATGGATTTTGGACTAAACATAGGGTCTATCAGAGCGAACAAGGGCTAGTTGATGACGCTAGTATTATGATGCTAAAAGTTAAATTGAGTGACTTACCGATTAAAAGCAAGGAGTTAATGTTTGATGGTTACTCGACAATTGAGGGAGCAACAATACCTCAAGATATAGTTTTTATGCTCGTGGTGACAGATAAAAAGGGTCAAACTATAAAGAAAGTGATTGGTGACAGTATGTACCTTTATGATCCGCTTAGGGATGAATTTAAGCAATTGAACGATAAGGAAAAAAATTATCTTCGCTGTTTATTTTATGAAATTTCAACGGAGCATGTCGTACCTGCCAAACTTGCAGGCCATTGCAGAACACAGGAGTGATTTAGAGGGTGTTGAGGGTGTTCAATAGTAAGCGTCGCTAGTAGCACACCTAGGCACACTGTTGCAGATGACCTAATTTATCACCACGTTTCAATCAACGAGGTGATTTATGAGTCGTATCTATCGCAGCCACGCGCAGTGGCTAGAACTTTTTAATGCTTTTGAACAAAGCGATCAAACCCAAACAGCGTTTTGTATTGAGCAAGGTATCAACCCTAAGTATTTCAGTAAACGTCGCCGCGAGCAGGGCAACCGCATGAATGCTCATTAATTAATCATGCTACTGAAGCCCGCTGTTAGCACAGCTTCCAGGTAACTGGCTTTCATCCAAGCCCGTTTTTGCTTAGCTGGTATGCTGCCTTTTGGTAACCGTAACCCGAACCACACATCGGCCAAGTAATTGTCGCTGAGGTGGATCAG